>NZ_BAFZ01000093.1 GCF_000308575.1 Nocardia exalbida NBRC 100660 | reverse complement strand
AGTTCGGCGCGGGCGAGGGCGATCAGCTGCCGCTGCCCGGCCGACAGGCCGCGCCCGCGCTCACCGACCGGCTGGTTCATCCCCAGCGGAAGGGCGGCGATCATCTCCGTCGCGCCCACCGCGGCGGCGGCCGCGGCGATCTCCTCGGGTGTGGCAAATGGTTTCCCGAATGCAATGTTGCTCGCCACGTCGCCGGTGAACAGGTGAGCTTCCTGGGGGACGATGCCCAGCCGAGAGCGGTACTGGGCGAGGCGGTAGTCGCGCACGTCGACGCCGTCCACCCGGATCGCGCCTGGGGCATCCGCGGCCACTCCGGCTTCGCTTTTCGGTGCGGCGGCCGCAGGCCCTGCTTCACCGGCGGAACCGGCGTCCGGGGGCAGGTCGTACAGCCGTGCCAGCAGCTTGACGACGGTCGACTTGCCCGCGCCCGTCGGCCCGACCAGGGCCAGGGTGGAGCCCGCCGGAATGTGCAGCGAGACGCCGTCCAGCGCGGGAACGCGACTGCCCGCGTAGTGGAAGCGGACGTCGTCGAACATCACCTCACCGCGCAGCCCGCCGTCGATGGGCACCGGGTCGGCCGGATCGGCGGCGATCGAGGAGGGCGTGCGCAGCAGGTCCCCGATCCGCCGTAGGCCGACCCTGGCCTGCTGGTAATTGTCGAAGACCTGGGACAGCTGCAGGATCGGCACGAACAGCAGCTCCAGATACAGCACGAAAGCCACCAGCGTGCCCGCGCTGGTGGCGCCGGTGGCGACTTCGCGGGCCCCGAAGTACACCACCACCGCCAAGGCCACGTCCGCCCATCCGACGACGAACGCGAAATACAGCGCGATCGCCCGCTGCGCCCGCAACCGGCTGTTGCGGTAACGCTGGGAGTACTCGGCGAATCGACGGGCGGCGCGTGGCTCGTGCCGGTTGGCCTGCACCGCGCGCAGGCCCGTCACGTTCTCCTGGAAGTCGGCGTTGACCGCCGACACATGCTCGCGCGACACGGTGTAGGCGGTGGACGACACCCGCCGGAACAGCACCGTCGCGATCGCCAGGGCGGGCACCGTCGACAGCACGGCCAGCGCCAGTGAGACGTCGATGACCAGCAGCGCGGCCGTGATGCCGACCAACGTCAGCAGGCCGATCAGGCTGGTGGCGACTCCGGTCTGCAAGAAGGTCGACAGCGCGTCGACGTCGGTGGTCATCCGCGTCATGATCCGCCCGGACAGCTCGCGCTCGTAGTAGTCCAGGCCGAGCCGTTGCAGGTGCGCGAAGCTGCGCACACGCAGGGCGAACAGCACCCGTTCCCCGGTGCGTGCGGTGAGCATCGTGGTGGCCGCGCCGACCGCCCAGCCCGCCCCGGCCAGGATCGTGCCGAGCAGCGCCGCGCGGACCAGCGCCCCGGCGTCGTCGCCGAGCACGCCGCCGTCGATGGCGTAGCGCACCAGCGGCGGGAAGGCGATCGCGATGATCGCGTCCGCGGCCAGCAGCGCGATCACCGTCAGGACCAACGCGCGGACCGGCCGCAGTAAACGGGTGAGCCGGAACGCCGGATCCGGCTCGCGGAGCCGCTCCGCGTCCATGCCCGGCTGCTCGGTGGCGGGCGGGAGGAGCCCGATGGTCTTGCGCAGCTCGGGTGTCTCGCTGATGTCGGCCGCCGCGCTGCCGAAGCGGCGACCGGAGGGACCGTCGAGCGCTCGCCCCCGGGGGACCGGCGTGGCGGCCGGGTCCGGCTCGGCAGCGAGGTGCCCGGCGGGAGCGGGCAACCGGATCACGCGGTCGGCGTGGGCCAGCGTCGACTCCCGGTGCGCGAGGATCAGCGTGGTCCGTCCACCGTTGTCGGGCAGGGCATCGAAGATGGCGGCTTCGGTGACCGCGTCCACCGCGGAGGTGGCGTCGTCGAGCACCAGGATGCGCGGGCGGGCCAGCAGCGTTCTGGCCAGCGCGATCCGCTGGCGCTGACCGCCGGAGAGGGTAAGGCCGCGCTCGCCCACCACCGTGTCGTAGCCGTCGGGCAGTTCGGCGATGAAATCGTCGGCCGCGGCCTGGACGGCGGCCTGCCGGATCTCCTCGTCGGTGGCTTCCGGCCGTCCGAGCGCGATATTGGCCGCGATGGTGTCGGAGAACAAGAACGGATCGTCGAAGACGACGCCGATGGCGGCGCGCAGGTCGGCGGCGCGCACGTCGGCGATGTCGACGCCGACCGTTTCGGCGGTGTGGGTCCCGGCGGGCGGGTTCGCCCGGGTGTCGGAGCCTGCGTGCGACGCGGTGGCGTCGGTGAACAGCCGGATACTGCCCGCGTCCGGCGCGTAGAAGCGGGGGAGCAGCAGGGCGAGCGTGGACTTGCCCGACCCCGCCGGGCCGATGACCGCCACCGTCTCGCCGGGCCGTACGCGCAGATCCAGCTCGCGCAGTACCGGCCGGTCGGGGTCGAAACCGAAGCTCAGCGCATCGATCTCGATGCCGAGCGGTCCGTCCGGCAGTTCCACCGGGTGGTCGGGCTCGGCGATGACCGGCGCGGTGTCGATCACCTGGAACACCCGCTCGGCCGCTGCCCTGGTCAGCTGGGCCATGACGATCACAGAGGAGAGGATGCGCGCGGTGCCGGTCATGACGGCGACATACGCGGCGAACGCGACGAAGGTGCCGATGCCGATGCTGCCGTGCAGCGCCAGCAGTCCACCGAGCGCGATGACGGCGACCATGCCGATCTGCGGAATCGTCGCGACCGACGGCGCGAACCCGGCATCGATCCGCGCGGCGCGCATCCGCTCCGCGAACAGCTTGCGCCCGTGCCGCTCGAGCAGATCGACCATGCGCGCTTCCTGGCCGAACCCTTTGACCACCCGCACGCCGGTGACCGTCTCCTCGACGTGCTGGGCGAGATCGGCGGCGCGCTGCTGCGCCGACCAGGTCGCCGCGTGCAGGCGCGGCCGCATGCGGTAGACCACCACGCCGATCGCGGGGACCACCAGCAGCGCGACGGCCGCCAGCGGCGGGGACAGCCAGATCATGACCGCGGCGGCCAGGCCGAACTCCAGCAGTGCCATGCCCGAGAGCGGCACCATCGCCAGCAGGCCCTGGACCAGCTGGAGATCGGTGATCGAGCGCGAGACCACCTGCCCGGTGCGCAGCGTGTCCTGTCCGACGCCGTCCAGCCGCTGCAAGGCGCCCAGCAGTTGCACGCGCAGCGTGTGCTGCACGTCCAGGGACAGTCGCCCGGCCAGCCAGCGCCGCCCGAACCCGGCCGCGGACCGGCTGACGGCCAGTATCAGGATCAGTCCGGCCACGGCGCTGATCGCCGCCGTGTCACCGATCCCCGCCGCGTCGACGGCCCGTTTCGTCAGCAGCGGCCCAGCGGTCTCGACGACCGCCCCGCCGGCCACGGCCGCCGCCAGTCCGCCCAGCACCGCGCGGTGCGGTAGGCATTCCGCCCACAGCCTGCGTATCCAGCCGGGTCTACGTCCCCCGTCCACGTCGTTCGCTCGCCCCCTTTGTCGTACCGCGTTCGTCATCGACGGTACCGACACCGGCCGACAAGCCGTTGTTCCCTACCAGCCGCGGATCACAGGTCGCGGGTGCGCAGACTCCACCAGCTCGCGGCGCCCAGGCCGATGGTCCACAGCAGCAAGACCACGACGGCGGCCGGGGTCGGGGCGAGTAGATCGCTGTCGGGGTAGGAACCCACCGCCACGGTGCCGACGGTCGCGGAGACGGGCAGCAGGGTGACCACGCCCGGAATGCCGAGGCCGCGGGCGATCAGCCAGATCAAGGGTTCGGCGAGCACGATCCAGCCGAGCAGCAGCGGCACGGCTCTGGTCGAGGATTGCAGCAGGATGCCCGCGCTCGCGCCGATCAGCGACCAGCAGACCGCCGCGAGCAGCCCACCGCCGAGTACCGCGAAGAACTCCCCGGTGACGGCGACCTTGCCGTGTCCGACGCCGAACAGGGCCCCGACCGACACCAGCTCGACCGCTACCGCCGCCGCCAGCGCAGAACACCCGATGACCAGGAATTTCCCGGCGGCGAGCCGGTCGCGGTCCGCGGTGAACAGAGCGGTCACCGCCATGCTGTGGTACCGGTACTCGGCGCCGGTGCCCACCGCTCCGAAGACCGCGGCCGCGAGCACGACCAGCGCCAGCGCGACGTAGAGCCCGATCGTCGCCGCGCCGGTGGCGGGCTGGCCGCGCGGATCCGGCGGCCCGGCCAGGCTCGCCGACACGAGGCTCGCGAACAGTGTCACGGCGAGCAGCGCGGCGGCGAGCGTCCTGGCGCGCGGCATCGTGACGACCTTGCGCACCTCGGAGTTGACGTTCGGCACCAGGTCCGCGGGCAGGATGGTGATCATCGTGGGATTCCGTAGGGCGTCGGCGAGGGTGGCTGGGCGCCGGGCGCGGCGAGACCCGGATAGTGCGGCGCGGGCACGGCGGTGGGTTTGGTCAGCGACGCGAGCACGCGGTCGGGATGGATCGGGTCGGCGACGATGCTATCGATGCGCACCTGCGCCGCGGTGGCGGCCGCGCGGATCTGCGCTTCGCTCGCTTCGGCGACGGCGAGGCGACCGTCCGGCCGGATCACCGCGTCGGTGAATCCCTGTGCCGCGAGCATGGTGGCCAGCGCGATGGGCGTGGACGCCGCGACCACCAGACGGTCCGGGTGCCCGCGCCGCAGCCGCGCCGGAGTGCCCTGGTACACCACCGTGCCCTCGTTCAGGACGACCAGCTGGTCGGCGGCGGGCAGAACGGCGCCGAGGCTCTCGCTGGTCAACAGGACACTGCCGCCGCGGCGGGTGTGCCCGCGCAGGAAGTCGTGCAGCCAGCCGCGTTCGGCGGCGTCGAGCCCGTCCATCGGATCGTCGAGCACCAGCAGCGGAGGATCGGCGAGCAGCGCGGTGGCCAGGGCCAGCCTGGTCTGCTGCCCGATCGACAGGACGCCGGTCTTGGTCGTGGCGTGCCCGTCCAGCCCCACCAGGTCGAGTACCTCGGTCACCCGGCTGTCGGCGACGTTCGCCGCGGCGGCGTGGATCCAGAGGTGCTCTCGCGCGGTACGGGCCGGAGGCAGTCCGCGGCGCGCGAGGACGCCGCCGATCACGCTCGCGGAGCCCCTGCCGTCGCGCCGGGCACCGGGGCCGCCGACGGACGCGGTTCCGGAGGTGGGGACGACCAGTCCGAGCAGCACCCGCAGGATCGTGGTCTTGCCCGCGCCGCGCGGACCCACCAGCGCGGCGATGGCTCCGGAGGGCACGGTGAAGCTGACGTCCGCCACGGCGGTCGCCAGTTCGTACCGCTTGGTCAGTCCCTGGACCGCGAACGCGATCGGCAGCGTCCCGCTCATCGTGGCTCGGCCGGAGGTCGCGGCTTGACCGGGTCGATCGCGGTGAACGGATCGGCGTCGATGATCAGGTGCCCGGGCCAGGTGGCAGGCGGCTTCCCGAATGCCTTGCGCGCGTTGTTGATCGTGGCCTTGCCCAGGGCACGGTTGCCCGCGCCGCCGATCACGGCGCCGATGCCCGCGGGCAGCACCTTGCCCGCCATCAGCGCGGCGCGCTTGGTGATGAACCGGATGATGAACCGCTTCAGCAGCGAATCGTTCATGCTCGACAATCCGGGGATGCGGTTGGCGAAGGCCGAGCCCCAGTTCTTCGCGGAACTGCCCACGCTCTTCTGCACGATCTGCATGCCGCTCTCGCCGAGCACGACGGCCAGCACCAGCGCCCTGCGCTGTTCCTGGTCCTCCGGCGAGATACCGTGCACCGCGGCCACCGCCAGGGTGAACACCGCCGAGGCCTCCATGAAGAAGGTGGTCTCCGCGCTGACGGCGGCGATGGCCGCGACGGTGCCGACGCCGGGAACGGCCGCCGTCGCGCCGACCGCGCTGCCGCTGCCGGTCACCGCGAGCAGGTACTGCTTCTCCAGCCGGTCGATGATCTGCGCGGGACTGTCATCCGGATGGGAGCGACGAATTCGGTCCACGTACTTGGCGACCGCGGGGGCCTGCAGGCGGGACCCGGTGTCGAGCAGTTCGACCACCGTCTTCTCGAACGCGCCTTTGAGCATCGGCGGCATCCTCCTCTTCCGGTCTGCTGGGTAGAACTGTATGGCACCGGTTGCCGTCAGCTCGTCATGACAACGAAGTACCCAGCCGCATCGGTTCCACCGGCGGCTGCCTCGCTTTCGTCCGGACGGGTGTCGTCCGGACGCGCCCGTTACGCGGGAGTGCCGATCGCGGGCACGCGTTCGCCCGACGGCGGAGGGGGCGGCGGGGTTCCGTCACCGAACGGCCTGCCGCCGAGGGCCTCCCGGCCGTGCGGGGTGAGCCAGTTCGCCGGATCGGGGCCTTTGGGAACTATCCCGGTCGGGTTGATGTCGCGGTGCACCACGTAGTAGTGCGTCTTGATCTGCCCGAAGTCGATCGTGTCGCCGAACCCGGGGGTCTGGTACAGATCGCGCGCGTACGCCCAGAGCACCGGCATCTCACTGAGCTTGGACCGGTTGCACTTGAAGTGCCCGTGATACACCGCGTCGAAGCGGACCAATGTGGTGAACAGCCGGACATCGGCCTCGGTGATCGTGTCGCCGACCAGATACCGTTGCGCGGCAAGGCGTTCGGAGAGCATGTCCAGGCGGTGGAAGAGCCGGTCGTAGGCGGCCTCGTAGGAGTCCTGCGCCCCGGCGAACCCGCAGCGGTAGACGCCGTTGTTGACGTCGCGGAACACCGCGAGGTTCACCTCGTCGATCTCCGCGCGCAGCGGCTCCGGGTACAACTGCGGCGCGCCGGGCCGGTGGTGCGCGGTCCACTCGGTGGAGAAGTCGAGCGTGATCTGCGCGTAGTCGTTGGTGACGACCTGCCCGGTCGGCACGTCCACGACGGCGGGCACCGTGATACCCCGCGGATAGTCCGGGAACCGGGCCAGATAGGCGTCGCGCAGCCGGGGGATGCCGAGTACCGGGTCGACGCCGCCGGGGTCCAGATCGAAGGTCCAGCTGAGCTTGTCGTGCGTGGGCCCGCACAGTCCGAGCGAGAGCACCGGCTCGAGTCCGAGCAGCCTGCGCACGATCAGCGTTCGATTGGCCCACGGGCAGGCGCGCGCCGCGACCAGCCGGTAGCGCCCCGGCTCGACGGGGTAGCCGTCGCGGCCGTCGGCCGTGATCCGGGTGGTGATGTAGTTCGTGTCCCTCTTGAACTCGCCGGGTTCGACGTAGGAACCGCGCTGGCTGGCCGACTTGGTCACATCGACAGTCTTCCAGATCGATTTCGTACGCTGACCGGATGAGTGAAACGAAGGCCACCCGGCTGGAACGTGTCCGCACCGACGACGGCGCGGAGGTGGCGACCCTCACCCTCGCCCATCCGCCGCTCAATCTCTTCGATCGGGCGATGCTGGACGCGCTGATCGCCGATATCGCCGAGCTGTCGGCGCGGCCGCCGCGCGCCCTGCTGCTGCGCGCCGAGGGCAAGGTGGTGTCCGGCGGGGTCGACGTGCACGTTTTCGACGGACTGACCCCGGAGCAGGGCGCCGAATTGTGGCGCACCCTGTTCGCGCAGATCATCCACCCGCTGGAGGCGCTGCCGTGCCCGGTGGTGTTCGCCGCGCACGGGTTGACCCTGACCGCCGCCTTCGAGATCGCGCTCGCCTGCGACATCCTGCTCGCGGCGCCGAAGGCCCGGTTCGGATTGGTGGAGATCGTGGTCGGGCTGACCCCGTCGATGGGCGGGCCGCAGCGCCTCGCCGAACGCGCGGGTTCCGGACGGGCCCGCGAGTTCGTGATGACCGGCGACCTCTACGACGCGGCGACGATGGCCGAGTGGGGCGTGGTCAACGCCGTGCACGAAGACCTCGACGCGGCGGCGAAAGCGCTGACCCACCGGCTGGCCGATGGCCCGACCAAGGCGAACGCGGCGACCAAGAAGATCATCGAGGCCTGGCGTTCCGGTGGTGTGGCACACGCTGATTCGGTGACGCCCGAGGTGTCGGGAGCGCTGTTCGACACCGAGGACCTGAAGGGCGGGGTGCGCAGTTTCCTCGAGCAGGGTCCGGGGAAGGCCCGCTACTCGGGGCGGTGACAGCTGGGACACGTTCATCGCCTATCGCAGCGAAGTTGTGACATGCGTCATATAGTCGCAGTGCCTGATACCTCGAGGCACGCGGAGGACGAATGTCGCAGTTGCTCGTCGAATATCCCCTCTCCCGCCCGCACGCCTGGGACAACCCGCTAGCCCGTGGCGCCGACGGGGTGCTGCGCTACGGAAACCTCACACCCGCGCTGACCGAGCTGCTGGATCTGCAAGTGCACGCCTTCGGTAGCCGCGAAGCCGTGGTGGAGATCGGCGGCCCCCGCCTGACCTACCGCGAGCTGTGGCACTGCGCCTCCCGGATCGCGGGCGGCTTGCAGGAGCACGGCATCGGATACGGCGACCGCGTCGCCGTGCACATGCCCTCCGGCGCTCGCTGGGTGCAGGCATTCCTCGGCGCCTTGCTCAGCGGCGCGGTACCTGTGCTGGTTCACGATGGGTTGCCCGAGGCGGTGGCCGAGCGCGTGATCGCCGACAGCCGTGCCGATTTCGTGCTCGGCCGCAAGGGCGCCGAGCTGCCCGACGGCGCCGCCTACATCGACGACGGCGCGGCGCTGGGCGACCTGGCACTGCTGAGCTACACGAGCGGGACGTGCACGCCCAAGGGCGTCGAGCTGACCAACGAGAATCTGCTGTCGGCCGTGCGCTCGGTGGTCGCGGCGCTGGACCTGCCCACCGATGGCCTGCGCAACCTGGTGCTGCTGCCGTTGGCGCACGCCAGCGGCTGCGTCGATCAGCTGTTGCCGACCTTCGCCGTCGGCGGCACCGTGGTGCTCACCCGGGACGCCCGAGGCATGGCCGAGGCGATCGCCGCCGAGCGGATCGACATGGTCTCCGCGACGCCGCGGATCTTCGCGGGCTTGCTGCCCGAACTCGCCGAACTGCGCGCCGAAGGGCTGTGCACCGAGGGCATCGAGCGGATCAGCAAAGCCGGTCATCGCGCCGAACGCGCCGCGTCCCCGGTCGCTCCCGTCGAGCTCACGGCCGAACTGCGCGGCGTGTTCCCCGCGGCCCGGCAGTGGTCGGTGTGGGGCGCGACCGAAACCAGCGGCATCGGTCTCGCGGTGGACCACGCCGAGCAGGCGGACTCGTCCGACGCGGCCGCGGTGCTCGGGTTTCCTTTCGGCGGAACGGAATTGGCGCTGTGGGGGCCTGGGGCGACGGCGGGCCGCGGCGAACTGCTCTGTCGCGGGCCGAATGTGACCCCGCGCTATTGGAACGACCCCACCACCACGGCCGCGCGGTTCACCGGAACCTGGTTCCACACCGGCGATCAGGTGACGATCGACGCCGACGGCTTGGTGCGCAGGGGAGCGGTGCCGGTCGAGTGATCGGTTCTCACTCCAGCATTCGCTCGCGCAGCCGCGTGAGCAACTCGGGCGTCAGCCCGATGGTCGCGAGGTAACCGTCCAGTTCGCCGTGCAACTCGCGCATCGACGCGGTGGCGATGTCCAGGTACTCCTCGCGCACGCCGAGCAGGTCGATCGACAACTCCTCGCCGGCCAGCAGTTTGCCCGTCATCAGGGCGCGCAGCGCGGGGACGGCCCCGTTGCTGAGCAGGTAGTCGGCCTGGACGTCGGCCTCGGTCACGCCGACCGCGCGCAGCAGCGTGGCGACGGCCCAGCCGGTGCGGTCCTTGCCCGCCGCGCAGTGCACCAGCACGGCGCCTTCACCGCGCAGGATGGACTCGGCGAGCGAAGCGATGGCGGCGTGCGCCTCGGGCAGCGCCGGGAACATCCGGTAGACCTCGAGCATGTGCGTGTAGGCGGTCCGCGCGGTCGCCTCGTGCGGCGGCGCCTCGGCCATCCTGGAGTCGAACGGAGTGATGGTCAGCCGGACGTCCGCGGGCAGCCGGTCGGCGCCGATGTGGTCGATCTCGCGCTGTCCGCGCAGGTCGTGGACGTCGCTGATGCCCAGTTCCCGCAGCGCGGCGTGGCCCGCGTCGTCGAGTCCGCTCAGCTGGGCAGAGCGCAGCAGGACACCCGGGCGAACCTTGGCGCCGTCGTGGGTGCGCAGCCCGCCGGTGTCGCGGAAGTTGAACGTGCCGGAGAGGAAGTACTGGTCGGCGGGGGGCGAGAGAGTCACCGATCCAGGCTATCGGGCACGCGGAACGAAACGGTGTCGGGAGCGGATCGAACCCCGCACGTTATGCTGACCGATTCGCGCGGTTTCGCTGTGGCATTTGCCACAGGATTTGGGTTGCCGACGGCTCGGACCGTACCGTTGTCAACGGTCCGCCGGGCGAAGGTGAACGCCCAGATCCCCCGTCATAGCGGGATTTCCGGGCGGCACGGCATGATCGCGCTGCGATCCCGGTTGGGTAACAAAACATTCTTTCAGTCCGGAATTGCCCATCGAACCCGTTCTCAAACCCCGAAAACGCTCTACCATTGGTGAACGTTGGACCGGGTAGCCCGAGTATTTCCCGATGTGTTGCCCGCCCTGTTCAGCGAGTCGCGCCGACGCAGGTGCGTGAGTTCTTTCGCCGAGAGGGAGTCGTCGTTGAGCGCACGTGGAGAAGTGATAACAGAAATCCGGCTACGCCCCGCCGTCACCGAGGCGGTCGAAACGGCGGCCGCCACGCTCGACTACACGGGCCTGCGCGCGCTGCGGGTGTTGCTGCACGCGGGGGTCAGTGCCTACTGGCCGCTGGTCAAGGCCACCCCGGCCAGGCAGATCCAGTCGTATGAGATGACCTTGCAGGCGCTGCGCGCGCGCTGGGAGGACAGGACCGATTGCTTCCCGGATCCGATCGCGACGGAGTTCTATCGCGAAAAGGACGCCGAGGTCACCGCGTTCTTGAAGCTGTGTGCCGAGCGGTCGGGAACGCAGTGGCTGGAGCCGGTGGAGGCGATCGCCTGCAACGTGGTCTCGATCGTGCAGGGCACGGTCCTGCGCTGGCTGGCCGATTGCAACGACGAGACCATGCTGGTGGTGCTCGACGAGATGGTCAGTGGACTGGCCACCAAGGCCGCGGAGATCTGACAAATACTGGACGTTTGACCAACTTGGTGGTTGAGTTGTCCTGGTGACCGAGACGTCGCCGATCGCGGGGCTGCACGCGGCCACCGCCGAACTCGACCCGCCCCTGGCCGCCCTCGACCTGCCCACCCTGCGCGCGAACGCCGCCGACCTGGTGCGTCGCGCGGCGGGCACCCCGATCCGAGTCGCCAGTAAATCCGTGCGCTGCCGCGCCGTGCTCGCCGAAGTCCTCGGCGCCGATCTCACCGCCGCGGGCGGCTTCGCGGGCGTCATGTCCTACTCCCTGCGCGAGGCCCTCTGGCTCGTGCGCCACGGAGCGCGCGATGTCCTGCTCGGCTATCCGACCGTGGACCGCGCGGCACTGGCGGAACTGGCCGCCGACGACATCGCGTCGCGATCGATCACGCTGATGATCGACGATGCCGAGCAACTCGACCTGATCCGCGCCGCCGTTGGCACCGATCGGGTACGGCCACGGGTCTGTCTGGACGTCGACGCGTCCCTGCGCGTCGGCCCACTGCACCTCGGTGTGCGCCGTTCTCCGGTCCGCACGCCGCAGCAGGCGGCCGCCCTGGCGGATGCGGCGCTGCGGCGGGGCTTCGACGTGGTGGGCGTGATGACCTACGAGGCGCAGATCGCGGGGCTTCCTGATTCGAATGTCGCGGTGCGCTTGGTGAAGCGGGCGTCGGCGGCGGAGATCCGCAAACGCCGGGCGCAGGTGCTCGACGCGGTTCGTTCGGTGACCGGTGAACTCGAGATCGTCAACAGCGGCGGCAGCGGCTCCATCGAGGTCAGCGTCGCCGATCCGGACGTCACCGAGGTGACCGCCGGGTCCGGGCTGTACGTGCCCACGCTGTTCGACGACTACCGGGCGTTCACCCCCAGGCCCGCGCTCTATTTCGCCATGCCCGTGCTGCGCAGGCCCGCGGCCGATATCGCTACCGTCTTCGCGGGCGGCTACATCGCCTCCGGCCCCGCCGGATCGTCGCGGGTGCCCAAGCCGGTGTGGCCGCGCGGATTGAAGCTGCTCGGCACCGAGGGCGCCGGTGAGGTGCAGACCCCGCTGTCGGGCGCCGCGGAACTCCGGATCGGCGATCGGGTGTGGTTCCGGCACGCGAAGGCCGGTGAATTGTGCGAGCGGTTCGACGTCGTGCAGTTGGTCGATGAGGACGGCTCCCGCGTCGGCGTGCCGACCTATCGGGGCGAGGGCGTCTGCTTCGGCTGACCCGCGTCGGTCAGCCGCAGGAACGCGCCGAGATCGGCGAGTTCGTCCGTGCTCGCGGGCAGATACTCGGTGAGCAGCGGCGAGCGGATGACGATCGCCTTCCACATGGCGCGGCACAGCGCGTGGATCAAGCCGCGCGACAACAGCGACGGCATGCCGTAGGGCGCGTCGGCGGGGGAGGAGGTGGTCATGGACAGCAGCACCACCGCCGCCTCCCGGCCGCGGAAGCGATCCGGCGTGCCCACCAGGACGTCCTCGATCTTGGCGCGGGCCAGCAGGGTGCGGATGCGCCCCACCTGAGCGGCGTACGGCGCGACCACGAAGATGTCGTGCGGATGCAGCCTGCGCGTGGTCGCGCCGATCGTCCAGGACATGCCGAGCAGGGCGCGGACCCGGCGCACCACCTCGCGCGCCTCCGCCGGTGACTCGGTGGCGTTGCCGTAGTGGTCCACCAGGACGGTGTCCACGCCGGGCTGCTCGCCGTCCAGGCGACGGGCCAGCGTGACCGTCTCGTTGGCGCGCAGCCGCCCGTCGTAGTAGAGGCGGGAGACGGGTTCGCAGACCGCCGGGTGCATCCGCCAGGTGCGGTCCAGGAAGTAGCCCCGCTCGGTGGGCAAGGTCTGGCGTCCCTCGGCCAGCCAGCCGAGTACCGATTCGCCGATCGGGGCGGGGTGGGCGCCGAATACGCTCGACGCGACCGGGTCGCCGAGCAGCAACAGGTTGCGTGCGCACGCCGCGACGGAGACGGTCTCGGCCAGCGGGAAGCGGCCCGCGTCGGCCACGACGAGCAGGTCGAGGGCCGCACGCGGCACCAGATCCTCGTTCACGAAGTCGGCCGGATCGCCGCCGAGGACGCAACCGCTGATCGCGTTGTCCAGGAATCGCGGATAGCGGGCGGCGTCGATCACCACCCACTCCGGGGCGACCGCCGCCGCGTCCTTCTTGGCGACCAGTTCCGGCAGCACGCCCGCCCGCACGACCGCGTCGAGCAGGTTCTCCACGGTGGCGGCCGCTCGCGCGACGATGCCGATCCGCCACTTGTTCCGGGTGATCAGCCGCTCCAGCACCCGCGCGGCGGTCGCGGTCTTCCCGGTGCCCGACGGGCCCTGCACGGCGACGTAGGAGTCGTCGAGGGCGCACAGCGCGGCGGTGATCGCCACGGCGTAGTCGCCGTGCACCTCGGGCAACCTGGCCTCGCCGCGCAGCCGCGGCGGGCGGCGGGCGAGGATGTCGAAGACGGCCGACCGGGGGGCGTCCGGCAGGGTCATCAGCAACTGCTGCGCCGCGAGTTCGATCGCCAGTTCCGCGTTCTCGTCCCAGTCCGGGAGGCCGGGCGCGATCGCGGAGGGCAGTTCGTCGTAGGGTTCGCAACTCTCGGGCAGCAATTCCTCCAGCCGGACGGTGTCGTCGAATTCGGTGTCCACCGAGCAGCCGAGCACCGTCGCCGTCGCGGTGGCCCGCAGGCCCGCCCCGGTGACCATGCCGTCCGGCATCGGCTGGTCGTAAAAGGTGTAGACGGTGGTGCCCGGGGTGAGTGTGCTCGGGCCGGGTGCGCCGCTCGAACCGGTGCCGATCCGGCCGGTGAGGGTCAGGTAGCGCCGCATCGCCGGGCGGTCGGGGCGACGATGCCACTTGGTGTCGACCGTGCCCCAGTCGGCGACCAGAACCCCGGGAGCCTCGGCCCATTCGTCCACCGGATGGCTGAGCCGGTCGGCGTGCGCCCACCACAGCGGCTGCCGCTCGCGCCGGTGATAGCCGAGCGCCGCGGCCATCATCGCGGCGGGGTGCTGCGGATCGCCCTGCGCGGCGGCGTATTCCGCGAGCGCGGCCTCCAGCGACGACGGCCGTGACGACGGCGGCGGCGCGGGCTCGCCGGGGACCGCGGCGCACCACGCGTCCGGCCGCCCCGGCGCCACGGCCCGCGTGGCGATGCGCTGCTCGCCCGCGCGATCGAGCAGCCAATCGCGTAAGCGCAGCACCGTGTGGCAATCGTGTTCGGCGGCGGGCGAATCGGGAAGCAGTCGCCGCAGCCCGCTGAGCCGGTAGGAGGACTCCCCGATGAGCAGCGCGTTACGAAGGATCGGATACAGGTCGACGAGGACGCCGTCGCACAGCAACTCGTCCACGAGTTCTTCGTTGACGCCGTGCCGTCCGGTACAGCGCAGCAGTGCCGTGCGCACCATGGCCGAGTAGTGGTAGACGTGCAGGTCGGGATAGATCCGGCGGCGCTGGGTCAGATAGTCGAGCACCTGCTCGAGCACCCGGCGTTCCGCGGCGGCGGCAGCGCGGGGTTCGCTCGATCCGCTCGGCCCGCGCAGCGAGAGGTGCACCGTGTCCCGGCCGCCGACCTCCACGACGAGCGGAGTGCGCCCGCCGCCCGCGATGGTGAGCGAGAGATCGCCGGGGGAGGGCGCGGGCAGCGCCCCGAGCGCGGCCGCGTCGAGCAGCGCGTAGGTGGGCTCGCCCGAAACTTCGCGCCGCAGCTGGATTTCCGCTTGGCGGCGCAGCGCGGAGACGGTGCGCGGCGGCACGCCCGGCACCGCGATCTCCGTGGTGGCCAGCCGATCGAGAGTGTTCACCCCCGCTTCGCGTAGCCGGGCGCGCGCCGCGGGCGGCATACCGGCCACGAGCAGCAGATCACGCGCGGCGGAGAGGGCCTCGACACAGGTGCGGCAGCGGCCGCAAGCGAGATAACGGGGATCGCCCCACTGCACGGGCAGCAGTTCGCCGAGCTTCTCCTCCACGATGCGTTCGACCCTGCGCCTGCGCGCCCGATGCAGCGGAAGCAGCTCGCTCAGCGCCTTGGCGCTGCTCTCCTCGCCCAGGTGCAGCCGCACCAGCGGCGCGGTGAGCGCGCCCGAGCGGTCGAGGGCCTCGGCGCAGGCGGCGAGTTCCAGTGCGGCGGCCACCCGGTCCGCGGTGGTCGGCGCGATGCCGTGCACGGTGTAGCGAACGCGGTGTTCGGCACGCACCAGGAAGTCGGCGGAGCACTGGAACCGGCCGTCGAAGAAGGTCGCGCCGTGCACCACGTGTGCGCCCGAGCGCAACGCGGCGACCGTGTCGGCGTGGGCGGCGGTCAGTGCCGCGACGTGGCGGGCCGGATCGCCCGGTTCGTCCGGCGGACGGTCGATCTCGACCACCGCACCACCGAACCGTGCGCGGTAGTCGGCGAGAAGGCGTTGCCGCACATCCTCGGTTCCCCTCGCGGCCTGTTGGCTCGCCGAGGTGCTTCGTGGTTCGGCCGGGATGGTGCCCAGTTCGGCGTCGAGGGCGCGCAGCAGCGCGAACTCGCAGTGCGCCGCGCGGACGAGATCGACGGTGGTGCAGACGACACGATCACCGAACACGAACAAACGCGGCCCTCCTGTGTCTTCGCGGGACACTCGCTGCCGGCGTGCGCCGAATTACACACGGACCGCAACACTGTAGCTAGCGCGCCTGACCTCGGCCTACCCTCCCCGGCTCAGGAACGCGGCTTACGACGCTCCGTCCGCTTGACGCCCTCGCGCTCGCGGCGCGGACCACGGGTGAACGACCGTTGCTGCGGCGGGCCCTGATCCAGTTGCAGCTGAATGAGCACACCGCTGATCCGGGTGCGCCGCAACGCCTCCAGCGTTTCCTCCGGCAGCTGCGCGGGCAGCTCGACCAGGCTGTGGTCCGGACGGATGCTGATGTGCCCGAAGTCGCTGCGGCGCAGGCCGCCTTCGTTGGCGATGGCGCCGACGATCGCGCCGGGCACCACGCGATGCCGCTTGCCCACGCTGATCCGGTAGGTCGCCAGCTCGGTTCCGGTGGCCCGGTGGTGCGCACCACCCTGCCGGTCCTCGTCGAAGTGCCGGACGGGCCGCTCGCGCGGGGTCCGCTCGCGATGCGGGCGCTCGACCGGCTCCGGCTCGGGCTCCATGAAGAAGGTGTCGCCGTCGTAGGAGCCCATCGCCAACGCCGCGGCGATGTCGGCCAGCGGGATGTTGTGCTCGCGCTCGTAGTCCTCGATCAGTTTGCGGAACAGCGGAAGATTCGCCGAGGTGAGGTTCTCGGTGATGGCGTCGCCGAACTTGGTGACCCGCTGCGCGTTGACGTCTTCCACGCTGGGCAGTTGCATCTCGGTCAGCGGGTGGCGGGTTGCTCGCTCGATCGACTTGAGCAGGTGCCGCTCGCGCGGCGCGACGAACAGCAGTGCTTCGCCGCTGCGCCCGGCCCGGCCGGTGCGGCCGATGCGGTGCACGTAGGACTCGGTGTCGTGCGGGATGTCGTAGTTGACCACATGCGAGATGCGGTCCACGTCCAGCCCGCGCGCGGCCACGTCGGTGGCGACCAGGATGTCCAGGGCGCCCGACTTGAGCTGGCCGATGGTGCGCTCGCGCTGGTTCTGCGCGATGTCGCCGTTGATCGCGGCGGCGGAAAAGCCCCTGGCGCGCAGCTTCTCGGCGAGCTCCTCGGTGGCCTGCTTGGTGCGGACGAAGATGATCATCGCCTCGAACGACTCGACCTCGAGCACCCGGGTCAGCGCGTCCAGCTTGCGCTGATGCGAGACCTGCACCCAGCGCTGGGTGATGTTGGTGGCCGTCGAGGTCTTGGCCTTGACCGTGATCTCCACCGGCTCGCGCAGGTACTGCTTGGAGATCTTGCGGATCGCCGCGGGCATGGTGGCGGAGAACAGCGCCACCTGCTTGTCCGACGGAGTGTCGGCGAGGATGCGCTCGACGTCCTCCTGGAAGCCCATCTTGAGCATCTCGTCGGCTTCGTCGAGCACCAGGTACTGCAACTGCGACAGGTCGAGCGTGCCCTTCTCCAGGTGATCGATCACCCTGCCCGGCGTGCCGACCACGACGTGCGCGCCGCGGCGCAAGCCCGACAGCTGCACGCCGTAACTCTGCCCGCCATAGATGGGCAGCACATGCAGCCCGGGGATGTGCGCGGCGTAGCGGCCGAACGCCTCGGCGACCTGGATCGCGAGCTCGCGGGTCGGGGCGAGCACCAGGGCGCGCGGGGTGCGGCCGGTGGCTTCGAGCCCCATCAGGATCGGGATGGCGAAGGCCGCTGTCTTGCCGGTACCGGTCTGTGCGAGACCGACGACGTCGGCGCCGGAGAGCAGCGGCGGAATCGTCGCCGCCTGGATCGGCGAGGGCGATTCGTAACCGACATCGGCGATGGCCGCGAGAATGCGGTCATCGATGCCCAGATCGGCGAACGACGGGCCGTCGGTGTCCCTGTCGTTGTCGCCAGAAACGCTGTCGACCTGATTGGTGCTCATTGACCAGGAGTTTACTGCCTCGTGCTGGTCGCACCGGTCACCGCCCCAATACGGTGAGACCTATGCAACTGGACAACTCGCCCGCGGGGCAGGACGCGACGCCGGATCAGCTGGACGTGGCGGTCGTCCAGTTCGCCCCATCGACGGACCCCTCGGCGAACCTCACGGCGGTGCGCGAGCACGTGCGCACGGCCCGCGAGCGCGGCGCCCGCGTAATCGTCGCACCGGAATATTCGATGTTCGCCGTCACCCGGCTCGACGAGCGGGTCGTCGCTGTCGCCGAGCCTCTGACCGGCCCATTCGTCACCGGCCTCGGGGAGATCGCGCGCGAGTTCGACGTGTTCCTGGTCGCCGGAACGGTGGAGCAGGTCGCTCCCGGCGGCGACCGCATCCGCAACACCCTGGTCGTGCTCGGCCCCGACGGATCCCTCGTCACCCGCTATCGGAAGGTTCACCTCTACGACGCGTTCGGCCACCTCGAATCCGATGTGGTCGAGCCGGGCGCGATCGAGGCCCCGGCCACCTTCGCGGTCGGTGATGTGATTTTCGGCATGCAGACCTGTTTCGATCTGCGCTTCCCCGAAGGCGCCCGCCGGGTCGCCGCGGCGGGCGCGCAGGTGCTGCTGCTGCCAGCCCAATGGATCCCCGGACCGGGCAAGGTCGACCAGTGGACCACGCTGGTGCGCGCGCGGGCCATCGAGAACACCGTGTACGTGGCCGCCGCGGATCAGGCCGCACCCCGGGGCGCCGGCGCGTCGATGATCGTGGACCCGGCCGGTTCGGTGCTCGCCGGACTCGGCGACGAAACGGGCGTGCTCACCGCAGGAATCGACCTGGCATACCTGAGCAAGGTGCGCACCGCCAACCCGAGCCTCGCGTTGCGGCGATTCGCGATCACCGAGCGCGGACCGGAGTAGCGTTCGACATCGATGATGTATGCCGATCGGACCTCGGCCGGTCACGCACTGGGTGAGCATCTGGAACACCTACGCGCGTCGAACCCGCTGGTGCTCGGTCTGCCGCGCGGCGGAGTGCCGGTAGCGGCGGCGGTGCGCGAGGTGATCGGCGGTGACCTCGACATCCTTCTGGTTCGCAAGCTGGGTGTGCCGTGGCAGCCGGAGCTGGCGCTGGGCGCCGTCGGCGAGGACGGGGTCCGGGTGCTGAACCCGGATGTGCTGGCGCACACGGGGTTGACGCCGAGGAAGGTCGACTCGATCGAGGCGCGGGAGCGCGCCGAACTGGAGCGGCGCAGGCAGGTGCTGCGCGGAGCGTCGCTGCCGATCCCGCTGGCAGGGCGCACGGTGGTGATCGTCGACGACGGCATGGCGACCGGCGCCACGGTCGTGGTCGCCTGCCGGGTCGCGCACCTGCACCAGCCCGCGCGAGTCGTCGCCGCCGTCCCGGTCTCCTCCACGGAGGCGATGCACCGGGTCGCCGACGAGGCCGACGAGGTGGTCTGCCCGTGGGTGCCGCGCTCGCTCGGCGGCGTCGGCGGCGCCTACCGGGATTTCCACCAGCTCGAGGACGCCGAGGTCACCGCGCTGCTGTGCTGACGGCGGTCAGATCTCGACGATGCCCTTGCGGTGACGCTGCGCCAGTTCCGCGTAGAAGCCCGGGTTGAGCCGCACCCACATCTGCGCCTGAGTGCCCTCGATCGGCCGTTTCACCTCGGCGGGAGATCCGGCGGCGAGCACGCCGTCGGGAATCTCGGCCCCGGGTGGCACCAGCGAGTGGGCGGCGATCATGCTGCCCGCCCCGATCTTGGCCAGATCCAGCACCGTCGTCCCGTTGCCGACGATGGCCTCCGCGCCGACCGCTGCGCCGTGGAAGACCACGCTGTGCGCGATCGTCGCGCCGGGCCCGATCTCCATCGGCACGTCCGGCGGCACGTGCAGCACCGCGTTGTCCTGGATGTTGGCGCGTTCCCGGATGACGATCGGCGCCAGGTCCGCCCGCAGCACCGCGCCGTACCAGATGGAGGCGCCCGCCTCGACCCGGACGTCACCGATCAGGGTCGCCGTCGGCGCGACGAACGCCGTCGGATCGACCTGCGGCCGTTTGCCTTCGAATTCGTAGAGTGGCACTCGTACACCGTAAACGGTCCGGTCGCGCCGTTGCCGGAGGTGTTGGGAACCCGCCGTGGGACGGCGGTCGACCCCACAAGGCGGTTGACCGCGTAACGGGCCGCCGAGATGTTCAACGCCCGGCGAAAGCCGTCGACGTGCGCGCGGCCGCGGTGACGAGCGGTCGCAGGTGGGCGGCGAAACCCTCCGCGGTCACCGCGACGACATCGACGTCCGTGCCGGTGCGCACCGCGTACCGGCCGTCGGCGAGGACATCGATCCAGCACAGCACGCCGAACGGGCGCAGTTCACCCGCGCCGCGTCGCGCGGAGACCACCATCTGGCCGATACCTTCCCGCGGCTGTCTGAGCAGCTTGCGGATCCGGGACGAGGTGGAGGGCCCGGCGACCGGAACGGTGACCAGGTTGCGACTGTCTTCACCGACCTGGGCCAGCGGAGCGGTCATGCGCGGGAGCGTGCCGGGAGTGTTGTCCGGAAGCATCGAAACGATCCGCGCGCAGAGGCTCTTCGAGCTGCCCGCGAACAGCCGCACGTCGCCGCCACGGTCGGGCGTCGCGCCGGGGCGCTGCGCCGCGACCACCGCGATGTTCCCGGCGGCGGCGCCGAGGATACGGATCGGGCGCGCCGGTTCGCTTTCCGCCGGTACGACGGACGGCGGGCCGCCGTTTCCCCGTGCGGGCGGGCCGGCCGCCGCGTCACGCTGACCGAACACCTCCACTCGCAGATCCGGCTGGGCGAGGATGCGCAGCGCCGCTTCCAGGTCGGCATCCAGCACCTGGGCACACCAGTGATCGAGCGCCGGAAGCTGCGCGGCGCGCTCACCGCTGTCGCGTGCCGACAGGCGCACGGCCAGCGGATAGGGGATGCGATCACCGTCGGTGCGTGACCAGGCCAGCGCGAACTGGTCCGGGGTCAGCGTCCAGTTCACTCGTACTCAGACCATTCACCGAGGACGGGCGGCGTGGTCGGATCGAGGGATCCGATGAGTTCGCCGCCGTCGTCGGAGGGTTCGAGGAAGGTGGGGAGCTCGTCGAGATCGAACTCGTCGTCCTCGTCATCGAGCGGCACCGAGCGTGCGGACACGGCGTTCGCGGCCACGCTCGAACCCGCGCGCGGGGTGTCGACCGCGGCCACCGCGCCGCCCATCAGACCGCCCATCGCGCCCGCGCTCAGGCCGGTGACCGCCGCGTCGCCGCCGTCGTTGTTCTTGCGCCGCTCGTCGCGCTTGCGTTGTTCCTCGGGCGGCACCTGGCTCCCCACGCCCGGTACGGCGGGCGTTGTCATGGGCTCGCTCGTCGCCGAGGCGGACGCGGTGGTCGGTCCGGACGCGGCCGCGGCGGGCGCGGTGCGCAGGAGGGATGCGGCCGCCGCCACCGTCGGGAGCGCCGTCGTAGCGGTGGATGCGACCCTGGGCGCGGTCGTCGCCGGTGTCTCGGCCGTGATCGGGGCGGCGGCGGGCGCGGCAGCGGCGGCGGACGTGGTCGGAGTCTCCGCGGCGGGCGCCTGATCGGCGGGCGCCGTGCCGGCGCTCCGCTCCGCTGCGCGGTTCGGTTCCTGCGCGTGCGTTCCCAGCGCAATCGGCTGCGCGTCGGGGGAGGGCTGCACGGTACCGACGAGCTTGCTCGCCGGTACGGGGGTGGGCGCCGTGGCGGCCGACGGGTCCGCTTCGTCGGGGTACGCGGGCACGTCGGTGCCGGTCTGCACGAACACACCCGCGTAGATGTCGTTCATCGCTCGCACGACGTCCTGGCGGGCGTGCTCACTCGCCTTCTGTCCTTCGACATTGCTGGTCGCCCGGGACGGATCCAGCAGCGCCCCCGCGAGATCCGGTGCCGCGGTGGGCGGCTCGGTCACCGCGGCGCGCAGCGCTTCCGCCGCGTCGCTCGCTTGCCCGAGACGCTGCGAGACCACCGCGAACACGTCGGCCAGGTCCTGGCCGCTCTGTTCGAACACGCGCACCACCGCGTCCGCGCTCTTCGCCGCGGAGCCGCGCCAGCCGTCGGCGATGACCGCGCGAATCTCGTTGTGCGCCTGGAAGACCGCGTCGGCGAGGTGCGCCGCCGCGTCGCTCCAGGCCTGCCTGCCGCCCGAGAGCACCGCCGGGTCCAGCAGCTGCACCTTGGCGTGGATCTCGCTGTGTGTGAGGTTGTCGAACACCTCGACGTTCGGCGCGTACGAGGGGTCGGTGCGCCGGTGGGTGGCCCGCTCGCCTGCGCGTGGCATCTCACGCATGCGCGGCTCCCGTCACGTCGATCCGTTCGACCGCCTGCGCGAGCGCTTCGTCGGCCTGCTGGTAGGTGGCGGCCGCGGCGCGGAAAGTCTGGGCGAGATCCCTTGCGGCGGAGGCGTATCCGGTCAATCGCGTAATCGCGCCGTCGGCTTTGCGCTCGAAACCGGCGCGCAGCGCGTCGCCGGAGGCGAAGCCGCCGAATCCCGGCAGCCCGGTGGCGGCGCTGAGGATGCGGATCTGCTCTTCGACCCGGTCGGCGAGCAACTCGTACTGGCGCGCGCAGCGTTCGTGCGCGCCGTCGGCGACCAAGAGGCCGTCGATCCACAGCGAGCCGTCGTCGACCGCTCGATTCAGTGCGGCGATATCGACACCGGGTGCGGTGACCTCCGCGGGCGGCTCCCCGCCGAACCCGTTCTCCTGTGATGGCATCTGCGCCGTCCCCCTTCCTCGTCCGAAGAGCGGTTCACGGATGTCGTGCCAACCCCACGACGACACCCTGCATCCAATCCGCGATGTCGGCAGTGACCCGCGCGTGCACCGGCTCGTGCAACAGGTCGTGCCCTGCGTCGATGTACTCCCGTAAATCTACCGATTCGTGGCGGCTAGTCCAGACCCTGATCGCATCGATCGGCGCGCGCCGATCGTCCACACCGTGCACGGCGAGCACCGGAAGTTCGCGTGGCAGTGGCGTTCCCGGCGCGCCCGGCGCACCACCGCCCAGCGCGCGCTTCGGAACGCCCGACAGCACCAGGCCCGCCAGAGCGCCTGCGTGCAACGCGGGCCGCAGCGGGCAGTCCCGTTCCAATACCGTCGAATGCGTTGTCGCATCGGCCGGATCCGGCACCGCCGCGCCGAGCATGCCCAGCGCGGTCACCGCGCCGAGCGAATGGCCCATCAAGATCAGCGGCCGATCCGCGCGAGCCAGCTCGACCAGCCGCAGCGCGTCCGCCACCAGTTCGGCCAGCGTGCCGGGCCGTTTCGGATCGCCCTCGCTCAACCCGTGCCCGGCGGTGTCCAACGCCCATACCTGCGCCCCGCTGGGTTGCAAGGCGCGCGCGAAACGATGGTAGTGCCCGCTGTGCTGGCCGATTCCGGGCAGCAGCACCACGGTGCACGAGGAGTTCTCGGTCGACCACCGCCGATAGTGCATCCGGCCGCGCGCGCCGTCGAAGAATGGCATTCACCGATAGTGCCAAAGATCGTGTCGCGGATGGGACCGCACGATGCGGCGTCGAGAGCGGTTAGGATCCGCGGCGACCCCCACCTACCCGAGCCCGAGGTGCCCGCGTTGAGAATCCTCCACCGTCCAGGCGCTCTTCTTCTGTCCGCCGCGACGTCGACACTCACCGCGATACTCGCGCCGGGCGCGGGCGCCGCGCCGCCGGTCGCCGCCTGCGACCCCGCGGTGGCGGTCACGGCCGTTCCGGCGCTCGTTCCGGTGCTCGACTGGTCGGAGAATCTGGGTTACGACGCGCAGGGCAACCTGTGGGTCTCGCGGCTCTATCGCAACGAGGTCCAGCGCTACGACGCCGCGGGCACGCTGACCGCGACCGTTCCGGTGGAATTCCCCGGCGCGGTCCGGCTCGGCCCCGACGGGCTGCTGTATGTCGTCTACGGTGACGCGCCGGTCAGCGTCGTCCGGCCGGGCGGCGTGGTCCGGTTCGATCCGGCGGCGGCCGTGCCGAAGCCGGAGATCTTCGTCTCCGGCTACACGATGCCCAACGGCGCGGCCTTCGACCCGAGCGGCAACCTCTACGTCGCGACCGTGTCCGGCGTGGTCAAGATCCGTCCCGACGCGTCCGTCGACACCGCGTGGGGCGCGCCGCTGGCAGGACTGGCCGCCAACGGCGCGGCCGTGCACGACGGCGCGCTGTATGTCACAGCCAACGGCGGCCCGCTCGGCCGGATCATCCGCATCCCGCTCGACGACCCAGCGGCCCGCGCCACCGTGACCGACTTGTCCTCGCGGCTGCCCGGCCTCCCGGATTTCGCTGATGACCTGCTGATCGACCCCACCGGCATCCTCTACGTCACCACCCTCACCGGCCGATTGATTCGCGTCGATCCCGCTACCGGCGCGGCCTGCGCCGTCCTCGAAACGCAGCCGCTCACCGCCGTGGCCGCCACTCCGGCCGACCCGGGACAACTGATCGCGGGCACCGAATCCGGCGCTCTCCTCCGCATCGACCTTTCTCGCTGAGCCCTCGGGCTGCGCCGGATGCTCAGGCATCGGCACGGGGTGGCGGATTCGCGCCGATCGCGCGCCCGGCGCGTTCGGCGATGGCGCGCAGGTGTGCGATCAATTCCGGCGGTTCGTGCACCCGGAAATCCGCTCCCAGCCCGAGCAGCCGGTGCGCCAGCCATTCCGGCGCGTCGTCCCGCAGGGTATCGATCCGGCAGGTGCCGGCATCGATCGCGACGATCTCGCCGGGGTTCTCGCCCAACCGTCCCGCGACCAGGTGGGCGGGAGCGTGGATGGTGAGGCGAAGACGGAAGGTCGGTGAACCCCAGTCGGTGCGGCGGCCCGCGACGTAGGCGGCGGCATCGGCGGCGGGGAGCGGGCGCGGGGTGAACCGGGCTGCGGTGGGCTGCGGACGGTCGATCCGGTCGACGCGGTACACCCGCCAGCCGGCCCGGTCGAGGTCGTAGCCGACCAGATACCAGCGCCGCCGGGCGGGGACAAGGCCCACCGGCTCGGCATTGCGCCTCGTTTCCGCCCCCGCCTCGTCGCGATAGGCGAAACGCACCCGCTCCCGGTTGGTCACGGTCGCCGCCAGTGTGGTGAGCACGTCGGGGTCGGCGGCGGGCCCGCCGCCGGTGGGCGGGGTCAGGGCGGTGGCGAGGACCCGCACTCTGCGCCGCAACTTCGCGGGCAGCACCTGCTCCACTTTGGCCAGCGCCCGCACCGCCGCCTCCTCGATCCCGGCCACCCCGGCCCCGGCGGCGGCGCGCAACCCGACCGCGATGGCGACGGCCTCGTCGTCCTCCACGAGCAGCGGAGGCATCGCCGCGCCCGCCACCAGGCGATAGCCGCCCGTCGCGCCGAGCGTCGCGGTGACCGGATAGCCGAGTTCACGCAGCCGGTCGATGTCACGGCGCACCGTGCGATCGGTGACGCCGAGACGTTCGGCCAATTCGCTGCCCGGCCATTCACGCGGCGTCTGGAGCAGCGACAGCAGACGAAGCAGCCGGGCGGGGGTGTCGTTCATGACGTCGAGGATGCCGGAAATCTAGGACCTGATCAGTCCTAGATGGTCCTTAACGTCGTCCTCGTACCGCAGGACCGACCGGCAAGGAGCCGACCGAATGACCGACATCCGCCCGTTCCGCATCGAGATCCCGCAGGCCGACGTGGACGACCTGCACGACCGGCTCGCCCGCACCCGCTGGACCGCGCAGCTGCCCGGCTCCGGCTGGGAACGCGGCGTGCCGGTCGGCTACCTGCGCGAGCTGGCCGAGTACTGGCGGACCGGATTCGACTGGCGCGCACGAGAAGCGGCGCTGAACGAGTTCCCCCAGTTCAAGACGCGCATCGACGGGCTCGACGTGCACTTCCTGCACGTGCGCTCGCCGGAGCCGGACGCGACGCCACTCATCCTCACGCACGGCTGGCCCAACTCGTTCGTCGAATTCTCCGAGACCATCGGCCCCCTCGCCGACCCGCGGGCATACGGACTCGATCCGGCGCAGGCGTTCCATGTGGTGGTGCCATCGGTTCCGGGTTTCGGCTTCTCCGAAGGGCCGCGCGAACCCGGCATGACACCGGCGGCGGTGGCCGGGATGTGGCTGACGCTGATGGACCGGCTCGGCTACCGGCGCTTCGGCGCACAGGGCGGCGACCTCGGCGCCTACGTGACGCCGGAACTCGCCATCGCCGCACCGGACCGGGTGATCGGTGTGCACCTCGACGGCGGGATCGGGATGCCGACCGAGGCGGACGTGCCCACGATGACGCCAGAGGAACGCGCCGAGTGGGACCGGATGCAGCAGTGGATGACCGGCGGCGTGAACCATCACGTCCTGCTGCGCGCCGCCCCGCAGACCTTCGCCCACGCGTGGACCGATTCGCCGGTCGGTCTGCTCGCCTGGCTGATGCAGAAGTTCACCGAGTTCGCCCCGCTCGCCGACCGGGTGGAGGACGTGATCAGCCGCGACCATCTGCTGACCGTCATCAGCCTGTACTGGTTCACCGACACCGTGGCCTCGTCGTCGTGGCCGATGTACAACGGCCTCGGCGACGGGGGATTCGCCTGGCCGAAAGGCCAGAAACCGGTGCCCACCGGCACTTACGGCGGCGGTTCCGCGCTGATGCGGCGGCTCGCCGAACGCGACAACACCGTCGTGCACTGGCCGGAGGGCAACACCGGCAACCACTTCATCGCGATGGAACGCCCCGACGCGCACGTCGCCGACATCCGCGCGTTCTTCGCCGCCCTGGATTGAGTATCGCCGGCTGCCCCGCTCCCGCCTGCCGCGCAACGATGCTTGCGTTATCGATGTGGTTGCCATAACCTTTGCGGCGGGGAAGGCTGAGCAACAACCGATTTCGAATGACACAGTCGTTTCGGTCGAGTCCTGCCGGAGTAGAGCTTTGTAATCGGGAGGGGGATTGTTGAGCTACGGGGGAATATCGGCGACCCGGCGCGTCGGCGTCGCGGTGGTCGGACTGGGCAATGCTGGGCAGGGCCATTTCGCCGCCATCGGGAATTGTCCGGAGTATTCGGTTATCGCGGGTGTCGAGCCGGACGCCGACGTGGCGCGACGAGTTTCGGTCCCGATTCGCGACTTCACAGAAATTCTCCGCGACGATGCGATAGATGTCGTGGCGTTCTGCCTGCCGCCCGGTGGCAGAGCCGAACTGGTCGCCCGCGCATTGCACTGCGGTAAGCACGTCGTGGTCGAGAAGCCGCCTGCGCAAACCGTTTCCGAATTGGACGATCTCGCCTCGGCCGCGCGAGCCGCCGAGCGGTTCGCGGTTGTCATGTTCCAGCATCGTTTGTGCTTGCCCGACCGGCTGACCGCACTCGATCCATCCGCGTTGGCACAACACTTCTCGGGTGCCACAGGCAGCCTTGTCGTCTCGCGGCGGCGCGCCGATACCTACTACGGGCAGGGATGGCGATCGCGTGCGGCCGTGGCGATGGGTGGCGTCACCGCCCACCTCGGTGTGCACTATCTGGATCTGGCGTGCCAAGTCCTGGGTCCGATCGCCGAGGCCGAAGTGCTGTCCCGGGTAGAGGCGGCACCCGGTGTCGACAGCGAGTTGGTCGGACACGTTCGTTTCGCCTCCGGAGCGGCTTTGAATATCGCTGTCACCAGCCGCTCCGAACATCGGTGCGAGCATCTTGCCATCTTCGGTTCGAAGGACCGGCTCGAGATTCGGGATGGCGCTTGTACCGGTGAATTCGACGGAGAGCCGATCGCTCGGGCCGCGCGTCCGGCGGTAGAACTGCGAGCCGAGGTCTATCGTCGCTTGGCGATAGCTGTCCGAACCGGTAGCGACCCCGGAGTTATCGCGTTGTCACGCAGTCGGTCCGTCACCGATGCGCTGGTTCGGCTGTCGGGTGCCGCCGCGACGCCGGCAGGAGTCGACAGCGCATGGTGAGGGTCGATCAGAGCGTCACAAGACGAGGTCGCCTTCAAGATATCGGTACCGGACTCAGTTCCGGCACCATGCCCGAAGGTTCGGCAGCGGAACTCGCCGCACTGACTTCCGCTGCCGGAGGGGCGGGCGTCGACCTGCGGGCGGGCAAAGGGCACGGCTGGGAGCGCCACGGCGTCGACGAAGGCATCGCCGCTGTACTCGGCGCCGGGCTGTCGATCTATTTTTTGGGATCGGGGCTCAGACTCGGCGAGCGAGCATCGCGTTTCGATTCGATCCGGCCAGTGATCGCGGTGCCGATCAAGGTGTTCTGTGTAGCGGAACCGGACCGGGCACTCGTCGACGCGCAATGTGGTGCGGCGGTCGAGCAGGGAATCGAGTTGCTGGTCGAGACGCACCAGGGCGGACCCGATGTAGTGCGGTTGACGGCGCTGGCCGAACGCACCGGAATCGGTGTGGTGCTCGACCTGTTGGGCCTCGCGCGGATCGGCGGCTCGAGCCGGAGCGAGCTGCGCGACCTGGCCCCGCACGTGCGGGCTGTGCAGGTGAAGGGTTTTGAACCGCCCGAGAACGGTTGGCGGCATCGTCCCCTGGAATCGTCGGACCTGGATCAGGTCCGGCAGATAGTGGATGACGGTGCGCCGGTGCGTGCGATAACCGTGGAGTCACGTGCGGGTACACCGCGGCAAGATCTGGCCGTCGTCCAGCAGCTTCGCGCGGAGGTGCTTCGATGAAGCTCGCGGTGATAGGTGATGAAATCGCGCAGGACATCGAGGTGGTCGCCGAGGTGGCGGCTGCCGCGGGAGCGGTAGGAGTCGAGATCCGGTCGGTCGCCGACCGCGCGCCGGCCATGCTCACGAGGTCCCGGCTGCGGCGGATCGGGAACGCACTCGATGCCAGGGGCCTCACGGTGGCGGGCTATGCCCCACCCGCGTTCAAATGTCCGCTGCCGCGCACCGACGAGGAATACGCCGCGGTTGCCGATGAACTGCGGAAGTTCATTCAGCAAGCTGCCGTGCTCGGCGCGCCACATATACGGATATTCACCTTCTGGCGAGATGGCGAGCCCGATCCCGTCGTGGCCGCGCGCGCCGTCCACCGTGTCCTGGCCGAGGTGCGATCCGATATACCGTTCGTCGTCGAGACGGGCACCCGAACCAATACACCGACCATGCGCCACGTGCTGGAGTTCCTCGAGGCGTTGAGCTTCCCGGGTATCGGAATCCTGTGGGACCCGGGAAACACCGTGTTCAGTGGATGGGATCCGGCGCCTTTCCCGGACGACTACGCCGCAGGCAGAACACTGATTCGTCATGTGCACGTGAAGGATCCGGCCGGCATGAACGGCTATGTTCGGATCGGGTCGGGCGATCTGCCCTGGCCCGCGATCTTGCAGCGGCTCGCCGATGACGGTTACACGGGGTATCTCAGTCTGGAGACGCATTGGCGTATCGGCCGTGTGCTGTCCGCGCAGGAACGTGACACTCCCTGGGGAGAAGCCTTTTCCCGCGGTGGTCGGACAGCGAGCGTCGAATGCCTCGGCATCCTTCGAGCGATGCTGGATGAGATCGCGAAGGTGGGGCCGCCGTCATGAGCGATGCGCCTCCCGTCATCGTGCTCGGTGCCCAGCGGTCCGGTACTACGGCACTGGCTTCGGTGCTCGATGCCGCGTTCGACAAGGTCGGTGGCATATTCACCGTCAACGGGAAGCTGCCCTACATCTTGCACCGGTGGGTGACGGCCGCGGATCTGCAAGCGCGTCACCTTCGTGTCGATGAGATGATCTGGGCGTTGCATCGCAAGGCGCCGTTCGGAACGCACAGCGAAAGATGGCTGGGGACAACGGAAACCGTTTTGCGCGCTGCTGCCGTAGCGGTAAGCGCAGGGGCAGTCGCCGATCCGGTGCAACTGCGCCGGGACGTGCTCGCCGGGGCGTATGCCGGCGCGACCCGGTTCGGTGACAAATACAACGAGTACCTGCTCGAACTCGACGCACTCGCGGAGAGCCTGCCGGACGCGCACTGGGTGCTCCTGATCCGGAATCCGGAAGCGGTGGCTCGGTCGACGCTGAGATGGGCCGGGGATCGTCCGTGGCGGCCCTCGGACCGGGGGGCGGCTTTGGCGAAGTGGGTGGCATGGCATGAACCATGGCTGGCCCATCCGCGTACGGCTGACCAGCGATTGTGCACGGTCGTCGAATACAGTCAGCTGTGCGCAGGGCGTGGACTGTCACGACTCGGCTCCCGACTCGACGTCGATCTGGCTCCGTACCGCGAGCTGCTCACCGAGTCTCCGGCACCGACCGACGCCGCGCTTCCCACTCGGGTTCGCGACACGTGGACTCGGCTACTCGGGCAAGCAGGATTGTGACACGAAAGGCTGGACGCATGTCAGTTCTCCCGTACGACTCCGTGGCGACATCGACCGACTTCCACCTCGGTCTACACCACGTCCAACTGGCCATTCCGCCGGGTAGTGAGCCGGAATGCCGCCGGTTCTACGTCGAGATACTCGGCTTGCGGGAGGTGCGCAAACCTCCTGTGCTCGCGGCTCGCGGCGGCTTGTGGGTTCGTGGCGACGGGCTCGAGATCCACCTCGGTGTCGAACAAGATTTCCGTCCTGCGCGTAAGGCTCATCCGGGCATTCTCGTGGGCCGCCTGGACGAGTTGGCCCGGAGATTGACCGAAGCGGATGTCGAACTGTCGTGGGACGAGGAATTCCCGGGATTTCGTCGATTCTATGCTTTCGACTGTGTGGGCAATCGGCTCGAATTCATGTCTCCGCTGCATGACTCGGCGCAGGAAGATGAAATCGACTCGGGTAGTTGACAAACGGCATCATAATGCTGCAAGATTTATTCGGTAGCGATTACCGGGTCGTATAGACCGAAGTGTTGCAATGGGTCGGTAAAAATATTCGCGAATCGCGGTTACCGATCGGGTCGGGGATTTACATTTGGCAGAAGGGGAGTCTGCTGTGCTCGAATTACGTGATGTAGTTCATGTTTCCGAAAGCGGGGGGAATGAGCAGCTGCTGCTGCGCGGCGCGACGCTCGTGGTAGAACCGCCCGATAAAGCGATGCTGTGCGGTCTGAGTTCCGCCGAACGTCATGCTCTCGCTCAATTGCTCAGCGGTCGCACGTTACCCCGATACGGATCCGTGCGCAGCGACACCGACGTTGTCGTCCTCGATTTGGGCGACGCGCGCGAACCCGATGTCGAGTCCTACCGGTCGGGTGAATTGGCCGACCGCGCGGTTGTGCTGCTGACAGGGGCGCCTCCGGTGGCAAGGACCGGTCTGCGGGTCTTCGGGCTGCACGGCGGCGAGTTCGTCCCGGCAACTGCGCCTGCACCTTTCGCGATCACCATGGTCGAGATCGACGAACTGCGCTCCCGTGTGGAGAACGAGTTGGTACAAGCCGGCATTCCCGCGCGGCAGGCACGATCCGTGGCTCGTGTTCTGGTCGACGCCGACGCTCGCGGCCATGCCTCGCATGGTGTCAGCCTTCTGCCGACATATCTGCGACGGATCGCTGCGGGTGGGATCTCTTCGGACGCAGAGCCGGTGGTCACCGACACGGCGCCGGCGATGATCTCGATAGACGCCTGCGGTGGCCCAGGGCAGGTCGCGGCGGAGTCGGCGGCCCGCTTGTGCGCCGACCGCGCCGCTGAGCAGGGATTGGCAGCAGTCGCCGTCCACAACAACAACCACGTCGGAATGCTGGCAGCGTACCGGGATCCGTTCCAAGAGCGCCAGGTTGTCGGCTTGCTGCTGAATATCTCGGGTCCCGCGGTCGCTGCCCCTGGTGCGCAACGTCCGACTCTCGGCAGCAACGCGCTATGCCTGGTTACCCCGGGCCCGGTCGGTGGCGAACCGTTCTGCATCGATCTCGCGACCGGAGTCGTAGCCGCGGGCAAGATCCGTGATGCGCTCAATCGCGGAGTACCGGTCACCGAAGGGTGGCTGCAAGACCCGGCCGGTCGGCCCACTCGGGATCCGGCGCAGTTGGACGCGGGTGGCTCGATCCCGCTTTTCGGCGGATACAAGGGTCTGTGCGTCACCCTGATCGTCGAGATTCTCGCAGGAGCACTGGCCGGTGGTCTGGTGAGTCCGCAAGTCAGCAAACAGCGCAAACAGCCCGGTGCGGTCATGCGGTGTTCCCAGTTGTTCGTCGGTTTCACGATGGGGAGCTTCGCCGCCACCGATGGGCGCCCGACCGTCCCCGCGCTGGTGCAGGCGCTCCGCCAGGCCGTACTCGATGGTTATGGCTCGCCGCCCATCGAGCCGTGGTTCCCGGACCAGGCCGAGCGCAGGCACACCGAACTGGCGCACTCCGCGGGTGTCCCGGTGCCGACAGCGGTCATCGACGAACTGGGTTGGGCACGGTGATGACGGGGACGTATGCCGACCCGCGGGTGGGTTCGGCGTCGGGGTGGCCACTGGTGTTGTACTTCCACCACGTGTGTTCCGACATGACGCATTACACCGCTTTGACTCCAGGTGCTTTTCGTCAGGGGTTGGACCTCGTTCTGTCGGAGTTCGGTCCGGCGCTCGACCCGGGAACGGTACGGGCCGGCTTCGTCCCGCCCGACCGGCCGTCGGTACTGATCACCTTCGATGACGGATACCGGGACAACTGGCAGATCGCCGCACCGATTCTGGCCGAGTTCGACACACGCATCGCGCTCTTCTGCATCACCGACGCACTGACCATCGGTGAATCGTCCGGACCGGGTACCGAATTCATGAGCTGGCGACAGGCGATGGAAATGCGTGCCGAGGGTCATCTCTTGGCCGCGCACACCCGCACCCATCCGAAGCTCACCGACCTGGATGCGCCGAGTGTCCGGCAGGAGGTCCTCGGCTCGTTGTCGGCGCTGGCCGAGCGCACCGGACAGCCGACAACGCTGTTCGCGTATCCCTACGGACTGGTACCGGCGGGCGCGGTGCTCGGTACCGATGTCCTCGGCTTCAGCACGATCAAAGCCGAGCCCACGGCATGGGATTCGGCGCCGCATCGAATCCGTCGGACCTACTTACCGACGCACGATCCCGACTCCTGGCCTGCCTTGGTTCGAGAATGGAAACGGCAGTGGTACGTATCTCAGTGATCATCCCGACCCGGAATCGGCCGGATGACTTGCGGCGCTGTTTGGCGGGCCTGACGGAATGCGTGCAGCGTCTCGGCTCGACGCCGGGCGTGACGCTCCACGAACTCGTTGTCATCGACGACGTGTCCACGCGACCCGACGCATTGTCATCCGTCTACGCGAGCGACCTGCCGAAAGTCGTTCTGTACAACCGCGAACGGATGGGCGCGGGCAGCAGCAGGGCACGCGCTGTTTCAGCCGCTTCCGGTGATGTCCTGGCATTCCTGGACGACGATTCCGTTCCGCGCGGAGACTGGCTTACCGTGGCCGGATCGGTCACCGAGCAGCGACCAGCGATCAGCGGCCGCGTGCTGCGGTTCGACAACGGGTTGGTCTCTTCGGCCCGGCAAGCACGCTACGACGCGCGCTATCGGTCATTGTCCACGGGCGATCCCATCAGTTTCTTCGCCGGCGGCAACAGCGCGATCCTCACGTCTGCCTTCCGATCCGTGGGCGGGTTCTCGCGCAGTGGTGTCGGCGGAGACAACAGCCTCGCCGAAGCACTCGCGGGCAGCGGCACACCTGCGCAGTTCGAGCCCGAGCTGGTGATCGCGCATCGAAACGGCAAGGGGGTGCGGCGCGCGATGCTGGACTCGTGGTCCAGCGGCCGTGATCACCCGCAGCCGCTCGCCTTTCCGACGGCGATTCAGTTGGTACGTGCGAGCGGAGTCGGTAGTTCGCCCGCAGTGCGCGGATTCAATCGCGTGTTGAGCATCGTGCACGCCGCGGGACGAATGGATAGACGGAACGGGAGATCGGTTCGGTCCAGCGGCGCGACCTCGCCGGGATTCGCGCCGCAGGGAAAGCGCCTACCGGACTGTCCAGATATCGAGGCTGTGGTGATGAATCGATGAACACGCGTATTCTCCCCGCTGCCCGCCGGACTACGACGGGAACGGGGCTCGCACTCGCTGCGTCCACAGCTGCCAAGATCGGGATAATCGGGCTCGGCTACGTGGGTTTGCCCCAGGCGCTGGCCTTCGCGGAAGCCGGTCATCCTGTGTGCGGTATCGACACGGATCCGGCGGTGTGCTCACTGCTCCGCTCCGGCCGCAGCCCCGTGGATACCGTCGCGGACGAGCGAGTTTCCGGTGCCGCCGAATCGTTCTGCGTGACATCGGATGGCTCGGATCTGCGCTCCTGTGACGCCGTGCTGATCTGCGTGCCGACGCCGCTCGGGCCGGACCGCAGGCCCGATCTCGGTCCACTGATCTCGGCGGCCACGACGGTCGCCGAGAATCTGCAGCCCGGGCAATTGATCGTGGTCGAATCCACGGTTCATCCAGGGGCCACCGGCGGTGTGGTGCGCACGCTGCTGGAGAGCGGCGGGTTGCAGGCGGGGCGAGATTTCCACCTCGCATTCGCCCCTGAGCGAATCGACCCCGGCAACAAGAGCTATACCACCGCGAACACTCCGAGAGTGATAGGCGGTTTGACGGCCGAGTGCGCCCGTAAGGCGGTCGATCTCTATGGACGAGTGGTCAGCGCGATCCACGTGGCGCCCGGTCTCGCGGAAGCCGAAGCGGCGAAAATCCTCGAGAACACCTATAGGCAGGTCAATCTGGCCTTGGTGCACGAGTTCGCGGCCTACTGTGCCGCCGCTGGAATAGACGCGGGCGCCGCTATCACGGCCGCGGCTACCAAGCCTTTCGGTTTCCACGCCTTCTATCCGGGGGCGGGGGTCGGTGGTCATTGCATCCCGGTCGACCCGATGTACCTGGCTACGGCCGCGCGTGACGCCGGCTCGCCGATGACCTTGGTGGAGCGTGCCCAAGCGATCAACGACGACCGTCCGCGGCACGTGGTCGAGCGGACCGCTCAGCTGCTGGCGGGCCGCGGCGCGGGGTTGTCCGGCGCACGGGTCCTCGTCCTCGGTCTCACCTACAAACCGAATGTGGTCGACGTTCGGAATACTCCCGCGGTCGGGCTCGTGCGCGAGCTGGCCAGGGCCGGAGCGGTCGTGTCGATGCACGACCCGTTCCTCGCAGAGCTTGTCGTCGATGGCGTGGCCTTGCGTGTCGAACCCGACGTGCAATCCGCGATCGCGACGGCAGATCTCGTGCTGCTGGCTCAGCGGCACGAGCAATACGACTCGGCGTTATTGCAGCAGGCTCGCTTGCTGCAGATCGCCGACGTTCGATACGAGGGGAGGTGACAAGCATGGACATCGTGACCGAGGAAGCCACTGCCTGATCGTTTGATTCAGGACCGTGAAGGGTGTTGGGGGCGCGGCCGCGCCCCCAACACCGCCCTGTCATCGAAAGGTTCGGCTCATGGGGTCAGACGCGGCGGTAACCGACGCGCTCGCGGATCGTCCGCGCTATTGGCACAATCAGACACTTCGCACGTACGCCGCAGTCGCCGAGGGTTGGCGAATGTACGACACGGTGTACCGGCACACGGAGTGGGATCTCGATCGGCTCACGGCCGTATCCGAGGCGCGGCTGCGGGAACTGCTCGCATTGGTCGCCGAGCACGGAACGGCAGAGCAACGGGCCGCTCTGGCCGAAACCGGTGCGAACGACGATCCGCGAACCGTTCTCGACCATCTCCCCGTCCTGCGGAAGGCCGATCTGATCCGGCGCCCGCACGAATTGCGTACCGGATTGCTCGATTCGGTGGACGTGCTGCGGGCTCGGACCTCCGGCACTACCGGTGAGCCCGTCGTCATCGAACACGGGGAGTCGCATCTGATCAACGGCGTGGCCATGCCCATGCGGGTATTCCATGCTTACGGGCTCACACCGGGTTTCCGTACGCTGCGAGTCACCTGCGACCCGCGGCACGGCTTGGCGCATTTCAGCGGTGACGCCGCAACCTGGACGCGATTGCGGATCAACATCGCGAAAGTCACCGCTGCCAATGCGCGATACGTCGAGCAGCTCGTCGCCGATTTCCAGCCGGATGTCGTGTGGGGGCAGCCGATGGAGGTCCTGGTGCTGGCCCGCATGATCACGGCGGGTGAACTGTCGATACCGGATCCCAGGCTGTTGCTGACCCATGGCGACACCGTCGACTCGCAAACGCGCAAAGCCCTCGCCGCTACGTTCGATGCGCCGCATCGAGATATCTTCGGATTGCAGGAGTTCGGGCAAGTGGCTTGGGAGTGTCCAGCGGAAGCGGCGACTTACCACGTCAACGAGGAGCGGGTGCATATCGCTCTCGACTCCGACGGTGCCTTGCTGCTGACCAATTTGATCAACTCCGCCATGCTCCTCGTCAAGTACCGACCGGAAGACCGGGCCGAGCTACTGGGCCGATCGTGTGCGTGTGGACGGGCACTCCGACGATTGCGCGGTCTGGAGGGCAGGCAACGCGGCTTCATCGCCGACCGAGACGGTGTCCCGATGAACGTCAAACCCCTACAGCTCTACCTCGAAGCGCTTCCACTGCGCCGATGGCAGGTTCGACAGACCGAGCCGGGAAAGGTCGAAGTGTCGATCGTGCACGACGGGCCGACCGTCGATTTCGATACGAATCGAATCATCGCCGCGATGAATTTGTCGGAGGTCGTGGTACGCCGAGTCGAACTGGAGGACTTGCTGACCAAGGGCGGGAAATCGCTACGCTTCGACCTGTTCATCGATCAGCGGAATCTGGCGCGGCATCTCACCGAAGCGAGGTGACGGATGCCGCAGGACGTTCGAATCATGGATTTCGACGAGCCCGCTCTTCGTGTTCCGGCTACCTTCGTGCGAGACCTGGGATCGGATGCCGTCGACCTCGCTGCCATCACCGCCCGGCTGAGCACCGCGCTGACGCGCTACCAGCGGTCGGGCATATCCGCGCCGGTGATCGGTACCCCGGTGCGAATGATAGCGCTGGATACCACCGGAATGTGTCAGGTTCGTCGTCTGTCCGGCGTGGAAGCCGGAGTCGTGGTGCACTACGACCCGGAGATCACTCCACTGGCTGCGGAGACGGTCGAGGATTATGAAACCTGCGTCAGCATCCCACGCGTGACCGGGCTGGTCGCCCGCTCCGCACGTATTCGCTATCGAGCGACTACGAGTTCAGGGGAACCCGTCGACTGGGAGTTGTTCGGCCGCGCGGCCCGGGTCGTCGCCCATCAAGTCGATCATCTCGACGGCGTCCTCCTTCTCGATCGCGCCGATCCCAGCAGTGTGGCGGCCTCGCCCCGGCTTCCCCACGACTGCTCCGGAGGCGGCGACCGCACTGCGGCGGGTTCCGTGCCATGAAGGCGTTGCTGTCCCTCGACGGATCCGCACGAGTTCTCGTGCTCGCCGCGCTGGTCAATTCGACTGGTACCGGGTTGTTTCTGGCCGGTGCGGTGTTGTTCTACACCACCTACCTGGACATACCGATCGCGGTGGTGGGTGGCGGGCTCGGAGTCGCGGCCGTAATCGGGATCTTCGCGAGTGTCCCTTTGGCCGGATCGGCCGACCGGTTCGGAGCGGTGCGCACCTTGGCGGCGCTCAACTGCGCGTTGGCAGTGGTGTATTGCGGTTACTTGCTCATCGACGGAGTTCTCGGTTTCGTCGTGGCCGTTTCCGTGGCAACAGTGATCATGCGGGCCGTTCCGCCGGTGAATCAGGCGGTGGCGGGCATAGTCGTCACCGGTCTCGAGCGCTCGACAGTTCTGGCGACGATGCGCGCGACGCGGAACGGCGGAGTCATGGTGGGGTCGGCCCTGGCCGGGCTCGGGCTGGCGGCTGCGGGAACCAGCGGCTACTTGATCATGCTCCTGGGCAACGCGGCGTCCTATCTGATCTGTGGCGTCCTCGTCTACCGGCTGCGCGCACTGGAGAAATCGCCCCTCGAGGTCCGTGCTCGCGGATTGCCCGCGATCCGGAATGTTCGATATCTGGCGCTCGGCCTGGCCAACGGCATGCTGGGGCTGCACGCCACGATGATGATCGTCGCACTGCCGTTGTGGACAACTGCTCGGTCAGACGTGCCCGACGCGTTCATCCCCTTGATCGTCACGATCGGGGCGCTGCTGGTGGTGTTGCTACAGGTTCCGCTCGGCAAGGGGATCGCCTCGGTGCGCTCCGCTCGTTCGGCGGTGGTCCGAGCCGGGATCGCGTTGGGGGTCTCGTGCCTGCTGATGGCAGTGATGGCCCAGGTGGACGGGCCGGTACTCGGCGCGGTGGTGTTGTTCACGGTGATCGGCACCTTGACCATAGGAGAGATCTACCAGACGTCGTCGGCATGGGTCGTCTCGCACGATCTGGCACCGGAGGGGCGGCGATCGGAGTACATCGCGACGTTCTCGTTGGGAATGTCCGTCCAGCAGATCACCGGGCCACCGCTGTTCAGCGCCATCGTCGCCCGTTTCGGCACACCCGGCTGGCTGGTGCTGGGAGTCGGGTTCGTCGCCGCGAGCGTCGTCTATCGGAAGAGCATCTCCCGCCTGTTTCCGGCCGCGATAGCCGGAAATCCCGCGGCGGTGACGGACAAAAGTGAAACGCCGCCATCTGTCGGCTGATATCGCTCTGTGGCGCGACCTCCAGCCGAAGGCCGGGACACCGCCACTCCTTCGGAAAGGAGAGTGTCGATGCCTGCTCGGGTCCGAGGCGCGACAGTGTGGTTCACCGGCCTGTCCGGAGCAGGCAAGACGACGATCGCATCGGAGCTGCGCGAGAGTCTGACACGTGCTGGACGTGCCACGTATCTGCTCGATGGAGACGGCTTGCGATCCGGTCTCAACTCAGACCTCGGATTCGCCGACGCGGATCGCTATGAAAGCGTACGACGCGCCGGCGAGGTGGCGGCCTTGTTCGCCGATGCCGGACTGGTCGTCATGGTGGCCCTCATCAGTCCGTTCGAAGCCGGACGTCGCCGAGCGCGGCGCGCACATGAAGAAATCGGAGCCGCCTTCTACGAAGTGTTCGTCGACACTCCGCTTTCGGAGTGCGAAAGGCGGGATCCGAAGAATCTCTATCGTGCTGCGCGTAGTGGCGAGTTGCGAGATTTCACCGGCATCGGTTCGCCCTACGAACGTCCCCGAACTCCTGATATCACGGTGGTGCCGAGTGACGGTACGGCCGCTCGGATCGCCGAAGGGATCCACCGCGAACTGGCTCTCTGACCTCGTCCGAGGCATCCCGTCGCGGTGCGGCGGGCGTCTCGCCGAAACCGGCGTTCGCCGCGCCGGTCCCGGCTAGGGAGCGGGCGCGGGCTGGGGGACCGCGGGTGCTGGCTGGGGTGCCGCGGGCGGCGGAGCCGGGAAGTCCGGGACGGTGAACAGGCCGACGGTGGGGGTCATCACGCAGTGGGCGAACGGGTAGTCGATGATGCCCCACATCGAGGCGAGAACGGTGCCCGGGCCGCTCTCGACCGTCTTGGACAGCGTCGGCAGGCGGTACTCGGTCACGTCGTCGAGCGGGTCGAGGCCGCTGGCGCCGGTGTTCACGTTCACCCAGGCGACGACGAGCCCGGAAGCCAGGGGAGCGCCGGGGTGCGAGGGTGTCGCGCTGAACCGCAGTTCGCCGGGCGCGACGTTCAGGTCCCGGCCGTTGCCCGTCCCGTCGGTGGTCGCGGCCGCGATGATCGTGGTGATCGGCCCGTTGCTGCCGCAGCCGAAGGTGGGCGCGGCGTAGGAGAACGGCGTGAACACGCTGGAGACCTCGCGCAGGTGCGCGGCGTCGATCAAACCGGCGTATCGCGTGAGCGCGGCGATGCCCTCCTGGGCGGACGGGTCGGCGCCCGCGATCTCGGTCAGATGGGCCAGGCCGGAGTCGACCGGCGCCTGGTTCTGCTCCGCGCCGGCCGGCGCGGAGAACGTCAGCACCGCGCCGATGCCGAGGGATGCCGCGGCCGCCGCGGCGCGTGCGATGGTCCTGCCGTTCACTCGTTCTCCTCGATACCGAAGCCTGTGGGACCCCGACCCACGTGCAGCAACGTACCAGCTCGCCGCGATCGCCGTCCCGGGGAGCGGCGGGGAATCCGGCCTGGTGACCGGCCCCGGCGGCCCGCTCCTGTGATCCACTCGACAATGGAGGATTACCGGGGGGTAGGTTTGACTCGGACGTACGAGACACGCAGGGAGATGCGTATGAAACTATCCTTGTCCCCGGACGACGTCGCCTTCCGCGACGAACTGCGCAAGTTCTATCGGACCGAGATCCCGGCCGACATCCGCGAGCGCGTCCGGGACGGCCGTGAGCTGTCCCGCGACGACATCGTCACCGCGAACAAGATCCTCAACGACCACGGTCTCGCGGTGCCGAACTGGCCCGTGGCCTGGGGCGGCAAGGACTGGACGCCGATGCAGCGCCACATCTGGCAGGACGAGATGCAGCTGGCCTCGGTGCCGGAGCCGCTGACGTTCAACGCGCAGATGGTCGGCCCGGTGATCGCCCACTTCGGCTCGCAGGAGTTGAAGGAGCGTTTCCTGCCGCCCACCGCGGCGCTGGACATCTGGTGGTGCCAGGGCTTCTCCGAGCCGGACGCGGGCTCCGACCTGGCTTCGCTGCGCACCACCGCGGTCCGCGACGGTGATTCCTACATCGTCAACGGCCAGAAGATCTGGACCACGCTGGCCCAGTACGCGGACTGGATCTTCTGCCTGGTGCGCACCGACCCCAGCGCGGCGAAGAAGCAGGCGGGCATTTCCTTCCTGCTGTTCGACGTGAAGTCGCCCGGTGTCACCATCCGCCCGATCAAGCTGATCGACGGCGGGCACGAAGTGAACGAGGTGTTCTTCGAGAACGTCCGGGTGCCCGCCGATCAGCTGGTCGGCGAGGAGAACAAGGGCTGGACCTACGCCAAGTTCCTGCTCGGCAACGAGCGCACCGGCATCACCGGTGTCGGCCGCACGAAGGTCAAGATCGGCGTGGCCAAGCAGTACGCGGCGAAGACCAAGTCGGGCAACGGCACGCTGCTGGAGGACCCGGTGTTCGCGGCGCGGGTCGCCGAATTGGAGAACGAGCTGCTCGCGCTGGAACTCACCCAGCTGCGGGTGGTCTCCAACTCCTCGGACGGCAAGCCGAATCCGGCCTCGTCGGTGCTGAAGCTGCGCGGATCGGAACTCCAGCAAGCCGCCACCGAGCTGCTGCTCGACATCGCGGGACCGGACGCCATCCCGGTGGGCGCGGACGACATCGCCTCGCCCGGGTGGGCACAGCGCAGCGGCCCCGCCTACCTGAACTACCGCAAGACAACCATCTACGGAGGCTCCAGCGAGGTGCAGCGCACCATCATCGCCTCCACGATCCTCGGATTGTGAGGCGACACCATGGATTTCGATCTGACCGATGAACAGGTCATGCTCCGCGACACGGTCCGTGACCTGCTCGCCCGCAACTACGACGCGGAGTCACGGCTGAAGGTCGTCGACTCCGAACTCGGCTGGAGTCGCGACGTGTGGCGCCAGTTCGCCGAACTGGGCGTGCTCGGCCTGAGTTTCGCCGAGGAGGACGGTGGCGTCGGCGCCGGTCCCGTGGAGACGATGGTGGTGCTCGAGGAGGTGGGCCGCAGGCTCGCCCCCGAACCGATCCTGGACGCGGTGCTGGTGCCCGGCGGGCTGGTCGCCGCGGTGGGCAGCGCCGAACAGCGTCAGCGGATCCTGCCCGAGGTCGCGTCGGGCACGAAGCTGCTGGCCTTCGCCCACGCCGAGCCCGGTGTGCGCTGGTCGTCGAGCGAACTGGCGACCACCGCCGCGGCGCAGGGTGATTCGTACACGCTGACCGGTGTGAAGAACCCCGTCCCGCACGGCGACAGCGCCGACGAGCTGGTGGTCAGCGCCGTGCTGCCCGATGGCGGTGTGGGGCTGTTCCTGATCGCGCCCGACGCGACCGGTGTGGTCCGCAAGTCCTACCGCACGGTGGACGGCCAGCGCGGGGCACAGCTCGAGCTGACCGACGCGCCCGCCGAGCGGCTCGGCGGGGCGGACGCGGCCGAGGCGATCGCGTCCGTGCTGACGCACGCGCAGGCGAGCCTGTGCGCGGAGTCGGTCGGCGCGATGGAAGAGGCGTTGCGGCTGACCGCCGAGTACCTCAAGCAGCGCAAGCAGTTCGGTGTCACGCTGTCGAAGTTCCAGACGCTCACGCAGCGGGCGGCCGACATGTACGTGTCGCTGGAGCTGGCGCGCAGCATGAGCCTGTACGCCACGGCGTCGCTGGCCGACGGGGCCGACGATCCGGTGATCGCGTCGCGCGCGCGGTTGCAGGTCGGCCGCGCGGCCCGGCACATCGGGCAGGAGGCGATCCAGATGCACGGTGGTATCGGCGTCACCGCGGAGTACCCGGTGAGCCACTACGTGGCCCGGCTGACCGCGATCGAGCGCACGCTCGGCAGCGGACTGGAGCACCTGCGCGTGCTCAGCTCGCGGGTCGGCGACTACGAGCAGCCGGAACTGTAAGGAGTGCCGCGGTGGTGCGTGCCTGCGCACCACCGCGTCTCACTCGTCGTCGCCCGGCGTGGTCCGCAGTTGCGTGGGCGCCTCGCCGGTCGATTCGTTCGCGGGCGTCCGCGCGGTGCTCGTCCTCGGTTCCTCGGCCGGTGCTGCCGCCTGCGAGGTGTCCTCGTGCGGATTGCGCGGGGACGGCTCGGCGGTGGTGCTGCTGACGAAGCCCGCGAACGGGGTCGGGTGCTTCTGATCGGCCGGCGCGATCCGCCAGGTGGGGGATGGCGGGATGACGACCCTCGGGGTCGTCGAGCCGCCGGTAGTGCTTTCGTGGACCACCGGCTCGGCGTACTCGCCCGCTTTCAGCGGCGGGGGCGGCACGTAGGTGTCCTGTCTACCGACGCCACAGGCGCCGATCAGGACGAGTCCGATGGAAACCGCTCCCGCGGCGATCGCCGGACCGGCGATCTTGGCCCTGCTGCTTTCCAACGGTGACACTCCTCGTGTGTATCGAGTGGACTCACCTTAATCGAGGCCCGTCGGCCAGGCGAGGCGAGAGGTCGCTGGGGGATACGCTGGTCGGCGCATATAAAACGTTACTGATTCAGATATCGAATTGGTCTCTTCGGCGTGTCGTGGGCACGTGTCGCTATCTTCCGGCGTCCCGGAGTCGTAGCGTGTGTGAGCAAAGTTACGCGTGAGACGCCGGTTTCAGGATGAGAGACACGTTGTGTGAGAACGTGATAGTGGTTCTCTTACCGGCGTCATCGAGGAGTTGATGATGGGAGCTTACTCGACAGCGTCGCGGCGTGGTTCATCCCGCGCCGCCGAGGATGTGGTGTCGGCAACGGCACAGCATCCCGCGTCGAACCAGCAGGGGCGCACGCTGTCCACGATTGTGTCGCGGACGCTCGCCTGGTTGATCTTCATCGGCGGACTCGTCGGGGCGGTGCTCGGCATCGCCGGACTGCACGTCGAAATCACGGTCGCCGGACTCATTCTCGCGTGCACCGCGGGACTGGTTCTGCTCAAACTCCGCGAGGGTGGCGGCGAAGCCGACTGAGGCGAACCGGCCGGTCGTCCGGTCACCGGTCTCGGATCGGCCGCGAGAAAGCAAGGCGCGCAACACTTCAGGCGCCTACCGTGATTTCCATGAGGATCGAGATCACCACCGACGCCGCCGAGTTCCGCTCGGTCGCGGGGTCGTTCCTGCTCCGCGATCCGTTGCGGCACACGGTGCTCACCACGACCGTCGCCAACCACGTCACGGGCATCGACGCCCCGGCCGAGGTATCGCGATTTCTCTCCGTCCGCGGCGAGGACGCTTCGGTGATCGGTGCCGCCATGCGCGTAGCCGGTCGCGACGTGTATCTCGGCGAGCTACCGCCCGAGGGCATTCCCGCGGTGGCTCGCGCGCTGGCCGACGTCGTCCCCGAGACCGGGGGTGTGGAGGGCCTCGTCGCCGACGCCACCGCTTTCGCTCAGCACTGGGGCGCCCTGCTGGGGAAAGGCTTCCGCCAGTCCTACCTCACCCGGCTGCACCGGCTCGGCGCGCTGCGGATCCCGGACGTGGCCGGAGCGCCGCGCCGCGCCGTGGAATCCGATGTCGCGCTGTGCGGGGACTGGCTGAGGGCCATGCGCGAGGAGTCCGGAATGGCGTCCGGGCTGGACGAGGCCGCGATCCGGCGCCGTGTGGACTCGGGCCGGTGGTGGCTGTGGGAACGCGACGGGAAGCCGGTCGCTCTGGCCGCGCACCACGTTCCGATCCAGGGCTGGGCGCGGATCGGGCCGGTCTACGCCCCGCCGGACGCGCGCGGGCACGGTTACGCCAGCGCGCTGACCGCGCATGTCGCCGAGCTGCTGCGCGCGAAGAGCCTGGACGTCTGCCTGTTCGCCGACATCGCCAACGCCACGGCCAACCGGATCTACCGGACGATCGGCTTCCACCCGACCCACGAGTTCGCGCACTACGTCTTCGAGTAACGCCAGCCGCGTCTCCCCTGGGGAAACTCAATTCAGCGGCGCGGATTTCCACCAATTCATGAACTCGGCGTCGGTGGCGATGAATCCGGCGCTGTACATCAGCATGGCTGCCCGGCCGGGATCCGAGGGGAACGCGGTGACCATGCGCGGGCGCAGGTCGCGGCTGCCGCGCAGGGTGTAGCTCGGGTAGCTGCGGCCGCTGTCGGTGGTGGCGGTCGCGTGGTCGTTGGGCGGTAACGCGGCGAGCGCCGCCTGCGCGTCGGCGGGCGAGCCGTAGAGGTAGAAGTCGAAGGACGCCTTGTTCGGGCCGCCGAAGCAGCTCCACATCACCAGCCAGGCACCGAAGTCGGGGTCCTCCGGGTCGTCGGGCGCCGGGGAATCCGGTGTGTGGGCGAAACAGCCCGCCTTGTTGTATCCGGTTCCGGAGTGCACCAAGCGCTGGGCCGAGGTCTCCGGCAGCATGTCCGGGAACGCCGCGCTCAACTCGGCCGCGCGAGCGCCGATCGTGGCACGGTCGGTGGTGGCCGCGACGGTCGTGGCCGGACGGCCGGTGCCCGAGGGCGCGGGGGACGCGGTGTTCTGCGGGCGTGCGGTCGTCGTCGGTGCGGCGGTACCGGAGGAATCAGGGCTGCTGAGGGCCATCGCGACCGCGCCGCCGGACAGGGCGACCACCAACAGCAGGCCGATCCAGCCGCCCACCGAAGCGTGCCAACGGGAACGTCGTGCCGGGCCGAGGTAGGCGCGCGCCGGTCGCTGCGGGATGGCCGCGTCGGTCCGGGGCGGAGACGAATTCGGCAGGGACGGTGGTGGCCACGGTGCCGCGGGCGCGGTCAGCGCCTGCCACGCGGCGGCGGCGAACTCCGTGCACGAGTCGAAGCGGTCGGCCGCGTGCTTGGCCATCGCCTTGGCCAGCACGCCGTCCAGTGCCGGCGGCAAGCCGGGCCGCAGCCTGCTGACCTGCGGTGGCGGTGCGCTGAGATGTCCCTGGATCACCGCGACCGGATTGGTGGCGTCGAACGGCACCGTGCCGGTCAGCAGGCGGAACAGCGTGCAGGCCAGCGAATACTGGTCGGCGCGGTGATCCAGCGGCGCACCGGACAGCTGCTCAGGGGCGGCGTAGGCGAGGGTGGCGGTGAAGGTTCCGGTCTGGGTGAGCCGTCCGGTGTCGTCCCGGAATCGGGCGATGCCGAAGTCGGAGAGGAAGACGCGCTCCTGCCCGCCTTCCACCCGCTCCAGCAGGATGTTCGCCGGCTTCACGTCGCGGTGCAGCACGCCGCGGCTGTGCGCGAAGTCCAGCGCCGTAGCCGTCTCCGCGATGATCTGCACCGCCCGCTGCGGCGGCAGCGTCCAGGCGTCCAGCGCGGCGGCGTCGGTGCCGTCGATATAGCGCATGCTGATCCACAGCCGGTCGCCCTCGACGCCCCGGTCGAACACCGTGACGATGTTCGGGTGGTCGAGCCGCGCGACGAGGTCCGCCTCCCGCTCGAAGCGGGCGCGGATCTCCTTGTCGTCGAACAGCTCCGGATTCAACAGCTTCATCGCCGTCAACCGGGGCAGCCGCGGGTGCCGGGCGAGGTACACCGATCCCATCCCGCCGCGGCCGAGCAGGCGTTCGATGGTGTACCCCGCGAAGACCTCGCCGGTGTGCAGCATCGGTCAGTTCAGCGGCGCCGAGCGCCACCAGCGCAGCGCTTCGTCGATGGTGGTGTGGGCGAAGCCGTCGGTGTACATCAGGAACTGGGTCCGATCCGGGTCGCCGGTGAACGCGGTGACCATCTTGGCGCCCTCGTCGACGTACTTGTAATTGGTGTAGGTCTTCCCGCCGTTGGTGTCGCTGGACTTGGTGGCCGACGAGGGCAGCGTCTTCAGCACCGCCTGGACGTCGGCCGGGGTCTTGTAGACGTAGATGCGGTAGTACGGATCATCGTTGTTGCCGCCCTTGAAGCAGCGCCACTGCGCGGCCCAGTCGCCGAAGTCCGGGTCACCCTTGGACGGCGAGGGCGGCGAGCTCGGCGAGGCCAGCCAGCACTCCGCGCCGTTGTATCCGACATCCTCGGTCTGGGAGGCGGGCACCATCCGCGGGAATTCCGCGCTGATCGACTCCGGTGTCGCGTCGACGAGGTTCGGCTTCACCGCCGACGTGGTCGTGGTGCCCGCGTTGTTCGAGCCCGAATCGGAGACGGCGCCGATGATGCCGAGCACCACCAGGATCAGCACGACCACGCCCACCGCGAGACCGACGATCAGCCCGGTGTTCTTCTTCGGCGGCGGCGGGGCCGACGGGTGGAGGTGCGCGCCGTGCGGGAGTGCCGGTGGGGCGGCGAAGCCGGAGAACCCGGATTGCTGCTGACTGTAGGGGTTGGCGGCCGTCGGTTGCGGCGCTGGGCCGGTCTGCGGCCGCGAGTTCACCACCGGCGCGGGCGGCGGAGTCGCTTGGGCGGCCGAGGCGGCGAGCGCGTTCGGACCGCTGGTCTGCGGAGTGTGCACCTGGTGACCGGGGCCGCTGACGTAGTGCCCCTGCGCCACCGGATACGGCGAGCCGGTCGTCGGGATCTGCGGCCCGGTCGTCGGGCGCGGCCCCGCGGTCGGGTGCGGCGGCCCGGTGACCGGGCGCGGACCGCCCACCACCGGCATCGACGGCGCGCTCGAACCGGTCAGCGCCTGTTTGGCGGCCGCGGCGAATTCCGCGCAGCTGCCGTACCGGTCGTCGGGCCGCTTGGCCATCGCCCTGGCCAGGACGCCGTCCAGCGCGAAAGGCAATCCCGCCCGGACGCCGCTCAGCGCGGGCGGCGCTCCCTGCAGATGTCCCTGGATGACCGCGGCGGGGTTCGTCGCGGAGAACGGGCCGGTGCCGGTGAACAACCAGAACAGCGAGCAGGCCAGCGAGTACTGGTCGGAGCGGTGGTCGAGCGAGGCGCCGGTGAGCTGCTCGGGGGAGGCGTAGGCGAGCGTCGCGGTGAAAGTGCCGGTCTGGGTGAGATGACCGGTGTCGTCACGCAGCCGCGCGATGCCGAAGTCGGTGAGGTACACCCGCTCACCGCGACCGGCAGTGGAGCGGGCCAGCAGGATGTTGGCGGGTTTCACGTCACGGTGCAGCACCCCGTTGCCGTGCGCGTAATCCAGCGCGTCGGCGGTCTCCTTGATGATCTGCACCGCGCGTTCGGGCGGCAGCGACTTCGGTTCCACCGAGGCGGCGTCGATACCGTCGACGTACTGCATCGAAATCCACAGCTGCTCGTCGTCGAGCCCGCGGTCGTAGACCGTGACGATGTTCGGGTGATCGAGCTGGGCGACCAGATCCGCCTCCCGTTCGAACCGCGCCCGCACCTCCTTGTCGAAGCACATCTCCCGATTCAGCAGTTTCAGCGCTGTCATCCGCGGCAGCCGCGGATGTTTCGCCAGATAGACCGAGCCCATGCCACCACGGCCGAGTTGCCGCTCGATGACATAGCCGGCGAAAACGTCACCGCTGGCCAGCATGACTGCTCCACTTCCCGCCGCCCGCCGGGACCCACCGGCGAACAGGCGTACAGCATAAGAATGCGTGGCCGGAATGGGCCCGACCACGGAAAACATCGAAACCATAGCAGTAGTCGCGCGCCGGCTATCGCTCGTCGAGCATGGCGACGTGCGGGCGATCGGCGTGCGCCGGGCCGCCCGGCGGTGGCCGGGGGTCCGGAGGTTGCTGGTGCTGTCGCACCGCGGATCCCGGGCGCATGGGCAAGTTCGGCAACTCGATAAGGCCGGGATGGACGGGACGGCGCGGTGGCAGGAAACTCGGCAGCGGCCGAGCGGTTTCCGGCTGCCGCGGCGCGGCGGTGCGGTGCGTCGGCTCGGCCGCGCGCCCGTCGGCGTGGATGGCGTGCGGTGGCGCCGTCCAGTGCCCGGTGGGGTGTGCGCCGAGAGCGTGTTTCGCCGCGGCGGCGAACTCGGCGCAACTGGCGAATCGGTCCGCGGGCCGCTTGGCCATCGCGCGAGCCAGCACCGGATCCAGTGCGGGCGGCAGTGCGGGGCGAACGCGGCTCGGTACCGGGATCGGTGCGTACAGATGGTTGTTCACCACGGCCGCCGGGTTGGCGCCGGGATACGGCGGCGCGCCGGTGAGCATCCAGAACAGCGTGCAGGCCAGGGAGTACTGATCGGCGCGATCGTCGAGCGGCTGTCCGATCAGCTGTTCCGGAGCGCCGAAGGCCAATGTCGCGGTGATCGTGCCCGACGAGCCGATCGTGGACTCCGAGCCACGGATGCCCGCGATCCCGAAATCGGTGAGCAGCACCCGCTCCGGCTGTCCGATCGGCGCTTTCGCCAGCAGGATGTTGGCCGGTTTCACATCGCGGTGCAGTACCTGGTTGGCATGGGCGAAATCCAGTGCCGCGGCGGTATCGGCCACGATCTGCACCGCGCGGCCGGGCGCGAGCACGTCGACGTCCGCGCAGGAGGCGTCCGCGCCGGGCACGTACTGCATGGAGATCCACAACTGCTGATGCTCGGCGCCGCGATCGAACACCGTGACGATGTTCGGGTGGTCCAGGCCCGCGACCAGATCGGCCTCGCGCTCGAAGCGGCGGCGGATGCCGGTGTCGGCGTAGAGCTCCCGTTCGAGCAGCTTCAGAGCCGTCAGGCGGGGCAGCCGAGGGTGCTGGGCCAGGTACACGGTGCCCATGCCGCCCCGGCCGAGGACGCGTTTGATGACGTAGCCCGCGAAGACATCGCCGGTCTGCAACACCGCTACACCCCCTTCTCGAGTCGAGCGCGCGAACACTACCCATGTATCTCGGCGAGCCATGGGGACGTAACAGTCGCGGCGCAACTTCGATTGTCGTCGGTAGCTGCCAGTATGGTGGCCCGCATGCGCATTGGAGCACACGTCCGGCTCGACAGCGACCCGATCGGCTTCGGGGAGAAACTCGGCGCCGACGTCATCCAGATGTTCGTGGTCGATCCGCAGAGCTGGGACAAACCCACCCCGCATCCGCGGACCGAGGAGATTCTCGCCAGCTCGATCGAGGTGGTGGTGCACTCCTCCTATCAGATCAACGTCGCGAGCCTGAACAACCGGTTGCGCATGCCGTCCCGCAACGCGGTGGCGCAGCAGGCGAAGGCGGCCGCCGAACTCGGCGCGTTCGGCCTTGTGGTGCACGGCGGGCACGTGCGTTCCGACGCCGAGCTGGAGACCGGGATCGACAACTGGCGCAAACTGTTCGAGCGCCAGCAGGACAAGGGCGGATTCGCGGTGCCGATCCTGATCGAGAACACCGCGGGCGGCAATCACGCCATGGCCAGGCATTTCGATTCCATCGCCCGGTTGTGGGACGCGGTCGGCGACTACGGCGCTGGCTTCTGCCTGGACACCTGCCACGCCTGGGCGGGCGGTGAGGAACTGATCGGCGTCGTCGACCGGATCAAGGCGATCACCGGGCGGATCGACCTGGTGCACCTGAACTCCTCGCGCGACGAGTTCGACTCCGGCGCCGACCGCCACGCCAACTTCGCCGACGGCACGATCGACCCGCAACTGCTCGCCGAGGTGTGCCGGACGGCAGGCGCGCCGGTGGTCCTGGAAACCCCGGGGGACGGCCTCGCGGAGGATCTGGCGTACCTGCGCGAGCACTGCGTTTGATTTTGCAGCGCCTGCGGCGCTGCGTGTTCGCGGCCCCGGGAAGTCTCGCGTTCGAGCGACCGAGACTCGCGACTTCGTCGCATGCGCTTCGCTCACTCGAACGCGAGACGGGCCGCGAACGGCGCTCGTAAGACTCGCACCTCTCGGGGCTGGGTCTGCTCGGTGGCCGCGGATCGTTTGCTCGGTCGCACGCTGAGCCGCATGAGGTGTTCGTGGGTCGGGCGGCTTCGTTTCGCGATGCCCTGTTTGCGATCAGCGCGACGAAAACCCTGGTCAGCGAGGTTGTCTCGGTGATGTGCTCTAGGGAGCAGTAACCGATCTCGACAGCGAAGGTGATCTCATGACGGTCGCACCCGCCACCCCATCCACCGCCGTGGTGACCAAGCTCGGCGCCCGTATCGGCGCGCGTATCGACAACGTCCGGCTCGGCGGCGATCTGGATCCGGTCACCGTCGAGGTCGTCCGGCACGCGCTGCTGGAGCACAAGGTGATCTTCTTCCGCGGGCAGGATCACCTCACCGAGGACGCGCAGTACGAGTTCGCCGAGCTGCTCGGCTCACCGACCACGCCGCATCCGACGGTCACCTCGCACGGTGTGAAGAGCCTGGCGATCGATTCCGAGCACGGCCGCGCCAACAGCTGGCACACCGACGTCACCTTCGTCGACCGCATCCCGAAGGCGTCCATCCTGCGCGCGGTGCAGCTGCCCTCCTACGGCGGCGCCACCACCTGGGCCTCCACCGTCGCGGCCTACGAGTCGCTGCCGGAGCCGCTCAAGCGGCTCGCCGAATCCCTGCGTGCCGTGCACACCAACGTCTACGACTACGCCCGCGTCGAGGAGACGCCGCGTCCGAACACGGCCGCCTACCGGGCGGAGTTCGAGTCCACCTACTACGAGACCGAGCACCCGGTGGTGCGCGTGCACCCCGAGACCGGGGAGCGGGCGCTGCTGCTCGGCCACTTCGTCAAGCATTTCGTCGGGCTGTCCAGCACGGAATCGCACGCGCTGTTCCGGCTGTTCCAGGACCGGGTGACCCGGCTGGAGAACACCGCCCGCTGGAACTGGGCGCCGGGCGACGTCGCCATCTGGGACAACCGCGCCACCCAGCACTACGCCATCGACGACTACGACGACCAGCCGCGCAAGCTGACCCGCATCACCCTGGCCGGCGACGTCCCGGTCGGCGTCGACGGCTCGACGAGCACCACCATCTCGGGCAACGCGGAGCACTACTCGATCATCGAGGACACGCGGCTGCTCGCGTCCTGAGCGAGGACCCCGCATGGTTGCCGGATCTTCCGGCTGTTGAGGGGCCATGCGGTGTCTTCGCGTCGCGGTGCGCCGTCGCCAGCAGCCCGACCTGCCAAATCAACAGGTCGGGCCCACGAAACGCCACGGTCATCAAGCCACCACGAAGGGGTGTTGCCCCGCCATCTAGAGAGGACCGAGACCAACCCAGCCCCGCTGGGTGCGAGTCTTACGAGCACCGTTCGCGGCCCGTCTCGCGGCCGAGTAACCGAAGCGCATGCGACGTAGTCGCGAGTCTCGGTCGCTCGGGTGCGAGACTTCTCGGGGCCGTGAACACGCAGCGCCGCAGGCGCTGCAAAAACCAACACAGCCCATACTGGTTGCCATGAGTATTCGGCCGCTGGACGGGGTGCGCGTCCTGGAACTCGGCAATTATATAGCCGCGCCGACCGCCGGGCGCATCCTCGGTGACTTCGGCGCCGAGGTGATCAAGGTGGAACGCCCGAAAGCGGGCGACGAGCTGCGCAACTGGCGGCTCTACGGCGGCGACACCTCGATGCTCTACCGGACGATCAACCGCAACAAGAAGTCGATCACGCTGGATCTGCGCACCGAGGCGGGGCGCGGGATCGTGCTCGACCTGGTCCGCCGTTGCGACGTGCTGCTGGAGAACTTCCGGCCCGGGATGCTGGAGAAGTGGGGCCTTGGCCCCGAGGTGCTGAACGAGGCGAATCCGGACCTGGTGATCACCAGGATCTCCGCCTACGGGCAGACCGGGCCGCTGTCGGAGCGTCCCGGGTTCGCGGCGGTGGCCGAGGCGGTCGGCGGGCTGCGCGAACTGGTGGGCGATCCGGATCGTCCCCCGGTGCGCACCGGCGTCTCGATCGGCGACTCGATCGCGGGCATCTACGCCGCGTTCGGCACGGTGATGGCGCTGTTCCAGCGCGAGCGCCGCGCCGAGCCGGACGCGCCGGTCCCGCTGCGGGAGCGGGTGATCGACGTGGCGCTCAACGAGGCGATCCTGTCGGTGATGGAGTCGCTGGTGCCGGACTACCTCGCCTACGGCATCCAGCGTGAACGCGTCGGCGGCCGGATGGAGGGCATCGCGCCGAGCAACGCCTACCCGTGCTCGGACGGCACCAGCATCATCATCGGCGGCAACGGCGACGCCATCTTCCAGCGCTACATGGCGGTCATCGGTCGGTCCGATCTGGCCGCGGACCCGGAACTCCAGGACAACGCGGGCCGTTGGCGCCACCGCGAGCGGCTGGACGCGGCGATCGGCGAGTGGACGGTCCGGCATACCCGCGCAGAGGCGCTGAAACTGCTCGACGCCGCCGCGATCCCGTGCGGCCCGATCTACACCGCGGCCGACATCGTGGCCGACGAGCAGTATCGGGCCCGCAACATGATCCAGCCGTTCGCCGTGGATGTCGGCGCGCCAGAGCCGAAGGTCGTCGGCTTTCCCGGCATCGTCCCGGTGATCGGCGATCAGTCCCTGCCCATCCGGACCGTAGGCCCCGACCTGGGTGAGCACACCCGGGAGGTGCTGTCCGGTCTGCTCGGCCTGAGCGAGGCCGAGATCGACGCGTTGGAGGCGCGATGAGCACGCAGTCGCACGACCGGAGGCGTCCGAAGGGCCGCGGCGCGCGGGAGCTGCTCTCGCCGGGCACCAGCAGGCCCGCCGTCCAGCCGAATCCGACCGGGGCGGGCGAGAAGCCCTGGGGCGGCGTGATGTGCGGTCACCACCGGGCTCGGGAGCAGCGATGACCGCGCCGGTGCTGCGCGACGTCACGTTGCGCGACGGTCTGCAACTGACCGGCAAACTGCTGTCCGTGCAGCGCAAGGTGGACATCGTGCGCCGCCTGCTCGCGCTCGGGGTACCCGCGCTGGAGATCGGCTCGATGGCGCGCCCGGACCTGGTCGCGCCGATGGCGAACACCATGGAATTGGTCGCCGCGCTGACCCCGGAGGAGCTGCGCCGCTGCTGGGTGTGGGTGGCGACGCCGCGCCATGTCGAGAAGGCCGCCGCGGCGGGCGTGCGCAATTTCCAGTACTGCTTCTCGGTCTCCGACGCGCACAACCGGGCGAACATCGGGCGCGACACCGCCGACAGCGTCGCCGCCATGCCGGACGCGGTGCGCCTGGCCCGCGATGCGGGCGGGTCGATCCAGCTCTGCTTGGCGACGGCCTTCACCTGCCCGTTCGACGGCCCGGTCGACCCGGAGCGGGTGCTGGCCATCGCCCGCGACCCGCGCACCGGGGGCGCGGACGACATCGTCCTGGCCGACACGCTCGGTCAAGCCCATCCCGGCGAGGTCGCCGCGCTGGTCGCCGCGGTGCGGGACCGGACGCCACCGCGCCGCGTGGTCTTCCACGGTCACGACACCTGGGGAATGGGCGTGGCCAATACGCTCGCCGCCGTCGCGGCCGGCGCGGACATGGTCGACGGGGCGCTCGGTGGGCTCGGCGGCTGCCCCTTCGCCCCCGGCGCGAGCGGCAACACCGCATCCGAGGACATCCTCTTCGCCACCAGGCCGGACTGGTTCACCCCCGCCACGCTGGCCGCGTTGGTGCACATGTCGGAGGAGCTACTGGCCGAACTCGGCGAACCCAACCGCTCGCGCGCCCTCGAAGGCGCCCGCTCGAAAGCCTCGGCTTTCGAGTGGGTGGTCGTCGGAAAGTCGGAGTAGGAAGACCAACACAGGGTCTTCCCTGATGGCGTGGGGCCGCGAAGCCGGTAAGACTGGACGGCATGACTTTCCCAGCCTTGGGCGCCGACATCGCCGACCTGGCGGCATCGACCGATGTCGCGGCCCACGCTATCGAACTGACCAAGGTCTACGGATCGGGTGACACCCAGGTCAGGGCATTGGACGGAGTATCGGCCGAGTTCGCGAAGGGAGAGTTCACCGCGATCATGGGCCCGTCCGGATCGGGCAAGTCGACCCTCATGCACTGCCTTGCGGGGCTGGACAGCGCCAGTTCGGGCACCGTCCGCATCGGCGACACCGACCTGACCAGTCTGTCCGACAAGCAGATGACGCGCCTGCGCCGGGACCGGATCGGCTTCGTCTTCCAGGCGTTCAACCTGGTGCCGACGCTGACGGCGCTGGAGAACATCACGTTGCCGCTGGACATCGCGGGGCGCAAGCCCGACCGGGAGTGGCTGGACACCGTGCTGCGGCGGCTGGGGCTGATCGATCGGCTCACCCACCGTCCCAGCGAGCTGTCCGGCGGACAGCAGCAACGGGTGGCCTGCGCCCGTGCGCTCGCGGGCAAGCCGGAGATCATCTTCGGCGACGAGCCGACCGGCAACCTGGACTCCCGCGCCTCGGGGGAGGTGCTGTCGATCCTGCGCGCCGCGGTGGACGAGTTCGGGCAGACGGTGGTCATCGTCACCCACGAACCGCATGCGGCCGGGTTCGCCGACCGGGTGGTGTTCCTGGCCGACGGACGCATCGTCGACGAGATGCGCGATCCGACCGCCGACACCGTGCTCGATCGGATGAAAGCGCTGGAGCAGGCGTGAGCGGGCGTTCACGGGAGAATCGGGGGCGGGCGTGATGGCCGGAAGTCCGATGCGCAAAGTCGCGCTGCGCAACCTCGCCGCGCACAAGGTGCGTCTCGCGCTGACCCTGTTGTCGGTGGTGCTCGGCACCGCGTTCATCGCGGGTTCGTTCGTGTTCACCGATACGTTGCAGAGCACCTTCGACGGGATCTTCGCCAACGAGGCGAAGGGCGTCGACGTCCGGGTGAGCCCGAAGGAGCGTCAAGCGCAGGGCGTTCCGAACAACGTGGTGGACGAGCTGGTGAAGTACCCCGGCGTCCGCACGGTCGCGCCCAGCGTGAACGGACCGGTGGTGCTGCTCGACCCGACGGGCAAGAAAGCGGTGCAGACCGGCGGTGCGCCTACGTTCGGCAAGTCGTACCTTCCGCCGGAGAAGGCCGTCGCGGAGCCGGAGAAATTTTTGCAGGGCGTACCGCCCGCCCGCCCCGGCGAGGTCGCGCTCAACACCGGTGGCGCCGAACGGGCCGGGCTGAAGATCGGTGATCGGACCAAGATCCTCATCCCATCCCAGCCCGATCCCATCGACGTGACGCTCACCGGTATCTACGAAGTCCCGTCGGATACCGGCGGTTTCATCGGGGTGCTGTTCGACGACACGCAGGCGCGCAAGCTGTTCACCGACGGACTGCACGTCGCCTACGTGGACCTCGCGGCCACCGGCATCCCCGGGGACGAACTGCGCGACAATCTCGCGAAAGAGCTGACCGGCTACAAGGTGCAGAACGGCGAGCAGGTGCGCGCGGATCTGAAGAAGGAGATCTCCAACGCGCTGAACTTCATCAACTACTTCCTGCTCGCCTTCGGCGCGATCGCGCTGATCGTGGGCACGTTCATCATCTACAACACGTTCTCCATGATCGTCGCGCAACGACTGCGGGAGCTGGCGCTGCTGCGCGCGGTCGGCGCGAGCAGGCAGCAGGTCGGCACGTCGGTGGTGGCGGAGGCGTTCGTCATCGGATTGATCGGCAGTGCGATCGGCCTGGCCGGCGGCGTCGGGCTGGCGTTCGGATTGTCGGCGGTGCTCAACGCTTTCGACCTCGGGTTGCCGACCGGATCGATGGCGGTGCGGCCGCGCACCATCGCGGTGGGGCTGCTGGTCGGTCTCGCGGTGACGATGGTGAGCGCCTACGCGCCCGCCCGCCGCGCCTCGCGGATTCCGCCGGTGCAGGCCATGCGCGAAGAGTTCGCGTCGGCGGGGGAGTCGCTGCGCCTGCGCACGATCTGCGGCGCGGTGCTCGCCGTGCTCGGCGCGGGGTTCGTCATGCTCGGTGCGCAGCGCACCGGTGGCACGGCGGCCGCCACGGTCGGTGTCGGCGCACTCGGGCTGATCTTCGCCGTGCTGCTCGCCGCGCCCGCGCTGTCGCGTCCGCTGGTCGGCGGGCTCGGCGCGCTGGTGCGTCCGTTCGGGCCGATCGGCCGCATGGCGCGCAACAACGCGGCGCGCAATCCTCGCCGCACCGCCGCCACGGCGTTCGCGCTCACCCTGGGACTGATGCTCGTCTCGGCGATCGGCATGCTGGGCGCCTCGGCGAAGGCCAGCGTCGGTGTGCTGGTCGACAAGGGTGTGCGAGCCGACTACGTGCTGGCGGGACCGCAATTGCTCGGCGTGCCGTTCGGCGCGGCCGACGCCGCGCGCACCGAGGTGCCGGGCGTGGAGCAAGTGGTGGGGATGCGGGGCGCGGGCTTCAAGCTCGGCGGCGAGCAGGTGTTCGCCACGTCGCCGGACGGTCCGCTGGCCGGCGTGCTGAACTACGAGATCGTGCGCGGCAGTGACACGCTGGGCGCCAGGGACGTCCTGGTGTCGGAGGACGAGGCCGGCGACCGGGGATGGAAGGTCGGCGACCAGGTGACCCCGACCAGTGTGGACGGCAAGAAGGTGCCGCTCACCGTGACCGGGGTGTACAAGAAGAACCCGCTGCTCGGTCCGATGGTGGTGTCGCAGACGGTCTACGACGAGGTCGTCCCGCTGAACTTCCGGACCAACTTCCTGGTGCTGATCAAGGCGCAGCCGGGCGCGAACCTCACCCAGATGCGTGCCGACCTGGAGAAGGCCACCGAGCAGTTCGTGGTGGTGCAGGTGCAGGACCGCGAGGAGTTCAAAGGCGCGCAGGGCAAGCAGATCAACACCCTGCTGGCCATCCTGTACGGCCTGCTCGCCTTGGCGGTGGTGATCGCGATCCTCGGCATCGTCAACACGCTCGCGCTGTCGGTGGTGGAGCGACGCAGGGAGATCGGCATGCTGCGCGCGGTCGGTATGCAGCGCGCCCAGGTGCGCCGGACGATTTACCTGGAGTCGATGCTGATCGCGGTGTTCGGCGCGATCGTCGGCATGCTGCTCGGCCTCGGGCTCGGCGTCGGTTTCCTGCGCACGCTGCGTGAGTTCGGCCTCGACCAGATCGCCATCCCGTGGAGTCAGCTGGTGCTGGTTCTGATCAGTTCGGCGGTCGTCGGGGTGCTGGCCGCGCTCTGGCCGGGGGTGCGGGCCGCGCGCACGCCGCCGCTGGCGGCCATCGCCGACCTCTGAGAGCCGCCCGTGCGGCGCACGTCCAGCGTGCGCCGCACGCGGCGGTTTGGCGGCCCGGAACAGGCGGGTTCGCACCTCGCGACGCATTCGGGTGAACAACGGCGACTCGGGTGCGTTCGCCGGCGTTGCGCCGAAACGGGGAACAAGGCGGTGGCGTTCGCGCGGCGGGTCGCCGACCCGGGGGGCGGTTCACCGCCGAGTTGTCGCATCTGTGCGAAGCCGTCCACGCCCTCCCGGATCGCTCGGTGACTCGGTCGTCGGCGAAGCGGACGATGAACATCGCGTTGTCGGTGACGGATCGGCCGGTCGGTGACAGGCCCCGGTACTCGCCCGGGGTGTGCCACGGTGACCGTGTTCCCGAAGACGACTGCGTCCTCCCGGCGATCACATCGTGGGTCGGCCGGAACCGCCGCCGATCTGGACTCAGCCGCGATCATCGGTAACGGCATCAGGGATCAGTCCGCTTCGAGCGGGCACCGGACGGCAATACATCGCTTCAGCACAGCCTCCGCGTACCCGGTGACACCAGTACCGATGCCCTCCGAGCGGGCGGCACGAATCGCGAGTTCACTTGTGTCGCAAGCGAACTCGTTCCTCGGCGTGCCGCTGTCTGTCCCGTCACATCTTGCTGAAGTTGTCGGTTTCGTAGTGTTAGGTTAAACGGAGGTTACCACTCCACTTAATTCTCGGTAAACGGCCTGACTCAACGGGGAAGGAGGCCGCGCGATGGTCGCTGTGGACTACGGCGCCGGACTGGAGTTCGCGCCGGGCGGAGTCGTCGAACGGGTGCGGGCGGCTGTTCGCGGACGCGGCGGCGAGGCGGTCGGGCAGCTCGTCCTCATCACGGTCCTCTACCTCGGCTATCGCGCGGGACGGCTGGTCACCGCCGACGACACCGGGCGCGCTATGGCCAACGCGCACGGTCTGCTCGGCTTCGAAAGACGGCTCGGCCTGCCGGACGAGCGCACGATTCAGTCGTTGTTCCTGGACCGCGAGTTCCTCGCCGTTCCGGCCAACTTCTACTACGCCAGTGCGCATTTCACCGTAGCCGTCGGGGTCCTGCTGTGGCTGTGGGTGTTTCGCCCGGGTCACTACCGCTGGACCAGGAACCTCATGGTGGCGCTGACCGGCGCCGCGCTCGTGGTGCACATACTGGTCCCGCTCGCGCCGCCGCGCATGCTGCCCGATCAGGGGTTCATCGATCTGGCCGCCCGGTACGGCCAATCCGTCTACGGCGACGCCGATTCCGGCGGGCTGTCCAATCAGTTCGCGGCCATGCCTTCGCTGCACGTCGGCTGGGCGCTGCTGCTCGGGGTGGCGGTAGTCGCCGCGACTCGCACGTCGTGGCGCTGGCTCGCGCTGGCCCATCCGGTGCTGACCACGGTCGTGGTGGTGGGCACCGCCAACCACTACTGGCTGGACACGGTGGTCGCTGTCGCGTTGCTGGCGGTGTCCGCCGCCCTGCATCCCTTCGTGGTCCCCGCGGCGGCCACCGCCTGGGGCGTGATGGGTCCCGTCTCGAAGAAACCCGTCGCGACCAGCTCGTAGCGGTTGCGCACACGCCCGGCGGCGATGCCCGGAAAAGCCCGCCGCGGCGCGTACGATCGCAGAGCCGTCCTGTTCGCCCGCCCGGACAAGGAGTTGCCGTGGAACCGATGACGATCGTGGATCTGCTGTCTTCGCTTGCGATCCAAGTGTTCTCCCTGCTGGGGGGATTCCCCGGGGGCTACCCGGGCTGACGCGTTCCGGGCGCGGCTTGCGCGCCCTCCGTTTCGCTGACCGTCATGGCGCTGTGCAGGCCGATTCAGTGGTGGGCGGCGTTGGCGTTCGCCCAGGACCGGACGTCGCCGCGATCGAGAGCCAGCGCCAGTAGCTCCGGGAATTTGTCGGGCGTGCACGCGAACGCCGGGATGCCCAGCGCGGCGAGTGCCGCGGCGTTGTCGTGATCGAAGGCGGGCGCGCCGTCGTCGGACAGCGCGAGCAGCACGACGACCTGCACGCCGGACTCCTGCATCGAGCGGACGCGGCGCAGCATCTCGTCGCGGATGCCTCCCTCGTAGAGGTCGGAGATCAGGACGAACAACGTCTCGGCCGGGCGGGTTACCAGGGACCGGCAGTAGGCCAGAGCCCGGTTGATGTCGGTGCCGCCGCCCAGTTGCGTGCCGAACAGCACCTCCACCGGGTCGTCGAGTTTGTCGGTCAGATCGACGATCTCGGTGTCGAAGACCACCATCGAGGTGCGTAGCGACCGCATCGAGGCGAGCACCGCGCCGAACACCGACGCGTAGACGACGCTGGCGGCCATCGAACCGGACTGATCGATGGCCAGCACCACATCGCGCCGCACCGCTTGGGCCTTGCGGCCGTAGCCGACCAGGCGTTCGGGGACCACGGTGCGATGCTCGGGCAGGTAGGTGGCGAGGTTCTTACGAATCGTGCGATCCCAGTCGATGTCCCGCAATCGCGGCCGGGTGACGCGGGCAGCGCGGTTCAGCGCACCGGAGACCGCGGCGACGGTCCGCGCCGCGACGCGCTGCTCGATCTCCCGCACCACTTTCTCCACCACCATGCGCGCGGTCGCCTTGGTGGTCTCGGGCATCACCCGGTTCAGGCTCAGCAGGGTGCCGACCAGGTGCACGTCGGGCTCCACCGCCTCGAGCAGTTCCGGCTCCAGCAGCAACTGGGTGAGGTCGAGCCGTTCCACGGCGTCGCGCTGCATGACCTCGACGACGGAGGCGGGGAAGTAGCCGCGAATGTCGCCGAGCCAGCGGGCCACCCGCGGGGCCGAGCCCTGCAAACCGCCGGTGCGCTTGCCGGGCGAGGTCTCGTCATCGGTGTTGTACAGCGCCGACAGCGCCCGATCCATGGCCGCGTCCGTGCCGGAGCCCAGCCCGCCCAGTCCTTCCTCCGCGGCCGCGCCGAGCACCAATCGCCATCGCCGGGACTGTGCTTCGCCACTCATGCCCTGTCCTGACCTCTCATACCGTCACCCCCAAGATCTCCGCCGCGGTGCGCACCGCGGCTGTGGCCCGGTCGACGTCGACGCCCGCGACGGCCGACGTGGCGGCGACGGATCCGCCGTCGCGGACCGCCTGCCCGATCGCGCGGCGTTCGCCCGATTCGAACGCGCCGAAGGTGCGGCGCAGCAGCGGCAGGGTTTCGACGAAGGTGTCGTCGCCGAGGCCGCGCAACCAGCCGTCGATGAGCCGCAACAGTTCCCGGTCGTGCACCAGCAACAGACCGCGACCGCCGAGAAACCCGTCGATCCACGCCGCCTTGGCCGCGGCGGTGGCGCCCACCGACAGCGCCGCGGAGAGTCTCCGCGCGGCCTCGGCGTCGTCGATGCGGCCGGCGTCGGCGAGCAAACGGACGGCACGCCCCACCAGCGCGCCGTGCACGTCGTCGCGGTCGGCGACGCGGCGCAGCGCGGCCAGCCACTCGCCGGTGGCCCAGTCGTCGTCCCTGGTGTGGATGGCGGTGTGCGCCGCGTCCAGGAGACCGCGCAATTCGGTGGCGGCGTCGGTGTCCAATCCGGTCACCGCCGCCGACAGGCCCGCGCAGATGCGTACCAGCAGCCCGTCGGCGACATGGGCCAGCGCCTTGGTGTCGGTGCCGCGCACGTCGCCGTAACGCAGTGTCCGGATCAGGCCGGGCAGCGCGGCCAGCAGATGGGTGACGTCGTGGTCGAGCGCCGCGGTGGATTCCAGCCGGGCGATCAATCCGTCCGTGGCGCCGCCCAGGTCGGCCAGCAGCGCGACTTCCAGCGCGGCGGTCAGTTCGCCGACCGAGCGGTCGGCGCGGCTCGCGGTGTCGAGGATCTTCGACTCCGCCGCACTGCGGATGGTGGTGCCCCAGCGCGAGGCCTCGATGATCGAGATCGCGTACTCGGGATGCCATCGCAGCGTCCAGGTCTCCCGGAAGGTGCCGGTGCTGCGGACCTCGCTGGTGGTGAGCGTGCCCCACTCGATGTCCAGGACCCGCAGCCGGTGCAACAGACGCGACCGCTCGACCTCGCGTTCTTTGCGCAGATCCAGGTCGACGGTGCGGATCGAGGGCTCCTGCTTCATCCGCAGCGACCGGATGGTGGCGCGCAGGTCGGCGTCCAGCGGCACGGTCGGCGTCTGCTCCGGAACGGCGCCGAGCGCCTCGCCGACGACGAGTTCACCGATCACCAACCGCAGCATCGTCTCGTCTCCGCCGCACAGCACCGACCGCGTGGCCTCGGTGACCTCCGACAGACCGGCGAGCGGGCGGGCGCGCAACGCGGCGAGGGCGTCGGCGAGCCGGACGGCTTCGATGACATGCGCGCTGGAGACGGGCAGATCGTGGGCGCGCAGCACGCCGGCCACCTTGGTCAGCCATCGGGCGATCGGCCGCTCGGTCGCGGTGAACAGATGGTGGTACCAGCCGGGGGAGGTGACCCCCGCGCCGTAGCCGGAGGACGTGGACAACCGCGAATGCGTCCACGGCACCCAGGTGAGCCGGGCTTTGGTCTTCGGCAGGCCTTTGAGCAACCGGGCGTCCGGCGCGGCGGGACCGAGTGCGCCGGTGAGCGCGGGCGCGTGCCACGCACCGCACACCACCGCGAGCCGCCTCGCTCCGTCCTCGAGCGCCTTGCGCATCGTCTGGCGCATATAGGCCTCGCGCCGCAGCGTGTGGGCGTCGACCACCAGTGGCTCGGATGGTGATTCGCGCGACGGCGAATCGGCAACCGCTTCCGCGACCGAATCGGGTTCCGGCCCCGAATCGTCCGCGAGCTGCCCGGTGAGGTCGACCGCAGGCGGGTTGTGGACGGTCTCGACGTCCTCGCCGTTCGACGGGTTCTCGTTCGCGTCCGGTGGGCCGGTTTCCGGCATCATGTCGCCCCGGCCACCCGTGTGCTCGACGGATTCGCGCAGCGCGCCCATCGCCTCGGTGATCGCCTCGAACGCGTCGGCGTCCGGGACGGTCTCGACGACGGCGTCCCACCAGCGTTCGGCGTCGTCGTAGCCGCCCGCCTCGGCGAGCGCGGCCAGCGGATCGAACCGGTCGCCGGGCTCGTCCTCCGTCGCGAGCGTGACGGTGGCGGGCAGATCGCAGAACCGCACGGGTACGTCGTTGTCCACGGCGTAGCGCAGCGCCTGCCATTCGGGGGAGAACACCGCGTAGGGCCAGAACGCGGCCTTGGCGGGTGCGTCGGGGACGTAGGCCAGCAGCGCGACCGGCGGGGACATCCCTTCGGCGGCGACGAGGCCCACCAGCGGATCGGCGTCCGCGGGCCCCTCGATGAGAATCATGTCGGGCCGGAAGGCCGTCAAGGCCAGCCGCAACGAGCGCGCCGACCCGGGACCATGGTGGCGGATGCCGAAAACCCTGGTCGTCGCGGCGGTTTCGGTGCCGGAGGTCACCCGCTGACCTCACGGCAGGCGCGGTAGAAATCCGCCCAGTCGGGGCGTTCGCGGATCACGGCCTCCAGGTACTCGGTCCACACCACCGCATCGGCCACCGGATCCTTGATCACCGAACCGAGCACCGCGCCCGCGATATCGGAGGCGCGCAGCACGCCGTCGCCGAAGTGTGCCGAGAGCGCGATCCCGTTGGTGATCACCGAGATCGCCTCGGCCGTGGACAGCGTTCCGGACGGCGACTTGAGCTTGGTCCGGCCGTCGGCGGTGCTGCCGGAGCGCAACTCGCGGAAGACCCGCACCACCCGCCGCACCTCTTCGGCCGCCGCGGGCACGGTGGGCAGTTCCAGTGCGGCGCCGAGCTGCTCGACCCGCCTGCTGACGATGGCGACCTCCTCGTCCTCGCTCGCGGGCAGCGGCAACACCACCGTGTTGAACCGGCGGCGCAGCGCGGAGGACAACTCGTTCACCCCGCGGTCGCGGTCGTTGGCGGTGGCGATGACGTTGAAACCCTTGGCGGCCTGCACCTCAATGCCGAGTTCGGGCACCGGTAAGGTCTTCTCGGACAGGATGGTGATCAGCGCGTCCTGCACGTCCGACGGGATGCGGGTGAGCTCCTCGAGCCGGGCGATGGAGCCCGCCCGCATGGCCGTGAGCACCGGGGACGGCACCAGCGCCGCCTCGCTCGGCCCCTCCGCGAGCAGCCGCGCGTAGTTCCAGCCGTAGCGAATGGCCTCCTCGGCCGTGCCCGAGGTGCCCTGCACCAGCAGCGTCGACGCACCGCTGATGGCGGCGGAGAGATGTTCCGACACCCAGGTCTTGGCGGTGCCCGGCACACCGAGCAGCAACAGCGCCCGGTCGGTGGCCAGCGTCGCCACCGCCACTTCCATGAGCCTGCGCGGGCCGACGTACTTGGGGGTGATCACGGTGCCGTCGGGGAGGGAGCCGCCGAGCAGGTAGGTGACCACCGCCCAGGGCGACAGTCGCCAGGACGGCGGGCGGGGCCGGTCGTCGGCGGCGGCGAGGGCGCGCAGCTCGTCGGCGTATGCCTGTTCGGCGTGGGGGCGCAGCAGATCCGGCGCCGGGTCGGTGGTGGTCACTGCAGCTCCTCGAGCATCATCGAGCGGTGGTTGAGGTCATGGGCGAGCTGGTCGAAGGCCCGCTCCCAGGCGGGATCGTCGCATCGGCGGGCCACCGCGGTCACTGTGCCCGCGGCGGCGACGGGAAGGTGCACTGCGGCCGCGGTGAGCAGCGACCGGTGCGCGTTCGGTGCGGCGCCGTGCGTCTCGGGACGTCGCGCCGCCGCCCGCGCCCGCTCGAACAGCAGCAGGACCACGTGCTGGGCCAGCGCTTCCGGCCACGGATGGCCCATCGCGGGCAGCAGCGCCTCGATCTCGGAGAGCCAGGAGCCGTCCAGCCGCGTCAGGTGCGCGGTCCGATCCGGCAGCGGCAACAGCGCGAACAGCTCTCGCCTGCGCAGCATCGCCAGGTCCGTGGGCACGCCCGCGTCGAACAGCGCTCGGGCCCACGCCGAATCACGTTGCGCCAGTGCGGCATCCACCCAGCCGTCGAAGACCGGCTGCCGGAAACGGTCGTCGATCGTGGCGCGCACCGCCTGCTGCGGCGTGCCGAGCACACCGGCCCAGTGCGCGAGCGGGGTGGCGGCGACCACCTGCCGGAGCCGGGCCGCGGATACGTCGGGCGCGCCGTTCCAGCGGTAGGCGAACTCGGTCGTGCGGTCGGTGATCCCATCGCGCTGTGCGGCGGCGTCGAGCGTATCCGGCAGTGTGAGCAGCACATTCGTGTGCAGCATCCGGTGCTCGGCGCGGATCCACGCGTTCGCCCGCTCGCGCATCCGCTGGGTGAACGCCGATTCCGGCAGCAGGGCGAGCAGTCCGGCGGCGGTGCGGCGCACGTCCGCGCGCCGGTCGTCCAGCGCCGCTTCCAGCAGGGGCTCGTCGTCCGGGCCGAGCCGGTCGGCGAGCACGGCCAGCAGTTCGGCCTTCAACGGCCCGGTTTCCTTGGGCCATGCCGCGGTCAGTGCCGCCCTGGCCGCGCCCGCGTCGTCGCGCCGGAGTTCGGCGAGCCAGTCGCGGCGCTCGGGCGGCCGGCCGAACAGCCAGGTGTCGGCGGAGCGCTCGGACGCGGTGGACGGCTGCCGGACCAGGTCGCGCCAGTCCGGATGCCGGGCCGCCAGCCAGCTGCCGCGGGCGCCCGCGAGCCGGAGCAGCGGCTCGCGCAGGGTGGCGTTGATCTTCGCGTGCTCGAGCAGTTGCTCGCAGAGCGCGTCCGGCGCCCGGTAATCGTGCGGCCGCGCCGCGTCGAACCATTCGGGAAGAAATGCCGAGCGCTCCCGCAGCATGCGGGACAGGCGTGCCGCCGCGGCGCGCGGCAACGACGGGCGCGGATCGTCCGCGGCGGGCTCGGGTGCGGCCGCGGTGGCAGGTTCGAGGCCGCCACGGAGGAAAAGGTCTTGCAGCGCGGCTGTTTCGAGGAGCCGCACCGCGGGATCGCTCGGCAATCGATTCGCCGCGCGCGCGATCGACGGCACGAGCGCGGCGAGATCCGGCGTTCGGCGTGCGGTACCGAGCAGGGCGACGGACGTGAGGTCCGCGCCGGCGGTCGACCCTGCGGGCGGGTGGGACGCTTCGGATCCGAAACCCTCGGTGCGCACCAGATCGACGACCACACCGGCGGTGAACACCGAAACCGGCTCCAGCCCGTCGGCGCTCCACTCGCCGACCACGGTCACCGGATGACCACCGGAGACGGCCAGCAGTGTCCACGGTTGCTCGCCCGGCCGGATCGGCAGCGCCGTGCCGTCGGATTCGGTGACGTACCAGCCTTGTTCGGTGCGGGTGGGCATCACGTCGGCCAGCAGCATCGGCCAGGAACGCAACCACGGATCGGCGCCCAGCGCCGACGCGTGCGCGGCCAGCGCGGCGGCGATCGTAGCGGGACTGTCGGCGGCGGGCAGTGTGGTGAAAGGTTCGGCGGCGCTGTGCCGTTCCCCCCACAGTGCGCGCAGCGGCGCGGCGCCCGGATAGAAATGCAGCTGCGCGTCGGCCATCTGCCCGAGCGGGGGAACGTCGGCGGGGAAGCCGGGGGACCCGAAGGAATGGTCGACCACCAGCGCCCAGCGTCTGCTTTCCCTCCCGTACAGCCAGGTCCGCCGGGTGTAGAGGCGCTCGTCCTCGGTGATCCGCGATCCGAACACCATCCATCGGTCGCGGACCGGAGGTTCGGCGCGCACCGCCTCGGCCGGGTTGGGATAGCCGACGTGGGTTCGGATGCTGGCGCGCAGCGCGGGAGCCACCGAGTCGAGCTGCCGGTGCGCGGCGATCAGCAGGTGCATCCGCGCGTACTCGCGCAGCACCACATCGGGCCAGTCGGTTCTGGTGGCGATGGCGACCGGGAGCCTGCGCAGGGCGGAGGCGAGGCCGGGGGCCTGCGCGTCGACCATTCTGGCGGCCACGGCCTCGAAGGCGCGATACGAGCGATCGGCCTGCGCGAGCCCGGTGCGTACCTGATCACCGAGCCAGACGTCGAGTTCCTCCAAGCCTGCCGTCACCCGCACCCGCCGCTGTTCGGCGGTGGCCGGGTTCGCGGTGCGCGACCGGTCCGCGGTCGCGGTGGCCCGCCCCGCACGGCCGCCGATCCACGACGCCGCGTAGTCGGCGGTCTCGGGAACGACGGCGACCTCGCCCGCGACCCAGCGCAGCAACAGCGACAGCGCGTGTTTGCAGGGGAACTTGCGGCTCGGGCAGGAGCACCGATATGCCGAGCCGGACAGGTCGACGATCGTCTGATACGGCGTGGCGCCGCTGCCCTGGCACTGCCCCCACAGCGCCGTGCCGTGCTGCCCGCACTCGCGCCAGCGGCTCACCAGCTTGCGGGCCGCCGACAGCGAATTCGCGTCCGGCGCCAGCGCCGCGACCTGGTCTTCGGTCCACGGCGTCGTCATCGGGAGGCTCCAGCTCGGTGGTGGCTCATCGCCTTCCTTCGTTGCTCGGTTGACCGGATTTCTACCGCAGCGCACCGACAAGTGCCGCCACCGGTGCCCGGCCGCGCGCGGAACGGCTTGTCCCGGCGCCGTATTCGCCACCCGAACGAATCTTGCGCCGATCGTGGCGCTCTGGCATTCTGTCCTGTTCGGCTCGACCGAGCCACCCGGAACGGGTGTTGACACCATCGAGCTGCCCGCCGGGGTTGGCGAGGGGTGGACATCGAGACACGGCGCAGGCGTTTCGATGACCATATCCATCCCCGCGGGCAGATTCGCCTGGGTGCGGTGGGCGATCCCGATGCCATCGGGTAGCGTTTCGCACAGCTTCGACAGGCGCCGCGCACGGGGTCGGAGGACGTGTGGCGGCTCGATGGTGGAGGGGATTTTTCGCATGCGCCTGGATCCCGACGCTGTCCAGGCCGCCGGTTCCGCGGACGCGCCGCCCCGGCTCTCGGAGGTGGTCACCCGCCGCCTCGCCGAGGATCCGGCGGTCACGCCCTCGGTCACGCGGACCGTGCTGCGCGCCCTCGGCGCCGCCGAATCGGACGACGCGGCAACGGCGTTCGATCACTCCGGGATCTTCCTGAGCGCCATCCGGGTGTGCGGATTCCGCGGCATAGGTCCCGAGACGACGCTACAGCTGCCGCCGGGTCCGGGTCTCACCCTCGTGGTCGGCCGCAACGGCAGCGGCAAATCCAGTTTCGCCGAAGCCGCCGAATTGGCGCTGACCGGCGGGAACCGCCGGTGGGACGGGCGATCGGCGGCCTGGCGGGAAGGCTGGCGCAACCTGCACGACGGCACGGCCGCCCGGATCGAGCTGGAGATGCTGACCGCCGGTGACGCGCCCCGGCTCACCATCACCAAGGAATGGGCGGCCGACGCCGACCTGCCGGACGCACACTGGACCCAGCGGTATCCGCCCGCGGCGCCCACGGATTTCGACATGGACCGGTGGACGGCCCAGCTCGAGCTCTACCGCCCCTTCCTGTCCTACAGCGAACTCGGCGCGCTGGTGGACGGCAAACCGAGTGATCTGTTCGACGCGCTGCACCAGCTGCTGGGCCTGGACGAACTCACCCTGGCGCAGGAACGGATCCGGATGCGCCGCCTGGAACTGGAACGCGCCGTGCGGGATTCGCGTCAGGAACGACTGGAACTGCTGGAACTGCTCGCGTCGGTGGCCGACGACCGCGCGATCCGGGTGGCCGGGTTGCTGCGGCCCGCCCAGCCCGATCTCGCCGCGGTGGGCCGCGAAGTGCTCGGCGTGGTGGACGATCCGGCGGGCCCCGACGGCTTACGTGCGATCGTGCGGCTCGCGCTGCCCGACGACGCCGAAGTCGACGCGGTGGCCACCCGGCTGGAAGCGTGTGGCGCGGCCCTCGCCGAGGGCACGACCGCAGACGCCGAATCCGATCTGCGCCTGCTCGAACTGCTGCGCAAAGCACGCGAGCATCAGGCGGCGAGCGGAGCTTGTCCGTGCCCGGTGTGCGGCCGCGGCGCATTGGACGAGACCTGGGGACACGAGACCGATGCCGCCATCGAGCGACTCGCCGCCCGGGTGGACGCGCTCACCACCGCCCGCATCGAACTCGGCGACGCCGTGCGCGCCGCGCGGGCGCTTCCCGACCTGGTGCCCGCCGAATTGGAATTCGACCCGCGCAACCCTCCGTCGGTCGACACCACGGCGGTGCGCGAGGCCTGGGCGGAGTGGGCCGCGCTGACCGCCACCGAATACACCCCGGACCTGCCCGCCAGGCTGCGCAGCGCGCACGCGCGGCTGGTCGACGAGCTCGACCTGCTGCAGAAGGGCACCCGCAAGGAACTCGACCGCCTGGACGAGGTGTGGACGCCGCTGGTGCCGCGGATCGTGGCCTGGCTGGAGGGCGCGCGCGAGGTGGCCGCGCACGCGGCGGAACTGCGCACGGTGAAGAAGGCCGAGGACTGGCTGAAGTCGGCCACCGCGGGCCTGCGCGGCGAGCGCATGACGCCGCTGGAGACGACGGCCCGATGGGTGTGGCGCACGCTGCGGCAGCAGAGCAACGTGGAACTGGGCGCGATCCGGTTGCAGGGCAACGCGGGCACCGCGCGCCGCGTGCTGCTCGACGTCACCGTGGACGAGGTGGACGGCGCAGCTCTCGGCGTGATGAGCCAGGGCGAGTTGCACGCGCTCGGTCTCTCGCTGTTCCTGCCGCGAGCCACGGTGGAGCACAGCCCGTTCCGCTTCGTCATGATCGACGACCCGGTGCAGGCGATGGACCCGGCCAAGGTGGACGGCTTGGCCCAGGTGCTCGCCACGGTGGCCTGGACCCGTCAGGTGGTGGTGTTCACCCATGACGAGCGCCTCGCCGAGGCGGTGCGGCGGATGCAGCTGGACGCGACCGTGCTCGAGGTGCAGCGGCGCGACCGCTCGGTGGTCGAGGTGCGGGTGTCCAGCGATCCGATCCGCCGCTATCTGGACGACGCCCGCGCCTTGGTGCGCACCCCGCAGCTGCCCGCGGCGATCGCCGACGAACTGGTGGCCACGTGCTGCCGTTCCGCGGTGGAGGCGGCCAGCCTGGCGAGGGCGCGGCGCACGCTGCTCGCCGCGGGCATGAATCACCGCGAGGTGGAGCGCCACATCGACGCCGCGCAGTCCACCAGGGCGAAGGTGGCGCTGGCGGTCTTCGGGGTCGGCAGCAAGGTCGACGATCTGAACAAGAACCTCATCGCGGCGGAAGGACGGTGGGTGGTGGACGCACTGCGCGACGCCACGGCGGGCGCGCACGTGCCGATCGGGCGCGACATGCGCGAGTTGATCGGCGAGACCGAGAGATTCGTGGCGTGGCTGGCCCGATGAGGAGCCGATGAGCGGGCGGCGTCGGCCGGTCGGCGCACGTCGCGGCTCCGCGGGCGGTGGCAGCGCGTCCCGGCCCGGGCAGCGTGGGCGCAACGACGGAGCGCACCGGCCGCGCGGGAATCGGCCGTCGGTCGCCGAGCGGCTGGAGACGGTCGATCTGCTGCTCGCCGGATCGGTGACCGACGCGGGCGGGCTGTGGTCTCGGGCGACGGCCTGGATTCTGCGGATCGCCTTGGAGCAAGCCGTGGACGAATTGTGGCTGCGGCTGGCGCCACCGCTGGTCCGCTGTCCGATGCGGGCGCAGCTGATCGCGCTGCGCGCCTTCGCGGGCCCGGACGAGGCGGCGCGCGTGGCCGTGCTCTGGGCGGCGCTGTCGCGCGCCGCGCACCACCACGATTACGAACTCGCGCCGAGTGTCACCGATCTACGGCGCTGGCGGGAGCAGACCGTCGCCTTGGCGGCGGATCTGGCGGCGGTGCAGGCGCGCCGGGATTGACCCGGCGATCATGTCTGTCGGCAAGATGGGCCGGAACCGGCACGATGGAGCGGATCAGGACAAGCGGTGGCGAACGTGACCATGGACGACGCTGCTCGGACCGGAAAGGACGTGGCGTGAGCGGAGCACGGCGCTGCCCCTGTGGGCGTGGCGAGGCCTTCGACGACTGTTGTGGTCCGGTGCTTCGCGGCGAGCGTCCGGCTCCCACCGCCGAAGCGTTGATGCGCTCACGCTACTCCGCGTTCGCGGTGGGAGATGCGGCCTACCTGCTGCGTTCCTGGCATCCGCGGACGCGACCGGCCGATCTGACCCTCGACCCCGCCCAGCGCTGGCTGTTCCTCGAAGTCACTCGGACCGACCGCGGTGGCCTGTTCGACGACACCGGAACGGTGGAGTTCGTCGCGCACTACCGGGACGCGGGCGGTCGCGGCGCGCTGCACGAGACCAGCCGATTCGCCCGATCCGATGGCGCCTGGGTGTACCTGGACGGCACGCACGCCGACTGACCGGTAGCGTCGGCGGGCATGGCACGCGTCGCGATCGAGTACTGCACCCAATGCCGCTGGCTGCTGCGGGCGAGCTGGATGGCGCAGGAATTGCTCAGCACGTTCGCCACCGACCTGGACGAAGTCGCGCTCCGGCCGGGTTCGGGCGGGATCTTCCGGATTACCGTCGACGGCGAGCAGATCTGGGAGCGCAAGACCGACGGCGGCTTTCCCGACATCGCGGTGCTGAAGCAGCGGGTGCGCGACCGGGTGGCACCCGAGCGCGACCTCGGTCACGCCGACCGGCGCGACTGAAACCGCGCCGGGAAAGTCAGCCGCAGCAGCCGCCACCGCAGCAGCCGCCACCCGTAGGCGGCGCCGCCGGACTCGGCGCGGGCGCGCTCCCGCCGCCCCGGGAGACGGTGGCGAAGGTGGTCAGCAGTTTGACCGTGTCGTCGTGGCCGATCGGGCAGGTCGCGGGCGCCGACGCCTCGGCCATCGGGCGGGAAACCTCGAACGTGTCGCCGCAGCTGCGGCACCGGTAGCTGTAACTCGGCATCCGCTCAGTTTAAGCGCCGCGCCGCGCCGCATTCGGATCGGACTGCGCCGAATTCTTCGCAGCCGCCCACCGCGTCCGTACCGTGGCTGGGCAGCGCGGCGATGAAGAGGTGACGGCGATGGCGGACGGCAGCGCGGGAGCGGTACTTCGGGCATTGCTCGAGCTGGGTCCGGCTCCGCGCAGCTCGATCGCCAGACACGCGGGAATCTCACCCGCCACGGTGACCTGGCAGACCCGCGCGCTGCTGGAGGCCGGCCTGATCGTCGAGCTGCCCGAGACCGCGGGGGCCTCCGGAATCGGACGGCCACACAGCCCGCTGGCGCTCGACACCGCCGGCAACGTGGCGATAGCGGTGCACATCGCGGCCACCCACACCACCATCGCCGTGGTGGACATCGGCGGCACGCTCCGGTCCACGACAAAGGTGCCACACCCCACCCACGCCCCTTACGACATCCTGGCCACGGCTGCCGCCGAGGTGTGCCGGGTCCGCGACGAGGCGGCGGGTCTGCGGATCGTCGGACTCGGCGTCGCGGTCGGCGGACGGGTCGACCGGACGGCGGGGTCGGTCGTGGACCACTCGTTCCTGCGCTGGCGCGATGTGCCCGTGCGCGAATATCTCACCGCCGGTACCGGATTGCCGACCCAGCTCGACAGTCACACCCGCGCGCTGATGCACGCCGAGCAGCTGTTCGGCCGTATGGGCGCGACGGCGAGCTCGGTGGTGCTGTTCGTCGGAAACGTGATCGATGTGGCTATCGCGGTACACGGGCAGGTGCACTACGGCCCGAGGTCGGGTGCTGGTTCCATCGAGACGCTGCTCGGCCTCGGTACACGGAAGAGCTCCGGGCCGCAGCAGGTCTCGTCGCTCAACGACTACTACTCCGATCACGCGCTGCTGGAGCGCTGCGGCGTCGCGTCGACCATGCCGGGCCTCGTCACCGCCGCGGCCGAGAAGGCGCCCGTGCGCGCCCTGTTCCTGGAACGCGCTCGCGAGCTCGGCCGGATCGTCGCGGCACTGATCGATCTGCTCGACCCCGAATCCGTGGTGATAGTGGACCGTGGCCGCCGCGTCGCCGGTGTGCACGAGGCGTATCTCGCCGCGGTAGCGCGACATTCGCTGCTGTGCGCCGACCCGGCCGAACTAGTGGTCGGCTCGTCGTTCCAGGGACAGGTCCTGGAGATGTCCGCGGGTGCCGTGGTGCTGCACGGGCTCTTCCACACCCCGCTGCGCGCGCTGGACGCGGCCGTTTGACTCCGACTTATTTTAATTGGAACGAATATTGACGCCCGGCGTGGGTATTCGGCAGAGTTCTTTTATGGAAGAAAAGCATCGCATCATCGCCGGAATCGGGTCGCAGCAGCGGTGTTGTCCGGGAACGAAATGTCCTCGAAAGCACCGGATCAGACCCAGGAAATCATCGTGCGCAATTCTCTCCGGCGATTAGCACTCGTCACCTCCGCCGCCGCCCTGCTCGCCGTTTCGTGTGCCACCGATGAGGGTGGCGACACCGACCTGAAATCCGCTCTGCCGACGAGCGTTCCGGCGGGCACCTCGCTGTCGGTGTCGGTCCGCACCGCCCGCGTCGCGCTGGAAGCCTCCGGCGAACTCGGTAAGCTGCCCTTCACCGTCTCGGCGTGGCCCGCCGTCTCCGCCGGGCCCGATGTCATCCAAGCCTTCCGCGGCGGCTCGGTGGACGTCGCGACCAACGCGGGCAGGGCGCTACGGCGGTGGCCACACCCGCGGTGGATGCGCTGACCGTGTTGTGGGCGCCGACCGCCGTGCTGCGCGACTCCGCGAAACTCGCGGCCGTCCGGCAATTCGTAGAATTCTGGGCGCGTGGCGAAGTGTGGGCCTGGGAGCATCCGGAGGAATGGATCACCTCCTATTACGTGAAGGATCAGGAGGTCTCCGCCGCAGACGGCCGCCGAATTCTGGATACGACACCGAAACCCTATTTCCCGGAAAATTGGGGGAAAGCGATCGCGTGGGAGCAGGAAACCGTCGACCTGCTCACCGGCTCCGGATATTTCGGCAAGCCGTTCGACGCGAACGAGCTTTTCGATCGCCGCTTCGAACGCGTGGCCGCCGATGCGGTGACCGCCACCTACCGCACCCAGGACATCCGGTGAATCGCCGAAGCGCCCGCCCAACCCAGGAGTCGCCATGACCATCGCACTGACTCGCACCGTCGCGGTGCCGCCGTCGCGGACCGACGGCTTCGTCGAACGCAGACAGCTGCGCAGGCTCGGCCTCCGCAAGTCCGTGCCGTTCGCCCGGATGCTGGGCGTGCTGGTGGTTCTCGGCCTCTGGGCCGCCGGTGCGCATTTCGGCTGGCTGGACGAACGCAAACTGTCGGCGCCGTGGACCGTGCTGGAGACGGCCTGGGATCTGCTGGTGAACGGCTCGCTGGCGGAGAACGTGGCGGCCTCGCTGCGACGTGCGGGCATCGGCCTCGGCATCGGTGTGCTGGTCGGGACGACGCTCGCCCTGGTCGCGGGCCTGTCCCGGCTCGGCGAGTCGCTGGTGGACGGCCCGATCCAGGTGAAGCGGGCGATTCCCAGCCTCGGACTGATTCCCCTGATGATCCTCTGGCTCGGCATCGGCGAATCGTTCAAGATCGTGCTGATCACCCTCGGTGTGGTGATCACCATGTACATCCAGACGCATGCCTCGCTCACCACCATCGACCAGCGGCTGGTGGAACTGTCCGAGGTACAGGGTGTTTCGCGCGCCACCTTCGTCAGGAAGGTCGTCGTGCCGGGCTCGCTGCCGGGATTCTTTCTCGGCCTGCGGCTCTCGGTGACCGGCGCGTGGCTGGCGCTGATCGTGGTCGAGTCCGTCAATGCCATCGACGGGCTGGGCAAGATGATGCAGAACGCCCAGAACTACGGCCAGGCCGACGTGATCCTGGTCGGCCTCGCGGTCTACGGCACGTTCGGACTGCTGTCCGACGCCGGCATCCGGCTGATCGAGCGGAAGGTGCTGTCGTGGCGACGGACTATCGCGGGATAGGCGTGCAGATCCGCGGGCTCACTCGTGGTTTCGGTGCGCGCACGGTGCTGGACGGTCTCACGCTGACCATCCCGGCGGGGCAGTTCGTCGCGCTGCTCGGCCGCAGCGGGTCGGGCAAGAGCACGCTGCTGCGTGCGCTGGCCGGGCTCGACCACGACGTGGCCGGGTCGGGAACCTTGCAGGTTCCTGCCAAGACCTCGGTGGTGTTCCAGGATTCCCGCTTGCTGCCCTGGCAGCGGGTGCTGGCGAACGTGCTCTACGGCCAGCCGCGTTCCCGCAAGGCCGCGGCCGTGCGGGTGCTCACCGAGGTCGGTCTCGCCGGGCGCGAACGGGCGTGGCCCAACCAGCTTTCCGGCGGTGAGCAGCAACGGGTTTCGCTGGCCCGCTCGCTGGTCGGTGAACCGGACCTGTTGCTCGCCGACGAACCCTTCGGCGCACTGGATGCGCTGACCAGGATCAAGATGCACGAGCTGCTGCGGGAGCTGATCCGGCGCCGCCGCCCGACCGTGCTACTGGTCACCCACGATGTGGACGAGGCGATCGCGCTCGCCGACCGGGTGCTCGTGCTCGACGAGGGGCGCATCACGGTCGACCTGCCGGTGGACCTGCCCCCCGAGCGTGATCCGAGCCTGCCCGAATTCCAGCGCGTGCGCCGCGCATTGCTCTCTTCGCTGGGCGTCGCCCCGGCCGCTGTCTGAAAGGACCCGACCATGTCCGGTAAACAATTGCATCTCAACGCCTTCCTGATGTCGGTGGGACACCACGAGGCGGCCTGGCGGCTGCCGGAGAGCGATCCGTACGCGCACACCGATATCAACTACTACGTCGAGCTGGCCCGCACCGCCGAGCGCGGCAAGCTGGACTCGATCTTCTTCGCCGACAGCCCGGTGCTGATGGGTGACCCGGGCCGCAGGCCGAGCGTCAAGCTGGAGCCGACCGTGATCCTCACCGCCGTGGCTGTGCAGACCAGCCGGATCGGCTTGATCGCCACCGCGTCCACCAGCTACAACGACCCTTACAACCTGGCGCGCCGGTTCTCCTCGGTGGACTGGGTGAGCAACGGCCGGGTCGGCTGGAACATCGTCACCACCGCGGGCGCCGATGCCGCGCGCAATTTCGGCCTGGACGACACCCCGGACCACCGGCTGCGCTACGAGAAGGCCGCCGAGTTCGTGGAGGTGGCCACCAAGCTGTGGGACAGCTGGGACGACGACGCCATCGTCGCGGACAAGACCCTCGGTATCCACACCGACGCGAGCAAGGTTCGCAAGATCGGCCATCACGGCGAGTTCTTCAAAGTCGACGGGCCGCTGAACGTACCGCGCTCGCCGCAGGGATACCCGGTGCTGGTGCAAGCGGGCTCGTCGGAGGACGGCAAGAACTTCGCTGCCCAGTACGCGGAGGCGGTGTTCACCGCGCAGCAGACGCTCGAGGACGGCAAGGCGTTCTACACCGATCTCAAGCAGCGTGCCGTCGCGGCGGGCCGCGATCCGGAGACGATCAAGATCCTGCCCGGCATCGTGCCCGTCATCGGCGACACCGAGGAGCAGGCGCGCGAGCTGGACGCCGAGCTGGAGCGACTGATCTCGCCGGAGTACGCGCGCCGCCAGCTGGCCGCGCACTTCAAACTGCCTATCGAACAGCTCGACCTGGACAGCGAGCTGCCCGAGGACCTGCCCACCGAGGACGAGATCCAGGGCGCCAAGAGCCGGTTCACGCTTATCGTGAACCTCGCGCGGCGGGAGCGGCTCACCCTGCGCCAGCTGATCGGACGGCTGGGCGGCGGGCGCGGACACCGCACGTTCGCGGGCACGGCCGAACAGGTGGCCGACACCATCGAGCACTGGTTCCGGGAAGGCGCCGCCGACGGGTTCAACATCATGCCCGCTGTGCTGCCCTCCGGACTGGAGCGCTTCGTCGACCAGGTGGTGCCGATCCTGCAGCAGCGCGGGCTGTTCCGCACCGAGTACACCGAGACCACATTGCGTGGCCACTACGGCCTGGACCGGCCGGCCAACCAGTACGAAAGCGCGAACACGCTCGCGGTCGCCCGATGAACTCGCCCACACCGGGTCTTTCCCAGCCGGGATGGATCCGGTACCTGGCGCGCCGCTGTCTCGAGCACCGCCGCCTGGTGGTGACCGCGGGCGCCGGTGCGCTCGCGGCCGCACTGCTGACGGCGGTGCTGCCTCTCATCGTGCGCCACGTGATGGACACGCTCACCACGACCGCGGCGTCGGTGGCGCCGTGGGCGGCGCTGCTGCTCGTGGCCGGTGCGGCGCGGTTCGGGTCGTCCTTCACCCGGCGGGTGGCCTCCTCGCAGCTGTCGCTGGGTGTGCAACACGATCTGCGCCGGGATCTGTTCGCCGCGCTGCTGCGGCTGGACGGACGCGAGCAAGCCGAGCTGCGGACCGGGCAGGTGGTCAGCCGGGCGATCACCGACGTCACGCTGATCCAGATGTTCCTGCAGCTCATCCCCATGGTGGCGGGCAACGTCGTGCTGCTGGCCGGTGCGCTGGCCCTGATGACGCTGATGTCGCCCGCCCTGACGCTGATCGCGCTGCTGGTGGTCCCCGCCTTGTGGATCATCACCAGGCGCAGCCAGCGGAAACTCTTCCCGGCCAACTGGGACGCGCAGGCTCGAGCCGCCGAGGTGGCAATGCGGGTGGAGGCGGCCGTCGCCGGGGTGCGGGTGGTGAAGGGGTTCGGCCAGGAGCGGCACGAATTGGACGGGCTGGCCGCCGAGGCGCGGGAGTTGTACCGGTCCCGGCTGCGCCTCGCGCGGATCACCAGCCGGTTCACCCCGGCGATGCAGGCCGTGCCGGCGGCGGGGCAGGCACTGATCCTGATCGCCGGTGGATTGCTCGCGCTGTCGCAGTCCATCACGCTGGGTACCTTCCTGGCGTTCATGACCTATCTCGGCTCGTTCGTCGGCCCGATCCGTCAGTTCGCCATGCTGTTGACGGTCAGCCAGCAAGGCAAGGCGTCGCTGGACCGGGTGCGCGAGGTGATCGAGGCACCCGCGCCGGTCGAACGACCCCAGGCCGGCGCGGTGCGCGGTAGTGCCTCGCCGCGCGTCGAGTTCCGCGGCGTCGGGTTCGGTTTCGACCGCACACGGGTGCTCGACGGACTGGAACTCACCGTCGAGGCGGGTGAGACCATGGCGATCACCGGCGGCGCGGGCAGCGGCAAATCGACGCTGGTGCAGCTGCTGCCGCGCCTGGCCGACCCGGACGCCGGGGCGATCCTGTTCGACGGCGTCGACATCCGCTACCTGGCCGACGCCCGCGACCAGCTGGCGATGGGTGTTCGAGGACACCCACCTGATGGCCGACAGCATCCGGGCCAACGTGGCCTACGGACGCCCCGCCGCCACCGACGAACAGGTCTGGCACGCATTGCATCTCGCGGCGGCCGACGAGTTCGTCGCCGGGCTGCCCGAGGGGCTCGACACCAGGATCGGCGAGCGTGGGCAGCGCCTGTCCGGCGGGCAGCGGCAGCGCATCGCACTGGCCCGCGCACTGCTCACCGACGCGCCCATCCTGGTCCTCGACGACGCCACATCGGCCATCGACGCGCAGGTCGAGGAACAGATCTACGCGAGGATCGCGGCCGAGATGCGCAGCCGCACCACCATCGTCGTCGCACATCGTCTGTCCACCCTGGCGCTCGCCGACCGGGTGGCGGTGCTCGACGGCGGCCGCGTCGCGGAATTGGGCACGCTGCGTGATCTGCAACGTTCCGGTGAGCTTTTCCGCGCACTGTTCACTCCGCCGGAGGTCATGGGAATCGGCGTGGACGCGGGCCTCGCCCAGCCCTCGGCGCCGACCTCGCCGCTGTGGGTGGAGCCCGCCGAGGACTACGACGACGGCGCACGGACCCTGGAGCAGGTGGCGAAGGCGTTCTCCCGGAGTGCCGCCGGTGCGCCGACCGGAGTCGGCCGGGCGGCGGGTCCGGGGATGCTCGCCGCCGCGCCGCCCAGCGGTGACGTGCAGGACCTGATCGACCGCCTTCCGCCGCCCACCGGCGAACCCGAAGTTCCGGAATCCTTCGCCTACACACCCGATCCGCAGTTCTCGTTGCTCCGGTTGCTGCGCCCGTTCGCGATGCCGCTGCTGGCCGGGCTCGGTCTGGTCGGTCTGGATGCGCTGGCGCAGGTCCTGATTCCCTTTCTGGTGCGCTACGGCATCGACCACGGCGTCCTGGCGGGTGCCCGCGACGTGCTGCTGATCGCCGCGGCGCTGGCACTGGTCGTGGTCGGGGTGGACTGGGGGGTCAGCGTCGCGCAGGTGCGGGTCACCGGGCGTGCGGGCGAACGGCTGCTGTACGGCCTTCGGGTCAAGACCTTCGCGCAGTTGCAGCGGCTCGGGTTGCAGTACTACGAGCGCGAACTCGGCGGCCGGATCATGACCAGGATGACCACCGACGTCGACGGGCTCTCGGCGTTCCTGCAGACCGGCCTGGCCACGGCGCTCACCAGCACGGTGACCATCGCGGGCGTGGTGATCGCGCTGCTGGTCATCGATGCCCGGCTGGCGTTGGTGGCGCTGGCATTGCTCCCGGTGCTGGTGATCTCGACGGCGGCGTTCCGGCGCGCGTCGGTGCCCGCCTACAACCTGGCGCGCGAACGGGTCAGCATCGTCAACGCCTACCTGCAGGAGAATGTCGACAACATCAAGGTGACCCAGGCCTATCGGCGCGAGGAGCGCAACCGGGCCGAGTTCGAGCGCCGGTCCTCGGACTATCGCGACGCGCGGCTGCGCAGCCAGGTGCTGATGGCCGTGTTCTTCCCGTTCATCGAGTTCATGTCGGTGGTCGCCACCGCGGCGGTGCTCGCGGTGGGCGTGCACCAAGTGCGCGAGGACGTGCTCACCGCGGGCACCCTCATCGCGTTCTTGCTCTACGTGGACCTGCTGTTCGCCCCGATCCAGCAGCTGTCCCAGGTCTTCGACAGCTACCAGCAGGCCGTGGTCGGCGTCGATCGGCTCGGTGAGCTGCTGCGGACGCCCGTCGCCACCCCGGACGCCGCCGACGCGCGTCCGGTGATCCGCCTGGACGGTGCGATCGAGTTGCGCGGCGTCGGGTTCACCTACGAAACCCGCGGCACTCCGGTGCTTTCCGGCGTCGACCTGCGCATCGAGCCGGGGCAGAAGGTTGCTCTGGTCGGTGAGACCGGCGCGGGGAAGTCGACGCTGGTGAAGTTGCTGGCCAGGTTCTACGACCCGACCGAGGGCACGGTGCTGGTGGACGGCGTCGACGTGCGCGGCTACCGCTTGCGCGACTACCGCAAGCGGCTGGGCGTCGTCCCGCAGGAGCCGTTCCTGTTCGGTGAGACCGTGCGCGCGGCCATCGCCTACGGCAGGCCGGAGGCCACGCCCGCCGACATCGAGTGGGCGGCGCGGGCGGTCGGCGCGCACGAGATGATCGCCGCGCTGGAGCACGGGTACTACCAGCCGATCGGCGACCACGGGCGCAGCCTGTCGGCGGGCCAGCGCCAGCTGCTCGCCTTGGCGCGGGCACAGCTCGTCGAACCGGACATCCTCATTCTGGACGAGGCCACCGCCTCGCTGGATCTGGCGACCGAGGCCAGGGTGCGGGCCGCGGTGGACGTGCTCACCGCCGGGCGCACGACCATCGTGGTCGCCCACCGACTCGCCACCGCGGCGGACGCGGACCTCATCGCGGTGGTGGGCGAGGGGCGGTTGTTGCAGACCGGCACGCACGCGCAGCTGCTCACCGAGGACGGACCCTATCGCCGACTGTGGGCGGCCTATGTCGGCGACGACCGGCGCCGGTCGGAGACCGGGAACCGGAGGCCGCGAACTGATCGTGGAGAGCCGTTCACCGGCAGAACGGAGCATTCCGCCGGCTATCGAGGTGGCGGACGGCGCAGTGACCGATCAGACATCGCGGCTCCGGACAGGTGCCTGAACAGCGGATGAATCGCAGGCGTCGCGGCCATGTCTCGGCAACACAACGTGGACTACCTGATCTTCGACGTACTCTCGAAAAAGAAGTATGAGGAGGTCGGCGATGCGTGCTCAATTCTCCGAGGCGGTGCCCGGTCCCGACGGTTCCGCCGAGCCCATCGCGCGAACGGTGCACGGCGACGTACGCGGCGTGCGCGAGGGTGCGGTGTCCGTCTGGCGCAGCATCCCGTATGCCGCGGCCCCCGCCGGCCCGGCCCGGTTCGCGCGCCCCCGGCCTCCGCAGCCGTGGGACGGAGTGCGCGACTGCACCGCGTTCGGGCAGATCGCGCCCCAGACGATGGGCACCATGGTCCCCATCGATTCGGGCCTGACCATGGGCGAGGACTGCCTGTGGCTCAACGTCTGGTCACCGCGCTCCGAGACCGGCGATCCCGTCCGGGTCGCGGAAACCGAACCGCGCCCGGTCATGGTCTGGCTGCACGGCGGAGCGTACTGCCTCGGCACCGCAGCGCAGCAGATCTACGACGGGCGCAAGCTGGCCGCGTCCGGCGACGTCGTGGTGGTGAGCGTCAACTACCGGCTCGGCGCGCTCGGCTTCCTCGACCTGTCCTCGCTCGGCGACGACTTCGCGCCGAACCTCGGCCTGCACGACCAGATCGCCGCACTGGAGTGGGTGCGCGAGAACATCGCCGCGTTCGGCGGCGATCCCGGCAATGTCACGCTCTTCGGCGAGTCCTCCGGCGCGGGTTGCGTCACCGCGCTGCTCACCGCACCGCGCGCGGCCGGCCTGTTCCACCGGGCGATCGCGCAGAGCCCGCCCGCGACCACGGTGTTCGGGCCCGAGCGCGCCGCGACGGTGGCGCAGCGCTTCCTGGAGCTGATCGAACTGCCCGCGAGCAGGGCCGGGGAACTGCTCGAATGCCCGATCGACCGGATCGTGGCGGCGGCGGGCGTCCTGCTCGACGAGATACCGCTGAAGGAGCCGGGCAGGCTGGCGGCCGCCCCCGTGGTCGACGGCGATCTGCTGCCGACCTACCCGATCGACCGATTCCAGCGCGGACGATCGCACCGGGTGCCGTTGATCATCGGCACCAACAAGGACGAGGCGTCGCTGTTCCGGCTGCTGCGCTCGCCGATCATGCCGGTGACGCCGGACGCGGTGAACGCGATGCTGCGTGACGTCGCCGCGGGCCACCCGGAGATGTCCGCGGAGCGGATCGCCGAGATCACCTCGGCCTACCCGGACCTGAACAAGGCGCGCGGCGCGCTCGCGATGTCCACCGACGCGGCGTTCCGGATGCCCGCGCACTGGGTGGCCGACGGTCACGCCGAGCACTCGCCCACCTGGATGTACCGCTTCGACTATGCCACCCCGATGTTGCGGGCGGCCCGGGTCGGCGCGGGTCACGCCACCGAATTGCCGTATGTCTTCGGCAATTTCGGCACGATCAACCGCGACCCCACCTTCTGGCTGGGCGGCCGCAAAGCGGCCACGGAGGTCTCCGGGCGCATGATGCGCCGCTGGCTGGCCTTCGCCACCCACGGCGTCCCCGCGGCGCTCGACGGCTCCAAACACTGGCCGCCCTACCGCCTCGCGGACCGCGCCACCCTGCTCATCGACAGCGTCGATCGGGTGGTCGAGGATCCCGACCGCGACCTGCACACCGCCTGGGGGCAACAGGCCGTCGGCTTCGCCTGACCGGCTGCTTCTCGCACCCTCGCGTGCGTAGATGTCAGGACGGCGTGTGCGGCCTGGGCGAGCGAAGTCCGCTGCGGGTCGTTCCTGGCGGCCCCTGCCCGAGCCGCGCGTCCGGTCGACCGCCGCCTCCCCGGCACCGCACGTCCGCGGCCCGAACTCGCCCGATGGTCACCCCTGGGCGCGGCGAGCGGAACGCGCCTCAGACGTCGGTGGAGAAGCGGATGCCGCCGTCGGGAATCACCACACCGGGCCACACGCGGGCTCCGCGCAGCAGTTCGCAGCGGGCGCCGATGTGCGCGCCGTCCCCGATGACGCCGTCGCGGACGAGCGCCCGCGGGCCGATGCGCGCCCCGAACCCGATGATGGTGCGCTCGACCGTGGCGCCCGCCTCGATCACCGCGCCGTCGAAGACCACCGCGCCGTCCAGGCGCGCGCCCGCGCCGATCTCCGCGCCGCGGCCGACGACCGTCCCGCCGATGAGCACCGCTCCCGGCGCGACGCCCGCGCCGGGATGGACCAGCGATTCGCCACGCTGACCGGGCAGCGCGGGGGAAGGCGCGATGCCGCGGACCAGGTCGGCGGAGCCGCGCACGAAGTCCTCGGGAGTACCCATGTCGCGCCAGTAGGAAGCGTCGACGTACCCCTGGAGGCGGGCGCCCTCGGTCAGCAGCGCGGGGAACACCTCGCGCTCCACCGACACCGGGCGCCCGGCCGGGATCTTCTCGATGTACTCGCGGCGGAAGACGTAGCATCCGGCGTTGATCTGATCGGTCGGCGGATCCTGGGTCTTCTCCAGGAACGCGGTGACCCGGCCGTCCTCGTCGGTGGGCACGCAGCCGAACGCGCGCGGGTCGCTGACCCGGACCAGGTGCAGCGTCACGTCGGCGCGGGTCGACTCGTGGGTGTCGAGCACCGCGCCGAGATCGGTGCCGCCCAGCACGTCGCCGTTGAACACCATCACGTTGTCCGCGCGCAGCTTGGGCAGCACGTTGCGGATCGCGCCGCCGGTGCCGAGCGGCTCGGTCTCGGTGACGTACTCGATCTCCAAGCCGAGCTCGGAGCCGTCGCCGAAGTGCTCCTCGAACACCTCGGCCTTGAACGACGTGCCGAGCACCACATGGGTGATCCCGGCCTCCGCGATGCGGGCGAGCAGATGGGTCAGGAACGGCAGCCCGGCCGTCGGCAGCATCGGCTTGGGCGCCGAAAGGGTCAGCGGGCGCAGCCGCGTTCCCTGCCCGCCGACCAGGATCACCGCGTCGGTGCCTGTATTTCCTGCCATCAAGCTCCCCTGTTCACAAGGTCGTTTCTCGCCTGCGCCGCCGGTTACCCGGCGTCGCGCGCCTGCTGGCGCAGGGCAGATCGAACCGCAATCCGCGAGCGGATCGCAAGTCCGGCCCGCAACGCCAGCCGCAGCGGAGCCTGCCACCAGTGCGGATGCCGGTCGGCCTGGAACCGGTAGGCGCTGGCGTGATGGGCGGGCAGCATGACCTCGGGATGGCGGCCCGCCGCGTGGCCCTTGGCGTGGGTCACCTCGGCGTCCGGCACGAACACGTTGTGCCAGCCCGCCTTGCCCATCCGGTCGCCGAAGTCGACGTCCTCCATGTACATGAAGTAGCGCGAGTCGAAGCCGTCGATCGAGTCGAACGCCGCGCGCCGTACCAGCAGGCACGAGCCCGACAGCCAGCCGACGGCCCGCTCGGAGATCTCCTCGTTCTCCTGCCGGTACCGGCGGGTCCAGGGGTTGGACTTCCACACCGTGCCCAGGATCGCGTGCCCGGCTCCGTCGAGCAGGCCGGGCACCCGGCGGGCCGACGGGTACACGCTGCCGTCCGGCTCGAGCACCAGCGGCCCGAGCGCGCCCGCGCGCGGCCAGCGCTTGGCGGCGGCGAGCAGCTTGTCGATGGAATCGGTGCCCCAGCGGATGTCCGGGTTGGCGATCACGATGAACTCGATGTCCGGATCGATCTCCGCGACCGCCCGGTTGATCGCGCCGCCGTAGCCGATGTTGCCGCCGGTACGCAGGAGCCGCACGTGCGAATTCGCCTCGGCTGCCAGCTCCGGCACACCGTCCACCGACCCGTTGTCGGCGAGGATCACCTGCGGTTTCTCCGCGGTGGCCCCGGCAAGGGTGCTGATGAAGTGCTCGAGGTGCTCACCCGGCGAGTAGGTCACCGTGACGACGGCCAGGCCCGCGGGCGCCGCGGAATCGGAATCACTCACGACAGGCAACTCTAGTGGGCGCAGCCGGACTCCGTTCGCCGATGGCCCGCCCGAGGCCGCGGCGAAGGCGAAGGTATGCGCTAGCCGGACCGTCGTGCCAGCGCGTCCCCCAGCGCGGTCCGCCAATCCCGCAGCGGGCGCAGCCCGGCATCGTTCCAGGCCCGCGGCGACAACACCGAATACGCCGGGCGCCGTGCGGGTCTGGGAAAAGCGGACGAGTCGCACGGCCGGACGCGCCCCGGATCGGCGCCGACACCCGCGAATACCGCACGGGCGAGCTCGAATCGACTGGCCCGCCCCGCATTGGTGGCGTGCACCACCCGGGGGGCGTCCGGCCGGCCCGCCAGTTCCAGCAGCGCGGCGGCCAGATCGGCGGCGTAGGTGGGCGAGCCGACCTCGTCCTCGACCACGTCGACGGTGTCGCGTTCCCGCTCCAGCCGCAGCATGGTGGCGACGAAATCGCCACCGCGCCCGGTGTATACCCACGCGGTGCGCACCACGTGCGCGTCCGGGCAGCGGCCGAGCACCGCTTGTTCACCCGCGAGCTTGGATGCTCCGTACACCGACGTCGGCCCCGTCACATCCGCGGTGTCGTACGGCCGATCCTGGGTACCTGGAAAGACGTAATCGGTGGACAGATGGATCAGCCGGGCACCGAGGTCGGCGCAGACCTCGGCGAGCACGGCCGGTCCGGTGGCGTTGCCCGCGTACGCCGCTTCGGCTTCGGTTTCGGCCCGGTCCACGGCGGTGTAGGCGGCGCAGTTCAGCACCACGTCGCCGGGCGCGAGTACCGCGCGCACGGCGACGGGGTCGGTGATGTCGAGTTCGGCGCGCCCGTAGCCGCTGGCGGCCGGAGCCAGACGCAGCAGTTCCCGGCCCACCTGTCCGTGCGCCCCCGTGACGACGAGGCGGACGGAGACGGTGGACTCGGGCGCGGTGGGGTCGGTCACGGGCGCAAGTCTGGCACGCCGCCGATTGCGCGGTTACGGCCGTTCGCGATAACCGTTCGATAGCCTTGAGCTATCGGGGATCCCGAAATCGGGCGGGGCGAGTGGTAACCATGGTGGCGGATCGGTTGCGCACGCGTCGCCATGACACCGAGTTTCGGCGAGAGGATTGGGACTTGTCGCAGCGGAGGGGCACATCGGCGTTGTCGCGGACGCGGGGATCCCGCGGCCCGGCCTTCGGGCCGCTGCGCTCGATCGCGGTGGCCGCCGCCGTGATCGTGCTGGCGCTCACCGGTTTCGCCTGGCGCAGCGTGGACGCGCTGGTCGCCGACATCGAGCGGCTGGGCGATCTCGGCCTCGGCGGTAATCGCGACGGCGCGGTGGACATCTTGCTGGTCGGTGTGGACAGCCGCACCGACGCACACGGCAACCCCCTGTCGGACGCCGAGCGCGCGATGCTGCACGCGGGCGACGAGGTCGGCACCAACACCGACACCATCGTCCTGCTGCGCGTGCCGAACGACGGGCGCTCGGCGACCGCCATCTCGATCCCGCGCGACTCCTACGTCAACATTCCGGGCCTGGGTATGGGCAAGATCAACTCGGCCTACGGCGCGACCAAGGCGATGCAGATCCAGAAGCTCACCGATCAGGGGGTCTCGGCCGCCGACGCCGATCGGCAGTCCACGCAGGCGGGCAGGCAGGCGCTGATCAAGACGGTGGCCGGGCTCACGGGCATCACCGTCGACCACTACGCCGAGGTCAGCCTGCTCGGCTTCGCGCTGCTCACCGACGCCGTCGGCGGGGTCGAGGTGTGCCTGAAGAACCCGGTGGACGAATGGATGTCCGGCGCCAGATTCCCCGCGGGACGCCAGCGCCTGGACGGGCCGCGAGCGCTGAGTTTCGTGCGCCAGCGCCACGATCTGCCGCGCGGCGACATCGACCGCATCGTGCGCCAGCAGGTGTTCATGGCCCAGCTGGTGCAGCAGGTGCTCAGCGCGAAGACGCTGGCAAATCCGCTCAAGCTCCAGCAACTCAGCGACGCGGTGGGGCGCACCATCGTGCTGGACGAGGACTGGGACGTGCTGGCGTTCCTGCAGCGGTTGAAGGATCTGTCCGGCGGCCGGGTGAAATTCGAGACCATTCCGGTCGCCGACCTCAACGGGGAGACCGGCAACGGCGAATCCGTGGTCAAGGTCGAGCCGAAGGCGGTCCGGTCCTATATCGCCTCGCTGGTGGGCGACGCTCCGGCCCCGCGGAACGCCGAGCCGGGCTTCGACCCCGCGACGGTGACCGTCAGCGTCTACAACGCGGGCGGCGTCGGCGGACTCGCGGCCGAGGTGGCCCAGGCACTGAACACCAAGGGATTCCGTCAAGGCGTGGTGACCAACTACAGCGGCAACCGCGTGACCAGCAGCCGGGTGCTCGCGGCGGACACTTCCAGTCCGAAGGCTCAGGCGGTGGCCAAGGCGCTCGGCGGCCTGGCGGTGCTCGCGGATCCGGCGCTGTCCCCGGATTCGGTGAGCGTCGTGCTGGCGAGCGACTATTCTGGTCCGGGCTCATCGGCGAGCCGGGTGTTCGATCTGTCCGGAACGTCGACCGCGGCCACGCCAGTCCCACCCGCTCCACCGATCGACGCAGGCCAGAACGGACCGAAATGCGTGAACTGAACCATGCGTGATATCGACCAGGCACACACTCTCACCGAAGCGGTGCTCGATCCGATCCTCGCCCGCGAACCCGCGGGCCCGCGGGTCACCTACTACGACGACGCCACCGGAGCGCGCATCGAGCTGTCCGGCGCGACGCTGGCGAACTGGGCGGCCAAGACCGCCAACCTGATTCGCGACGAGTTCGGCCTGAGCCCGGGGGCCAGGGTCGCCGTCCTGCTCCCGGCGCACTGGCAGACCGCGGCGGTGCTGCTGGGCTGCTGGTGGGCGGGTACCGAGGTGGTGCTGCGCCCCGACGAGGACGCCGATCTGGCCCTGGTCACCCCGGATCGCCTGGACGACGCCGACGGCGCGGGCGAGGCCGCGGCGCTGTCGCTGGACGCCATGGGCTCCCCGGTGCGCGACCTGCCGATCGGAGTCACCGACTTCGCCACCTCGGTACGCGTGCACGGTGACCAGTTCCTGCCCCGCGGCGCCGGTGTCGCGCTGGACGGCATGCCGGTCTCCGAGGTGCTCGCCGAAGCGCGGAAATCGGCAATGCGCCAGGGCTTCGCCGAGGGGGACCGGGTGCTGTCCAGCACGCCGTGGGACACACCGGCCGAACTGATCGACGGATACCTCGCGGTGCTCGCCGCGGGCGCCTCGCTGGTGCAGGTGGTCAACCCCGATCCGGCGTTGCGCGACCGGCGCATCACCTCGGAGCGGGTCACCGCGCAGCGCGGCTGAGCGGCTCCTACCACGGTATAAGGGCCGAATCCGACCTGAGGACGTTCCACAACCCGGTGGCGTTCCGTACGGTGGAGTCATCGCACGACGACGGGGTTGGACAATGAAGCCACAGTATTGGTTCCGCTGGTTGTCCGTGCAGGGCGCGCCTCGGCTCGTCCTGCGCGTGCAGGCGCGCCGCGGTGACCCGTTCGCCGAATTGATGGGCGGGCCCGCGGGCTTCGACGACCCGTACCCGCTGATCGAGCGGTTGCGCGGGCCGCACAGGCTGCTGCGCACCTCGATCGCGTGGGCGACCTTCGACCACGAGCTGTGCCGGTCCATCCTGCGCGACAGCCGTTTCGGCGTGCGCACCACGGAGAGCTTCAACATTCCCAAGCCGCTACAGAAGCTGGCCGAGCGCTTCCCGCTGCCGCCGAATCCGGTCGAGCCGCCGTCCATGCTGGTGATCGATCCGCCGGCGCACACGGCGATGCGCAAGCCGGTGGCCTCCGCCTTCACCCCGCGCGCGATCCGCAGGCTGCGCGACCGCGTCGAGACGGTCACCGAGGAACTGCTGGACGCGCTGCCCGCGCACGGTTCGGCGGACCTGATCCGGTCGTTCGCCGCCCAGGTGCCGATCGCGATCATCTCCGAGATGCTCGGCTTCCCCGACGAGGACAAGGCGAAATTCCTCGACTGGGGCGACCGGATGACGCCCTTGCTGGACGTCGGCATCCCGTGGCGCGCGCACCGCAGAGCACTGCTTGCCATGGAGGTGATGAACGCCTACCTCGACGGGCACATCGAACGGTTGCGCCGCGAGCCGGGCGAGGACATCCTCTCCAGCCTGGTCACCGCCGGTGAGCTGGACTCCGACGCGCTCAAGGCCACCGCCAGCCTGCTCATGGGCGCCGGTTTCGAGACGACGGTCAACCTGATCGGCAACGGTGTCGCACAACTGCTGGCCCATCCGGATCAGCTGGAGCGGCTGCGCGAGGAGCCGGAGCTGTGGCCCAACGCCGTCGAGGAGATCCTGCGCTTCGACTCGCCGGTGCAGACCACCGCGCGGACCGCGCTGACCGACGTGGAGATCGACGGGATGACGGTGCGCGAGGGCAACACGGTGGTGCTGTCGCTGGCCGGCGCCAACCGCGACCCGGCGATGTTCGCCGAGCCCGGCCGGTTCGATGTCGGACGGGCCAACGCCAAGGAGCACCTGTCCTTCAGCAGCGGCGTGCACGTCTGTCTCGGGGCCAGTCTGGCCAGGATGGAAGGCGTCTACGCGCTGCAAGCCCTGTTCGAGCGTTTTCCGGACCTGCGCCTGGACGGTCCGCCCGAGCGCCGGGCGCTGTTCACCCTGCACGGCTACGAGCGGATGCCGGTGCGCCTCGGTCAGCGCGCGCAGGCGCCGGAGCCGGTCTGATCAGCCGGTCGTGGTCTTCCAGACGTAGCGGGTCTTCGGGCGTCCGGCCCTTCCGTAGTCCGAGCGGCGCACGACCAGCCCGTCGTCGGCCAATTTCTCCAGGTAACGCCAGGCGGTGATGCGCGAGACGCCGATCGAGGTCGCGGTGTCCGCGGCCGTCACGCCCTCGGCTTCGGCCGCGCGCACGGTGCGGGAGATCTCGTCGAGGGTCTGCGGCGCGACGCCCTTGGGGGTGGCCGCGCGCTGGTCGGGGGTGCGCAGCGCGCTCAGCGCCCGATCGATGTCGTGCTGGGAGATGGCGCTCTCACCGGCCGGAAGTGCGGTGCGGAACTCCCGATACCGCTCCAGCTTGTCGCGGAACGCGGCGAAGGTGAACGGCTTCAGCAGATACAGCACGACCCCGTGCGATACGGCGGTGCGCACCATGGCCAGGTCGCGGGCGGAGGTGATGGCGATGACGTCCGGGCGCGGCGCCAGGCCGGTCAGCGCGGCGGCCACGTCGAGGCCGCTCGCGTCCGGCAGGCCGATGTCCATCAGCACCAGGTCGATCGGCGTGCCCTCGGCCGCGGCGTCGGCCGCCGCGCGCATCGCCTCGCGCCCGGTATGGACGACGCCGACGGGCGTGAATCCGGCGATGCGCTCCACATAGGCGCGGTGCGCCTCGGCGATCAGCGGCTCGTCCTCGACGATCAGCACACGAATCATCGTGCTTCCTTCCGTGGAATCGTCACGGTCACCGCGCTTTCGGGGTCCCGTTGCGTGCGGATGCTTCCCCCGTGGCGGGCCACCAGCCGGTGGACCAGCGCGAGTCCGAGCCCGTGGTGGTCGGTCTTGGTCGAATAGCCCCGCTGGGACGCGCGCGCGAACATCTCCGCCGACATGCCGGGGCCGCTGTCGGCCACCCGGATGTAGAGCAGGGACTCGTCCGTGGCGTCCGCGCGCTGGTGTCGCAAGGTGACCTCCACCCAGCCGGACGTACTGTCCGCCGCGGCATCGATGGCGTTGTCGACGAGATTGCCCACGAGCGTGACGGTCTCGTGCGGCGACAGCGGGTCCACCGAGTCGAGCGCGGTGTCGTCGGTGATCGTCAGCTCGATGCCCCGTTCGGCGGCCTGATTCACCTTGCCGAGCAGCAAGGCGGCCAGGGCGGGCGCGCCCACCGCGGCGAACAGCCGGTCGATCAGCGACTGGGACAGTTCGAATTCCGCGGTGGCGAACTCGACCGCCTCCCGGTGATGGCCGAGCTCGACCATGGTGACCACGGTGTGCAAACGGTTGGCGGATTCGTGCGCCTGCGCCTGCAACGATGCCGCGAAGCCGCGCACGGAATCGAGTTCGCCCATCACCGACTGCAATTCGGTGTGGTCGCGGATGGTCATCACGGTGCCGATCGCCCGGCCTTCCCACTCCACGGTGTCCTGGTTGACCAGCAGGATCCGGTCGGTGGTCACGTGCATCTCGTCACGGACGGTGCCCCAGCTCATGCGCTGCAACGACAGCGGGAGATCGCTGCGCCGGACGTCGCCCGGGGGCAGGTCGAGCAGGCGGCGCGCCTCGTCGTTGACCACCTCGGCGTCCTCGCCGGAGGGCCCGAACACCACCAGGCCCTCGTGCACCGAGTGCAGGACCGCGTCGTGGTGCTCGTACATCGCGCGCAGTTCGTCGGGCGCCAAGCCGTGGGTCTGGCGCCGTAGCCTGCGGCTGAGCAGGAACGATCCGCCCGCGGCCAGCAGCAGACCCGCGCCGGCGACGCCGAGGATCACCGGGAGCTGGGTGGCGACCTGGTCGCCGATCTTCGCCCGCGTCACGCCGGCGGAGACCAAGGCGACGATCCGCCCGTTGTCGTGCACCGGAGTCACCGCCCGGATGGAGGGGCCCAGTGTGCCGGTGAAGGTCTCGGTGAAGGTCTCCCCGGCCAGCGCGCGATCGATGGTGCCACTGAACGGCAGCCCGATCATGGCGGGATTGGTGTGCGTATAGCGCGTGCGGTCCGGCGCCATGACCACGATGAAGTCCATGCCGGTCTCGCGCCGGATCTCCTCGGTCACCGGCTGCAACCGCGCCGTCGGATCCGCGCCGCGCAGCGCCTCGATGGTGGAGGGCGCGTCGGCCACGCTCACCGCGACGTCGGTGACCTCCCTGGTGGTGGTGACGTCGCTGTCGTGCCTGGCGTCCAGAACCGCGAGCACCACACCGATCGCGATCATCACCGCGAGTACGACCAACTGGAAGACGAACGCCTGCCCGGCGAGGGAGAGCCGACCGCGTCTCACAAGCTCTGCCTCCGCTGAACGTAATGCACCAAACAGTGACCGGGATCACCCGGCCGACCATCATTCTGCCTGGAAGGCGTGAGTCAGTTCGCGTCGGTACCTTTCGAAGGGAAATCCTCGCTATGAGCGACTCGACTCGAACGCGGCGCGACCGCACCCATTGGCTGTATCTGGCCGTCATCGTGGCGGTGGTGGCGGGCGTCCTCGTCGGCTGGCAGGCGCCCGGCACCGCGCAGTCGTTCGCCCCGCTGGGGACCATCTTCGTCAACCTCATCAAGATGATGATCGCTCCCGTCATCTTCTGCACCATCGTGCTCGGAATCGGCTCGGTGCGCGCGGCGGCCACCGTCGGCAAGGTCGGCGGCCTGGCCATCGGCTACTTCCTGGTCATGTCGACCATCGCACTCGGGATCGGGCTCGTCGTCGGCAATCTGCTGCAACCCGGCGCGGGACTGAATATCGCCAAGTCGACCAAGGCCGGTCACGACCTGGCCAACACCGCGCACAGCGCGGGCGGCACCTGGGAGTTCATCCAGAACATCGTCCCCTCCACCCTGTTGTCGTCGCTCACCACGGGCAATGTCCTGCAGGCGCTGTTCGTCGCGCTGCTGGTCGGTTTCGCGGTGCAGGCGATGGGCACGGCGGGCGAGCCGATCCTGCGCGGCGTGGCGCTGCTGCAGAAACTCGTGTTCCGGATCCTGGTGATGATCCTGTGGCTGGCGCCGATCGGTGCGTTCGGCGCGATCGCCAACGTGGTCGGCAAGACCGGCCTGGACGCCGTGGTGAAGCTGGGCACGCTGATGGTCGCCTTCTATCTCACCTGCCTGGTTTTCGTCTTCGGCGTGCTCGGTGTGCTGCTGTGGAGCGTCTCGCGGGTGTCGATCTTCAAGCTGGTCCGCTACCTCGCGCGGGAGTACCTGCTGATCCTCGCGACCTCGTCGTCGGAATCGGCGCTGCCGCGGCTGATCGCGAAGATGGACCACATGGGCGTGGAGCGCACCACCGTGGGCGTCGTGGTGCCGACCGGCTATTCGTTCAATCTGGACGGCACCGCCATCTACCTGACCATGGCGTCGCTGTTCATCGCCGAGGCGATGGGTAAGCCGCTGTCCATCGGCGAGCAAGTCGGGCTGCTGCTGTTCATGATCGTCGCGTCCAAGGGCGCGGCGGGTGTCACCGGCGCGGGCCTGGCCACGCTGGCGGGCGGATTGCAGAGCCATCGGCCCGAACTCCTCGACGGCGTCGGCTTGATCGTCGGCATCGACCGCTTCATGTCCGAGGCACGGGCGCTGACCAACTTCTCCGGCAACGCGGTGGCCACGGTGCTGATCGGCACCTGGACCAAGACCGTCGACGTCGACCGGGTGCGCGAGGTGCTCGACCGCAAGGTGCCCTTCGACGAGCGGACCATGGTCGACGACGGCCACGGGACGCCGGAGGCGACCCGCACGCAAGAGGCCGAGGCCGTAGATCTGGTCAAGGCTTGACGGCGGTGGGGGAGAGGTCATCCGTAGCACCGGGCTGAGGTGTGGCAGCCGCCCGGCCGCTGGGTGAATGACGAAGGGCCCGCGGATTCGCTGATCCGCGGGCCCTTCGTCGCGTCCGGGGTCAGGCCGCCCATTTCTCCGGATTCAGGTGGTGCTGGGTGAGCGCGGTGGCGTGGCCGTGCCCGAATCCGTGCTCGGTCTTCAGCCATTCGACGAGTTCTTTGTGCGAGGTCAGTCCGGTGTCGCGCATGGCGGCCTTCCACTCCTCGATGGCGCGGCCGTATTTGGCCTCGATGGAGGGAAAGTAGGACGCGGGCCCGTGCGGCTTGGTCGCCATGTCGATCTCCTTGCTCGTCGTGCGTTCGATCGTGTGGACGGAGCGGGCTTCGGAAAGTCATCGGCGGTCGCGCGAAAGTGTTCTGGATCACGCGCTCCCGCTACGTCGCCTCAGGCGGCCACGGCGACCGGATCGGCGGCGCGGCGCTTGTCCAGACTGTGCTCCCGGATCAGCAGCCCACCGGTCAGCGCCACCAGGGCGGCGGTCAGGCCGTGGATGCCGAATGCCGCGGCGGCCGAACCGTTCCAGCTGAGCACGGTGAGCATGTCGCCGACCGGCACGAGTGCGACCACCGAGGTCACGATGCCGAGCGCGTACCGCTGTCGCAGGCCGAGCAGGACCAGGATCAACACGCCGAAGACGGTGTCCCGCACGCCTTTGAGGTTCATGAACGCCGCCGCGTCACCGTCCGGCCAGGCGGGCAGGCCGAAGCCGGGAGCGATGGTGTCCGGCGCGAACAGGTAGCTGATGCCGATGTAGAGGATGAACGCGGCGCCGATCACGGACAGGGCGGTGGCGATGCGGGAGAGGGTCATGGCGGTGCTCCTGGCTGAAAGTCTTACTGTGAAACCTAGCGTCGCTAGAACTAATAGTGAAACTAACAGAGCTTCGATAGTTTGTCTAGCGTCGCTAGAATCGAAGGATGACCACTCACACGCGTAAGGAACGCGAGCGGGCCGAACGCAGGCAGCGCATCATCGACACCGCACGCGAACTCGCCGAAGCACAAGGGTGGGAGGCGGTCACCGTGCGACGCCTCGCCGAACGGATCGAACGCAGCCAACCCGTGCTGTACAGCCACTTCGCGGGGAAGTCGGCGATCGTCTCCGCGGTCGCGGAGCAAGGTTTCGCCGAACTCACCGAGGTCTTGCGACGGGCGCGACCCGAGGATTCCGACGATGCAGGCCGACTGCGCGCGGTGTCGCGGGCGTACCTGGAATTCGCCGCGGTCAACCCGGCGCTCTACGACGCGATGTTGCTGATGAACACCGATCTCACCTTCGGACCGGAAGCGCCCCTGCCGCTGCGTGAGGCGTTCGATGACCTGGAAGCCTTGTTCCGCCCCGTGGTCGGCGACCCCGACCTCGGCGCCCGCATCGAGGTCGCCTGGAGCGCCCTGCACGGCCTGGCCACCCTGGAACGCGGCGGTCGTCTCCGACCGGGGCTGCGAAGCCAGCGATGTGAACTCTTGGTGGCGGAGTGGCTCGCCGCGATAACCGTGGAGCGTGCACGGTGACCGGCCACACACGTACGGGGACCCGTGCCCGGAGTCGGGAGCCCCATGCCCGGACCCGGTCGGCGTGCCGGTCGCGCAGGGGGTGGTGTCGGCGAGCACGTCGAAGGCCGGTCGGCCGGTAGCGTGGGGGTATGGCTGATGTGGTGGTGGTCGGTTCCGGACCGAACGGCCTCGCCGCCGCGGTGATCCTGGCCCGGGCGGGGCTCGCCGTGGAGGTTTACGAGGCCGAGGATACGGCCGGGGGTGGTTCCCGCACAGCGGAACTGACCCTGCCCGGCTACCGGCACGACGTCTGTGCCGGCGCGCATCCGATGGCGGCGGCCTCCCCGTTCTTCCGGGCGTTCGATCTGCCCGCGCACGGCGTCGAGCTGCTCGCGCCGGAGGTCTCCTACGCCCATCCGCTCGACGGGGGCGTGGCCGGGCTGGCCTGGCGGGACCTGGAACGGACGGTCGAGGCTCTCGGTCCCGACGGCCCGACCTGGCGCAAACTGTTCGCGCCGCTGGTGCGGCACTGGCCCGACGTGGTCGACATCGCGATGTCGGATCTGCGCCGCGTCCCCTCCGGGCTCGCCACCGCGATCCGTTTCGGCCTGCGCACCGTGGAGCAGGGCTCGCCGCTGTGGGACATCAGGTTCCGCGAGCAGGTCGCACCCGCCCTGCTGACCGGTATCGCCACCCACGCGATCATCCCGCCGCGCGCGATCACGGCCGCAGGCGCCGCACTGCTGCTCGGCACGCTGGCGCATGCCGGAGGCTGGGTGATACCGCGCGGCGGCAGTCAGGCCATTCCCGACGCGCTCATCGCCGAACTCGAACGCCTCGGCGGCCGGGTGCACACCGGGCACCGGGTCGACTCGATCGACGAGTTCGCCGATGCCCGCGCGGTTCTGCTCGATCTCGCCCCTGCCGAACTACTGCGGATCGCCGAGCACCGGTTGCCCGCGCGGTATGCGAAGCGGTTGCGGCGTTTCCGGTACGGCGGCGCCGCGTGCAAGATCGACTTCGCGCTCTCCGGGCCGGTGCCGTGGCAGGCCGAGGGCTGTGCGCTGGCCGGAACGGTACACGTCATCGGCACCCGCGCCGAGGCTATGGCCGCCGAGCACGCCGTGGCCATGGGACGGCACGCCGAACGCCCCTATGTGCTGTCCATCCAGCCCGGTGTGGTCGATTCCACGCGCGCGCCCGCCGGCGGCCACACCTTCTACACCTACGCCCATGTGCCCAACGGCTCCACCCGCGATGTCAGCGAGGACGTGATCGCTCAGGTCGAGCGGTTCGCGCCGGGCTTCCGCGACCTGATCGTCGCCAGGAACGTGATCACCGCCGCGGAAATGCCCTCGCACAACGCCAACTACATCGGCGGCGACATCTCCGCGGGCGCGATGACGTTGCGTCAGTTCGCGTTCCGCCCCGCCCCGCGCTGGAATCCCTATGCCACACCGATCCCCGGTGTCTATCTGTGCTCGTCCGCGACGCCACCCGGCCCCGGGGTGCACGGCATGAGCGGGCTGCACGCCGCCCGCCACGCCCTGCGCGAACGCTTCACCATCCGCACCGATCCGCTCGACCTCTTACGCACTCCCGCTTTCCAGCACCGCTGAAACCGCCCGTTCGCGCCGGTCCCCGCACGGACTCGCGCGCCGTGCGAGGCACCGTCTCCGCTCCAGGCGGACCTATCCCTTGGCGAGTTCGGTGCGGTAGAGATCGGGTTCGAGGTAGATGACGCGCGCCGCGGGGACCGCCGCACGGACGCGGGACTCGGCGTCATCGATGGCGTCGGCGATCGCGGCGACGTCGAGACCGGGCACCACGCCGATCTTCGCGGCCACGAGCAATTCGTCCGGGCCGAGATACTGCGTCTTGAGGTGGATCACCCGATCGATGCGGGTCTCGTCGACCAGGCTCGTCCGGATCCGCCGGTTCTCCTCCGGCGTTGCGCCCTCACCGATCAGCAAGCTCTGCATCTCCACGATGAGCACCACCGCGATAACGCCGAGCAGGCCGCCGATGGCCAGGGTGCCGACGCCGTCCCAGACCGGGTCGTCGGTGAGCATGGTCAGGCCGACGCCCGCGAACGCGAAGACCAGACCGATCAGCGCGCCGGTGTCCTCCAGCAGCACCACCGGAAGCTCCGGACTGCGCGAATTGCGGATGAACCGCCACCAGCTCGCGTTGCCTTTGAGCGGCGCGGACTCGCGCACCGCCGTGGTGAAGCTGTAGGACTCCAACGCGATCGCGAGCACCAGGATGACGACCGCCACGATCGGCGAACTCAGCTCCTCGGGATGCTGGATCTTGTGGATGCCCTCGTAGACGGCGTAACCGGAGCCGAGGGTGAACAGCACGAGCGCCACGATGAACGAATAGAAGTAGCGATTGCGCGCGTACCCGAACGGATGCAGCTCGTCGGCTTCCTTCGCGGCACGCTGCTGCCCCAGCAGCAGCAGTCCCTGGTTGCCCGTGTCGGCCACGGAGTGCACGGCCTCGGCGAGCATCGACCCCGAACCCGTGATCGCCGCACCGACGAATTTCGCCGCGGCGATCCCCGCGTTCGCGGTCAACGCCGCGATGATCGCCTTCTTGCCACCGCCAGCCGACATGGAAGCATGTCCTCTCTGTTTTCGAGATACCCGCGAACAGACTAGGGCACCTGGGGATGGGCGTTCCGGATCGGTCAGCCGGCCGCACCGACGCACGCGCAGAACAGCTGGACGCGACCGTCCACCGCCTGCGCGCGGATATCGGTGTCGGCGGCGGAGATCCACGCCGCGCCGCCGCGGGTGAGTTCCAGCGACGAGCCGTCCCGGAACAGGCGCACGGTTCCCGCCGTGCACAGCACGATGCCAGGCCCCGCCGCGGTCAGCGGCACCCGCGCGGACCCGGCGACCAGGTCGAAGCGGCGCAGCGCGAACTCGGGGGCGGGCGTCCGGTAGCGCACCGATCCGTCACCGGCCGGCTCGGGCAGCACCACCGGCAGGCCGATCGGCTCGAAATCCAGCACCCGCAACAGTTCCGGCACGTCGACGTGCTTGGGGGTGAGGCCGCCGCGCAGCACGTTGTCGGAATTGGCCATGATCTCCACCCCCACCCCGCGCAGGTAGGCGTGCAGATTCCCGGCCGCGAGGAACAAGCCCTGGCCCGGCTCCAGCGTCACCCGGTTCAGCAGCAGCGCCGCCAGCACACCGGCGTCGCCGGGGTAGGCCTCGGCCAGTTCTAGCGTCGTGCGCGCCTCGGCCGTGAACTCGCGCGTGCCCTTGCCGGACAGATATCGCACGCAGCCGTCCAGCACTTCGGGCAGCAGCGTGGCGTGCACGTGCTGCGGCAGCGTGATCCAGGTGGTGAACAGCGTGCGCAGGCCCGCGGAATCCGGCTGCGCGGCGAGGAGTTCGCAGTAGGAGCGCAACCCGTCCACCGCCAGCGCGCGCAGCAATGCGACGGTGCGGTGCGGTTCGCGGAAACCGGCCAGCGCCTCGAACCGCTCCAGCGCGACGACCAGCTCCGGCTTGTGATTGTCGTCGCGGTAGTTGCGCAGGGGTGAATCCAACGGCACCTTCGCCCGATTCTCCCGGTCGAAACCGGCCCGCGCCTGCTCGGTGCTCGGGTGCGCCTGCAGCGACAGCGGCTCCTCCGCGGCCAGGACCTTGAGCAGGAACGGCAGCTTCTCGCCGAACCTGGTTGCGGCCGAGCCCAGCTCCCGGTCCGGGTCGGCGGCGATCAGTTCCAGCAGCGAGGTGGGGCTGTCCCCGATCTTGACGTACGCCGGGTCGGCCGGGTGGGCGCCGAACCACAATTCCGCTTCCGGATGCGCCGATGGCACCGGCCTGCCGCACAGCTGAGCGAGCGCGGTGCGCGAGCCCCAGGCATACGAGCGCAGCGCACCAACGAGTTCGTGCACTAGTAGCTGCCCCCGTACTGCCCCTGGCCGTCGGTCGCGGCGGTGCGCGCGCCGATCAGCCGCAGGTAGGCGGCGGCCATCTCCAGTCGCAGCGCGAGCACCGCGAGCTGTTCGAGTTCGGTGCCGTTCGCCTGCGCGGGCTCTTCGGCGTGGGCCTGCGCGGGAGCGGCGGGGTCGGTCATCTCGGTGTGCAGCAGATCGACATCGGCGTTCACCAGGTCGGCGTCCACCAGATTCGGTCCACCACCGCCGAAGATCGCGACTCGGCGGCGCGCGGCCGCGCGATCGCGATCGGCGCTGAGCACGAACACCCTGATGCGCTCCACGGGCGCGGGGCCGTCCAGCTCCTCGTCGTGGAACATCGGGTCGAAGCCGGGCGCGGGTTCGCCCGCCGCCTCGGCGATCCGGGTCCGCGCCGACACGGCCTCGGCCAGATCCACCGCGGTGGCCACCTTGCCCGCCGTCTGCAGCAGCACCTCGGCGCCGTGCTCGGCCAGTTCGGCGGCGGCGGGCGAATCGCCCGCGAGCACGATGCCCCGCTGCTGCATGCGGGCCGCCAGCGTCTTGGCGGGGTTGTGGAAGACCTCGTTGTGCGGGCCGTCGCGCAGCGCCTCCGCGTCCAGCACGTCGGCCAGTTCGGCGAGTTCGGGCACGGCGGCTCCGGTGCGCTGGGGGTCGACCGCGCGCAGGACCGCGATTCCGGCGGCCAGGAAGCGCAGCAGGCGGTTGTGCCCGAGGACCTGCACCCTGGGTTCCAGAACGGCGGCGCGACCGGCCGCGGCGGCGCGCAGCGGCCCCTCGTGCGGCGCGGCGACGACCACCTCGGCGCCGCGACGCAGCGCCCGGTCGACGGCATCGATCAGGCGGGGATCACCCGCGTCGTCGCCGGAGACCAGGACCACGTCGAGCGGCCCCACCCACGGCGGGAGGGCGGTGGCGGGCACGACGGGCAGGCCCGCGCGGTCCCCGAGTGCGGCCACGAGCAGTCCGGCGGCACGCGCGGCACGTCCGGAACCGGAGACCAGCACCACGCTGCGCGGCCGCAGATCGGCCAATCGGGCGAGTGCGTGCTCACCCACGGCGGCCGCGGTAGCGCGCACCTGGGCGCCGCCCGAGGCGGCCGAGCGAAGGGCGCCGCCTGCGTCGGCGGCCTCGAGTGAAGCGGCATCGTCGAGGTCGAGCACCGGTGTTCCAGCGATCATCGGGCGTCCCACCTCCCCTCATCGCGCTGTATCTTTTCCGCCCCCGCGCCCACCCGGTCCAGCTGCCACACCGAGACCGAGCCGGGCGAATCCAAGGCCTGTGATTCCACTATTCCAGTCAGGAGCGCACGATGCTCAGGATCTCGGTCACGAGTGCGTCTACTTCCTCCGCCGATCGGGCCTCGACATTCAGCCGGAGCAACGGCTCGGTGTTCGACGCGCGCAGGTTGAACCAGGCGTTGTCGGCCAGCTGCACGGTCACCCCGTCGAGGCGGTCCACCGAGTGCGCCCGGTCCGCGAAGGCGTCCACCACGGCCGATGTCCGCGCCGCGGCGTCGGCCACCGTGGAGTTGATCTCGCCGGAGGCCGCGTAGGTCGCGTAGGACGCCATCAGATCCGACACCGGCCGGTCCTTCTCGCCGAGCGCGGTCAGCACGTGCAGCGCGGCGAGCATCCCGGAGTCGGCGCCCCAGAAGTCGCGGAAGTAGTAGTGCGCGGAGTGCTCGCCGCCGAACACCGCTCCGGTGGCGGCCATCTCCTGCTTGATGAACGAGTGGCCGACCCGGGTGCGCACCGGCGTCCCGCCCAGCTCGTGCACCAGCTCCGGCACCGCGCGGGAGGTGATCAGATTGTGGATGATCACCGCGCCGGGCTCCTTGCCCAGCTCGCGCTCGGCGACCAGGGCGGTGATCGCCGACGGTGACACCGGCTCGCCGTTCTCGTCGACCACGAAGCAGCGGTCGGCGTCGCCGTCGAAGGCCAAGCCGATGTCCGCGCCGGATTCGCGGACCAGCTTCTGCAGGTCCACCAGGTTGGCCGGGTCGAGCGGGTTGGCCTCGTGGTTCGGGAAGTTGCCGTCCAGCTCGAAGTACAGCGGCACGATCTTCACCTGGGGCAGCGCGCCCAGCACCGCGGGCACCGTGTGCCCGCCCATGCCGTTGCCCGCGTCCACCGCGATGGTGAGGGGCCGGATGCCGCCGAGCTCGACCAGACCGCGCAGGAACTCCGCGTATTCGGCCAGCAGGTCCAGTTCCGTCGCGGCGCCGCGCTCGCCCGCGTACGCGGGCACGCCCTCGATCAGCTCGTTCTTGATGGTGGCCAGACCGGTGTCCTGCCCGACCGGAAGGGCTTTGGCGCGACACAGCTTGATGCCGTTGTACCGGGCCGGGTTGTGACTGGCGGTGAACATGGCGCCCGGGCAGTCCAGGCGGCCGGAAGCGAAGTACAGCTGGTCGGTGGACGCGAGGCCGATGTGCACCACATCCAGGCCCTGGCCGAGCGCGCCATCGGCGAAGGCGGCAGACAGCTCGGGTGAGGAGTCGCGCATGTCGTGACCGATGACGATCCGGTGCGCGCCCTCGGCGCGCATCAGCCGGGCGAAGGACGCGCCGACGTCCCTGACGAATTCCGCGTCGATCTGTTCACCGACCACACCGCGAACGTCGTAGGCCTTGATCACCGCGTTCACGAATTCGGCAGAGCGGGCGACTGTCATGCCCAACACCCTAGTGGTTGCACCGGACCGGTCCGACACCGTCCTCGTCGATCAGGACGGCGGGTCGGGCAGGACGCGCAGATGGCCGCGGCGACCCGTTCGCGTGGTACGCGGCGGCGGGGGAGAGTAGTCGTGGTAGCCGCGCTGCTCGCGCTCCGGCGGGCGGCGGCGCAGCCCGGCCTCCCGCACCGCCTCGGCGAGCGCGGTCAGATCGTCGTCGTCCGGTGTGCTGGAGGAGAATCCGCCTTCGTGGCGAACCAGTTCCCAGCCTTTCGGAGCGGTGATGCGTGAGCCGTGCGTTTCGCAGAGATCCCAGGAGTGCGGTTCGGCGACCGTCGCGAGTGGTCCGACCACTGCCGTCGAGTCCGAGTACACATAGGTGAGCGTCGCGACGGCCGGATTCTTGCAGCCTGGACGGCAGCAACGACGCATGGGAATCACGCCGATGAGAGTAACCCCCCTGGCGCGTCGATGGGGACAGACACGCTCGAGGAATCTCGGTCCGCATGCCACGAAACGAGGGCAGCACGGCGTTCCGCAGTGCGCGTGACGCGCTCTGCGGCGTTGTGGACGACGTCCCCCGGACGCGCGCGAGTGGTCGGTCGCGGAGTGGAAGTGCCGGGGTACCCAGCGACCGGCCGGCCTACATGTGCCCGCGCTTGCCCCGCAACGGCATTCGAGGACCGCCGCCGCGTGGATGGGTGCGACTCACTCGGCTTCCGGATCGATCACGTCCGGGTCGACGCCCAGGTAGGTCGCGACCTGCTGGACCAGCACTTCGCGCAGCAGATCCACCAGATCGTCGGGGTCGCTGGCGCGTAGTTCGAGCGGCTTGCGGAACAGCACCACCCGCGCCCTGGTCGCCGCGCCGTGCCGATCGACGCCTGCCGGGATGAGCCGGGAGAGCGGGACCGGGCCGTCGGCGACCACCTCGTCCGGCCAGGTGACCGAATCGGGGTGCAGCGGACGAATTTTCGGAACGTCGTCGACCGCGATGTCGAGTTTGGTGAGCCGGTCGTGCCAGCGGGAGTCCAAGGGGGCGAACGCCTCCAGCACCAGCCGGTCGAACTTCTGGCCGCGGGTCCGCCAAGCGGGAACGGTGGGTGGCAGCATCGGCCCGCGTACTCCGCGGCCACGGCGGATCACCGACCGCGCGGTGGGCGGTCGACGCTTACGGGAACGTGCCATGAGACAAAATCTAGGCCAGCGGGCCGCGGCCGTCCGCACCGAGGCGGTGGGAGAACTTCGGTCGTGTCGCGCGCGCCCGGAGCGCCCAGGTGGGCGGGCGGCTCCGGGCGCCGCGTACGTCTGTCAGCCGATGCCGCGCTTGAGGCGGCGGCGCTCCCGCTCGGAGAGGCCGCCCCAGATGCCGAAGCGCTCATCGTGCGCGAGCGCGTACTCCAGGCACTCGTCGCGTACCTCGCAGCCCATGCAGATCCGTTTGGCCTCACGGGTGGAGCCGCCCTTCTCGGGGAAGAACGCCTCCGGATCGGTCTGCGCGCACAGGGCGCGCTCCTGCCACTGCTCCTCGATGGATTCGAACATCTCGTCGAAGCCGGTCACGACCAGGCTGAGCCGGGGCGTCGTGACTCCGTCACCCCCCTCTTGGTCCTTCCAGCCGCCGTTGTCTGCGCAGACGCCACGTGCTGCGCCTGCTGTGGAATCGGTCGGCGAGACCATCTCGTTGGCCATCGCTCCGCCTCCTCACTGTGTGTTAGCGCAGAATGATTCTTTCCGTCGGACCAACACATGCACCGACGGCCATACCCCGCGACGTTGTCCCGCGGACGTCCCCGAGCTTGTCACACCGATGCGAACAGGTGTTCGAAATACCGTTCGCGCGTTGATCTCTCGCGCGAACCCGGAATGACATGACTGTGATTAGACACGCCGGACGCGTCGATGGTCAAGCCGCCGTCGCTATTCCGTTACTATCCGCACCCGCATTCCGAGACGATCTTGTGATCTGCAATAGCAAATAAACAGCAAATTTGCCGCGAACGGGAGCCGCCACGCCAGCGCATAGGCTGTGCGGATGTGACTGGACAACAAGCGGACGCCACACCCGCGAACGGACCCCGGGTCGCCGTGCTGGTCGGCGGCGTCGGTGGCGCGCGTTTCCTTCAGGGCGTCCGGGAGCTGCTGCCCGAGGCGGACGTCTCCGCGATCGTGAACGTCGGCGACGACGTCTGGATGCACGGCCTTCGGATCTGCCCCGACCTCGACACCTGCATGTATACCCTCGGCGGAGGCATCGATACCGAGCGCGGCTGGGGTCGCGTCGGCGAAACGTGGCACGCCAAGGAGGAGCTCGCGAAGTATCGGGCCCAGCCGGACTGGTTCGGCTTGGGGGACCGCGATATCGCCACGCATCTGATCCGTACCGAAATGTTGCGCGCCGGATACCGGCTCTCGACGGTGACCGAGGCGCTGTGCAACAGGTGGCAGCCCGGCGTGAAACTGATCCCGGCAACCGACGATCGCTGCGAAACGCATGTCGTGGTGACCGATCCGGACAACCCTGGCGAACGGCGCGCGATCCATTTTCAAGAGTGGTGGGTTCGCTACCGCGCGAACATCGACACCCATGGATTCGCCACAATTGGTGCCGATGAAGCCAAACCTGCCCCAAATGTGATCGATATCATAGAATCCGCCGACGTGGTTCTCCTCGCTCCGTCGAACCCCGTCGTGAGCATCGGCGCCATCCTCGCCGTGCCGGGTATTCGCGGCGCGCTGCGCACCATCCCGGCCAAGGTGATCGGCGTGTCCGGCGTGATCGACGGGAAGCCGTTGCGCGGCATGGCCGACGAGTGCCTGTCGGTGATCGGCGTGGAAACCACGGCCGAGGCGATCGGCCGGTACTACGGCGCCCGCTCGGCCACCGGAATCCTGGACGGCTGGCTGATCCACAGCACCGACACCGCCGAGGTGCCGGGAGTGGAGGTACGCAGCGTGCCCTTGTTGATGACCGACCCGCCCACCACCGCCGAAATGGTGCGTCAGGCGCTGGATCTCGCTGGAGTCGCCCTGTGAGCACATCGATCGACCACGCGGCCGGAGAACTGCGCATCCTGCCCGTCACCGGCCTGCCCGAATTCCGCCCCGGCGACGACCTCGCCGAGCAGATCGCCCGCTGCGCGCCTTGGCTCGCCCACGGTGACGTGCTGGTGGTCACCAGCAAGATCGTCGCCAAGGTCGAGGGCCGCATCGTGGAAGCGCCGTTGGACCCCGAGGAGCGCGACGCCGTGCGGCGCGGGCTCGTCGACCAGGAGGCGGTGCGGGTGCTCGCGCGCCGGGGGCGCACGCTGATCACCGAGAACAAGCTGGGGATCGTGCAGGCGGCCTCCGGTGTCGACGGCTCGAACGTCGAACAGGGCGAGCTCGTGCTGCTGCCCACCGACCCGGACGCCAGCGCCAAGGCGCTGCGCGCCGCGCTCGCCGAACGGCTGGGCGTGACGGTCGCGGTGGTCGTCACCGACACGATGGGCCGCGCCTGGCGCAACGGGCAGACCGACGCGGCCATCGGCGCCGCGGGACTGCGGGTGCTGCACGACTACGCGGGCGCGGTCGACGGCCAGGGCAACGAGCTGTTCGTCACCCAAGTGGCCGTGGCCGACGAGCTGGCCGCGGCAGCGGACCTGGTCAAGGGCAAGCTCGGCGGTGTCCCGGTGGCCGTGGTGCGCGGGCTGCCGATCGTCGACGACGGCTCCGCCGCCACGGATCTGGTCCGCGGCGGCACCGACGATCTGTTCTGGCTGGGCACCGCGGAGGCGATCGAACGCGGTCGCAGGGAGGCGATCCTGCTGCGTCGCTCGATCCGTCAGTTCTCCGACGCGCCCGTCGATCCGGAGCGGATCCGCTCGGCGGTGTCGATCGCGCTGACCGCGCCCGCTCCGCACCACACGCGGCCCGTGCGGTTCGTGTGGCTGCGCACGCCGGAGCTGCGCACCCGACTGCTCGAGGCGATGGCGCGGAAGTGGCGCGCGGACCTGACCGCGGACGGCCTGCCGCCGGAGCGGATCGAGCGCCGGGTCGCGCGCGGGCGCATCCTGTTCGACGCACCCGAGGTGATCATTCCGTTCTGCGTGCCGGACGGTGCGCACGATTACCCGGACGAGCGCAGGCGGGCCGACGAGCGCACCATGTTCACCGTCGCGGTGGGCGCCGCGGTGCAGGGGCTGCTGGTCGCCTTGGCCACCGAGGGAATCGGCAGCTGCTGGATCGGGTCCACGATCTTCGCGCCCGAGGTCACCCGTGAGGTGCTGGGCCTGGCCGAGGACTGGAGTCCGCTGGGCGCCGTCGCCATCGGTCATCCACTCGAGGACCTGACCCCGCGCCAGGCGCCCGGCGCGGGCTCCGGGCTGGTCGAGCTGTGATCGGACGGGTCGCCTCCCGCGCCACGGCGGGTCACCGGTGAGCGCGGAATCGCTGCACGCCTCGGCGACCGAACTGCTCGCGACCTGGGGTCCCGCGACAGATCCGGAGCGCTCGCTGCGCGAGGCGATGCTGGCCTTCCTCGGCTCCGCACCGCGTGGCTGCCTGCGCGAGCACGCACCCGGGCACATCACCGCCTCCGCGGTGGTGTTCTCCCACGACGGTCGCGAGGTGCTGCTCACCCTGCATCCGCGGGTCGGGCGCTGGATCCAGCTCGGCGGCCACTGTGAGGAGCGGGACGAGACGGTCGCCGGTGCCGCGCTGCGCGAAGCGACCGAGGAGTCCGGCATCGCGGACCTGCGCCTGCATCCGGGCCTCTACGGCGCGCAGGCGCATCCCATCACCTGTTCGCTCGGTACGCCCACCAGACACTTGGACCTCCTGTTCCGCATCACCGCCCCCGCGGGCGCGATCCCGGTGCGCAGCCACGAATCCACCGACCTGCGCTGGTGGCCGGTAGACGCCCTGCCCGCCGACGCCGACGTCCTGCTGCGGTGACCTAGCCGCGTTACGTCCAGACGAGAGCCCCGGCCGGATGACATCCGGCCGGGGCTTTCGGCACTCAAGCGGGTTTACAAATTGTCGAATTTGTATAGACATGCGACAAATATGCCTCTATCGTCCATAAGTGAGGTAATGCGCGTCACAGCCGACGCGCCGTTCGGAATGGAGACGACGATGTCGACGCACGCCGACATGTCCGCGCAGCCGGTCGAGGTGCCGGCCTGGCGGGACCGCAAGCGTTATATGTGGCTGTGGGGGTTGTTCGCCCCGACCGGCCTGTTCACCATCGGCCTGCCGCTGATCTGGGCATTGAACGAGCTCGGCTGGCATCGCCTCGCGCAGGTGCCGTTCTGGCTCGGGCCGATTCTGATCTACGTGCTGATCCCGATCGCGGACGTCTTCTTCGGCCCGGACGGCGACAATCCGCCCGACGAGGTGATGGAGTACCTGGAGAACGACAAGTACTACCGCTACCTCACCTACCTGTACCTGCCGTTCCAGTACGCCGCGCTGGTGATGGCGGCCTATCTGATCACCGCCGACCAGGTGAGCTGGCTCGGCATCGACGGCGGGCTGCACGTGGTGGACAAAATCGGCCTGGCGATCACCGTCGGCATGATCGGCGGCATCGGCATCAACACCGCGCACGAACTCGGCCACAAGAAGGTCGACCTGGAGCGCTGGCTGTCGCGCATCGCGCTGGCCCAGTCCTGCTACGGGCACTTCTACATCGAGCACAATCGCGGCCACCACGTGCGCGTCGCCACCCCCGAGGATCCCGCGAGCTCCCGGGTGGGCGAGACGTTCTGGGCCTTCTGGCCGCGCACCGTGTGGGGCAGCCTGAAGTCGTCCTGGCATCTGGAGAAGGCCCGGCTGGAACGGCTCGGCAAGAAGCCGTGGAGCCCGCGCAACGAAGTACTCAGCGCCTGGCTGATGTCGGCGGCGTTGTTCGCGGTCCTGGTCGCGGTGTTCGGCGTAGAGCTGCTGCCCTACCTGATCCTGCAGGCGGTGGTGGGCTTCAGCCTGCTGGAGGCGGTCAACTACTTGGAGCACTACGGCCTGGTGCGGCAGCGCACGGCGAGCGGCCGGTACGAGCGGCCCGCCCCGGTGCACAGCTGGAACAGCGACCACATCGTCACCAACATCTTCCTGTACCACCTCCAGCGGCACAGCGACCATCACGCCTACCCCACCCGGCGCTACCAAACGTTGCGCAGCTGGGACGGCGCGCCGAACTTGCCGAGCGGCTACGCCAGCATGATCCTGCTCGCCTACTTCCCGCCGCTGTGGCGTCGCGTCATGGACAAGCGGGTGCTCGCGCACTATGACGGCGACATCACCCGCGCCAACATAGATCCGGGCAAGCGGGAGAAGGTGCTGGCGCGTTACGGCGCCGCTCCAGCGGGAAAGGCCACGGCATGAGCGCCCGAGGCCGGAGGTGGCGGCGAGTGACCACCGCGGAGGGCTGCGCCTGTGTCCGAAAGGAGACGGCGTGAGCGCGTATCGCTGCCCCGTCTGCGACTACGTCTTCGATGAAGCGAAAGGCGCTCCGCACGAGGGCTTTCCGCCGGGTACCCGGTGGGAGACGGTGCCGGACGACTGGTGCTGTCCGGACTGCGGCGTGCGGGAGAAGATCGACTTCGAGCCGATGGGGAGTATGAAATGACCGAGTACAAGCTCTATCAGTGCATCCAGTGCGGCTTCGAGTACGACGAAGCCGAGGGCTGGCCGGAGGACGGCATCGCCCCGGGGACCCGCTGGGACGACATCCCCGACGACTGGACCTGTCCGGACTGCGGCGCCGCCAAAGCGGACTTCTTCATGGTCGAAATCGAACGGTCGTGAGATTTTGACTGCGGCAGGCGCCCGTGACAGTGTCGCGGGTATGCCGCGGAACGGAACCAGGATTCCTTACCAGGAGGCCGCGCGGGATCTGCTGCGGACGTCGGTCCTGGACGCGATGCGCGAGCTGCTCACCGAGCGGGATTGGTCCAAGATCACGCTCGGTGACGTCGCGACCAGGGCCGGCGTGAGCAGGCAGACGCTGTACAACGAATTCGGCTCGCGCAGCGGACTCTCCCAGGCCTACGCGCTGCGCTTGGCCGACTTCCTGGTCGATCACGTCGACGCCGCCATCAACGGCAACGTCGGTGACGTCCGCGCGGCATTCCGCGACGGAATAACGAATTTCCTGTTCGACGCGGCGTCCGATCCATTGGTGCAGTCGCTGGTGGCGGGCGAGGTCAAGCTGGATCTGCTGCGCCTGATCACGCTCGACGCGGGGCCGTTGCTGGAGCACGCGACGGAGCGGCTGTCGGGTGCCTTCCAGCACAGCTGGGTGGCGTCGACGGAGGCCGAATCGAACGTCATCGCGCACGCGCTGGTGCGAATCGCCCTCAGCTACATCCCCACTCCGCCTGGTCCCGGGCGTGACGCGCCCGAGGAGCTGAGCGCGCTGCTGAGCCCTTATGTCGAAGCGATCCTCGCCGCGCGGGTGCAGAGCTGAGCCCTGACGGGCAACCGGCTCGCGACCTGGCGCATATGCAGCACATTGAAAACAGACTGCCCGGCTTGTAATAGCGATCACGTTTCAACCGACGGCATCGTTGTAACGGACCACAACTCAAGAAGTATTCTCAGGCGACGGTGTTCGGGTCTTCTCTGAGTGGAGCAAAAGTGCAAACGGTTGGCAAACCTATGGGATCGGTCGATCCCAAACGCCATCTGTGGGTTCTCGGCTTGCTCGCGCCCTCGTCGGCATTGCTGCCGTCACAACTGGTGCTGCACACCGGCTCCGCGGTCTTCTGGTGGATCGGCCCGATCATCGTGCTGATCGTCATCCCGGTGCTGGACTGGGCGGTCGGCGTGGACGGGAGCAACCCCAGGGACGAGGACTACGAGCTGCTGTCCAACGACCGGTACTACCGGTGGTGCACCTATCTGATGCTCCCGGTCCAGCTGATCGGCTTGGTCATCGCGAGCTATATGTGGGCCGGTGACGAGCTGAGCACGGTCGACAAGTTCGGTCTGGCCACCACCCTCGGATTCGTCAGTGGCATCGGCATCAACGCCGCCCACGAACTCGGGCACCGGGTCGAGCACATGGAGCGCTGGCTGGCCAAGATCGCGCTCGCGCAGTCCGGTTACGGGCACTTCTTCGTCGAGCACAACCGCGGCCACCACGTGCGCGTGGCCACCCCGGAGGATCCGGCCAGCGCCCGGCTGGGCGAGTCGCTGTGGGAGTTCCTGCCCCGCAGCGTATCCGGCAGTTTCCGCTCCGCGATCGCCCTCGAGCGCGAACGGCTCGCGCGCAGGGGCAAGGGCTGGTGGAGCGTGCACAACCACATCCTGCAAGCCTGGTCGATGACGCTGGTGCTGTTCGGCTCCCTGATCGCGGCGTTCGGCTACCACGTGCTGCCCTGGCTGCTGTTGCAGGCCGTGATCGGCTTCGGCCTGCTGGAGACGGTGAACTATGTCGAGCACTACGGCCTGCTGCGGGCGCGCCGCCCGAACGGCAGGTACGCCCGCTGCTCACCGCGCGACAGCTGGAACAGCGACCACCTGGTCACCAACATCTTCCTGTTCCACCTGCAGCGCCACAGCGATCACCACGCCAATCCCGGCCGTCGCTACCAGACGCTGCGCACCTCCGAACAGGCCCCGCAACTGCCCGCGGGTTATGCCGCCATGATCGTGCTGGCCGCCATCCCGCCGCTGTGGCGCTGGATGATGGACGACCGCGTCCTCGCCCACTACGGCGGCGACATCACACTGGCGAACATCCAGCCGCGCAAGCGCCGCCGCATCCTGGCGGCTCGCGGGGCCACCGCGTAACGGGCGCATCGGTGCCCCGCTCCGCGCCGGGCCGGACGAAGAGGACGGCCGCGTAGTCCGTGTCCGGCCGTGAGCGACTAGCCTTGCCTCGGTACTTGCCGAACCAGGAGAGGCTGATGACCACCTCAGAACTTCCCGCACGCACGTCGTTGACCGCCGATGTCCGCAACGGCATCGACTACAAGGTGGCGGATCTGTCGCTGGCCGATTTCGGCCGCAAAGAGATCCGCCTGGCCGAACACGAGATGCCCGGTCTGATGGCGCTGCGCCGTGAATACGCCGAGGTGCGGCCGCTGCAGGGCGCGCGCATCTCCGGCTCGCTGCACATGACCGTGCAGACCGCGGTGCTGATCGAGACCCTGACCAGCCTCGGCGCCGAGGTCCGCTGGGCCTCCTGCAACATCTTCTCCACCCAGGACCACGCGGCGGCCGCCGTCGTCGTCGGCCCGAACGGCACCGTCGAGGAGCCCAAGGGCACCCCGGTGTTCGCCTGGAAGGGCGAGACGCTGGAGGAGTACTGGTGGGCCGCCGAGCAGATGCTTACCTGGCCGGGGGAACCGGCCAACATGATCCTCGACGACGGCGGCGACGCCACCATGCTCGTGCTGCGCGGCGCGCAGTTCGAGAAGGCCGGCGTGGTGCCGCCCGAGGACGAGGACCACTCGGCCGAGTACAGGGTCTTCCTGAACCTGCTGCGCGAGCGGTTCGAGACCGACCGGGGCAAGTGGAGCAAGATCGCCGAGTCGGTGCGCGGCGTCACCGAGGAGACCACCACCGGCGTGCTGCGGCTCTACCAGTTCGCGGCGGCGGGTGAGCTGGTGTTCCCCGCGATCAACGTCAACGACTCGGTCACCAAGAGCAAGTTCGACAACAAGTACGGCACCCGCCACTCGCTGATCGACGGCATCAACCGCGGCACCGACGTGCTCATCGGCGGCAAGAAGATATTGATCTGCGGCTACGGCGATGTCGGCAAGGGTTGCGCGGAATCGCTTGCCGGACAGGGCGCCCGGGTGCAGGTCACCGAGATCGACCCGATCAACGCGCTGCAGGCGCTGATGGACGGCTACGACGTGGTGACCGTGGAGAACGCGATCGGCCAGGCCGACATCGTCATCACCGCGACCGGCAACAAGGACATCATCACCCTCGAGCACATGAAGGCGATGAAGGACCAGGCCATCCTGGGCAACATCGGCCACTTCGACAACGAGATCGACATGGCGGCGCTGGAGCGTTCCGGCGCAACGAAGTTGACCATCAAGCCGCAGGTCGACCTGTGGACGTTCAAGGAGACCGGCCGCTCGATTCTGGTGCTGTCGGAGGGGCGTCTGCTCAACCTCGGCAACGCGACCGGCCATCCGTCGTTCGTGATGTCCAACAGCTTCTCCAACCAGGTGATCGCCCAGATCGAGCTGTGGACCAAGCCCGAGCAGTACGACAACGAGGTCTACCGGCTGCCGAAGCACCTGGACGAGAAGGTCGCCCGCATCCACGTCGAAGCGCTCGGCGGCGAGCTCACCAAGCTCACCAAGGACCAGGCCGAGTACATCGGCGTCGACGTCGAGGGCCCGTACAAGCCGGACCACTACCGCTACTGAGCGCGCTGCCGGGTGTCCCGTCCGCGTCCGGCGGCGGACATCCGGCTCGCCGGGCAGCCCGGGCGCACCCGGTCTGGGCGCCCGGCATCCTCGCTGGTCAGCCGGTGCGAGCGCCGGGTAGCGGGCGGGGTAGTCT
>NZ_BAFZ01000094.1 GCF_000308575.1 Nocardia exalbida NBRC 100660 | reverse complement strand
CCAGCCGGTCTTGCCGATCCAGCCCAGATGGGTTTCCAGGATCTGACCGATGTTCATACGACGCGGCACACCATGGGTGTTCAAGATGATGTCCACCGGAGTGCCATCAGGCAGGAACGGCATGTCCTCGGTCGCGAGGATCTTACCGATCACACCCTTGTTACCGTGCCGGCCCGCGAGCTTGTCACCATCCTGGATCTTGCGCTTCTGAGCCACATACACCCGCACCAACTCGTTGACACCCGGCGGCAGATCATCATCGTCCTCCCGGGAGAACACCCGGATACCGATCACCTTGCCCGACTCACCATGCGGCACCTTCAACGAGGTATCACGCACCTCACGCGCCTTCTCCCCGAAGATCGCCCGCAACAACCGCTCCTCCGGAGTCAGCTCGGTCTCACCCTTCGGCGTCACCTTGCCCACCAGGATGTCCCCATCCCGGACCTCCGCACCGATGCGCACGATGCCCCGCTCATCCAGATCAGCGAGCACCTCATCGGACACATTCGGAATATCCCGAGTGATCTCCTCGGCACCCAGCTTGGTGTCACGCGCATCGATCTCGTGCTCCTCGATATGAATCGAGGTCAACACATCCTCTTCCACCAGGCGCTGCGACAAGATGATCGCGTCCTCGTAGTTGTGACCCTCCCACGGCATGATCGCCACCAACAGGTTCTTACCCAGGGCCATCTCACCGTTCTCGGTGCACGGACCATCAGCCAGAACCTGACCACGCTCCACCCGCTGACCCTCATCCACAATCGGACGCTGATTCGAGCACGTACCCTGATTCGACCGGTTGAACTTCCGCATCCGATAGGACTTACGCGTCCCATCATCAGCCATCACCGTCACATAATCAGCCGAGACCTCCTCGACCACACC
>NZ_BAFZ01000095.1 GCF_000308575.1 Nocardia exalbida NBRC 100660 | reverse complement strand
GTCGACCAAGTGGTGCAGCTTCAAGATGTACATGTAACCGACCGCGACCGGGTACGGGAACGGCTCGCCGGAACGGCCGTCGAACAGCGTGGCCTTGCCGTCGTCGTCGACCATGCGCTCGCCGTCGCGGTTGGGCAGCGTCGAGGCCAGCAGGCCGGTCAGCTCCTCCTCCCGCGCGCCGTCGAACACCGGCGTGGCGATGTTGGAGTCGGCCGGAGCGCCCAGCATCTCCTCCGGCAGCGCCTGCGCCCAATCGGGGCGGGAGCCGTCGGTGGCGACGTCGACCTG
>NZ_BAFZ01000096.1 GCF_000308575.1 Nocardia exalbida NBRC 100660 | reverse complement strand
AACATTCAGCTCGCCGACGGCACGCGACCGGACTGGGCGAGGCGATTGCCCGAGGAGTTGTTGTCGGCGGCACCGGATACGAATCTGGCGACACCGGTCTTCGACGGGGCCCGCGAGGAAGAACTCGCCGGGTTGATGGCGTCCACACTGCCCAACCGCGACGGCGACGTCATGGTCGGAGCGGATGGAAAGGCGACATTGTTCGACGGCCGCACGGGCGAGCCTTTTCCGTACCCGGTCGCGGTCGGTTACATGTACATCTTGAAGCTGCATCACTTGGTCGAT
>NZ_BAFZ01000097.1 GCF_000308575.1 Nocardia exalbida NBRC 100660 | reverse complement strand
GACTTGCCTGCGCTCCGCGGCGCGGGACCGGTTGGTGTCGGCCACCGGCGACGACGACCCGGTGGCGCTCGATGCCCCCGCTGCCGGTGCGGTCGCGTTTGTCACTACAGCCGGATTCGCTTCGTGCTGTTGTGCGTCAAGAGCTTTCGTGCTCGCCGGAGTTCCCGGCACATCCCGAGGCGAACCGGTGCCCGCTGCGGCGTCGGACGTCTCGTCGACATCGGACACAGGTCCGGAGCTCCCCCGATTTCCGCCGCCAGGGGTGGACGCCGACCCATCGGTCTCGGTCGGCACCTCGGAATCGCCGGTCGGCGGCGTCGCGCCGATTCGGCTGTCGGCAGAGGACTTTTCGACGGCCGCATCGATGCGACGGGTCAGCGCGCGCAGCGCGTAGATACCCGCGGCAACGCCGACGACCGTCGGCAACGCGGCGGACAGACCGGTACGCGTCACTGCCACCCATGCCGTGACCACCCCGAACACCACGAACAACCACGAACCGGCGGCTCGGCCGGTCCGTTCGATCGCACCGGCCAGTCCGGCGACCAGCGCGGTGATCACGCCCATGATCAGGTACAGCGCGGCCTTGTCGTTGGTGCCGAAGGTGGTGATGGCCCATTCCCGCAACCCCTCGGGCGTGTGGTCGACCACGGCCGATCCGAGGACGTGCAGTGGCGCGCTGCCGGGATCGAGAACAGCCGCGAGGAGTTCGGCCACACCCAGCGTCAGGCCCGCCGAGACCATCCCGGCCGGCACGCGCAGTCGTAGATCGGCCATGGCATCGAGACTACTGCGGGTGGGCCGCCGCAACCGCCGACCCGATCGGCCACCGTCGTCGCCGCTCGATCGCCTACGAACTTCGGCCGACCTCGCTCGCGGTGCATTCGGTCGCGCTTACGGCGTGTGCTCCTGGCCGGGACCTGTTCGTCGTGAACGAGCCGGGACACGCGAAAGGCGCTGTCCGCGAACAGCGGACAGCGCCTCTCGGCGATCAGCTCAGTTGTAGATGCTCGCCACGTCGTCGGCGTGCTGCTTCATCACGACCGCGCGCTTGAGCGACATCTTCGGGGTGAGCTCGCCGGTCTCCTGGGTCCAGTCGTTGGTCAGCAGACGGATCTTCTTGATCTGCTCGGCGTGCGAGACCTTCTTGTTGGTCTCGGCTACCGCCGCGTCCACCTCGGCGATCAGATCCGGGTTCTCGATCAGCTTCTCGATCGGGGTGTCGGCGGGCAGGTTGTTGCGTTCCTTCCAGCCGGGCAGCGACTCCGGGTCCAGCGTGATCAGCGCGCCGATGAACGGCTGGCCGTCGCCGACCACCATCACCTGGCTGATCAGCGGGTGCGCCCGCAGCGAGTCCTCCAGCAGCGCGGGGGAGACGTTCTTGCCACCGGCGGTGACGATGATCTCCTTCTTGCGGCCGGTGATGGTGATGAAGCCGTCGCCGTCGATGGCACCGAGGTCGCCGGTCTTGAACCAGCCGTCCTCGAAGGCGTCCTCGGTGGCCTCCGCGTTGCCCCAGTAGCCGCTGAACACGACCGAGCCGCGCACCAGCAGTTCCCCGTCCTCGGCGATCTTCGCGGCATGGCCCTCGATCGGGCGACCGACCGAGCCGACCCGGATGTGCTCCGGGGTGTTCACCGCGATGGCCGCGGTGGTCTCGGTGAGACCGTAGCCCTCGTAGATGGTCACGCCGACGCCGCGGAAGAAGTGACCCAGCCGCGCGCCGAGCGGACCGCCGCCGGAGACGGCCGCCTCGCACCGACCGCCGAGGGCGGCGCGCAGCTTGCTGTAGACCAGCTTGTCGAACAGCGCGTGCTTCAGCTTCAGCGCGATGCCCGGTCCGCCGTTGTCGAGCGCCTCGCTCCACGCGATCGCGGTATCGGCGGCGGCGTCGAAGATCTTGCCCTTGCCGCCGTCGTGCGCCTTCTGCTTGGCGCTGTTGAACACCTTCTCGAACACCCGCGGCACCGAGAGGATGAAGTCCGGCTGGTAGCTGCCGAACTGCTCGACCAGGGTGGACCAGTCGGCGGTGTGCGCGACGATCACCTTCGCGTCGAACGCGGCCAGCGCGACGGCGCGGGCGAAGACGTGCGCCAGCGGCAGGAACATGAGGGTCTTCTTGCCCTCGGTGACGTACTTGCGCAGCGCGATCCGGTCGGACTTGGACTCCGCGTACAGGTTCGCGTGGGTCAGCATGACGCCCTTGGGGCGGCCCGTGGTACCCGAGGTGTAGATCAGGGTGGCGGGCGACTGCGCGCCGACCTGGGCGCGACGCTCGTGCACGGCCTGGTCGTCCAGCTCGGCGCCGCGGGTGGTCAGCTCGTCCAGCGCGCCCTTGTCGATCTGCAGGGTCTCCCGCAGGTCCGGCAGCGACCCGGAGTCGATCTCGTCGATCACCTTGCGGTGCTTGTCGCTGTCCAGGATCAGCAGCTTGGTGGCCGAGTCCTGCAGGATCCACTTGGCCTGCTCGGCGGCGGAACTGTCGTAGATCGCGACGGTGCAGCCGCCCGCGGCCCAGATGGCGAAATCGAGGACGGCCCACTCGTAGCGAGTGGGGGCCATGATGGCGACGCGATCGCCGAGTTCGATCCCCGAAGCGATCAGGCCTTTCGCCACCCCGGTGACGGTTTTCGCGAACTCCGCGGCGGTGAGATCCCGCCAGCCGCCACTGCCGTCCGGCAGGTTGAACAGCACCGCATTCGGTGACTGCTCGGCGTGGCGGAAGACGTTCTCGGAATTGTTCGCGTCATCCGGAATGGTGTAGGAAGCCGGGACTTCGAACTCTCGCATCAGTGCCCTTCCACGTGGGTTTACTCGCCAGTAATCTACGACACCTGCGCGAGGGCCGTGAGGTCGACCACCGGAATCGCCTCCGTACATCACTGCAGGCTGGGGACCCGCTCGGGTTTCATCCTAGTTCGCGCAGGTCCGCCGGTTGAATGGCTTCGCGCAGGAACTCCGCGAGTTCGCGCAGCGCGGCTGCCGCGGGCCCGGCCAGCGCGGCCTGCAGCTGAGCGACGTGCCACAAGCCCTTGCTCTCGGTGAAGCGGACGTGTACGCCCGCCTCGCGCAGGGCGGCGACCAGCGCGACGCACTGGCGGTGCAGCAGTTCGCTGACGTCCACCTGCACGTAGGTGGGCGGCAGGCCGCGCAGTTCACCGGTCAGCGGGGCGTAGGCCGGGTCGGTCCCGTCGCCGTCGCCCAGGTAGGCGGCCGCGCAGGCTCGTGACCAGGGCTTGTTGATCACCAGATCGCGTTCCCGCTCCGGGATCTCGTTGGGGTCGGCCCAGGGGGCGATCAAACCGAGCGCGGCCGGGGTCTGCCCGTGCCGGGCGATCAGGCGCTGCGCGAGCGCGAGCGACAGTCCGCCGCCCGCGGAATCCCCGGAGACGGCGATCTGATCCGGCCGCAGGCCCGAACTCGCCACGAGTTCCAGGAACGCCGCTTCGGCGTCCTCCAGTGCGGCGGGGAAGGGGTGCTCCGGCGCCAGCCGGTAGTCCAGCACGTAGACCGCGCACCCGGTGTCCCGCGCCAGCCGGGCCGCCAGCGAGCGGTGTGTCGCGGGCGAGCCGACCGCGTATCCGCCTCCGTGCAGATAGAGAACCGCGCCGTGCTCGGAGGTGTCCGCGAAGCCGATCCGCTCGGCGGGCCTGCCGCCGAGGCGCAGCGGCTGCACGACGGCGCCCGCGGGCAACAACTGCGCCCGTGAACTCACGTCGAGCAGCCTGCGCTGCATCGTGAACGGCAACCGCTTGTTCAGTGTCACCCGGAAGATCGGATTCAGTACCGCCCGCGCCAGGGGCAGCGGAAGATCGATGTCGCGCATTCGTCGTTCCTCGGATTCCGGCTCAGGGCAGGAAGCGGCGCTCGACGTTGGCCGCGATCCGCTGGTAGCCCGACGCGGTCACCCGCACGAACAGATCCAGCAGCTTGGCCTCCCAGCCGATCAGCACGCGGCCGTGGCCCTTGCGCACGCCCTCGGTGATGGTCTGCGCCGCCATCTCGGGGGTGTGGATGGCCAGCTTCTTGTCGAACATCGAGGCGGCCGACTTGCTGTCGATGCCCTCGGCGTAGGTGGCGTTGCGCGCGACCGCGGTCTTGATGCCGCCGGGGTGCACGCAGGTGACCTTGACCGGGTGCCGGGCCACCAGCATCTCCTGGCGCAGCGACTCGGTGAAACCGCGCACCGCGAACTTCGCCGCGTTGTAGGCGCTCTGGCCGGGGATCGCGATGAGGCCGAAGAGGCTGGACACGTTGACGATGTGGCCGTCGCCGGACTCGATCACCATCGGCAGGAACGCCTTGGTGCCGTTGACGACGCCCCAGAAGTCGACGTCCATCACGCGCTCGAAGTCCTTGTACTCCGAGCGGATGACCTCGCCGTGGTGGGCGATGCCCGCGTTGTTGTAGACCTGGTGCACGGTGCCGAAGTGCGCTTTCACCGCGTCGGCGTAGAGGATCACCGCTTCGCGTTCGACCACGTTCAGCCGGTCGGACTTGACCTGCGCGCCGAGCTGCTCGCAGCGGCGCGTGGTCTCGGCGAGGCCGTCGACGTCGATATCCGACAGCGCCAGTTTCGCGCCGCGCCGGGCCAGGTTCTCCGCCAGCGCCCGGCCGATCCCGGAGCCCGCTCCGGTGATCACACAAACCTTGTCCTTGAAGTAAGCGTCATTGCTCACGATGCCACTGCTTTCACATCGGTTCGGGAAATGGAGATGTCGTACGCCGACACGTCGAATGTCCTGGTCAGGCGACGGAATTCGAAGGTGAAGTCCGGCCACAACGTGGTGTTGTTGCCGTGCTTGTCCAGGTACCAGCTCGAGCACCCGCCGGTCAGCCAGACACTGCCTGCCAGCTTCGCCTGCAAGTCCTTGTTGTAGGCATCCTGCACGTCGCGGCGCACTTCCACGGTACGCAGGTCGAGGCGGTCGATGGTAGCCAGCGCGTCGGCGACGTAGTTGATCTGCGATTCGATCATGTACACCATCGAGGTGTGCCCGAGGCCGACGTTCGGGCCGAGCAGGAAGAACATATTGGGGAAGTTGGCGATCGTGGAGCCCTTGTAGCCCTGCTGGCCGATCTCGTCGAACACCTCCGACAGCGTGCGCCCGTCGCGGCCGAAGATCGTCTCGTAGGTCGGCGAGTCGGTGACGTGGAAGCCGGTGGCCACGATCAGCGCGTCGATCTCGCGCTCGGTGCCGTCCTCGGTGACGATCGAGTTCGCGCGCACCTCGGCGATGCCGTCGGTGACCACGTCGACGTTGGGGCGCGCCAGCGCGGGGTAGTAGTCGTTGGAGATCAGCATGCGCTTGCAGCCGATCCGGAAGTTCGGCGTGACCTTGGCGCGCAACTGCGGATCACGAATCTCGTAGCGCAGTTTCGCCTTCGCGATCGCCTCGAACAGCTGCATCAGGGCCGGAACCTTGGCCAGGCCGACCACCTGGGTCTCGCGCGCGGCGTAGATGGCCGCGCGGGATAGTCGCTGCAGGCCCGGCACGTGCTTGAAGGCGAGTCGCTCGGCCTTCGTGTACGGGCGGTCAAGGCGCGGCAGCAGCCAGGGCGCGGTGCGCTGGTAGACGTCCAGGTGGCCGACCTTCGGGGCGATGGCGGGCACGATCTGGATGGCCGAGGCGCCGGTGCCGATGATGGCGACCCGCTTACCGGTGAGATCGGCGTCGTGATTCCAGCGGGCGGAGTGGAAGATCTCGCCTTCGAAGTCGTTGATGCCTTTGATGTCCGGCAGCGCGGGCTCGCACAGGGCGCCGACCGCCGAGACCACCGTGTCGGCGGTGAAGCTGCCCTTGCTCGACTCGATCTCCCACAGCGCGGTCTCGGTGTTCCAGCGGGCGCTGGTCACATCGCAGTCGAAGACGTGCTTGTCGCGCACGTCGTAGCGCTTCGACACGTCCTGGATGTACTGCTGGATCTCACCCTGCTTGGAGAACGACCGCGACCAGTCCGGATTCAGCGCGAACGAGTACGAGTACAGGTGCGAAGGAACGTCGCAGGCCGCGCCGGGGTAGGTGTTGTCGCGCCAGGTGCCGCCGACATCGCTGCCGCGTTCGAGCACGAGGAAGTCGTTGCGACCCTGCTGGGTCAGCCGGATGGCCAGACCCAGACCCGCGAACCCGCTGCCGATGATGATCGTCCTGGCGTGGCGCGTGGATCGGTCGGCGACAGCTTTGTCTGTAACCTTGCGACTCATGTAACGCAGCCTACGGTGCTATTGAGCACGAGTCAACAGCGTATTGACTCCCGTTCAGTAGGATGTGCCGGTGACCAGAACTCAGTCGGACGCCCCCAAGCGCACGCGGCTCAGCCCCGACGAGCGCCGCGAGCAGCTGATCACCCTGGGCGCCAAGATGCTCGGCGAGCGCTCCATCGACGACATCTCCGTCAGCGAGATCGCCGCCCAGGCCGGCATCTCCCGAGGTCTGCTGTTCCACTACTTCCCGACCAAGCAGGATTTCCAGTTGGCGATCGTGCGACACGCCAACGCCGAACTGATCGAGCGCGTAATCCCGGACCGCTCGCTCGGTCTGTTCGAGATGCTGCGCGACTCGATCGAGCGCTACATCGAGTACGTCACCGAGAACCGCACGTCCTACCTCGCGCTGTTGCGTGGGCCGACCAGCGTCAGCCCGGAGCTGGCCCCGCTGGTCGATCAGACCCGTGACGCCATCATCGGCATCATCCTCGCCGAGACGCCGGTTCCGGTCGCCGAGTCCGACCATCCGCGGCTCATGCTCGCCATGCGCGGGTGGATCGCGTTCGTCGAGGAATCCACGCTCACCTGGCTGCGCTCCGAACCCATCTCCCGCGAACAGCTCGTCGACCTGCTGGTCGAATCGTTGATCGCCATAGCGTTCTCGGTGGATCCGGCTCTGGCTTCGGCGCTGCGAGGGTGAGGAGGTCTTGCTCGCGTCTGCCGGATCTCGGCCCATTCGGCCTACGGCCGCTGCCGCGCCGGTGGTGTGACGATCAGTCGTCCGCCGCGTTGTAGCGGACCAGGTATCCGGCGAGTTCGGCGAGGTCCTCGTCGTCCCAGTCGCGGAACCGTTCGGCGAACGCCTCCCGGCGGCGCTGTTCGGCCTCCCGTGCGATCCGCTGCCCGGCGGGAGTGGCGCGCAGGATGTGGTTGCGGCGGTTGGCCGGATCGACCTCGCGGGTGAGATAACCGAGCCGTTCCAGCGCCGCCACCTGTCGGCTCACCGTGGATTTGTCCAGCAGGAAGTGTCCGGCCAGTTCTGTGGCCAGGCAGCCGTCACGCTCGATGACCAGGTCCAGAATGCTCGACGCCACCAGCGGCAGTTCCGGATGCAGCTCGGCGGCCCGGCCGCGGGCCCGACGGGCGAATGCGGTGAGTTCGCGCTGGATCGTTCGGATCGCGGTGGAGCGAGTGGGAGATGCTGGAGTATGCCGCATGGTTGTATAGTACAACTAGGATAGTTGTATTTACCAACCTTTTGGAGAGAGTCCTCGCATGCAACAACTTCGACATGTCGCCGCGCATCTGCTCACCCCGCTGCTGATGTGTCTCGGCATGGCACTGGCGTATCTGGGCGCGTTCCACCAGCCCGAGCCCAATCACCTGAAGGTGGCCATCGTGGGTGATACGCCGCAGGTCAAGGTGCTGGCGCAGACACTGAAAGACCGCGCTGGAGACGCACTCGAGGTTGTCACCCTGCCCGGCCGTGACGAGGCGGTAGGACAGTTGCGCGAGCGGACGCTGGCCGGTGCCTATGTGCCGGAATCGCACGAAGCCCTGGTCGCGAAGGCCGGTTCCGACACCACCGCGATGGCGGCCGAGGCTGTCTTCGGCCGCATCGCCGCCCAGCAAGGGGCGCCGGTCGAGGTCACCGATATCGCTCCGCCGGGTACCGGCGATCCGACCGCGCAGGGCCTGTTCTTCCTGCTGGTGGCATTGAGCATCGGCTCCTACGGCAGCGTCGCGGCGATCGGCGCGGCCGGGGCGGGACTGAGCATGGGCCTGCGCGCACTGCTGGGCCTGGTCACATCATTGGCGGTGAGCGTTATCGGCCTCGGTGTCGCCGGGCCGGTATTCCATGTGGTCGACCACGACTACGCCGCCGTCTGGGCGATGTCGTGGCTCTATTCAGCAGGGATTCTCGCGGTGGGCATCGGGTTGCACACCTTCTTACGGCGCTGGACCACGCTGACGATGATGGTGCTGTTCGTGATGCTCAACTTCACGACATCGGGCGGCGTGTACGGACCGTGGCTGCAGAACGATTTCTTCGGTGCGCTGCATTCCTTCTGGAACGGGGCGGGTTTCGTCGAGGGCGCGCGCACCCTGCTGTACTTCGACGGCGGGGCGGGGTTCGGTAACCGGGTGTTGAGCTTGGTGCTGTGGCTGGCGGCCGGCGCGGGACTGGTCCTGGTGGCGGGCGGCTACGAGCGCAGGCGCCGCACGCAGGCCCGCACGGAGGCGGTGCCCGTCACGGAACGCGCGGCCGAGGAAGAGATCGAAGAGGCGGTCGGGGTCTGAACGTGCGCCGCCCGAGTTGATCGGCGGACGGTCCACGAGTGTGGTGCTGCCCACACGCCGCACTCCGCATGCCTTTGTGCTGCCAATACCGTGCTGTTCCAGTGCCTTTCGATTTTGTGTCGGAAAACCCGGCGCATACCGTTGGGTGGTCGATGGTGTGGGACGGCGATGGAGGCCGCCGATGTTGGTCATCAATGAACGAACGACGGCGCCGCGATCCGAACAGCGCGTGCTCGACTGGATGCGGAGTTGGACCGGCCAGTACGTCATTGTGGGACTCGCGATCTCGGGGTGTTACCTACCCGACCGCGAGCGCAAGGACGAAACGCAAGAAGCCGATCTGGTGGTGATCACTCCCAGAGCCGCGGTCGTCGTCGAGGTCAAGGGCACCGTCCCGGAGGCGACGAGCGGTGTCCTGTCGGTGCAGGCCAACGGCCGCTGGCGGCTGTCCGGCTACGCGGGCGACCCGGTCCACGTGCGCGACCACGACAGCAGCCCGTTCGACCAGGTGACCAACAACGTCTTCAACTTGAAGGCGCTGGTGCGCAAGCACAATGCCGACGCCTTCGTCGACGGACTGATCGTCGTAGTGCCGCCCAAGGATTCGAACCTCACGCTGAACATCGAGTCACGCAGGCGCGGTTGCGCGGTGGTGCTCGGGGCCGGGCAGGCCGACCTGCGCGCGTGGTTCCACCGCACCGCGAGCCGCAAGCTGATCTGGACCGCCGAACGCACGCACGCCCTGCTCACCGACTTGAACCTGGGCGATCAGGTCACCGTCGACGACTTGGCAGCGGACGGTTTCCCGCCGGAGCAGAAGTTGCGGGCCGGGACGCTGGCGGCGCTGGAGAGTGTCACGCGGAAGGCTCCTGAACTCGAGGAGAGGACGGCTACGGATGGGTCCGACGCCGACGAGTCGGCGGGTTCGGACGCACCACCGGTGGATACCGTGCCCGAGCCGCCGGACGCCGATCCGGATGCAGCGCGGCTCACCGCATCGACGCGAGTCGTCGAGGGCCGTGACGTCACAGACGATGGTGACCATCAGCTCTCGGAAGCAGATCAGTCGACTGCATCGCTGTCTACGCCCGAGCAGACCGACGCCCGTGAACCCGGTATCGGAGAGCCCGAGGGTTCGGAGTCCGAGCACGGGAGGCGGTCCGATACCGAAAGCGCACCGCAGGGTGACAGGTCGTCGACGGCTCGGCAGCCGCTCGAGCACACGGCTGTTCCGGACAGCAGCCAGGACGTACAGGCGTCCGAGTCACATCCCCCGCAGGCGCCCGTCGCCGCGGCGGTGCAGATGCAACCTACCGAGGAAGATCCGTTCGCGCCGGAATTCCTCGCGCCGGAGCCGCCATCGATGCCCGAGCCGTTGGATACGACAGCTCATTCGTACGCTCGCGACGAAGAGGGCCAGTCGGCCTTCTCTCTCGCGGACGCGCGGCCGTTCGCACCTGGCGTGCCAGAAGATAACCAACCGGAGCAGCCGCGCTTCGAAGGCCGACTCGCGGCGAGGCCCACAGGGGCAGAAGCGGCGAGGCCCGCACGGGAAGAAGTCGCCGAGCCGTATTCCTATGCGACGGAACGCTTCGCCGCCGGACACGTGGCGTCGATACGCCCCGCCGCAGCTGAGTCCCCCGCGCCGGAACGAACTGAACCGGAACCCCCGCCCGCCGAAGAGGATGTCGATCCGGCTGCACAGACAGCCCCCGCACCGTCGTCATTCACGGACAGTTGGTCGTCGTGGATCGAGCCCGATCCCGACCGGCCGCCGCGCCCGCGCCCGCCGCAGGCACCTCAGCCGAGCCGGCCCACAGCATGGTCCACACCCACCCCCGAACCGCAGCCACTGCGCCGCCCCGCGCCGACCGCTGTGCTCGAGCGGCCACGGATCACGGTTCGCGACCAGATAACCGCGCTGTCAGCGCGCATCCCCGGCCGCACCTCCGAGAAATCGAAGCCACGCAGCCACCGCTCACAACAGATCGCCGCGGTAGCACTGATCCTGCTCGTCATCGGCATGATCTGGATCCTGGCGGCCTCCTGCTCGACGCCCACGGGCGGCGCCGTGCAACCGACCCAAGCTCCTGTGCTCACCACCGAGGCGGTTCCCCCACCGCCGCCGGTCACGGAAACTCCGGCCCGCATGAACCTGCTGCCTTTGTGCACTCCGCGCACGCCGAAGTGCTGACCACGCAGGCGGGCATGCGGTCGGTTTCGACTCGTCGGATCGACAACGAGACCTGCTGTCACCATGACACTCGCGCCGCCGAGCTCGCCGCGACGGCGCAGCCGGGCCGGGCGGCGGACCTGCTGCGGCGGGCGGTCCGCTTGGTGCCCGAAGTCGCGCCGCTCGCGGCCTGGTCCGTTCTCTACCTTGCTTTGACCGTCTGGTGGTAGCCCGCCGCACCTCTCGCCGTCGTCATCGCCGCGACCGCTCATCACCGAATCCGCGCTACCACCGATACCTGCGCCACACTGCTGGAAAACGCCACACGCCATCACCTCGCCACCGAGCTCGGCATCGACCACACCGGTCCCTCGGCCCGCATCTGGGTCATGCCCTCACCCGCCACCTCCGTCCGTCAACCGCGTGACCCTGGAGGGATGCGGTGCCTGCTTCCCACACATGGCACCCCGGCTCTGAGTTGCATTCTGGTTGAATGGAATTGGCGGAACCGTGATGTTGCTCGTAGCACCGATCTCTGGAAGGACGCGTGTTCACCACTACCGAATCCGAGCTGGATGATCTCTACGCGGCCATCGAGGAATCCGCGCGGCTATGGAACGTGCCCTGCACTCGAGAAGCTGTCCGGCCCACTCTGACCGCGTACGGCGCGATGCTCGCGCGTTCCGTGATCTCCCTCCGAGTGGTCACCGACGCCCGCCGCTCGGGAGACCTCGACTACCGCTTCTTGACGCTGCCGAGCGACATCGACCCTTACGACATCGCCCTTTCCAACGAACTCATCTCCGAGACCGATCATCCGGTCGGCGCTCTGCTGGACCAGGTCCGGGAACGGTGCCCCATCCACAGCTACGGGATCGATATCGGTGTAGTCGGCGGCTTCAAGAAAATCTGGCCGTTCTTTCCTGCCGATGGCATGCAGAAGGTATCGGAGCTCGCCGAACTACCGTCCATGCCGCCCAGTCTCGCCGACCATGCCCGCATGTTCGCACGTCACGGCCTGGAGGACAAAGTCGGCTTGCTCGGCATCGACTACCACGACAAGACGATGAACGTGTACTTCCCCGGCCTGTCGGCCGAGTACTTCGAACCCCGCGCCATCGTGTCGCTGCACCGGGATGCCGGACTCCCGGATCCGAGCGATGACTTTCTCGCACTCACCGAGAAAGCATTCGATATCTACGCCACCATCAGCTGGGAATCGCCCCGGATCGAGCGCCTCTGTTTTCCGGTGATAACACCGGATCCGAGAACGCTACCGGTTCCGATCGAACCGCGCTTCGAGCAACTCGTCGACGAAGTTCCGATCAGCACGACCGACCGTCGATTCACCTACGCCGCCACCTCGTCGCCCGGCGGGGAGTCCTATAAGTTCAGTTGGTTCTACCAATGGCAGCCCAGGATATTGGACAGGATGAAGACGTCCGATTCATAGGACTGTCGATAGGGCGTTCCGTCGTCTTCGCATGACTTGTCCGTGGAGCGTCACCTTGTCCGCGTCGCAAGCGGATTGGCTCCATATCCCGAGTAGCGACTACTCGCGCTGCTCGAGCCAGCGAGTGCGATGGCGATATCAATGGTGGCCGCCGCGTCAGCTGTTGATAGTTGCCGGGGGCGTGCCCAGAGCGTGGGCTGAACCGGTTCGCCTGGCAGCGGCCTGGTGCCAGGTCGCTCTGCGCTTCGACGCTGTCGAGGAAGGCGGAGTTGAGCGCCACAACCGACCAAGATCTCCTACCTCGCTCTACCGGTACCCAAGCGCGTATCGGTTAGGATTCGCGTCATGAGTGATGGGGGGACACCAGCCTCTGGCCGGAACCTCGCGGTGGTGCCCGAGAAGGTGCGCGAGGTCGGCAAGTACGTCTACGAGTTGGCGGAGGCGCTGCACGCGGCGTTGGACTCCACCGCGACGGACGTCGCTTCGCTGACCGATGGCGGCTGGACCGGGGACGCGGCCAACGAATTCTCCGAGGGCTGGACCGAGGTCCGCGATGGCGGCGCCAGAATCATGACCGCCCTGACTGGTATGGCGGAAAAGCTCGGCGTCACCGCGGAAAGCTATCAAGCACGCGATGAAAGCAACGCTGCGTCTCTGAGCACTTCGAGTTTGGATCTGCCATGAACTCTCGGTTTTCGGTCGACCTGGACCATCTCGATGAGATCGTGGTCCGTCTGTCGGGTCTGGCCGGATTCATCGGCGAGCATCTCGATGAGATCGATAACCGGGTCGCGACCCTGGCCGGTACTGAGTGGGAAGGGGTTGCGGCCCAGGCGTATGCCGATGCCCACACGCAATGGATCGCCGGGGCAAGGGAATTCGTCGAAGGTGTGAAGGACGTCAGCGACGCAGCGAAGGCGGCCCATGCGCGCTACACCACCGCCCACGACACGAACTACAAGATGTTCTCCCAGGGATAGGACACATGGGTGTACTGGTTATCGACTGGCAGACCTACTACGACGCAGGCAAGAAATGCCACGCCCTGGCAACCGACCTCCGTGCCGCCGACAAACCGGTCCACGACGCGGTCAAGGGTGAATGCGCGGGCATGGCCGGGAACACCGCGGGCTGCGAACAATGGGGGAGCACCTACGACCGCGTCGCCCGGGAAACGATGCAGACCTGCACGAACCTGGCCGACGCCCTGACCAACTTCGGCAACATGCTCTACGCCGCCGGGTACAACTGGGCACTGTCCAACAACTCCGACCCGATGCCCGACCGGCCCACCGTGACGGCGATGTCGGAGTACAAGGTGACCATCCCGACTTCGGTCGGCAACAACGGTGACGGTGTCACCGAGGGAAAGGGCAGTGTCCCCGGCTTCTACGACGCTCTGGTCGGGAAGGTCCAGGAAGAGTTCGGAAGCAAGCTGCCCAACGGCAACAAGGACAAGCTCGCCAAGGCCGCATCGACCTGGAAGACATTCGCCGAACATAGGACCATCACCGATGCCGCATCCCGGATAACCGAGATCAGCAACCTTTTCAGCGACATCCAGGACAAAAAAGGCCTCGACTCCATCCTCGGTCACCTCACCACCCTTAGCGGCGGCGCCACCCAGCTTGCCTCCGCGTCCCTCAACCTCGCCACACCTGTCGCGGAATACAGCACCGCCACCTCCGAAACCCGCGACAAATTCCGGGACGCGGTCACCAACGCTTTGATAGCAGCCGGAACCACTGTCGTCATCGGCGTCGCCGCGTCCTGGATCACCGCCGCACTCAGCGACGTCGCCGCCGGTGTCGGCGTCGTAGCGATCGCGGGCAACACCGCCAGAGTGCTCAAAAGCACCTACGATGCCAGCAAACTCATCAAAATAATCGGCACTGCCTCCGCGGTGGCGGGTGCCGCAGCCTTCACCGTCACTGCGTTCGACAAAGTCCCCAGCCTCACCGATATCGCGCTCAAACTTGCTGCCATCATCGCCATGAAGGCTTACATCGATGATGAGGACAAATTCGAGAACTTGCCGCTGGCTCCGGGCAATCCGGCCCCGGGCATGACTGATGAAGTTGAGAAGTACATCCTTGGGAAGCATGTCAAAGGCGCTCCCAACTACAATCCGTCGAAGGGCACCTGGCCTGACACGATTACCGGCGAGGAGCTCGACGAGCTGGCCGAGGCCGCCGAAAACTCACCGGCGCGCGGACCCAACCACGACGGCAATTTCGAACGCGAGGTCGACGCCGGTAAAGTTATCGGCAGCGTGTCGGAGCAGTTGGGCGGCCACGCCACCAGCCGATACAAGATCATTACCGACCGATTCGGCGGCATTATCACCATGTATCCGATCCCGTAGATGCCAGGAGTTGAATTGGGAATCGACATAATTATGCAAAATCGAATCCACGAGCGGATCGAACTGGTATATGGTGACGCGGAAGATACGCTGGCCAGGTATCGAGAGAATGCTCCGGCTGGTTCGCTACTTCGGGGTCTTCACGCGCACGCGGACACAATGTTCAACACAACCCAGCTGACCATGCTCCTGGACGAGCTAGCAAATCTGTCGTCGAACAACGACAAAGAAGCGGAGATGCTCGCCGTATTGCGCGATGCTGCCGAAACCGCTATCCGTAGGAACGGGTATCTATGGTTCAGTGGAGACTGAATTCGTGCACGTGTACGCCACTGCTGTAGTCGGTTCTGCGCGCAGCGCGCCGCGGCAATTTACGCATACGGGTGCCTGGCATAGTGGCCGGTTTGGTCACCCCTCGCGGACGAAATATAAACGTAGTCGGCGCCGTCGTCGGCCAGTTCCCGCCTGCGGCGCGTCATCGGACATGATCATGTATTCCCTCCCACTACAGTTCACCGAACCCGGTTCGATTCATACCGGTGATCGCAGGTCTCCGCCCGGATTTCGACAGGATCAGCGGGTACGGCCAGTTCGAGGCGATGAATACCGGCGGGCCGGTATTGCGACCGCTGGAGATGCATGACAAGCACCGTCAAGTTGGTTGCGATTCATCGCACCGTGATCCACACGACGCGAAGTGCGGCTGTGTTGGTCAATTCGTCTTGGTGTTCTTCAGGTGACGACCGATGTATCCGATGTAGATTTTCCCATCTTTCGGCCAGTGGTCCAGGTAGTACATCCTCGGACTGACCATCCCTATCTGGGCGAGTCGGAAATGGGCTTGCATTTCAATCCATCCGCTCGGGGATGCATGATTCGGTACACGGAAGCGCCGCAGGTGGCCCCACTGCTGCATAGTTGTCGCCGATTCCCCGGCGGCATGCTTTTTGAGCGAAACAGTCTGATATCCGTCAGGAGTCCGAGAGAGATAGTCGTGAACGCTACCCGACCATACTCCGTCGTTTCTGGCACGAATATAGTCACGTAGTGCCAATACGGCTTTCCATCCCACTCGTGCGGATGCGCCGAGTTGGTCGTATGGCTCCAGTTCGAGGCATAACTTCGGATCGCCGGTGAAAACCTTCACTTTCCATCTTCCTGATCATATCTACCAGATCGATAAATGAGTCAGGATAGGCGGTAATCTCTGATGTAGGGGTGAGAGTTTTTGCTATATCGAATGCCTGAACTGCTCTCAGTTCCTTGCGCAGCCAGCGCGACTCGTCAGAGAGGCGCTGACGTTCTTCGAATTCCACACCGTATTCGAGCTGCCAATAATCGGCTTTTTCACGTAGCTCAGCGATTTGATCTTCGAGTGAGTCGAGTTGTTCCTGCTTCTGTTCGAGAAGTTGATTTGTTCGGTGCAACGCTGCTGGATCGGCGCCGGGGTTGACCCGCGACTTGATCGATTCGAGAGTCGCTCGATCAATTGCCCTCGACGTCGGCGGTGTAGATCCCCGAAACCAGTGGCACTTCGACCCATGCCGACCGCTGGACGCTGTTCCCTTTCACGATGACCAGCACAGAGGCTCCCTGCTTCGAGAAGGTGTCCTCCATCTCCACCGGTGCGCCGACTTCGCGTTCCACCTGCTCTCGCCCAAGGTATTCCTGCTGGTAGACGTAGACGCGGTCCCAGCTTCCGCCGGCAAGGTCGCGCAGTGGCGCGGATCCGCCCTTCCGCCACAGGTCGTTCAATCGTGCTGACAGCGTCTTGTCCTCACTCAGGTGTGGTTCGAACGGGCCGCCGCCGACGTGTGCCAAAAGTCCGGCCATCGCCAACACCGGCACAGCGACGAGAAGAACGCCCCACAGCACCCTACGAAGCCACTTTCCCTTAGTAGTAGGTTCCGTTCTTGGGCTCACCGCGCGTCACCTCCGGGTCGTGACCATCTCGCGCCGGGGGCTCTTTGTCGGTAATCCCCGTGTCGCCGAATGGCACCTGGTTGCTGTACTTCAGTTGACCGTCGGGTCCGACGACAACCAACTGACCGCTTTCCACCGCGTTCTTCGTCGCGGCGTGCGACCGCGATGCGGTTGTTGGCCGAATTCGGCTGCCGGATCGCCGGTCCAGGAACCGGTGAGCAGCGAATTCACATCCCTGGCAGCGGGACCCAGTGCGGACTGGGGCGCCGCCGACAAGCTCGGACCCGGTCCCGGGTTCCCCCGTCGCTCATACGCTGAAGGATCCCGGGGGGTCTCAAGGGTGTCCACCGCCGACTTCCCCGTGTGGAGCCGGTCTCAGGAAACGTGAACCGGGCCGAATGCAGGAGAGAGCGCTCGAGTCAGGGATGACTCAGTCCGCTGGAACGCTTCGGCGATGATCTCCGCCTTTCCACCGTGTGGACCTCGCTGGACCCGAGGGGCCGGCATGGCGCGGCGGAAGATACCGCACGCAATCGGGCGCGGCAGACAGCTGAATTCGGCGGCTGGACCCGTCGACCTCGCCTCCCGGCTTACGTTTTGGGGCCGTCGAATTCGGTTGCGAGGCAGAAGCTAGGGGATTGCCTGGCGTGGCGTGGGGCAACGATCAACACTGACTGGCACGCGTTCAACCCAGTGCGTGGATCTGTTCATCGAACCCCGGAGACGGCATGAACAAGTCGATCGTCCAGTTGCTCATCGATAGAGCCATTTATACCAGAGAGCGCTGACACCCTTTTCGTGCGGGGGTGGTCGCTCGATCAGCAGCCGACCCGGTCGGGCAAGACTGCGCCGACGCCTCCCCACGGTCTGGCAGTGTCGGTGACCAGCGAAAAGTGGAGTACATCGTGGCAGATCTCTTGCCGTTCGTGATCGCGGGAATCGTATCCGGCTCGGTTTATGGGCTAGCCGCGGTGGGTCTGGTGCTCACCTACAAGACGTCGGGAGTGTTCAATTTCGCCCACGGTGCCATGGCTACGGTGTCGGCTTACGGGTTCTACACCTTGCATGTCATCAATGGGTTTGCGTGGCAGCTCGCCGCGGCCATCTGTGTTCTCTGTCTGGGTCCGGCCATGGGCTTGGCGCTGGAATTGCTGGCCCGCGTTGTCGACCAGGCGACAGTGGAACTGCGGATCGCCGCGACCATCGGCATTCTGCTGTTGGTCCAGGCGGGCGTGACTCTGTATTACGGGCAGACGACGACGCGCATCGTTCCGGCCTTCCTGCCGCAGGGTGGATTCGCCGCCTTCGGTGTGCAGGTGCAGTGGTCGGATGTCACCACGTTCGGGGTCGCGGTACTGGCGACCGGCGCGCTCTCGGCCGCGCTGCGGTTGACCCGGCGTGGTGTCGCGATGCGCGCGGTCGTCGGTAACGCGCCGTTGCTGGATCTGGCTGGGACCAGCCCGGTGCGCACTCGGCGATGGGCCTGGTGTATCGGCACCGGTCTGGCGTCGCTGTCCGGGGTGCTGTTCGCGCCGTTGATTCCGCTCGATCCTATGCAGCTGACGTTGCTGGTCGTCCAGGCGTTCGGAGCGGCGGCCATCGGCCGGTTCACGAGCCTGCCATGGAGCTTCGGCGGTGGACTGCTCATCGGGGTGTTCGCCGCCCTGGCTACCCGCTACTTCACCACCGGGTTGGCCGCGGGAGTTCCCGCCGCATTGCCGTTCCTGGCGTTGTTCCTCGTGCTGCTCGTCATGCCGCGTCGCTTCCTGCTGGACCGGGATCGGGTGACCCGGCGTATCCGTTCCGGCTGGACTGCTCCGCCGGCGCTGCAATCCGTTGGTGGGGTCGTGGTGGTGGTCGTGCTGGCGCTGGTTCCGTCGTTCGCGGGCATTCACCTGACGGATTGGACTGTGGCGCTGGCGATGACGCTCGTCTTTCTCTCGCTCGGCCTGTTGGTTCGCACGTCCGGTCAAGTCTCGCTGTGTCACGTGGCTTTCACCGCGATCGGCGCCTGCGCGTTCTCGCACTTCGCGGTCGATTGGCGGTGGCCGTGGCCGCTCGCTCTCCTCGCCTGTGGTCTGGTGGTCGTGCCGATCGGTGCGGTGTTGTCGATTCCGGCCATTCGGCTCAGCGGCCTGTATCTGGCGCTGGCGACCTTCGGATTCGGCGTCGTGCTCCAGATGATGTTCTACAGCCGGCCCTATATGTTCGGCACCAGCGGTCTCGGCCTGCCGATGCCGCGCCCCAGCGTATTCGGACTGGACTCCGACCCGTCCTTCTACCGGCTCGTGCTGGTACTGGCCACGGTCGGCACGCTGATAGTGGTGGCGTTGGACAAGAGCAGGCTCGGACGATTGCTCCGGGGTCTGGCCGAATCGCCGACCGCGCTGCGGACCAACGGTGTCTCCATCGAGGTCACTCGCGTTCTCGTCTTCTGCGTGTCGGCGTTCCTCGCGGCGTTGGGCGGCGCACTCGCAGGAATGGCCCAGACCACTGCCTCGGCGACCAACTACCAGTCGCTACTGTCGGTCACCTATTTCGCCGTCATTGTCATCATGGTGGGCCGGGAGCCGTGGTATTCGCTGCTGGCCGCGGTCGCGCTCATCCTGGTGCCGTCCTACGTCCCCGTCGCAGGTATGTCGCTGTGGCTCCAGGTCCTGTTCGGCATCCTGGTGGTGCTCCGTGCCGCCACCGCGAGCCGCCTGAAGGTTCCCGGATCGATCCGGTCCCGGCTGGACAGCGCGTTTCGCCGCAAGCGGTCGCCGGCGGTTGTCGCGGTGGAGCCACCCACGAGGCAGCCCTCAGCGCTGCTGGAGGTGCGGGATCTTTCAGTCCGTTTCGGCGGCGTGGTGGCCGTCGACGGCGTCTCGTTCGAGGCGCGTACCGGGCGGATCACCGGACTCATCGGCCCGAACGGTGCGGGCAAGACGACGACGTTCGATGCCTGCACCGGTCTCGTCCAGGCCAACGCCGGCGAGGTGCGACTGCAGGACCGGGTGATCAGCCGCGTCTCGACGTCCCGCCGGGCGCGGCTCGGCATCGGGCGAACTTTTCAGCGGACGGAGCTGTTCGATTCCCTTACCGTGGCCGAAAACGTCGCGATGGGAGCCGAAGGGCCACTCGCCGGAGCGAATCCGCTCGCCCAACTGTTCGCGGCCCACGGACATGCCGGGAGGGTGCGCGCCGCCGCGGCTTCCGCTATGGCGTTGTGCGGAATCGAATCCATCAAGGATTCTCGCGTCGGCGCGCTGTCCACCGGGCAGCGAAGACTGGTCGAACTCGCGCGATGTCTTGCCGGGCCGTACCGGATCCTGTTGCTCGACGAGCCGAGCGCGGGTCTGGATCGCGCGGAGACCGCGCGCTTCGGGCAGATTCTCCGGCATGTCGTCGCCGAACGCGGCGTCGGAATCGTCCTGGTAGAGCACGACATGTCGCTGGTGCTCGAGATCTGCGAGGAGATCTTCGTACTCGACTTCGGCCGCCTGATATTCCGGGGCTCGCCCGCGCGGGTCCGGGCTTCGGAGGTGGTGCAGCACGCCTATCTCGGCGTACCGATCACGGACGAGAACCGGCTGAAGGAACCCGTAGCATGACCGGCCGGAGCAAGGGGGCCGAAGCTCAGGGCCCTGGGTCGTGCGCAAGGGGACGCAGCACGACCGGCACCGAGTTCGCACTCGAATTGCGCTCGATCACCGCGGGCTACGGCACGACGACGGTGCTGCACGACGTCGACCTAGCCGTTTCACCTCGCTCGGTCGTGGCGTTGCTCGGACCGAACGGCGCCGGAAAGTCGACGCTGCTCAGGGTGGCCTCCGGGCTTCTGCGAGCGCGATCGGGAACCGTGTCGATCGGCGGAGCAGATCTGACCCACGCTCGCCCGGCACGCCGCGCCCGTGCGGGTTTGTGCCTGATCCCGGAGGGACGAGGTGTGTTCGCGGACTTGACGGTCCGGGAGAACCTACGCCTGCTGACACCGCCGTGGCGCCGAGTCAGCACCGATGACGTGCTCGATGTCTTCCCCCCGCTGCGAGCGAAGCTGGATCAGCGGGCAGGTTCGCTGTCCGGCGGGCAGCAACAGATGCTGGCACTGGGGCGCGCCTGGCTGGCCGATCCGGCGGTTGTCCTGCTCGACGAGGTCTCGATGGGCCTGGCTCCGCTGGTCGTGGACGAGATCTTCGCGGCCCTCGGCGAATTGCGTACCACGGGCGCGGCGATTGTGCTGGTCGAGCAGTACGTCGATCACGCGCTCGCGATGGCCGATCACGTGGTGTTGCTCAGCCGCGGCACCGTCGCGTTCGCCGGACCCGCCACGAGGATCGGCCGAGATGTCGTGCTGCGGAACTACCTCGGCGTCGACGGGGGACACACAGACTTGCCGGCATCGCCGGCGGGACACCCATCCGGAACCGCGGCCGGGCCCATGGGCGTAGCGAATACTCGGTATCCAGGAGTGCAGTAATGAGGAAGAGAAGGTTTCTGTGGTGCGTGGCGCCGATACTGGCGGCAGCGCTCGCGCTCACATCGTGTTCGGCCGACTCGACGAGTAACGGGTCCAAAACCGTGGGTCCGGTGAAGGTGTCCGACGGCGGCCTCAAAGGCGATCCGATCGTCATCGGATCTATTTGCAGCTGCAGCGGCCCTGCCGCCGGATCGGTGGGGCGCAGCAGCGACGTGCTGCAGGCGTGGGCGTCATGGGTCAACGATCGTGGCGGAATCAATGGGCACCCGGTCGAGCTCATCACCTACGACGACCAGCAGAATCCGACGACGGCGCTGGCGGTGGCGAAAAGACTGGTCGAAGAGGACAAGGTGGTCGCCATCGTCGGCCAAACCAGCCTGGTCAGTTCGAGTTGGCAGAGCTACGTCGACAGTAAGGGCATTCCGGTCATCGGCGGACAGCCGGTCGATGCCCCGTTCATCACCGATCCGAACTTCTTCACCTCCGGAACTACGCTGCCGGTGCTGATGCTGGGCGAAGTCGCCCAGGCCAAGAAGGCGGGCGCGAAGAAACTCGGCGTCTACTATTGCGCCGAGATCCCGGTCTGCGAGCAGCTGCCGCAGATGGTGAAGCCGATGGCCGAACAGTCCGGTCTGGGATTCGCTTCGGAGAAAGTCGCGATTGCGGCGCCGAACTACATCGCGCCCTGCCTGGCATTCAAGGAAAAAGGTGTCGACGCCGTCTTCCCCGGCGTTTCGGTCGAGGCGATTTCGCGTATCGCGGCATCCTGTGCCCAGCAAGGTTACAAACCGATTCAGGCTCCTACCGGCGTGAGCCTGCAGAAGGCGTGGGCCACGGACCCGAACTTCGAGGGCAGCATTTTCGCAGGCTCCAATGCGCTGTACACCGACGAATCCATTCCGGCCATCAAGGATTTCAATGACGCTCTCGCCGAGTACATTCCCGGCCTGCGGGACAGCACGGACTTCAGCTCACCGCTGCTGTGGCCGTGGGCAGGCGGGCAGCTCTTCCTGGCAGCGGCCGAAGCTGCCGGCCTCTCGCCGTCTTCGACGAGCGCGGATGTGATCAAAGGGCTGCGCGCACTGCGCGACGAGACCCTCGGCGGCCTCGCTCCGCCGCTGACCTTCCCGGAAGGCAAACCGGCCTTTCCGATGTGCTACTTCACCGGAAACACCAAAGGCGGTGCATTCCACTCCGACAACGGTGGTAAGCCGACCTGCATCGACGAGGCTACTGCTGCTGCTCTGATGAAAGCGCTCGCGCCGTCCTGAAACGCGAACCGGGCCGAATCGCTTCGTGTACGAAGGCGATTCGGCCCGGTTTCGTGGTCAGGGAACTAGCTGGTCGGTTCGAACGACTCCGCGATGATCTCCGCCTGTTCCACCGCGTGCACCTTGCTCGACCCCGAGGACGGGGCCGACATCGCGCGGCGGGAGATGCGGCGCAGCTTGGTGTTGGCGAAGCGGGCGGGGAGGGTTTCGGGGAGGTTGAGGCCGAAGAAGGGCCAGGCGCCCTGGTTGGCCGGTTCCTCCTGGACCCATGCCAGATCGGTGGCGTTGGGGTAGCCCTCCAAGGCCTCGTTCAGGCGGCGGACGGGCAGCGGGTAGAGCTGCTCGATGCGCACGATCGCCACGTCTTCGCGCTTCTGCTTGGCCTTTTCGGCGGCCAGCTCGTAGTAGAGCTTGCCGCTGGTCAGCAGGACGCGCTTGACCTTGCTGCGGTCGCCGATGCCCTGCTCGTAGGCGGGTTCGTCGAAGACCGAGCGGAACTTGCTCTCGGTGAAGTCCTTCAGATCCGAGACCACGGCCTTGTTGCGCAGCATCGACTTCGGGGTGAAGACGATCAGCGGGCGGCGGATGCCGTCGAGTGCGTGGCGGCGCAGCAGGTGGAAGTAGTTGGCCGGGGTGGACGGCACCGCGACGGTCATCGAGCCTTCCGCGCACAACTGCAGGAAGCGCTCGATTCGGCCGGAGGTGTGGTCCGGGCCCTGACCCTCGTGGCCGTGCGGCAGCAGCAGCACGACGTCGGAGAGCTGGCCCCACTTGGCCTCGCCGGAGGAGATGAACTCGTCGATGATCGACTGCGCGCCGTTGACGAAGTCACCGAACTGGGCCTCCCACAACACCAGCGCGTTGGGGTTGCCCAGCGAGTAGCCGTACTCGAAGCCGACGGCGGCGAATTCGCTCAGCGCCGAGTCGTGCACGGCGAACCAGCCCGGGTTCTCGCTGCCGATGTTGTGCAGCGGGGTGTACTCCTCGGCGGTCTTGCGGTCGATGATCACCGCGTGCCGCTGGGTGAACGTGCCGCGGCGGGAGTCCTGACCGGTCAGGCGCACCGCGCGCCCCTCATCGATCAGGGTGCCGAAGGCGAGCAGCTCGGCGAAGGCCCAGTCGACCTTGCCCTCGTAGGCCATCTCACGGCGCTTCTCCAGCACCGGCTTCACGCGCGGGTGCACGTTGAAGCCGTCGGGCACGTTGAGGAACGCGTCGCCGATGCGCTGCAGGACGGCCTTGTCCACAGCCGTCACCACGCTCGCGGGCACCGGCTGGTCGTCTTCGACCGACGCGCTCGGTCCCGGCGAGTATTTCTCCAGCTCGCGGACCTCGTTGAACACCCGCTCCAGCTGGCCCTGGTAGTCGCGCAGCGCGTCCTCGGCCTCTTTCAGCGAGATGTCGCCGCGGCCGATCAGGCTCTCGGTGTAGGCCTTGCGGACCGAGCGCTTGGTGTCGATGACGTCGTACATCCACGGCTGGGTCATCGACGGGTCGTCGCCCTCGTTGTGGCCGCGCCGTCGGTAGCAGATCATGTCGATGACGACGTCCTTGCGGAACTTCTGCCGGAAGTCGACCGCCAGGCGCGCCACCCAGTCGCACGCCTCCGGGTCGTCGCCGTTGACGTGGAAGATCGGCGCGCCGATGAACTTCGCGATGTCGGTGGAGTACTCGGTGGAGCGGCTGTTCTCCGGCGCGGTGGTGAAGCCGATCTGGTTGTTCACCACGATGTGGATGGTGCCGCCGACCCGGTAGCCGCGCAGGCCCGACAGGTTCAGCGTCTCGGCGACCACGCCCTGACCGGCGAACGCGGCGTCACCGTGCAGCATGAGCGGCACGACCGAGAAGCCCTCCGCCCCGTCACCCTTGTCCAGCAGGTCCTGCTTGGCGCGGACCAGGCCCTCCAGGACCGGGTCGACCGCCTCGAGGTGCGAGGGGTTCGCGGTGAGCGAGACCTCGATCTCGTTGTCGCCGAACATCTGCAGGTAGGTGCCCTGCGCGCCGAGGTGGTACTTCACGTCGCCGGAGCCGTGCGTGGCGGCCGGGTTCATGTTGCCCTCGAACTCGGTGAAGATCTTCGAGTAGGGCTTGCCGACGATGTTGGCCAGCACGTTGAGCCTGCCGCGGTGCGGCATGCCGATGATGACCTCGTCGAGGCTGTGCTCGGCGCACTGGTCGATCACCGCGTCCATCATCGGGATGACGGCCTCGGCGCCCTCCAGCGAGAAGCGCTTCTGCCCGACGTACTTGGTCTGCAGGAAGGTCTCGAAGGCCTCCGCGGCGTTCAGCCGGTTCAGGATGTACTTCTGTTGCGCAACCGTCGGTTTCGCGTGCTTCTGCTCGACCCGCTCCTGGATCCACTGCAACTGCTCGGGTTCGAGGATATGGGTGTACTCCACACCGACGTGGCGGACGTAGGCGTCGCGCAGGACGGACAGCACGTCGCGCAGCTTCATCTGGTCCTGGCCGTGGAAGCCCGCCACATTGAACGTGCGGTCCAAGTCCCACAGCGTGAGGCCGTGCTGGGTGACGTCCAGGTCGGGGTGACTGCGGAACTTCTCCTTGACCAGCCGCAGCGGATCGGTGTCGGCCATCAGATGGCCGCGGTTGCGGTAGGCCGCGATCATCTCCAGCACGCGCGCGCTCTTGTCGACGCCGCGTTCGCGGATGTCCTTGCGCCAGCGGATCGGCTCGTACGGCACGCCGAGACCGTGGAAGATCTCATCGTAGAACTCGTCGGCGATCAGCAGCCGGTGGATGGTGCGCAGGAAGTCACCGGACTCCGCGCCCTGGATGATGCGGTGGTCGTAGGTGGAGGTGAGCGTCATCAGCTTGCCGATGCCCAGATCGGCGATGCGCTCGTCGCTCATGCCCTGGAACTCGGCGGGGTACTCCATCGCGCCCGCGCCGATGATCGCGCCCTGCCCGTTCATCAGGCGGGGGACCGAGTGCACGGTGCCGATGGTGCCCGGGTTGGTCAGCGAGATGGTGACGCCGGAGAAGTCCTCGGCGGTGAGCTTGCCGTCGCGGGCGCGGCGCACGATGTCCTCGTAGGCGGTGTGGAACTGCCCGAAGGTCATCGCCTCGCAGCCCTTGATGGCCGCGACGACCAGCGATCGGCTGCCGTCCTTGCCGGGCAGGTCGATGGCCAGGCCGAGGTTGGTGTGCGCGGGGGTGACCGCGTTCGGCTTGCCGTCGACCTCGGCGTAGTGCCGGTTCATGTTCGGGAAGGCCTTGACCGCCTGCACGATGGCGTAGCCGAGCAGGTGGGTGAAGGAGATCTTGCCGCCCCTGGTGCGGGCGAGGTGGTTGTTGATGACCAAGCGGTTGTCGATCATCAGTTTGGCCGGGATGGCGCGCACGCTGGTCGCGGTGGGGATGGTCAGCGAGGCGGCCATGTTCTTCGCCACCGCGGCGGCGGCGCCGCGCAGCACCTTCGACTCGTCGGCGGCGGTGTCGGCCTGCTTCGGGCCGGAGGTCGGCGCGGCGTTCGACGTCGGCGCCGGGGTGGTCTGTGGGGTGCGCGCGTTCACCGCGGCCGGCTTTGCGGCGGCCGGTGCGGGCTTTGCGGCGGCCGGTGCGGGCGCTTTCGGAGCCGCGGGGGAGGCGGGCTTGGTGCCGGCGGGCTTGGCGTCGTTGCGCTTGGCGGCCGCTGGAGCCGGTGCGGGAGCGGCAGCCTGCGCGGGCGCGGGGGCGGACTGGCTGTTGCCGGAGTCGCCACTCACCTCAGGCGTGTAGTCGGCCAGGAATTCGTGCCAGCTCTCGTCGACCGAAGATGGATCTTGCTTGAACTTCTGATACATCTCATCGACTAGCCACTGGTTCTGTCCGAACTGGGAAGTTGAGCTGCTCACAGCAGGTGTTCGCCTCATTTCGTTCTTCGCGCTGCGACGTTTGTGACGTGCCCGGCACGGGGATCAGCGGATTGCGCGCTGATGCGCCCTATCTGAGGATAGGCCCAGCAGCGAATCGGCGGATTCACCGACCACCCGACACCCCCGACCCTATTGGTGATGACCCGGCGTCACTCGAGAATATTCCCTCCGACGCCTGCGCCGCTGCCCACAGCCGGGTATACGGCCCGCCCGCCACGAGCAGCTCCGCGTGGGAGCCGATTTCCACGATTCGCCCATGGTCGACGACGGCGATCCGGTCGGCGCGCGCGGCCGTGCCGAGCCGGTGCGCGACGAGCACCGTGGTGCGGTCCCGGCTCAGCGACCGGCTCGCTGCCAGCACCGATGCCTCGGCGTCCGGGTCGAGTGTCGCGGTGGCCTCGTCGAGCAGCAG
>NZ_BAFZ01000098.1 GCF_000308575.1 Nocardia exalbida NBRC 100660 | reverse complement strand
GGGAGCAACCGTCGCGACAACCCCTGCGCCGGCCACTCTGGACAACGTTGTCCAGGTTACCCACCAGTCAGGTCCTTATTCGGTATTTTCGGTTGATCACTGGTTCCCGACGGTGAAACCGCTGTTGGAGCGGGCTTTCGGCCGGAGCTTTTCTTGCGGCCACCCTTTCCGCCGCTTTCCGTCCGGGTCTCGTGATCAGGGGATTCCCCGTACTCCATTCGGTCCAGAATCCCTTTCAGTTCTTCCAATTCCCGGCGCAGGTAATCGCGGGTGGCGACTTCGCCGACGGCGATGCGCAGCGCCGCGAGTTCCCGTGCGAGGAACTCGGTGTCCGCCTTGGTCTGCGCGGCCCGCACCCGGTCCTCCTCCAGGGCCACCCGGTCCCGGTTGTCCTGCCGGTTCTGCGCCAGCAGGATCAACGGCGCCGCGTAGGCGGCCTGGGTGGAGAACGCCAGATTCAGCAGGATGAACGGGTACGGGTCCCACCGCAGGGCGACCACGAAGATGTTCAGCAGAATCCAAACCAGCACCAGGATCGTCTGGACCGCCAAATACCGTCCGGTCCCCAGGAATCGCGCCACCCGTTCGCTGCTACGAGCCAAAGCCTCGGCGTCCCACTCGAACCGGAACCGGCTTTCCACCGGTGTTTCCAAACGTTGGCGCGCCCTGCTGGGACCGAGCCGCATGCCCGGGTCGTTCTCGCTCACGGTGTGTCCTTTCGGGCGTGAGCGGGGCCCCGCGCTCTCACGCCCCGCTCCTCTCGTCGGTCTCTTCCTGGTCGCGCCAGTCCTCGGGCAACAGGTGGTCGAGGACGTCGTCGACGCTGACCGCGCCGAGCAGATGGTTCTCCTCGTCCACCACCGGTCCGCAGACCAGGTTGTAGGTAGCGAAATACCGGGTCACCGCGGCCAAGGGGAGATCGGGGCGCAGCGGCGACAGGTCGGTGTCGAGAATGCCGCCCACCAGGTGGGCAGGGGGTTCGCGCAGCAATTGCTGGATGTGCACCGAACCGAGGTAGCGACCGGTCGGCGTCGCGGTGGGCGGACGCACCACGAACACGATGGAGGCCAGCGCCGGGGTGAGGTCCGGGTTGCGCACCCGCGCCAGCGCTTCGGCCACCGTCGTCGAGGGCGTCAGGATGATCGGTTTCGGCGTCATCAAACCGCCCGCGCTGTAGGGGGAGTGCTCGAGCAACCTGCGCACCGGTTCGGACTCCTGGGGGTCCATCAGGGCGAGCAGCGATTCGGCCTCGCCCTCGGGCAGTTCGCCCAGCAGGTCGGCGGCGTCGTCGGGGTCCATCGCCTCCAGCACGTCGGCGGCCCTGCGCACCTCCAGGTGACCGAGCAACTCGACCTGCTCGTCGTCGGGGAGTTCCTGCACCACGTCGGCCAGACGTTCGTCGTCCAGCGCGACGGCCACCTCGACCCGCCGTTTCTCCGGCAGCTCGCGCAACCGCTGCGCCACGTCGGCCGCGCGCATGCCTTCGAACTGCTCGAGCAGTTGCGTGACGTCCTGCCCCGGCCTGCCGATCTCGTAGGGCGTCAGGCCGGACACCATGGTCCAGTCCACCACGTGCACCGTGCGCCTGCGGCCCAGCCTGCGGTGCCCGCGCACCGCGACCCGGCTGACCAGCCAGTCCCTGGAACGGGTCTGCTCGATGCCGAGATCGACAACGTGGACGTCCACGTCCGCCAGGTCGGGTAGGTCCGGGTCCTCGACCCGCACCACCGAATCGACGATCTGTGCCAGGGCGAGCATCTCGCCGGGTCGCTGATTGAAACGGCGCAGGCTCACCGTTCCGGTGTTCAGCGTGACCACACCGGGTTCGATCGCGGTGATCCGCAGGATCGGCACGAAAATACGCCGCCGAGTGGGCAGTTCGACGACCAAGCCGTGCACCCGCGGTTGCTGGCGGTCGGAACGGACGGCCACGACGACGTCGCGAATCCGGCCGATAGACTCGCCGTCCGGTCCCAGCACCGCCAAACCGGCCAGCCTGGCGACGTACACCCTGGTAGCTGCCATGCTGTCAGGCTAGATGTTCGCGGGCGGGTGTTCGCACCCCGCCACGATCGACGGGAGTGATCATGAAGCCGCGCCGTTCGGTGCTCGCCTGCCCGGGCAGCAACACGAAGATGATCGAGAAGGCCAAGACCTTGCCCGTCGACGAGGTGTTTCTCGATCTGGAGGACGCGGTGGCCCCGGTCGCGAAGGCCCAGGCGCGGGCGAACATCGTCGCGGCGCTGAACGACTCCGGGTGGGGAACGCAACTGCGCGTGGTGCGGGTCAACGACTGGACCACCGAGTGGACCTACGCGGATGTCATTTCCGTGGTCGAGGGCGCGGGCGCGGCGCTGGACGCGATCCTGCTGCCCAAGGTGACCGATGCGGGCCAGGTGCGCGCGCTGGACCTGCTGCTGACCCAGCTGGAGAAGGCCTGCGGCCTCGACGTCGGGCGGATCGGTATCGAGCCGCAGATCGAGAACGCGGCGGGGCTGCGCGCTATCGACGCGATCGCCACCGCGAGCCCCCGGGTGCAGACGCTGGTCTTCGGCCCGGCGGACTTCATGGCCAGCATCAACATGCGCACCTTGGTGGTCGGCGAACAACCGGAGGGCTACGACACCGGCGACGCCTACCACCACATCCTGATGACCATCCTGCTCGCGGCCCGTGCGCACGGCTTGCAGGCGATCGACGGCCCGTACCTGCAGATCCGGGATGTGGAGGGTTTCCGGCGGGCCGCGGCGCGCACGGCCGCGCTCGGATTCGACGGCAAATGGGTGCTGCACCCCGGACAGATCGAGGCGGCGAACGAGATCTTCAGCCCGCGCCAGTCGGACTACGACCGTGCCGAGGAGATCCTCGACGCCTATGCCTTTCACACCTCCGCGGCGGGCGGCGCGCGCGGCGCGGTGATGCTCGGTGACGAGATGATCGACGAGGCCAGCGCCAAGATGGCGCACGTGATCGCGGAGAAGGGCCGTGCCGCCGGAATGACGCGCACCACGCGTTTCACACCACCGCGGCATGCGTCGGAATAGCAGAATGGAACCATGACGAATCCCTTGGGGAACTCGAGCCGTGCGCGGCAGGGCCTCCCGACACCCCCGTCGGGCTGGCCGGTCGGCTCGTATCCGACCTATGTCGAGGCGCAGAAGGCGGTCGACTATCTGGCCGACAACCAGTTCCCGGTGCAGGACGTGACCATCGTGGGCGTCGACTTGATGCAGGTCGAACGGGTCCTCTATCGGCTGACCTGGGGCAAGGTGATCGGCGGCGGTGTGGTGTCCGGCGCCTGGCTCGGCCTGTTCCTCGGTCTGCTGCTGAGCCTGTTCACCACCAGTGGCGCGCTTGGTCCGCTGCTCGTCGGCTTGATCGGCGGCGTCATCTTCGGCGTCATCTCGACCTCGATCCCGTACGCGGCCACCAGGGGCCAGCGCGATTTCGCCTCCACCATGCAGTTGGTGGCAGGCCGCTACGACGTGCTGTGCGATCCGAAGTCGGCCGAACAGGCTCGGGACATGCTCGCGCGGCTGGCGATCTGAGGCATGGAAGTACTGGAGACGGTCCGCACCGAGGTGCTGGGCCATTTCGGGGTGGAGGCCGCGCATGTCGACGCCGCGTCGGTCACCTTCCTGGGCTTGGAACCGATCGAGATCCTGCGCATCGCCGAGGACGATCTGGTGCACTACGTGACGCTCGGCGCCAGCAGGCATCCGATGGGCGATCCCGCCGCGGTGCACGCCGACCCGGTGCGCGGGCCGCGCGCGGAGTTGGTACTGACGTTGCGGTCCGGGGTCGGCGCCAGCTCCGGCCTGGCCAAGTCGCTCGGCGTGCTCGCCGCGGCTCCGGTCGTGGAAGGCGTTGTGCTGCAAGCGGACGCGCTGCTGGATCTGGGTGAGCCGATGTGGCGCGACGCGCCGTTCACCGCGGTTCTGCTCGGCGACAGCGACATCCCGGCCGTGTCGCTGCCCGACCCGGCCGAGCCGGTGCGGTACTTCGCGGTGACGCCGGTGACCGCGACGGAGGCGGCGTGGGTACGCGTTCGCGGCGCGCAGGCGTTGCGGGAGGCGTGGCAGGAGGCGGGGATCGACGTGCGCGACCCGGGGCGCGGCGCCGCCAGCTTGTGATCGGTCGCCCGGCTACAGCCACTTGTTGCGGCGGAAGGTGAAGAACAAGCCCGTGCAGATGGCGAGGATGAGCACCCACACCATCGGATAGCCCCAGACCTGGTGCAGTTCGGGCATGTGATCGAAGTTCATCCCGTAGATGCCCGCGATCATCGTCGGCACCGCCGCGATCGCGACCCAGGCCGAGATCTTGCGCATGTCGGTGTTCTGCTGCACGCCGATCCGGGCCAGCGCGGCGCTGATCAGCGCGCTGAGCGCCTCGTCGAAGTCGTTGATCCGTTCCGCGACGGCGGCGTGCTGTTCCGCGACGTCGCGCAGATAACGCCGGACCTCCTTGGGCACCGGCAGATCCGGTTTGTGACTCAGCTGGTCGAGCGGCGCGGCGAGCGGATTCACCGCGCGCCGTAACTCGACCACCTCGCGCTTGAGCTGGTAGATGGATTCCACGGTGACCCTGCTGCGTGGAGTGAAGATCTCCTCTTCCATCTCGTCGATGTCGTCCTCGACCGACTGGGCCACCTCGATGTAGGAGTCCACCACCCGGTCGGCGATCGCGTGCAGCACCGCGCCGGGGCCGAGCGCCAGTTGCGCGGAGTCCTCCTCCAACGCCTTGCGCACCTCGGCCAGCCCGGAATGCTCACCGTGCCGGACGGCGACCACGAAGTCGGGGCCGGTGAACACGATGATCTCGCCGGTTTCCACGATCTCGCTGACACTGTTCAATTCGTGCTCGACGTAGCTGACCGTGCGCAGCAACAGCAGCAGCGAGTCGTCGTAGCGTTCCAGTTTCGGCCGCTGGTGCTTCTCCAAGGCATACTCGACGGCCAGCGGATGCAGCCCGAAGGTTTCGGCGATGTCGGCCATCTGCGTGCGATCCGGATCGTGCAGCCCGACCCAGACGAATCCGTGTTCCTCGCGGGCTCGCGCGAGGGCCGCTTCATGCGTGAAGCGCCCGGACAGGCGCTTGCCGTCCACGTACACCGCACAGTCGACGATCGCCTGCGCCGTCGGAACCGGGATGAAACGGTGCGCGGGCGTTCGGCTGGATCCACGAAGTGAGGAGAGCGGAGAAAAGGACGGCACCTTGACGATGCTACGTCGCCGCAGGCTGCCGGAAGGTCGCCTGCGCGTGCGGGAAGACGCCGCCGCACTGTAAGACTTGAAGGCGTGCGCATCGACCTCCATACCCACTCGACCGCGTCCGACGGCACCGACACCCCGGCCGAACTCGTGCGGAACGCGGCCGCCGCGGGCCTGGACGTCGTCGCGATCACCGATCACGACACCACGGCGGGCTGGGCCGAAGCGGTCGACGCGCTACCGGCGGGCATGACGCTGGTCCGCGGCATGGAGATGTCGTGCGTCGGCCTCGGCGAGGACGGCTGGCCGGTGCCCGTGCATCTGCTGGCCTACCTGTTCGACCCGGCCCATCGCGGCTTCGCCGAGGAACGCGAGCGGCTGCGCGCCGAACGGGTGGAGCGGCTGCGCGCCATGGCCGAGCGGATGGCCGCCGACGGACTGCCGATCGATCCCGATGCCGTGCTGGCCTCGGCCGGTCCATCGGCGGGGCGACCGCACCTGGCCCGCGCGCTGGTCGCCGCCGGTGTGGTGCCGAGCGTGGACGCGGCGTTCGACGAATTGCTCGCTCCGCACGGCCCCTACTACGCCGAGAAGGCCGATACTCCGCTGCGCCGGGCGGTGCAGATGATCGCCACCGCGGGCGGGGTCAGCGTGCTTGCGCACACCAGGGCACGCAAGCGGGGCAGGCTGCTCGCGCTCGACGACATCCGCGAGCTGGCCGCGCTCGGGCTCGGCGGCCTGGAGATCGCGCACCCCGACCACTCCGCGGCCGACCGCGCGGTGCTCACCGATCTCGCCGCCGAACTCGGCCTGCTCACCACCGGTTCGTCGGATTACCACGGTTCGAACAAGACCATCCGGCTCGGCGACTACACCACCGATCCCGCGCAGTTCGAGAAGCTCGTCGGCAAGGCATCCGGCGTGCCGGTGGTCACCTCGTGAGACTCCTGCGCGGACTCAGCGGCATCGTCGCCGGGGGCACCGTGGTGGGCATGCTGGTCGTGGTCGGCGCCGCCGTGCTCGCGGATCGGCGCGGCTTCCCCGGGCCCGGCGGTGAATCGGTCACCTGGCACGTCGCGGCCGCGGTGGTCGCCCTCGCGGCGCAGATATATTCGGACCGGCACCGCGGGGTGGCCGCCTGCGCCGCGTCCATGATCGTTTTTCTGGCTGCTGGGCTATTGCTGTGGACACAATGGTGGAGCTGATTTCCGGGCATTGGTTGCGAGGGGATGAATTGTGCCGGAACATTTTTCTTTGTGACTGAACTCGAGACGGATGTACTGGTAGTCGGCGGTGGTCCCGCCGGTGCCTGGGCGGCCGTCTCGGCCGCGGCGACGGGCGCCACCGTCGTGCTCGTCGACAAGGCGCACTGCCGGTCGAGCGGGCCGACCGCGCGCGGCGCGATCTCCTTATGGCACATCCCGCCCGGCGCGGCGCGGGAGGAGGCGGTGCGGCGCGCGCACGCGCACGGCGGCGGGCTGGGAGATCCTGACCTGATGCACCGCGTGCTCGAGGAGACCCATCAGCGGGTCGAGCAATTGGCCCGGTGGGGTTGTCGCGTGGCCGGTGACCCGGCGCGACGGCGGATGCATCTGGACGGCGCCCGCTACCTGCGGCGGATGCGCCGGGTGCTGCGGGAAGCCGGGGTGCGCGTACTCGACCATCATCCCGCGTTGCAATTGCTGGTCGATCGCGAAGGCGTGGTAGCGGGCGCGGGCGGACTGAGCGCGCACGAGGGATTCCGGCGCTGGAGCGTGCGTGCGGGCGCGGTTGTGGTGGCCACGGGAGGCTGCGCGTTCCTGTCCGGCGCCGCAGGCACCGACGTCGACACCGGCGACGGCCTGTTGTTCGCCGCGGAAGCGGGCGCCGAGCTGTCCGGAATGGAATTCTCCTGCGCCTACGGCCTGATCTCGCCGGACAAGGCCGAGCCGGCCGCGCTCCGTGGTTTCGTCTCGCGATCCGCCCCTCTCTACGACGAATCCGGCGCCGAGTTGCCCGGCCATCGCTCGGCGGCGCTCGCGGCCATCGCCGATGGACAGCGCATATTCGCCGCCTCGGATGACGTGCCGGTCGCCTTCCGGTCCCGGCCGACGCGCCAGGGCCACGTCGACCGCGCGACCCGGGTGCCGCTGCGGGCCGTGCTGGAGGGCACCGTGCGCGGCACCGGGGGACTGCGCGTCACCGGGCCGGAGTGCGCGACGACCGTCGCCGGCCTGTTCGCCGCGGGCGACGTCGTCAGCCGCGAGGCGATCACCGGCGCGGTGAGCGGATCCGGCGGACTGAGCGGGGCATGGGCGATCGCGTCGGGTGTGTGGGCGGGCACCGCCGCGGCGAAGTTCGCGCGGACCTCGGATCGCCGCGCCCCGGCGCGCGAGGTGCCGGGAGCCGGGCTGAACGCTGTCGCGCGGATCGACCCCCGAGCGGTGGTCGGCCTCGTCCAGGAGCACACCTTGCCGTTGCGGCGCAGCTACTGGCGCAGCGCGGGCAGCCTGCGCGACAGCGTCGGAGAACTCGACGGGATGTGGCCCGGCGCGGAATTCGACCTCGGCGGTAGCGGTGTGGACCTGTTGCGCGCCCGGCAGGCCGCCGCACTGCTCGCGGTGGCGCGCTGGACGAAATACAGCGCGCTCATGCGCACCGAGAGCCGCGGCATGCACCGCAGGACCGACCATCCCGGTGCCTCCGACACCTGGCGGATGCGGCTGATCTCGGGTGGCGTGCGCAGCGTGTGGGTGCGCCCCGACGCGCCGCCGAGCCTGCCGGAGCAGCCCCGCGATATCGTGGCCTGATCTTCGCGCTGCCGTGGCCACGGCGGCCCGCCGCCGCGCGGGACTCACACCGGCAATGCCGCGAGCGGTGCGATCACTCACCGTGCCGGGCTCGTGAGCGGGGAGTTTCCGCTTACCTGAAGGTAATTGCCGCCTCCTACCGTTGGGTGATGGAGCGCGACACGGCCCAGGAGCTAACCGGTTTGGCAACTTGCCCACCGGACTGGCAGAATGTGTCGGATTCCTTACCTCCGCCACCGCCGGGTGAGGGAATCACGGAGGTCTCCGCCTCGCCGACGTACCGTCGCGACCCGCGAGATCACACCGCATGTTCTGTCCGGGCCCACCCGTCCGGTTTCTGTTTCGCGGATCAGTGCCGCGCCCGCATCGAGATACCGGCAAGTCGTGTTCGCTCGCTCGCATCCGTCTCGAAACATACCGGTCAGCGCACTCGATGAGCGTAGTGAAACGACTTATACCCATTACCCAGGGGTAACCGTCCCCCGGTTTAGCCCGACCTGAGCAGGAGTGAAATCGTGTCACCTGTGACTGATGCACCGAATTCCACCGCAAGCCTGTCCGAAATCACAAACGACGAAATCTTCGCGGGACATCTCGGCGGCAAGCTCTCGGTCGAACTCAGTGCGCCGCTGGAGACCCAGCGTGATCTGTCGATCGCCTACACCCCGGGCGTCGCCCAGGTCAGCCGCGCGATCGCCGAGGACGAGGCGCTGGCGAAGCGCTACACCTGGACCGATCGGCTCGTGGTCGTGGTCAGCGACGGCACCGCCGTGCTCGGCCTGGGCGACATCGGCCCGCGCGCCTCGCTGCCGGTCATGGAGGGCAAGGCGGCGCTGTTCAAGAAGTTCGCCGGCCTGGATTCGATCCCGATCGTGTTGGACACCAAGGACGTCGACGCGATCGTCGAGACGCTGATCCTGCTGCGCCCGAGCTTCGGTGCGGTGAACCTGGAGGACATCTCCGCGCCGCGCTGCTTCGAGATCGAGAAGCGCGTCATCGAGGCGCTCGACTGCCCGGTGATGCACGACGACCAGCACGGCACCGCCATCGTGGTGCTCGCGGCGCTCAACGGCGCGGCCAAGGTGCAGGGCCGCGGCATCGAGGGCCTGAAGGTCGTGGTGTCCGGCGCGGGCGCGGCCGGTGTCGCGTGCACGAACATCCTGCTCGCCGCCGGTGTCCGCGACGTCACCGTGCTCGACTCGAAGGGCATCGTCAACCGCGAGCGCGGCGACCTCAACGAGGTGAAGGCCGAGCTGGCCACCCGCACCAACCCGCGCGGCCTCACCGGCGGCGCGGCGGAGGCGCTGGCGGGCGCCGACGTGTTCCTCGGCCTGTCCGCCGGTCTGATCGCCGAAGAGCTCATCGCGTCGATGGCGCCGGAGTCGATCGTGTTCGCCATGTCCAACCCGGACCCGGAGATCCACCCCGAGGTGGCGCGCAAGTACGCCGCGATCGTGGCCACCGGCCGCAGTGATTTCCCGAACCAGATCAACAACGTGCTGGCCTTCCCCGGTGTCTTCAAGGGCGCGCTGGACGCGGGAGCCCGGCGGATCACCGAGGGCATGAAGATCGCCGCCGCCGACGCGATCCTCAGCGTCGTCGCCGACGAACTCGGTCCGGACAAGATCGTGCCCAGCCCGCTGGACCCGCGGGTCGCCCCGGCCGTCGCCGAAGCGGTCGCCGCGGCTGCCCGCGCCGAGGGCGTCGCGTAACGCGCGTTCTCACGTAGCTACAAGGACGCCCCGTTCATACCGAACGGGGCGTCCTTGTCGTAGGCAACGGTATTCGCCGAGTTCAGCCTGTGGTCTGCAACTCGCCAACGGGTGCGGCCACGGGGCGTGGCGCGCGGCGCAACCGGTCCACACCCGGTGCGCTCGCCCATACCGCGAACGCGAGCAGGCCGTCCAGCACCATCGCCAGCACAGCCACCAGCAGCGCGCCCACCAGCACCCGGTCGTAGCGGTAGAGGCTGATGCCGTCGAAGATGTACCGGCCCAGCCCGCCGAGGTTGACGTAGGCGGCGATCGTCGCGGTGGCCACCACCTGCAGGGTCGCGCCGCGCAGCCCGGTGAGCAGGATGGGCAGCGCGTTGGGCACCTCCACCCGGAACAGGATCTGCCGCTCGGTCATGCCCATGGCGCGTGAGGCGTCCACGACGTCGGCGGGAACGTTCGCGATTCCGGCGTACGCGCCCGCGAGCAGCGGGGGGATGCCGACCGTGACCAGGGCGAGCAGCGGCGGGATCAGGCCGAGGCCGAGTAGCAGCACCAGGAACGTCAGCAGGCCGAGGGTCGGCAGCGCGCGCATGGCGTTGGCGAACCCGACCAGCACCGCCGCCCCCCGCCGGGTGTGGCCGATGATCAGGCCGAGCGGTACGGCGATCACCGCCGAGACGGCGATGGTCAGGAAGCTGTACCAGAGGTGCTGGACGATCCGGGTCCCGATACCGGAGGGACCGCTCCAGTTGGCGCCGTCGGTGCAGTAGTGCCAGGCGTCGAGGAACAGATTCATGTGGCAGCGCCTTTCGCCTTCGCCGTCCTGGCATCCGCGCGTACCCACGGCGTCGCCCAGCGGCCCAGCGCGTACACCGCCCGGTCGGCGATCAGCGCCAGCGCGAGCGTCACGATGATGCCCGCGATGATCTCGTCCGGGTAATCGCGCTGGTAGCCCTGGGTGAACAGCTTGCCGAGCCCGCCGACGCCGATCAGCGCCCCGACCGAAACCATCGCGATATTGGTCACCAGCACCACCCGAAGGCTGGATACGAAGACCGGCACGGCAAGCGGCATGTCCACGGTGAGCGTGCGGCGCAGCGGGCTGTAGCCGACGGCGTCGGCCGCGTCGAGCACGGTGACGGGCACCGAATCCAGGGCGGCCGGGACCGCGATCACCAGCAGTGCCGTGGAATAGATGGTGAGCGCGATGACCACGTTCAGCGGATCGATGGCCGAGATGCCCACCAGCGGAGGAATGATCACCAGCAGCGCCAGTGAGGGGATGGTGTAGGCCAGGCTCGCGGCGGTCACCGTGACCCGGCGCAGCCACGACACCCGCCGCACCAGCGCACCGGCCGGAATCGCGATCACCAAGGCCAGCAGCAGCGGCACCAGCGCGAGATAGAGATGGGTCGCGGTGAATCCCATGATCTCCGAGAAATTCTCGACGAGGTATCTCATGGCCGCCTATCGCACCTGTTCTTCGAAGAAGTGGCGGTTGCGTTCGGCGTCCTCCCGTGCGCGCTGGCCGGCCAGCTGCTCGAGCACTTCGGTGGCCAGCACGCCGCCGCGCACGGCGCCGGAGTCGTCCACGGCCACGCCCGTTCCGGAGGGCGAGGAGATCGCGGCGTCCAGCGCTTGGCGCAGGTCACCGGACGGGGTGAACAGCGAGCCGCCCGCCGACATGCTGTCGGCCAGTGCGCGGCCCGCGCGGAACCCTTCGACCCCGGTGACGTCCATCCAGCCGACCGGCTTGTTCGCCGCGTCCACCACCAGCACCCATTCGCCCGCGTCCAGCCGCAGCTGCTTCACCTCGTCCGCCACGGCCGTGCGGATCTCGTGCAGCGGAACGTCGTTCGCGGCCCGGAAGGACAATCCGCGATAACCGCGATCACGGCCGACGAAATCGGCGACGAAATCGGTGGCAGGCTGAGCGAGCAGGCGCTGCGGCGGGTCGTACTGCTGGAGCACTCCGCCGGGACCGAACACCGCCACCCGATCGCCGAGCGTGATCGCCTCGTCGATGTCATGCGTGACGAACACGATCGTCTTGTGCAATTCCGCCTGGAGCCTTTGCATTTCGATCTGCAATTCGGCGCGCACCACCGGGTCGACGGCGCTGAACGGTTCGTCCATCAGCAGGACCGGCGGGTCCGCGGCCAGCGCGCGGGCCACGCCGACGCGTTGCTGCTGGCCGCCCGACAGCTGCGCCGGATACCGCCGGGCCAGTGCGCGATCCAGGCCGACCCGGTCGAGCACCTCCAGCGCCGCGGCGCGGGCTGCGCGCCGGGAGTCGCCGCGCAGCACCGGAACGGTCGCGACGTTGTCGACGACCGTCCGGTGCGGCAGCAGGCCGCCGCTCTGGATGACATACCCGATCCCGAGGCGGAGCCGGACCGGATCGACTGTCGAAATATCCTGTCCGGCAATGGTGATCGTCCCCGAACTCGGAACGATCATGCGGTTGATCATTCGCATCGAGGTCGTCTTCCCGCAGCCGGAAGGGCCGACGAACACGGTGAACGACCCGGATTCGATGCGCAGATCCAAGTCGGTGACGGCGTGGGTGCCGTCCGGGTAGGTCTTGCTGATACCGGAGAATTCGATATCGGACAACGGATTCCCCTCCCTAGCCCACCGGCTTGTTCAGCCCCTTGGCGGCGACCCAGGCCGCGGCGGCGGCTCTGGGCTCGGTCTTGCCCGCCCCGGAGACGGCCTCGTTCAGCCGGAGCAGCTCGTCGGTGGTCAGTTGCGCCGACACCGCGTTCAGCACCGCGAGCGCCTTGTCCGACTTCTTGCTCGCGTTGAGCAGCGGCACCACGTTCTGCGCGGGGAAGTTGTGCTTCGGGTCGCGCAGCGCCACCAGATCGTTCTGCGCGATGGCCGGTGAGGTGGTGAAGATATCGGCCGCGGTCACCTTGCCCTCGACCAGCGCGCGCACCGTGGCGGGACCGCCGCCGTCGGCGATCGGCACGAAATTATCGGCCGCGATATCGAGGTTGTAGTTCTTCTTCAGTCCGGGCAACCCGCCCGCTCGCTCCTGGAATTCGGCGGGGGCGCCGAACTTCACCTCCGCCGAGTGCGCGGCCAGGTCCGCGATGGTGCTCAGATTCCAGCGCTGCGCGGTGGCGCGGGTGACCACGACGGCGTCCGAATCCTCTCCCGGCGCGGGCGCGCCGATCGCGAGATCGGAACCGAGGGCCTTGCCGAGGGCGCTCTCCACGTCGGCCGCGCTGGTGGCGGTGGCGTTCTTGTCCAGGTATTGCAGCAGGTTGCCGGTGTACTCCGGGATCACCGAGATGGCGCACTGCCGCAACGCCGGAATATAGGCTTCGCGACTGCCGATATTCAGCTTGGTGTCCACGGTGAAGCCGTTGACGCGCAACGCCTCCGCGTACACGTTGGCGACGGTCTCGGACTCCGGGAAATTCGCCGAACCGACGATCAATCCGTCTCCCGAACAGCTGCCGCCGGTGGCGAGCGGATCGGAATTGCCACAAGCCGACAGGATCATCGCGGCGGCGAGAACGGCTGCGGCGGCGAGGACGCGGGCGGCGCGCAACGTGCCGCGCACGGCGGGCCGCGGGCGCACGGCGGCGTCGGGGGTGCGGGTGGATTTCACGAGAGTCCTTCCGACAGGACGGCGGGCGCGGGCTCGGCACCGAACGGCCGCCGGTACATTCTGGGTGTCCATACTGCCCGCTTCCGGGTTTTCCCGTTGGCTGTGTCGATTCGTCGGAGGGTTGGTGTCGCCGGATGGTGTTGGCCGCGTCACAGCGGGTGCTGGCTCGGTTGCTGGTCGTCGCTTCGGTCGCCTTGGCCGTATCCTGCGGGAACGGCGAGCCGGCGCCGTCGATCACCGTCGCCGCGGGCGATTCGATCGAGTCGTCGGTGCTCGCCGAGATCTACGCGGGCGCATTGGCGCGGACCGGCGCGCGCACCGCGGTCGCCCCGGGGCTGGGCAACCGCGCAGACTACCTCGCGGCGCTCGACGCCGATCGGGTTCAAGTGGTCGGTGAGCACACCGGGGCGTTGCTGGCCCACCTCGACGAACACGCGACGGTCCGGCTCCCCGAAGAGGTGGTGAAGGCGGTGAGCGCCGCGCTGCCCGAGGGGCTGGTGGTCTCCGACCCTGCCGAGGGCGCCGATCTGCGGCCGCGGGTGCTGCTCACCGCGCAGGCGGCGGCCCAGGACAAGGTGCGGACGGTGGGCGATCTCGCGCCGCGCTGCGGCGGCCTGACCGTCGGTGTGGCGACCACGCCGGACCTGCTGCCTTCCGTCGGGCGTGAGCGCGTCGACGGGTGCGACTTCGCGGCCACCGTGGCCTTCCCGGATCCGGCCGCGTTGCGGAAGGCGTTGCTGGACGGACGGGTTCAAGTCGGTCTTCTCGGTGGTCCCCCCGAGCTGACGCCCGGCGCGACCGACGGATTGGCCGTGCTGGCCGACGACGGCTACGCCGTGCGCGCCGAGAACGTGCTGCCGCTGTTCCGCAAAGGCCTGCTCGACCAGCGGCAGATCAAGAAGCTGAACTACGTCGCGGGCGAGCTGACGACCGACGAGCTGGCGGCCATGATCCGCAGCGTCCGGGACGACGGCGCCGCGCCGGGTGATGTCGCGCGTGCTTGGTTGGACAAGCACGCGCTGTAGTCGGAGGGTCTCCGGCCCGGCGTGCGCGGCGGTCCGATCTCTCCCGAATCGTCCGACCGCTCGCGGGCGCTGTCGGGAATCGAGCGATAGATGTCGGCTCCGACACTGCCGCCGTTGTGAGCCGCGGCATAGTGTGGCAATCGGGCCTTCTATCGGTCCTGGCGAACAACGCTTCATTTCCGGTCTCGCAACAGCAACGGCGCTGGACAGGTCGCCAACGGTGTCGGCCTTCGGCCGGAGCTGAAATCGAGAGGCCATCGAGAACCTGTCGTCTCGATGGCCTCTCGTAGTGTATCCGCGAGGTAATCGGGACCGCGATACGCGAGGCCGGGGATTGTGTGGCTCATCACGGGTCGATCCGTCTTGTCGGCGGACTGTTCCGAGCCGTATATTCCACGTGGAATATTTAGCGTGGAGCATGTCGGGGCCCGGCGATAACGTGCGCAACGGCGGCAGCCGAGGGCCGAGACGATTCAGCAACGGAGGTGACCCGGCATGGGGCAAGGGCAGGCGCATCCATCGGTGACGCCGCTGGCCGTAGCCGTGCTCGCGCTGCTGGAGGAGCGGCCCATGCATCCGTACGAGATGTTCCAGACGCTGATCGCCCGGCGGGAGGACAAGCTGGTCAAGGTGCGGCCCGGTTCGCTGTACCACACCGTGTCCCGGCTGGCCGACCAGGAACTGGTCCGCGCCGAGGGCGTCGACCGGGCGGGCAACCGGCCCGAGCGCACCACCTACCGGATCACCGGGCGCGGCAGGGACGCGCTGCGCAACCGGATCGCCGAGATCGTGCGACGTCCCGTCCCGGAGTATCCGATCTTCCCGGTGGCGCTGGGGGAGTTGCACAATCTGCCCAAGCCGGAGGTGCTCGCGCTGCTGCGCGAACGAATCGGCGTACTGGAAACCGAACTGGCCGACACCGACATGCTGAGCGCCTGGGCCGAAGAGCACGTCGTCCCCCGCCGCTACTGGATCGCCCTGCCCTATCTGCGGGCTCTGCTCGCCGCCGAACTCGCCTGGGTCAAGGAGTTCACCGCCGAATTGGCCAGCGGCGCAATCGAATGGGAGAACTTCGACCCCGTGACCGGCGCGCGCTCGGCCTACCACGGCGCCGATTCCGCGGTGTTGCCGCCGGTGCCCCCCGGCAGCGTGGCGAAACCCGTCTCGAATTTTTCGGATAATCCGAGTTAGGAACGAAACAGATGTCCACACAACGTAATCCGTGGCCGGCGCTACTGGCGCTGGTTGTCGGCTTCTTCATGATCCTGCTGGACATGACGATCGTCGCGGTCGCCAATCCCGCGATCATGACCAGCCTGCACGCCGACATTTCGCAGGTGATCTGGGTGACCAGCGCTTACCTGCTCACCTACGCGGTGCCGCTGCTGGTCACCGGACGGCTGGGCGACCGATTCGGCCCCAAGAACATCTATCTGGTCGGCTTGGCGGTATTCACCGCGGCGTCGCTGTGGTGCGGCCTGTCCGGCAGCATCGGCATGCTGATCGCGGCCCGCGCCGCGCAGGGCATCGGCGCCGCACTGATGACGCCACAGACCATGGCCGTGATCACCCGGACCTTTCCGCCGGACCGGCGCGGCGCCGCCATGGGCCTGTGGGGTGGCGTAGCGGGATTGGCGACACTGGTCGGCCCGATCCTCGGCGGTGTGCTGGTGGACGGTCTCGGCTGGGAGTGGATCTTCATCGTGAACGTCCCGGTCGGCGTCGTCGCCTTCGCACTGGCGGTCTGGCTGGTGCCCGCACTGCCGACCCACGAGCACAAATTCGACATCCCCGGCGTGCTGCTCAGCGGCGTCGGCATGTTCCTGCTGGTGTTCGGCATCCAGGAGGGCAACAGCTACGACTGGTCGTTGCGCATCTGGCTGCTGATCGGCGCCGGCATCGTGGTGCTCGCGGTCTTCCTGGTCAACCAGGCCAAGACCAAGGGTGAGCCGTTGCTGCCGCTGAGCCTGTTCCGTGACCGCAACTTCGCGCTGTCCAATGCCGCGATCGCCGCGATGGGTGCGGCGGTGACCTCCCTGATGGTGCCGACGTACTTCTACCTGCAGGCCGTGCGGGAGCTGTCGCCGACCAAGTCGGCGCTGGTCTTCGCACCCATGGCGATCGTGACCGGTTTCTCGGCGCCGCTGGTCGGCAAGTTCGCCGACCGCTTGCACCCGCGGATCGTGCCCACCGTCGGCTTCGGCTTGTTCGCGCTGTCGGTGTTCTGGTTCGCGGCCCTGATGGAACCGCACTCGTCGCTGGCCTGGTTCCTGGTGGCCGCGGCGCTGGCCGGCTTCGCCAACGCCTGCATCTGGGCCCCGCTGGCGTCCACCGCCACCCACAACCTGCCCGTCCAGCAGGCCGGTGCGGGCGCGGGCGTCTACAACACCACCCGCCAGGTGGGCTCGGTGCTCGGCAGCGCGGCGATCAGCGCGCTGGTGGCGGCCCGGATGACGGCGAACGGACTGGGCGGCGGAAACGTCGCCGAAGGCGGCGCGGGCCAGGGCCCGATCCCGGAGTTCGTCAAGGATTCCTTCAGCACCGCGCTGAGCCAGTCCACCCTGCTCCCCTCCGCCATCCTGCTCATCGGCGTCGCCGCCTCGGTGCTGTTCATCCGCCACGGCAAATCCGCCCCGGCGCAATCCGAGCAAGAACGCGCCAAGGCCGACTCCGTAGCCGGCTGACCGGTCGGCGACCGATGTCGCTTTCAGGCCACCTGGACGATGACGGAGGGGTAGCCGGTGGCGCCGTCGGGGATCACGTCGCGGCGGTCGGCGGTTTGGGTTTCGCCGGAGCCGTCGGTGGCGCGGGCGCGGACGGTGTGCGGGCCGGAGGTGGCGTCCCAGTCGAAGACCCACTGGCGCCAGGTGTCGATGGACTGTTCCTCGGAAAGGCGGGCCTGCTGCCAGGGGCCGTTGTCGATCTGGACTTCCACCGCGCGGATGCCGCGGTGCTGGGCCCACGCGACACCGGCGATGGGGACGCGGCCGGGCTGGACGCGGCCGCGGGCGCGGGGAGTGTCGATGCGGGTGCCGGTCTTGATCGGGCCGAGTGCCGACCAGCCGCGGCGCGTCCAATACGCGGTGGCGCGGTCGAAGCGGGTGACTTCCAACTCGGTCACCCACTTGGTGGCCGAGACGTAGCCGTAGAGGCCGGGCACGACCAACCGGGCGGGATAACCGTGCTGCACCGGAAGGGGTTCGCCGTTCATGCCGATCGCGAGCAGGGCATCGCGTCCGTCGGTGAGCACCGCCAGCGGAGTACCCGCGGTCCAGCCGTCGGCGCTGCGCGAGAGCACCATGTCCGCGTCGGGGTGCGGGCCCGCCTCGGCCAGCAGCCGATCCACGCGGTAGCCGAGCCAGCGCGCGTTGCCGATCAGGTCGCCGCCGACCGGATTCGACACACAGGCCAGGGTGACCAGGTGTTCCTCCACCGGACGATTCGCCAGATCCGCCCAGTCGAGCCGGATCTCGCGCTCGACCATGCCGTGGATGCGCAGCGACCAGCCGTCCTTGGACACCTGCGGCACGATCAGCGCGGTGTCGATCCGGTAGAAGTCGTCGTTCGGGGTCAGATAGGGCGTGAGCCCGGGTACGCGGAGATCGACGCCGGGCGCGACCGGCTCGGCAGGGGCGGACGGCTCCGGCAGTTGCACCGCGGCGCGCTCGCCGGATACGTCGCTGCGGCGGGCACCGAGCACGCGACCG
>NZ_BAFZ01000099.1 GCF_000308575.1 Nocardia exalbida NBRC 100660 | reverse complement strand
GGAACTGGCGGCCGCCGAGGTGCCGTTTCTGCTCGTCCGCGACGGCGAGCACCGGCTCGTGCTCGCGGCGGACGCGGCGCACCGCCTGATGGTGCGCCGGGTGACCGCCGCGGCGATCTCGGCCGGATTCACCTGCGTCGAGGTGCAGCCCAACGTCTTCCGGCTGGGGCGCGACCATGATCCGGCGCATCACGTCGAACTGGAACTGTGGGAGTACCACGGTGACACGGTGACCTGTCCGCGCCCGAACGCGCTCACCCGGACGGTCTTCGACCTCGCCGACGTCCAGCGCACGCAGGTGCGGCTGTTCGACCGGACCTGGCCCACCCTGGTGGACATGTTCGCGCCGCAGACCGACGACGTCGGTTTCGACATCGACCTGGTGTTCTCCTGGGTGGACGGCTCCGATCCGGAATTCCGGGCCCGCCGGGCCGGGATGCTCGCCCAGGTCGTGGTCGGCGAGGGAGACGACGCGGACGCCAGGATCCGGCAGATCGACGAGTTGAAGTACGCACTGCGGTCGGTGCACAAGAACGCGCCGTGGATCCGCAGGATCTTCATCGCGACCGACTCCACGCCGCCGCGCTGGCTGACCGCGCACCCGAAGGTGACCGTGGTGCGGGCGGTGGACCACTTCCGCGACGTCAGCGGTTTGCCGGTGTACAACTCGCACGCGGTGGAATGCCAGTTGCAGCACATCGACGGGCTCAGCGAGCACTTCCTGTACTCCAACGACGACATGTTCTTCGCGCGGCCGGTGCGTCCGTCGATGTTCTTCACGCCGGGCGGCGTGAGCCGGTTCATCGAAGCGGACCTCAGAATCGGTCCGGGGCACAGCGACGAGCGGCGCAGCGGTTTCGAGAACGCCGCGCGGGTGAACCGGGCGCTGCTGGCCGATCGCTTCGGTCATGTCATCACCCGGCACCTGGAGCACACGCCGGTGCCGTTGCGGCGCAGCGTGCTGCTGGAGATGGAAGAGGAATTCGCCGGGGACTTCGCGCGCACCAGCGCGAGCCGGTTCCGGGCGGCCACCGACATCTCGGTCACCAATTCGCTGTACCACTACTACGCCATGCTGACCGGGCGAGCGGTGCCGCAGGAGGCGGCGAAGGTGCGCTACGTCGACACCACCAGCTACAGCGGACTGACCTTGCTCGACGGGCTGGCGCGCAGGCGCGACATCGACTTCTTCTGCCTCAACGACGGCAGTTTCCCCGAGGTCGCCGAGTCGGAGCGGGTGCGGATCGTCTCGGAGTTCCTCGCCGCGTACTACCCGGAGCCCGCGCCGTGGGAGCGGTTCAGCACACCGCCTCGTCATCCGCTTCCGGAGTCGACGCAGGGCGCCGCATGACGTGCGGGATGCGCCCGGCGGGCGGGATCACGATGCCCTCCTCCGCCAGCCGCCGCTGCGCCTCCTCCGGCGTCGCGGGAACGCCGACCGTGCTGCCGCGTTCGATCGGCACCACCGAGTGCACCACGGTGTCCGGGTAGATGTGCACGTAGTTGAAGGCCTGCGCGCCGTCCCGGCCGCGCAGGCCGCCCTGCGCCACACCGAGATCCTGGCTGTAGCAGGTGGCCGACGCCACCGAGACCGGGATGCCCGCGAAGGTCGCGCTGGTGGAGAAGTGCAGGTGTCCTCCGAGGATGGCGCGCACGTCGCTGCCGTCCAGCACGTCGGCCAGTCTGCGCTGATCGCGCAGTTCCACGGTGACGGCGAGGTCGACCACGCACGGCACCGGCGGGTGGTGCATGGCCAGGATGGTGCCGAAGGGAGCGGGCTCGGCCAGCACCGAGCGCAGCCACTCCAGCTGGCCGTCGGAGATCTCGCCGTGGTGGTGCCCGGGGACCGAGGTGTCCAGGGCGATGACGCGCAGCCCATCGATCAGGTGCACTCGATCCAGCGGGGAAGCCGTGGGGTACTCGCCGAGCAGGCGGGCGCGCAGGGCGGCGCGGTCGTCGTGGTTGCCGGTCACCCATACAAGGGGCGCTTGCAAACTTCTAGCGAACGGCTCGACGATCGACTTCAGCTTGGCGTACGCGGCGGGCTCGCCCCGATCGGTGAGGTCGCCGGTGAACACGATCGCGGTCGGTCGGATCCGGCTGGCCGCGGCCTGCTCGAGCAGTTGCCGTAACCGCTGGTCGGCGTCGACATCGCCGTACAAGGGGTCGTCACCCGCGATGAGATGTGTGTCGCTGAAGTGGAACAACACGTGATCCGGACGCGGATACTCCGCGACTCTGGTGATGGACACCGGACCGAACTCCTCCTGGCGGTTTGCCCGCCATTGGCTTGGCTCCGTCGCAACGATAGCGTCGGTTACGGACAGGTTTCCCGACGTTTGATGAAGACACGCTTGCGGGAAGGTGAGTTTTCGGTGTCGAACGCTGGGGAAACAACGACCGGTGTGGGATTGGTCACCGGCCGAGCGCGTCGGCGGTGCGCAGGGCGTCCACCACCATCGCGGCATCCACCGTGAAGGGTTCGTTGTGGATGGTCTCGCCCGCGGCGGTCGCCCGCTTCGCGATGGCCCACAGTGTCTCGTCGTCGGCGTCGGGCAGGCCGAGTGCGGCGAGCGTGGTCGGCAAGCCCACCTCGGCGCAGAAGTCGAGCACCGTGCCGATCTCGGACGCGGGCGCGCCCTCCAGCACGAGCTGGGTGACGGTGCCGAAGGCCACCTTCTCGCCGTGCAGGAACGGGCGCGTCCGCGCGGCGGCGGTGAGACCGTTGTGCACGGCGTGCGCCGCGGCCAGTCCCGACGATTCGAAGCCGAGCCCGGACAGCAGCGTGTTGGCCTCGACGACGCGCTCCAGCGCCGGTGTGACGCTGCGCGCGCGGACTGCGGTCAGCGCCTGCGCTCCGTCGGCGAGCAGGGTGCGGTAGCAGAGTTCGGCCAAGGCGGTGGCGCTGCGCGTGGAGGCCCCGCCGCGCATATTGCGCACCTGGGCGGCGCTGCATGTGCGCGCCTCGAACCAGGTGGCCAGGGCGTCACCCATCCCCGCGGCGAGCAGCCGGGCGGGGGCCTGCGCGACCACCGAGGTGTCCACCAGCACGAGTGCCGGATTCCGCCGGACCAGCTGATACGCCTCGAACTCGCCCGCATCGGTGTAGATCACCGACAGCGCGCTGCACGGCGCGTCGCTGGAGGCGGTGCTGGGGCAGCTGATCATCGGCAGGTCGAGATCGTCGGCGACCGCGCGCGCCGCGTCGAGCACCTTGCCGCCGCCCGCGCCGAGGACCACCGTGCTACCGGACTGTTCGACGGCGTGGGCGATCCGCGCGATCTCCGCTCTGCTGCATTCCCCGCCGGACAGATGGATGGAATAGGCGATCTTCGCGTCGGTCAGCGAGCGTTCCCAGGTGTCGGCGAGCAGCCGGAAGGCGCTCGATCCGGCCACGATCAGCACCGGACCGCCGATCCCGAGCCGCGTCATCTCCGCGCCGAGCGCGGCGGTGGCATCCCGGCCCTGCACATAATGTCCCGGCGAGGAGAACACACTCAGCACCTGGCACCTCCCGATTCCGGGCCGCACGTCATCCCGGACCGACCGACGACGATTCAACGTTACGCGAGGGTCCCGCTCCCGTGGCCGTGGTCGGCCGAACTTGCCGGCCCCTCGTTCGGACGGCGCGTCACTGCTCGGCGCGCTTCCGGCAGGAACCGCGGCCCTCCGGGACTGCCAGTGCCGGAACGCATTCCCGCGCTCTCGGGAGCAGGCGATCGCGAGCGCCCCTTCCTCGAGTCGTAAGGAGCGCTCGCGGCCGGATCAACTCGGCGTGGTGAGGGTTTCCGGGAGCAGGCGGGGTCGGTCGCGCTCCCGCTCGCCGAGCAAGGCGAAGTAGCGGCGCAGCATGAGGACGGCGGTGGTGGCCAGGCCTGCGGTGAGGCCCCACCAGACGCCCGCCGCGCCGAGACCCGCGGGGTAGGCCAGCAGCAGGGCGACGGGCAGGCCGACGCCCCAGTAGCCGATCAGCGAGAGCCGGAAGCCCGCGTTGGTCGCCTTCAGTCCGCGCAGCAAACCGTTGCCGATGTTCTGGGCGGCGTCGAAGAACTGGAGCACGATGCCGATCAGCAGCAGGGTGTGCGCGACCCGGATGGTGTCGGCGTCCGAGGAATCGAGGAAGGGGCGCAGCACCAGATCGGGGGCGACCACGTACACCGCGCCCGTCACCGCCGCGATCACCGCGGCGTGCCGCAGCGCGAGCCACGCCAGCGCGCGTGCGTGCGCGTGCTCGTCGCGCGCGACCGCATGGCTGACCAGAATCGACGCACCGTGCGACAGGCCGATCGCGACTTGGAAGACGATGTAGATGATCTGGTAGACGACGTTGTGGGCGGCCAGCGCCGCGGGGCCGATGCTGCCCATGACGAGGGCGAGCACCGAGAACATGCCCGCCTCGGAGCCGTAGGTCAACGCGATCGGCGTGCCCAGTTTCAGCTCGGCGCGCACGGTGCTCGGCCGCACCGGCAACGGCGTCACGGGCAGGGTGCGGCCGAGTTCCTCGTCCCGCCACACCATCGCCCAGAACACGCCGAAGGTGATCAGGAAGACGAGCGAGGTCGCGACGCCGATACCGGTCAGCCCGAGCTCGGGCAGCCCGCCCTTGCCGTGGATGAAGCCGAGGGCCAGCAGCAGGTTCAGCGCCACCGAGCCGAGCGTCACCAGCAACAGCGCCTGCGGGCGCTGCATGCCGACCGTGTATTGGCGCAGCACCTGGAACCACAGGCAGGGCAGCAGGCCCGGTGCGAGCGCCACCAGCAGGGGACGGGCATCGGCGAGCACGCCCGGGTCCTGCCCGAGCCACGGCAGCACCCAGCCCAGCCCGATCAGCACCGCGCCGCCGAGCAGGCCCGCGACCGTGGCGATCGCGAAGCTCGAGCGCAGCAGGTCGCGGATCTCCGGATCCGGCGAGTCGCCGCGCTTGCCTGCCGCGCTCACGGCGGTGGCGATCTGGTTGCCGCTGCCGGTGATCAAACCGACGCACATGGTGCGGATCTGGTTGAACAGCACGATCGCCAGGCCGCCCGCGGCCACCTGCCGCACGCCGAGCGTGCCCATCAGCGCGATGTTGGTGGTGGACACCGCGATCTGGGCCAGCTGGGTCAGCGCGATCGGCGTCGCGAGCGCGGTGAGCCGCCCGCCGTCGCCTCGGAAACTCGTCACGATCACCGGTTCTCCTTCGCAGAAGGCGGGAGCGCGGTCCCGCGCGGGCGCAACGTCATGCGGTACGAGCGATCGGACCTCACCGCGCTTGCACCAGCGTGTTCCTGGCAGCGGGCGTGTAGCGCCGCAGCAGTTCCGCGACCTCGCGTTCGGCCTCGGCGTCGAGCAGGTCGCGATCGTTCATCCAGTCGTCGTCGAACACCGTGTCCAGGTACTTCTCCCCGCCGTCGCAGACGATGGTGACCACGGTCGAGCCCGGCGGGAACTCCTCGAGCCGGGTCAGCCCGGCGTGCACCGAACCGCCCGCCGACCCGCCGATCATCAGGCCGAGCTCGGCCGCCACCGCCCTGGCGGTCGCGAAGGCCGCCACGTCGGAGACCTTCACGCCCTCGTCCAGCAGCGAATAGTCGACGGCGGTGCCGATGGTGGCGCCCGGCGGGGTGCCGGTGCCCGACTGCCAGTACGGGCCGCCGGGCCCGCCGAAGGCGATCGAACCGACCGGCTCGACGCCGATCACGTAGGGCGGGCAGCCGAGCTGGCGCAGCCGGGTCGCGGTGCCGAACAGCGAACCTCCGGTTCCTACCGCGGACAGCAGGATGTCGACCCGCTCGACGTCCTCGAGCAATTCCTCCGCCACCGGGTAGTAGCCCACCGCGTTGGCGTCGTTGTTGTGCTGCTCGGTGAAGAACGCGTCGGGGCGCTCGGCCGCCATCGCCTCGGCCAGGTCCTCCCGTGCCGAGGTGGCGAGATTGTCGTCGCCCTCGTCGGCGACGTACACGAGTTCCGCGCCCATTGCCCGCATCGCGCGCAGTTTGTCCTTACATGCGTGATGGTCGACCACTGCGGTGAAGCGATACCCACGTTCGGCGGCGACTACCGCCAGGCCGAGCCCGGTGTTGCCGGACGTGGACTCGATGATATGTCCACCACTGCGCAGCAAACCGCGACGCTCGGCATCGAGCACCATTTCGCGCGCCATTCTGATCTTGGCCGCGCCGGTCGGGTTGAACTGCTCGAGTTTGAGCAGCAGGCGGGTGCCCGTCGCGGTGGCCGCGAGCTCGAACAGCGGCGTGCGACCGATCAGATCCGTCACGCGCGTGACGAGCGGCATTGATGTCTCCTGGTTCGGGTCGGGAAGTCGGGGTCAGCTACCGTCGCGGGTCCAGCGGAAGCGTTCGCCGGGCGCGTCGTGCAGCACGACTTTCGGTGGGATGGGCAGTTCGTGGAAGGCGGACTCGTTCGAATCCATTTGATAGCCCGCGGTATTCGGGTAGATCAGCAGGTCGCCGACCTCGGCGGGCCGCGGCAGCGGCACCCGGCGCCAGCTCAGCATGTCGGAATCCAGACAGCTGGCCGCACCTACGCACGTCGGCGTCACGGCGCCGGGGCGCGCGGGCCACAGCACCGGATCGGGCAGGTACTCGCTGTCGAACCATTGCTCCGAGAGGCTGAGGCTGGTGCCATCGACGGTGAGCAACCGGTAGGGCTTGCCGTGCGCGTGCCTGGTCTTGCCGCCCTGGACGCGGAAGACGGTGCAGCCCGCGTGCGCGAGCAGCGCGCGGCCCGGTTCGATCGCCAGGCGCACGGCGTTGTCGCGCAATCGCCCGGCGAGATCGTCGTGCTCGAGGATTTGGGTGAGCATGGCCGCGCCGGGCACCGGAAAGTGGTACGGATAGTACGAATCGAAGGACTTCCCGGAGTGGAACCACTGCCTGCCCATCCCCGCGGTGAACTCCAGGGCGGCGTCCGCCGGAACGTAGTCGACGCCGAAGCCACCGCCGATCGACACGGTAGTGGCCGGATGCCCCAGTGTGCGCGCGTGCAGGCAGCGGGCGATCAGCTCGCCCGCCAATTCCGCCCGCGCGACCGCGTCGTAGCCGGACAGGTGAAAACTGAAGCCTTCCAGCCGGATCGGTGCGCGAGCGCCGCACAGCGCCAGCGCGTCCTCGATTTCGCCGGATGTCATGCCGAATCGGCTGGCCGAGGCGGCGGGCAGCACGCGCAGCAGCACGCGCGCGGGCTCCCCGGCAGACGTGAGCGCGGCGAGCCGCTCGAGTTCGCCGAGGTCGTCCACGGCGATCAGCGAACCGTGCCGGGCGGCCAGCCACAGCAGGTCGTCCGCCTTGGCCGGGCCGGTCACCATGAGCTCGGGGCCGCGCACGCCCTGCGCCAGCGCGGCGGTCAGCTCGCCGACGCTGGCGACGTCGACGCCCGCGCCGTGTTCCGCGCACGCCCGCGCCACACAAGCGGCCTTGTTCGCCTTCTTGCCGTAGTAGATCGTGCCGTGCACTCCGGCGCGGGTGAAAGCGGCGCGGAAGGCCCGGATGTTGTGGCCGACCCGTGCCGGATACATCACATGGAACGGGCCGCCCATCGCGAAAGACAAGTCACCGAGCAGGTTCGGATCGGCGAGCAGGCGGCGCTCCCACGGGTCGAGATGCGCGGGCATCGGTGACGCGCTGATCGACTCGTGCGCGTTCGCGTCGGCCCCCGGCTCCACGGCGATACTCGACTGTTCTAGTCCCACCGCGTACCTCCGTGCGCTAGTCCCACAGCGGCACCTCCGTACCCCGGCCCTCCGCGATCGCCCGCTCGGCCAGCGCGTGGGCCACCGCGATGTCGGTCAGCACCAGTCCGCTGTTGTAGACGAAGACGCGTTCGTCGTCCGAGCGGCGCGCCACCGCACGGCGATTCAGGATCTGCGGCAGCTCGGCGTCCACCGCGCGCAGCGTGCCGTCCGGCCCTGCCATGTCGGTGCCGGTCAGCGCCATCTGCTCGGCGCTGGTCGCGATCACGCGATCGGCCTCCGCCAGCGTCGAGGGCGCGAGTCCGTAGCCGACCAGCACCGCCACCGAACCGGGCGCCAGATCCTCGGATTCGAGCGCCACCTCGGTGGCCGGGCCCGCGGTGGCCAGCACGACATCGGCCGTGGCCGCCGCTGCGCGGGGATCGGTCACGGTCTCGAGCAGGGCGTGCGGATGATGCTCGGCGAGTCCGCGGTGCACGGCTTCCAGCCCCTCCGGGTGGGTGCCGTAGACCATAAGTTTGCGCAGCTGCGGGTTGGCGGCGAGCAGATGCGGCAGGGCGTTGCGGCCCTGGGTGCCGGTACCGATCAGCAGCACGCTCTCCGCGCCGCGCCGGATCGTCTCGCGCACCAGCAGCGCCGACACCGCGGGCGTGCGCAACGCGCCGACCCGGGCGCAGTCCATCATCGCGATCGGCGCACCGGTGCTGTCGTCGTAGAGCGTGATGGTCGTGTAGTACCGCTTGGTGCTGCGATCGTGGCCGGGGTCGAACTTGTAGGAGGTCTTCATCGCCACCACGCGCCTGCGGCCGTCCCGGCCGAGCATGGCGTAGGCGACCGACCAGCCGTCCGGGTTCGCGACGCTGAGTTTGCGCGGGTTGTCCGAATCGCCCGCCGCGAAGGCGAGGTACGCCTCCTCCACCGCGCGCACCACCGCGGCCGGTGTGATCGGCACGTCGGCGAGGTCGCTGCGGCTCAACACCCGCAAGGGTGTGCTTCGGTCACGCGTGCTCAAGGGGTCCTCGATCATGTCGTACTGCATCCCGCTCATGAGTGCCGCTCGCGGCCGGCGGGGTGTCCGCTGTCCGGAACGGGGCCACGATTTGTTGCCCGTAGCCATTCTCGTCGGCTTCCTCGGCCCGCCGCTGTCGTTCCGGAAGCCGGATGTTCACTCGCTTGAGCCAGCGGTCGGTGCCGTCGTATCGCGCGGTGAACGGTACCCGGCCGTGCACGGCGACATCGTTGTCCACCAACAACAACTCACCGGGGGACAGCGTGGCGGTCACGCAGACACGTTCGAGTTCGGCGGCGAGTTGTTCGTAGGCTGCGCGGAATTCGGCGTCCGCCTCGGCGAGCGGAGTGTATGCGGGGTCGTAGCGCAGCGTCTGACGGTCGGGCCCGGCAGCGCTCCACAGCGTCGGAACGGCTGCGGCAGAGTAGTTTCCGTATCCATCGCCGTAGGAGACGTCCGGCAGGATCGGCAGGGCGGGAGTGCTGAGCAACGCGCGCTGCTCAGTGGTGAGTTCGATCCGGCGCACCGACGACACGGTGGTGCCAACCAGGTCCGGGTTACGCAGGCAACCGAGCATCAGTAAGTGGGCGCGTTGCGGATGGAAGGCGTCCTCGGTGTGCGGGCTCAGTAGCACTTCGCTACTGGCGCCGGACTGTTCGTGTTCGTGACCAGCCGCGGGAACGATGTTGTTGACCAACCGTCCGCCCTGCTGCCCCTGCCAGCCGAACGGCTCACCCGTACTGCGCGCGAGCAAGAGCATGACCAGGTCGAGTTCGAACGAACGCGCACGGCGCACCGGGTCGCCGCTCCAGCTCGCCGCCTCGCGCCAGCTCGGCGGAGTGGGCCCGAATTCGTTGTCCGCCAGCGGAAGACGTCCTACGATCGCGGCGCCTGCCGCGGTGGCCGGCGGGCGCATGGCATCGCGCACCTCGGTCGGGAGTTCCGCGGCGGCCGCATCGATCCGTTCGATGATCGCCGGGTCCGTGAGGGTGCGCGCGGCGGTGGCCGGATCGGTGAGCGCGTGATCGAGTGTGGCGGATATCGCTCTGGCGAGCTCCCGCACCGCCCGGCCCGCCTGCGCGGACATCTCACGTCGTTCGAGGTCTTGTGGGTGAAGCGTCTTACGTTCGGAGAGAACGCTTTTCACCAAGAGTCCCTTCTTCGCATCGGTTCGAAAAGCAGGGGTCACGTTCTGTATGCGAAGGTATCCCTTCCGGGTTAGTGAAGCAAGGCTTACCTAAGCGAGTCGGCGAAAAAATAGCCGGATCGTATGACCACGCTTCGGTCCGGGCCCACGGTCGGCGGGTGCGCTCGCGCCCGATTCGGGAGTTTGCGGGCGGTACGCCCTTGCGCTGCCGTTTCGGTGCCGGAATCGGCGAGTCGCGCAATCCATTAGGCTAGCCTGTCCTGATCAATACACTGGGTGGGCGGTACCGAGGTGGGTTCGGTTCAGGAATGAGGGCAGCGCAATGGTTTTGAATCGACGGCAACTGCTGCGGTCGAGTCTCGGGGCGGGGGCGGTGTTGCTGGTAGCCGCCTGTTCCGACGGCGCGGACTCGTCCGGCCCCGCGCGGCGCGGCGGCACGCTGCGGGTGGGCGCGCTCGGCACCGCCGCTCGCATCGAACGCGACCCACACGCCAACCTCAGCAACGACAGCGACTTCCTGATCGCCTCCCTGGTGTACGACGCCCTCACCGTGCCGGGCGATAACCCGAATGTCGTGCCGCGCTTGGCCACTCGCTGGGAGCCGGACGCCGATCGGCGGCGCTGGAGTTTCACCCTCGCCGAGAACGCGACCTTCCACGACGGATCACCGGTGACGTCCGAGGATGTCGTGTGGTCGCTGCGCAGGCTGCGCACGGTCGGTGGCGCGTCGAAAATGCCGGTGGCCGTGGAGGACATCACCGCCGACGGGCCGAACCGCGTGATCCTCGCGGTGCCCGAGCCGAATAACCAACTGCCGCTGCTGGTCCGGCTGATGACCTTCACGGTGAAGAAGGACAGCACCGATTTCACCGAGGCGGTCGGCAGCGGACCGTTCCGGCTGGAGTCCTATCAGGGCGGCAACGCCCGGTTGGTGCGCAACGAGCAGTGGCACGGCGGGCCGCCGCCGCTGGACGCCATCGAGGTCACCATGTTCGAAAGCGTGACCGCGCTGGGCAACGCGGTGCTCGGCGGGCAGATCGACCTCGCCTCGAACGTCGGCGCCATCGCGGGACGCACCGCCGAGGGCCGCGGTGACCTGACAGTCGTGCGCCGCGCGAACGATACGGTGGTCGGCGTCGCCATGCGCACCTCCGACGGGCCGTTCGCCGATCCGCGGGTGCGCACCGCCCTGCGGCTCGGCGTCGACCGCGAAGCTCTGGTCAACCAAGTGCACTCCGGATACGGAACAGTGGCCAACGACGTTCTCGGCACCGGCGACCCGCTCTACGACACCTCCCTCGCCCAGCGCACCCGCGACGTGGACCGCGCGAAGGCGCTGCTGCGCGAAGCGAATTTCGACACCGGGCGTGGCTATCCGTTCGTCACCAAGGCCGAGGCGCCTGGTGAAGTCGAGTCGGCGAAGGTGATCGCCACCCAGCTCGCCGAGATCGGTGTGCGGCTGGACGTGGTCACCCAGGAGCCGAACGCCTTCTACGACCAGACCTGGCTGAAGGCGCCGCTGTACACGATCTCCTGGGGCACGAACGATTCCACGCTCTTCTTCGCGAGCAAGTTGCTGGCGGGCGGATCGAATCGCAACGAGACCGCCTTCAAGGACGCGGCGTTCGACGCGGCCACGGCGAAAGCGCTCGGCGCGCACAGCGACGAGGAATATCAGCAGGCCGCAGAGGAACTACAGCGCATCCAGTACGAGCGCGGCGGATACCTGGTCTGGGGCATGGCCGACGGTATCGACATCGCCGCTTCCCGGGTGCGCGACCTGCCGACGCTCGGCGGCTTCGCCCGCGTCCAATTGGAAAGGGCTTGGCTGGCCGGGTGATCTCCTTCGCGCGACTCCTGCTCCGGCGCGTCATCCTGCTGGTGACGCTGCTGGCCTGCGTCTTCGTCGCCGTGGACCTGCTGCCGGGCAACACTGCCCGCGCCGTCCTCGGCCGGGAGGCCACGCCGGAACAGATCGCGGCCAAAGAACACGAACTCGGACTGGACCGCCCCCTGGCGGTGCGGTTCTGGTATTGGATATCCGGCGTCGTGACCGGTGATTTCGGGCGAACGGCGCGCGGACGGCCGGTCAACGACCTGCTCGTCGACAAGTTCCCGCCGACGCTGCTGCTCGGTGGGCTCGCCCTCGCGGTGACCGTGCTCGCGTCGCTCGCGCTCGGCGCGTGGTGGGCGACGCGTCCGGGTAGCGTGGCCGCGCGCGTGTTGCAGCCGACGACGACCACCGCCGTGGCGGTTCCCGAGTTCGTGATCTCCACGCTGCTGATCCTGGTGTTCGCGCTGGCGCTCGGGTGGCTGCCCGCGGTCACCATCACCGGCCGTTCCGGGATGCCCGCCGGGCCCGAGATGCTGGTGCTGCCGGTGCTGGCGCTCGCGCTGCCCCAGGCCGGGTGGAACACCAGGGTGGTGCGTGCCGCCCTGGCCGACGCCGCGTCGGCGCCGCATGTGGAAAGCGCGGTGCTGGACGGTATTTCGAGCCGCACGGTGCTGGTTCGGCATGTGCTGCCGTTCGCGCTGCCGACCATCGTCGCCAGCTTCGCCACCACGGTGGGGATGCTGCTCGGCGGGGCACTGGTGGTGGAGACCGTCTTCAACTACCCCGGTCTCGGTGCGGTCCTGGCCGGCTCGGTGGCCGATCGGGACACCTCGGTGGTCGCCGCGGTGGTCGCGCTGTCCGGGGTGATCATCATGATCATGCTGGCCGCCGCCGACGGCATCCGCGGCTGGTCGTCGCGGGGGCGGCGATGAAGCCATCCTCCGAGATCGCGAGTCCGGCGCGGCGACGGCTCGGCCGTCTGACAGTCGCGCCCGCGCTGCTGGTCACCCTGCTGGCGGCGCTGGGCCCGACGCTGGCGCCGCACCCGGCGGAGCAAGCGATCGGCATCCCGTTCGGCGATCCCGGCGCCGGCGCGCCGCTGGGCACCGACCGGCTGGGCCGCGACGTGCTCAGCCAACTGCTGTACGGCGGTTGGGGATTGCTGCTGGTGGCCGCCGTCATCGCGGTGACGGTGACCGGGGTGTCGTGTGTCCTCGGCGCGGTCGCGGCGCTGCGCCCGCGGATCGGCGAGTGGATCGAACTGGGCACCGACCTGTTCATCCTGCTGCCCGCGGTGCTGGGGATCCTGCTCGTGCTGACCTCGTGGCCCGACGCAGGCACCTGGGGCCTGATCGTGCTGGCGCTGTTGTTCGGCGTCCCCTATTGCGCGCGGATCTTCACCGCCGCCGCTGCCGGGGTCGCGGCATCCGGATACGTCGAGAGCGCGCGGGCCGCCGGTGAGTCGCTGACGCATCTGGTGTTCCGGGAGGTGATCCCGAATCTGCGCGAAGTGTCGACGACCCAGCTCGGGCTGCGTTTCGTGGCTGGGGTCTATCTCGTGAGCACGGCGTCCTTCCTGCAACTGCCCACGACGCTCGGTGCGACCAACTGGGCGGTCATGGTGCGCGAGAACACCTCCGGCATGCTGCTCAATCCATGGGCCGTGCTGGCCCCGAGCCTCGCCATCGCGATCGTCGCGGTGAGCGTGAACCTGGCGGTCTCGGCGTTCGGGCGAGGAGAGCGGGAATGAACGTGACGGTGCGGCACGGCCGGACGGTGCGGGCGGATGATGCCGGACCGGTGACCGGCGATCTCGTCGCGGTCGATGACCTGACCGTGCTCGATCGGGACGGGCGGAACTTGGCGGGGCCCACCACGTTCCGGATACCGGCGGGAACGGTGACGGCGCTTACCGGTCCGTCCGGTTCGGGTAAGACGACGGTGATGCGGGCCCTGCTCGGACAGCTGCCCTCCGCCTCGGCGCGAGCGACAGGTTCGGCGTCGGTTGCCGGTCACGACGTGCTCACGCTCGATCCTGCGGCGCTGCGACGATTTCGGCGGCGGCACATCGCCTACGTCGGACAAGATCCGGGATCCGCGCTGAACCCGCTGTTACGCGTACGCGCGCTGCTTCGTGAGGTGTCGCCCAAGGTGTCGGAGTCCACGCTGACCGAAACGCTGGCGCTCGTCGGCCTCTCGTCGGATTACCTGCGCCGCCGTCCCGGTGAACTCTCCGGCGGCCAGCAGCGCCGCGTCGCCCTCGCCAGAGCGCTGATCCGCCGCACCGGAGTGCTGGTGCTCGACGAACCGCTCGCCGGGCTGCACGGCGCGCTGCGCACCGACATCGCCGGACAGCTCGCGGCACTCGCCCGCGAGCGGATGACCGCGATCCTGCTGTCCGGTCACGACACCGCCCTCGTGCACTCGATCGCCGACGACATCGTCGAACTCGGTGTGGTGCCTCAGGTATCCGTGCCTCCGGTTCGTGCGACCGCTTCGGCAGCGAGAACATCCGGTGTGGTGACCGGGTCCGCACCCGGCCCGTCGACCGCCACGTCCGCTGATCCGGTCGACGCCATGGCGGTCGGTGGCCAGGCCGAGCTCGCGCCGGTGCCCGACAGCGGATGGTCGCGGCCCGGCGGCCCCGATCCAGCACGAACTGCGGCGGCGGGCGGACGCGAGCAACGCACCGTGCCGGACACTCCGTCACGGTCCGCCGGTCGGACGCCCAACGGTGTGGCTGTTCGACGCGACGAGCCGAAGCGGGCGGACGAATGCGAACCGGCGAGCAACGGTCACGCGTCCTCCGCTGTCGTCGCGACCGACGCTCGACCGCCGGATTTCGCGCTGCGCGCCGAGGGGATCAACGCCTCGATCGACGGACACCAGGTGCTCGCCGACATCGATTTCGCGCTCGAAGCGGGTTCGGCGCTCGCGGTGGTCGGCGCGTCGGGCGCGGGCAAGACCACTCTGGCGCGCGTCATCGCGGGGTTGCACCGTTCGGCGACCGGATCACTGGAGTTGCGCGGGAACCCGATCGTCGTGGGCGCGAACAGGCGAATCCGCTACGGCGCGGGCGGCATCCAGTTGGTCACCCAGAACCCTCGCTCCGCGCTCAACCCGCGCCGCACCGTGGCGCAGACGCTCGGCCGTCCGCTGCGGCGGATCGGGCGCGTCGCGCGCCGGGACCTCGCGCGGCGGGTCACCGAACTGCTCGCCGCGGTCGAACTGTCCGCCGATCTGGCCGCCCGCTACCCGCACGAGCTGTCCGGCGGACAACGCCAGCGCGTGGCCCTGGCGCGCGCCCTCGCCGCCGAACCCGCCGTGCTGCTGTGCGACGAGATCACCTCGGCACTGGACCACACCACCGCGTCCGCGATCATGGCGCTGCTGGACCGGATCCGGGCCGAACGCGACACCGCCCTGCTGATCATCACCCACGACATGGCCTTGGTCGCCGAATACTGTCCCGGCCTGCTGGTCCTCGATCAGGGGCGGATCGCCGAATCGGGTCACACCGGAACCGTTCTCGCCGCGCCGACGCACAACGCGACCAACGAGTTGCTCGTCTGAACCGCCACGGGTCATGCGCACGGCCGACACGCCGTGGACTCCGTCACCGGCTTCCCGCGGGCACGAGCCGTCACCTGGATCATGGAAGGGATGTTGCGAAAGACCGGCGTCTCGGCCGCCGTCGTGGTGATTCTCGGGCTCGCCGGTTGCGGGATCGACCGCACCCCGATCCCGGAGGGCATTCCGCCCGGACCCGGGGCGCCGCTGCCCGTGATCGACCTGGACGCTCCCGGCCGCACGGCCGACCAGTTGCGCGGCTGGGCAGGCGAGCAGGCCGGGCGGCTCGGCATCCCGCAGGTCGCCCTGGAGGCGTACGGCTACGCGGCGGCCGTGATGACCAGGGCCCGCCCCGACTGCGGCATCGCGTGGACGACGCTGGCGGGCATCGCGAGCGTGGAGAGCGGGCACGGCACCCATCGCGGTGCGCGGCTCGGCGATGACGGCTCGATACGCCCGCCGATCATCGGCATCGCGCTGGACGGCTCGCCCGGCGTCGCGCTGGTCGAGGACACCGACCGCGGCGCACTCGACGGCGATCCGGTGCACGACCGCGCCGTCGGCCCGCTGCAGTTCATCCCGGAGACCTGGAAGCGCTGGGGCGTCGACGCCAACGGAGACGCGACCGCGGATCCGCAGAACATCGACGACGCCGCGCTGACCGCCGCCAGGTACCTATGCGCGAGCGGCGGCGATCTCACCTCCGAGCACGGCTGGCAGCAAGCGTTGCTCACCTACAACCAGTCGCGCAGCTACCTGCTGACGGTGCGCGATCGAGCCGCGAGTTACAGCGTCGGCCGCCGAGTGTGATCCTCCGGTCCCCGGAGTGCCGGTTACCCGCCTCGCTGCCGGGACGATAGGCTCGCAACGCACGGCCCATCCCGTGAGACCAACCGTGTCAGCAGCCGAAGGAGTGTCGTTTTCGTGGCCATCATCGAACAGGTCGGAGCTCGCGAGATCCTGGATTCCCGCGGTAACCCCACCGTCGAGGTCGAGATCGCTCTCGACGACGGCACCCTGACCCGGGCGGCCGTCCCCTCCGGCGCGTCCACCGGCGAGCACGAGGCCGTCGAACTGCGCGACGGTGGCGAACGCTACGGCGGCAAGGGTGTGCGCAAGGCGGTCGATGGTGTGCTCGACGAGATCGCGCCGGCCGTCATCGGCTTGGACGCCGTGGAGCAGCGCACCGTCGATCAGGTGCTGCTGGATCTGGACGGCACCCAGGACAAGTCCCGGCTCGGCGCCAACGCCCTGCTCGGTGTCTCGCTGGCCGTGGCCCGCGCCGCCGCCGAGTCCTCGGGGCTCGAGCTGTTCCGCTACCTCGGCGGTCCGAACGCGCACGTGCTGCCCGTCCCGATGATGAACATCCTCAACGGCGGCGCGCACGCCGACACCGGCGTCGACGTGCAGGAATTCATGGTCGCCCCGATCGGCGCGCCCACCTTCAAGGAGTCGCTGCGCTGGGGCGCGGAGGTCTACCACGCGCTGAAGTCGGTGCTGAAGGCCAAGGGCCTGTCCACCGGCCTCGGTGACGAGGGCGGTTTCGCACCCGACGTCGCGGGCACCAAGGCCGCGCTCGACCTGATCAGCGAGGCCATCGCTAAGACCGGCCTGAAGCTGGGCAGCGACGTGGCGCTCGCCCTGGACGTCGCGGCCACCGAGTTCTACAGCACCGGCAGCGGCTACAAGTTCGAGGGCGTCGTGCGCTCGGCCGAGGAGATGGCGCAGTTCTACGCCGACCTGATCGGCGCCTACCCGCTGGTGTCCATCGAGGACCCGCTGTCGGAGGACGACTGGGACGGCTGGGTGACCCTGACCGACCAGATCGGCGAGAAGATCCAGCTCGTCGGCGACGACCTGTTCGTCACCAACCCGGAGCGCCTGGAAGAGGGCATCGCCAAGGGCGCCGCCAACGCGCTGCTGGTGAAGGTCAACCAGATCGGCACGCTCACCGAGACCCTGGACGCGGTGGAGCTGGCGCACCGCAACGGCTACAAGACGATGATGTCGCACCGGTCCGGCGAGACCGAGGACACCACCATCGCCGACCTCGCCGTCGCGGTGGGCAGCGGCCAGATCAAGACCGGCGCCCCCGCTCGCAGCGAGCGGGTCGCCAAGTACAACCAGCTGCTGCGCATCGAGGACGCGCTCGGCGATTCGGCTCGTTACGCCGGCGACGTCGCGTTTCCTCGCTTCGCGTTCGAAGGCTGACCTGCGGTACGAGCGACGGGCCCTGAGGAGGTAGCGGTGCGTGACCACCCAGGGCCCCGGGAGTGCCGCGAAGCAGAGACCGAGGCGTGAGATGACGGAGCGACGTGCGCGTGGGACCAGTCCGGCCGGACGTGGGGACCGCCGCACGTCGCGAGCCGACGGATCGCGCCCGGCCGATGCCGCGGCCAAGCGCGGCCGCAGGCGATCGGAGAGCGCGGAGAAGCCGAAACCGCGCAAGAGCGCGCGGGGTTCGGCCGTCGGCAGGCACGACCACACGTTCCTGGGCCTGTCCACCGGCAAGGCGGTGATCCTCGCGATGGTGGTGTGCGGCCTCGCGCTCACCCTCGCCGTGCCGATGCGCACGTACTTCACCCAGCGCGCGGAGGCCGCGCAGCTCGCGCAGCAGCGCGAGGAACTCGAGGCGGATCTGGCCCGGTTGCGGGATCGCCGTGCGCAGCAACAGGATCCGGCCTACATCCGGACCGAGGCGCGGGACCGCCTTCGCCTGGTGCTGCCCGGCGAGACGCCGTACATCGTGCAGGTGCCCGGCATCGAGGCGCCCGCCCCGCCCCCGGCGCCCACCAGAGCCAGGCAACCCGATCCCTGGTACACCGAGCTGTGGCGCAGCATCGCCGAGCCGCAGCCGACGCCCGCGGCCGCTCCGGCGCCGCCCACCGCACCGCATGCACCGGAAGGACCTAGGTGACCGCCCCGAACGACCAGGATCTCGCGATCATCGCCGAGCAGCTCGGCCGTGCGCCGCGCGGCGTGCTCGCCATCGCCTATCGCACCCCGGACGGGATCCCGGCCGTGGTGAAGACCGCGCCCCGGTTGCCCGACGGCACCCCTTTCCCGACGCTCTACTATCTGACCGATCCCCGGCTCACCGCGGAGGCGAGCAGGCAGGAATCCGCCGGTGTGATGCGTGAGATGACCGAGCGGCTGGCCGCCGACGCGGAGCTGGCCGCCGCCTATCGCGCCGCACACGAGAGCTATCTGGCCGAACGGGACGAAATCGAATCGCTCGGTACGGATTTCACCGGCGGCGGGATGCCCGAGCGGGTCAAGTGCCTGCACGTCCTGATCGCGCACGCACTGGCCAAGGGGCCGGGGGTGAATCCGCTCGGCGACGAGGCGGTTGCGCTGGCCGCCGAGCACGGCCTGCGTGGCACCGCCGTTCCGGCCGACTGGCCCGCGCCGCGCCCGACCGGCCCGCGAGAGACTGGAGCACAGTGATGAGTGACCGCGTAGCCGCCGTGGATTGCGGCACGAACTCCATCCGACTGCTGATCGCCGACGTGCTCGGTGACGGGCGCCTGGCCGACGTGCACCGCGAGATGCGCATCGTCCGCCTCGGCCAAGGGGTCGACGCGACCGGTTCGCTGGCGCCCGAGGCGATCGAACGCACCCGCGCCGCCCTGGCCGACTACGCCGCGCTGATGCGCGAGGCGGGCGTGGGCCGGGTGCGGATGGTGGCCACCTCCGCCACCAGGGACGCCGCCAACCGCGAGGACTTCTTCGCCATGGCCAGGGCCGAACTCGGTACCGTGGTCGCGGGTGCGGAAGCGGAGGTGATCACCGGCGACGAGGAGGCGCGCCTGTCGTTCGCGGGCGCGATCGGCGAACTGTCCAGCGCCTCGGGTCCCTTCGTCGTGGTGGATCTGGGCGGCGGATCGACCGAGCTGGTGTTCGGGGACAGCGCGGGGGTGCGATCGGCGTTCTCCGCCGACATCGGCTGCGTCCGGATCACCGAGCGCTGCCTCGCGGGCAACCCGCCCACCGCCGAAGAGATCGCCGCGGCCCGCGCCTTCGCCACCGAGCGGTTGACCGAAGCGTTCACCCACGTCCCCGTGGAGGGCGCGCACACCTGGGTCGGCGTTGCGGGCACGATGACCACTTTGGCCGCGATCGCGCTCGATCTTCCCGAATACGACTCGGAGCGGGTGCATCTCACCCGATTGACCATGGACCAGGTCCGCCAGGTCTGCGACCGGCTGATCGCCATGGACCACGATCAGCGCGCCGCGCTGGGGCCGATGCACCCGGGCCGGGTCGACGTGATCGGCGGCGGCGCGGTCATCACCGAGGTGCTCGCGGAGGAACTGTCCCGGCGCGCGGGCATCGCCGAACTGGTCGTCAGCGAGCACGACATCCTCGACGGCATCGCCCTGTCGATCGCCTGACGGAGCTTCGTCCGGGCGTCAGTTCTGCGGTTGGTGGCCGTCGAGGCGTGCCTCGGCGTGAGTCTCCGCTCCCGTCCGGGCTCCGGTGCGGCCTGCGATACGGGCTTTGCCGACCGCGATATCGGCGAGCCGAGACAGCGATTCCTTGTTCCTGGGCACCAAGAGCAGCTCTTGCAGCACGTTGGGCATCAGGTTGCCCAGCCCTCGCTCGGCGTGCTCGTACATCCGGATCTGGGTCTCGCCGGGCGCGGTCTCCACGAGTTCCAGACGGATCCACGCGGCGCCGAGCGGCGAGAGTTTGGCCTCGAGTTCGAGCATGTGCGGCGGGTCCACCGACACGACCTGCGTGGTGTCGTTCACGGTGAACGGCCACACACCCGCGCTGTAGTGCAGCTGGGAGCCGACGCCGGGCCATTCGCCGTCGACGTCGCGGATGTGCGTGGCGCCGACCACCCAGGCGCAGAACAGCCATCCGTCGGCGAGAACGTCGAAGACCTGTTCCGGTGTCGTCGGCACGGTGATTTCCACGTGGACCATCAGCTCAACGCTTTCTGGGGGTAGGCCGCTGCGGGTTTGCCTGTCGATTGCGGGGTGCCCGGTGGTGCGGCGGGCAAACCACCTGCCGCGACCCGGTTGCCCGACGGGCGTGAACAGAACATACGAATCCTCCACAACGCTGTCCGAGCTGCGATCTTCTAAGAATGGTTGAAGCGGCAACACCACGGCTCGGTTGGTCTCGGAATGTCGATGTCGGGTAGTTTGGCTCGGTTCTATGACCCAGGTCACGAGTTCGCCGATTCCCGGTACCGCCGGGACGGTCATGGTTTGCGCGGAGGCTGATCGTCGCCGCCATCGCACCATGGATCAGCAAATTCCTGGCCGGCGTGCATCACCTCGCCGTATGGGTACAGAACACCAAGCACAGCAGCACGATCTAAGGAGAACGCGTGACTAACCCCGGGCCACAAGCCGATCCGGCGGGTGATGTCTCGTCTCGGTGGGGCGGTTTGTTCCGCACCAAATCCATCGAACAGTCGATCCGCGACACCGACGAACCCGACTCGAAACTCCGCAAGGACCTGACCGCCTGGGACCTCACCGTCTTCGGCGTCGCCGTCGTGGTCGGGGCGGGCATCTTCACCCTCACCGCACGCACCGCGGGCAATGTCGCGGGACCGTCGGTCTCGCTGGCCTTCGTATTCGCCGCGATCGCCTGCGGGCTGACCGCGCTGTGCTACGCCGAGTTCGCGTCCACCGTGCCGGTGGCGGGCAGCGCCTACACCTACTCCTACGCCACCTTCGGCGAGCTCGTCGCCTGGATCATCGGCTGGGACCTGATCCTGGAGTTCGCCCTCGCCGCGGCGGTGGTGGCCAAGGGCTGGTCGCAGTACCTCGGCGAGGTGCTCGGGGACATCTCCCCGATCGCGCACCTCGGCCCGGTGACCTTCGACTGGGGCGCGGTGCTGCTGATCGCCGTGCTCGGCGTGCTGCTCGCCACCGGCACCAAGATCTCCTCGCGGGTGTCGGCGGTGGCGGTCGCCATCAAGCTCGGTGTGATCGCGCTGGTGCTGGTCGTCGGCTTCACCTATTTCAAGTCCTCGAACCTCTCGCCCTACATTCCGCCGTCGCAACCCGGTGAGCGGGGCGAGGGCCTGCGGCAGTCGCTGTTCTCCTATCTGACCGGCGCCGGGGACAGCAACTTCGGCTGGTACGGCCTGCTCGCCGCGGCCAGCCTGGTGTTCTTCGCGTTCATCGGGTTCGACGTGGTCGCCACCACCGCGGAGGAGACCCGAAACCCGCAGAAGGCGGTGCCGCGCGGCATCTTCGGCTCGCTGATGATCGTCACCGTCCTGTACGTCGCGGTGTCGCTCGTGCTCACCGGCATGGTGCCCTACACCGAGCTGTCCGGCGGTGACGCGACGCTGGCGACGGCGTTCGCCATCCACGGGGTGACCTGGGCGAAGAACATCATCTCCATCGGCGCCCTCGCCGGGCTCACCACGGTGGTCATGGTGATGTACCTCGGACAGACCCGGGTGCTGTTCGCGATGGCGCGCGACGGACTGATGCCGCGCAGGCTCGCGCACACCGGCGCCAACGGCACGCCGGTGCGGGTCACCGTCATCGTCGGCGTGGCGTGCGCGCTGCTGGCCGGGTTCGTGGATTTCGGCACGCTGGAGGAGATGGTCAACATCGGGACGCTGTTCGCGTTCGTGCTGGTATCGATCGGCGTGCTCATCCTGCGACGCACGCGGCCGGACCTGCCGCGCGGATTCCGGGTGCCGCTGGTGCCGCTGATCCCCATCCTGGCGGTGCTGTCGTGCCTGTGGCTGATGCTGAACCTGTCGGTGGAGACCTGGCTGCGGTTCCTGGGGTGGATGCTGATCGGCTTCGTCGTCTACTTCGCCTACTCCCGGCGCCACTCCCTGGTCCGGAAGGCCGCCGCCACCCCGTAGCGCGGCCCTGTTCGGCGTGCCGGAGGCCGGCGGATAGCCTGACGCGGTGTCGCAGCGTGAGTTGGTTGTTCTCGGAACCGCGAGTCAGGTGCCGACGAAACAGCGAAACCACAACGGGTACCTGCTCCGGTGGGACGACGAGGCGATCCTGTTCGACCCCGGTGAGGGTACGCAGCGGCAGATGACCTACGCCGGTGTGTCCGTCACCGGGATCAGCCGGATCGCCATCACCCATTTCCACGGCGACCACAGCCTCGGGCTGGCCGGAGTGGTGCAGCGGATCAACCTCGATCGGGTGCCGCATCCGGTCGACGTCTGCTTCCCGGCGTCGGGCGCCGTGTACTACGACCGCTTGGTCAACGCGACGTCCTACTATCACCGCGCCGAACTGCGGCCGCGCCCGGTCGCGGGTCCCGGCCCCGTGGACTTGCCGGGGGCGCCGTTCACGGTGACGGCGGTACGGCTCTCGCATCCGGTGGACACCTTCGGCTATCGGCTCAGCGAGCCGCCCGGCAGGCGCATCCTGCCGGATCGGTTGCGCGCCTTGGGGTTGCGCGGACCGATCATCTCCGAGCTGCAACAGCGCGGCGAGGTCGAGTTCGACGGTCGCACCATCACTTTGGCGGAGATCAGCGAGCCCCGAGCCGGTCAGAGCTTCGCCTTCGTGATGGACACCCGGCTGTGTGCCGGGGTCGGCGAACTCGCCGCCGACGCCGACATGCTCGTCATCGAAGCCACCTTCCTGGACGCCGACGAAGACCTCGCCGTCGAATACGGCCATCTCACCGCGGGCCAAGCCGCGCGGGCCGCCGCCGACGCGGGCGTCCGCACCCTGGTCCTCACCCACTTCTCCCAGCGCTACCGCGACCTCGACGAGCACCTGGCCGAAGCGGCGAAGTACTTCACCGGCGAGATCCACATCGCCACCGACCTCGCCCGAATCCCGGTGCCACCCCGGCGCTGACGCCCGACACGCCGAGCCGACCGGCGGACGTTAACACCGGCCCGCCCAGACCGATCTAGTTCTCTGGGACGCCTGCCGACCCGGGCTCGAAACAACCGCCACCGGCGCCGGTCACCCGACCGCGCCCTCCGGCATCCGCCCACGGCCGACGCCCCGCCACCCCGAGGAACACTCGGAATTCCGGTACAGCCGTACGACTCGGTACGCTGTCCCGGACGCCCCTATAGCCCAATTGGCAGAGGCAGCGGACTTAAAATCCGCCAAGTGTCGGTTCGAGTCCGACTGGGGGCACTTACGAAGCCGCAAGTAGATCGTTTTCTCCGCCTTCCGGTCCGACCGTGTCCGCGCCCGCAGTCCGCAGTGAGTCCGCAGCAGCGGCCAGAGCTCCCCGGTTCATCGGTCCGCGACCGGGTCCAGGTCGTCATCGAAGCGATGCCCCTACAAGTCCAAGGTCAACGTCGCCGTCTTGTGACCCAGCATCTTCTGCACGATCTTGATGTTCGCGCCGACACTGATCGCCAACGACGCCGCGGTGTGCCGAAGGCCGTGCCCGTCACCAGCGACGTACGTTGCTGAACGAGACACCCGAATCCGCCGACGCTCGAGGTCGAACCGACATCACCGTCAGACTTGAACACCTAGCCAGGAGGCAAACCCGGCAAGGCTGCTGGTTTGCCTGCGCTGTGCGGCTGCGATGCCGTGGACGGTCTCCCGGACGGCGGGGTGTAGGCGGGTCTGCTGTGGTGCGATCCGGCGGGCGTTGTTCAGGGCTTCCAGCGCCTTATCCGGTTTGCCGATCATCAGCCACGCGCGGCTTACGTCCTGCCAGTGGTGCCCTGCGCGCGGCGGTGCGATCTTCTCGGGGAGCGCGAGAACTGAGCCTTCCCGCGCAGCCCTATCGGGGTTACCGACTTCCAACGCCACGGCAACGGAATGAATGCCGACATTGGCTGGGCCGAACAGGGTGCCGTAGAGGTCGGATTCGCCAGGCATGGTCTGGGCGAGACGTCGCGCGTGTTCGATGTGCTCGGCGGCGGTATCGGGACGGACAGCACGGGCAGCCACGATCGCCCCGCACAAGTGCGCGTATCCGCGCACAGCGTTAGCAGCCTCTCCATTGCCTTCGATTCCGTCGAGCGCGTCTTCAACCAGCCGTAGGCCTGTGTCGTTTGCGTTGTGGTACATGAGAACTCGCGCCCGCTTGACCTTGGCTTGCGCCTGATACAGCGGATCGTCCGCTGATTCGGCGGCCCATTCCAGACGGTCGAGCACAGTCGGCGCGAGCTGAATGAACCCGAATCTCCTGCACAGCCGTTCTGTCGTGACGTACGCAGCACACATCAGCGAGAACACTGCACCGCGCTCATCTTCGCGAGCCTCGTGCAGCGCTCCGTACAGGTTCCGCAGTAGGCCGGGAATCCGCGCAAGGGCAATGCGGCCCCTATCATTCCGATACGCGAGGTCCACAGCAGCCATTTCGGCGGCAAGCTCGGCCAACGGGAGCGGTTCAACAGCCCGCACGTATCGGCCTTCGGCAAGCACCGCGCGCAACTCGGCAAGCCCGTCCAGCGGGCCGTCCTTCTCGATGAGATCGCGGTATGGTGCGCCGGTCAGCCGTTCGGGTTCCACCCGGAGCACCCGCGCGGCGGCAGCGAGGAAGGCCGGGCTGGCAGGCTCCCGGCCCTGCTCAACCGCCTTGACCATAGCCAGGCTGTAGTTGGCGCGGTCGGCTAGCTGTAGCTGGCTCAGGCCCGCGATTTTCCGCTCGGCCGCGACGGACTGACCGGCGTGGGGCGAAGGGCTCATGTTTCCAGGGTACGTCCCTATTCCAGGGTGCCGCCCTTGTTCGGATGCGTCCCTATTCCGGACCTATCCCTTCGGGTGATGAAGGTTTACGAGGCTTCTCCTCGGCCCCACCGCCCGGTGCAACGTCGAAGTCCCTCGGCGGTGGGTGCATGCCAACTCATCAGGGTGGAACAGGCGACAGGGGAACGCGATGGAATGGCTTACCGATTCACCGACATTGCGCCGCGTGGTTGCAGGGCTGCGGCGGCTGGAGATCTATCCGCCAGCGTGTAGGTGGACAGACCCATTGCGTGGGCGGTCGCACGCCCATCACGTCATGGCGATCCACGCCGGACATCGCTGCCCTCGGTACTCGATGGCCGTCGCGTACCTGGAAAAAGGGAGTTGGTCGTGATCACTCTGGGCTACGCAGTCGCTATCGGCCTGCCGCTGGTTGTGCTGGTGCTGGCGATCTTCTGGCCGCCGCGCATTCCCCAGGACCGTACCGTGGACGCGATCCGCCAGCGCATCGAGGAAGAGGATGACTCGCCACCTGCGCAGTACGGCCCCAGCTCCGGCCCACCCCGGTAGGGGCTCTGCCGACCCGTACGGGGTCGGTGCCAACCCTCGCAGACCCGGGCAAGTTTGAGGCAAACCCGCGAGCCGAGAGTGACTTTGGGGAGTGTCGTCGGACATTTCCGCAGGTGGCGGGCCGACTTGTCAGGCGACCCGGAGGTTCTTAAATCCGCCAAGTGTCGGTTCGAGTCCGACTCGGGGCACCAGCGAGGTCGCGGATAGATCCGCTTTTTGTCGTCAGGCTTGCCGGTGTCGGCGTCCTCGGTCCGCAATGCGTCCGCAGCAGGGATGAGCGCTCCTCGGTTCATCGAGTCCGCGACCACATCCAGGTCGTCATCGACTAGATGCCTACCGTGGCGGCTCTTCGAACGTCAAAGGTGCACCCGAGTTTTCTCGGGTCGCGCCACTACGTCCGACCTCTACACGGAAGCTTGGGTGCCTGCGCTAGGGCGTCGGCCCGCTCCAGGAGAACTCCGCCGACCAGGTCAACCCTGCCGTGTGGTCGGTAAGGATCAGCTCGAAATCCCAGGGTGGGTCCGCGATGTCGTCCGGAATCGGAGCCTGGAAGGTCCTGATCGTTCGTGTCGCCGAGGTCGATTCACCGGCCACTACCTCCGATGTCCCGAAGTTGGAGCGCAGGACGGCATTGACCTCGTAGTCCCAGATCGAAGGCGCGCGTTCGTCGAGCGCGGTCGCGGTGTAGAGGAACTCGATTCCGTTGGGATCGAGCGTGATCGGTCCGATCCAGGCCTCGATCGGACCTTCATCGTCGCTGACGAAGGCTGGATCCGTCAGCATGGCCAATCGTCCCCGTGGATCGCACAACGGCGCGGAGTAGACGGTGTCATTCGGCCAAGACAGTCGCCTCACCCAGGGGCCGTCGGTGGTGACGTCGTCGATGGTCAACTCGATGTCGACCGGTGCCATATCCACGTCGAGATCCGGCAACGTGAAGGTGGTACCGGCGTGGGTGTCGGACGAGCTAGTGCCCCAGCCGACCTCGGTGGCCACACCGTTGGCCAGTGCCGACACCCCGACCTGGTAAGTCCGCAACGACGGCGCGGCACCGCCGACCGCTTGCGCTGCGAGGGACAACCGCAACCCGGTCGGCGTACGCAGCGCCGGTCCGACCCAGCTCAGAATTCCGTTGCTGCCGTCGGACACGAATTCCGGGGGTGCCCACACGGCCAGGACACGATCGGTAGTGCGCTCGCTCGGTGACATCGTCGGCTGTGCTCCTCTGGATCGCGGTGGTGGACGCGGAAACGGCCGGTTCGGCCCGGCAATCGGCCTCGATCAACGTAACAGTGACGCGCACCGGCCGCTTCTGCTGTGCACCGGTCCCCTCGGCATGGGCGGCGATCGGGTGACGATCACCCGATCACGTCGAACTGGCCGCGGTTATCCTCGCCCCTCGACATCCCCGCAGGGCAGCGAGGCCACCTCCGACGTCCCGGAGGTCGCGTGCTTACCGGCGCTGATCCAGCCTTTCGCCCGGTACCTGTTGGTGGTGTTCGTCCGACACCGATCGTTGTGATACTGCAGGACAACCACCGGCTTCCCTTCATCGAAAGCGGGGCTGCTCCTGCGTAGCACCTGTACCCACGAGTCGCCGACCTGCGTCTCGAGCTGTACGGTGACCTTGTGCGGGTGCCAGTCGTCACCGGTGCACTGGGACGTCAGCCCCCATTCGATGTACCCGTTCACGGCCCTGATCACATGAAAGTTCCCGGCACACGCCCCAGACGCCGCAGTCGCCGTGGCCGGGCCGGTGATCACCCCCGACGCTGTAAACGCGCCGATGGCAAATGCCGTCACAACAGACTTACGAATCTTCATAGACTTCCCACCCCGATAAATTGTGTTGCGCCGTCACCCTTTCGATGTCCGCCCCGCTGAGAACTGTGGTGACACTAAATATGACGCACCGCAACGCCGACCGGTTCCATCGATCCGCGATCTTTTAGAATCCGCCCCGGGTGCCGGTTCGAACTGTCCGACCCAGCGTTATCGTTCCCGATGACGGTCGGATCATCACGGGACGTAGCTGCGGCGCGATCAGCGTGAAAGGCCGTGGGCGCGGGCGATGACGCGCTCCATGACCGTGCGGGGGAGGAGGCGGCGGAGGGTGAAGAGGGCGGGGGCGTTGCTGCCTACGGCGTAGAGGGGTTGGGGGCGGTCGGCTTCGATCGCTTTGACGATCGTGGTGGCGACCTTCTCCGGGGTGATGCCCTTGCCCTGCTTGTCGTCCAGTTTCGCCATGAAAGTTGTGAAATCGGCGGTGTGGGGGGAGTTTTCGGTGAGGTACTTGGTGCGGCGCTCGCGCAGGCCGGTGTCGATCTGGCCGGGCTCTACGGCGGTGATCCAGACGCCGAAGGGGGATTCCTCGAAGCGGGCGGCCACCGCGAAGCCGCGCAGGGCCGCCTTTGTGGCGACGTAGGACGAGCGGTAGGGCATTGGGAAGCTGGCGAGCATCGATCCGACCATGACGACGCGGCCGTACCGGCGTTCCCGCATGCCGGGCAGCACCGCTTTGGTCAGGGCGACCGGTCCGAGCACATTCAGCTGGAACAGTCGTTCGACGGCGTCGGTGGGTAGTTCGGCGAGCGGGCCCGCCTGGCTTTCGCCCGCGTTGTTCACCAGTACGTCGACCTGGTCCAGACCGGCGGTGAAGGCAGCGATCGACGCCGGGTCGGTGAGGTCGAGCGCCCGGTACTCGACGCCGGGCACGACGGCGTCGGAGCCGATGGTGGCGGGGTTGCGGCTGGTTCCGATCACGCGATATCCCCGCCCGGCCAGTGCGGCGGCCGTGGCCTTCCCGATTCCGGACGACGCACCGGTGACCACAGCGACGCGAGACATAGGGCTCCTTTCGACAGCAATATGCTGACGATATCGTCAACTACTCGGTGCGCGCTACCCGGAAGTAACTTTCTGCCGCTGACTAGGGCGTCCGGTGGGGTATGGAACCGAGCGCCACGAGTATGGCGTCGATGAGCCGTCACGTCCGCGCGGCGGCGGGAAACGGGAATACAACATGTGGTGGCGGGTCGGGGATTGCCCATTGAATTCTCCATGGCGGGTTCTGCGCCGCCCGCGGTGGCACGGTGCCGCCGCGAGCGCTCCGCTCGGGTCGATCGCGAGCCTGTGAGCTGGGCAGACGGACCCGCGCGTCGTCGTGAGATGCGCACCGGCGCAGCCGAAATCGTTCACCGGAGGGAAGTCTGCGTGGATGTCGGCGGTCGCGTGATGGGGCTAGTGTTGGCCGGCGCGGTGCAGGCCGGAGACGCTGCCGCGTTACCCCCCCGACGCCGAGGAGACTGTGGTGGTTGTCGATACCGTCCGCGAGGAACAGGCGATCCGTCAGATGACGGAGCGGCTGGTCGAAAACTACACCGAGACATATTCTCCCGAGCATATCGAGAGCACCGTGGGCGCGGCCCGGCGGAAGTTCGCGGGCCATCCGGTGCGGCAATTCGTTCCGATCCTGATCGAGCGAGTGGTGCGACGGGAGTTGGAGAAGTCCCCCGAAGCGGAGGTCCAACCCGCCACGGTCCCGATGGACAAGACGCCCGAGCCCTCCGCGAGCCCTTCGGGGCCACTGTCGCGGCTGCGTGACTTGGGGTCGTCGAAGAAGCGTTTCGCACCCTATGCGGTGGGCGCCGTCGTCATCCTGACGGTGATCGCCGTCGTTCTCGCCGTGCGGCAACCCGGTCCCGAAGCGCCCGCGGCCGCTCCGGCTCCCGGCGCGCCGCTCACGGTTGTGCGCGGCGTGGTCGGGTCGGAGAAGATGCCGTTCTTCCAGGACCAGAAGGTGATCGACGCGCTGGCGCGAGGCGGCGTGCGCGTTGAGGTCGAGCCCGCCGGGTCGCGCCAGATCGCCACGTCCATCGATCTCGCGAAATTCGACTTCGCCTTCCCATCCAGTGAGCAGGCGGCCGAGCGAATCCAGCGGCAGCGCAATGTGACCGCCAAGTACACGCCGTTCTCCTCGCCGATGGCCGTCGCGACGTTCGCGCCGATCACCGATCTGCTCACCCGGGCGGGCGCGGTGCGCCCAGGCCCGGTGCCGACGCTGGACCTGCGCCGCTACCTCGAACTCGTTCGCAACGGCACGCGCTGGGACGAGCTGCCCGGCAACACCGCCTACCCGGTGCGCAAGAACATCTTGATCTCCACCACCGACCCGCGTAGCTCGAATTCCGCCGCCATGTATCTGGCCGCGGCGAGCTATGCCGCGAACAACAACGCGATCGTGCAGGGACAAACCGCCGAGCAGGCCGTCCTGCCCGCGGTGTCGCGGCTGTTCGTGGGCCAGGGCTACACCGAGAACACCACCGAGGGCCCGTTCAACAACTACCTCGCCACGGGGATGGGCCCGACGCCGATGGCGTGGATCTACGAGGCGCAGTACGTCGAGGCGCTGGTGCGCGGCCAGATCAAACCCGGGATGACGCTGGTGTACCCCTCCCCGACGGTGCTGTCCCGGCACACGCTGGTGCCGTTCGGCGAGACGGGTGACCGGCTCGGTCGCCTGTTGTCCACCGACCCGGAGTTGCAGCGGCTGGCCGCCGAGCACGGCTTCCGGACCAACGACGGCGCCCAGTTCGCGAAGGTCGCCGCCGAACGCAACGCTCCGGTGGCCGCGGATCTGCTGGACGTCGTCGCCACCCCGACCTACGACACGCTCGAGCACCTGCTCGAGGGAGTCACCAAGACCTACAACTGAAGCCGGGGGCGGCGGTTTCGGTGTAGATGATGCGGGCATCCTCTCCGCATCAGGTACCGGAAGAAAAGTCCGGTATCGCGGCGGGAGGAAACACCGGTGACAGCGGACGACGGGCCATGGGAGATCCCTCCGATCGATAACGCTCCGGACATCGCGCGCGACCCCGCGCCCGCGCCCGGAGCGACGATGGCCGACACCAGGAACTGGCCGGGCTACGGGTTGCTGCTGGTCGCGGCGGCAGTGGCGATAGCCGCCGCGGTACTGGCGGGCTGGGGGCTCGCCCAGCTATCGGCCGTAGCCGCGATCATCGCGGCCGTCTTCCTGGTGATCGGGGTGGGCCTGATCGTGCTGGAGCAGGTGCGCGCACGAGCGCGGGCCCGCGAGCACGCCGAGCAGCCTGCCGAGCGGGCCACCGTCCCGCCGGGGTACTGAGCCTCCTCAATCCCGGGGCAGGAAACCGGACTCGATGAACTCGCGGACGAAGGTGTCCACCACCGTGCGGTCCACCTTCGGGCAGTCCACGCCGGTGCCCGCCAGCGCCGCGCGGGTGTGCTCGTCGGCCCAGTCGAGGTGACCGGCGAGTTCGGCGAAATCGTGACTCAGCAGCGCCGCGCGCACCAGCGAATCGTCGCCGAGCGCGTCCCGGCGGCGCGCTTCCCTGACCAGACCCGCGCGCACGGCGTCCTCCGGCATCGTCGCCACCGGCAGGCCGTGGGCGCGCAGACTGGCGAGAATGTCGCCGACCGCGACGGGGGCCCGATTGACCAGGTGGAACACGGTTTCCGGACGCGGTCGGGCCGAAATCTCCACCACCGCGCCCGCGACATAGCTCACCGGAACCAGCGATACGGTGGCGTCGCCCACATCGGGCGCCATACCGAGCATCACGGCGGCGCGGACCATGTTCCACAGCGAATCGTCCGGGCTGTTCACCCCGACCTCCGGGCAGCCGCAGATGGTGCCCGGCCGGTAGATGGCGATCGGCAGCCCGCGCTCACCGGCTTGGCGGACCAGTTCCTCGGCAACCCATTTGGACGCCAGATAGCCGTTTTCGGGCACCTGGTCGGCACGCAAGCGGACGCCCTCGGCGACCACCGGAGATTCCGGTGCAACGCCGACGGCCGCGCCCATCGTGGAGATCAGATGGAACGGCTTCACCCGGCGAGTGGTCGCCAGCCGCAACAACTCCCGGGTGCCCTCGACGTTGGCCTGCCGTAGCCGGGCGTAGGGGTCGACGTGATTGACGCGCGCGCCGTTGTGGTAGATCGCATCGATACTGTCGGCCAGGCAGTCGTAGTCGGCAGGATCCAAGCCGAGGCGCGGTGCGGTGAGATCGCCCGCGACGACGACGATCCGCTCCGCGGCGGTCGTCCCGGCGAGCCGGTAGTGGTTCAGCGCACTCAGGATCCGGTCGATGCCCTCTTCGGCGTCGTCGGCGCGCACCACGCACCAGACGCGCGCCTCGGTACGATCCAGCAGTTCTTGCAGCAGGTGCGCGCCGAGAAAGCCGGTGGCGCCGGTGAGCAGGACCTCCTGCGGCGGCCCGCTGTGCGCGGGTGCGCAGCCCCCGATGCCGATTTCCGGCTCGAGGACGGCGTCGCGTTCCGGCGTCGGCGCGGCGGGCGCGCACTCGCCCGTCAGCCGCGCCGCGAGGCCGCCGACGGTCGGTGCCGCGAGAATCGCCGACATGGGCACGTCGCGCCGCAGCCGGTCCGACAGCCGCTGGTGCAAGGTGAACGCGAGCAGTGACGACCCGCCGAGTTCGAAGAAGTCGTCGCCCACCCCGATCGGGGACACGGCGAGCACATCGGTGAAGACCTCCGCGATCGTGCGCTCCAGCGGAGTGCCGGGGCGCACGCCGGCGCGTGCGGTGAACACCGGCTGAGGCAGCGCGGCGCGGTCGAGTTTCCCGCTGGTGTTCACCGGGAACGTGTCGAGCGCCAGCACTGCCGACGGCACCATGTAACCGGGCAGCACCCGGGCCACCGAGTGACGCACCGCGTCCGGATCGACCGTGGCCCCCGGTGCGGCCACCACGTAGCCGACCAGCCGGTCTCCCGCATCGGAGCCTTTGACCGCCACCGCGGCCCGGCCGACCGCCGGATCGGCCAGCAAGGCCGCTTCGATCTCGCCGAGTTCGATGCGATGGCCGCGGACCTTGACCTGGAAGTCGGTGCGACCCAAGTAGTCCAGGGTGCCGCCGCGGTTCCACCGCACCAGGTCGCCGGTCCGGTACATCCGCTCTCCGGGGTGCAGCGGATCTGCGACGAACCGGCCCGCGGTCAGGCCGGGCGCGCCGTGATAGCCGCGGGCCAGCTGAACGCCACCCAGGTAGAGTTCGCCCGCCACGCCCACCGGAACCGGCCGCAAACGGTCGTCCAGGACATGGCAACGCGAATTCCATTCCGGCACACCGATGGAGACGCCGGGAGCCGTGCGGTCGGCCGCCGAGACGGCGTGCCGGGTGATGCTCACCGCGGCCTCGGTCGGTCCGTACAGGTTGTGCAAGTCGGCCCGGGCCACGCTCGCGAAAGCCCGCGCGGTCTCCGGAGGCAGCGCTTCACCGATGACGAAGACCGCGCGCAGCGAGGACAGTTCGTCCTCGGTCGCGTGCTGGGCGAAGACGGTGAGCATCGCGGGAACGAAATCGGTGAGCGTCACCCGGTGCTCGGCGATCAGCCGGACCAGCGCCGCCGGATCGCGATGCTCGTCCGGCCCGGCCAGGACCAGCCGCGCGCCCGCGCGCAGCGGCAGGAAGTAGCCCCACAGGGACACGTCGAAGGTCGCGGGGGTCTTGTGCAGATAGACGTCGGTGGCGTCGACGTCGTATTCGGCCTGCATCCAGGCGAGTTGGTGCACGATCGCCCGATGGCCGACCACCACGCCTTTGGGGCGGCCGGTCGAGCCGGAGGTGTAGATGAGGTAGGCGGGCTGATCGGCGCGCCATGGCGCTCGGCGCTCGGCGTCGGTCACGGGCTCCGGACCGAAGCGGTCGAGGTCCAAGGTGTCGATGTCGTACGCCTCGGCGGCCGTGAAGCCGTCTGCGGCGGTGGTGAGCACGCATCGCGGCGCCGCCGATTCGAGCACGTAGCGGATGCGTTCGGCGGGATGGCCCGGATCGATCGGCACCCATGCCGCGCCCGCCTCCACGATCGCGTTCAGCGCGACCACCTGCTGGATCGACCGCCGCATCGCCACCGCAACGACGGTCTCCGGACCCACGCCCCGTTCGATCAGCCAGCGCGCCAGGCGGGCGGTCCGCTCGCGCAGTCGCGCGTAGGTGAGGGTCTCGGTTCCGCAGACCACGGCGATCGCGTCGGGGGTCGCCGCGGCCTGCCGCGCCGTCGCGGCGGTGAGCGGCTCGGCCGGGACCTCGTGCTCGGCTCCGGCGCCCCAGGAACGGATGCGCTTGTGCTCGACCGGGTCCATGATGTCGATGTCACCGACCACGGCACCCGGGTCGGCCGCGACCTGCAGCAGGATGCGGATGTAACCGTCGAGGAAACGTTGCACGGTGTGTTCGTCGAACAGGTCGGTGCTGTAACCGAATCGGATGATGATCTCGCCCGGCTCGCCGTCGGCGTCGCGGGTGTCGACCACACCGATGTGCAGGTCGGTCTTCGCCGTGTCGGCGTCCACGTCGAGGAACGACACGCTGGGCCCCGACAGCTCGAGGGTGGCCTGCGTGAAATTCTGGAACGCGAAGCCGACCTGGTAGAGCGGATGACGCCCGGGCGAGCGGGTCGGATCGACCGCGTCGACCACGTGCTCGAAGGGCACCTCGGAGTGCGCGAAGTTGACCAGATCCCGCTCCCTGGTGCGCCGCAGCAGGGCGGTGAAACTCTCCGCGGGCTCGATCCCGGTCCGGGAGACGGTCGTGTTGACGAACATGCCGACGACGTCGGTGAGCGCGGGCTCGGCCCGGTTCGTCATCGGCACGCCGATCGCGATATCGGTACTGCCGGACAGACGGCAAAGCAGCACGGCGAGCGCCGAGCGCATCACCATGAACAGCGTCGCCCGGTGAGCGCGGGCGACGGTGAGCAGGTCGCGATGCAGGGTCGCGGGCACCGTCCGCTGGGTGGCCGAGCCGCGCAGCGTGGCCACCGGCGGGCGCGGCCGGTCGGCGGGCAGGTCGAGTTCGTCGGGCAGGCCCGCCAGCTCGCCGGTCCAGTACGCCAGTTGCCGCGACAGCGGAGAATCCGGGTCGTCGCGGGAACCGAGCAGATCCCGCTGCCACAGGGCGTAGTCGGCGTACTGGACGTCCGGCGGCTGCCAGGCCGGAGCGGCGCCCGCGCTCCGGGCGGCGTAGGCCAGGGCCACGTCGCGGGCCAGCGGCGCCAGCGAGGACCCGTCGGCGCCGATGTGGTGCAAGGCGCAGACCAGCACGTACTCGGTGGGGGTGCGCAGCAGCCGGACACGCAGCGGCACCTCGGCCGCCACGTCGAACCCGTGCCGCAGGATCGCGCGTACCCGGCCGGGCACCGCGTTGTCGGACAGTTCCTCGACCGCGAAGTCCTCGACCACCCGTTCGGTGTCGAGGATCAACTGCCGTGGTCCGGCTTCGTCGGCGGGGTATCTGGTGCGCAACGACTCGTGCCGTTCGACGGTGTCGGCGAACGCCGCGCGCAAGGCGGGCACGTCCAGCTCCGACAGCCGCAGCGCGAAGCCGATGTTGTCCACCGAGGACGTCGTGTCGAACTGGTTGCGCAGCCAGAACCGCAGCTGGGCGGGGGACAGGGGGATGCGTTCCGGCCTGGTTCGCGCACGCAGAACCGGGCGCGCGGTATCGAATTGCTGTGAGCGGATCGCCTTCGACAAGCCCGCGACGGTGGGATGGTCGAACACCAGTCGCGGCGGAATGCGCAGCCGCCAGATTTCGCTCAACCGCGCGGCGACCTGCGTCGCCAGCAGCGAATTCCCGCCCGCCGCGAAGAAATCGGCGTCGGCGCCGAAGCGCTCCCGGCCCAGCACGCGGGCGAGGACCTCGGCGACCGTTTCCTCGCCGAGGTCGGCGGCGGGCCGATAGTCCGGCTCGTCGATGGCGCGCAGGCGCAGTGCGGGCCGATCGGCCTTGCCCGTGGGAGTGCGCGGGATCCGTTCGACGACGGTGATCGTGTTGGGCACCATGTACTTCGGCAGCAGCGCGGCGAGCGCGTCGGCCAGAGCGGTGGGGTCCGGGGCGTGTCCCGGTTCGGGCTGGACGAACGCGGCGAGCGTGGTCTCGCCCACGGCGGTCTTGCGGTCGACGGTCACCGCCAGCCGGACGCCGGGCTGCGTCGACAGGATCGCGTCGATCTCGCCGAGTTCGATCCGGAAGCCACGGACCTTGACCTGGTCGTCGGCCCTGCCGAAATAGTCCAGATCACCGCTGGTGGTGCGCCGGACGAGGTCGCCGGTGCGGTACATCCGGGAACCGGGCGGTCCGAACGGATCGGCGAGAAATCGTTGCGCGGTCAGATCGGGGCGTCCGTGATATCCCCGCGCCACGGCGGGGCCGGCCACGTACAGCTCGCCGACGACGCCGATGCCGACCGGCCGCAGCCGGTGGTCGAGCACCTGGCAGCGCGTGCCCGGCACGGCAGATCCGATGGTGACCGGTGTGTCCGGCGACAGCGCCGGGCTGAGTGTCGCCACGATGGTGGATTCGGTTGGGCCGTAGGCATTGTGGAACAGGCGGCCGTCGGTGGCCCAATGCTGCGGCAACATCGGGGGACAGGGCTCACCGCCGACCAGGACCGACCGCAGGGCCGGCAGTCCGGCCGGCTCGATCGTGGCCAGCGCGGACGGGGTGAGGAAGGCATGGGTGATCGCGTGCCGCGCGAGCAGTTCCACCAAGGCGGTGCCGCCGTAGAGGCCGGGCGGGGCGATCACGAGGGTCGCCGCGGAGCAGATCGCGAGGAGCAGCTCCAGGATCGAGGCGTCGAAGCTCGGTGACGCGAAGTGCAGCACCCGCGAGTCTTTGTCCAACCCGTGCCGCGCGGCCAATTCGGTGCACAGCGGGGCGAGCCCGGCATGGGTGACGGCGACGCCTTTCGGGCGTCCGGTAGATCCCGAGGTGTAGATCAGGTAGGCCGCGTGGGTGGCTCGAATTCGCGCCGTCCGTTCGAAGTACGCGATCGGGTTCGCGGGGTTCGCGGCTACCCGCGCGATCACTTCCGCGTCGTCCAGTGCGAGCCAGTGCACCTCGGTGGGCAGCGTCGTCGCGAGCCCGGTTCGGGTCAGGCCCAGCGATGCGCCGCTGTCGATCACTTGGAACGTGATGCGCGACAACGGAAGCGCCGGATCGATCGGGACGAAGGCGGCGCCGGTCTTGGCGATCGCCCACACCGCGAGAACCGATTCGATGGATCGCGGAAGCGCCACCGCCACAACCGTTTCGGGCCCCGCGCCCGCGGCGATCAACGTGCGGGCCAGCCGGGAGGAGCGGGCGTCGAGGTCGCGGTAGGTGATCGTGGTGTCGCCATCCAGAACCGCGACGCCGTCGGGATTGTGCTCCGCGGCAGCGGCCAGCAAGGCGGCGAACGTCGGCGTGGCGGAGTCGGCTGATCTGCGGCGACGGCTGTTCCGAGCGGGTGGACGAGGATTCCGGATACCGCTGGTCATATCTTCGTCCCGTTCCGCGTGGCAGTAACGCGCCAGATGCTATAGCCGTGCGGCGGGATTCTTCACCGATGAGAAGGCGGCTGCACCGGCTTCGCGTCGGATCGGCCGGGACGCGCCGAACCGGCTGGGCCCCGTCGGATCGGCTGGGTCGCGCTGAGCCGGGTGTCGGCCGGAACCGTTACCCGTCAGCGGGTGCCGTGCCCCTGACAGGCGGTCAGCGCGGTGTTCTTGGTGGCGTTGAACCGGTCGATCACCGCGTTCAGAGTGTCGGTGTCGGCGCGGCGGGCCAGCGTGTCGGCCAGGGCGTTCGTGTCGTCGCGGTAGGCGCGCAGTGGGTCGGCGACCACGGACGGCACCTCTCTGGTCACCTTCTGGTCGACCGAGCGCGCGTTGTTGCGCAGCGTCGACACCGCGGTGTCGGCTTTGCTGTTCGTATCGGGATCGCCACGGCCTTTGGCGTTGCTGGCATCGATGTAATCGTTGAATGCCCGTACCGAGCTGCCGTTCGCGGCCAGGAAGGCGTCGCACGCCGATCCGGTCGCGCGTTCGACGGCCGCGGCTCTGGACGACGAGGCGGCGGCCGAGGAGGAAGTGACCTCCGAGGCGTACGCGGCCAGGTCGGTCCGGTTGACCTCCGCCGTGCCGGAAACTTGCTGTGCGCAGGCGCCGATGAGCAGCACGCCGGCCGCGGTGGCCACCGCGGCCGCCAGCAGGCCCGCGCGTTCGAGTCGTCGCATGGTCGGTCCCCTCATTCCCCTCGAAAGTCCGGCCGGGACAGCAGGCGCGCCGGACATTCCGACCGTACGTCGCGTGGGCGGGACACGCCCGCCCGCGCCGATATCGATGGCCAACCGATATCGGCGCGGGGTGGGGTTCAGCGCTGGCCGAGCATGGTGCGCATCTGCTCGATCTCGGTCCGCTGAGCGGCGATGATCGCCTCGGCGAGCGCCTTCGCGTCGGCATTTCGGCCTTCGGCCAGTTCCGTTTCGGACATGGTGATCGCGCCCGCGTGGTGCTCGATCATCATGGTCAGCCACTGGCGGTCGAAGTCCGGACCGGAGGCCGCCTGCAGCGCGGTCATCTGCTCGGCCGACATCATGCCGGGCATCCCGTGGCCGCCGTGCCCTTCGTTCGCGGTGGGAGCCGGCTTGCCGAAGCTTTGCAGGAGGGCGGTAATCTGCTGCATCTCCGGCGCTTGAGCTTGCTCGACCTGCGTGGCGAGCGTCCGCAACTGCGGGTTGTCGGTGTGACTCGGCACCAGCCGCGCCATCTCCACGGCTTGGGCGTGATGCGGATACATCATCTGCAGAAACATCACGTCGGCGTCGTTGTACTCCGCGCGTGCGGGTGCGCTCGTGACGGCCGAGGCGGTTGTCGAGGTGCCGTGCTCGGTGGTGTGCCCGGTGTCGGCGTCGCCGCATCCGGCGAGGCTCACCGCTGCGATCGCGGCGAGGGCGAGGATCGAGCGGGTGCGAGTGATGAACATGGGTTGCTCCTTGCGAGGTGCGAAGTCTGAGGGACGGAGTGGACAACGCCGCGACCGTGGTTCGGACACACGGCCGCGGCGGACCTGTCAGATCCGCAGAATCGCCAGTTCGGCCAAGGTGAGCATGGTCCATGGCGGTGGTCGTTCCCGTCGTGCCCGCCAGTGCCGCGGCCGCGCCGCGCCGCCGCCGGGACGATCGACAGCCATCCGGTAGAGCAGCACCAACGCGGCCAGCGCGCTCAGGCCGGTCAGGATGAACACACAGCTGTGCAGCGCGCTGTGGGCGCCGTCGCACCCGCCGCCCGCGCAGTGCGGGAGTGTTACCCGTGCGGGGCTGTCGGATGCCGAGTGGCTCGACCGGGCTACATCGTGACCGGTGGTATCACGGACTGCGGCATGCCGTGCGAGGCCGTGGGCCGGTGCTCCGGACGCGAGCGCAGGCGCGGCGTGCGCACCGGCGGCGTGGACGTGGCCCGAGGACCCGAAGACCGCCGAATGCATGACGACCACCCCGGCGAGCAGCGCAAGCATCCCCAGCAGCCGGGCAGGCCCGGTGGCGTCGAGTATGCGGCGTTCGACCACGAGCGCACAGTCTACCCCTGCTCGCATACCCGTTGGTGGTACCGGTATCTAGGGGTGCGCGATGTCCACGACGAGCCGGGTCGGGTTGGAGAGCGCGGTGACGGTGAACGGGGGCCGGTCGGCCTGTATACCGATGAACGACTGCGTCACGCCCTCGAACACCGTCGTCCGGTAAACGCCCGCGATGCCGGGGACCTCCGGGTTCACGGCTGGGTCGGGGCCCTCGTACGGCGTCACGCCGCTGTCGAACGGGTAGGCCGACCCGAGAATGCGCACTTCCAGGATCGACCGCCCCGCCACGTCCACCGGATTGCCGCTGCCGTCCTGCACGGCACGGTCGGTGTACCGGACGAGCCAGCCGGGCGTGCCGACCCCGCCGAGGTCGTAGACCACGCGATCGAAGCCGGGCTGGCGCCCCAGGCGAACGTCGGTCACCGTGAGCGCGGCGTCGCCGGAGGGCTTGCCCTGCTTCGGTGCGGTGTCCCCCGGCACAGGGGCTTGCGCGACCGCGGCGGGCGTCGCGGTGCTGGAGGCGACCGGGAGGCCCGGTTGCGAGTCGCCGTCACCGCAGCCCGCGAGCAGTGCCGTCGCGACCGCGACCATGAGCACCATCCTGTTGCGCATGGCCCGATGCTACTCAGCGAAAAGCGCCGGATGGCGTAACCGGAGGGCGTTGCGGCTGATTCGCCTGTCGTCGGCCACGGCATGGCGGCGAGCGGCAGCGCAGTGCCCGCCGAACCGCTTGTCCCGCAGCGGTTCAGTGCGCGAGCCGCGCTGTGGAGAAGGCCGCGAGAACGATTGGGCGGGGTGGGCGCGACTGTTCGGCAACGATCTAGCACACTTGAGGTGTGGGAGATGTCGAGGACGTACTGAGCCGGCTGCGGCGGTATCCGGACGTGGAGGCACTGAACCTCTACGCCGTGGACGCCGCCGATCGGCTGATCCTCGACGTCGCGGCCGATGCCCTGGCGACTGTGGATAGCGGGAAGGTAGCCGTTATCGGTGACGCCTACGGTGCGCTGACTCTCGGCGCCATCGCGGGGCACGATCTGCGCGACGTCCGGGTGCATCAGGATCTGCTCACCGGTGAGCTCGCCCTTGCCAACAACGCTCGCGCGGCGGGTCTGTCCGATCGCTATACGGCGCACCCGCTCGGCCCCGGGTTGCTGCGTGATGCCCGGGTGGTGCTGCTTCGCCTGCCCCGGGTGCTGGCCGGGCTGGCCGAGGTCGCCGATGCCATCGCGCGGTACGCGGATCCGGCGGTCGAGGTGTTCGCGGGCGGGCGGGACAAGTATCTGACCAAGTCGATGAACGACGTTCTGGCGCAATCGTTCTCCGAGGTGCGCGCCAGCCGTGGCAGGCAGAAGTCGCGAACGCTGCTGGTGGCCGGACCCAAACCCGTTTCGGATCGGCCGTTTCCGGTGCGCGATCGGCTGGACGAACTCGGTCTCGATGTGGTCGCGCACGGCGCGGCCTTCTCCGGGGCGCGCCTGGACATCGGCACCAGATTCCTGCTCGAGCACCTGAAGCTGATGAAGCCGGACGCCCGCGACGCCATCGATCTCGGCTGCGGCACCGGCATCCTGGCCGTCGCGCTGGCCACGGCGCGGCCGGGCATCAAAGTGACCGCCACGGATCAATCCGCGGCCGCGGTCGCCTCGGCGCGGGCGACCGCCGAGGCGAACGGCGTCGCCGACCGGGTGTGCGCCGTGCGTGACGACGCCATGTCCTCCGCCGCGGACAACAGCGCCGACCTCGTGCTGTGCAATCCGCCGTTCCATGTCGGCGCGGCCGTGCACACCGGATCGGCGATCAAGATGTTCGCCGAGACCGGGCGGGTGCTGCGCCCGGGCGGAGAGCTGTGGACGGTGTACAACTCGCATCTGAACTATCGGGCCGTGGTCGAACGGATGGTGGGCCGGACCGAGGTGGTCGGCCGAAACCGGAAGTTCACCGTGACTCGCTCGGTGCGTGGCCTGCACGACTCACGGCAGCGGTAGAGTCCGAATTGTCCGTCTCGGCGAGACTCTCCGGGAACTCGCGACGGATGACAAACGTTGGACAGGGCAGTTGGATATCGAGTGAACGAACTCGATGAACAGCGGCAACGACTCCAGAAAGGGACGCCGTTCACATGCGTACCACGAGCAATCCGGTTTTCAGGAACCTGCCAAGGCAGGAGGGCGGTGGATACGCCAGCTTCGGTTCGGGCGTGACCTCCGCGGGCCAGTTCGGCAACCAGTACGGCCAGTATCCGCAGCAGTACGGCGAGCACCCGCGGCCCTATCAGCAGGCTCCGGCCACCACCCGGTCGATGACCATCGACGACGTGGTGACGAAGACGGGTATCACCCTCGCGGTGCTGGCCCTGTCCGCCATCGTCTCCTACGGCCTCACCAACGCGAACACCTCGCTCGCGCCGTTGTTCGTGATCGTCGGCGGCTTGGTCGGCCTGGTGCTGGTGCTGGTGGCGACCTTCGCGAACAAGATGGACAACCCCGTGCTCGTGTTGTCCTACGCCGTCGCCGAGGGCCTGTTCCTCGGTGCGCTGTCGTTCATGTTCACCAATGTCGAGTTCGGCGGGGTCGGCGGTAGCGCGCTGATCGGTCAGGCGGTGCTCGGCACGTTCGGTGTCTTCGCGGGCATGCTGGTGGTCTACAAGACCGGTGCCATCCGGGTGACGCCGCGCTTCACCAGGATCATCGTCGGCGCCATGATCGGCATCCTGGTGCTGATGCTGGGCAACCTGGTCGCGAGCTTCTTCATCGACGGCGGCCTCGGCCTGCGCGACGGCGGCCCGCTGGCCATCGTGTTCAGCCTGGTGGTCATCGCCATCGCCGCGTTCAGCTTCCTGCTCGACTTCGACGCCGCCGATCAGCTGATCCGCGCGCAGGCTCCGGAGCGGGCGGCCTGGGGCGTGGCCCTCGGCCTCACCGTCACCCTGGTCTGGCTGTACGTCGAGATCCTGCGGCTGCTGAGCTACTTCCAGAACGACTAGCCATCCGGCAGAAGGGCGGTCACCGGAGTTCCGGTGACCGCCCTTCTCGTATCCGGGTCAGCTCAGGCGCTCGATGACCATCGCCATGCCCTGACCGCCGCCGACGCACATGGTCTCCAGACCGAACTGCTTGTCGTGGGTCTGCAGGTTGTTGATCAGCGTGGTGGTGATCCGGGCGCCGGTCATGCCGAACGGGTGGCCCAGCGCGATCGCGCCGCCGGAGACGTTCAGCTTGTCCTCGTCGATCTTCAGCTCCCGGGCCGAGCCGAGCACCTGCACCGCGAACGCCTCGTTGATCTCGACCAGGTCGATGTCGTCGATGGTCTTGCCCGCCAGCGCCAGCGCGCGCTTACAGGCCTCGATCGGGCCAAGGCCCATGATCTCCGGCGACAGGCCCGACACGCCGGTGGACACGATCCGCGCCAGCGGCGTCAGGCCCAGCTCCTTCGCCTTGGTGTCGCTCATGACGACCAGCGCGGCCGCGCCGTCGTTGAGCGGGCAGCAGTTGCCCGCGGTGATGGTGCCGTCCGGACGGAACACCGGCTTCAGCCCGGAGACCGCCTCGTAGGTGACGCCCGCGCGCGGGCCGTCGTCCTTGCTGACCACGGTGCCGTCCGGCAGCGTCACCGGGGTGATCTCCCGCTCGAAGAAGCCGTTCTTGATGGCCTCCTCGGCGCGGTTCTGCGAGCGCACGCCCCAGCGGTCCTGGTCCTCGCGGGTGATGCCGGTGGAGGTCGCCACGTTCTCTGCGGTCTGACCCATCGCGATGTAGACGTCGGGGATCAGGCCGTCCTCGCGCGGGTCGTGCCAGATGCCCGCGCCGCCCTCCGCGGTCTTCGCGGTGCGCGCCTGCGCCTCGGCGAACAGCGGGTTCTGCGTGTTCGGCCAGCTGTCGGAGGAACCGTTCACATACCGCGACACGGTCTCCACACCGGCGGAGATGAACACATCGCCCTCGCCCGCCTTGATCGCGTGGAACGCCATCCGGGTGGACTGCAGCGACGAAGCGCAGTAGCGGTGCACCGTGGTGCCGGGCACGAAGTCGTAGCCGAGCTGCACGGCGACGACGCGGGCGATATTGAAGCCCTGCTCACCGCCCGGTGAGCCGCAGCCCAGGATCAGGTCGTCGATCTGGGCGGGGTCCAGGGCGGGCACCTTGTCGAGCGCTGCCCGCACGATCTGCGTGGTCAGATCGTCGGGCCGCAGGTCGACCAGCGAACCCTTGCGGGCACGGCCGATCGGGGAGCGTGCGGTCGAAACGATGACGGCCTCGGGCATGAGGACTCCTTGGGTCGGACGGTTCTGGCGAACCCTTTTGTTACTTGTGCGTTCGTACCGAATCTACGTCCCGCCGCCGAGTACCGGAAGCGTGCGTCCCGCCCAGTGCGTCCAGCAGCACCGGCAGCAATTTCGCCGCGGCCAGTTCGTAGCCCGCGGCCGAGGGGTGGAATCCGTCGGCGGCGAACAGGAGCTCGGGCGCGGCCCGGAACTCGGGAGCGAGCAGGTAGCCCATCCGCACCGGATGGCCGCCCGCCACCGTCGTCGCCACGTGCTGCGCCTTGGCCAGCCGCGTGCTCCAGTTCTGCACGACGGTGCGCAGCGGCTGCGGGATGGCGGTCACGATGCCCAAGTTCGGGCAGGTGCCGACCACCACCACCGCGTCGGCGCGGCGCAACCGGGCGACCGCCGCGGCGAGCCTGCGCGCGGAGGCCCGGATCGAGTGCTTCTTGGTCACGTCGTTGGCGCCGACGAGGATGACCGCGGCATCCGGCGGCGGGCCCGCGACGAACATCGCGTCCACCTGACCGGCCAAGCCCTTGGAGGTGGCCCCGGAGATCGCCTTGGTGCTCAGGCGGATCCGCCGCCCGGTCGCCTCGGCGAGTCCGCGGGCCAGGCGAACGCCGGGCACCTCGTCGGCCACTGTGCAGCCGAGTCCCGCCGCGGTGGAGTCGCCGAAGATCATCAGATGCAGGTCGGCGTGCTTGCCCGCCCGCCACGGCTCGGGCTCAGCGCGGCCCGCGGTGTAGATGCCGTCGGCTTCCGGCGGCTTGGAGGTGTCCCGGCCGATCATGCCGCGCGCGACGCCCGCCTGCGCCATGAGCAGGCGATAGGTCGCCCACCACGCCGTTCCCGCACCGGAGCCGGCGAGCACGGCCGCGGCCCCGGTCATCGCCGCGGTGCGCCAGCGGAACTGAGGTGCGCTCACGTGAGAAATCTTACGAAAATTGGGCGAGACGACCAGCGACGAACAAGCGGAGGGCGGGCACCCGAGAGCCCGCTGGTGCGTCGTGTGCGCGTCGGCCCCGGCGCACCGAGTCCGGGCCCGCCACCGCGCGCACGTGTCCGATCACGTCCGTACCGCCTGCGAGGCGCAAGGCCACACCATGTGGAGTCCGCGACTCACGGCCACGGTTGGCGCGGCGCCGTACGAAGCGTCCGGGTGTGTTCGCTGCACGGGGTTCGCCCACGCAGCTGTTCCGAGCCGGACGTTTTGGTCGCGGCCTTCGACGCGCGGACGACCAGCCGACGTCAGCTCTATCCGACGAGGTCAGCCCGGTGCGACGACGCTGCGCAAGCGGGGATGCTCTCCGCTAGCGGAGAGCGACCTCCGCTAGCGACCGAGCAGGTATTCCCTCATCTTCGGTGAGCCGGTGCGCGAGGTCTCGATGATGTTCACGGCCTCCCGCCCGGTCAGCCCGAGGCGTTGGGCTATTTCGACCGGCACCACGTCAGCATCGCCCACGATTTCCACGAGCAGCCGGTTACGGGCCTGCTCGGCTGCGTGGACTTCCTCGCGGGCCCGTTTGAACTGGTCGGACCGTGACGGAGCGCGGCCGCCCTCGCTGCGGGCAAACACCTCGCCTGTGCCGAACAGGGCGGCTTTGGCGCGTTCGATCCGCGCCAACACCTCAGCTTCCGGCTCCGTAGTCACGCCACAACGATATCGCGGGCCGCGAGTCGCTCGTCCAGCTCACGAACCGCCCGCGAACCGGCCCACGGGGACAGCTCGCGTCGACCGCTGCCGATAGCGGCCGACAGCCGGGGTGATCGGTTCCGCGCGGTCAGGTCCGCTGCGTCGGCGACTGCGGCCGCGGCCTCGTCGATGTCGCCGAGCTGAATCAACGCGCGCTCCAGCTCCAGCGCCGATATTGCGCGGTCGCGGGTGTAGGTCGGGTTCATCATCGCGATTGCGCGTCGCGACGCCGCTGCTGCCGCGCGATGATCGCCGAGCAAGGTGAGGCATCCACCTCGGTAGGACTCGAGCATCGCGGACCCGACGAAGTAGGCGCGGGAAGCGGACGGATGGCATGGCTCGACACCGACGATCTCGCGGTCCGCATCGGCGAGCGCGTCGAGACATGCTCGCTTCTGCCCAGCGATGGCGGCGGCCTCCGCCATCCGCATGCTGACGTATGCGCGCAGCGGCCGGTCCTGGCTCTGGGCTGCCCATGCGCGGGCCGCGACCGCGTAGTCGACAGCGACGCGGGGGCGGCGCTCCCAAATCGCGAGCTGTGCGAGGTGGGTGAGCATGTAGGCCGCTAGATCAGCGTCTTCCGCGTCGTGTGCGATGTCGCGCGCCAGGTGGTAGAGCCGCGACGCGGTCGCAGGTTCTCCCGCGTCCCAGGCCAGGCAGCCCGCGAACCCGACCCATTCGGCGCGCAGCGAAAGCACGAGGGGTCGCAGCGCGGGCGAGCAGTCGCGCAGCATGGCCTCGGTGACGGCCTGCTGCGCGACGACCAACCCTTGCGCCGCAGGCGATCCCAGCATGTCGTCCAGCTGCATCGCGGCGTACAGCGTCGAGCGGACCACGTCCACACTCACTGTGTCGGCTCGCCCGGCGCCCGATAGCAGCCAACTGGCTCGCTCGCCCGTATCACCCAATCCGAGAGTGAGCAGCCCCGCCGCGATCGGCGCGGCTTTGAATAGCTGACGCCTATCCACGTCGCCCTCTTCGCGTAGCTGCGCGAACCGCTCGGCTACCTCCGGCGATGCCTTCGCCAGCGCGGTATCCAGGTCGGCGCGAGCTGCATGCCCAACCGGGCCGCCCGCCTCCCATCGTTTGATTGTGCGCGTGGAAACGCCTATGCGAGCTGCGAATTCGGATTGTGTCTCGCGGAATGCCTCGCGAAGTGCCGCGCAGTCTTGCCCCGTCCATGCCGCCACGGTAGCCATCGCACCCCCTGATGCGTCAGTCGTGGGGGACACGTTAGCCCCTCACCGTCCCCTGCGTGTCACCAATTGTCCCCACATCGGGCGATTAGCTAATTGCGGGCCCCGGCACCAGGTGAGAGCCCGTCCTTCATCCGGGCACACCACTGGCGCCGATGCGCCGCGGGAGGGCCGCGAGATCCCTGGTGCCGGGCGCACTTCGAATCGACATAGAGGGGAGCGGCGCAGGGAATGGGAGAGGGTGACAAGTTCCGACTGTCGAAGGTCGGGCAATGGGAAACCGTCGACGGCACGCCGTATGGGCCGCTGTCGCACGTGCGGTGTCCGGACGTCGACCACTGCCTACGTCTCGCCCCATACGAGCACGGGCGCATTGGGCCGCACATCCGCAACATGCCAGGCCCCTGCCGATGGGTCGGAGCAGCGATCGTGGATGACCGCAACGACATATCCCGCGACTGCCTGATCACCATCAGCCCGGTGACCGGTGTCGACCGCAGACGGTTTCCGCGGAAGACAGGCGGTGACCAAGATGTTTAAGAACGCAACGATTGTCCCGGACGACGCCACCGTGGTCCTGACGGACACTCCCGTCTCGCGGTGCCGGTTCTACCGGGAGGTTTGCGGGCTGCCCGCGCGCATCGACGGGCCATCGGGCCGAATGTTCCTGCCTTCGGGCAGCGTTGGCGCAATCACCGTGCCCGCGCAGTTGGGCGCGGTCGTGAAGATCCGGATGCAGAAACTCGGCGACCCGGCCGGGCCGATCATCTCGCACCCGCGTTCGAAGCGGTGGACGCTCCTGGTGCGGCCGGACATCCCGCACGACATGCCGCTGTTCTCTGAGTTGTTCCGGCTGAACGCGACCCTCGTACCGATCGGTGCGCAGATCGCTTTGCCGTCACCCGCTGATGGTGTCGGTGATCGGTTCCGGGTGTGGGCGCAGGCACCCAGCGACTCCTACCGGCCGGGCGCTCTCGCGGTGATCGGCGCTATCCGCGACTGCGTCCAGACCGGCCTGTACTTCGGAACCACCTAGAGCCGTCGGCAACCAGACGACGTCAGTGCTCACCAGCAGGCCCGCCGGTGAGCACTAACGCCGCCCCGTAACCGGCCGGACATCCCGGACCGGGACCAACAGGGAGGAACAATCATGCGAAAAGTATTAACTACGGCCGGACTGGTCGGCGCGGCCCTTCTCGCCGCTGCGGCACCTGTCGCCGCCGAACCGTCATACACTCCGGCCGCAGTCAAGATGTGCAACCTCGGGTTCATGCCAGTGAAGCCCACCGTCGGTGTGGGTTCGATCAACGGGAACGCATGGGCGCGCTGCGACATGGCACCCGAGACGCACCAAATGAGATTGAGCCTCGATCGCCGCGTCGAAGGCCAGTGGCGCGCGTCGAAACTGATCAGCGACGACCGTATCCCGGCGCCCCGCGTAACCTACGAAATCCACGTGGCATGCGAACCCGGATTGTGGCGGGTCACCGCCGAGGTGGTCGGTAGCCTGAACGGCACACCGTTCAGCTTCCGGGACTTCAGCATGGAGCGGCTCGTCTCCGCCGACGAATGCGCGAGAGGAAACTAATGCCAGTCACCACCGGTCGTTACGCAAGTCTGGACCAACCACTGAGCCTGCGCCACCGCTGGGGTTGGTTGCGACACAACACGGCTATGTGGCTGCGGGCGCGGAGACTCGACCCTCGGGACAACGGCGGCGGCTACACCATGCGCCGAGAATGGGGCGCGTGGACGCTGCGGCCGGTCACCGGGTGGCGGTCCATCCCGTGGGTCACCCCACCGGTCCACGCGACTCGCAGCGTGCCCGCCACCGAGCGCGACGCGGCGCTCGACTGGCACGCCGAGCAACTCGGGATTCCCCACTAGGAATTCCGAACTAGAAGCCTCAACCTGCCGCTCTTGGATTCCAGGGGGCGCAACACCGCCTGGTTTCTCAGATGGTGCGTAGAACACGACGGCGCTCGGCTAGGGGTCTCCTAGCCGAGCGTTTTGCGTGGGCGGTCGTCGAGTTCCTGAGCGACGTGTTCGAGGTCTTCGGACCGTAGACGCCTTGAATGGGCGAGGTCGGCACCGAGGTTTTGCGCGTGCCGCGCGAGCACACCGAGAACTGCTCCCCGTCTGCGCGTCGGTTCGATCCCGTCGCAGGAGGTTGATGTGCTGTCGCACGACCAGTCGTGCCCGGGTACCGGACCGGCAGGCGTCAGCCCGGTACGACGAAGCTGCCGCGAGCGGGGATGCTCGCCGCGTCGGTGGAGACGGTGACCTCGACGAGGCCGGGGCCGGTGTCCTGGAACAGCGCGTACTGGATGCTGCCGTAGATGCCGGTGACCACGACGTTGTCGTAGCTGCCCGTCGCGCCGGTGGTCACATTGCGCCACGCGACGGTGGTGCGGACCTCGCACAGCGGCGCCAGCGGGTAGATACCGGGCCCGATACCGTTCACGGGGAGCGCGCGGACATTGAGGATGGCGCGCCCCGGCCATTCGGGACCGGTGTCGGCCCAGGTGCGGATGCTGGTCCAGCACAGACCGCCGCGCGCGAGCGTCGGCACCTGCGGGAATTCGACGGTCGCCGCCTCCGCCTGCGCGCCGGATCCGACCACTAGAGCCAGCGCCGATCCGGCCAGAAGCGTTGCGGCGCGGGCGATGTTCGGCTGCCTCATGGCAGCGATCCTAAGGCTGCGGGCGCCGATTCGCGCGCACTCCGAGGCCGCTGCGCGCGGCGTGCGCGAACTCACAGTTAGTGCGTCTGCAACTATGGGGGCCATGCGCATCGCGGATCATGTCGTGGATCTCATCGGCAACACGCCGCTGGTCCGGTTGAACTCGGTCGTGGGACCGAACGCGGGGCTGGTCGCGGCCAAGATCGAATACCTGAACCCGGGCGGCAGTTCGAAGGACCGGATCGCGGTGAAGATGATCGACGCCGCCGAGCAGTCCGGGAAGCTGCGGCCGGGCGGCACCATCGTCGAGCCCACCTCCGGCAACACCGGCGTCGGCCTGGCCCTGGTCGCGCAGCAGCGCGGCTACAACTGCGTGTTCGTCTGCCCCGACAAGGTGAGCGAGGACAAGCGCAACGTGCTGCGCGCATACGGCGCCGAGGTCGTGGTCTGCCCGACCGCGGTGCCGCCGGACCACCCGAACAGCTACTACAGCGTCTCCGACCGCCTGGTCCGCGAGATCGACGGCGCGTGGAAGCCCGACCAGTACTCCAACCCCGGCGGCCCGGCCAGCCACTACGAGACCACCGGACCGGAGATCTGGCGCGACACCGACGGCAAGGTCACCCACTTCGTCGCGGGTGTCGGCACCGGCGGCACCATCACCGGCACCGGCCGATACCTGAAGGAGGTCTCCGGCGGGAAGGTCCAGATCATCGGCGCCGACCCGGAGGGCTCGGTGTACTCCGGCGGCACCGGGCGGCCGTACCTGGTCGAGGGCGTCGGCGAGGACTTCTGGCCGTCGGCCTACGACCCCGCCGTGCCGGACGAGATCATCGCGGTCTCCGACGCGGACTCCTTCGACATGACCCGCAGGCTGGCCCGCGAGGAGGGCCTGCTGGTCGGCGGTTCCTGCGGCATGGCGGTCGTCGCGGCAGTCGAGGTGGCTCGACGCGATCCGGACGCGGTGGTCGTGGTGCTGCTGCCGGACGGCGGCCGCGGCTACCTGTCGAAGATCTTCAACGACGAGTGGATGAGCTCCTACGGCTTCCTCCGCGAGCGGCTGGACGGCACCGCCGAACCACTCGTGGGTGACGTGCTGCGGGGCAAGTCCGGCGCACTGCCGGACCTGGTGCACACCCACCCGTCGGAGACGCTGCGCGACGCGATCGAGATCCTGCGCGAGTACGGCGTGTCCCAGATGCCCGTGGTCGGCGCCGAGCCGCCGGTCATGGCGGGCGAGGTCGCGGGCAGCGTGTCCGAACGCGACCTGCTGTCGGCGGTCTTCGAGGGCCGGGCCCACCTGACCGACTCGGTGGCCCAGCACATGAGCCCCTCGTTCCCGCTGATCGGTTCGGGCGAGCCCATCTCCGCCGCGACGAAGGCGCTCTCGGACACCGACGCGCTCATGGTCGTCGAGGACGGCAAGCCCGTCGGCGTGATCACCCGCCACGACCTACTCGGCTTCCTCAGCACGGGCAGCCTCGGGAAGTAGCCACGGCGGCGCGCTAGGCCGGTCTCCTGCCGCGCACCGTTTCGCGCACGCCGCCGGTGATCAGGTCGGTCCATTCGTCGGCCAGCAGGGCCAGCCGGTACCAGGCGGCGTGCACGCGCGCGTCGGACACCTTCTCGGCGGTGTGCAACAGGTGGCTGGCGTGGACGTGCGCGGCGGCCATGCGGTCGACCGTGGCGCCGACGGATTCGGCGCGCAGATGATCGGCCGACCGCTTCCCGGGCAGCTGGTCGATCAGAGACGCGTCGATGGTGGCGACCAATTCCGCTCGGCGGCAATCTATTTCGGCTGCGGCCAGCGGATCGCTGTGGCGCCTGCGGTGCAGCGCGGCGAGCGTCGCCGCCCAGCCGAGCAGGGGGTGGTCGTCCGCCTGATCGCTCGGATGACCGCCGAAGGCGGCCACGAGTTCGCGCTGATCCGGTAGCCGGCGGGCGACGCCGTGGGAACGTCGGGGCAGATGGTCACGCACGAACATGGCAGGCTCCCAGTGCATTCGGAACCGACCACGGTGCGCGAGGGTCGATCGTCAACGTGTGCATCTTCGCACCTCCGATGGTGTGGCGGTGGAGGCATCGCCCCAATGCCCTGGTCCCCCACTATCATCCGCGTTCCCCTTGGCCTGATGGTGACACCCATATGGCACCTGAATGACAAGAGGTAACAATCCTCTACCCATCCCGCCTGGGACTCGTGTGAGGCCGGCCTCGCGTACCCGCGCCTTGTGCGCGAACGTGTTTCGGCGGGCGAGCCGGGTCAGCCGGGCAAGAGGTGGTGGGACATGGCGAAGACGGCGGCGCCCGCCCGGGTGCGGTGGCCGGTCTTGGCGCGCAATTCGGTGAGGTGGTGGGTGACGGTGCGTTCGGGGAGGAGCAGTTCGGCGGCGATCTCCCGGCCGCGGCGGCCGCGCGCCGACAGGCGCAGGATGTCGATCTCGGTGGTGGAGAGGCCGTGGCCGCCGGGGCCGGGGCGGTCCGCGGCGGCGGCGATCACGGCGGTGCAGGCGTCACCGTCGAGGCGGCCCGCGGCGACTTCGGCCCCGAGGTGGGCCGCGGCTTCCTCGGGACGAGCGGCCGGACGATAGGGTCGCGCTTCGGTGCAGGCCGCGAAAATGTTCGCGGCCGCGAGTAATCGGGCCCCCGGCGACGCGTCCCGCTCACCCGGGGGATAGCCGCTGTCGAGCCGCTCGTGGTATCCCGCGGCGAACTCGGCCAGACCCGCCAGCCCGGGGCAGCGGCGCAGGATGCGTTCGGTCCAATAACCGCGCAGCCGTACGCGTTTCCAGTCCCGCGGTCCGAGCGGGCCGCCGCGGTCCCAGACCGTGCTGGACACCGCGGCCCGGCCGAGATCGTGCAACAGGGCGGCGGCCCGCAGTGCCGCCCGGTCCTCGGCGGGCACGCCCATCCGGTCGGCCGCGGCATCGGCCAGTCCGGCCACGTGCGCCGAATGCCCCAGCAGGTAACGGCCTTTCAGGTCGACGACCATGGCCAGCGCGAGGCCGGGCCGGTCGAGTTCGGTGGACGGAAGCGTGGCCCGCGCGCCCGGTTCGGCGGCGAGGACGGCGGCGAGCAGGTCGGGGACGTCGAGCACCGCGCGGAGGGCATCGGCGTCACAGACGGCGACCAGGTCGGGGTCGAGGTGCCCACCGGCCCGTCGCCGCAACTCGCCGAGGACGGCACCCTGCCTGCTCGCCACGGCGCTGAGCGCGGGACGCACCGGGTCGTGGACGGACCCATCCGCCCGATGCTCGGTTTCTTCGCGCGGGAAGCCGCCCCCCACCGGCAGGACGGCCGCGGGTTCCGCGCCGACCCCCTCCAGCGCGAGCACTGCCTGTTCGGCCACGTGCAGGATCCGTCCGGCCAGCGAGATGGCCTCCCCGCGCAGCCGGTCCGGCGCACCGAGTCCGTCCCAGCGTTCCTCCACCTCGGTCAGCGCGCGAACGGCGGCATCCGGCAGGCCCAGTCGCGATCCGAGCGCGCGGACCATCTCGCTCGACGAGCGCAGGGCCCGCGGGGCCCCGGTCCGCATCTGCGCGATGAATCGATTGCGCAGCGCGGATTGGGCGGCGGGCGACCAGTTGCCGAATCGGCGCAGCTGCGCGGTGAAGACAGTGGAATCACCGGGATCGAGCACATGGCACGCGCGTTGGAAGGCGATGTCGTCGGCATATGACTCCGCGTTCTCCGAGGCGCGGCCGGTACACCCGAGGGCGGCCAGCAGTGCGGCGAGGAAGACGGCGCGGCGCTCGGCGTCCGGCAGCCCGATCCGCTCGGCGAGGTGGGTTGCTATCAGGCAGGTGGCCAGCCCCTTTTCCAACGGCATCCCGGTGGCGAGATCGGTGGTCAGCGACAGTGCCGCGAGGACCTCGGCGGCGCGGATCGACGACATGCACCGACAGTAGTGTCCGTTCGCGGCGCGCGCAGGACCAATTCGGTTCTCCCGGACCGTAATCCGCGTCCGGATCACATCAAGGGACCGAACCCGCGCCGGCTCGCCCCACTGGACGGCCGTTCGGCCCGGAGGGGTCCATTTCGGTGTCGCGTCTCGTTCATCAGATTTTGGCAACTTATTCGCAAATCGCATTGCCGAGCGAAGTCCAGAGGTATAACCGGGCAATATGTCATCGTGGCAAACGTCATGTTGTCGACGGATAGCGAAGGGCAGGTAATGCGCACCTCCAGTTCGGCTATCGATTACCAGCAGGGATTGTCCGACGCGTGGAGTTCCGTGGCGAGGTTCGTGCCCCAGCTCGCCGGGTTCCTGCTCGTCCTGCTCATCGGCTGGCTGGCCGCGAAAGCGGTCGCCACGATCGTGGGGAAGGTGCTGGAGCGGGTCGGTTTCGATCGCCTCGCCGAGCGCGGCGGGATCCGCCAGCTGCTGTCGCGCAGTCGCTACGACGCCCGCGATCTGCTGGCGAAACTGGCGTACTACGCGATCCTGCTGCTCGCGCTGCAACTGGGCTTCGGGGTCTTCGGGTCCAATCCGGTGAGCGACACGATCGACGGCATCGTCGCCTGGCTGCCCAAGGCGGGCGTCGCGATCATCATCCTGGTAGTCGCGGGCGCGGTCGCCCACGCGACGCGCGAGATGGTAGGCAGCCTGCTCGGCGGTCTGTCCTACGGCGCGGTGCTCGGCCGGATCGCGGCGGTGTTCGTGTGGGGTATCGGCATTGTGGCGGCGCTGAACCAGATCGGCGTCGCCACCTCCGTCACGCTGCCGATCCTCATCACGGTGCTCGCCACCATCGGCGGCATCCTGGTGGTCGGCCTCGGCGGCGGTATGGTCCGCCCGATGCAGCAACGCTGGGAGAACTGGCTCAGCGAACTGGAGGAGGAGATGCCCGCGGTTCGCGGACATGCCGCGGCCTACCAGCGCGGCCGCTCGGACGCGGCTCGTGAGCAGCTGTGGATGGATCAGCAGGCGGCGCGGGGGCAGCAGTGGGAAGACCGGCCGGATGCCGGTGCGGAATGGCAGTGGGACCGGCGGGTCGATCGCGGGGAAGGCGCGCCGTGGCAGGACGGTCCGGGGCGGCAACGCCGCCAGCACGGTGCGCGAACTCGGGGACAACACCGGGGCGATGGGGCGAGGTCCGGCGGTGCCCACCCCCCGGCGCGCGAGTTCTTCGACTTCCCCGACGAGGACGATTTCCGTTAGATCAGCAATTTTTCAGTTTTCTCCGGTCCCGTACCGGCCTCTAAACAGCGCCGTTATTCGAATGCGATTCAGCAAATATTCTTCCGAAATCGCTTGTCAGCGGAAGGCATTCGCGCCGGTCAGGGCCCGGCCGAGCACCAGCTGATGCACCTCCGCGGTGCCCTCGTAGGTGAGCACCGACTCCAGATTGTTGGCATGGCGGAGCACGGGGTAGTCGAGCGTGATGCCGTTGGCGCCGAGGATGGTGCGGCATTCCCGGGCGATGGCGATGGCCTCGCGCGTGCTGTTCAACTTACCCGCGCTCACCTGCTCCGGTGTCACCACGCCGCGGTCCTTCAGCCGCCCGATGTGCAGCGCGAGCAGCTGCCCCTTGCCGAACTCCAGCGCCATGTCGGCCAGCTTGGCCTGGGTGAGCTGGTAGGCGGCCAGCGGCTTGTCGAACACCTCGCGGGTCCTGGCGTACTCGATGGTGGACGCCAGGCACTCGCGTGCCGCGCCGAGCGCGCCGAAGACGATGCCGAAGCGCGCCTCGCTCAAGCAGGCCAGCGGCGAGGCCAGCCCTCGGGATCCCGGCAGCACCGCGTCGGCGGGCAGGCGCACGTCATCGAAGTCCAGTTCCGCGGTGACCGACGCGCGCAGCGACAATTTCCGGTGCATCTCCCGCGCCGTGAACCCGGGCGTCCCCGCGGGCACCAGGAATCCGCGGATCACCTGCTTGCCCTCGTCCTCGGTCTGCGCCCAGACCACCGCGACGTCGCTCACCGACCCGTTGGTGATCCACATCTTCGCACCGTTCAACACCCAGTCCGCGCCGTCGCGCTTCGCCCGCGTGCGCATGCCGCCGGGGTTCGAGCCGAAGTCGGGTTCGGTGAGCCCGAAGCAGCCGATCGCCCGTCCCGCGGCCAGTTCCGGCAGCCACTGCTGCTTCTGTTCCTCCGAGCCGAATTCGTGGATCGCGGTCATCGCCAGCGAACCCTGGACCGAGACCATGCTGCGGACACCCGAGTCGACCGCCTCCAGTTCCTGGCAGGCCAGGCCGTAGGTGGTCGCAGACATGCCCGCGCAGCCGTATCCCTCCAGATGCATGCCGAGCAGTCCCAGCTCGCCCAGCTCCGGGGCGAGTTCGCGGGCCGGGAAGGTGCCCGCCTCGAACCAGTCCGCGATGTGCGGCCGCAGCCGCCGAGCCGCGAAGGCCGCGACGGTGTCCCGGATCTCGCGCTCGTCGTCGGACAGCAGTGCGTCGGTAGCGAACAGTTCTTCCACAGTGACCATGGATTCAGCCTAAATGGGGCGAGTCCCGTGAGACCGAACTCACGTCCCCTGCCAGCGGTCGAAAGATTTCCGACGTAACTACGGCAGTCCCGTAAATCGACCGGACCGGCGGAGCGGGATCCCGCTGCGTCGACGCCGTCGCGGAGGTTTGCCCGATTCTCCTGCGGGCGCGGCCGAGATATGCGCACACCTGGAAGTTGCCCGGGGATCGCCCCGATTAGGCTGACTCTCATGAGCGAGCTGGGATTCTCCACACGGGCCGTGCACGCCGGGTATGAACCCGATCCGCAGACCGGCGCGGTGAATGTGCCCATCTACGCGAGTTCGACGTTCGCCCAGGACGGCGTGGGCGGTTTGCGCGGCGGTTTCGAGTACGCCCGCACCGGCAACCCGACGCGCTCCGTGCTGGAGGCGAACCTCGCCGCGCTGGAATCGGGCCGCTACGGCCGGGCGTTCGCCTCCGGCATGGCCGCGACCGACTGCGCGCTGCGCGCCACGCTGCGTCCGGGCGATCACATCGTGATCCCCGACGACGCCTACGGCGGCACCTTCCGGCTGATCGACAAGGTCTTCAGCCAGTGGGGGATCGAGCATTCACCCGCGCACGTGTTCAACGTCGACGAGATGCGCGCCGCGATCCGGCCGAACACCAAGCTGGTGTGGATCGAGACCCCGACCAACCCGCTGCTGAGCATCGGCGACATCCCGGCACTGGCCGAGGTCGCGCACGCGGCGGGCGCGAAGCTGGTCGTCGACAACACCTTCGCGACCCCCTATCTCCAGCAGCCCCTGCTGCTCGGCGCCGACATCGTGGTGCACTCCACCACCAAGTACCTCGGCGGCCACTCCGACGTCATCGGCGGCGCGCTGATCACCGACGATCCGGAACTCGACGCGGCGTTCGCGTTCCTGCAGAACGGCGCCGGCGCCGTCCCCGGCCCGTTCGACGCTTTCCTCACACTGCGCGGTATCAAGACCCTCGCGCTGCGGATGGACCGGCACTGCGACAACGCCGAAACCGTCGCCGAGTTCCTGTCCCGGCATCCCTCGATCTCGCAGGTGATCTACCCCGGTCTGCCGGAGCACCCGGGCCACGCTGTCGCGGGCAAGCAGATGCGCCGGTTCGGCGGGATGATCTCGGTGCGACTGCACGGCGACGTGGAGGCCGCGCGCAAGTTCTGCTCGCGGACCGAGGTGTTCACCCTCGCCGAGTCGCTGGGCGGCATCGAATCGTTGATCGAGCATCCGGCCGCGATGACGCACGCCTCCACCGAGGGGTCCGAGCTGGAGGTGCCCGCCGATCTGGTGCGGCTCTCGGTCGGTATCGAGGATGTCAGCGACCTGCTCGCGGACATCGAGCAGGCTTTGAGCTAGGTTCACGGATATGAGGAAGCGGCCGCACCCGATGATCGGGCGCGGCCGCTCGTGTCCGCGGGGGTGTCGGCCGGGCGCGGGGCCACGGCCGAGTGCGTCAGCTGTGGTAGGGCTCGGCGCTGATCAGGGTGACCTTCATCGTGTTGCCGTTGGGCAGGGTGTATTCCCTGGTCTCGCCCACCTTGGCGTCGATGAGCGCGCCACCGAGCGGGGAGTTCGGCGAGTAGGTCTCCAGCTTCGAATCGCTGAGACCCTCCTCACGGGTGGCGATCAGGAAGGTTTCGGTGTCCGTCTCGTCGCCGTCGTAGTAGACCTTGACGACCGACCCGGGAAGCGCGACGCCGGACTTGGTCGGTGCGACGCCGACCTTGGCATTGTTCAGCAGTTCCTGAAGCTGGCGAATGCGCGCCTCCTGCTGACCCTGCTCCTCGCGGGCGGCGTGGTACCCGCCGTTCTCCTTGAGGTCGCCCTCTTCCCGGCGTTCGTTGATCTCGGCGGCGATGACCGGACGGTTGGCGATGAGCGCGTCGAGTTCGCTCTTGAGCCTGTCGTGCGACTCCGGGGTCAGCCAGGTCACTTGCGTCTCAGTCATCTCGATCACTCCCTAGTAGTTGTTCCCGGCAGGCCGGGATTCCCTGAGCACTGGCGTGTACCCACCCGGAAGCGGGCATGCACCAGTCGACGGCTAGAGCGATCCTGGGAAGTTCATCGAACCCCGACAGGCCCTGGTCGCGGGCATGCTCGCAAGCCCGAACCGTCAGCGCTGGCCGCCAATGCAGCAAACACGGCTCCGAGCCCCGGAACCGTGTATCACGCCATTTTAGCATGATTCACAAATGTGCAGGTCGGAGTTGATTTCGTAGGCAGGTCGCCGGTGTATGCGCGGAAATCAGCCAGCTCGCAGGTAGCCGGGTACCCGATCGCTGCACGCGTACACACTGCTCGACGCGGGCCGCGCCGACGAGCGCACGACGGTGGTCAGCTCCACCGTCCCGCTGCTCGACGGTTCGATCAGCACTTCGCGTCGGCCGAGTTCGGAGCCGTCGCGCGCCATCGCGCGGACGAAACACACCACCGGCCGCTCCGGGTCGGCGCGGGTGACCTTGAGCCGGATGGTCATGGTCGAGTCGTCGACGACGACATAGCCGAGCTGCTCGGCCTCGATGTCCTCCGGCCCGTACTTCTGGTACCCGAGATAGGCCACGCCGAGTCCGGCGAGCACCACCAGTACGCCGAGCACCGGCACGATCCAGCGGCGCGGCTCGCGGGGCCGGGTGCCGTACCGGTCGGCGGGAGGCAGGCCCGGTGACGCCGCCGCGGCCTTCGCGTCACCGCCGGGCTCCTGCGCGGGCTGGCTCATGGTGATCGCTCCCGGGGGGTACGTCGGAACAAATGTGGGTCGAATGGAACTATAGGTAACGAAGCCCCGACACCCGCGACCGAGAGCGACGGAGAACGAGACGTGAGTGGCCTTCGCCTCATGGCGGTGCACGCCCACCCAGACGACGAGTCCAGCAAGGGTGCCGCGACGACCGCCCGCTACGCAGACGAAGGACACGACGTCCTCGTCGTGACGCTGACCGGCGGAGAGCGCGGAAGCATTTTGAACCCGGCCATGGACACCCCCGGCGTCCTGGAGCGGATCCACGAGATCCGCCGCGAGGAGATGGCCGCCGCGGCGCGCGCGCTCGGCGTGCGCCAGCACTGGCTCGGATTCGTCGACTCGGGGCTGCCCGAGGGTGACCCGATGCCGCCGCTGCCCGAAGGCAGTTTCGCGCTGGTTCCGCTGGAGGAGGCCACCGAGGCCCTGGTGCGCGTGGTGCGCGAGTTCAAGCCGCACGTGATGACCACGTACGACGAGACCGGCGGCTACCCGCACCCCGACCACATCCGCTGCCACGAGGTGTCGATGGCGGCGTTCGAGGCGGCCGGGGATCCCGAGCGCTTCCCCGAGGCGGGGGAGCCGTGGACGCCGCTCAAGCTGTACTACGACCACGGCTTCAGCATGCGGCGGATGGAAACCTTCGCCGCGGAGTACGAGCGTCTCGGCGAACCGTTCCCGATGCAGGAATGGCTGGACCGGATGCGCAAGTACACCGCCGAGCGCGGTGACATGTTCGCCCGGATCACCACCCAGATCGAGTGCGCCAAGTACTTCCCGCAGCGCGACGACGCCTTGCGCGCGCACGCGACGCAGATCGACCCGAACGGCGCGTTCTTCGCCGTTCCGCTGGAGATGCAGCAGCGGTTGTGGCCGACCGAGGAGTTCGAGCTGGCCAAGACCCGGGTGCGCACCGAGCTGCCGGAGACCGACCTGTTCGCGGGCATCGAGGACGAGCGGTCGTGACGCTGGTCCTGCTCGCCCAGACGCCCGGGACGCCGACCGGCCCCGAGTTCGGTAAAGCGTCGCCGCTGGGTCTGGTCATCGTCCTGCTCCTGCTCGCGGGGACCTTCCTGCTGATCCGCTCGATGAACCGGCACATCAAGGGCCTGCCCGCGACGTTCGAGCCCGAGCACCCCGAACCGGACCAGGAGGCCGACGAGGGGACCGAGCACGGCATCACCCATCGTGCCGACGGGACCGAGGGCGCGGGCCCGGAAGGGCGCGCCGAATCGAGCTGACCGGGCGCTGAGCCCGCTGATCCGCTCTTTGTCACTTTTCCGCACTCTCTTTCGTCGATGAGGTAGTCGCGGCACGAATCACGGCCCGTCCGTCCGGAGGGCCTGCTCACGCATTCGTCGCTCGCGTCTGCTTCCGAACGCTGAGAGTCAGGACGAGCAATGACATTCGACGAACTGCGCGCCGCGCTGCCCGGTCGCGTGCTGGTGGCGGGTGACGAGGGTTTCCAGGCCGCGGCCAGGCCGTGGACGACGACGGTCACCCAGCCGGTGGCCGCCGTGGTGCGGGCCGCTGACGCGGGCGACATCGCGACCGTCGTCCGGTACGCCGCCCGCGTCGGCGCGCCGGTGGTGACCCAGCCGACCGGTCACGGCGCGTCCGGCGGAGTGCCCGACGCGATCCTGGTGCGCACCGGGCAGCTGGACGACATCGAGATCGATGCCCAGCGGCGGGTGGCGCGCGTCGGCGCCGGAGCGGCGTGGGGCCGGGTGCAGGCCGCCGCCGCCAGGCACGGCTTGACCGGCCTGGCGGGCAGCAATCCGGTGGTCGGCGTCACCGGCTACACCCTCGGTGGCGGTATGGGCTGGTTCGGCCGCAAGTACGGCTGGGCCAGCGACGCCGTGCGCGCGTTCGAGGTGGTGGACGCCGACGGCGCTCGGCGGCGGATCACGACCGAGGACGATCCGGACCTGTGCTGGGCGCTGCGCGGCGGCGGTGGCGACTTCGCCGTGGTGACGGCGCTCGAGTTCGACCTGTTTCCCGCGCCGGAGCTGTTCGGCGGCCGCACGCTGTGGCCCGAAGCGCGGATCCGCGAGGTCTTCGACGTCTTCCAGGAGATCACCGCCGCCGCGCCCGAGGACCTGAGCGTGTGGTTCCAGCGCTTGCAGATCCCCGACGCACCGCCCATGGTCGGCCTGGACGCGGTATACCTCGGCGATCCGGATCGCGGGCGTGCGTTGCTCGCGCGGCTCGACGCCATCGGGAACCCGATTCTCGACCGGCGCGGCGTTTTCGGGCCCGCCGATATCGGCGCGGTCACCGGCGAACCGACGGACCCGAGCCCGGCGCTGTCGCGTGCCGAGCAGCTCACCGATCTCGGCGACGCCGTGGTCGAGACCCTGATCGATGAGCCGGTCGCGCCGCTGGCGAACGTGCAGATCCGGCACCTGGGCGGCGCCATGGCCACCGCCCGGCCGGACGGTGGCGCGCGCGGCCCGATCGCGGAGCCGTACCTGCTCTACTGCCTCGGTCTCGGGCTGCCGCACCTCGCCGACGCGGTGACCGCGCGGCGCACCGCCCTCGTCGACGCGGTGAGCGGGCAGATCAGCGGCAGCAAGCCGTACACCTTCCTCACGCCCGGCGAAACCGCCTCGGCCGCTTTCGATTCTGCGACGCTCACCCGGCTGCGCGAGATCAAGCGCGCCCGGGACCCGCACGGTGTTATCCGGGCCAACTATCCGGTGCTCGGATAGACCGGCGGCGGCTCGGCCGAGGCCCGCTGGTGGTCTCGGTCCCGCCGCGGTTCCCAAGCGCCGGTCGGCGTCGCGGGCCGCCTCGGGAAGCGGGATCATCCGGAACACCGCGTCCGTTCCCCAGCCATTCGGTTGTGCGCACCCGGTGTTTTCCGAGTGCCCGAGAACCGAGTCCCGTAGTCGCATCCCATTTCTATCGCGGGGTTTCACGAGAAAGGCGGCGACGGCCTGCTACCGCCTCGAGAACGGTCCGGATTCGAATCGGGACCTCCGGTCCCGAGGTAACCGTGGCCCCCGCACGCCGGCGATCTCGAGAAGCACACTGCCGGCAATCATTCCGGCGCAAGGTGGTGTTCGCATTACCGCGCACTTGTCGGCGTCCTGTGTTACCAATTCAGCCAAACCGCTCGACCGAAGGATGCTCATGGACAACGTGATCGGACAGATCGACCGTGCACTGGATGCGACCGGAGCGATCGTCGCCGCCGTGGGAGGAGCGGGCCTGGCAGCGCCGACGCCGTGCCGGGAGTGGGATGTCCGCGCCGTGCTCAACCACACCGTGGGCGGCATGCACATCTTCGCGGCAGCGCTGAGCGGCACGGACGCGGGCGCCGAGCACGAATCCGACTGGCTCGGCGGTGATCCGCAGGGCGCCTACGCCGCGGCGGCCGAGGTGGACCGCGCCGCCTGGCACCGGCTCGACGCGCTGGACGGCACGGTGGCCATCTCGCTCGGGGAACTGCCCGGTCCCGCGGCGGCACTGGTGCATCTCACCGAGCTCCTCGTGCACGGCGTCGATATCGCGGTGGCCATCGATCGGCCGGATCTGGCCGACGACGAGCTATGTGGCGAACTGCTCGCCACCATGCGAGCAATGGGAGGCATCGACACATTCCGCGGGCCCGGCGTTTTCGGGCCCGAAGTCGCGGTCGCCGACGACGAACCGGCGCACCGTCGGTTGTTGGCGTACGTGGGTCGAGAGGTACTCGCCCGAACCGCCTAGTCGGCGGGAACGAGCCCATCCGTCGCGGCAGGGGGCTTGCGCACTCCATCCGGTTTGCCGTGAATTCCCCATAGGGCCCGGTACCCGTTCCGGCTGCGTGATCGGGAATGACTCCGAGCCGAAATTTCCTACTGATAATCGATATTCGCATTTCCCGTGCGGGAGCGGCCGAACCGAAATCGGCCGCTCCCGCACGGCACATCGGACGCCCGCGATCTCCAAGCGACGAAATACCGGCCCGAGCGAATCGAGCCCGACGGATCCGAGGACCCTGCCGTGGACCGCTCTACCGATGCAGCCACCGGATCGCACCGATCCGGACGAGGCGTAGGCCGTCCGGTGGGTTCGTACCGCGGTGGCGAGAGCGCCCCGGCCGCCTCAGCGGTGATGTAGTCGTTCGCGGCGGATGTCAGGACCACGAGTCGAGCCGTGCCGCCCGCGCGGCACCGGGATGCGCCGTACGGTGGAGCCATGAACCGGCTCGGAGAGGCGACGTCCCCGTACCTGCGCCAGCATGCGGACAACCCGGTGCACTGGCGGGAATGGGATGCCGAGGCACTGGCCGAAGCGCGCGAGCGGGACGTGCCCGTCCTGCTCTCGGTGGGGTACGCGTCCTGTCACTGGTGCCACGTGATGGCGCACGAGTCGTTCGAGGACATGGCCACGGCCGAGCAGATGAACGAGAACTTCGTCTGCGTGAAGGTCGACCGGGAGGAGCGGCCCGATCTGGACGCGGTGTACATGAACGCCACGGTCGCGATGACAGGTCAGGGCGGCTGGCCGATGACCTGCTTCCTCACCCCCGACGGCGAACCGTTCTACTGCGGCACCTACTACCCGAAGCTTCCGCGCGGCGGCATGCCGTCGTTCACCCAGTTGCTCACCGCGATCACCGAGACCTGGCGCACCCGGCGAGACGAGGTGAACCAGGCCTCCGCGCAGGTGGCGGCGGCCCTGCGCGACCAGACGGCGGGACTGCCCGACACGGACCTGACGATCACCCCCGAGTTGCTCGCCCACGCCGTCGCCGCCGTGCTGCGCGATGAGGACGCCGAGCACGGCGGGTTCGGCGGCGCTCCGAAATTCCCGCCGTCGGCGCTGTTGGAGGGACTGCTGCGGCACTGGGAGCGGACCGGTGACGGCGCGGTGATCGACGTGGTGGCCCGCACCGCCGAGGCGATGGCGCGCGGCGGCATCTACGACCAGCTGCGCGGAGGATTCGCGCGGTATTCGGTCGACGCCGCATGGGTCGTGCCGCATTTCGAGAAGATGCTCTACGACAACGCGCAACTGCTGCGCGCTTACGCGCACCTGGCCCGGCGCAGCACCCCGGCGCCTCCGGAATCGTTGTCGCGGCGGGTGACCCGGGAGATCGTACGGTTCCTACTGGACGACCTGGGGACCGCACAGGGCGGCTTCGCCTCCGCGCTGGACGCCGACACCCACCTGGAGCCCGGCAAACCCGGCGTCGAGGGCGCGACGTATGTGTGGACGCCCGCCGAGCTGGCCGGTGAACTCGGGCCGATCGACGGGGCATGGGCGGCCGGATTCTTCGGCGTCACCACCGCCGGAAACTTCGAACAGGGCACTTCGGTGCCGACCAGGTACGTCGAGCCCGCCACGGCGGAGGACGCCGCGCGGGTGGAACGCGTGCGAGCGGCGTTGATCGCCGCCCGCGACCGCCGCCCCCAGCCGGACCGGGACGACAAAGTGGTCACCGCGTGGAACGGAATGGCGATCACCGCGCTGGCCGAGGCCGCGGCCGCACTGGACGAGCCGGAGTGGACCGCCGCCGCTGTCCGGTGCGCGCGCTTCCTGCTGGCCGAGCACGTGGTGGACGGGCGGCTGCGGCGCGCATCGCTCGGCGGCGTCGCAGGCGCCGCGCCCGGCATCCTGGAGGATCACGCCTGGCTGGTCACCGGCCTGCTCGCGCTGCACCAGGCCACCGGTGAACTCGGCTGGCTGGAAGACGCCCAGCGCTTGCTGGACCTCGCGATCGAGCACTTCGCCGACCCGGACCAGCCGGGCAGCTGGTTCGACACCGCCGACGACGCCGAAACCCTCGTCGCCCGCCCGCGTGACCCGGTCGACGGCGCCACTCCCGCGGGCGCCTCCGCGCTGGCCGAAGCGCTGCTCACCGCCGCGGCCACGAGCGACCCCGAACGAGCCGTGCGCTACCGCGAACTCGCCGACCGCACCCTCGAGCGCGGTGCGCTCGTGCTGGCGCGCGCGCCCCGTTCGGCGGGCCAGTGGCTCGCGGTCGCCGAGGCGGCCCTGCGCGGCCCCTTGCAGGTCGCCATCGCCACCGCCGAACCGGCCGCCCAGCCCACCGAATTGCTCGCCGCGGCTCGTTCGGCCGCCCCGGGTGGCTCGGTCGTCCTCGCCGCCGCGCCGAACGCCGTGCCGCTCCTCGCCGATCGGCCCTTGGTCCGTGATGCGGCCGCCGCCTACGTCTGCCGCGGCTCCGTGTGCGACCTCCCGGTCTCCACTCCGGACCAGCTCCGGGCGGCGCTCCAGCGGAACTAGCGGCAATCAGGCGATCGATGACTTCCCGCTTCGAGGGTGCCAGGGTCTAGCGACGAGGTGGGGCGTCGAGTTCGGTGTCCGGTGTCCTGGCGCCCCCGGGCTCGGGTGCGGTGTGGATTTCGATGACGGGATTGGTGTCCGGCGGCAGCTCGGGCTGATCGGTGCGGGTGTTCGTGGACTCGGGCCGCGTGCCCGAGCTGTCGATGTCGGTCCAGCAGACCGTCGGCTCCTTCATGCCGCGTAGCACGATGGTGTCGTAGAACGTCCATTTGGCGCGTTCGTGTTCCGCGCTCGCTTCGATCACCGGCTGGCTCACCAGGATCCGCCGCGGCACTTCTTTGGCCGCCGTGGTCAGGCGGGCGGCCTCGTTGACCGCGTTGCCGATCACCGTGAACTCGAGCCGGGTATCTGAGCCGATGTCGCCCGCGAAGACCGGTCCGCGTGCGACGCCGATCCCGATGTCGAGTTCGCCGGTGGCGAGCACCTCGTCCCGGATGCGCCGCGCCGCCCGCAGGGCCGGGGTCGCGTTGTCGCGCAGCGCGATCGGCGCACCGAACACACACAGTGCCGCGTCGCCCTCGAACTTGTTGACCAGGCCGTTGTTCTCCTCGGTCGCCGCGACGACGATCGCGAGCAGCCGGTTGAGTTTGGCCACGAACTCCTGCGGCGGCAGCCCGGTGGACAGCTCCACCGACCCGGTCACGTCGACGAACAGCGCCGAAACCTCGCGCACGTCGCCGGTGAGATCCGCCCCGCCCGCGAGCGCGCGCTCGGCCACCTCCGTCCCGACATGCCTGCCGAACACCTCCCGCATCCGCTCGCGTTCGCGCAGATTCGCGGCCAGCTCGTTGACCGAATGCTCCAACCTGCCGATCTCACTGGTACTGCCGATCGGCACCCGGGCTCCCCAGTCACCCTGGGCGATCCGGTCCAGGGCCTGACGCAGGGTGCGCATCGGCGCGGCGACCGCGCGAGCGAGGAATGCCGTGGCCAGCGCGCCGACGCCGATGCCGACCCCGGACAGGTAGATGGCGGTGCGCACCCGGTCGGACACGGCCGCCGCTGGGTCGGCCAGCACGACGATCAGCATGAGCAGCGGAAGCGCCGCCGCCACGGCCCAGGTCAGCACGACCCGCACCAGCACAGAGGAACTCCAGTGCATGGTCCAGCCGAGCACTCGGGCCACCACCGGAATGGTCGGGCGGATCAACCGGTCCACGATCAGGAAGGTGACCGCCGCCGACTCGAAGGCGCCGATCGTGAACAGCGCCGCCGTCACGCCGGGGTCGTTGTGCGGGCTCAGCTGCGCGAAGATCACGGTCGCCACGATCACGCCGGGAATCCACAGCGCGAGCGCGCGCATGGTGATGGCGACGGGCAGGTGCAGCAGGCGCCGCGCCTCCACCTCGGTCGGCTTGCGCGCGGCGTCGAGCCAGCCGAAGTACGTCTTGCGGTCGCGCACCGCCAGGACGATTCCCGCCACGAACCCGACGGCGGGGTAGATGCCGACGAAGGCCAGCGCCCGCGGCCAATCCGGGCCGAGCCTGCCGAGGAACCCGTTCAGCCACAGCTGGGTGACGATCACCGCGAGGCCGCTGAGATTCGCCGTGGTGACCAGCGCGGCCAGACCACCCCTGGTTTTGAGCGCCCAGACGATGAGTTTCGCGATCATGGGATCCGCCCCTCCTCGTCCGACCTCCCCGTCGACTCTATGCGCTCAGCGCAACACGACGAGCCAGACCGCCGCGTAATGGGTCAGTGCCGCGAGCACCGTGGCCGCGTGGAAGAACTCGTGGTGGCCGAAGACGTCCGGCCACGGGTTCGGCCACTTGGTGGCGTAGAGGATCGCGCCGCCGCTGTAGAAGAGGCCACCGATGAGCAGCAGAATCAGCGGCGCGATGCCGATCTGGTTGTTCAGCTGTCCGGCCACCGGCACGATGGCCCAGCCGAGCAGCAGATATAGCGGAACGCCCACCCAGCGGGGAGCGGTCGGCCACAGGAGTTTCAGCGCCACTCCGGCCAGTGCGCCCGCCCAGACCACGGCCAGCAGGGTCTGTCCGGTGCGTCCGGGCAAGCCGAGCAGGGCGAAGGGGGTATAGCTGCCCGCGATGAACAGGAAGATCATCGAGTGGTCGGCTCGCTTCATCCGGATGCGAGCGCGAGCGGTCGGCCAGGTCACGCGGTGGTAGACGGCGCTGACGCCGAACAGCCCGCACACGGTGAGCCCGTAGATCAGCGTGGACCAGCCCGCGGTCGCCGAGATCGTCGCGGCGGTGGCGATCAGCGCGATCGCCGCGATCGCCGCGACGCCGACGGCCCAGGTATGGATCCAGCCCCGCATGCGCGGCTTGACCAATGCCTCGGCGAGCGCTTCGCCCGCCGAACCGGGAACCGGCGTGACCGGTGCCGAGTGGGTGGCGCCGACCGATTCGGACACGAGTACCTCCTCGAAGGGGCAGCCGGACGAGTCTGTTCGCGGCCCCGCGCTGGGCCCGGTATCGACGAGCCGGCTAACCCGTCAGTAACCTACGCAACCGTAACTTGTGCGCTCCCGGCCACTCTACCGGCCTGTCGCGGTCGATGCCGTGATCGTGCCCCCGAGGCGTAGGGTTGCCCGCGTGGAACTTCCGAGTCAGGTGCGGGGTCTGCCGTATCGCATCTACGAGGCCCGGCTGTCCAGGCAGCTGGCCGGCAAACAACATCCCCGGCACGTCGCGGTGATGTGTGACGGCAATCGCCGCTGGGCGCGGGAGAACGGTTTCACCGACGTCAGTCACGGCCACCGGGTCGGCGCGCTGAAGATCGCCGAGCTGGTCGGCTGGTGCGAGGCCGAGGGCATCGAGATGGTGACCGTCTACCTGCTGTCCACCGAGAACCTGCAGCGCGATCCCGACGAACTGGAGACGCTGTTCGAGGTGATCACCGACGTGGTCGAGGAGCTGTCGGCGCCGGAACAGAACTGGAGCGTGCGCATCGTCGGCTCGCTCGACGGCTTCCCCGAGCTGATCGCCAAGCGGCTGCGCACCGCGGCCGAGCGCACCGACGGCCGCGACGGGGTGCACGTCAATGTCGCGGTCGGCTACGGAGGCAGGCAGGAGATCGCCGACGCGGTGCGCTCGCTGGTCCGCCAGGAGATCGCCGCGGGCGAAACCGGCGAGGACCTGGTCCAGTCGATCACGGTGAACGCCATCGGCCAGCACCTCTACACCTCCGGTCAGCCCGACCCCGACCTGGTGATTCGCACGTCCGGCGAGCAGCGGCTGTCCGGGTTCCTGCTGTGGCAGAGCGCATACTCGGAGATATGGTTCACCGAGGCGTATTGGCCGGAGTTCCGCCGGGTGGATTTCCTGCGGGCGCTGCGCGACTTCGCCGCGCGCCATCGCCGTTTCGGCGTCTGAGTCGATCTCGGCCCGGTGAATTCGGCGCCACCTCCGCCGTTCTCGCGTCCGTGCGGTCTCATGAGCGCGTTCGGCCAACGGCCCGCCGAAGTCGTCCGGCGCGAATCGGGCGACTTCATCAGCTATGCCGAGTTCGGTAGCCGCTTCCTGGAGTACGCCGCCTCCGAAGAGCGCATCTCCGGCGCGTTCGCACAGTTGACCGGCACGGCCTTCGATTTCGGCCCGATCGGCGTCGGGCCGGGCCGCCTGGCCAAGGTGACCGCGGAGGTTCAGCTCGGCGCGTCCCGGCTGCGCCGTCACGGCGAAGAGACGATCGCGTTCGAGCTGATCATCCCGCTCGAGGTCGACCTGCTGCTGGACTTGACGGTCGATCGGCACCGCTTCCACGTCGAGGGCACCGTGCACCTGCACCTGACGGTGCGCACGGCCGCGCCACTGCGGGTGGTGATCGATATCGCCGAACCGCGGCCGAACGACGTGCGCGTCGATGTGGCCGCCGCCACCAAGCGCGGACAGCTGCTGCGCATTCTCGCCAGCGTCGATCACGAGATCAAGCGCTTCGTCGCCCGCTACATCTCCGCCGAGATCCGTAAGCCACACATCGCCGCGGTTCGAGATATCGATGTCGCCCGGCGCCTGGACGAGGCGTGAAATTGTAAGCGGAATCACAATTTCCGTAGCCGCAGCCGGTTGATGCTGTGATCGGCGTCCTTGCGCAGCACCAGGGTGGCGCGCGGACGGGTGGGCAGAATGTTCTCCACCAGATTCGGCCGGTTGGTGTTGTTCCAGATCTCCTGCGCGGCGGCGGTGGCCTGTTCGTCGGTGAATCCGGAGTAGTGGTGGAAATGCGCGTTCGGATCGGCGAAAGCGGTGTTGCGCAGGGTGAGAAACCGTTGCACGTACCACTTCTCGATGTCCTCGATGCGCGCGTCGACGTAGATCGAGAAGTCGAACAGATCCGAGACCATCAGGCGCGGACCGGTCTGCAACACGTTCAAACCCTCCACGATCAGAATGTCGGGCTGCCGCACGCAGTGCTGCTTGCCCGACACGATGTCATAGGAGATGTGCGAATAGACCGGTGCGCAGACTTCGGCCGCACCGGATTTCACCTCGGTGACGAATCGCAGCAGCTTGCGGCGGTCGTAGCTCTCCGGGAAACCCTTGCGGTGCATGATGCCGCGCCGGGTGAGTTCCGCGGTGGGATAGAGAAATCCGTCGGTGGTGACCAGGTCGACCCGCGGGTGATGATCCCAGCGCGCCAGCAGCGCCTGCAACACGCGCGCGGTGGTCGACTTGCCCACCGCGACACTGCCCGCGACGCCGATCACGAACGGTACCTGCTGGTCGGGGTGGGTTTCGCCGAGGAAGGTCGCGGTCGCGGCGAACAGCCGCTGACGGGCGGCCACTTGCAGGTGGATGAGACGAGCGAGCGGAAGATAGACCTCCGCGACTTCCTCGAGATCGATCTGTTCCCCGAGACCGCGCAGGCCGATCAGTTCTTCCTCGGTGAGCACCAGGGGAGTCGATTTACGCAGGGTCCGCCACTGTTTCCGGTCGAATTCCACGTAGGGACTCGGCTCGCTCATTCGTGCCACTTACCCGACGCTCCATTTCGGCAAACACGCACAGTGCGGGTGCGGATCCGGTGAGATTCGGTCTAGCTGTCGCCGCATAGCCGAATTCTGCTCCGCGTCAACATCGTGGGATGAGCGGGGTACCACTACCCGTTGGTAACCGACTCGATGCCCCAGGTGTGAACCGCTAATGTCGGCTGGCATGGATGCGCATCCGCTCGTGACCGAATACTTGCGGCTCGGCCTCGCCTTCGACCGGCTGGAGGAAGGGTTCGTCGACGCCTATACCGGCGACCCCGCCCTGCGCCGCGAGGTGCAGAACGCGCCCGCGCCGCAGCCGCGTGAGCTGGCTCGTCGCGCCGCCGAGTTGCGTGCCGCGGTGCCGGAGGCCGGGCTGGCGCAGCAACGCGCCGAATTCCTCGACGTGCACCTGCGCGCGCTCGAGTGTTCCGGGCGGAAGTTCGCCGGGGACGACATCGGGTTCGTCGAGGAGGTCAGCGCCTACTTCGACGTCGATATCGCGCCCGGCGAGGTGGACGACTACCGCGACGCGCACCGGCAGATGGACGAGGTGCTCGCGGGGGACGGTCCGCTGGCCGAACGGGTGGCCGCGCACCGCAAGGCCGATGAGATCCCGCCCGAGCGCCTGCAGGTCTGCGTCGAGGCGTTCTCCGGCGCGCTGCGCGAGTTGGTCCGCGCCCGCTATCCGCTGCCCGACCACGAGCACGTCACCTACGAGGTAGTCGGGGACAAGCCGTGGTCCGGGTTCAACTACTACCTGGGCAACTACCACTCCCGGGTCGCGATCAATTCCGACCTGAAGCAGCACATGGCGCACCTGCCGCAGCTGATCGCGCACGAGTCCTACCCGGGGCACCACACCGAGCACTGCCGCAAGGAGGCCGGGCTGGTCGCCAACGGGCAGGCCGAGCAGACGCTGTTCCTGGTCAACACGCCGCAGTGCCTGATGGCCGAGGGGCTCGCGGATCTGGCGCTGCGCTCGATCGTCGGACCCGGCTGGGGCAAGTGGGCGCAGGAGATCTACGCGGACCTGGGGCTGCGCTTCGACGGTGAACGAGCCGAACGCCTTTCGAACGCCTCCGCCAAGCTGCTGAGCGTGCGCCAGGACGCCGCGCTGCTGCTGCACGATCGGGGGCGGTCGCACGACGAGGTGGCGGAGTTCCTGCAGAAATGGAACCTGACGACGCCCGAGCGGGCGCGCCAGTCGCTGCGCTTCCTGTCCTCCCCGCTGTGGCGGGCGTACATCTCCACCTACGTCGAGGGGTACCGGCTGCTGGGCGGGTGGCTCGATCGCGCGGCCGACGCCGAGGACCGGGCCGACCGCTTCCGCAGGCTGCTCGACGAGCCGCTCACGCCGGGAGCGTTGCGCGCGGCCGCGTGATGCGATCGCGGGTTCAGGCGCCCGCGAACGTGATACGCACGGAAATCGGGTCGCTCTCCAGGGCTTTCATGGTTCGTTCGGCGACCGCGGCCTTGACCCGCCCCTTGGCGAACGTGCGCGAGCGGGCCACCACATCGTCCTCCGGTACGAAGGCGGCCGTGCCGGTATGCCAGTGGCTGCCCTGCCGCAGCCGCACGTGCGGGTCGGCGGCGATGTTGCGGGCCCACCCGGAGCGGTAACCGTGCTGCGAGATCAGCCACGCGCCCGCCTCGTCGATCGACGCGGTGACCGGCACCCGCCGCGGCCGACCCGATCGCGCGCCGACGGTTTCCAGTTCGGCGATCAGCGGCGACCGGACGCCGAGCCGGTCGAGCAGGCCGACGGCCGGGTTGACCAGATAACGGCCGATCAGGCGTTCGCGCCGGAATTTGCGTACCGCGGCGCTCGGTGTTCGTGTGGCCATGGCAGTGCTCCTCGGGTCACTGTTGTGCGCGAAAGATGACGCAGGTGGTGGTGGCGTGCGCGACCAGGCGGCCCTGCTCGTCGACCACCCGTCCCTCGGCGGTCGCGGTGGTGCGCCCGACGTGGATCGTGGTGCCGGTGGCGGTGAGGCGCTGTCCGCCGGTCGGCACGGCCCGGATGTAGTTGATCTTCAGCTCCAGCGTCGTGTACCCGACGCCGGGCTCCAGCGTGGTGTGCACCGCGCAGCCCATCACCGAGTCGAGCAGGGTCGCGCAGATGCCGCCGTGGGTGGTACCGAGCGGGTTGGCGAAGTCGGGCCGGGTGCGCAGCGCGAAGACCACCTTGCCGTGTTCGAGTTCGTCGACCTCCATGCCGAGCAGATCGCCGATGAACGGCGGGCGATCCGTCCGGCTCATCGCGGTGCGCAGGAGTTCGAGACCGGACAGGCGCGCCGGGTCGACCGTGGCTTCGGACATCAATCCCATCCTTTCGATGAACCGATCGGTCCACATCTGAGATGATTGCAACATGGACCGATCGGTTCACGCAACCCTCGAGCAAGGAGTTCGCATGACCGCAGGGCCGCGCGCCAGGCTGATCGAAAGCGCCATCGACCTGGTCCGCGAGCAGGGTGTGCACGCCGCGGGACTGACCACCCTGCTGGAACGCAGCAACGCCTCGCGCAACTCGCTCTACCAGCACTTCCCGGCGGGGAAGAGCGAGCTGGTCGAAACCGCCACCCGGGTGGCGGGCGCGCGGATCGGCGAGGTGATCGACAAGGTCACCGCCGCGCCGCCGCGCCGCTGGTTCGATTCGCTGCTCGGTTGGTGGGTGCCCGCGCTGCGGAAGACCGGCTATCGCGCCGGGTGCCCGGTCGTCGGGGCGGCGCTGGCAGAGTCCGAGCCCCGGGTGCAGGCGGCCGCCGGAGAGGTATTCGCCGCCTGGCACGAGCGGCTCGGCGCGGCGCTGGTCTCGGCGGGCATGACCGCCGCCGACGCGCGCTCGTTCAGCAGTTTCGCGTTCAGCGCGATGGAGGGAGCCATCATCCAGGCGCGGGCCATGAAGTCCACGCGCCCGCTGGAAGACGCCCAGCGGCATCTCGCGGTGCTGTTGGAGAGCTACCTCCCGGAGGACGGCGACTCCCGCTGACCGCGGGGTGGCGGCATGCGCGGGCGTGTCACACGTCACGGCCGTACCGCGCGACGCGCCAGCGGGGTGAACCCCCTGCTCGAGGGCCGGGCCCGCGGCCCATAGACTGAGGTCGTGACGCAGACGACCGCCTCTGTCAATTCCCAGTCTCTCGGTGAGCTCGATCCGGAGCTCGCTGCCGCGATGGCAGGCGAGCTCGCCCGCGAACGCGACACGCTCGAGATGATCGCCTCGGAGAACTTCGTGCCGCGCGCGGTGCTGCAGGCGCAGGGCAGCGTGCTCACCAACAAGTACGCCGAGGGGTACCCGGGGCGGCGCTACTACGGCGGCTGCGAGCACGTCGACGTGGTGGAGACCCTGGCGCGCGACCGCGCCAAGGAGCTGTTCGGCGCCGAATTCGCCAACGTGCAGCCGCATTCCGGCGCGCAGGCCAACGCCGCGGTGCTGATGTCGCTGATGGACCCGGGCGACAAGCTGCTCGGCCTCGACCTCGCGCACGGCGGTCACCTGACCCACGGCATGCGCCTGAACTTCTCCGGCAAGCTCTACGAGGTGCACTCCTACGGGGTGAGCAAGGAAGACCACCGCGTCGACATGGACGAGGTGCGCGAGATCGCTCTGCAGGCGCGGCCGAAGGTGATCGTGGCGGGCTGGTCGGCCTACCCGCGTCATCAGGACTTCGCGGCGTTCCGCTCGATCGCCGACGAGGTCGGCGCGTACCTCTGGGTGGACATGGCGCACTTCGCAGGCCTGGTCGCCGCCGGTCTGCACCCCTCGCCGGTGCCCTACGCAGACGTGGTGTCCTCCACCGTGCACAAGACGCTCGGCGGTCCGCGCTCCGGCCTCATCCTGGCCAAGCAGGAGTACGCGAAAAAGCTGAACAGCGCGGTGTTCCCGGGCCAGCAGGGCGGTCCGCTCATGCACGCCATCGCCGCCAAGGCCGTCGCCTTCAAGATCGCTGCGGGCGAGGAGTTCAAGAATCGTCAGGAGCGCACCCTGTCGGGCGCGAAGATCCTGGCCGAGCGGCTCACCGCCGCCGACGTCAAGGACAAGGGCGTCAGCGTGCTCACCGGCGGCACCGACGTGCACCTGGTGCTGGTCGACCTGCGCAACTCCGAACTCGACGGCCAGCAGGGCGAGGACCTGTTGCACGAGATCGGTATCACCGTGAACCGCAACGCCGTTCCCTTCGACCCGCGGCCCCCGATGGTCACCTCCGGCCTGCGGATCGGCACCGCCGCCCTGGCCACCCGCGGCTTCGGCGACACCGAGTTCACCGAGGTCGCCGACATCATCGCGAGCGCGCTGGCCGGCAACGCCGACCTGGACGCACTGCGCGCCCGGGTGAGCAAGCTGGCGCAGGACGTTCCGCTGTACGACGGCCTCGAGGACTGGCGCCTGCTGGGCTGACGCGGGTTCCGCGCAGCGGCGCGAGGTGAACCGCGAGTGGCGCAGCCCGGAGGTCCCTTCCCGGGAAATGCCGCGAGCATGTGCCACTCGTCGCCGCTGGGGCGAGCGGGATCACCGGTCCAGGCGCGCCTTGGCCCGCACGATCGACTCGTCCAGGTATCGGGTGATGTCGGCGCTGGTGCCGGGGCGGATCATCAGAGCGCGATTGGCGGGCACCTCGCAGTAGCGGCCATCGGGCGTGTCGATCCAGCGGAGGCGGCCGGTGCGCAGCGGTTCGGCGTTGCGCGGGCCGAGTAGCACGACCGCGGTCCCGCGAGTGGTGCACGATTGCCGCCAGAAACGCCGGTAGCGTTCCTTGGCCTGACTGGCCGGCGCGTTTCCGAACACATCGGGGCGATCGTCGTTGAGGTCGTCGAGCAGGAAACTCTTCTCGCCGACCGTTCCGGCCGGGGTGTCCGGCAGCAGGCGCACCAATTCGGTGGCGAGCTGATCGGTTCGGTAGCGGCGCAACCGGACTCGGCCGCCGTCCGGCCCCGGCGTCTGCACGGCGAGCACACCGGATCCGGTGCGTGTCCCAGCGGCGACGGCGCGCAGTTCGACGCCCTCGTGCGTGTTGTCGTAACCGAACAGTTCGATGCGCCAGTCGGGACCGGCGAGCGTGGTGATCGCGCTGCGCAGGGGCAGACGCTCGTCGCGGCCCAGCTCGTCGCGGAACTGCCGTTGATACTCCCGGTACTCGTGCAGGCCGGGGAACCGGCTGGTGAACCGGAACGGGAACGGCATGCGATCCAGCCCCGTGCCGAACCAGGCCGCGGCGAACTGCTCGGCCGACAGCGACCACTGCGCCGTCATTTCTCGCCCAGCGCGGGCGGCACGGTCGGCTGCACTTCGCCGAGCAACTCCTTCGCGTGTTCCTCGGTGCGCAGGTACTTCGGCGACTTGTGCTCGTCGTCGTCCGTGCGTCTGCCGCGCAGCCCCGGTGGGGCCATACCCGAGTACCCCGCGCCGCCGGGCGCTGCCGGGCGTCCCGCCGTGGTGGTCTGCGGATTCGCCGCCCCGGGGGTAGTGGGTTGGGCAGGACGTGAAGTGCCCGACCGCGCCTCGTTGTCCGCGACGGCGGGAGTTCCGGTCGCACCGGGCGTGCCAGGCCGGGCCGGTGTGCCGTTCGGTCTGCCGTCGAACGCTGTGGGGACGACGGCGGCGGGTGCGCTGGTAGGCGGCGTCGTCGTGGACACGAACGGCGTGCCCGAGGTTGTCGTCGTCTGTGCGCTCGTAGTGGATACCGGCGTGGTGGTCGCCGTGTCCTGGCCTTGTGCGACGGCCTGTGGCGTGGTCGTTTCCGAGGTATCCTCCGCCGCCTGCTGCGCGGGCTCGTCCGAGGTGCCTTCCTCCTCGACGTCAGCGGGCGAGGTGGTGCCTTCGGACGAAGGCTCGGCACTGGAGGAAGAGGTGTCGGTGGGGCGGTCGGCGTCCACCGGCTGTGCGCCCACGTCGGAGTTCACAGCCGTACCGGTGCCCGTCTCGATCCCCGTCGACGTCGTGGCGGCGGGACCCACCGGTGGCGGCAGTGTGGGAATGGCCGGAGCGGTAGCCCCGTACGGCTGGATGTACTGGGTGTTCATCTCGTCGCGGGCCTGTTCCTCACGCGAGTTGCGCTGTTCGGCATTCGTCGCGCCTGCCGAGGCGTCCACCAATTCCGGCACCGACGCCTTGAATTTGGCCGCCGCGTCCGCTGCCGCCGACAGTGGCAGGCTCTGCGCGCCGAGGGCCTCGCCGAGTTCGCCCACCCGCGCCGCGTAGTCCCGCACGCCGCGCACCGCGCTGTCGGCCGCCGCGCCCTCCCAGTTCTGTTCCACCGCGTTCTTGATCGCGTTCTCGAACTGCTGGCCCGCGTTCGTGACCGCCGCCGCGATGGCCGACCACGCCGCGAACGCCCCTTCGAGCCCGGCCGGATTCATCGCGTCGGCGGCCTGCTTGATCTCCGCGTGCGAGAAACTGTGCGCGTTCTCCGGATTGGTGATCGCGCGGCCGTCGGTCTGTCTCATGATCGCTTCCCCCGGTGTTCAGCTGCCCGCGGGCAGCAGTGGTGCGATTGCTCGGGCGATATCGGTGGCGTTGTCACACGGTGACAGGTTGCGTGGATGCTTGCCGCTCGGGTCATCGACGAGGATGTACAGGGAGCCGTCGTGTATCTCGATGTTGATCGTGCAGCCGCCGGGGACATCCGGTCGAGCTTCGTACCGCAACGCGTTCCGGCTTCCGACGGGAATTGCTGCGGCCGAAGGAAACTTCTCCTTCACCTGGTCGAGCGTCCCGTTGGTTGTCTGGATCGTGAAGCTGTACCCGGCTCGCGCCACATACCGGCAGCCTTTCCAGCTGATGCCGCCGGTGCTGTTCTGCTTCGGTGCGGGCGGCAGTGCGTCCCACTGATGCTCGGCCAAGAACTGCGGCGTCAGGGCGGTGCAGGGATCGAACGCTGTACGCGGGGCCGCCTCGACGCTCGAGCTTGCCGCGGTGCCCGGAACATTCGCCCCCGTCATCGATGTCGGCGGCTCCGACGACGTGGTCTCGCCGTTGCAACCGGTGAGCAGAACAGTCAGCACGGAGGCGGCGACGAAACTCGCCCTGGGCCAACGATGTATGTATCCACGGCCGGTCATACGCGGAGTTCCCGCATCTTCGCTGCGAACTCACTGTCGGTGCGTTGATAGGCGTCGCTGATCGCCTTGAACATGGCCCGGATTTCCTCCGCGACTGCGAGGTACTCGTTCAGAGTGTCGTAGGCGTTGTTCGGGCCGCCGAACCCTTTCTCCCGGAACAGCCGGACCAGTTCTGCCGCCGACGACAGACGCGGGTTGTCCTCGCCCAATCCCCACTGCGTCTGCTCGCCGAGTTCACGAGCATCCGCACGAGCGCCGGTGAGCTGGTCGATCAGCTCCTGGCACGCCTGGTCGATCTCCACGAACCCTTGCGGGTCCATCCGTACCCGCAGCGCCCCGGTTTTCGCAGCTTCGATGTACCCGGGAAACGGGCTGTCCGCCATCGCCGCCCCTTCCGTCAGTGCCGTCTGACCTTATAGACGCGTCCCGCCGCACTCCGGTTCCATCGAAACACAGCCGACTTCTCGGTGCGCCCCGTCGTGCCGCTCGCCGTAGGCGGCGCGACGGTTCCGAACTGGGCGGTTGTGCCGAATCCCGATGGGCGCGGCCGATCCGATCGTTGTCAAGGCCGCTGACGAATGCTCAGCGCGCGTTCGCCGCGCCGACCAGTGCGGGGTAGTCCTTCAGATCGATGTCGTTGGCTGCGTTGTCGCTGTATTTCGTCATCAGCGCGAACAGCCGGGAACCGAGGAACCAGTTGCGCATCCTGATGCCGCGCGCGGTCTTGGGCGCCAGGAAACGACCGGCGTTGCTGTTGCCCGCGATCTTCGCGTAGCGCTTCATGATCTCGTCGTAGCGGGCGAACGCCACGGTGTGATCACCGCCGGCCGATGCCAACTCGCCCGCGATGACGTACGCGCCGACGACGGCGAGCCCGGTGCCGAAGCCTCCGAGCGTGTTTCCGTATCCGGAGTCGCCGACCAGCGCGACACGGCCCTTGGTGTATCCGTCCGGCATGCGCACCTGGCTGATCGTGTCCATGTAGAAGTCGTCGAATCCGGCCAGCTCGGTGAGCATCCGCGGTACTTCCCAGCCCACCTCGGCGTAGGTCTCGGCGAGGATGCGGCGCTGGGCCGCGCTGTCGTCCCGGCCGTAGTCGAGTTCGGGGGAGGCGAACATGTACATCTGCTGTGCCTTCGGGCCGCCGCTGATCGCGAGTCGTCCGGGAGCGTTGTGGGCGTGCGCGGTCACCCGCTCGCGTGGTCCGGTGGTCTTGCCGCTCCATGGGCTGGCGCCCGCGACGGCGTAGTAGTAACCCAGGTATTTCACGAAGTCGCGCTCCGGGCCGAAGGCCAGCCTGCGGACCCGCGAGTGGATGCCGTCGGCGCCGAAGACGAGGTCGAAGGTGCGGGCGTCCGCGTGCTCGAACTCGACGTAGACGCCGTCCGCGTTCTCGGTGAGGGCGGTGATCGAATCGCCGAAGAGGTATTCGCACCGGTCTGCCGTGCGCCGGTAGAAGATCTCGGCCAGGTCGCCGCGCAGGATCTCGACGTCGCCGCCGGTGAATTCGCCCGACATCAGGGCCAGCCGGGTGCCCTGCTCGTCCACGAACACGGTGTCGGTGGTGCCCGTCCTGCGTTGCTCGATGTCCTCCAGCACGCCCATCCGCTCCAGCACCGTGCGGTGGGTACGGCCCTTGAAGTCGATCGCCTGGCCCCCTGGGCGCAGCGCGGGAGCGCGCTCCACGACGGTGACCGCGAACCCGTAGCGGTGCAGCCAGTAGGCCAGCGCGGGTCCGGCGACGCTGGCGCCGGAGATGAGAACGGTGGTGTTGCGCATGATGAACTCCTGTCGAAATCTGCGTCCATCGGAAACTGTATCCGTAGGACTCGAATAAGAGTATGGTGGACACAGTTTCACGTCAAGACGTTCTCCGGAAGGATTTCGGGCATGCCGACACCGACCGCACTCGAATTGCTCTGGGGCACCGGTCAGCGCCCCAAGCGGGGCCCCAAACCAGCGCTGTCCTTGGAGCGGATCGTCACGGAGGCCATCGAGCTGGCCGATGCCGAAGGACTGGCGCACCTGTCCATGCAGCGGCTGGCCGAGCGGCTCGGCTTCACGAAGATGTCGCTGTACCGCTACGTGCCCGGCAAGGCCGAGCTCGTCGCGCTGATGCTGGACACGGCGCTGGGCGCGCCGCCGGAGATGAGCGCGGGCGCGGAGACGTCGCAGGAAGCTTGGCGGGATCTGCTGGCCGTGTGGTGCGAGACGATCTATGAACGCTTCCGCGCTCACCCCTGGTCGCTGGAGGCGTTGGCGGGCATGCGGCCGATCGGCCCGAACGAGCTGGCCTGGATGGAAGCCGCGCTTGGCGCGCTCGCCGGGACCGGGCTCACCACCGCCGAACGTCTGGACACCATCGTTCTGCTGACCGGGCACGCCCGCAGCCTGGCGCAGCAGGTGCGGATGGCGGACGCCGCGGAGTTCGAGAAACAGATCGCGGGGCAGTTCGCCGAGATGGTGGCGGCCGCGGCCGAACGATACCCGGCCGCGGCCGCCGCGTTCGCCGAGGAAGGCGCGGTCGCGGGAGGGGCGGGTGCGCTGAGATTCGGCATCGCGCGCATTCTGGACGGACTGGCCGTGCTCATCGCGCGCCGCGGATGACCGGCGCGGCCTACGCTCGGACCATGACCGACGAACCCGACCTGAGACAGGACTCGATCACCACCGTGCGGGAGTTCTTCGCCGCGCTGGAGATGGGCGCCTCCGAGGAGGCGATCGACCTGCTGCACCTGGACATCGTCTGGAAGAACACCTCGCTGCCCGACCTGCGCGGCATCCGCCGGGTCGGCGGCGTGCTGCGCGGCCTGAGCCGCGACTCGATCGGCTTCGGGGTGGACCTGCACCACATCGCGGCCGATGGCGACGTCGTGCTCACCGACCGCACCGACTACCTGCGCTTCGGGCCGGTGCGGGTCGGTTTCTGGGTCACCGGCACGTTCGAACTGCGGGACGGCCGAATCATCCTGTGGCACGACCACTTCAGCTGGGGGAACTTCCTGCGCGGCACCGCCGCCGGCCTCTGGCGGGCCGCGCTCACCCGCGGCTGACCCGGCTTCAGGAGTGCTGGGCCAAGTAGTCCAGGTAGACCGGCCGCAACACCTCGGCGACCGCGCCGTCACCCGCGTGGACGTAGTCGTCGAGCATGGGCAGCACGTACTTGATGTCCGCCTCGCTCTCGCCGACATTGCCCGCGGCGGCTTCCGCCGCCGGGATCGACGTGAGCAACCGCCACAGGAACTTCACATCACCGCGTCGCACGGCGAGCTTCATCGCGCGGTCGTGCAGCTCCTTCGACGACAGCTTCTCCAAATCCTCGTTACCGGACATACCAGCGACTCTATCCGTCGAATCGGCCGACAGCGACGGCGTGGCGAATCCCGTAGCCGCTCGGACCCCGTGCTGCGATCACTGCTATGACCCCGCAACCGCAGCCCGGTTTCCGCGTCAAGCGCGTCTACGACAGCCCCGACCCGGACGACGGCGCCCGGGTGCTGGTCGATCGGCTCTGGCCGAGGGGTATCACCAAAGCGCAAGCGCGGGTCGATCGCTGGCCCAAGGACCTCACCCCCTCCACCGAGTTGCGGCGCTGGTTCCACGCCGACCGGGACGCGCGAGGCGCGGAATTCGCCCACCGCTACCGTGCCGAACTCGCCGCGCCGGAAGTTCAGCAAGATTTGCGGGATTTGCGGGACCTGGCCGCCGAAGGTCCGGTCACATTGCTCACAGCCGTACAGGATCCGGCGCACAGCCATGTTCCGGTGCTGCTGGACATGCTGCGGTGAATAGCCGCGACGTGCCGGTTTACGACAAGTTCACGGACACGCCTCCCGGTCCCCGAGCGCGGACATGGTAATCGGAGGTAGCGTCGGGTGTGCGGGCCGCGGCGGTGTGGCTCGTACGGGAGGTCCTGACCGTGACTGAGCTACTCAGTACGAGGGGGCCGGGACCCGGCCCTCGTGGCACCTGACGGCAACGTCGGGTCCATCAGGACGGACCGGTCCAGCGAGATCGTTCGTGCGACTGCCGCGCGAACACAGAGGAGCCCACCGTGACTGCTGCACGCTCCGTTTCCGCTCCCTCGGCGAACTCCAGCTCCGCGAAAGGCGGAGCCGCCGCGAAGGGGGCCCGCCCCTCGCAATCAGCCGGCACAACCTTCGTCGTCGACACGTCCGTCCTGCTGTCGGATCCTTGGTCCTTCACGCGGTTCGGCGAACACGACGTGGTATTACCCCTGGTGGTCATCAGTGAACTCGAAGCCAAAAGGCACCATCACGAACTGGGCTGGTTCGCGCGAGAAGCCCTGCGCAATCTGGACGATCTGCGCCTGCAGTACGGCAGGCTCGATCAGCAGGTGCCGATCGGCACCGAGGGCGGCACGTTGCAGGTGGAACTGAACCACACCGATCCCGCGGTCCTTCCGGTCGGCTTCCGCACCGACACCAACGACTCCCGGATCCTGGCCTGTGCGCTCAACCTCGCGGCCGAGGGCCGCGAAGTGGTGTTGGTGTCCAAGGACATCCCGCTGCGGGTGAAGGCCAGTGCGGTGGGCTTGCACGCCGACGAGTACCACGCCCAGGACGTGGTGACCTCCGGCTGGTCCGGCATGGTGGAACTCGATGTCAGCACCGCGCGCATCGATCAGCTCTACGCCGAATCGGTGATCGATCTGGACGAAGCGCGAGAGCTGCCCTGCCACACCGGCGTTCGGTTGCTCGGCGTCAGCTCCAGTGCGCTGGGCCGGGTCACGCCGGACAAGCGGGTGCAGCTGGTGCGCGAACGCGAGGCGTTCGGGTTGCACGGCCGTTCGGCCGAGCAGCGCATCGCGCTCGACCTGCTGCTGGACGAGAGCGTCGGCATCGTCTCGCTGGGTGGCCGAGCGGGTACCGGCAAGTCGGCGCTGGCGTTGACCGCGGGCCTGGAGGCGGTGCTGGAACGGCGGACGCAGCGCAAGGTGGTCGTCTTCCGTCCGCTCTACGCGGTGGGCGGCCAGGAGCTGGGCTATCTGCCCGGCACCGAGAGCGAGAAGATGGGCCCCTGGGCCCAAGCGGTCTTCGACACGCTCGACGGGCTGGCCAGCCGCGAGGTGATGGAGGAGGTGCTCAGCCGGGACATGCTGGAGGTGTTGCCGCTGACCCACATTCGCGGGCGGTCGCTGCACGACTCCTTCGTGATCGTGGACGAGGCCCAGTCACTGGAGCGGAACGTGCTGCTCACGGTGCTCAGCCGCCTGGGAACCGGCTCGCGGGTGGTGCTCACCCACGACGTGGCCCAGCGCGACAACCTGCGGGTCGGCAGGCACGACGGTGTCGCGGCGGTGGTCGAGAAGCTGAAAGGTCACCCGCTTTTCGCGCACATCACGCTGACCCGTAGCGAGCGCTCGCCGATCGCGGCGCTGGTCACCGAGATGCTGGAGGAGTACGGCCCGAACGCCTGATCCCGCAGGGCCCTCTCGCGCTGTGTTTCACGGCATATCCGGTGGGTATCATCCGCCGCGATAGCTGTTCGGTATGACCCGGTGACCGGCTGTCGGTCACCGGGTCATCGCCTGACAATCGGCCGAGGCTATGCGCGGCGTCGTCACGGAGTCCGTGGTGTGCCGGTAGCCCACAGCGAGAGGATGGACATGCACCACTTCGCTCGACGAACGGCTGGATTCACCGCAGTGCTCGCCGCGGCAGGGCTGGTCTTGGCCGGTTGCGGCGATGATGACAACGACAAAGGCGACAGCGCCAAGACCGGTATGGCCAGCATGACCGGAATGGTCACCTCCGCTCTGAGTCCCGGCACCAGCGCCGGGGCCACCACCACACGCGCGCAAGAGGGCGCGACGACCACCACGGGCACGGCCGCGGCCGAGGGAACCAAGATCCCCACACCCGGCGGTGAGATCAGCGTCGAAGGCGACATCTACAAGAAGTACGCGCAGCTCGGCGGCCCCACCGGCACGCTGGGCCTCCCGCTGGAAGCCGAGGAGAAGGCCCCCGAGGACGGGGAGTACCAGGACTTCGTGGGCGGCACGATCTACGAGGCCAAGGACGGCGAACCGCACATCGTCTGGGGCGAGATCCGCAAGGCGTGGGAAGACAACGGCGGCGCGCAGGGCAAGCTCGGTTACCCGGTCAGCGACGAGAAGGACATTCCCGGCGGCAAGCAGAGCGATTTCACCGGCGGCACCATCACCTGGGTGGACGGTACTATCACGGTCACGCCGAAGTCGTAACCTGGGTATTCGGCGTCCGGGATCGCGGTGCGGTCCCGGTTGCCCGCCAATCCATCCATCCGCCCCCGCCACGCGGGCCAAGCCGCTAGGTTATCTCGGTGCAAACTCTCCTGACCGATCGCGAATTGCTCGAATCGCTCGCGGTGGACGTAGAACTGCTGCTGCGTAAGCACATCGATGTCGCCGACGGGTGGCAGCCACACGACCTCGTCCCGTGGGACGACGGCCGCAACTTCGCCTTCCTCGGCGGTACCGACTGGGCGCCGGAGCAGTCCGAGCTCAGCGAAACCGCCAAGCTGGCGCTGACCGTCTCGGTGCTCATCGCCGACAACCTGCCCTCCTACCACCGGGAGATCGGCAAGTACCTGCGCACCGGCGCGTGGTGGCGCTGGGTCGGCCGCTGGACGGCCGAGGAGAACCGCCACGAGATCACCATCCGCAACTACCTCATGGTGACCAGGGCCGTCGACCCGGTCGAACTGGAGCGGTTGCGCATGGATCACATGACCAAGGGCTTCCGCCGCCCGGCGATGCACTTGCTCGACGTGCTGGCGAACTGCGCGTTCGAGGAGGCCGCCAGCGCGGTCCGGCATCGCAACACCGCGGCGCTCGGCGAGAACCCCCTGGTCACCGCCATCGCCGAGCGCATCGCGCTGGACGACGAACTGCAATCGGTGTTCTTCGCCGACCTGGTCGCCGCCGCCCTGGATCTGGCGCCCGACCAGACCGTGCGGGCCATCGCCGACCGGGTCGCCGGTTTCGAGGTCCCCACGGTGGCGCTGCCGAACGGCCGCAGCAGCGACGAGGTGCTCGCCGAGGCGGGTGTCTACGACCGCGCCAAGGAGGACGAGCTGGTCTTCGCGCCGTTGCTGCGGCGGTGGAATATCTTCACCCGCACCGACTTGGGCCCGGACGGCGAGCTGGCGCGCGAGGAACTCTCGCGCCTGCGCGACTGACCCGTCGTCGTCGGATCACGGGCGCTTCCTTCCGCGTCTCGCGGTCGGGTCGCCTGGTCAGAGTTCGAAACGTTTCAGTCGAACGCCACCTCGGCAAACCCCCGGTTTCCGAGGTGGCGTTCGTGTCCGCGCCGGCGCGGCGACCGGGCCGGTTCTGTCAGTCCTGTTCTTTCACCTTCGCCATGGCCAGCACGTCGAGGCGGCGGTCGAGTTCCTCCTCGGTCAGCTTCTCGTCCAGCAAGCCGCGATCGATGACGGTCTGGCGAATGGTCTTCTTCTCGCGCAGCGCTTCCTTCGCGACCGCGGCCGCCTCCTCGTAGCCGATCGCGGAGTTCAGCGGCGTGACGATCGAGGGGGAGGACTCCGCGAGCATGCGCAGGTGCTCGACATTGGCGACCAGGCCGCGCACGCACTTGTCCGCGAACAGGCGGGCGACGTTGGCCAGCAGGCGAATCGACTCCAGCAAGTTGCGCGCCATCACCGGGATGTACACGTTCAGTTCGAACGCGCCGTTCGCGCCGGCGAAGGCGACCGCGGCATCGTTGCCGATCACCTGCGCGCCGACCTGGGTCACCGCCTCGGGGAGCACCGGGTTGACCTTGCCGGGCATGATCGAGCTGCCCGGTTGCAGATCCGGCAGTTGGAGTTCGGCCAGTCCGGTGAGCGGGCCCGAACCCATCCAGCGGATGTCGTTGGCGATCTTGGTCAGGCTCACCGCGATCGTGCGGAGCGCGCCGGATGCCTCGACCAGCGCGTCGCGCGCGGCCTGCGCCTCGAAATGGTCCTCGGCCTCGCGCAACGCGTCGATGCCGGTGGTGCGTACGAGTTCCGCGACGACCTTCGCGCCGAAGCCCTCCGGCGCGTTCAGTCCGGTGCCGACCGCCGTTCCGCCGATCGGCAGTTCGCCGAGCCGCGGCAGCGTCGCCATGATGCGGTCGATGCCCGCCGCGACCTGGCGGGTGTAGCCGCCGAACTCCTGGCCGAGGGTCACCGGTACGGCGTCCATCAGGTGCGTGCGACCGGACTTCACCACGGTGCGCCACTCCGCCGACTTGTCCAGCAGCGCCAGCCGCAGATGCTCCAGCGCGGGAACCAGGTCGGTGATGACCGCTTCGGTGGCGGCGAGATGCGTTGCGGTGGGGAAGGTGTCGTTGGACGACTGGGACATGTTCACGTCGTCGTTCGGGTGGACGGTCACGCCGTTGGCCTTGGCCAGCGAGGCGATCACCTCGTTGGCGTTCATGTTCGAGCTGGTACCGGAGCCGGTTTGGAAGACGTCGATCGGGAACTGGTCGTCGTGCCTGCCCTCGGCGATCTCGTTCGCCGCGGCGATGATCGCATCGGCCTTCGCGGGATCGAGCAGACCAAGGTCACGGTTCACCGCGGCACACGCGGCCTTCAGCAGGCCGAGCGCGCGAATCTGCGCCCGCTCCAAGCCGCGTCCGCTGATCGGGAAGTTCTCCACGGCCCGCTGGGTCTGCGCCCGCCACAAAGCGTCCACCGGAACCCGGACCTCGCCCATGGTGTCGTGCTCGATGCGGTACTGCGTCTCCTCGCTCATGATCCCGACCCTATGCCGCGGCCGCTGCCCATGGGGCAGCCACGCCTGAGGTCATTCGCACACCTCGCCCGACCCGCCGCGGGGAATACGACTGATCACCCGCGGAGCGCCAAGCCTGTGTCAGGCAGCGAGGGGAAGCAACGGCGAGCAGCCGCGATGTCCGCGAGGTGGTGGCCGTCGGCGGCTGCTCGACCTAGTGCTGTTCGCGTGCCCAGGGTGCCGCGGCCTCCGCGCCGCGCAGGACCACTGACCTCAACTCCCGGTTTCGAGCGAAGCGAGACCGAGCATGTTCCGTTCGCGGCCCGGCTCGCGTTTGCGTGGCCACCGCGTCCGCGACGAAGTCGCCAGCGGTGGTCACGCAAACGCGAGCCTCAAAGGGGCCGCGAACACGCCGCGACGAAGTCGCGGCCGAATATCACGGCAGCGGCGGGACCGCGTGCTCGTCGCCGATGAAATCGACCGAGGAGTATTCGCGCAGCTTGGTCAGGCGGTGGTAGGCGTCGATCATGCGGACCGTGCCGGACTTCGAGCGCATGACGATCGACTGGGTGGAGGCGCCGCCGCCGTAGTAGCGCACGCCGCGCAGCAGGTCGCCGTCGGTGACGCCGGTGGCGCAGAAGAAGACGTTCTCACCGGAGACGAGGTCCTCGGTGGTGAGCACACGGTCGAGGTCGTGGCCCGCGTCGATGGCTTTCTGCCGCTCCTCGTCGTCCTTCGGCGCGAGCATGCCCTGCAATTCACCGCCCATACAGCGGATCGCGGCGGCGGCGATGATGCCCTCGGGCGTGCCGCCGATGCCGACCAGGATGTCGGTGCCGGATTCCGGGCGGGCGGCCGCGATCGCGCCCGCGACGTCGCCGTCGGAGATCAGGCGGATGCGGGCGCCCGCGTCACGCACCTGCTGGATCAGCTCGGCGTGCCGGGGACGGTCCAGGATGCAGACGGTGAGGTCGGACTTCGAGGAGTTCTTGGCCCTGGCGACCCGGCTGATGTTCTCGCCGATCGGGGCCGAGATATCGATCACATCGGCCGCGTCGGGCCCGACGGCGATCTTGTGCATGTAGAACACGGCGGACGGATCGAACATGGCGCCGCGCTCGGCCACCGCGAGCACCGAGATCGCGCCGGGCACGCCCTTGGACATCAGCGTGGTGCCGTCGATCGGATCCACCGCGAAGTCCACGTCGGGGCCGGTGCCGTCGCCGACGGCCTCGCCGTTGTACAGCATGGGCGCCTCGTCCTTCTCGCCCTCGCCGATGACGACGATGCCGCGCATGGACACCGAGCTGACCAGCTGCCGCATGGCGTCGACGGCGGCGCCGTCGCCCCCCTCCTTGTCGCCGCGTCCGACCCACCGGCCCGCGGCCATCGCCCCGGCTTCGGTCACGCGGACCAGCTCGAGTGCGAGGTTGCGGTCGGGCGCCTCGCGGCGGCTAGGTGTGGGAGAAGTTGCCGTCATTGCGGGGTGCCTCCTGTGCGTCGGTACGTACCGGTCAATTGTCTCATTCGATGTGGCACGGGCGTACACCCCTGCTCGGCGGCGTCGGGGTGCGCGAGGCGGCGTCGCCGTCCGAGTGGATACTGGGAGCGTGTCGTACCAAAAGCCACGCATCCTGAACGACTACCGGGATCTGTTCTGGTCGCTGATCCCGTTGGTGTTGATCGCGCTGGTTTTCGCGGGCCTGGCCAGCCAGTGCAGTTTCGCGGCGAACGGTCCGACGCAGGGGCAGATCCCGCACTTCGACGCGCGGGCGGCGCTCACCGCCGACGCTCGATCCCTGCCGTTCCCGATCCGCAACCCGGACCTGCCCGCGGAATGGACGCCGAATTCCGGCAGCCGCGAGTCGATCGGCGGCAATGGCGGCGGACCGGTCAGCACGGTCGGCTACATCACGCCGCAGGGCACCTACATGCGTTTCAGCCAGAGCAACGCCACCGAGGAGGCGCTGGCCCGGTTCGTGCTCGGGTCCCGGTACGCCAGCGGTACCGAGCAGGTCGGCGCGCAGAAGTGGATCGTCTACGCCGAGCAGGGCTCGGAGACCGCGTGGATCACCGACCTCGGCCAGTCCCGCGTGCTGATCACCGGCGCGGGCAACCAGGCGGCGTTCACCACGCTCGCCCAGGCGATCGCCGCGGCGCAACCACTGAAGCCCTGAAACACGCTTGCCTTCCGCCGTGCGCGCCCGTTAAGTTCGCCGTGGTGCGAGACACGTGCCGAACCGGATCTCGGAGGTCGATGAATATGGCTGCCCCCAGCTGTATTCCGCATGCCCTTCGCCGGTTCGCGCGCCCCTGATTCTTTCGCAGACGCGAACCGGTCTCTTCTCGATGACCAGGAGTGTCACGTGTCTGTTTTCCTTTCCTCCGATCTGCTCACCGAACGCCTGATCCTGCGGTTGTGGACCGCAGATGCGGCGGCCGCCGTGCTCGACGACCAGCGTCGGGCCGCGTGGGCGGCGGATTTCCCGGCCGAGGGTGATCGCGTCATCGCCGGCCTGCTCGCCGAGCATGCGGACTGGCTCGGATCCTTCGGGCACCGGCTGATCGTCGAACGATCGAGTGGGCTCGTCGTCGGATCGATCGGGCTGTTCTGGCCGCCCGCCGACGGTGAGCTGGAGATCGGGTACGGCATCGTCGGCTCGCGGCGCGGTCGTGGTTACGCGACCGAGGCCACCGCCGCGCTGACCGCGCACGCGTTCACCGCGCCGGGCGTCCGCGTGGTGCGCGCCGACGTGGAGTTGTCCAATCCGCCGTCGGTGCGTGTGCTGGAGAAAGCCGGGTTCGAGCAGGTGAGCAGCGCTGACGGCGTCGCCCGGTTCCGGGTAGCGGCCGGGTAAGCGCGGTGCACGGGACCGTCGTCAGCGGTGGCTCACCACGTTGACGATGGTCCCGCTCGGGTCGCGGACGAAGAAGCGGCGCACGCCCCACGGCTCGTCGCGCAGGGGGTAGACGATGTCGGCGCCCGCGGCGAGCACCTCGGCGTGTACGGCGTCGACGTCGTCGACCTCCACGCTCATGTCGGGCTGGAGCCGCTCGGCGTCGGGACCTACCAGCAGGACCTGGGCGGTCGGGTTGGACGGTGAGGCCATGGTCACCACCCAGCCCAGGTCCATCGCCTCCTGGAAGCCGAGCAGCCGGTAGAAATCCCGGCTGGCGGCCAGGTCGGTGGTGCGGATGTCGGGCGTGGCGCGGCGGATGGTCATTCCTGCCGCTCCAGGTCGGTGCGGTGCAGCGCGTCCTCGACGCGCTTGCGCGCGCCCGCCAGGTGCTCTTCGCAGCGGGTGGCCAGCGCCTCGCCGCGTTCCCACAGGGCCAGGGATTCGTCCAGGTCGAGGCCGCCCTGTTCGAGGATCTTCACGACGTTGACGAGTTCGTCCCGGGCGCGTTCGTAACCGAAACCGGCGATCTCGGCCGCGTCGTCGGCCGGATCGGCTCCCGTCCCGTTCTTGCCCGTGGACTTGCCGGACTCGGCCAAGGTCAGTTCCTCCCTGTGTCGGTGTGCTTCGCGCCGAGCGCCTGGGCGCCGAGCGCGGCGGCCGTGACGGCCCCGTCGGCCACCCGGATGCGCAACTGGCTGCCCGCGGGCGCGTCCTCGATCGAGCGCACCACCTCCCGTTCCCGGCCGGTGACGCGCTGTACGACAGCGTAGCCACGGGCCAGCGTCGCGGCCGGGCCGACAGCGGTGAGTTTCTCGCGCAGGTGCCGGGTGGCCGTGGATTCGGTGCGGATCAGCTGTTCGGCCGAGCGGTGCGCGGCCGTGCGGAGGCGTTCGACCTCTTCCTGACGGCGATCGATTTCGCGCAGCGGGTCGGCCAGCACGGGCCGCGACCGCAGTTGGGCGAGCGCCCTGGTCTCCCGGTCCACCCAGCCGCGTAGCGCGGCGGCGGTGCGCTCGCGCAGCTCGCGGATGCAGGCCAGTTCGGCGGCGGCGTCGGGGACGATCCGCTTGGCGGCATCGGTCGGGGTGGCCGCGCGCAGATCGGCGACCAGATCGCTGAGCGGGTTGTCCGGCTCGTGGCCGATCGCGCTCACGATCGGCGTGGTGGCGGCCACGATGGCGCGGCACAGCGCCTCGTCGGAGAACGGCAGCAGGTCTTCCACGCTGCCGCCGCCGCGCGCCAGCACGATCACCTCGACGGCGGGATGCCGGTCCAGTTCGGCCAGCGCCGTGAGCATCTGCGCGACCGCGGTGGGTCCTTGCACGGCTGTGTTGCGGATTTCGAAACGTACCGCGGGCCAACGGTTGCGGGCGACGCTCAGCACGTCGCGCTCCGCGGCGCTCGCGCGGCCGGTGATGAGGCCGATCGTCCCGGGCAGGAACGGGATCGGGCGCTTGAGCCGGGGATCGAACAGGCCCTCGGCGGCCAGCAGCGCCTTCAGCCGTTCGATGCGGGCCAGCAGCTCGCCGATGCCGACCGGCCGAATCTCCGCGACGCGCAACGAGATCGTGCCGCGCCCGGTGAAGAACGAGAGCTTGCCGTAGACGACCACCCGGCTGCCCTCTTGCAGGGGGATGGGGGAATTGCGAATGAGGTCCGGATCGCAGGTCACCGACAGCGACATGTCGGCGGACGGGTCCCGCAGCACCAGGAACGCGGTGCGGGTGCCCGGCCGGAGGTTCATCTGGGTGATCTGGCCCTCCACCCAGATGCTGCCGAGCCGGTCGATCCACTGGGCGACCTTCATGGAAACCGAACGCACCGGCCAGGGGTGTTCGGCGGAGTTGGCCGGTGCGGCGGCGGGCCCGCCGGAGGTCTCCCGGCTTGCCGTCGGCGACGAAGGAGTCCGGGGTTCGGTCACTGGGCCTGCACAGTGGCGATCCGGTTCGTGAGCATGGTCACGAACGGCGCCCTGGCGCGGGTGCGCTGCTCGTACTCCAGCAGCGCGGTGAGGTCTTCGATCGTCAGCAGGCGCAGCCGGGCGCGCAGCTGGGCCAGGGTCATGTTGACGTAGTCGTAGCGGACGGCGACCTCCGGTTCGGCGATCTCGGGCGCTTCCGCGGCGGGCTCGGGATCGGTTTCCGAGTCGCCCGGCTCCGGTTCTCCCGTCGGCTCCTCGGCGATCCGCGTCACCGAGGCGACATGGCCGTTGGTCGCTTCGGCGCGGGTGTCGTCGGCGGAGAAGGACTCGCTCGCGCGGAACGGTTCGGGATCGTCGGCGGTGAAGAGATCGAATCGACTGCCGCGATGCGCGGTGGGGCTCGGGTCGTCGGTGAGGTCCTCGTCGAAGGTGGCCCACTCCGGCTGCTCGACCGGGTGGTTGGACAGCCGGTCGAACACCGTGTCGCCCTTCAGGGCCAGGCTGGTGACGAACTGCTGGACGTGCATCGTCGTCTGCAGTACCTGACTGATGGCCGTGATCGGGAAATTCATTGCCGCCGTGGGTAGCCGGCGGGATTCCTCGAGGGCGTATACGGCTGCGCCGGCGGCGACGCGGGCCAGAAAGGGTGGTCGAAACATGGTCCTAGCCTGCCCGAAATGGTGTGTTATGCAAAGGAGGGGCGCGCCCGGTTCCGATATTCGCCGGTTGCGGCGTCCGGCCGATCGGCGGGAATTGCGCGGCGCTGTGCTCATAATGCGGAGAATAAACGCAGGTCCCGGCGGGAGTGTCCGAGACATTCGGCGCGGCGGGTCGGCAACTCGGCCGCGGCGGGCTCTCCGCCCCAGTTCGCGGCCCGTACGCACCGGCTCCGGCGCGGATGTGACGGGCAACTCCCGGACGTGGCGTGGTCGCGGTCCGCACGTATCCTGTGGGCATGTCTTCGGCCATTCCCTTGAACGTCGGAATCGCGCGCTCGGCAGGCGTCGGAAACGCCCTTGCCGACGGCGGAAAACGCGTGCTGCTCGCGGAACCACGCGGGTACTGCGCCGGCGTGGACCGCGCGGTCGAAACCGTCGAGAAGGCGCTGGACAAGCACGGCGCGCCGATCTACGTGCGTAAGGAGATCGTGCACAACCGCCACGTGGTGGAGACGCTGCGCGACCGCGGCGTGATCTTCGTCGACGAGACCGACCAGGTCCCCGAGGGCGCGGTCGTGGTGTTCTCCGCGCACGGCGTGTCGCCCGCGGTGCACGCTTCGGCCGCCGCGCGCAGTCTGCACACCATCGACGCCACCTGTCCGCTGGTCACCAAGGTGCACCAGGAGGCGAAGCGCTTCGCCCGCGACGACTACGACATCCTGCTGATCGGTCACGAGGGCCACGAGGAGGTCGAGGGCACCGCGGGTGAGGCGCCCGAGCACGTCCAGCTGGTCGACGGGCCCGGCGCGGTGGACAACGTCAACGTGCGCGACGAGTCGAAGGTGATCTGGCTCTCGCAGACCACGTTGAGCGTGGACGAGACGATGGAGACGGTGCAGCGGCTGCGCGAGCGCTTCCCCGCGCTGCAGGACCCGCCGAGCGACGATATCTGCTACGCCACGCAGAACCGCCAGGTCGCGGTGAAGGCGATGGCGCCGGAATGCGACTTGGTGATCGTGGTCGGCTCGCGCAATTCGTCGAACTCGGTGCGCCTGGTGGAGGTGGCGCTCGGTGCGGGCGCCAAGGCCGCGTACCTGGTGGACTTCGCTCGTGAGGTCGACCCGGCCTGGCTCGACGGCGTTCGCACGATCGGCATCACCTCGGGGGCATCGGTGCCCGAGATCCTGGTCCGCGGCGTGCTGGACATGCTGGCCGAGCACGGCTACGGCGAGGTCCAGCCGGTCACCACGGCCAACGAGACCCTCGTCTTCTCCCTGCCCCGCGAACTGCGCGACGCCCGTCGCTGACGCCGGTCCGCGCCCGACAGGGCCGACTCCGGTCCGCGCGCCTCGGTTCTCGCGTGCATGCGGGATGAGCAACACCTCCGATACCGAGCCGCGTCGTGGTGGGGTCGTCACGCCCGCAGGCGCAGTGGCCGCGCCGCCTTGCCCGAGCGGACCGGCTACAGGTTCTCCGGCCTGCGCCGTTCCGGGCGGCCCGAATCACGTTCGCGGTAGCGCACATTGGGCTGGGGATGCGGGGGCATATCGCGGCGACGGCCCGCGCCGCGCGGTGGCTCTCCTTCGGGCCGCGGCACGGCCCCGGCCGGGCGGGTAGCGCCCCTGGCGGGCGCCCGTCCTTCCCGCGGGCGAGCGGGTGCGACGCGCGGCGGGGTATCGGCGACCTGCGCCGCTGGTCGGCGGGCCGGCCGTGGGGTGGACTCGTCCGAGCCCTCCGCCTCGGGTTCGGCGGGCTCCGCCTTCGGACGGCGGGTTTTGCGGCGTGACGAGTCCGCGAGACCGCGGGACGGACGGCCGGGCTTGTTCTTCGCAGGCGCCTTGCCCCAGCCCGCGCCGCGGCGGGTCGACGGCGGACGAGTGGACTCCTCTTCGCGGCGGTGCAGATAGATCCGCGCGCCACCGATCAGCAGGACGACCACCGTGGCGAGCATCATGGTGGGGAACCGGTTCACCAGCGGGATCGCCAGGTTCAGCAGGATGTCCTTCAGCGAGGTCGAGCCACGGCCGGTGAGCTGCTGATAGGCCAGCGGCACGGCGACGAACAGCAGCAGCGGCGGCAGCACCATCGTGCTGAACAAGCCGCGATAGCGGACGGCGGCGACCGCCGCCACACACCCGAGGATGTACAGCGCGGCGAACGTGCCGGTCAGCTCGTTATTGCCGCCGCCGGCATCGATCAGGAACCCCAGAAACGTGCAGGCAACCGCGATCAGGATCGCCGCGCCGACCGGGATCCCCGGCACCGACGGCAGGATCGAGCGTTGCGGCGCGGGCACCCGGGATCGCACACGTTCGGAAGCAGCCACGACATGCACACTAGTTGCCGCCGCTCGTGGCGGCGTGGCGGCACGGCCATACTCCTGGTTACTCGCCCGCGTCGGCGAAGCCCACCGCGCGGGGCCGGGAATCCACGCGGCCGATGGCGGGCACTTCCTGCTCGGCCATCTCCAGGTCGTGCAGTTTGCGCGCGGTGACCATCACCCGCGACTCCACCGAGGCCACGGTGTAGTTGAAAGCCTCCACCGCCCTGCCGAGTTGCGTACCCAGCCGGTCCAGGTGCTTGCCCGTCATGCCCAGCCGGTGATACAGCTCACGGCCCAACCGCTGCACGGTGGCCATGTCCTTGGACAGCGCCTCCTGCCGCCACCCGAAGGCGATGGTGCGCAGCAACGCGATCAGGGTGGTCGGGGTAGCGAGGATCACGTTGCGACCGAACGCGTACTCCAGCAGCTCCGAGTCGGTGGTCAGGGCCGCGTCCAGGAACGGGTCGCCCGGCACGAACAAGACCACGAATTCCGGCGCGGGATCGAAAGCGGCCCAGTACGCCTTGTCCGACAGCTGATCGACATGCGCGCGCAGATGCTTGGCGTGCCGGGTGAGCAGCTCGGCGCGCACGTCGGGGTCGTCGGTGCCGCAGGCGTCCAGGTAGGCGGCGAACGGCACCTTGGCGTCCACCACGATGTGCCTGCCGCCGGAAAGGCGCACCACCAGGTCCGGTCGCACCGTGCGGTCTCCCTCGTCGCGGCCGGTGCGGGTCACCTGGGTGCCGAAGTCGCAGTGCCTGGTCATCCCGGCCAGCTCGACCACCCGCTCCAGCTGGATCTCGCCCCATCGGCCCCGGACCTGGGGCGCGCGCAGCGCCGCGACCAGCTGCCCCGTCTGCCCGGTGAGCAGGTGCGAGGTGCGCTGCATGTTCGCGACCTGTTCGCGCAGGCCGGAATACGCGGTGAGCCGCTGCCGCTCCACCTGCTGGATGTGCTCGTTCAACGCCCCCACCGCCGCGCGCAGCGGTTCCACCATCGCGCCGACGGCGTGCGAATGCCGCCGCGCGGCATCCTCGTTGGCCGCGGTGAGCGACTGCCGGAGCAGCCGTTCGTTGTCGGCGGCGACCGCGAGCCGCGCTTCCGCCGCCGCGGCGCGCTGCCCGGCCCGTGCGGCGTGGCCCAGCCAGCCCAGGCCGAAACCGGCGGCGAACACCAGCGTCAGTGCGACGAGCATCGGTGCGGTCATAGCGCAGATAGTGCCGTAGGTCACCGACAAGATCGAGCACCCGGCAACTGTTCGGCATCGGGTCGGCCACCGGTTCTGCCAGCGTGTTCCGCGCGTTCGGCGAACCATCCGGAATTCGGCATCCGGAGCCGGGATCCGGGAGGCCATGCGAGATGTGAGGATTCGGCTCGGCGGGCCGACCGGCTCGAACACGTCCGTCCCCTCCGCTGGACACGCCGGGCCCTTGCTGGGCAAACCCGGCGCGGCGGGCGGGGCGATTGAAGTCTGTCGGTGGGTTGCCCTACGGTTTCGCGGCATGCGGATGCTGCACACCTCGGACTGGCACATCGGGCGCACGTTCCATGGGGTCGATCTGCTTGCCGATCAGGCGCGTTCACTGGCCGCCATCGCGGAGCTGGTGGCCGAGGAGTCGGTCGACGTGGTGGTGCTACCGGGGGACGTGTACGACCGGTCGATTCCGAGCGCCGACGCGATCGCGGTGTGCAACCGCGGATTCGAGGCGATCCGGGCCGCGGGGGCGCAGATCGTCGCCACCTCGGGGAATCACGATTCGCCCGCCCGGCTGGGCGCCGGCGCGAGTTTCGCCGCTGCGGGCGGGCTGCATCTGCGTACCACCGTGGCCGACGCCGATCACCCCGTTCTGCTCGAGGACGCGCACGGACCGGTGGCGTTCTACGGCATCCCGTACCTGGAACCGGAGATCACCCGCGCCGAACTCGAAGTGCCGCAAGCGCGTTCGCATGCCGAGATCCTCGACGCGGCCATGGCGCGGGTGCGAGCCGACATCGCCAGACGGCCGGGGGTGCGGACGGTCGTGCTGGCGCACGCCTTCGTGGTCGGCGGGGAATCCACCGGATCGGAGCGCTCGATCTCGGTCGGCGGGGTGGAGACGGTCCCGCTGGCCGCCTTCGACGGCATCGACTACGTGGCGCTCGGCCACCTGCATTCGCCGCAGACGCTCGCCGAGCAGGTCCGCTACTCCGGCTCGCCGCTGCCGTATTCGTTCGGCGAGAACGCGCATCGCAAAGCCGTCTGGATCATCGACCTGGACGCGTCCGGTCTGCACGAGGTGCGCCGCCGGGACCTGCCGACGGTACGGGGCCTGAGCAAACTGACCGGCACCCTGGACGAGCTGCTCAACGGCGCGCAGCACAGCGCGGCCGAACAGCACTACGTATCCGCCGTGCTCACCGACGTCGCCCGCCCGGTCGACGCCATGCGCAAACTGCGCGAACGGTTCCCCTACGCCGTCCACGTCGAATGGGCGCGGCCCGAGGGGAACCCCGAGCTGCGCTACCGTGAGCGGGTGCACGGCCGCCGCGACATCGAAGTAGCCCGCAGCTTCCTCACCGACGTCCGCGGTGTACCCAGCTCGAGCGAGATGAGCTGGCTGGAGCGGGCGCTGTCCGCCGCCGTCGCGGAGCCGGAGCAGGCGGCCGCGGTGGCCGCCGCCGAGGAACTGACCGCATGAGCGTCCTGCCGGAGCCGGGCGTAGGCGCGGCGGGATGAGGCTGCACAAGCTCGAGATGACCGCCTTCGGTCCGTTCGCAGGCACCACGGTCGTCGACTTCGACGCGCTCGGCGCCGACGGCTTGTTCCTGCTGCACGGTCAGACCGGCGCGGGCAAGACCACGGTGCTGGACGCCATCGCGTTCGCGCTCTACGGCAGGGTCCCCGGCGCACGCGGCGAGAGCAAGCGGCTGCACTCCGATCACGCCCCGGAGCAGACACCACCGCAAGTGGTCTTGGAGGCGACCTTGGGTGGGCGGCGAGTTCGCCTGACCCGCAGCCCGGAGTTCCAGCGTGCGAAGCGCGACGGTACCGGCACGCGCACCATCAACCCGAAGGCGACGCTGACCTGGCTGGACGGCCGCGGGGAGAACCTGTCCCGGATACCGGATATCGGCGAGGAGGTGCTGCGCCTGCTCGGCATGAGCGCCGACCAGTTCTTCCAGGTGGTGCTGTTGCCGCAGGGCGATTTCGCCCGCTTCCTGCGCGCGGAGAACGAAGATCGCGAGAAACTGCTCGAAAAGCTCTTCGACACCGGACGTTTCGGCACCGCGGAGCAGTGGCTCGCCGACAAGCGCCGCGCCGCCGAAGCGGACCTGGACGCTCGCGCGGACGGCGTCAAGCGGCTGATCACGCAAGTGGGTATGGCGGCCGGAGTGGCGGATTCGGTCGGTCCGGCCGAGTGCGTCGGATGGTCGCAGGACCTGCTGGCCACGGCACGCGCCGATCTCGCCGCCGCCGTCGCGGAGGTGCAACGCTGCCAACAAGATTCGGCGCGCGTCCGGGAGCAGGCCGAACAGGCGCGCCGACTGCGCGAGCTGCGTCGCCGCCTGAGCGTGGCGCGCGCCCAGCTGGACGACTATGCCGCGGGCACCGCCCGGCGGGCCGAGCTGCAAGCCGAACTCGCCCTCGCCCGCCGGGCCGAGCCGGTCGCGGCCGCTATCGACGAAGCGCGTTCGGCGGTGCAAACCCAGCGCAGGCGCGACGGCGAAAAGCAGGCCGCGGCCCAGCGACTCGCGGCCAGGCTGCGGGAACCGGAGAGCGCCGAACTCGGTGGCGCCGAACTGGTCGATCCCGACGGCGAGCAGGTCCGGGACGATGCCGACATCGACGCGGCGATCCAGCGCTGGAGCGCGCAGATCGGCGCGCTGGACGAGGTGCGGACCGATGCCGCCACCGCAACCAGGCTCGATGGTGAACTCGCCACGCTGCGCACCGAGGACGCGACGCTGGCCCGGCGCGTCACCGAACTCGCCACGCGGCGTGACGAACTGCCCGCCGCGCTCACCGCGGCCGAGGCCCGGCTGCGTGAGGCCACCGAAGCGGCCGCGGCCCTGCCCGGCATCACCGCGGAGACCGAGCGGCTACAGACCGCCGCGACGGCCGCGGTCGAGCTGGCGGCCCGCCGCACCGCGCTCGATCACGCCCGGATCGAGTTCGACGCCGCCCGCACCGCGCATCTCGACACCAAGGAACGCGTACTGGATCTGCGCGAGCGCAGGCTCAGCGGGATGGCCGCTGAACTGGCCGGCGAATTGGTGGACGGGAGTCCGTGCGCGGTCTGCGGTTCGGCGGAGCATCCCGCACCCGCCCGGCCCACCGACGCCGCGGTGTCCAAGGACGAGGAAGAAGCCGCCGTGGCGGCCGAGCGCGCCGCGGAGGGCACCCGCGACCGCGCGCTGGCCCGCATCACCGGGCTCGAGCGCGAGATCGAAGCGCTCATCGCTCGCGGCGGCGATACCGACCGCGTCGAACTCGCCGCCGCACTGCGCACCGCGACCGACCGCTACGAGGACACCTCGGAACTGGCCGCGAACGCCGATGGGCTGGAAGCCGAACTCACCCGTTTGCGCGACGGCGAGGCCCGCCTGCACGAGGAGTTGCGCGCATCCGAGGCGCGCCGCAGCGCGGTCGCCGCCACCATCGTCTCCGCCGAGGAGCGGCTGGCCGAACTCACCGAACGGCTGCGTACCGCGGCGGGCGCCGACCAGACCATCGAGCGCCGCCGTGCGCGGCTCGCCGCCCTCGTCAGCGAGGCCACCGCGCTGCGCGACGCCCGCGCCGAAGCTGTGGCGGCGCGAGAGCAGGTGTCGGTAATCGCCGACCGGGTCCAGAACCTCGCGCGCGCAGCAGGCTTCGTGCCGGAGGGCGACGACGAGACGGTCCCATCCGGCTCCGCTGGTCTGGATGACCCGCTGGGCCTCGCCGCCGCTGCCGTCACCGCTCGCGACGATGTCGCGCTCTTGACCGCCTACGCGAAGGTCGTCGCCGCCGCGTCCCGCAGCTCGCGGCAGCAGGCCGAGATCGACGCGGAACTCGTGGCCGCCGACCGTGCCCGAGCCGCGGCGGAAGCGGTGCTGGCGGAACCGGAGATCCGGGCGGCAGCGGAGCAGGAGCCCGGCGATCCGGCCGAACTAGACGCGCTCGTGGCGGACGCGCAGACCGCGCTCAACGCGGCGGTGGCCACCCATGCCGAGGCGAGCAGGCGGGCCGGCCAGCTCGAAGACCTCGGCGGCCAGCTCTGGGCCGCCGTGGACCGGATCGCCCCGGCCCAGCGCGCGTTCGATGAACTGGACGGTCTCGCCGACGTGGTCGCCGGGCGCGGGGCGAACAACCGCCGCATGTCCCTGCACTCCTACGTCCTCGCCGCCCGCTTGGAAGAAGTCGCCCAAGCGGGATCGCTGCGGTTGCGTCGGATGTCCGGTGGCCGCTACGAATTCGTCCACTCGGACAAAGCCGGTCCGCGCGGTCGCCGCGGCGGCCTGGGGCTGGACATCCGTGACGATTACACCGGCGCCATCCGCCCGGCCAAGACGCTCTCCGGCGGCGAAACCTTCATGGCCTCGCTGTCGCTGGCGCTCGGCCTGGCCGACACCGTCGCCGCCGAATCCGGTGGCCTCGTGCTGGACACCTTGTTCATCGACGAGGGTTTCGGCGGTCTGGACGCCGACACCCTGGACGCCGTGATGGGCGTGCTGGACGAACTGCGCGCGGGCGGCCGCGTGGTCGGCGTGGTCAGCCACGTGGACGAGATGCGTCAACGCATCCCCAGCCGCCTGCACGTCCTGCGCGGCCGCGCGGGCTCCCACCTGCAAGCGACCATCGCCTGAGCGTGGGCCTCCTCTCCGCGCGGGGTGGATGATCGCCCCCAGCCGATTGCCGGCCCCGATAGGTGCCACTGGGCTACGCGGCCAACCGGCGATCCGTGGGTCTGCTCGCGCGAGTGCTGCGGACGGCAATCGCGGAGGTGGCATGAGCACGGCGTGGTACTCGAATGTCGAGCTGACTACAGGTTTTTGATCCAGGCATCATGTTCGGCCGCGCTGAATGTCCGGCCGTCGCTGCATCCGGGTGCCCAGCGGGCATAGGTGCGCTGGGGATTGACGGTGACCACGTCGGCGACCTCGACCAATTCCGAGGGCACCTCGAATCCGAAGTGCTTGAGGCCAGGCGCGATCACCGCGTCTACGTCCGTACGGCGGATGACGTTCAATAGACGACTCAGGGGGCTGTCGGTCTCGGGCCCGAACACGACCGTCTTGGCAAGCTCGTACCCGAACCGCATTGCAACACTGCGAATCTGGATCTCGTCCCAGGTTTGCGAGACGCCGGAGACGTCCCGGCGCAAGTACCCGATGGCGGTTGGCCGTGGCCTCATTCGTCCACCTCTTTCGCGTGATCGTTTGGCAAGCACCCGGCACCGGGGACGCTGCACCCGATGCCGCGTGCCTGATGAACGGACGTTAGAGCGCCCGGAGTCTCACCGGCTATCAACTTGACACAACTTGACCGAACATTGCTCTACAGGCCCTATAGCCTGTCGAATTGGGGCACCATGGGCTACGGGGGTGCCACACCCGGTCACACTCCTAGACGGGAGCCACGATCATGCGCTTACAGTTCCTCGGCAAGGGCGGCTCAGGGCAAGGCCAGTGCCCGACGTTGTACGCCACGGACCATGACAGCTACCTAGTTCAAGGTTGGGTGACGGATGAGCCCGGCACAGTGGAGATCCCACACTTGCTGCTCGGGTTCGCTGAGCCGGATACGTTCATGGGGGCGACGATGACGGACACCGGTCGGGGCACCTTCGCCCTGTCCGGCCGACCGATCACGGATGCTGAGACGCTGGCGCAACTCGTCCTAGCCGACGATGAGACGGCTATCGAGGTGCCGAAGCGAGAGAGGAAGTTCTACGGTGCGACTGCTGCAAGGGCAAGCATTCTGGGACCTGTTCCGGCAAGCTGAACGCTCGGCGTTCCACCTCGAAACCAGGGACGCCTACGACGTAGACGACGAGAACCCACAACTCGCCCGGTTCCTCGAAGGTCACCGAGACGATGACTATGCATGGTTTCAACCTTGGCTGACCTTGATGCAGGACGCCACGAGTCGGGGTGTAGCAGTCTCACGGGTTCGGGTGGTCACGGTGCCGTTGCCGGACTACCACCGTTGGTTACTGTCCATTACCCCCAAGAACGCCAGCGCGGGGGAAGACATCCGGTACATACCTCGGCATCTCGCCCGGGATCTACCATCGGATGACTGGTGGCTATACGACGATTCGTTGGTCGCGTTCAACGTTGTCGATTCGGCTGGCCGAGGTGCCGGTGTAGCCGTCACCGATGACGCACAGATGCTCGCCTACTGCCGCAGGGTCCGAGAACGACTTTGGGAGGCGGCCACTCCGTACGCCGAGTTCGCACACGCGACGCTGTGACCAACTCGGTTCACCAACAGCGGGAAGCGCTCGGCAAGCGCCTCCGCGAGATCCGGAAAGATGCGGGACTCTCCGGACGCCAGCTCGCCGCTTCGGCGGGCTGGCACGAGTCCAAGGTGTCCAAACTCGAAACCGGGGACCGTACGCCCTCAGAGGCGGATCTACGCGCGTACTGTGCCCACACCGGAACCAAAGACCAGTTAGCCGACCTTGTCGCGACCGTCCGCAACATCGAGTCGGCGTACCTCGAATACAAGCGGCTGTTGCACACCGGAACCAAGCGTCGACAGCAGCAGTCCGTCACACTGGCCGAGCAGACTAAGCTCATGCGGTTCTACGAGCCGGTGTTGATCCCTGGGATTCTGCAGACCGCGGAGTACGCCGAAGCGGTGCTACGCAGGGTGACGGAGTTCTACCGAATACCCAACGACGTGGATGAAGGTGTCTCGAAACGGCTCGAGCAGCAGAAGGTTCTCTACCACGGGGACCATCGATTCCACATCTTGATTGCTGAGCAGTCGTTGTCTACGACCGTGGGCGACGCCGAGGTGATGAGCGGCCAGCTAGACCGGCTTCTAGCCGTTATGGGGTTGCCTCGAATGCTGTTCGGAGTAGTGCCCTCGGATGCCGAATGGCTCACGCCTGCAACCAACTTCGTTATGTTCGATGATCGGATGGTCCTTGTCGAAGCGATCACAGCTGAGCTGAAGATCACGCAGCCACGCGAGATCGCGTTGTACGCGCGTGCCTTCGAAACGCTCGCCGCGCAATCGGTAACCGGCAGGGCTGCCCGTGCGGTAGTCGGGGCCGCACTGGAACGGTGGCGCGGCAAGTCCCCGGCGTGACGGATTGAGGGCCGTCGGCTTGATTACCCGTGCATGATCGCTCACACAGGTTCGGCGGTTCGGTGAACAGGCTGATGCACTGCCTCGGTGGCGGACTTCCCGAACGATCGGCACGATCGCGGCAGAGTCTGCGAGTGACGGTCTGCCCTCGCAGCGGTCGCCGGACGCTCACCCCTCGTGGTCGAGCAGCCACCGTTTCACCGGTAATCCCCAGCGGAAGCCGCCGAGTGCGCCGCCGATGCGCAGGATGCGGTGGCAGGGCACGAAGAGGGCGGCGGCGTTGCGGGCGCACGCGTTGGCCGCGGCGCGCGTGGCGTCGGGGCGGCCGGCGCGGGCGGCGAATTCGGTGTAGGTCAGTGGGCTGCCCGCCGGGACGGCGCGGAGTATCTCCCAAGCGTGGACGAGGAACTCCCCGGACTGCTGACGTACCGGAATCCGATCGATCGCGGTGACATCACCCTCGTGGTAGGCGGTGACGGCTCCGGTCACCTCGCCCAGCGAATCGCGCTGCCGTAACAGGCCGGGACGCAGGGTGGGGTGGATCAGGCCGCGCAGGTTCTCCGCGTCGGATGTCCAGCCGGAGGCCAGGACCGCGCCGTCGGAGTCGACGAGCGTGGTGAACGGGCCGAGCGGGGTTTGCGTGACGGCGAAATCCGCTGTCGCGGTGGTGGAGCCGCCGGCCTCGGCGCGGACGGAGATGCTGGTGGTCATGATTCGACACTGCCTTTCGTGGTGGCGAGCGCGGGAACATCGAAAGGGGTGGCGCGGCTGGTCAGCGCCGCTTTCCACAGGTGCATGGACAAATACGACCGCCACGGCGCCCAGCGCGCGGTGTCCGTCAGATCGACGCCGAGCAGGGTCGCGCCGCGGCGGACGACCAGGTCGGTCCCGAGCAGGACGTCCGGATCGGCGAGCAAGCGCATGATCACGTAGTCGGCCGTCCACGGTCCGACGCCGTCCAGCGCGAGCAGGTCGCGGCGCAGGTCGGCGGCGGTACGTCCCTGGTGCAGCGGCAGTTCGCCGGAAGCGAGTGCCTCGGCGGCTGCGATGATGGAACGGATGCGCCGCGCCGGTCCGGTCAAGACCTCTGCGCCACGCTCGGCGATGACTTCGGGTGCCGGGAACAGCAGCGGAATCGGCCCGTCCACCCGTTCACCGAGCGCTTCGACCAGCCGCGCGGTGTGCGTGGCCGCGGCCGATACCGAGATCTGCTGCCCGATCATGGTGCGCAGCAAGAGTTCGGCTCCGTCCACGCACCCGGGCACACGAATACCCGGCGTTAATGACGGGCGCGCCGCGTCGAGCGGCTCCGCCTCGGTCAGCGCCTCGCTTTCCGGTGGTCCCGACCCCGCGTCCGGCAGGTACTCGGCGGCCTGCTCGGGCAGTTGTCCGGAGGAGGGTATGCGCGCCGCGGGACCGACACCGAGCGCGTCATCGATCCCGATCGGGTCGGCGTCCAGATCCAGCAGGTGCCGGAGCCTGGCCACCGTCGGCGCGAGATCGCGCATATCGTGCAGGGACAATTCCGCGCGCACGTGGTCGCGCTGGAAGCTCAGCCGCGCGGTGGCGTGCCCGTGTGGCGTGCGCAGGTTCCTGGTGTAGGCGCGGTTCTCCCACAATTCCATGCCCGGTACGACATGGGCGGACAGGAACCATTCCAGCCAGGCCCGGTCGAGCGGTTCCCGGTAGGGCAGCCGCAGGGTGAGCGATCCGCTGCCGGCCTGTGCCGGGCGCGCGGGGGCGCTGCTCTTCGCGCGCTGCGCCTCGAGCCGCATGGTGGTGGGGCTCACCGCGAACACCTCGCGCACCGTGTCGTTGAACTGGCGGATGGAGGCGAAGCCCGCCGCGAACGCGATATCGGACATGGGCATGGCGGTGGTCTGGATCAGCAGCCGCGCGGTGTGTGCCCGGTGCGCCCGTGCCAGTGCCAGCGGCCCCGCGCCCAGTTCCGTGGTCAGCACCCGGGTGAGCTGCCGCTGGGAGTAGCCGAGGGTGGCGGCCAGCCCGGGCACCCCGGCGCGCTCGACCACGCCGTCACCGATCAGCCGCATCGCCCGTGCGGCCAGATCCGCCCGCGTGTTCCACAGCGGCGATCCGGGCGCGGCGTCCGGCAGGCAGCGGCGGCAGGCGCGGTAGCCCGCCTGCTGCGCCGCCGCGGCGGTCGGCAGGAACGACACGTTGGCCCGCTTCGGCGTGATCGCCGGACACGAAGGGCGGCAATAGATTCCGGTGGTGCGTACCGCGGTGAAGAATTGCCCGTCGAATCGAGAGTCCCGGGTCGACACCGCCCGGTAGCAACGTTCGAAATCCAATGCCGTGATCGTCACGCCCACCACAATGGCAGCTGCGGCGGACCCGTGCTAGCGGGAATCGGCCACCACCGCTGGTGGTTGTCCCCACCTCGCACAATGGTCATGACATCGCACAGCCGTCGCCTGGTTCGCGGTTGTGGTGGCTACCAAACGAGGGTGCGGCAGCGCGCGCTGAAATTCTGCCGGTCAGCAGCAGCGATTGGCCGGATTGCGATCCGCCTCGGCATGCCGCTGCCGCCAGTACTCCCGCTCGGTCGGAATGGCGCATCCCGGGTGCCTGCGCCGCAGGTGCTCGACGTAGCGCTGGTAATCCTGCCCGCCCAGGATCGAGTCGAACCACCAGACGGCCGCCCGAACGCCGTCGCGGCAGGCGCGGGCCGCGGCACGCAGCCGGGTGCCGACCGGTCGCCCGGACCGGTCGGCACCCCGGATGGCCGAGTCGCTCATTGCGCGTGGACGTGTGCCGCGCCGGGAGCGCGCACCTTTCCGGTCGCGATCAACTCGTCCCATTGCTTCTGCACTTCCTTCTCCGCCGCGGTGGCGATGAAACCGCTGGGCGCGAAGATCTTCGACGGTTCCTCCGGCGTCTCGGTGGTGTTCGTCTCGCCGGAGCGCCAGGCGCGGTAGGCGACCAACCCGCCGACCACCGCGACGATCAGCACCAGCACCGCGAACACGATCGACAACGTGCCCTGGATGAAGGTGTTGCGCACGATCGCGGTCATATCGTCCTGCGTCTTCGCCGTCAGGCACAACTTCCCGGCGTCCTGCGCGGCCTGGCAGATGCTGTGCTGCTTCCAGTAGCCGAGCTTCGGGTCGGCGGAGAAGATCTTCTGCCACGATGCCGTCATGGTCACCAGCAGGTCCCAGACCAGCGGAATACCGGGCACCCAGGCCCATTTCGCGAGGCCCTTCTTCACCACGATCACCAGCACCACGGTCAACGCGATGGCCGCGAGCAACTGGTTGGCGATGCCGAACAGCGGGAACAGCGTGTTGATGCCGCCCAGTGGGTCGGTGACGCCCATCAGCAGGATCGAACCCCATGCCGCGACCACGATGGCGGAGCACAGCCACGCGCCCACCCGCCAGGACGGATCACGGAACTTCTTCGCCGCCCCGCCGAAGTTGCCCAGCGCGTCCGAGAGCATGAACCGCGCCACCCGGGTGCCCGCGTCGATCGTGGTGAGGATGAACAGCGCCTCGAACATGATCGCGAAGTGGTACCAGAACGACTTCATGCTCGCGCCGCCGAGGAACTGGTGGAACACCTCCGAGATGCCGACCGCCAGCGTCGGCGCGCCGCCCGTGCGAGAGATGATCGACGATTCGCCGACGTCGCTCGCCGCCTGGCTCAGCTCCGCCGGAGTGACCGCGGGACCGCTGAGCCCGAGGCTGTTGGTGTAGGCCGCGGCCTTCTCCGCGGTGCCGCCGGTGAGGCCGAGCGGCGCGTTCATCGCGAAGTACAGGTGCTGGTCGATGATCGAGGCGGTGATGATGGCCATGACCGCGACGAACGACTCCATCAGCATGCCGCCGTACCCGATCATCCGGGCGTGCGATTCCTTCTCCAGCAGTTTCGGCGTGGTGCCGGAGGAGACCAGTGCGTGGAATCCGCTCAGCGCGCCGCAGGCGATGGTGATGAACAGGAACGGGAACAGCGAGCCCGCGAAGGCAGGACCGGTGCCGGTGGACGCGAACGACGAGACCGCGGGCGCGTGCAGCACCGGCAGCGTGACGAGGATGCCCACCGCGAGCAGCCCGATAGTGCCGACCTTCATGAACGTCGACAGGTAGTCGCGCGGCGCGAGCAGCAGCCACACCGGCAGCACCGAGGCGACGAAGCCGTAGGCGATCAGCAGCCACGAGATGGTCACCGGCGAGAGTGTGAACCAGTCGGCGCCCCAGTCGGTTTCCGACACCCAGCCGCCGCTCACGATGGCCAGCAGCAGCAGCGCGAATCCGATCACGGAGACCTCGCCGACCTTGCCCGGCCGCAGGAACCGCAGGTACACGCCCATGAACAGCGCGATCGGAATCGTCATGCCGATCGAGAAGACGCCCCACGGGCTGTGCGCGAGCGCGTTGACGACCACCAGCGCGAGCACCGCCAGGAGGATCATCATGATCACCAGCACGCCGACGATGGCCGACCAGCCGCCGATCACCCCCAGCTCATCCCTGGCCATCTGCCCGAGGCTGCGCCCGCGCCGCTTCATCGAGACCCACAGCACCAGGTAGTCCTGCACCGCGCCGGCCAGTACCACGCCGACCACGATCCAGATGGTCCCCGGCAGGTAGCCCATCTGCGCGGCCAGCACCGGCCCGACCAGCGGACCCGCGCCCGCGATGGCGGCGAAATGGTGCCCGTAGAGCACCCGCCGGTCCATCGGCATGTAGTCCTTGCCGTTCTCCAGGATCTCGGCGGGCGTGGCCAGGTCGTCACGCGGTTCGACGATCTTGCGTTCGATGAACCTGGCGTAGAACCGATACGCGAGCACGTAGGTGGACACCGCCGCGATCACGATCCACACCGCGTTCACCGATTCGCCCCGCGAGATGGCGAGTACCGCCCAGGCTATGGCGCCGAGTACGGCGATCCCGCCGAAGATCAATTTCTTGGCCGGTGTGATCGGGGACTTGTCGACCACGCCGACGGGCGGCAGATCGGGATCGGTCCGCAGATATTCGATTGTCGCCATCTGCCTTCTTCTCTCCTGTAAAACGCGCAGGATCTTGCTGAAACACGTGACAACGTATCCGATCGATGATCGCCGTCGTGCCGATTCCGGACGCCGGGCGGGCACCGTGAAATATTGTTCATGTGTCGGCCGTCACCAGGTGATTGCCGCACGTATGCTGCCATGCGGTTCGAGAAGCTCCACATCCGCCCTGGAGGAGGGCTGTGTTGCGTACGAATCCCGTCGCCCGGGTGCGTCGCCGGACGCTGCTCGGGTCGGCGCTGGCCGCGCCGCTGCTGGCCGGCGGCTGCGGTTCCGATGACGACGCGCTGACCTTCTTCTTCCAGGCCAGGCCGGAAGAGGCGCGGGTGCGGCTGAAGATCATCGACGAGTTCCGGAAATCGCACCCGGGCATCCGGATTCGCACCATCGTGTCGGGGCCGGATCCGTTGCAGCAAATGCTCACCTACTGCGCGGGCGGTAAGTGCCCGGACGTGCTGATGGCCTGGGAGCTGCTCTATTCCGGGCTGGCCGAGCGCGGCGTCCTGCTGGATCTGAACACGCTGCTGGATCGCGACCCCCGCTACGCAGCCGAGCTGAAAGCCGACAGCTACCCGGCGCTGTATGACACCTTCGCTTACGCGGGCGGACAGTACGCCCTGCCCGAACAGTGGTCCGGCGTGTTCCTGTACTACAACCGGACCCTGTTCGACGAGGCCGGGATCACCCCGCCCGCACGCTGGCGGGACGCCTGGACGTTCGACGAGTTCCTGGCCGCGGCCACCGCGTTGACCACGCGCGACTCGTCCGGACGGACCCGGTGGGGTTTCGCCGACGCCTGGGTGCCGTACTTCTCGGCGGCCTGCTTCGGCATGAACAACGGCGCCGAATGGTTCTCGCCCTCGGTGAACCCGACCAGGACCAACCTCGGCGATCCGCGCTTCGCCGAAGGCTTCCAGTTCTACGCCGATCTCGCCGTACGCCACCGCGTGGCCCCGAAAGCCGCCGACACGCTCTCGGTTTCGGCGCCCGACCTGTTCCGGCGGGGCCGCGCGGCGATGGCGTTGGGCGGGCACTGGCTGTACTCCGAATTCGCCGGGCACGACGATCTCGCGATCGACGTCACGGTGCTGCCGGTCGGCCCGCACGGCGGTCCCGGCGCCATCACCGACGTCGGCAGTACCGGCCTGGCCATCGCCGCGGACAGTCCGCGCGTCGAACAGGCCTGGGAGTTCGTGAAGTTCGCGACCGGGCCGGTAGGACAGGCGATCATCGCCGCGTCCGGGCTGTTCGTTCCGGTGCTGAAATCGGCCATGAGTTCACCGGGTTTCGCCGCCGCGCACCGCGAGATCCGCAATCTCGAGGTGTTCACCGACGGCCCGGCCAGCTCCCGTCCTCTGCCGGTGACGCCCGCGTGGGGCAAGGTGTCCGCCCTGCTCGAACGCGGCTCCAACCGGGTACTGCGCGGCGCCGCCACCGCGGCGTCCTTGGACGGGCGTTTCGCCTCCGACGTCGACGCGCTGCTGGACACGCCGTGACCGGCGCGCGAAGGTCGCAAACATCGGGCAAAAGGGGTGTGGTCTCCCGGTTGGCGCGGCGTCGAGAACGGGCCGGGTGGGCATTCGTCGCGCCCAACGTGGCGGCCGTCGCGATTTTTTTGTTGTTCCCGTTGGGATTTTCGCTCTATCTGAGTTTTCATTCGTGGGACTTGTTCAGCCCCATGCGCTTTGTCGGTGTGGACAACTACCGGCGGCTGTTCGGTTCGGACCCGTTGTTTCTCATCGCATTGCGCAACACGGCGGTTTTCACCGTATCGACCTTGGTGCCGACGGTGGGCATCGGACTGGCCGTCGCCGCCGCACTGAATCGAAAGCTGGCCGGTATCGCCCTGTTTCGCACCGTCGCGTTTCTGCCGTTGGTCGCCTCGGCGGTCGCCATGGCCGTGGTGTGGCGGTTCCTGTTCACCGACGACGGGCTGCTGAATTCGGCGCTGGGCGGGCTCGGCATCGGCGCGGTGCCGTGGCTGACCGACCCCGATTGGGCGCTGGTCTCGCTCAGCATCGTCACCGTGTGGAAGAGCGTGCCGTTCGCGACGGTCATCCTGCTCGCCGCCATGCAGGGCGTGCCGGAGACGCTCTACGAGGCAGCGAAGATCGACGGAGCCGGTGCGCCGCGGCGGTTCTTCGCGATCACGCTGCCGCTGATCCGAGGGCCGTTGTCGTTCGTCTTCATCATCACGATCATCAATTCGGTGCAGGCATTCGACCAGGCCTACGCGCTGACCGGCGGGAACGGGGGACCGGAGACGGGTACATACCTGTTGGGGATCATGCTGTTCCAGCACGCGTTCGGCTTCTACGAGGTCGGTTACGCCTCCGCGCTCGCCTGGGTGATCTTCGCGATGCTGTTCCTGCTGACCCTGGTGCAGCTGCGGCTGGCCCGGCGTTCGGAGGTGGAACAGTGAACACCTACGAGGTGGTGCGGCGCGCACTGCCGGTCCGGCGCGACCGCGCGAGCGCCGCGTTCGGCCGGGTCGACCGGGCGATCGTGCGCCGGCTGCTGCGCGGGACCGTGATCTACGCGGTGCTGGTGGGCATCGCGTGGTGCGCGCTGCTGCCGATCCTGTGGGCGGTGTCGGGCTCGCTGAAGCGGGACGGTGAGATCGCCGACGCGGCCTTCCTTCCGCAGCGGCCGCAGTGGTCGAACTACGGGAAGGTCTTCGAACTGCTGCCGATGGGGCGGATGCTGCTCAACACCACGGTCTACGCGCTGTGTGTCACGGCGGGGCAGGTCTTCTTCTGCTCGCTGGCCGGTTACGCGTTCGCGCGCCTCCGTTTTCGCGGGCGGGACATGCTGTTCCTCGCCTACCTCGCGACGCTGATGGTGCCGCTGACCGTGACGGTGATCCCGCAGTTCCTGCTGATGCGGGCCTTCGGCTGGGTGGACACCCCGTGGGCGATGATCGTTCCCGGCCTGTTCGGCAGCGCGTTCGGCACCTATCTGATGCGGCAGTTCTTCCGCACGCTGCCCGACGAACTGGAGGAGGCCGCCATCCTCGACGGCTGCAACACCTGGCAGGTCTACTGGCGGGTCCTGTTGCCGCACACCCGTCCGGCCCTGATGGTGCTCGCCGTGCTCACCTGGATCACCGTGTGGAACGACTTCCTCTGGCCGCTGGTCATGATCCAGCGCGAGGACGTCGCCACCGCGACACTGGGTCTGGTCCGGCTGCAAGGCCAGTACCACACCCAGTGGCCGATCCTGATGGCCGCCGCGATCGTCATCCTGGTTCCGCTGCTGGTGATCTACGCGATCGCCCAGCGCGCGTTCATCCGCGGCATCGCGATGTCGGGGCTCGGCGGGCGTTGAGCAGGACCTCGCCCGCCAACGGGGGAGCTGCCGCGGGGCCTCGGCAAGGCCCCGCGGTCGGGTAGCGGACCGGCGTCGTCGGCCGCGCCGATCAAGCGCCCCAATACGTGCCGAAACTCCAGAGGTTGCCCTCCGGGTCGCGGACCGTGAAGCCGCGCGAGCCGTAGTCCTCGTCGCGCAGGTCGCGGACCACTTCGGCGCCCGCGGCGGTCGCGCGGGCGAACAAGGCGTCGGGCTCCTCGCAGACCAGATAGACAGAGTCGGTGCCGGTCGGGCGGGTGCCGAACGGGCTGTCGTCCTTGCCTGCCGAGCCGAACATGACGCCGCCGCCCAGCGGCCAGCGCAGTTCCGCGTGCTCCACGATCGACGGGTCACCCTCGCGGGTGTAGAGCGCGGCTTCCCGGAAGCCGAACGCCTCGATGAGGAAGGTGGCCATGGCGCGGGCATCGCGGAAGGTCAGCGTGGGCCAGACGGCGGTGCGGGTGCTGGTTTCTGTCGGATTCGTCATGGCTTCATCCTCATCCGGCGGACTCGTCGGCGGCTTGGACGGATGGAACCTCCTCGGCGAGCCAGACGGTCGGGCTCGTCCCCGCGAGGTCGGCGAAATCGCGGTCCAGATGGGCCTGGTCGTAATAGCCGCACGCGGCGGCCACCTGGGCAATGGTGATGTAGGAGGGCGTGTGCGCGAGCATGCGGCGGGCTCGTTCGAAACGCGTGATCCGGGCCGCGAGCTTCGGGCTCAGACCGAACTCGCGATTGAACCGGCGCGTCAGATGCTGCCTGCTCCACCCGATCTCCTCGGCCAGCGGGCCGACCTCGATCGCGCCGCCGGAACCGACCACGGCGCGCCAAGCCCAGGTGAGTTCCGGACGCACCGCGCGGTCGGGATCGGCGAGCGCGCAGAGCACCCGATCGCAGACGGCGAAACGTTCGGGCCAGCTCGGCACGCATTGCAACCGTTCCCACAGCTCCAGGCCGACGGGACCGACGACGTCGGAGAATTCGACCGACGTGTCCCACAGCGCCGCCGCGGGCATGCCGAACAAGGTGCGGCAACCGAGTGGCGTGAGCGCCACGGCGACGCCCTCCTGGTGACCGTCGTGCGCGATCAGCGCCGTGCTCGCCTGTAGGCCGCTCAGCACGCAGCGGTAGTTCCGCGGAGACTGTCGCGGATCGGTCTGCTCGACGACGTCGATCGTCGGGCCGATAGCGACGATGAAAGTCATGTGCCGCGAAGGCAATCCACGATGGGTCGCCGCCGCGAACCCGGACATGCGATACCCGATATAGCGGTCGATGAACGCGGCGAGCACGGGCGCCGGACGCGCCGTCACCACCTCCGTGGTCGGCTCCATACGGGACACGCTACGCCCGGGGACCGACATGTGGCCCGATCGGTTTGCGACGTCGACGTGCGCGCGGATCGCCGTTTCGGCGGTGGCCGTGTCGAGCAGGCAGGTGGCACGTCGACGCGGATGCGATGGGAGCCTTCTGCCGCATGGTCGGTGAGCTGTGGCACGCGGACGATCGCAGCGCGGGATGGTCGGGCAGCGAATGCGGACCACCGCCGTGACCGGGTGTCCTGCCAGTGCTTGATCCCCGGTGTCGGGCAGCTCTCCACCGGTTCCGGGCGCTGGTGAGATGTACCACTACAGCGTGTAGTGGACTGTGATCACCCGTTGCGATCCGGCTACCGTTACGCCTTCTAACGATTTCTGGAGGTGTGATGCGGCGGGTGCAGTACGAGCGCAGCGGTGGTCCCGAGGTGCTCGAGCTCGTCTCGGCCGAGGTGCCGACGCCCGGACCAGGGGAACTGCTGGTCCGTGTCGAGGCGGTCGGGGTGACCCTGCCGGTGGTGCGGAAGGTGCGTGAGCAGCGCGAACCTATCGCGTTGGGCGGCGAGGTCGCGGGCGAGGTGGTCGCGGTCGGCGAGGGCGTCGAGCGGTACGCGCCCGGCTACCGCGTGACCGGCCTCGTGTTCGGGCACGGTTACGCGGACTACGCGGTGCTGTCGGCGGCCATGGCGTCGCCGATTCCCGACGGAGCGTCGGCGGTGGACGCGGTGGCGCTGGTGCGCAGCGGCTTGGTGGCGCTGGGTGCGCTCCATGCCGCGTCTGCGCAGGAAGGCGAGTCCGCCTTGATCACCGCCGCCGCGAGCGGCGTCGGCCATCTCGCCGTCCAGCTCGCACGGGTGCGCGGCGCGGCGCGGGTGGTAGGCGCGGTGTCGGATCTCGCGAAGGCCGATTTCGTCCAGCAGCTCGGAGCCGACGACGTGGTCGAGTACGGCCGGCAGACCTGGGGACCTCCCGCCGATTACGTGCTCGACGCGGTCGGCGGCGACCTCTTGACCCCCGCGCTCGCGGCCCTGGCCCCCGGCGGCCGCCTGGTCGCCTACAGCTCCGGCGGCGGCGTCATCCAGGCATACGACCTGCTCGTCGGCGCGAAATCCGTCATCGGCTTCCAAATGGCCCGCATCGCGCAGAAACAGCCCGACCTGTACGAGCACTGGCGCCAAGAGCTGTGGCAGTACTTCGCCTCCGGTCAACTACGCCCCGCCGTGCACGCCGAATTCCCCCTCGAGGAAGCGGCCGCCGCCCACGCTGCCGTCGAGCATCGCGCCAACCTCGGCAAAGTCGTCCTCATCCCCTGACGCGGGCGGGCTCCGCGAGCGGCACATGGCCGCGGCAAAGGTCGAGAAGACCTCTCCACCATGTGCCGCTCATGGGGGAGGGTAGACTCTGCTCCTCGTGAGTCTCACCCTCGGAATTGTCGGCCTGCCGAACGTCGGGAAGTCGACGCTGTTCAACGCGTTGACCAAGAACGACGTGCTCGCCGCGAACTACCCCTTCGCGACGATCGAGCCGAACGTCGGCGTGGTTCCGCTGCCCGATCCGAGGCTGAACAAGCTGGCGGAGATCTTCTCGTCCGAGCGGATCGTGCCTGCCACCGTGTCGTTCGTCGACATCGCGGGCATCGTGAAGGGCGCCTCGGAGGGCGCGGGCCTGGGCAACAAGTTCCTCGCCAACATTCGCGAGGCCGACGCCATCTGCCAGGTGGTGCGGGTATTCGCCGACGACGACGTGGTGCACGTCGACGGCCGCGTCGACCCGAGCGCCGACATCGAGGTGATCGAGACCGAACTCATCCTCGCCGACCTGCAGACCCTGGAGAAGGCGGTCGTGCGGTTGGAGAAGGAAGCCAAGGTCAAGAAGGACCGCAAGCCGGTCGCCGATGCCGCCAAGGCCGCGCAGGAGATCCTCGACAGCGGCACCACCCTGTTCGCCGCAGCGGACAAGGTGGACACCGAGCTGCTGAAAGAACTCTCGCTGCTCACCACCAAGCCCTTCCTCTACGTCTTCAACGCCGACGAGTCGGTGCTCACCGACGAGGCGAAGGTAGCGGAGCTGAAAGCCTCCGTCGCCCCGGCCGACGCGGTCTTCCTCGATGCCAAGGTGGAAGCCGAACTGCTGGAACTCGACGAGGAATCCGCCCTCGAACTCCTCGAATCCATCGGCCAGACCGAACCCGGCCTGCACGCCCTGGCCCGCGCGGGCTTCCACACCCTCGGCCTCCAGACCTACCTGACCGCGGGCCCGAAAGAAGCCCGCGCCTGGACCATCCACCAAGGCGACACCGCCCCCAAGGCCGCAGGCGTCATCCACACCGACTTCGAACGCGGCTTCATCAAAGCAGAAGTCGTCGCCTACAACGACCTGGTCGAAGCGGGTTCCATGGCCGCAGCCAAAGCGGCGGGCAGGGTGCGCATGGAAGGCAAGGACTACGTCATGGCGGACGGCGACGTGGTCGAGTTCCGCTTTAACGTGTAGGGGGTGTGTCGGCGGTTGGTCGAAGCGTACGCCACACAAAGAGTGCCCCAGCGGCATAATCTGCTAGGGACCAGAGGCCGATCTGGGGCACTGGAGCCAGTGTAACGCGACGGTCAATCGTGATCGGGGGAGAGCATGCCGGACCTGACTGCGTGGGTCACGCGACGTCGGTTCGACGAGTACTTGGTGGCGGCGAACCACGACCCGGATGCTGCGCGCGATCTGTACGAGTGGAACGTCGCCATCTCCGCGGCGTTCTTCGAGCTGATTTCCCATGTCGAGGTTGCTCTGCGTAACGCGATCGACGCAGTCCTTCAGCGTCTTGAAGTACTGGAGTCGGCTCGCGTGGACCTCTCCCAAGGGTGGTGGTTCGCTAATCCGGCATTCCTGACCGACCATGACCTGGAATTCCACCGAACGGCACGCCGACACCTCGGTGCCAGGGCGGACGGAGCCACTCGCGACAAAGTTCTTTCCTCTATGACGTTCGGCCTCTGGCTCAGTGTCTTCGGGCCGAAGTACGAGCAGTTGTTTCGTAAGCATCTTGTCCACGCGTTTCCGAACAGGCAGAAGGTTGAGTTCAGGCGCGACACTGTGCACAGGAACGTCCTCGCGCTCAAGAATCTGCGCAATCGCATTGCCCACCACCAAGCAATCTTCGATCTCCCTCTCGAGGAGCGATTCGAGCAAGCGATGGATCTACTCCGCTGGATCGACGCCGATCTGGAGCGGTGGGTCACGGGGCTGTGCCGGGTGCCGGATCTGCTGAATGAGCGCCCAGAGGCGGCTGAATCGATCGCCGTTATCGTGCCTGCGCGCAAAGCCTGGCCACTCTATGAGCAGCACAGTGCCTACGTTTGTCAACCGGGCAGATTTTTTCGACAGATCAGCCACATCGGGTTCTACGCGGATGCCGCGCTGCAGCGCGAGATACCAAAGGTGCTAGAGCGTATCGACCCTGTCGTTTGGACACCCGAGGAGATCGGCCGAAGAATGGGCTCGGGCAAGGAAGACGACAGGCGCATCGCCGAAATCATCAAGGGCGCGCGGGCTCTCGGTTGGGCGGAAGACGAATACCAACTCTTCCTCCTCACCCGCCCTGATGCCGAGGGGTTGAGCAGAGGGCACGTGACGTTGCCCGGGGAGCTTCGCCGCCAGAGCAGCGGACGAGGTAGTGCGTGGGTGCAACGACAGCGCTACGTGGCTGTTGCGGCACTGCAGTCGGCGCGGACCCTGGGTGACCTCGACCAGCAGTAGTTGGAAGGTGCTACCTGTGGCGGCGCTGAACCTGAACTCTCTCTGGTCGAACTCCTGCGGACGACACCAAACTTTATGTTCACAGCGCTCGGTCACCGATGCACTTGGGTGAGCTTTCGGGACAGATGCATCGGGCCGTATGACCCAGTTTTGGTGGGTTGCGATCGGTGGCCGCCTTGGCCGCAGCATTCACCGGGGGCTTCCGATCGCTGTGTTCTGTGCCTGCGAAGTTCGGGTTGACGACCCGTGTGTCGGTCAGAGAAGTCGACGCCTCGACGAGCTCTTGCACCAGAGGGAGGGGCCATTCAGACGTTGGTCGACGGCGGAATGTGACCCCCTTGACATCCAATCCTGCACGTCGAACACCCTGTTCACGACTCGACTCACATTCTGAAGCCGAATGACCTCAGCGCACGACTCGCCGCTACAACTGCCGATGTCCAACGCCCTAGTGGCGCGTTCCGAATGCGCCTCGGGCACTAGCGGCTCAGAGCCCGAGTATCTGACCAACCCTATTGGTCAGATCCTCCCCGGACACGGTGTCGACGTCGGTGACGGAAAGTTCGAGGCGGGCGCTCTCCGTGCGGAGACGGTTGGTGAACAACCGATCACGTTCGAGCAGGTTTCGTGCAGCACGCTCCGGATCACGGGTCTTGCCCGGGATCTCCCAGCCGCGCTTATCGAACGCTGCCCGGCGGAACGCGGGTGAGGGAAGCAACCACACGCCGTGGCTGCGCTCGGTGAGCAGTGGAGCGACCAGATGCGGCAACAGTCGGAAGCCCTCGGCGATGACACCGGTTTCGGAGGATGAACACAACAGGTCGTCGATGATGAAATGGAATCCTTCGCCCCGGTACCAGTGGAAGGTGTCGAGCATCGTCTCCGGCGACCGGTTCACCCAGCGTTCATCCATACTCATCGCCGCGAATCTGCTCAGCCAAGGTGAGTTCTCCCGTGTGCTGCGCGCAGCGTGGTCGCGCATGGCGTCGTCGGTCGAGTACACGCGCAAGCCGTGCCGGGCGGCGAGATCGCCCGCGATTGTCGATTTGCCGGCACCGCTGCCCCCACCGATCCAATAGATATGGCGCAGTCGTGCGCGCAGCGCGGCTGCGGTACGAGGCTGCTCGTGATCGTCGGCACCCATTCGACCAAGCTATCCATCGACGCCGACTGCGCCCAGGACATCCCTTTCCGCCGAGTTCAAGGGGCGATTGCGGGAGTGTGGACAAAATCCCGGCTACACCGATGACTTTCGAGTGAATCTGTCGTCAATTCGGTTGGGATACCGACAGACAGGAGTCAGGGATGACGAGACCGTTTCGATCGGGCATGGCCTCGGTGCGGGCGAACGGTGTGGATCTGGGCATCGAGAGCTTCGGCCGCGCGGACAATCCGCTGGTCCTGCTGGTCGGCGGCACAACGATGTTGTCCTGGCCCGACGCGCTGTGCGAGCGGCTCGCGTCGGGCGGACGGCGCGTGGTTCGCTACGACCTGCGCGACTCCGGCGCGTCGACGACTCTCGACCCGGAGAATCCGGCGTACGACCTGCGGGATCTCGCCGCCGATGCGGCCGCGCTGGTCGAGGTGCTCCGTGCCGGGACCGCCCATCTCGGTGGCGTCGGCGTCGGCGGGATGGTCGCTCAGGTCGCCGCGCTGGACCACCCGGATATGTTCTCCGCACTGACCCTCGTCGGCACCCGGCCGGTGGCGCCGGGTCCAGTCGACGAGGACCTGCCCGACCACGACCCTGCGGTCATGGCCGCGCTGTTCTCCCACCCGCTGCCGGACTGGACCGACCGAGACGCTGTCGCGGCGTTCGCCGCCGAGGGGGCCGCGCCGATGGGCAACGATCGGGAGGAAGCGCGGGCGACGGCGGCCCGAATCTGGGACCGGACACCGTCGAGCGATCCCGCGGTGCACCAGGCGAATCAGCTCGGGATGGTGTTCTCCCGGATCGATTGCGCGCCACGCTGGCGGGGCCGGCTCGGTGAACTCGACGTGCCCACGCTCGTGGTGCACGGTCGCGCCGACCCGTTCTTCCCGGTCGGCAACGGCGAGGTCCTCGCCGCCGAGGTCCCCGGGGCGCGACTGCTCGTCCTCGACGACATGGGTACCGCTCTGCGACACACCGCGGCCGACCAGGTCGCTGCCGCCATGCTCGCCCTGTAACCGCCGGTCGGGAGGCATCCTGAGTCGACGGGGTCCGTCACGCGGGCTGAGCGAGCATAGAGGCCTGACCGCCCAGCAGGCGGCGGATCTCCTCGTCCGGATACGGGGTGCTCCGGCTCTCCTGCTGGAACGCACGCATGAACGCGGACATCGCCGCGGCGATCGGCGCGTGCCGGGTGAGGAGCGCGGCGATTTTCTCACCGATGCCCTCCGGCGGCTTGCCCTCGGCGAGGACGCGCACCATCGCGGCGCGCGCCTCCCGGTCCTCCCGCCGGAGCCCGTACAGGGCAGTGAGCAGCCAGTTCACCAGGTAGGTGGCGGTGTAGCCGCGGTCGTAGCTCTGGTTCTGGTCGAAGAACGCGGCCTCCTCCGGCGAGAGGTCGAACCCGCAGGAGAGCGCGAGGCCGTAGTCGCCGAAGTAGAGGCGTTGACCGTCGGTCAGGATGTTCTCGAAGTGCGTGTCGAGGTGCAGCAGCCCACGGCTGTTCATGAACGCGGTGCCGGAGGCCAGTTCCCGCTCCACCATGGCGCAGGCCCGGTCGGCGGCACCGTCGCCCGCCTCGATTCGGGCGTTGAGCCACTCGTGCAAGCTCTGCGGGATGTACTCCAGGAACAGCGCGATGCTCGCCGAAGAGTCGCGCAGGGCCTCGATCCGGTGGCGTACCTGCGGTCGGCCGTCCCAGTAGGCGACGGCGCGATCGATGTCGGCGAGTTCGGCCGGCAGCGGCGTCGTGTCCGGCAGCACTCGCCAGTGGTACATCAGCGGGAAGCCCTCGTGTTCGGCGGCGAGCACCCAGTTCGTCGTCATGGTGTGCACGGCCAGCTCGCGCCAGGCCCCGAAGCCCGGCCCGCCGATGAGGCCGACGCCGTACTGGCAGAACTGCGGCACGTCGAACAGGTTCGCCGTGGACCGGACGTGCTCCGGCTGCCGTTCCAGATCGGTGAGGGGCACTCGCTTCACGAAGACCGAGGTTCCGGCGATCTCCAGCAGCGCCGACGTCCCGCCGATCCCGACGCCGACCGGCGTGGCCGCGTCCACCAGTTCACGCAACGCGTGATCGCTGTGCAGCGCCAGGGCCGTGGAGACGGCGCTGTGGGCGTGCAGACGCGCCGGGTGCGACATGTCGCGGGTTGTCGCCGCGTCGCGGGATATCGCCGCGTCAGGTGAACAGGGCGTCACTGCGTCAGGGGAGTTCGCTGCGGCCTTCACGTGGTTGCCGACCTCGATTCAGCCATGGCCCCGCGGTCGTGCCGGCGGCCTGCGGAGCGGGCAGGAGGTCGGTTCGGGGCCGCACCCGACGGCGGTCCCGGCTTGTCCCCCCGGAACCGCACTCTACGTCACGACCTCCACGCGACGACTCCACGTAGTGGGCGCGCAACCGCTTCGATCCGAGTTGGCCAGCAGAGCCCCGGCTCGGTGTGGCCAGTAGATCTCGGAAGCCGAACCTCTACCAACTCCACGGCGGCGCCGGGTTCGTAGCCACCGACGCTGCCCCCGATCGAGACCGAGGATCGGCTCTACGGATGCGGCAGGCCCCCGTGGACTGGTGAGCACCAGCGGTGCCGAGCCCTTCCGCAGGAAGCCGAAGTCCTCGTAGTACTCGATGTGCTGATGGCCGCCGTCCGTCATGGAGCCCACGCTGCGGAGGTCCTCCGCCAGGAGCGCTCGGCTCTCCCGATCCGGCCTCGCGGTGCGCAGTCATCGACTTGCGCTGCGGAGTGTGTCCGTCACAAGGTGGCGATCAGCCACACCTTGGGTCCCTGGAGTGGGGCGCCGCTCCGGACGACGATTCACATATGAGTGGCATGAAATCGACCGCCGAGGCGTGGCGGGAGAAGTTCCGAGCCCGCCGTACCAGGCTCATCTCGGCTTATGGAGTGCTTCTCGCGGGACTGGGCGCGGCTGCCGTAGTGATCGTCATTCCCCGACTTGCGTATGCGAGGTCCGGCATGGACGTCTCGACCATGCTGATCTGGCTGGCAATTCCGGTCTTCATCGTCGCCGTTGCGGCGGAGTTCGCGTATCTCGCGCGTCGCGGCAAGCCGTACGACTACCGTGACTCGGCTACCTCCATCGTCGCCGGCCTGGGGTACCAACTCCTCAACATTCCATGGGCGCTGGCGGAACTCGCGATCTTCGCGTCTGTTTCCTCGCTGGTGCCGTGGCACCTCGAGGGTTGGGTTGCGTGGGCCGTCGCACTTATCGGGGTCGACTTCGCCTACTACTGGTTTCACCGCGCGCATCACGAGATCCGGGCGTTTTGGTCCGTCCACGTCGTGCACCACTCGAGCGAGAGCTTCAACCTCACCACGGCACTACGTACGCCTTGGCTGGTTGTCACGTCCCTGCCGTTCCTTGTGCCGCTGGCACTGTCGGGAATCGATGGCAGGATCATCGCCGCCTCCTACGCGATCAACCTGCTGTACCAGTTCGGCATCCACACCGAGGTCATCGACAAACTCTGGACGCCGATCGAATTCGTGTTGAACACGCCGAGCCACCACCGCGTGCACCACGGCTCCAACACCGAATATCTCGACCGCAACTACGGCGGCGTGCTCATCATCTGGGACCGCATCTTCGGCTCCTTCGAGCCGGAGGGCGAGCGGGCGATCTACGGCCTCACCAAGAACGTCAACACCTACAACATCGCAAAGATCAACGCCAGCGAGATAGTCGCGATGTGGCAGGACGTCAAGAACACGGCGAAATTCTCGGACAAGCTCGGCTTCCTGTTCCGGGGTCCCGGCTGGCAGCCACAGCCGACCCAAGCGACCGGCTCAGCCGGCGTGCCCGGCGTCGCCACGCCTTGAACTGCTGAAATAAGCCTCGAGAAGGCGCTACTTGTTCTTCGACGGTGACGCTACTCCGCTGCGGAACTCGGCCGAGTTCCGCTTCAACGTCTGATCCGCCTCTGTGAGAAAGTAGGGCAGCGCCTGCATCGCTGCTGGTAGCGACTTCATCGAGCCCCCAACCGGGGTCCGGGTGGGGGCTCGGTCGTCTCTCCGGTGCTGCGCTCCGGCCGGTTCTGTCGGTGCGGTACGTGGCGGTTCGGTGTGTTGGCGGATGGAGCGGCCGACTGGATCGGTATGGGTGCTCGTCACCGTGGGGTGAGGGGCCGGACGCTGTGTCAGTGACCGTGTCAGGTCGGCATCAGTGCGCTGTCAGCCGCACCGGACAAAGTATGCCCATCGAACAAAACAGACCCGGACCGACGCCGGATCCGGGTCAGTGTCACAACAGATTCCGAAGGAGCACACCATGTCCGCCACCCTCACCCTGACCGACCAGGACAAGGCCACTGTCCGTTCTGCCGCCTACGGCGCGGTCTCCTTGCTCGCCGCCGCCTCCGACAGGCCCCACAAGGCCGCCACCGCGGGCTCTATCGCGTTGACGTCGGCGACCGGGCGGGTCGGGCATGTGCTGAACGCGAAGTCCAAGGACATCCACCTGACCGGCAAGACCGTCGCCGAACTCGCCGACCAGGTGCTGCCGGCTCTGGCCGCCGCGGTGGCTCTGCTCGACCAGCAGGATCGCGCCGAGGCCGACAACTTCCGAACCACCGTGCTGGTCGCCCTCGAAGCCGCTGCGGCAACGAGCCGCAGCGGTCAGCCCGGCCCTGTCGTCAACGAGATGACCCGCAAGGTGGCCGCGGCTCTGCACGCCGCGTGAAAGGTGTGGCCACACGCTGCCGTTCGCCGAGTGAATCCCTGAGATTGCGTTGGTGTTCGGGAATACCGCGCCGGCCGGTTCGGTCAGCGCGGTATGGCAGCCGTTCCCACATCCGGGGACATTCGATAATCGACGTGTCGAGGTGTGTCGGCGTTGTCTGTCTGGATGAGAGCGAGGTGCCGATGAGCCCCAACGGCACCAAGCGGCTGGGTGATCTGCACGAGCTTCCCGCCTGCGCACCGGCAGGTTTGAAAGCTCTGTTCACGGTGGCCGAGGGCATGATTCAAACCCAGGTCGAGCTGCTGGGCTCGGGTACGCCGTCCAAGGCTCCTGATCTGCGTCAGCTGCTGCGCGATGAGGGAATCGTCAAACCCGAGGATCAGTCGACGATGATCGACAAATACAGCGATCACAAAGACGAGGTGCAGAAGGTCACCTCGGGCATCCACCGGAAGGACGACGGCATCGTCGTGAAAACCGCTGGGGTCGGCGATGTCGTGACGAAGGCCTACGGTGCCATCGATACCTCGGTCGGGGAACTCAACGCGAAGATCGATGCTTCTCACAACGCCGTACGGACGGTGACCGACAAAAACGGCAAGCCGGTGACGGACGAGAACGGCAACGTGCAGAAGGAACTGCCGAGAGACATAGTCAACGGTCTGTTCGAGGGTGTCTGGGATACGTTGAACACGACATACACTCAGGTCAGGTCCGTTTCGGACAAGGCAGCTGCCGAGGCGCTGAATATTCGCGGCGACGAGCCGAGTTTCACCCCCACCAACGCCAACACCAACACCAACAGCGGCGGCGCTCAGCCGGTGTCGTACCCCACCTCCGGGTACAACGGAAGCACCCCGTGGACCCCCAGCTCCGGTTCGATGGGCACCGCGATCATTCCCAGTGGAGAGAAGCCCACCGCGATGGCGATCATGCGCTACCTCATCGAGGAACACGGCTTCACTCCCGCGCAGGCAGCGGGAATCGTCGCCAACGCCAAGTTCGAGTCGGGGTTCAACGTCGGGGCCACGGGCGACAGCGGATCGGCCCACGGCCTGTTCCAGTGGCGATTCGGGCGCCACGCGGGCTTGCAGGAGTTCGCCAACCGGCCGGGCGAGAACATCGGTGACTGGAGAACCCATATCGATTACATGGTTCAGGAATTGCGCGGCGGAAGCTCCTACCAGAAGGCCGAAAACCTCATCGACTCGAACAGGGGCGACCCCCGTGCGGTGGCGGAGGCCTTCGACCGGTACTACGAGAAAAGCTCCGGATCCACGATCAACAGCCGACGCGAATACGCGGCTGGGCTGCTGACGGAGTGGAACAACGCTCAGGCGGCCAACGCCGTCTGAGGCAGGCAGGGCGTGACCCGCATTGCGGTTCCGGCCGAGCCGAGACTCTTCACGATGCCGTCGAGAACGTCGAGATGTGCGCGTGCCGAGGCCGCAGATTGATCGGGAGGCCGTCGTCGGGTGTCGGGCCGGTGCCCCAGGTGAGCGGCACCTGGTAGTCGACGGGGACGCTCCACTCGTACCGCAGCAGCATCCGGTGCATGATCGACTTCACGGTCATGCCCCCGAAATGCAGGCCGATGCACTTGTGCGCGCCGCCGCCGAACGGCGACCAGGCATATCGATGAATCCGGTCCTCGCGGCGGTGCTCGGCGAAGCGCTCCGGATCGAACTCGTCCGGGCGGGGCCACCACCGGGCCAATCGCATGGAGGGGTACGCGCCGATGATGATGTCGGTGCCGGCCGGAACGTAGCGACCCAGGATTTCGGTGTCCGCGATCGCCTGACGCATCAACACACCCGCGGGCGCGTACATCCGCAGTGTTTCCTTGAATGCCAGGTCCAGCGAAGGCAGCCGCTCCAAGTCGTCGTAGTCGAGATGCTCCTTGCCCAGCGCGATCGCTTCCGCGCGCAGCCGCTCCTGCCAGTGCGGATTCTTACCGAGCAGGTAGGTGAGCATGGACAGCGTGACGGCGCTGGTGTCGTGTGCCGCCATCAAAACGAAGATCATGTGGTTGACGACGTCGTCGTCGGTGAAGGTCTCCCCGGTGTCGCTCGTGGCGTGGCACAGCACGCTGAACAAGTCGGAGCCGTCGCCGGCGCGTTTGGCGGGCAGTTGGGCGCGGAAGTACTGCTCGAGCAGCGCTCGGCCGTGCAGTCCGCGCGACCAGGTGCCGCCGGGTACCGATGCCCGGATCAACGCCTGCCCGCCGACCACGGTGTGCTCGAAGGCGTGCTCCAGCCGCTTGGCCTCCGGCCCGAGCTTCGCACCCACGAAGACCTCGGTCGCGAGGTTGAGCAACATCTGTTTCACGTTGTCGTACAACAGGAATCCCGGCTCCGGGCGCCAGGACCCGAGTTCCCGCTCGATGCCCGGCCGCATCAGGTCGAGGTAGCTGATCAGCCGCGTCCTGGTGAAGGCCTGTTGCATGATGCGCCTGTGGTGCAGGTGCTCATCGAAGTCCAGCAGCATGATGCCGCGCCGGAAGAACGGCCCGATCCAGTACTCCCACCCCTTCTCGCTGGAGAAGACCTTGTCCTTGTTGCTCCAAACGACTTCCAGCGCTGCCGGGCCGAGTACGTTGACCGCTCGGCGGCCGAAGAGGTTCGTCCACGACACTTCGCCGTACTTCTCGAAGGCGTTGCGTCCCCACGCGATCGGATCGCTGTAGACGCGTAGCGAGTGTCCGATCAACGGCGCTCCCGAATCTCCCAGCACCGGGAGCAGGTTGCTTCCCGCCGGCGGTTCGGCGAGCGCGGTCGTCCGGGCGGGATAGCGATCCGCCAAGTCGGCGGCGTACTCCTGGAGCCTGCGGCGAATTCCGGCGTGCATGTGGCGTCCTTTCGCGGCGCTGCGAAGGTTCGAAGCGATCCGGCTCGCCACAAATTGGTGACGTTCCGTCACCAATTGACGCGCACCGAGCGGGTGCTTGTCAAGATGGAGTCATGACCAGCCCATCTACCTGGGGCGGCCGGACTGTCGAGGCGCGCCGGGCAGCCCGCCGCGAACGATTGATCGACGCCGCGATCGATGTCTGGGCGGACAGCGGCTGGGCGGCGGTCAGCCTGCGTAGCGTCTGCGCCCGAGCCGGCTTGAACGATCGGTATTTTCGCGAGAGTTTCGCCGATCGGGAAGAACTGCTCGCCGCTGCCTGGGACCACGTGCGGGACGAGACGACTGCCACTCTGGTCGCCGCGATCGGTGACCGGCGCGAATCGCCGCCGCTGGAGGTGCTGCATCGCGCGGTCGAGGCGGTGGTCCTCGGCTTCGCGGAGGATCCCCGTCGCAGCCAGGTTCTCTTCGGTGATCACGCGGGCAGCGCGATACTGGAACGGCGCCGCCACGATCTGGTGCTAGTCGCCGCCGACTTGCTGGCGACGGGCCTCGAGCCCTATCTGCGTGCCGGGGTGGACAGGGAGGAGTTTCATCGCACGGCCCTGATGGCTGTCGGCGGGTTCGTGGAATTGACCAGCGCTTGGCGGGCGGGCGCCGTCGCGATAGACATCCCCGGTCTCATCGATCAGACGATCCGTCTCGGCGACATCCTCGCCGGGCACTATCTCGGGGACTACACCCGCTCGTGAGCTCGCTCCGCCATAAGCGGCGACGGTCTGCGCAGCCGGTGTAAAGGCGGGCTCATGTTTCTCGACTCGTGGCCGGATGGCGGAAGAGGGTTGTCGGGCAGAAACTTCGGAGACGTTCCCCCCGGCTGCACCGAGGAGGCGATGGCCGGTGCGGCGGGCCGAGGCCGGATTGCGGGCCAACCCTTACCATCCCGATGTGATCCGCCGCCGCCGGACGGGCGTCCAGGGGACTTACGCAGACCATCCCCGGCACCTTCCAGGCCTGTCACGTGGCCGGAACCTCCAGCAACATTCACGACCCGGTGGCCGATGTCGCCGCCGGCATGAACTATGTCATGGAACGGTACGGTGTTTCACGGGACGGCCACGACCTGCAAGCGAAGGTTCAGCAGGCAGATCCGAACCGTTCGCCGAAAGGCTACTGAGCACGGACTCCGAGAGCGGGTCCGCGTTGTGGCCCGAGTTCTGTGCTGGGCGGTTCGTCCCGCTGCCCGGCGGTGTACTCCATTCGGCCCTGTTTGCTCGTCGGGTCGAACGGATTTCGATGACGGGTTATCTTTTCCGTCTGGGCCGGGTCGATCGTCCGGTTCGGCGGTAGTGGTCGACGGCCGAGGCAGCTCTGGCGCGCTGCGTCTGGAACACTCGATCGTCGGAAAGGTTCTTTGCTGATGTTCCGTCGTTTCACGACCAACGCGCCCACGGGTGCGCCGCCGGTGGATGACCTGGTGGCCGGTGCGCTGCCGGACCGGGTGCAGATCGCGCATGAGCGGTTGGCCCACCAGGACGATCCGGCACTGCTGGAAGCATTGTCGGAGCGTGAGCTCGCCGCCTCCCGCGAGTTGGCCGAGCTCGTGCGCGACTACGAACGCCACGAGAAGCGGGCGCGTATCCAGGCGGCCGCCGATGCCGCGGAGCGCGTGCGGCGCACAGCCGCCGAGCTGGCCGAACGCGAGGCCGCCGATCTGCTGCGGGCCGCGCAGGCGATCGGTGAACAGCGCCACAGCAGCAGCCCGCACGCGAAAGTCGCTCGCCTGCACCAGCGCAAGCCGCGGGTGCTGGGGCTGCTCGCCGGCGTGGTCGCGTTCTCGATGCTGTTCTCCGCGGTCACCGTCCAGCAGAACATCGCGCCGACCGGCGGCGCGACGAATCCGATGTTCTGGCTGTCGTATGGACTGGAAGCCTTGATCAGCGCGGTACTCGTCGCGCTGATGCTGTCCACCGGGGATACCGCCGAGTGGGGGGTGATCGATCGGCTGTGGCAGGTCTACACCGTCGAAGGCGTCTTGCTGACGGCGAGTATCGCGCTGAACACGTTCCCGTACTTCCGGACGGGTGACATGGCCGGGATCGGCATCCACGCGATCGCGCCGATCATGATCGGTGTCGCGCTCGTCACCCACCGGCTCGTCGCCGAGCGATACGGACGCGCGATCGAGCAAGCGACCGCCGCCGTGCCCGATCACGAAGATCTCCAGGAACGACTGGCGGCGCTCACTCAGGTCGGCGGAGCCGGAAACCAGATCCTGCCCAGCATTCTCATGGAGCCCACGCCGACCGTTCCGCAACCCGCCGCTGCGCCACAGCCTGCCTCCGCTCCAGAGGGCACGGCTGTTGCGGGACAGCGCCCCGACGCTACGCAGCACGAACAAGGCTCTCCGGCCGCAGCGGGGCAGCCCGCCGCCGAGATCTCAGCGCCCGCTCCGGAACTCACCGAGCTGTGGCTGGCGACGACACCGTTTCCCGCGGTCGGACGGGCTCCCGTCGCGGAGGGCGGTTCGGAAGCGCCTGTCGAGGCCACTGCGGACGAAGCCGTGCTGGACGCGCGATTGGCCGCGGCGGTGCGTCAGACGCTCAACCGGATTCGATTCAGCAAGCCCGGCGAGCAACCGGTGGAGGACCCCGCCGCTGCCGCGCCCGCACCGAACGTCACGGAGACGGCCGACGAGCACGGCGTGCCAGGGGAGACCGCAGAGGCGTCGGTCGCCGATGATGTGGCGGAGGCGGTTACGGCGCGCGGGGCCGATGGGGAGCACGACTCGGAGACTGCCGAGACGCACCCCGAATCGAATGTCCGTGCGCTGGAGCCGCTCGACGCGGGCGTGGTCCAGCACTACGCACCCGGTGCGGACGACATGGATCGCCCGGCGCGGATGGAACCGGTCACCTCGGTCGTGGCGGCGAACGGATCACCGATCGCGCACGATGCCGACGACATGTCCGCCGCTACAGCGCCGCGCGCGATCAGCGAACCTCAGCTGACCACCCGATAGTCCGGCTCGTCTCTTCGGGAGCTGCGAGTAGCTTCGCCGAGTCCTGCGGATCGGTCGACGGCTGATCCCCGGATTCGAGAAAAGCCCCTCACGCAGGGGCTTTTCTGCTGTGGGAGTCCCGACTCCGATGGGCTCGACGGTTCGGGTGACGGTGGGCCGGTGCCCGAATCGGGCAGCCGAAGGGGTGCGTTCCTTCGTCGCCGGGCCGATAGCGTGCCGGTCGGCCGGCGTCCCGCGCTCGTTTCCCGGTCGACCCGATGGCGAAATGGACGTAGCGTCGAATTCGTGAAAGTTCCCGCACACCTGCCCACGACCGCGGGCGACCTGCGTTCGGCCGGCTATCTGCCGCGTGGCGTGAAGACCGAGATCCGCGAGAACCTGCTCGCGCTGCTGAGTTCCGGCGGCGACCCCTGGCCCGGCATCGTCGGGTTCGACCGGACGGTGGTGCCGCAGCTGGAACGCGCGCTGCTGGCGGGGCACGACGTCGTGCTGCTCGGCGAGCGCGGCCAGGGAAAGACCCGGCTGCTGCGTTCCCTGGTCGGCTTGCTGGACGAATGGACGCCCGTGATCGCAGGCGCCGAGCTGGGCGAACACCCGCTCGACCCGATCAGCCCGGCCGGTCGGCGGCTGGCCGCGGAACTCGGCGACGACCTGCCCGTCGCGTGGCGGCATCGCTCGGAGCGGTACGCCGAGAAGCTCGCCACGCCCGACACCTCCGTCGGCGACCTGATCGGTGACGTCGACCCGGTCAAGGTGGCCGAGGGGCGCAGTCTCGGTGATCCCGAGACGATTCACTTCGGTCTGGTCCCGCGCGCGCACCGCGGCATCGTGGCGATCAACGAGCTGCCCGACCTCGCCGAACGCATCCAGGTCGCGCTGCTGAACGTGATGGAGGAACGCGATATCCAGGTCCGCGGCTATACGCTGCGCCTGCCGCTGGACGTATTGCTCGTGGCCACCGCCAACCCGGAGGACTACACGAACCGCGGCCGCATCATCACACCGCTGAAAGACCGTTTCGGTGCGGAGATCCGCACCCACTATCCGCTCAGCGTCGAAGCCGAGGTGGCGCTGGTGCGCCAGGAGGCCGAACTGGTGGCCGAGGTGGGCGATCCGCTGATCGAGGTGCTCGCCCGGTTCGTGCGGCAGCTGCGCGAGTCGTCCGCGATCGACCAGCGCTCGGGGGTGTCCGCGCGCTTCGCCGTCGCCGCGGCCGAGACGGTGGCGGCGGCGGCGCTGCGCAGGTCGGCGGTGACGGGGGAGAGTCCCGCGGTGGCGCGGCCCGTCGACCTCGAGTCCGTTCCCGCGGTGTTGCGCGGCAAGCTGGAGTTCGAATCCGGTGAGGAGGGGCGTGAGCAGGAACATCTGACCCACCTGCTGCGCCGCTCGTTCTCCGAGACGGCGCGGGCGTTGCTGGGCGGCCTGAACCTGCGGCCACTGGCCGAGGCGGTCGGCGACGGGCATCTGGTCACCACCGGCGAACGCGTCCCCGGCGAGGAAGTCCTCTCGGCCCTGCCCGAACTGCCCGTGCTGCACGAAGTCGCCGAGCGGCTCGGCGTCGACGCGGCCGATCCGCCGCCGCGGATCGCCTCGGCCGTCGAGTTCGCGCTGGAGGCGCTGTACCTGGCCCGTCAGATCGCGAAGGACTCCGACGACGGCTCGGCGGTGTACGGCCGATGACCGCCGTCGTTCCCGGCGAGGCGTCGTGACGACCCCCGACCGCTACTCCTACGGCCCCTATCACGAGGGGCCCGATCCGTTGGCGCCCCCGCTGGACCTGCGGGAGGCGCTGGACCGGATCGGTCGCGACGTCATGGAGGGCAGTTCGCCGCGCAACGCCCTGCAAGAGCTGTTGCGGCGCGGCACCGGCACCATGCCGGGGCTGGAGGAGCTGACGCGCCGGTTGTGGCAGCGCCGCGCGGAGATCGCCAGGAGCCACCGGCTGGACGGCACCCTGCAACAGGTCAGGGAACTGCTGGAAGAGGCATTGGAAGCCGAGCGCGGCGCCCTGTTCCCCGACCCGTCCGACGACGCCAGGTTCGCCGAAGCGCAGCTGGACGCACTGCCGTCGAGCCCGGCCGCCGCCGTCACCGAGCTCGCCGAGTACCCCTGGCGGTCGGAGACCGGCCGCGACAACTATCAGAAGATCCGTGACCTGCTCGGCCGCGAGCTGCTGGAATCGCGCTTCCAGGGCATGAAACAGGCGTTGCAGAACACCACTCCGCAGGATGTGGAGCGGGTCCGGCGGATGATGGCCGACCTGAACGACCTGCTGGCCGCCCACGCCAGGGGGGAGGACACCGAGCAGCGGTTCGCCGAGTTCATGGCCGAGCACGGCGAATTCTTCCCGGAGAACCCGCGCGACACCGAGGAACTGATCGACGCGCTCGCCGCCCGCGCCGCCGCCGCGCAGCGCATGATGAACTCGATGTCCGAGCAGCAGCGCGCGGAGCTGTCCGAGCTGATCGGCCAGGCGTTCGGCGATCCGGGGATCGCCCAGCAGGTCTCCGCGCTGGACGCGCATCTGCGGGCGCTGCGTCCCGGAGAGGACTGGAACTCCGGGCGGCGGTTCCGCGGCGACGACCCGCTCGGCCTCGGCGAAGGCGCGCAAGCCCTGCAAGATCTCGCCGAACTCGACGCGCTCGCCGAGCAGCTCGGCCAGTCCTATGCCGGTGCGCGTTTGGAGGACATCGACCTGGACGCGCTGGCCCGCCACCTCGGTGCGGACGCGAGCGTGGATGCCGCCCGGCTGGCCGAACTGGAGCGCGAATTGCGCAGGCAAGGCATCTTCGAGCGGGCGCAGGACGGCTCACTGCGGCTGACGCCCAAGGCTTTGCGCCGGCTCGGCGAGGTGGCGCTGCGTGACGTCGTCGGCCGCTTGCGATCCCGTCGCGGTGAACGGGACACGGCCCTGGCGGGCGCCGCGGGTGAGCCGACCGGCGGTTCCCGGGCCTGGCGGTTCGGCGACACCGAGCCGTGGGATGTGTCTCGGACCATCCGCAATGCCGTGCTGCGGTCGGCGTCGACGGGCAAACGTGGTGTGCGGCTGGACGTTTCCGATGTCGAGATCATGGAGACCGAGCAGCGGTCCAGGGCTGCCGTCGCGCTGTGCGTGGACACGTCCTGGTCGATGGTGCAGGACGGGAGATGGGTGCCGATGAAGCGCACCGCCTTGGCGCTGCACCACTTGATCGCCACCAGGTTCCGCTCCGACGCGCTGAGCGTGATCACCTTCGGCAGGCACGCGACGACCGTGGACATCGGCGAACTGACCGCGCTGGAAGGCGTCTGGGAGCAGGGCACCAATCTGCACCACGCTCTGCTGCTCGCCGCGGGGCACCTGCGCAGGCATCCGGACGCGGTGCCGATCGTGCTGGTCGTCACCGACGGCGAGCCGACCGCTCATCTGGAGCCGGACGGCGAGACGTACTTCAATTGGCCACCCGCGCAGCGCACGCTGGCCGTGACGATGGCTCAGGTCGACGCCCTGGCCAAGCTGGGTGCGTCGGTGACGGTGTTCATGCTCGGGGAGGACCCGCGCCTGGCCGCGTTCGTCGACCTGATGGCCCGCCGCAGCGGCGGCCGCGTGGTGATGCCTGATCTGGACGGTCTCGGCGCCGCCGTGGTGAGCGATTACCTGCGCGGTAAGGCGTAAGGCGCGACCGACGCTGCGGACAGGGAGGGGGCGGCCCTACCTCACCGCCGACTGATTTCGTCCGGTGTAGCCGCCCGGTCCTTCGAGCGGGTGTATCGCCGATCTTGTAATTGCTGCGAGATGACTGCCCGCTGCGCCGGTCTCCCCGGCATGGCATGCCTCCGTGCGCGCCCCAGGGCGGCGGAGGCGTGCGGTTCCGGTGGTGCCTGCCCGTGCGTGCACAGTCGCAGGCGTGTCGCGTATGTGGCACCGGAGCAGTCGAGCGGCCGTATCGAGGATTTATTGTGGCCGGGTCGGCGTGTCGAGATCGAAAACCGACGGGTATTGAATACCAATAGGTATTGAATACCGAAAGGTATTTATTCCGCACTGCCAGGGGAAATGTTTTTTACCGGAAATTTCTCCCCAATTTGCTGTACATCGTGCGGTGCGCGTGTGTAGCGTCTGGAAACCGTAAACCCCTCACATGACAAGTGGTGGCGCGTGATCGGTATCGACGGTTGTCTGAAACGCATCATGGATATTCCCGGTGCGCGCAGTGTGACATTGGTGGACGGCGCGAGCGGTCTGGCGATCGCCGCCGACGGCAGGCACGAGGTGCTGGACGAGCACGAAGATGCCGCCGCCACAACGGATGTGGTGCGCGCGGTGCTCGCCTGCCCGGCATTGTCGAGCGGCGGCGACGGTGACGACGTCACCGAGATCATCGTCTGCGGAACCCACGGATACCATCTGCTGAACCTGGTGAACGGCGACTTCGACGGACGGCTTTTCGTGCACGTGCTGTTCGACGAGGACACCGGGAATCTCGCGATGGCGCGATATCAGCTGCGCGGAATTCTCGATGAATTGGCCGAGGACACCGATGAGTCCTGAACTCGCGGTCGAATTGCGGCGGCTGGAGAAGGAAGGACGTACGGGCGTGCTGCGCGCGGGCGACGGTGCGTTTCACCTCGCCGAGGGCGCGATCGTTTCCGCCGATTGCCGCCGCACCACGGGACTGGACCGGCTGGTTGTCGAGGCGGGCGTGGCGACCGCCGAGGACTGGCGGCGCGCGGGGGCGGGCGATCCCGGCCGTGTGCTGGGGCGGCCGCGGCTGGAAACGCTCGCCATGCTGTCGGTTTTCGATGCCGCCTACTTCTTGCTGGCCTCGCCCGCCGTCCCGGAGTTCCGTCCGGCCCCACCGCACTGGCTGGCCCCGGTCTGCCACATCACGCCGCGGGCTCTCGTGCAGGAGTGCGCGCGGCGCGGCGATCCGGAGTCCGGGCCGTGGCCCGCGGACCTGGTCGATCGGGTCCCGGTCGTGCCGGTGCGCCGGGTGCGGCGGCGCCGTCTGGTGCTCACCGGGGGGCAGGCCGAGGTGCTGGCCGCCGCGGACGCGCGGCGCAGTGTCGCGGGGATCGGCCGCGAACTGGGCCGTACCACCTATGGATGTCTGGTCGCGGTGCGGGATCTGACCGCCGCGGGGCTGATCGAGCCGCCCGCCGGCACGTCCGTCGCGGTGGCGGCCCGGCGGGTCGCACCCGAACCGGTGACCGACGAGCCCGTGGCGGTCGCAGCCCTGAGCGCCGAGCCGGGCCGGCTTCCGAGACGCCGTGGGCGGCACTCGGCGCCGGTCCCCGTCGCGGAGCGTTCGGAACCGCCGGACCGGGACCTGCTCGTCCGCCTGCAAGCGGCTTTGGAGGAGCTCGCGTGACCGCGCGGAAGAAACTGCTCGGCAATGTGATGGGAAGGTTGACCAAGGTGGCGATGTCCGGACCCGAACCGAACGCGGCGGTGCTGCTGGAGCTGAAGGCCCTGCGCGATCGCGTCCCTCGGCTGACCGGCGCGCTCGTGGCATCCAACGACGGGCTGCTCGTCGCCCACGATCTACCTGCGCAGATCGAGCCGAACGGGATGGCGGCGATGGCCGCCTCGCAGCTGTCGCTGTCGCACCGGCTGGCCACCACTGCACACGGCGGCGGGTTCAGCGAGGTGGTGGTGCACGGCACCAGCGGGCACGTGGTCATCTACGCGGCGGGCTGGACGTCGCTGACCGTCCTGGCCGCCCCCGAGGTGAACATCGGCAGGCTGCATCTGGAATCCCGTCCGGCGGCGCGGGCGATCGCCGACTTGCTGACGCCGGTGGCGACCGACGCACGAAGCGAACAGACAACGAAAACCCACTGAAAGGAACACTTATGTCCACTATGGATCTGGCCCTCAAAGACATGATGGTGATCGACGGCGCGATCGGCGCCGCCGTGGTCGACTACAACAGCGGTATGGCGCTGGGCATGCTCGGCAGTTCCAAGTCCCTGGACCTCCAGGTCGCGGGCGCGGGCAACACCGAGGTGGTGCGCGCCAAGATGCGGACCATGGACCAGCTGGGGCTCAAGGAGGACATCGAGGACATCCTCATCACGCTGTCCGGGCAGTACCACATCATCCGGCCGATGACCGGCCGCAAGTCCAAGGGCCTGTTCCTCTACCTGGCGCTGGACCGGGGCCGGGCGAATCTGGCGATGGCCAGGCACCGCCTGAAGGGCATCGAGGAGGACCTGGAGGTCTGATCGGCGCTCGATTTGACCTGAAGCGTGGTTCAGGTCCGACGCTGTTGTGTGCAACGCACGCGTCGAAGGGAACCACCATGTCCGACCACCTGATTCGGCTCGCCGTGATCGTCGGCAGCACCCGTACGGGCCGCTTCGGCCCGACCGTCGCCACCTGGTTCGCCGAACACGCCGACCGGCGCGACGACGTCACCGTCGACGTCGTCGATCTGGCCGAAACACCCCTGCCGCAACAGCTTTCCCACCATCCCGGGCCCGAGGCGGCGCGTGCGCTGGCAGCGGTGGGCCCCCGGCTGGCAGCGGCGGACGCTTTCGTCGTGGTGACGCCCGAGTACAACCACAGCTATCCGGCGTCGGTCAAGAACGCCATAGATTGGCATTACACCGAATGGCGGGCCAAGCCGGTGGGATTCGTCTCCTACGGCGGGATCTCCGGTGGCCTGCGTGCGGTCGAGCACCTCAGGCATGTGTTCGCCGAACTGCACGCGGTCACCGTGCGCGATACGGTGAGCTTTCACGATGCGGGCAGGCGGTTCGACTCCGCAGGGCAGCCGACGGATCCGGAGATGCCGGTGTCAGCCGCCGATCAACTGCTCGGCCAGCTGGTCTGGTGGGGGCGTGCGCTGCGGTCGGCGCGAGCCGAACATCCTTATACCGCTTGACGTTCGACACTTCGGTTCGCTCCGCCGGGCTGTGCTCGGTAAGTGACCGTTCGTCACGCGAGATCGGACGGGCGTGGCCACGGATTGTGCTCTTTGTCCTCGACCGACTGGTTGAAGCGTGCGATGAGCTTGCTGAGTTGATCGATGTCGGCCTCGGTCCAGTCGGCCACCACGGCACCGATGCCTTGGCGGCTCTGCACGCGGTCGGAGGCAAGTGACTCCAGCCCCTTCGGGCTGGCGCGGATCTTGCGGGCGATGCCCCCGTCGGGGTCGGGCACCCGGTCGACCAACCCTTGCCTGAGCATCGCTGCGACCTGCCGGTTGATCGTGGAAATGTCCAACCGGAACGCTTCGGCCAGCTCGCGCAGACTCAGCGGATGGTCCAGTTCCAGCCTGGTCAAGATCAGATACGCCGAGCGGTCGAGCTGGAAGCCGGGGCGCCGTAGCAGCGCGGCGGGAAAGTGCCTCGACAGTAGCGAGAGCTCGAAGGTGAGGCGGCTCAGCGCTGCGTCGTCGCCGGGACCGGAATCGGACATGCCCCACTATGTCGCGAGGATCACGCCGATACCAAATTGTGCAGCATACACACCATATGTACCGTACATACGTGACAGTAACCACCGACGCGTCTTCGACCGTCTCTGATTCCAGCGACCGGCGCCCCGCGCCGGCCTTGCTCATCGCGACGCTCGGCATGGTCGGTGTTGTCGTCTCGCTCATGCAGACACTGGTCATCCCGATCATTCCGGCGCTGCCCACGCTGCTGCACACCTCCGCGTCCAACGCCTCCTGGGTCGTCACCGCCACGCTGCTCGCGGGCGCGGTGGCGACGCCGATCAGCGGCCGTCTCGGCGACATGTTCGGCAAGCGCCGCGTCCTGTTCGCCAATCTGCTTCTGCTGGTTGCCGGTTCGGTGGTCTGCGCGTCGTTCTCCACGCTGCTGCCCGAGATCGTCGGCCGCTCGCTGCAAGGTGCGGCGGTCGGTGCCATTCCGCTGGGCATCAGCATCATGCGGGACGAATTGCCCGCCGAGCGGGTGGGTTCCGCGATGGCGATCATGAGCGCCACGCTCGGCGTCGGCGGCGCGATCGGGCTGCCGGTCGCGGCGGCCATCGCGCAGAACGCGAACTGGCACGTGCTGTTCTGGACTTCCGCCGCGCTCGGCGTCGTGTGCGCCGCCGTGGTTTTCGTGTGGGTGCCGGAGTCGCCGGTGCGCACACCCGCCCGATTCGACTTCGGCGGTGCGATCGGGTTGTCGGTGGCGCTGCTCGCGCTGCTGATCGCGATCACCAAGGGCGCGGACTGGGGTTGGGCCAGCGCCCCGATCCTGATCCTGTTCGCGGTATCTCTGGTGGTGTTCCTCGGCTGGGGCGTTTTCGAACTGCGGCAGCGTTCACCGCTGGTGGACCTGCGGGTCTCGGCGCGGCCGCGGGTGCTGTTCACCAACGCGGCCTCGATCGCCGTCGGCTTCGCGCTCTACGGCATGTCGCTGACCTTCCCGCAGCTGCTGATGGCGCCGGAGCGGACCGGATACGGCTTCGGGCTGTCCATGATCAGCGCCGGGTTGGCGCTGGCGCCGACCGGTTTCGTGATGATGCTGCTGTCGCCGGTGTCGGCGCGGCTGTCGGCGAGCCGTGGTCCCAAGGTCACTCTCGCGCTCGGATCGGCGGTGATCGCGGTCGGGTACCTGTGCGCGGTGGTGTTGATGAACAGCGTCTGGGAGATCATGCTCGCCGCGGTGATCGTCGCGGGCGGTGTCGGCCTGGCCTACGCGGCGATGCCCGCGCTGATCATGGGCGCGGTGCCGATCACCGAGACCGCGGCGGCCAACGGCCTGAACTCGCTGATGCGCTCGATCGGCACCTCGACCTCCGCCGCGGTGATGAGCGTGGTGCTGGCGCACATGACCATGCAGCTGGGCCCGCACCTGCTGCCCTCGCGCGACGGGTTCCACACCACCTTCCTCATCGCGATGGTGGCGGCGCTGGTCGCGATCGGCCTGACCGCGTTGATCCCGATGCGGAAGACCGCCGACGCGGCCACCACCATCGGGCATTCCTGACGACTGTCGTTCCGGTGGGTACCGATCCCGGGGTTCAGCGGGGTCGGTACCCGGGTTCGTGACCACGGGTCCCAGCGGGAAGCGGCTGTGCGCGAGTGGCGACTCCGGCAGTAATCGTTTCTGCGGGCTGCTAGTGGGGCACCGGTATGGCCTCCGGCTCACCTGCCGACGGCTTCGTTCGTGCTTGTGAGGAGTTCTCCCCACTCCCTTGGTGAGCGGGTGTGTTGGGTCGGCGCGTGCGCGAATCCTCGTGTGCCGTGTGCCGTGTGCCGTGTGCCGTGTGCCGTGTGCCGTGTGCCGTGTGCCGTGTGCCGTGTGCCGTGTGCCGTGTGCCGTGTGCCGTGTGCCGTGTGCCGTGTGCCGTGTGCCGCGGCAGCGCTTGTCGGTCGAGTGCCGATCAGGTTCGCATCAGGAATCGGCGACGGCCTCGGTGTACCGGCGGCCGAGGGTGCGGATGTGGGCGACCAGCTCCGGCGGCCCCTCGACGCGGAAATCCATCATCAGCATGGACAGGTAGATCGCGATGGTCTCCAGCGCGTCCGCGCCGGTGTAGAGCACACAGGTGTCCGCGTCCACGGCCTCGACCACGCCGACGGCGGGATTGATGCGGGCGATGACCGTCTCGGCGGGCGCGAGCACGGTGACCCGTGCCTGCACCTTCCATCCGGTGGTCGCGACGTGCCGCATGACGAAGGCGACCAGATCCTCATCCGGAAGCGAGCGTGCGGCGAAGCGGCGGGAAGCGCCCTCGGCGTTGCTGATCCGGGCCACCGGGATCGCGCGCCACGTGTGGTCTTCCAGGCTGTAGGCGACCAGATACCAGCGGCGCTGCCAGTTGATCAGCCGGTACGGCTCCACCTCGATAGACGCTTCGGTCCCTGCTTCGGCGATCCGGACCGTCGCGCCGTCGCGGATGGCCCCGGCCAGGGTGGTGAGCACGGCGGCGGGAACCGGCGCGTCCGGCTCGCGCGATCCGGTCGTGGCCGGGCCGATCGCCGTCGCGTCACGCAACGCGGAGACCTTGCGCTGCAAGCGTTTCGGCAGGATCTGATCCAGTTTGCCCAGTGCTTTGGTGACGTGCGCGGCGATGTCCGCGATGCCGGTGGAGCCGTCCTCGGCGAGTCCGACCGCGACGGCGACGGCCACCGCTTCGTCGTCGTCCAGCAGCAGAGGCGGCATGGTCGCGCCGCGGCCGAGCCGGTAGCCGCCGACGGCGCCGCGTTCGGCGTGCACCGGGTAGCCCAGCTCGCGCAGGCGCTGGATGTCGTGCCGCAGGGTGCGATCGGTGACGCCGAGACGCTCGGCCAGTTCGCGTCCGGTGTGGGCGCGGTCCTGGAGCAGCGCGAGCAACCGCAGCAGTCGCGGAGTGGTCGAGGCCACTTTTTCCTCCCCGGTCAATTAGGAACGAAAGTAGCCTAATGCCCGCATAGGCTTATGTCAGCACCGAAAAACGACCGAAGGGCTCCGACATGAACGACACCACCACCGCCGCCGCGACTCTGCGCCCCGTTTGGCGCGGCGTGCTCGCCGATTCCTACCGCGCACTGGAGAGCATCGTCGCCGGTGTGCGGGCGGATCAGTGGCATCTGCCGACCCCGTGCTCGGAATGGGATGTGACGCAGGTCGTCCAGCACGCCGCCGGTGACCAGCTGGCGTTCGCCGAGTCCCTCGGTATCGGCGACGGTCCGGCCTACAACCCGTTCGAGCCGTCCGGCGCGGTCGACGGTGCCCCCGCGGAGTTGGTGCGCGGGGCGATCGAGCAGACCGCCCTCGCCTGGAGCACCGTGGACGACACCACCGAGACGGTGCCGACGCCGCTGCCGCACGGCGCGCTCGCCACTCCGGTGGCCGCGGTGATGTGCGCGCTGGACGCCGCGGTCCACGCCTGGGACATCGCGATCGCGACCGGCCAGGCGTCGCCGTTGACCGATGAGCTCGCCACCCACCTGCTCGCCGCCGCCCGGGCCGGTCACCCGGCGCCCGGCAGCGGCGAGACGGCGGAGATCGTCGAACCGCTGCGCCAGTGGGGGGCCTATGCCGCGATCGTCGACGGTCCGTCCGGCGACGCCGTCGGTGATCTGCTGCGGTACCTGGGGCGCGAGCCGCGCTGAGCGTTGCGAGGCTCCGGCCGGGCCTGATGCTCACGCGCCGACTGGCAGCGTCTGCACGCTTGTTCTGCGCGCTCGTGCCCAAACGCCTTTCCAGTGGCTGGTTCTCGCTTCAACGCGCGGTGACGAACCCTTCGGCGACCATCCAGTCCCGGGCCACCTCCGCGGGTTCGCGACCGTCCACGTCGACCTGACGGTTGAGTTCGGTGATGGTCTCGTTGGTGAGGCGCTGCGAGATCGGCGTCATGATCTCGGCCACCTCCGGATGCGCGTCGGCGAAACTCTCGCGCATCACCAGCGCGGCGTTGTATTTCGGGAAGAACCCGCGATCGTCCTGTAGCAGGACCAGATTCAATGCCGGGATGCGCCCGTCGGTGGCGGCGACCGAGCCGAAACGGCACTGTCTGCCGTCTGCGGTCGCCTGGTAGACCACCGCGTCCTGCACGATCTGCTTGCGTACCTTGCCCGCGTCGATCTCGTACTTGCGGACGAGGCCGGGGAATCCGTCCTGGCGGACGTTGAATTCGGTGCCGACGCAGATGGCCGCGGCGGCCGGATCGGCGGCGGCCAGCGCGGCGTAGTCCGACAGCGTGCGCACGCCGGTCTCCTGCGCGGTCCGCGCGCTCATGACCAGCGCGTAGGTGTTGTTCATCGGCGCCATCGCGGTCCACACCATGCCGTGCTCGGCGAGGTCGGCGTCCCGCACCGCCTCGAACTGGCCGATCTCGTCGGGCACCGGCTTCTCGTTGCCGAGGTAGTTGATCCAGCCGGTGCCGGTGTATTCGTAGGCGATGTCGATCTGCCCGTGCAGCTGGGCGTCGCGCACACTATTGGAGCCCTGGATGTTGGTCAGGTCGCGGACCTCGGCGCCTGCCGCGGTCAGGGCGAACTCGATGAGATATCCGAGGATGTTCTGTTCGGTGAAGTCTTTAGAGCCCACCGTGACCGGCACACCGTCCAGTGCGGGGATCGGGCGGATGCTGCCGGGTCCCACCCGCAGCGGCACCGCGCCCCCGGATTGCAGCCCGCAGGCGGCCACCAGCGCCAACCCCAGCCCGAGAGCGAGCGCGCGCCACACCCGCGTCATTTCAGCCCCCTGGGCCCGAGGAATTCTTCGGCGAGCGCGCCGAGCCAATCCACCAGCAGGGCCAGCGCCACCGCGAGCACCGCGCCGACCACCAGGGTGACGTTGTCGCGCAATTTGTAGCCGGTGTCGATCAGAATGCCGAGCCCGCCCGCGCTCACCAGGAACGAGAGCGTCGCGGTGCCGACGGCGAGCACCAGCGAGGTGCGCAACCCGGCGAGGATGTAGGGCACCGCGAGCGGGAATTCGATGCGGCGCAACACCGTCACGGCCGACATCCCCTGACCTCGGCCCGCGTCGATGAGCGTCCGGTCGACCTGCTGGTAGCCCAGGATGGTGTTGCGCAGCACCGGAAGCAGCGAGTAGAACGCGATCGGCGCCACGCCGATCCAGAAGCCGGTGGTCCGGGTGGCCAGATAGAACAGCACGATCAGTCCGATGGCAGGAGCGGCCGCGCCGATGTTCGCGATGCCCACGAAGATCGGTGTGAGGCGCCGGAATCCCGGTCTCGTGAGCAGGGTGCCCAGCGGGACGGCCACCGCGAGCACGATCAGCACCACGGTCCCTGTGATCAGCACGTGCTGCCAGGTGACGGTCGCGACGTTGCCCGCGTTCAGGCTCGCACGCTGCGTGACGGTGAGTTCGCGGGCGAACGCCCACACCAGCACACCGGCGGTGAGCACGAGCACGAGCACGGGCTGCACGAGCAAACGGATGCGCTCGGCCCTGCGCTGCGCGGCGGGTGACGCGACGGCGGTGGTCATGGCGCCTCGTCCCGCGCTGCGCCGTCCGCTCCGTGTTCGGCGCGCAGGGCCGACAGGTGGCCGATCAGCGTGTCGATGGTGATCAGGCCGACGTACTCGCCGCGCGGTCCGGTCACCACCGCGGTCGCGTTCTGATGCGTCAGCAGGGCTTCCAGCGCGTCCTGCAGCGTCGATTTCAGCGACAACGTCTCCGGCACCGGTGATCCGAGGCCGCGCAGCGAGGCGGCGTGCGCCAGGTGCTCGGCCGAGACCCAGCGGAGCGGACGGCCCTGACCGTCCAGCACCAGCGCCCACGGCCGGTGCGGGTCCGCGAGGGCGGCGCGCAGCGTGCCGGCCGGGTCCTGCTCGGTGGCGGTGGGGCAGTCGCCGAGTTCGACGTCCCCGACCCGGGTCAAGGTGAGCTGTTTGAGCGAGGCGTCCGCGCCGACGAAGCCGGCCACCGTCTCGTCGGCGGGGTCGGCCAGGATCGCCGCGGGCGTGTCGTATTGCAGGATCCGGGACTTGTCACCGAGTACGGCGATGCGATCGCCGAGCTTGACCGCCTCGGTGAAATCGTGGGTGACGAAGACGATCGTCTTGCCGAGTTCGCCTTGCAGGCGCAGCAGCTCGTTCTGCAGCGAGCCGCGGGTGATCGGATCGACCGCGCCGAACGGCTCGTCCATCAGCAGCACGGGCGGGTCGGCCGCCAGCGCCCTGGCCACACCGACGCGCTGCTGCTGGCCGCCGGACAACCGGCGGGGATAGCGGTCGCGGAAGGTGTCCGGGTCGAGGCCGACCAGTTCCAGCATCTCGTCGACCCGTGCCGCGATGCGCCGCCGGTCCCAGCCGATCAGGCCCGGCACGGTCGCGACGTTCTTCGCGACGGTCAGATGCGGGAACAGTCCCGCCTGCTGGATCGAATAGCCGATGCCGCGGCGCAATCGGTCGGGATGGATCGTGGCCGCGTCGCGCCCATCGATCGTGATGGTGCCCGAGGTGGGTTCGATCAACCGGTTGATCATCCGCATGGTGGTGGTCTTGCCGCAGCCGGACGGTCCCACCAGGACCACGATCTCGCCGGCCGGGATGGTGAGCGAGACGTTGTCCACGGCCGGATCACGCTGTCCCGGATAGTGTTTGGTCACCGAACGCAGCACGATCTCGACGCCGGAGACGACGGATCTCGCGGAGCTGTCGTGGGTTTCGGTCTCAGTCACGGATTCCCCTCGAGGTGGTGAGCCGTCCGATCAGGACGTAGATCGCGTCGAGCACGAGTGCGAGCACGACGACGAGGAGCGTGCCGACCAGGGCCTGCGGCACCGCGTTCGGGCTGCCGAGGCGCGCGAGACCGGAGAAGATCAGGTTGCCGAGCCCGGGACCCTTGGCGTACGCGGCGAGGGCAAGAATTCCCATGATCAGTTGCGTGCTCACCCGCATTCCGGTCAGGATCGCCGGCCAGGCCAGCGGCAATTCGATCCGGGCGAGCACCCGGAGCCGGTTCATCCCGACCCCGCGGGCCGCATCGGTCACGGCCGGGTCCACCGAGGCGAGCCCGATGATGGTGTTGCGCAGAATCGGCAGCAGTGCGTACACCACGAGCGCGGTGATCGTCGGCGCGACGCCCAGGCCCAGGATCGGGATCAGCAGGCCGAGCAGCGCGAACGACGGAACGGTGAGCACCGCGCCCGCCAGCGCGGAGGCGATCGAGGAGCCGAACGGGCTGCGATAGACCAGCACCCCGATCAGCACCGAGACCACCGTGGCCAGCAGCACCGATTGCACCACGGCCGAGACGTGCAGGTAGGAGTCGACCAGCAACTGATGCCGCCGGTGCACGATGAATGTCCACAGCGTGTCCAGGGCGGTACCTCCCCATCGGCCGGCCTCCCGGGAGACTAGCGCGGTTTCGCCGGTGCCGTACGCGATTTCGGCTCGTACGGGTTGCCTCCGGCTCGGTCACCGAAAACCGGACGGATGGCGCCGGAACTGTCGCGCACCCTCGCGCGTCGAATTCCATAGGCTCGACAACAGCATCACACAAATGAACGGGGGAGCGATGGCACAGCGGCCAGAAGGGCGATCAGGGCGGTGGATCGCGCTCGCATTGGTGCTGCTCGGTGTGGTCGGCGCCGGGATCACCGGGGCCCTCTGGTGGCAGGACCGCGCCGACCGCCGAGCGGTCGTGGGTGAGCGTCTCACCGAGTTCCCCGCGCTGGACCGTTCGGCGCTGGACGCCACCCAGGCCGGAATCGTCGCGATCGCCGAGCGCGAGTTCGCCGATCCGGGCGCGGGCACGAAATACGCGGAAGGTGTCGAGGAGGCGTGGTGCGCCGATTTCGTCAGCTGGGTGCTGCGCGAGGCGGGTGTGGCACTGGCCAACCCCAATTCGGGCTCCTGGCGGATTCCGGGTGTCTACACGTTGCAGGAGTACTACGAGAGCGTCGGCCGGTTCGAACCGATCGGCTCGGGCTATCGACCGCGGACCGGTGACGTGCTGCTGTACCGGGATTCCAGTCCGTTCGGGCAGCATACGAACATCGTCCTGCGGGCCGATGGCGGCGAGGTGACCACGATCGGTGGCAACGAGTACGGCGGGATCCGGATCCACCGCTTCACGCTGGAGGACGTGACGGGAGTGGTCGGTCTCGGGCGATTGTGAAGATCACTCCCGCGGAGCGGAATCTGTCCGATATGCGGGTGAAACGGCGTGCCCGATGGTCCTACGATGGAGACGGTGGCGCCCGGCAGCGCCGCCGCCGGTCCCCGCCCTGCTTCCCCCTCATCGGCAGGACGGGGATCCCGGGCTGGCCAGCGCGTTCCGGGGCGGGACAAGATCGGTCGCGTACCGTGTCGGGTGTCCATCGAGAGGTGAGGGTTCCGGAACTACTGATGCATCCGACCGACGAATCGAGTAGTGCGCCAGCCTGGATCGACTACGCCGAGTTCGGCGAGCGTTTCGTCACGCACGCCGTGAACGCCGCTCGCATCGAATCCGCCATCTCCGGTATGACGGGCCGCGGCTTGACCATCGGCCCGGTCTCGATCGGCCCGGCCGGACTCGCGGGTTTCGTCGCCGAGGGCAAGGTCGGCGCCCCGCGCGTCCTGCACAGCGGTCCCCCGGTGACCTTCGCCGTGACCGTCCCGGTGTCGCTCACCCTCAAAGTGCTGCTCGGTGGCCGGAAACTGCGGCTGGAGGCCAGGGCCGAGATCGATCTGACGCTGCACGCCCGCACCGCCGAGCCCGTGCTCATCGTCATCGACATCCCGCCGATCACCCAGCGTGACATCAGCTTCGTCCTGCGCGCCCAAGCGGTGGAGTCGGCATGGGAATGGCTGCTCGACCCCATCGCGGGGGTGGTGCAGCGGGAGGTCGCGTCCCGGGTGAACGCCATGCTGGCCGATCCGCAGACCCGCCGGAACCTGGTGTTCGACGTCGAGGCCATGGTGGCCGGTGCACGCTCGCCGCACCGGGACCGGATCGCGTTCGACTGGATCGGTTACGGCGAGTTCGGGCATCGGTTCTTCTCCCGCATCGTGACGCGCGAACGGGTGTCCGACGTGGTCGAACGGTTGGCGGGCAGGCCGATCGAAGTCGGGCCGCTGCGGACGGGGCCGCGCGCCGGTGCCGTCGTGACCGTCCGGGGAGCGGTCCGCATGCCGCGGCTGGCTGACCGGTCGGCGGATCCGGTCGCGTTCGACCTGACGCTGCCGGTAAGCCTGGACATCACGGTGGACGTGCTGAAAGCGAATCGCTATCGCGCCGACGTCGAGGTGCCGTTGGCGCTCACCGCCCGCGCCGCCGACCCCTTGCGCGTGGTGATCGACGTGCCGCCGCCGGACCCCGCCGACATCCGGATGGAGTTCACCGCGCAAGGTGTGCGGGCGGCCGCCCTCGGTGCGCTCGCCGGGATAAAGAAACAGGTCGTCGCACAGGTGGCGGCGGTGATCCGCAGAGAACTGGCCGATCCCGCGATGCGCACCATCGACGTGGCCGCGCGGATCGACGGCGTCGCCTGACCCGATGACCTGCGGCCAGTGTGGCGAATGTGAAACGTGTTTCTCCTGGGTCTAGCGGTTCTAATGTGAATGTGGTGAAATGAGTTCACGTTCGAGGCTCCCGGCGCACGGTGATTTGGGGAAGGTGCGCCGGGCACGCTGCTCTTCCAGGTCGGGATTGCGCGAAGGAGTCGACGATGCGTTCCATTCCGGTGTCCCGGCGTGATCTGTTCGCCTACGCGGCCGCGGCGGCCGTGGTCGGCGTCACCGCGGCGGCAGCTCCCGCCGCCGCGCGGCCCTCGCTCGGCACCCTGATCGATTACGCGGGTGGCGTCCCCTCGGCCGCGGCGATCCGCGACGCCGGACATGTCGGCGTGATCCGTTACGTGTCCGACCGCAGGCCGGGCGCGGAGTGGATGGCGGGAAAACCGCTGCGATCCGCCGAAGTCGACGATCTCAAAGCGGTCGGTCTGCAGATCGTCTCGTGCTACCAGTTCGGCAAGGGCCCGACCGCGGACTGGCGCGGCGGGCTGGAGGCGGGCAAGCGGCACGCCGAGCGCGGGCTCGCGTTGCATCGCGCCGCCGGTGGTCCGGACAACGTGCCCATCTACGCGTCCATCGACGACAACCCCTCCGCGGTCGACTTCGCCACCATGATCGCGCCGTACCTGCTGGGCTGGCAGGCCGTGCTCGGTCAGGGGAACACCGGCGTCTACGCGAACGCCCCGACCATCGAGCTGGCCCGCACCGCGGGCTTGGGCGCCTGGTACTGGCAGCACAACTGGGGCACACCCAAAGGTTTCGTGCACCCGGCCGCCCACCTGCACCAGTTCGAGATCGACAAGCAGTCCATCGACGGGGTGGGGATCGATGTGAACAACGTGCTCACACCCGAGTACGGGCAGTGGTGACGCGACCGAGCGCCGCTACGTCTGGCAGTGGCTTATCGGGGTGACGCGCAGGTCGGGTTCGTCGTCCGGGACGACGCGCAGGGTAGGGCGGCTGTCCGGGGCTTCGTGGTTGCCGAGCCAGGAGAACAGCGACCACCGGGACAGGCCGGAGAACGCGGAACCGAGGCTGGCGAGCGAGAACGAGGAGATCGCCGACCCGACCGAGCCGACGGACCCGATCGACAGCACCGAACCCACGCTGCCGATGGACAGGACCGAGTAGGCCGACCCGATGGACAGGATCGACCCCTCCGAGCGGAAAGACAGGATCGAGCGATGCGAGCGTCTGCTGCGGATCGAATGTGCCGTGCGTATCGAATGATCGATGGTCGCCATACTTAGCGGTCTACCACAGTCCGGACGGCTCGTGGGGCGGCGCGGCGGATCCGTTCGAGGTTGTCGCGGGCTTCCCCGGAACGACCGCGGGCGGCGACCCCGATGGAGTCGCCGCCCGCGATCGAAAGCTCAGCCTACGGTGAAGAATCCGAGCGTCGGCAGGAACGAGCAGGTCCGCGCCTCGGCGTCACCGGACTTCGTGGTCAGCGAGCCGGAGACGACCGCGACGACGCGGCCGAAGCCCGTGTCGGCGATCGCCGACAGCGTGGCGGGGCCGTCCGGGTTGATCTTGGCCTCGTCGGTCAGCGGCAGGACGCCGGACTGACGGGTGTCCAGGTTCAGCCACTGCACCGTCATCGGCGGATTCTGCACCGGCGTCGGCGACTTGGTGCCGAGGGCGGTGAAGACGAACCCGGTCTGACCGGCGCTCGGGCCGGGCGGCGGCAGCGTGGCCGGGCCGGGGACGGCCAGGGCGGTGCCCACCGAGTCGGCGCCCGGGCCGATGCAGCCCTTGCCGATGGTCGGGTACAGGAACTGCGCGATCGCCGGGCCGTCCTGCGGCACCTCGGGACCACCGCCGCCGCTGCCGTCGAGGAAGGTGATGATCCGTTCCAGTGTCGACTTGATCTGCGGCGGCAGGTTCAAGGTGGCCAGCAGCTTGCGGGCCTGATCCAGGATGGCCGACTGCGGGCCTGCGATCCCGCCGGGGCCGGCGATATCCGCCGGGCCCGCGACGGCGCCGACGATTGCTGGGGCGAGCGCGGCCAGCGCATCCACCGGAACACCTTCGGGAACCATGGGAACGCTGTTCGTGAGCGCCGCGGGGGCGGTCGCGGGGGCCGCGATTGCTGTCGTCGGCGCGGCGAGCGTGGCGCTCGCCGCGATGGCGAGCGCGGACAATGCGATCCGCGATCCTCGGGTGCGAAGCACTGGTCTGGCCGTCCTTACCTCGGGTACATCTGGGTTCGATTGCTAAAAGCCATCGTTTCGGGGGTCACTCTAGGGACATTGCGGCTATGTGTACAGCCGCGGCGTCCGGAAGGCGCCGTGGACGATCAGTGTTAGCAGAACATACCGCGCCCTGATGTTACTGGTGTGAAATTTGATGCGAATGTTACCGATGGTTCGAGGGTGGAGCCGACCGGAAGCGCGCTGCGGTTAATCTAATCGTTGCCGTCCGCGCTGTCGCCAGAACATCCAAGTCCGGGCGTGCCGACCGACGCACCGCACTCGAACCGAAAGCCAGCGATTTGAATCGTCACCTCCGATGGGCTTTGTCGGTGCTGGGCCTGTCCGTGCTGGCCCGGTTGCTCTGGATGCTGCTGTCTCCGAACGGGATGAACCTCGTCGACCTGCACGTCTACGTCGGTGGGTCGGCCGCGCTGCTGACCGATCAGCTCTACGACTTCACCTACGCGGAGAAGACCCCGGACTTCCCGTTGCCGTTCACCTATCCGCCGTTCGCGGCGCTGGTGTTCTTCCCGCTGCACTATCTGCCGTTCACCATGGTCGCGGTGGCCTGGCTGCTGGCCATCGCCGCGGCGCTGTACGCGGTGGTGCACATCAGTCTCGAGCTGATCTTCGGTGCGCAGCGGCTGCGGACGCCGCAGTGGCGGGCCGCGACCGTCGGCTGGACCGCGCTGGGGCTGTGGCTGGAACCGGTGCGAACCACGATGGACTACGGCCAGGTCAATGTCTTCCTGGTGCTGGGTGGGATGCTCGCGGTGCGCAGTTCGCGGTGGTGGATCTCCGGCGGACTGGTCGGGATCGTCGCGGGCATCAAGTTGACGCCCGCGATCACCGGCCTCTACTTCGTCGCGCGCGGGCGCTGGGCAACCGTGGTGTGGTCGGCGGTGGTCTTCGGCGCGACGGTGGGGCTGAGCTTCTTGATCGCGCCCGCCGAGGCGCGCCGGTACTTCGGCACGCTGCTCGGGGACGCCGACCGGATCGGCCCGGTGGGTTCGGTGTGGAATCAGTCGCTGCGCGGCACACTCAGCCGGATCCTCGGCTACGACGTGGAGTCCGGTCCGTGGTGGATCGCGGCCGTGCTCGTGGTCGCGGTGCTGGCGTTGCTGGCTTGGCGCGCGCTCGGCCGGGACGACCGGCTCGGCACGCTGATCGTGGTGCAGCTGTTCGGGCTGATGGTCTCGCCGATCTCCTGGTCGCATCACTGGGTGTGGCTGCTGCCCGCGGTGCTCTGGCTGGTCTACGGGCCGCTGCGCCGGGCGCCCGGCGCGCGGATCCTGGCGGGGTACTGGCTGGTGACGATGTTGGTCGGTGTGCCGTGGGTGCTGTCGTTCTTCCAGGATTCGATCTGGACCATCTCGCGCCCCGGGGTACTCGCCTGGCTCGGCGCCGTCGACGTACTCGGCGTCGTGGTGTTCTACCTCTGGATCATCCGCTTCGGGCCCCGGCATGCCGAATCGGACGTGGATGAGGAAACGCGCGTGACAACCGAGGGCTCCGCGCGGACTACGTAGGCGCCACCGCGCGGTAGTGGCTCGGGCAAGGCCCATCCTCAACGCGACGATGGGCCGAGACTCCCGGTTTCGAGCGAAGCGAGACCGAGCATGTTCTGTTCGCGGCCCGGCTCGTGTCCGAGTGGCCGTCGCGTAGGCGACGAAGGAGCAAGCGGCGGTCGCTCGGACACGAGCCATGAGGGGGGCCGCGAACACGCAGCGCCGCAGGCGCTGCAAATTCAGCAGAGCCGATCTATCTGGTGCGCCAAGGCGACGTCCAGCGCGGTGAGCCCGCCCGCGGAGTGGGTGGACAGGCTGAAGGTGACGTTGCGCCAGCGGATATCGATGTCCGGATGGTGGTCGGCCTCCTCCGCGACTTCGGCGACCCGGCGCACGAGGTCGATGCCCGCGGGAAAGGTGGGCGCCTCGACCGTGCGGACCAGTGCGTCCCCTGATCTGGTCCAGTCCGGCAGTTCGGTGAGGGCCTCGGCGATCTCGATATCGGAGAGCAGTGTCTGCTGGGCCATAACACTCCTTACTACTCGCCTCGGGCCGCCCCGGAAAGGTGGCGGCGATGGTCAGGCCGCGCGTGCCTGCTTGAGTGCCTTCTTCAGATCCTTGCCGGTGACTCCGGCCGCTTCGCACTTCTTCATCCGCATGATGACCACGGGGCACTTCAGGCAGCGCGTCTTCTTCCGACAGCACTTCTTCTTGGGTTTCAGGCTCGAAACCTTCTTTGCTTTGACCTTGCCCACGGGGGTTAGCGTACCCTAAGTGCAAAGCCTGAAACGTTGCGCGAACGGACTGCCGGTAGGGTGTAGCTGGCCGCTATGCCCGGTGAGTTTCGATTCTCCACCTGTCTGCAAGGAGCCCGGCGTGAGCGTCAGGACCCGGAGGCGGCAACCTGCGTAACCGCGCAGGGGTCCCGCTCTCGCAGGACACCGAGCACCATCGGCTCCCACACCGAAACAGCAGGAGGATTCAGGCGTGTCGTCTGCACGCGATTTTCGCAACGTCGCCATCGTGGCCCACGTCGACCACGGCAAGACGACCCTGGTCGACGCCATGCTGCGCCAGTCCGGCGCCTTCGCCGAGCGGGCCGAGCCCGTCGATCGGGTGATGGACTCCGGCGACCTGGAGCGCGAGAAGGGCATCACCATTCTCGCCAAGAACACGGCGGTGCACCGCCACCACCCGGACGGCTCGGTCACCGTCATCAATGTCATCGATACCCCGGGTCACGCCGACTTCGGTGGTGAGGTCGAGCGCGGCCTCTCCATGGTGGACGGTGTCGTGCTGCTGGTGGACGCCTCCGAGGGCCCGCTGCCGCAGACCCGGTTCGTGCTGCGCAAGGCGCTGGCCGCGTCGTTGCCGGTGATCCTGGTCGTGAACAAGACCGACCGCCCCGACGCCCGCATCGAGGAGGTCGTCGAGGAAAGCCACGACCTGCTGCTCGATCTGGCCTCCGATCTGGACGACGCCGCCGCCGAAGCCGCCGAGCTCGCGCTCGACCTTCCGGTGCTGTACGCCTCCGGTCGAGAGGGCAAGGCGTCCAAGGAACGTCCGGAGAACGGCAACGCCCCGGCCGCGGAGAACCTCGACGCGCTGTTCGACGTGCTGCTGGAGTACATCCCGGCGCCGAAGGGTGATCCGACCGCGCCGCTGCAGGCGCACGTCACCAACCTGGACGCCTCGGCCTTCCTCGGCCGGCTGGCGCTGGTCCGCATCCACAACGGCGAACTGCGCAAGGGGCAGAACGTCGCGTGGATGCACGCCGACGGCGTCAAGCAGGTGAAGATCACCGAGCTGCTGCAGACGATCGGCGTGGAGCGTCAGCCGGGTGAGGTCGCCGTGGCCGGCGACATCGTCGCCATCGCGGGCATCCCGGAGATCATGATCGGCGACACCCTCGCCGACATCGACGATCCGGTCGCGCTGCCGCGCATCACCGTCGACGAGCCCGCCATCTCGGTCACCATCGGCACCAACACCTCGCCGCTGGTCGGCCGGGTGCAGGGCCACAAGCTGACCGCCCGCATGGTGAAATCGCGCCTGGACCAGGAACTGGTCGGCAACGTGTCGCTGCGCGTGCTCGACATCGGCCGCCCGGACGCCTGGGAGGTGCAGGGCCGCGGTGAGCTGGCGCTGGCCATCCTGGTCGAGACCATGCGCCGCGAGGGCTTCGAGCTGACCGTCGGCAAGCCGCAGGTGGTCACCAAGCAGGTCGACGGCAAGGTGCACGAGCCGTACGAAGAGCTGACCATCGACTGCCCCGACGAGTACCTGGGTGCGATCACCCAGTTGCTGGCCGCGCGCAAGGGCAAGATGGTGCAGATGAGCAACCACGCCGCGGGCTGGGTGCGGATGGAGTTCATCGTTCCCTCGCGTGGCCTGATCGGCTTCCGCACCGACTTCCTCACCGAGACCCGGGGCACCGGCATCGCCAACGCCGTGTCGCACGGTTACGCGCCATGGGCGGGCGAGATCCGCGCCCGGCACACCGGCTCGCTGGTCTCCGACCGGTCGGGCACGGTGACGCCGTTCGCCATGATCCAGCTCGCCGACCGCGGGCAGTTCTTCGTGGAGCCCGGCGCGGACACCTACGAGGGACACGTCGTCGGCCTGAACCCGCGCGCGGAGGATCTCGACATCAACGTCACGCGGGAGAAGAAGCTGACCAACATGCGCAGCTCGACCGCCGACGTGATCGAGACCCTGGCCAAGCCGTTGCAACTGGATCTCGAAGCCGCCATGGAGTTCTGCGCCGCCGACGAGTGCGTGGAGGTCACCCCGGAAGTGGTCCGGATCCGCAAGGTGACCCTCGGGCAGAACGAGCGTGCGCGGGAACTGTCCCGGCGCAAGGCGCGGGACCGCGCGGCCCTGTAATCAGCTCCGATGGAACGGGATTCGGTGTCCGCGGGACGCCGGATCCCGTTCCGGTCGGTGCGAGCCGGAAGGTGTTCGCGCTGGAGCCGCGGATTCGGCTCGCGTACACCCGAGGATTGTCGGCAATTCATCCGTGATGCAATTCGGGGTGTGCGCGGCAATCGGAATATCCTCGATACGGCTTTGTGATTGGGTTTGCGGACCGGCTCTGTTGCCGCATCTGCCTTCCGAAGGACGTCGATTATTTCTACGTCGTTCTCGGCCATTTCTCTGTGCCGTGAGAACGTGGAACGAAGTATTCGCATTCTCCGTGTAGAGAATCGCTGGCCGGCGCGCGTGTTCTGCGTGGGGGACTGGACAGAATTCAGGACGCGACTCGGATGCAGAACGTTTTGTGCCATCCAATGGAAACCGCAGACTTACGGCGTGTTCTGATTCGTCCGCGCCTCACGCTTGTGGTCACCCGGGCGGTCGAGGAGATGCCGTTCTCGGCGACCGGAGGGCTTGACGTGCAGCTCTGCCAAGCATGCGCCTCGAGCGGGCGCACCTGATCATTGCTTCGCGTAGGCGGTTTTCTTCTCCTGGTCGGTGTTTCGGTGCGATTGTTGACTTACGCGAACGAGTGAAATCAGCTCGTGCTTTCGCGAACATGGACAATCGGCAGGAGAATTGTCGGAATTCGGTGCGTCGGTACAACCCCGAGTATCGCTCCGTAGCGGGTGCGCCGAATATTTGCCGAGGCTCGGCCCGGTATGGACGGGTCGTATCATCGGCGCTGCGAAGCACTCGCGTTCGCATGTCCGCGGATATCCGATCGACCGCGTTGTTTCCCCGCTCGGCAGCAGGAATCTGGGAACGGCCTCGACCGTACGGTAGAGTTCCCGAGCGTGAAAGTGGGCGCAGGAAAACGCGCAGCGTGGCGCACGTTGTTGCCGGCCGTGGCAGTGCTGACCTTGATCAGCAGCTGTGCCGCGAATCCGCCGCCGCCCATCGAGAGCACCGACAGCCCGAAGACCACACCGGTCAAGCCTGCGGAGACGACCGTGGTCGTCGCCCTGGACACCATCGGTACCGCCTTCAATCCGCATCTGCGCTCGGACCAGTCCGCCGCCACCTCGGCGATCGCCTCCCTGGTGCTGCCGAGCCCGTTCCGGCCGGTACCCGATCCGGCGCGGCCCGGTGCGACGGCTTGGGTGCCGGATTCGTCGTTGCTGGTCTCCGCCGAAGTGACCGCGCAGGAACCCTTCACGATCACCTACAAGCTGCGCAACGAGGCGTCCTGGTCGGACGGAGCGCCGATCGCGGCCGAGGACTTCCGCTACCTGTGGCAGGAGATGATCTCCGAACCGGGAGTTGTCGATCCGGCCGGATACCGCATGATCTCGGATGTGAGCTCCTCGGCGGGGGGCAAGACGGTCACCGTCGTGATGGCGCAGCCCTACCCCGGCTGGCGCGAGTTGTTCACCGATCTGCTGCCGTCCCATCTGCTCAAGGACGCGCCCGGCGGGTTCGCCAGGGGGATGAACGGCCAGGTCAACGGGGTCCGGGTGTCCGGCGGCCCGTTCGGGATCCGTTCGGCGGACCCCGGCCGCGACGAGATGCTGCTGGAACGCAACGACCGCTTCTGGGGCACCCCGGCGATGCCGGGCCAGATCCTGCTGCGCCGCGGCGGCACGCCCGCGCAGCTGGCGGGCTCGCTGCGCACCGGAGACATCCAGATGGCGCTGGTGCATGGCGGCGTGGCGACCCAGGCGCAATTGGGGGCGATTCCCTCCGTGCGGACCGCGATCATGCCGCAGTCGCGGGTGCTGCAAATGGCGCTCAACGGGCGCAAAGGCGAACTGAGCGATCCCAGGGTCCGCTCGGGTGTGCTGGCGCTGCTCGACCCCGCCCTGCTGGCGACGGTCGGCGCCCAGACCGGCAACTGGGTGGAACCGGCTCGCGCGCAGGTGCTCGCGCCGTCCGATCCCGGTTACGCCCCGACCGCTCCGCCGCGTCCGTCGGCGGAGGAGGCTTTCGCCCTGCTCGCCGCCGCGGGTTACGGCCGGGCGCCGGAGCCGCCGCCCGCGATCTCCCCGACCTCGCCCGCCCCGCAGCCGCGCAGCCTCGGCAAGGACGGCAAGCCGCTGGCCGTGCGCATCGGCGCGGTGGATCGGGACGCCACCGCCTTGGCCGTGGCCAATACCGCTGCCGACCAGCTGCGTAGCGCGGGCATCGACGCCACTGTGCGCAGCGTCGCCGCCGACGAGCTCTACGGCAAGGAACTGATCGAGGGCACGGTCGACGCCATCGTCGGCTGGGAGGTGGCCGGATCCGATCCGGCCACCGTGCTGGCGTCCCGCTACGGATGCCCGCCCCCCGCGCTGCCGGGGGTCACCGGTCCTGCGCAGGCCATCGCCGAGGCGGCGCAACGCGCGCCCAGCAACCTGTCCGGGATATGTGATCCGACCCTGCAACCCGCGATCGACGAGGCTCTGCGGGGCGGCGACGTGGGGCGGGTGCTCGCCGAAGCGGAGCCCAAACTGTGGGCCATGGCGACGGTGCTGCCGATCGTGCAGGACAACGCCGTCGCGGCGTCCGGTCCCCGGCTGGACGGCGCCTCGCTCAGCGGCGCGATCCAGGTCGGCATCTTCGGCGACGCGTCCATGTGGCGCAGGATTCCGTGACCGCGGGGACGGGCGGGCTGCTGCTGGTGCACGCCCACCCGGACGACGAGTCCATCACCACCGGAGGCACGATCGCGCATTACCGCCGCCGCGGCGTGCCGGTCACCGTGCTCACCTGCACGCTCGGCGAGGAGGGCGAGGTGATCGGCGACGAGTGGGCGCTGCTCGCCGCGCAGCACGCCGACCAGCTCGGCGGCTATCGCGTCCTCGAGCTGACCCGTGCGCTGGCAGCGCTGAACGCGGGCTCGCCGCGCTTCCTCGGCGGCGCGGGACGATGGCGCGATTCCGGAATGGCGGGCACGCCCGCCGCGCACAAGCCCCGGGTATTCGTGCGCTCCGGGGACGAAGCGGTGCGGGCACTCACCGACGCGGTGCTCGAGCTACGGCCGCGCGTCGTGGTCGGTTACGACCCGAACGGCGGCTACGGCCACCCGGACCACATCCGAGCACACGAGATCACCACGGCCGCCGTGCAGGTGGCGGCGGGCGAGGGCTGGGACACCCCGAAGTACTACTGGACCGTCACCGACGCCGACATGCTGCGCCTGCACACCGCCGCGCTGGCCCGGCGCACGGCCGCGGGCCTGCCCGGCGCGCTGCCACCCGGTTGGCGGCTGCCCGCCGAAGGCGAGCTCGCGAGCGTGCCCAGTGACGCGGTGACCACCACGATCGACGTGTCCGACGTGCTGACGGCCAAGCGCGCCGCGCTGCGGGCACACGCCACCCAGGTCACCGTCGCGCCGTCCGGCCGGGAATTCGCCCTGTCGAACAGAGTCGCCCAGCCGGTTCTGCCCGAAGAGCACTTCATCCTGGTGCGGGGGCGGCGTGGTCCGCTCGGGCCGGACGGGCGGGAGCACGATCTGTTCGCCGGACTGGAGTGACCGGACTCCGCCGATGTTGTCGCCGGAGGGTTGCCATCCAGCGGTGTCCGCGCGGCGGGTACCGTTCGGCGTGATCTCGGGACATCGAAATGGAGGAACCGGCGTTTCATGACCGCGCGCGGCGACGAAGCTCACCTCAGCATCGAGGACCACGGTTACCACAAGAGTCTGAAGCCGCGGCAGCTGCAGATGATCGCGATCGGCGGCGCCATCGGCACCGGTCTGTTCCTCGGGGCGGGCGGACGACTGGCCAGCGCCGGACCCGGGTTGTTCCTGGTCTACGGCGTGTGCGGGTTCTTCGCGTTCCTGATCCTGCGCGCGCTGGGTGAACTCGTCCTGCACCGGCCCTCGTCGGGGTCGTTCGTCTCCTACGCGCGCGAGTTCTTCGGCGAGAAGGCCGCCTTCGTCGCGGGCTGGATGTACTTCCTGAACTGGTCGATGACCGGTATCGCCGACACCACCGCGATAGCGCAGTACTTCCACTACTGGTCCGGGTTCGCCGCCGTCCCGCAGTGGGTTCTCGCGTTGGTCGCGCTGGTCCTCGTGCTGAGCGTCAACCTGATCTCGGTGAAGTGGTTCGGCGAGATGGAATTCTGGGCCGCGCTGGTCAAGGTGTTCGCGCTCAGCGCGTTCCTGATCGTCGGCACGATCTTCCTGCTCGGTCGCTTCACCGTGCACGGTGAAGCGACCGGCCCGAGCGTGGTCGCCGATCACGGCGGCCTGTTCCCGACCGGCATCATGCCGCTGGTCGTGGTGGTGTCCGGTGTCGTTTTCGCCTACGCCGCGGTCGAATTGGTCGGCACCGCGGCGGGCGAGACGGAGCACCCGGAGAAGATCATGCCGCGGGCGATCAATTCGGTGATCGCCCGGATCGCCGTCTTCTACGTCGGTTCGCTGGTGTTGCTCGGGCTGTTGCTGCCGTACACGCGGTACACCGCCGACGAGAGCCCCTTCGTCACGTTCTTCACCATGCTCGGCGTCCCCGGGATCGGCAGCGTGATGAATCTCGTGGTGCTCACCGCGGCGTTCTCCAGCTTGAACGCAGGCCTGTACTCGACCGGCCGCATCCTGCGCTCGATGTCGATGAACGGCAGCGCGCCGAAATTCACCGGGGTGATGGGCGGCAACGGCGTCCCCTACGGCGGCATCCTGCTCACCAGCCTGATCGCGCTCGTCGGTATCGCGCTCAACGGCATCGTCCCGAATCGGGCGTTCGAGATCGTGCTGAACATGGCGTCGCTGGGCATCGTCGCCTCGTGGGCCACCATCGTGCTGTGCCAGCTGCAATTGTGGCGCTGGTCCATTCAGGGACGCATCCAGCGGCCCGCGTTCCGCATGTTCGGTGCGCCCTACACCGGCCTGCTCACGCTGGTGTTCCTGTTCTTCGTCGTCGTGCTCACCGGGTTCGACTATCCGGTGGGAACCTGGACCGTCGCGACCCTCGCCCTGATCGTCCCCGCGCTGATCGTCGGCTGGTTTGCCGCGCGGAAGCGGGTGCTGGCCATCGCGGCGGAGCGTAGCGGTCCGACCGGCGAGTTCCCCGTGGTCGCCGCGCTGCCTGCCGACCGGGAGAACTGATCATGCATCTCGCAGCGCCGGAATAGACTCGGCAGTATGTACAACTGGGAGCTCCAGAACGCGATCGCGGCGTTCGTCGAAAGCATGCGGCCGCACTGGCCCGAACAGCACGACATGTATATGACGGTGCTGTACGCGTTCGCCGATATGCAGAGCCACCTGTTGACCCTCCTCGGCTACCCGCCGGTGCCGTGACGACGAAGCTCGATGACCACGCGGGCGATCGGGCTCCTGTGGCAGCCGCGGATGCCCGCCGTCCCATGGGGGTCGTCGGCTCGGTGATTCTGCTGCTCCTGGTCCTGAACGCCCTGCTCACGCTGGCACTCGAGGCGCTGTACCTGCCGACCTACCTGGGCTCCGTCGCCTTCCCGGCGTCCGCCGTGGTGGCGGGGGTGGTGAACGTCCTGCTCGTCGTGGGCGCGCGATCGGTCACCCGGCGTCCCGCCGTGCTGGGTCTTCCGGTGGTGGCCTGGGCGTTCGGCTTCCTGGTCTGCGCGAGCGCCGGTCCGGGCGGGGACATTCTGCTGGGCAGTGATTGGCGGACGGCGCTGTTGCTGTTCGGCGGGCTGCTGCCGCCGCTGGGGTACCTCTACATCCAGGCGAACGCGAGCCTGTTCCGTCATCACTGATCTCGGTGGCCGGACCGCCGAGGGCGCGTTGCCGGCGTACGTGCCGCTGGCGTCCGATGCCGCGGCTCGGCAACCGACCAGCGACACCCGCCCGGTGGGTCAGCGCGCACCCGGTAGCCCCGGTGTGACCGCTTCGATGAGACCCCACGCGTCCTCGGCGGGCAGGTCGACCACGGCGTAGCGCTTCTTGCCCGCCGCGGTGGCCGCGACCACCGTGGCGACTCCCGCACGCCGCTGGAAGAAGGTCCGGCGCACCGTCCAGCCGATCACGCCGGGGGCCTCCAGGCAGTCGCGGTCCCGGTCCAGCGACCCGGACCGGGTGATCAGCCAGGCCGGGCCGGTGGGCGTGCGGGGCAGCACCGCGTGGCCGAGGCCGCGATAGCGGTCCTCCGCGAGCGCGAGCGCGATCGGTAGCGCGAGGCCGGGCACCAGCCACCACCACGGTGAATAGTGCTCTCCGGCAAGGGAGAAGGAGACCGGTACGGCGGCGATCAGGACGACCGGCGCGAGCACGCGGGTATGCCTGCGGCGCCGCGCGGCGGGCCCATGCGCGATAAGCGGAGCGCTGCCCGGCTCCGGGACGGTGTGCGAGTCCGATGCCCCCGCGCCGGTGGGCCTCGCGTCCGGACGGAGCGGAGTGTCGTTGTCGTGCACCTCCTCCGGGGCCAGGAGATGGCCGAGGGTGTGTTCGACGGCCTCGCGCGGGGCCTGCGGCAGGATCTTCTGGCGCGGGTTCTCCCCGGTCATGATCGCTTCGAGTTCGGCGCCGCCGGCAAGGCGCAGCAGCAAGGGTTCGTTGACCGTCGCCCCGCGCAGCCGCGCCCGGTCGAGCGTGATCTGACGGGTGGTGAACAGGCCGTGGCGCAGCTGCAAGGTCTTGCCGTCGTCGCGCACACGCAACCCGAAATACGTGGTCAGATAGTGCGCGCACGCGGCAGCGCTGACCACGAGGACGATGGCGCACAGCAGCGCCCCCGCGGCGAGCGCGAGGACGAGCACGCCGCCGTCTTCCACGTCGTGTACCGCGTCCGACCGGAACACGATCTCGCCGAGCCCGTACTGCAGCGCGAAGCCGACGATCGGGGCGATGATCGCGAACCCGGTCAGCGACAGCGGGGCGTAGCGCACCCACGCCGGGCTCCAGTGCCCGATCTCGCGCGCCCGCGTGCGCGGGGCGGTGAAGCCACCGGATTCGTTCTGCCCCGACTCTTTCCGGTCCTCGGACTGCTCCGCCCGCGCGGCCGTGTGGGCGAGCAGCGCGGCCCGTAACGGCGGCACGACCCGCGTGTCCAGGGCGTCGAGCTTGAACTTCTCACCCGAATCGGCCTGCTGGCCGGTGCCGATCGCCAGCACCGCGAGTCCGAGAGCCCGGTGCAGCAGGTCGGCTTCGACGTCCACCGAGCGGATGCGTGAGCGCGGCACCGACAGCTTCTTGCGTTGCAGCAGGCCGGTGCGCAGCTCGACGTGCGTCGGCCCGACCCGATACGTCGTGGTGAACCAGCGGGTCAGCGCGAACCCGACGATCAGCACGAGCGGAATGATGCTCCACACGTGGTTGCCGCTGCTGGTGCCGAGGATCACCGAACCGATCAGCACCGGGATGAACTTCACCAGCTCGGTGATCGGGTGGACCAGCAGCATCCGCTTGTCCAGCCGCTGCCACGGCTGTTCGGCCTGCGCGGCGTCCGCCGCCGGTTCGCCACTCATGTCGCGTCCCCGCGATGCTGGGCGGCGATCCTGGTCAGCCGCGTCACGGTTTCCTCGGCGACCGGGAGATCGAGCGCGCTGATCTGGACCGCGCCCGCGGAGGACGCGGTGGTCACGGTGACCGTCGCCAGTCCGAGCAGGCGCTCGAGCGGCCCGCGTTCCGTATCGACGGTCTGTACGCGCGAGATCGGTGCGACCCGGCTCTCCTGGGTGAGCCAGCCGACCCGGGTGTAGACCGCCTCGTCGGTGACCTCCCAGCGGTGCACGGCGTAGCGCCACCACGGGGCCACCCCGATGTTCAGCACGGCCGGCACGAGCGCGACCAGGAAGAAGCCGAGCTGCCATCCACGATGCGCGGAGTCGAGCAGCGACCACACCAGCAGAGCCGCGAACGGAATCACCCAGCTCAGCGCGGCCTGCGCGGTCCACAGGAGCCTCGCCTTGGGACTGGGGCGCCAGGCCGGATCGGCCATGATCGTGCGCGGCTGCGACATGCTGCCAATGTTTGCACGACCAGGTGTGCGCTGTCGTCGGCGAGCGTCGGCGGTGCCGCGCGGGCAGACGGGTGGGCGCGGGACTGCGCAGTGTCCATGGGCGCACGAATGCTTCTGTGCTGCAAAGGATTCGGACGCGGATCAGATACGTGAGGGCGGTCGGCCTCCTGCGTCATCTCGCAGGCTCGGCCTCGGTGTAGTCGCGACAGCGGTGATCGTTCCCGGCGCGGCGCCGACGTGGGTGCTTTTCCGAGGAGTCGGCACGCCCGGCCTGCACGGCGAAGGCTTCGTCTGGCGCAACGACCCGAAGGCCACCGTCGAAGGTGAACGCGGGTCCTGTGGTGCCCTGGAATAGCCTCGGGCACCCCGCAGTTGTCAACGCTCAACGGCGCTCCACGTTCCTGCGCGGGCGCCGTGGCGGGTGGAGCCGTAGCCCCGGGTGGCTTGTCCGCTCCGCCGCAACCAGCACTGGAGGGAGACAGTTCCGGATGTGTAGCGCATGATCGAGGGCGTGACCGACCTACCGAACCCGAGCGTCCCGTCCGCGCCGCCCAGTCCATCGGCCATGCGCCGGGCGCTGCGCAGGGCCCGCGACGGTGTCACGTTGAACGTGGACGAGGCCGCGGTGCTGCTGCACGCGACCGGTGACGACCTCGCCGACCTCTGTCGCAGCGCCGCGCGGGTGCGCGACGCCGGGCTGGCATCGGCCGGGCGTCCGAAGACGATCAGTTATTCCCGCAACGTCTTCATCCCGCTGACCCGCCTGTGCCGGGACAAGTGCCACTACTGCACCTTCGTCACGGTGCCCGGCAAGCTGCGCGCCGAGGGCGAGGGCATGTTCCTCGAACCCGACGAAGTGCTCGACATCGCCCGCCGAGGTGCGGCGCTGGGCTGCAAGGAGGCGCTGTTCACGCTGGGTGACCGGCCCGAGGATCGCTGGCCGGAGGCCGCGCAGTGGCTGGACGAACGCGGCTACGACTCCACGCTGGACTACCTGCGCGCCGTGTCGATCATGGTGCTGGAGGAGACCGGCCTGCTGCCGCACCTGAACCCAGGCGTGATGTCCTGGGCGGAGATCGCGCGGCTCAAGCCGGTGGCGCAGTCCATGGGCATGATGCTGGAGACCACCTCCGCCCGGCTGTTCACCGAGAAGGGCAACTGCCACTACGGCAGTCCGGACAAGGACCCGGCCGTGCGGCTGCGGGCCATCACCGACGCGGGCCGGCTGTCGGTGCCCTACACCACCGGCATCCTGGTCGGCATCGGCGAGACGATGGCGGAGCGCGCCGATTCGATCATGGCGATCCGCAAGCAGCACAAGGCTTTCGGGCATATCCAGGAAGTCATCATCCAGAATTTCCGCGCCAAGGACGACACCGCGATGCGGGACGTGCCGGACGCGGGCCTGGAGGAATTCCTCGCCACCATCGCCGTCACCCGCGTGCTGCTCGGGCCCGACGTGCCGGTGCAAGCGCCGCCGAACCTGGTGTCGCACGAGGAGTGCCGCGCGCTGATCGAGGCGGGCATCGATGACTGGGGCGGCGTCTCGCCGGTGACGCCCGACCACGTGAATCCGGAGCGGCCGTGGCCGAACCTGGACACGTTGCGGGAGATCACCGAGGCGGCGGGCTATCAGTTGGTCGAGCGGACCTCCGCGCACCCGAAGTACGTGCGCGCGGGCAATCCGTGGGTCGATCCGCGCATCGGCGCGCACGTCGCGGCGCTCACCGACCCGGCGACGGGGCTGGCGAAGCCGGACGCGATCCCGGTCGGCCTGCCCTGGCAGGAACCCGAGGAGTCGTGGGAATCGGCCGGGCGCGTCGACCTCAACACCGCCATCGACACCGAGGGCCGCAACACCGAGACCCGCAGCGACGCGGCGCTCGGGCAGGACCTCGTCGGCGCTTTCGGCGACTGGGAAACCATTCGTGAACAGGCGCGCGACCTCGCCGTCAGCACGCCGCAGCGGCTGGATGCCGACGTGCTCGCCGCGCTGCGCGCCGCCGAGCGCGATCCGGCCGGGCTCAGCGACGCCGAGTATCTCGCGCTGGCCACGGCGGACGGCGCGGACCTGGAGGCGGTCGCCGCGCTGGCCGATCAGTTGCGCCGCGACACCGTCGGCGACGACGTCACCTACGTCGTGAACCGGAACATCAACTTCACCAATATCTGCTACACCGGGTGCCGCTTCTGCGCGTTCGCCCAGCGCAAGGGGGACGCGGACGCGTTCACGCTGAGCATGGACGAGGTCGCCGACCGGGCCTGGGAGGCGCATGTCGACGGCGCCACCGAGGTGTGCATGCAGGGCGGCATCGACCCAGACCTGCCGGTCACCGGGTATGCCGACCTGGTGCGGGCGGTCAAGCGGCGGGTGCCGTCGCTGCACGTGCACGCGTTCAGCCCGATGGAGATCGTGAACGGCGCCTCGCGCGGCGGACAGAGCATCCGGGACTGGCTGGTCGCGCTGAAGGAAGCGGGCCTGGACACCATTCCGGGGACCGCCGCGGAGATCCTGGACGACGAGGTGCGCTGGGTGCTCACCAAGGGCAAACTGCCCACCTCGGCGTGGATCGAGGTGATCACCACGGCCCATCAGGTGGGCATCCGGTCCAGCTCGACCATGATGTACGGCCACGTGGACAATCCGAAGCACTGGGTCGGGCATCTGCGCGTGCTGCGCGGTATCCAGGACGAGACCGGCGGTTTCACCGAATTCGTGCTGCTGCCGTTCGTGCACCAGAGCGCGCCGCTGTACCTCGCGGGCGCTGCGCGGCCGGGGCCGACCAACCGGGACAACCGCGCCGCGCACGCGCTGGCCAGGATCATGCTGCACGGCCGGATCCACAACATCCAGACCAGCTGGGTCAAGCTCGGCACCACCGGTACCCGGGTGATGCTCAACAGCGGCGCCAACGATCTCGGCGGTACATTGATGGAGGAGACCATCTCCCGGATGGCGGGCTCGCAGCACGGCTCGGCGAAGACCGTCGCGGAACTGGTGGAGATCGCCGCGGGCATCGGACGGCCGGCCAGGGAGCGGACGACCATCTACGGTGTGCCGGAACGCAAGGTGTCGGCATTGCCGCTGACGGTGGGGTAGGGAATCGGCAGCACTCCGCGGTAACTTCGGCGAGAAACGTCTCGCGGTCACTGATGCCCGAACCCGATTTCGAGAGCACGTATGGGTGCGGCCCGTCTCACCGACGGGCCACCCCGGAGAACACAGATTCCGTACCATCCGACCGCGGCGGCCGGAAGACCCGCGTAGGCGGGACATACCACCCGAAGTTAGGGCAGGCTGACCAGTAGTAACGTGGGGTGCCGGGATAGGGTTTCGCCGGGCGGACTATCCCGCAGGCGAGGACAGACTAGGAGAGCGGCAGTGCCGTACATCATCGCTGAACCGTGCGTTGACGTGAAGGACAAGGCATGCATCGAGGAATGCCCCGTGGACTGCATCTACGAGGGTGGCCGCATGCTGTACATCCATCCCGACGAGTGCGTGGACTGTGGTGCATGTGAGCCGGTGTGCCCGGTGGAGGCGATCTTCTACGAAGACGACACCCCGGACCAGTGGAGCGGATACGTGAACGCCAACGTCGATTTCTTCGATGAGCTGGGCTCGCCCGGCGGCGCCACCAAGGTCGGCAAGGTCGACTACGACCCGCCGTTCATCAAGGAACTGCCCCCGATGGCGAGTGAGTGAGACCTGACGTGTCGCCGCGTGGCCGGGTCAGCAGCCTGCTACCCGATTTTCCCTGGGACACCATCGCTTCGGTGAAGGTGCGGGCGGCTGCCCATCCAGGCGGGATCGTCGACCTGTCCGTCGGCACTCCGGTCGACCCGGTCGACCCGCTGATCCGGACCGCGCTGAACTCCGTCGCCGCCGTGCCCGGCTATCCCACCACGCACGGCACCCCCGAACTCCGTGCGGCCGCGGTCGACGCGCTGAAGCGGCGCTACGGGATCACCGGACTCGAGCCCGCGGCCGTGCTGCCCGCCATCGGCACCAAAGAGCTGATCGCGGGACTGCCCCGGCTGCTCGGCCTCGGCGCGGGCGACCTGGTCGTCATCCCGGAGGTCGCGTATCCCACCTACGAGGTGGGCGCGCTGCTGGCGGGCGCGCAGGTGCTGCGCGCCGATGGACTGACCCGGCTCGGCCCGCAGACGCCCGCGCTGATCTACGTGAACTCGCCGTCCAACCCGACCGGCCGGGTACTCGGCGTCGAGCATCTGCGCAAGGTGGTCGCCTTCGCCCGGGAACGCGGCGCGATCGTCGCCTCCGACGAGTGCTACCTGGGACTGACCTGGGAGGGCCGCGCCCTCTCCTTGCTCGACCCCGAGGTGTGCGACGGCGACCACACCAACCTGCTGGCCGTGCATTCGCTGTCGAAGACCTCCAACCTGGCCAGTTACCGCGCCGGGTTCGTGGCGGGCGATCCGGCGCTGGTCGCGGAGCTGCTCGAAGTGCGCAAGCACGCGGGCATGATGGTGCCGTTCCCGATCCAGGCCGCGATGACGGCCGCGCTCAGCGACGACGCGCACGAGGCGCGTCAGCGCGAGCGGTACCGCGCCCGCCGTGACGTGCTGCGAAAAGCGCTGGAGGCGGCGGGTTTCCGGATCGACCACTCCGAGGCGGGCCTGTATCTGTGGTCCACGCGCGGTGAGCCGTGCCGGACCACCTTGGACTGGCTCGCCGACCGCGGCATCCTCGCCGCGCCCGGCGACTTCTACGGCCCCGGCGCGAGCGAGCACGTACGGATCGCGCTGACCGCGACCGATGAGCGGATCGCCGCGGCGGCCGAACGACTGGCCGCGGGCTGACGCCGGAAGCGCTTTCCTGCTCCGTGCGAGCGCAGCAATTTCGATAGGGGCCGTTCCGATCCCGGTGTGTCGGCGTCCACGCGCGCGGGGCAAGGCGAGCTAGCCTGAGGTATGGACGCTGTCACGGTTGTCCCCACGCCCGCCAACGAGCCGGTGCACTCCTATGCGCCCGGTAGTCCCGAACGTGAGCTATTGCTTGGCAAACTCGCCGAGTTGTCCGCCGCGCCCGTCGACGTGCCACTGGTGATCGGCGGCAAGCACCGTCCCGGTATCGGTGAACGGCACGACATCGTCGCACCGCACCGGCACCGGCAAGTGCTGGGGACCTACACCGACATCACCCAGTCGGAAGCGCACGGAGCCATCGATGCCGCGGTGGCGGCCGCCCCGGGGTGGCGGGCACTGCCCTTCGAGGACCGCGCCGCGGTGCTGCTGCGCGCCGCCGACCTGCTGGCCGGGCCGTGGCGGGAGACTCTCGCGGCGGCCACCATGCTCGGGCAGTCGAAATCGGCCCAGCAGGCCGAGATCGACGCCCCGTGTGAGCTGGTCGACTTCTGGCGTTTCAACGTCGCGTTCGCGCGCGACATCCTGGCGCAACAGCCCGCGTCCAGTGCCGGGGTGTGGAACCGGATGGACTATCGGCCGCTGGAAGGGTTCGTCTACGCCATCACGCCGTTCAACTTCACCGCGATCGCCGGGAACCTGCCGACCGCGCCCGCGCTGATGGGCAACACGGTGGTGTGGAAGCCCTCGCCGACGCAGACGTTGGCGGCGTTCCACACGATGCGGCTGCTGGAGGCGGCGGGCCTGCCGCCCGGCGTGATCAACATGGTCACCGGAAACGGCGTGCAGCTGTCGGAGGTGGCGCTGACCGATCCGAGGCTGGCTGGAATCCATTTCACCGGTTCCACCAGGACATTTCAATATCTGTGGCAGCAGGTGGGCGCGAATATCGACCGCTACCACGGCTATCCGCGCCTGGTGGGGGAGACGGGTGGCAAGGACTTCATCGTCGCGCACTACTCGGCCGACCCGGACGCGCTGCGCACCGCCCTGATTCGCGGAGCGTTCGAGTATCAGGGCCAGAAGTGCTCGGCGGCCTCGCGCGCCTACATCGCGCGGTCGGTCTGGCGCGCGATGGGCGACGAGTTCCTGCACGAGACCGAAGAGCTGAGCTACGGCGACGTCGCGGATCTGTCCAATTTCGGTGGGGCGTTGATCGATCGGCGCGCCTACGACAAGAACGTGACGGCCATCCGCCGCGCCGTGGAAGCGGGCATCGCCATCCCGGTCGGCGGAACCTACGACGACAGCGAAGGCTGGTTCGTCCGGCCCACCGTGTTCCTGGCGGACAACCCGCACGACGAATCGTTCGCCACCGAGTACTTCGGACCGATCCTGTCGGTGTACGTCTACGACGACACCGAACCCGGCGCCTACAGCGCGATCCTCGCCGAAGTGGAGTCGGCGGCGCCCTACGCGCTCACCGGCGCGGTGTTCGCGCAGGACCGGTACGCGATCGAAGAGGCCGACGCCGCGCTGCGATTCGCGGCGGGCAACTTCTACGTCAACGACAAGCCCACCGGCGCGGTGGTGGGTCAGCAGCCGTTCGGCGGGGCGCGCGCCTCCGGCACCGACGACAAGGCGGGCTCGCCGTTGAACCTGCTGCGCTGGGTCGCGCCACGGACGATCAAGGAGACGTTCGTGCCTGCCGTCGATTACCGCTATCCGCACATGGGGAGCTGAGGCGCGCGGTTACACCAGCGGTTTCCCCTGCCGCAGCCGCCTGCGCAGGTCGTAGTGGTAGGCGTTGAGCGGGAACATTCGTGCGGATTTCGGCAGTCGCCGGTGCACGGCCCCGATGGCCCGCAGCAGCCGGTCCAGGCGCCGCTGGTCGCGGTCGGTCCAGGTCATGCCCATCTCGTCGCGCAGGTGCTGCGGGAGCAGGCCGGTGACGATGAAGCGTTGCAGCCCGGCGAAGGCCACCTGCACCGGTCGCGGCATCATCTTCAGGTCGATCAGACCGTCGAAGTAGTCCCGCAGCTCGGGTTCGATGCCGTGCTTCTTCAAGTTCTCGTCCCAATACCGCTGGAATGCCGCGCGATTCGCCGGCCACATCTCCGGCCGCATCTGCAAGGTGGTGCCCAGGCGCGCGGCGTAGTCGTAGAAGGCGTCGGCGGTGGCGTCGTCCATGGGGCCGTGCATCCGGGTGTAGAGGTCATCGATGCCCCAGTACAGGCAGGCCGCGACCCACAGCTGCAGGTTCGGGTCGAAAGCGTTGTACTTCACCGGGCTCGCGGCGGTGGAGCGCACCGACCGGTGCGACACGTTGACGGCCTCGCGGTACGCCTCGCGCTCGGCATCCGACCCGAGCAGCGCGACGGCGATATAGGTGAGTGTGGTGCGCAGCCGCTTGATCGGATGCAGCGTGACCTTGCCGCTGTCGACGGTGCTCTCCAGGACGCCGCGGCCGACCGGGCGCAAACTCAGCTGCATGATGACATTGGCCGCGCCGCCGAGAAAGGCGGCGATGCCGTCCACGTACTCTTCGACCGTCTCCGGCGTGAGGGTTCGGCTGGGGTCGGGCTCGTGCTCGGCGGTGCGCAGCGGCGCGGTCATCGTCGACCTCGTCTTTCGTGTCGGCCCGATCCAGGGAGAATCGGTCGATGAGAAGATTATGCCCTAATTTTCTCATCGACTCGCGGCCGGTGTCAATCATGCGAGAAGACGGTGACGGTGTGCGATGCTGAAAGTGTCATCGTTTCGGTCTCGCGGATAGGGTTGAGGTATGGCCAGGTTGACCAGGCTGCTGCCGCTGGTGCGCAGCGCTGCCCCCGAGGATCGCAACCAGGCGCGAGTGCTGGACGCGGCGCTGCTGGCGTTCCTCGACTTCGGTATCAAGCGGACCAGCATGGTCGAAGTCGCGCGCCGCGGCGGATTGTCGCTGGCCACGCTCTATCGCCGCTTCGCGAGCAAAACCGATCTGATCAGGGCCGTCGGGCTGCGGCAGACGCGCGATTTCATCGAGGAGGTCGACGCCGCGCTCCAGCGCCAGGTAGACCGGAACGCGAGCGCGGAAGATCAGATCGTCGAACTGTTCGCCGCGTTCATCAACGGCCTGCGCGGAAATCAGCTGATCCACCGGCTGCTGGCCACCGAACCCGAACTCGTGCTGCCCTACCTGACCACCCAGGGCGCTCCGGTCATCGAGCTCGGGCGGGACTACCTGGCCGAATTCATCACCCGCTTGCAGCGCGAAGGCAAGTTGCCGGAATACGATCCGGAGCCGTTGGCCGAGATGATCGCCCGCACCGCGCTGTCACTGGCGCTGACGCCGCAGACCGTCATCCCGCTCGGTGACGACGCGTCGATCCGGCAGTTCGCGCGCGACCACGTGGCGGTGTCGTTCCGGGTGCGCTGACCGGCTCAGCGGTGCAGCGGGACCCCGGTGATCATCGCCCAGAGCGCGGCCGTCACGTCCGCGGTCTGCTCGGCCGAGGTGCCGCGAGTGTGCGCGGTCACCGCGAAACCGGGGCCGTAGGAGGCCGAGGCGACCTCCGGCTCGCCGAGATCCGACCAGCCCCATTTGGTGCCGAGCACGAACGGCCACCGTGCGGTGCCCCAGTCCTGTTCGGTGCCGTCTTGGGCCGTCGATCCCGCCGCCGCCATCCATTCGAAGATCGGTGATCCGGGATCGGTGCGCAGTTTCGTGGCCAGAAAGTCGGAGACGTCGGCGGCGCTGGTCGTCCCCGCGCCCCAATTGGGTCCGGGCGTCGTCTCGGCGAGCCCGTATTCGGCGGCGATGGCGGCGATGGCCTGGGGGTACTTGGCCTCCATCACGCTCGCCGCGCCGTCATCTGAATAGCGGATCATTTGCTCGCCTAGGAATCGATCCTCGGCCGAGCCGTCGCCGTGGCGCAGGGCGTAGTCGGCCAAGAAGAGTTTGGACAGCGACAGGCTCGACCGCGACTCGTGTTCGTTCGCCGTGCCCCAGCCGATGCCCACCGAGGTGCGCACGGAAATCGCCGTGCGCGGCGCTACCGCGGCCACCTCGGTCTCCGCGGTCTCGTCGGCGCAGGCTACCGGGGCGGACAGCGCCAGGAGCGCACCGGCGACGAGCGCGGTCATGGTCAATCGGTGGCCCATGTTCTCCTCCTGGCTCGCGTCGTCGGACCGCCGATCGGGACTACACGATCGGTAGGTACGTGATGCGATTGCCCAGTAGTAGCTATACGAAACGGAGTTCGCCGTCAGACCAGGCGCAGGCCGAGTCGGCGCCGGACGCGCATATCGAGGAGATAGGCGTTCAAGGGAAACAGGCGGATCGGTCGCGGGAGCCAGGATTGCGTGGCCCCGACCGCGTGCAGGATGTGGGCGAGGGCGCGCTCGTCGCGGTCGGTCCAGGTCATGCCCATCTCGGCGCGCAGATGCTCGGGCAGCAGGCCGGTCACGAAGAAGCGATGCAGGCGCCCGAACGCCAACTGCGCGGGCCGGGGCAGCATGCGCAGGTCGACGAGGTCGTCGAAATAGGCACGGACGACCGGGTCGATGCTGGTCTTCGCGAGATTCGTGGCCCAGTACTCCGCGAAGGCGCGCCGGTCGGTCGGCCACATCGATTCGGGCATCTGAAGGGTGGTGCCGAGCCGGGCGGCCAGATGGTAGAACGCGTCGGCCGTCGTCTCGTCCATCGGGCCGTGCATGCGCTCGTACAGATCCTGCGCTCCCCAATGCAGGCAGGCCGCGACCCAGAGTTGCAGCGCGGGGTCGAAGGCGTTGTAGCGCACCGGGCTCGACGCGGTCGAGTGGACCGGGCGGTGTGAGACGTCGACCGCCTCGCGGTAGGCGGTGCGTTCCTCGTCGGTGCCGAGCATCGCCACCGAGAGGTAGGTCAAGGTGGTGCGCAGTCGTTTGATCGGATGCAACATCACGTTGCCGCTGTGCACGGTGCTCTCCAGCACGCCGTATCCGACCGGCGGAGTGCTCAGCTGCATGATGACGTTCGCGACGCCGCCGAACAAGCCGGCTATGCCGTCGATGTATTGCCCGATGTCGAAGGAGTCCGGCGATTCGGGGGAACGCGTGGCGGGAAGTGGCCTGGTCATCATCGACCTCGCAGTACTGAGAAAGCTATGCAACAACGTTCTCACCACGTCAGCGGGAGTGTCAACCGTCACAGCCCGCACCGGTCGCCACGCGCCGCGGTGGACCCGGCGAAGTAGCGTGGGCGGATGTCGTTCGGTCCTCCGCTGCTGCTCAGTTCGCTGAACCCCCTCGCCGTCGCAGGTGGAGCGGACATCCCCGACGCCGTCACGATCGACGGGACCACCCTGTCCCGCAGTGACCTGCTGGGAGCGGCCACTTCGGTGGCCGAACGCGTCGCGCGCGCCGAGCGGGTGGCGGTGCTGGCAGGCCCGACCGTGGAGACCGTGCTCGCGGTGGTCGGCTGCCTCATCGCGGGTGTCACCGTGGTGCCCGTGCCCCCGGATTCCGGAACCGCGGAGCGGGCGCACATCCTGGCCGATTCGGGTGCTCAGGCGTGGCTGGGGAAAGCGCCGCAGGACGCGGAACTGCCCGTGGTGCCGGTGCGGCGGCACGCCAGGTCATGGCACACCTATCCCGAACCCGACCCGGCCGCTACGGCATTCGTGCTGTACACCTCGGGAACCACCGGGTTGCCCAAAGGCGTGATGCTCAGCAGGGGCGCGATCGCCGCCGGTCTGGACGCCCTCGCCGACGCATGGGCTTGGACCGCGAGCGACACGCTGGTGCACGGGCTTCCGCTGTTCCACGTGCACGGGCTGATTCTCGGACTGCTCGGCCCGCTGCGCGTGGGCAGTCCGCTGATCCACACCGGCAAGCCCACGCCGCAGGCGTACGCGGCGGCCGGAGGTTCGCTGTACTTCGGCGTGCCGACCGTGTGGTCGCGGGTGGTCGAGGACCGCGACTCGGCGAAGCGATTGTCCGGCGCGCGGCTGCTGGTCTCCGGCAGTGCGCCACTGCCCGTGCCGGTGTTCGAGCGACTGCGCGAGCTGACCGGGCACGCGCCGGTCGAGCGCTACGGCATGAGCGAGACCATGATCACGCTGTCCACCCGGGCCGACGGCGAGCGCAGGCCGGGCTGGGTCGGCACGCCGGTGCGTGGCGTGCGCACCCGGCTCCGGGACGAGTCCGGCTCCCCGGTCCCGCACGACGGCGAGAGCATCGGCGGCCTTCAAGTGTCCGGGCCCATGCTCTTCGACGGTTATCTGAACCGACCGGAGGCGACCGCGCAGAACTGGACCGAGGACGGATGGTTCCGGACCGGCGACGTCGCCGCGATCGACGCGGAGGGTTTCCACCGCATCGTCGGCCGGGAATCGGTGGACCTGATCAAATCCGGTGGCTACCGGGTCGGCGCGGGGGAGGTCGAGACGGTGCTGCTCGGTCATCCGGCGGTCGCGGAGGTCGCGGTGGTCGGCCTGCCCGACGACGACCTCGGTCAGCGCATCACCGCCTTCGTCGTGCTGCGCGATGCCGCGACCGAACGCGAACTGATCGACCATGTCGCCGGTGAACTCTCGGTGCACAAGCGTCCGCGCGAGGTCCGCGTGGTCGACACATTGCCGCGCAACGCGATGGGCAAGGTACAGAAGAACAAGCTGGGTTGACCTCGAGTTCGGTAGAGGTTCTACGGTCGGCCCATGACTTCGACCCTGACCCCCGAACAGATCGACTACCTGCACACCCAGCGCCTGGGCCGGCTGGCCACCGTCCGGCCCGACGGCACCCCGCAGAACAACCCCGTCGGCTTCCGCTACAACGCCGACCTGGGCACCATCGACATCGCGGGCTGGAACATGGGCGCCTCGTGGAAATTCCGCAACCTCGCCACCAACGACCACGTCGCATTCGTCGTCGACGACGTCGCGTCGGTCCAGCCATGGCGGGTCCGCTGCCTCGAAATCCGCGGCACCGCCGAAGCGCTCACCGACATCGACCCGTACATCTCCGGGGTCTCCCGCGAAATGATCCGCATCCATCCCCGACGCGTCATCGCATTCGGGCTCTCCGGTGAGTCTCCCGACACCGCCTGATCCGGCCGAGCCTCCACGAGTGGCACTTGGTTGCGCCACTCGTGGAGGTTCTAGTCGTTGGCGTGGAGGTCGGCGTTGAGTTCGATGCCGGTGCCCTTGCGGGGGACTACCTCGACGGCGCCGGTGGTGGAGTTGCGGCGGAACAGCAGGTTGTCGCGGCCGGCCAGGTCGGCCGCCTTGACGAGGGTGCCGTCGGGGGTGGTGACCTTGGTGCCCGCGGTCAGGTAGAGGCCCGCCTCGACCACGCAGTCGTTGCCGAGCGGGATGCCGAGGCCGGAGTTCGCGCCGAGCAGCGAGCGCTCGCCGATGGAGATGACCTTGGTGCCACCGCCGGAGAGCGTGCCCATGGTGGACGCGCCGCCGCCGATATCGGAGCCGTCACCGACCACGACGCCCGCGGAGATACGGCCCTCGATCATCGAGGCGCCGAGGGTGCCCGCGTTGAAGTTCACGAAGCCTTCGTGCATGACGGTGGTGCCGGAGGCCAGGTGCGCGCCGAGGCGGACGCGGTCGGCGTCGCCGATGCGGACGCCGGAGGGCAGCACGTAGTCGACCATGCGCGGGAACTTGTCCACGCTGTACACGGTGACGGGGCCGCGGGCGCGCAGCTTGGCACGGGTGGCCTCGAAGCCCTCCACCGCGGCGGGGCCGTGGTTGGTCCACACCACGTTGGTCAGCAGGCCGAACTGGCCGTCCAGACTCACCTCGTGCGGCTTGACCAGGCGGTGCGAGAGCAGGTGCAAGCGCAGGTAGACGTCGTGCGCGTCGACCGGGGCGGCGGACAGGTCGGCGATCGTGGTGCGCACCGCGATCACGTCGACCCCGCGCGCGTCGTCGAAGCCCAGCAGCGCCGCGTACTCGGCGGGCGCCTCGTCCAGCCGCTTGGTGCCGGTCTCGGCGAACTCGCCCAGCTGCGGGGCCGGGTACCACGTGTCCAGTACGGTCCCGTCCGCGGTCACATTGGCGATACCGACTGCTGCTGCTCCCTGGATGCTCACGGCCTAGAGGTTACCGACCCGCGCCGGACAACGGTGCGGCTGCTCCGGCGACCGCCATTACCGCCGCGACCGCTCCCGGAAGAGACGGCCGCGACCCGAGGCGGCGTGCGGGCCGGGGCGGGTGAGCGGGTCGTAGGGTGAAGCGCGTGACCATCGACCTGCATGCCGACCCGATCGCACTGACCGCCGCACTCGTCGACATCCCGAGCGTCTCGCGCGACGAGGCGGCCATCACCGACGTGGTGGAGCGGGCGTTGCGCGAGCAGACGACGGGGTTCGAGATCCTCCGGCACGGAAACGTCGTGCTGGCGCGCACCCGACGCGGGCTGCCCACCCGGGTGATCCTGGCCGGGCACCTGGACACCGTGCCGATCGCCGACAACGTGCCCGGCCGGTTCGAGGTGAGCCCGGTGGGCGAGCGGGTCCTCTACGGCTGCGGCTCGGTGGACATGAAGTCGGGCGACGCGGTCTTTCTGCACCTCGCCGCGACCGTCGCCGACCTGGTGCACGACCTGACCTTGATCTTCTACGACGGGGAGGAGATCGCCGCCGAGTTCAACGGGCTCGGGCACATCGAGCGGGATCTGCCCGACTGGCTCACCGGCGACCTCGCCGTCCTCGGCGAACCGTCCGGCGGCTGGATCGAGGCCGGTTGCCAGGGCGCGCTGCGCGCTCGGCTGCGCACCTCCGGCGTTCGCGCGCATGCGGCGCGGGCGTGGCTGGGCGATAACGCGATTCACCGGCTGGCCCCGATACTGCAGCGGCTGGCCGACTATCGCGCGCGGGAAGTGGACATCGACGGCTGCGTCTATCGCGAGGGCCTGTCCGCCGTGCAGGTCGAGGCCGGAGTCGCGGGCAATGTCGTGCCGGACGCCGCCGAGCTGGAGGTCAACTTCCGTTTCGCTCCCGACCGCACGATCGACCAAGCCGTCGAGCACGTGCGCGAGGTCTTCGCCGGACTCGAGCTGTCCTTCGAGGTGATCGACGCGGCGCCGGGCGCGCTGCCCGGCCTGACGGCGCCGGCGGCCAAGGACCTGATCGACTCGGTGCAGCGCCACGGCGGCGGCGGTGTCCGCGCGAAGTACGGCTGGACCGACGTCTCGCGTTTCGCGGCCCGCGGCATCCCCGCCGTCAACTTCGGTCCCGGCGATCCCAACCTCGCGCACAAGCGCGACGAGCACGTCCCCGTCGACCAGATCACCGCCGTCACCGCCATGTTGCGCAGCTACCTGAGCAGCGCACCGGACTGAACGCTGCGCGCGGGTCGTTCTCTGGAATCGGATTTTCGGACCTGTCGTGTCGCTGCCCGCAGAGATCTACGGTGGAGATATGACCGCCTTGGAGTATCGGCATCTGCTGGTCGCGCGGGACGGCGACACGGTGCGCATCACCATGAACCGGCCGGAGCGGCGCAACGCGCTGTCGGGTGAGCATCTGGCCGAACTGCTCGCCTCGTTCCGGGCTGCCGGGGAGACCGATGCCACCGGGATAGTGCTCGGGGCGCGCGGCCCGGTGTTCTGCGCGGGTCATGATTTCGCCGACGTGGCCGCGCGCGACCTGCTCGGCGTGCGGGAACTGCTCGCACTCTGCACCGAGCTCATGTCGGCCATCCAGTCGGTGCCGCAGGTGGTGATCGCCCGGGTGCACGGTCTGGCCACGGCCGCAGGCTGCCAGCTGGTGGCCTCCTGCGATCTGGCCGTCGCCGCCGAATCCGCCGGGTTCGCGCTCCCCGGCGGCAAGGGTGGCTGGTTCTGCCACACCCCCGCGGTGCCGGTGGCCCGCGCCGTCGGACGGAAACGGCTGATGGAAATGGCCCTCACCGGCGACCCGATCGATGCCCGCACCGCCGAACAGTGGGGCCTGATCAACCGAGTGGTGCCGGACGCCGAACTGGACACCGCCGTGGGTGCGTTGCTCGCCCGCGCGACCCGGGGCAGCCGGGCCAGCAAGGCACTCGGCAAACGCACTCTCTACAGCCAGCTCGACCGTCCCGAAGCAGACGCCTACGCCCTCGCCCTGGAGGTCATGGCCGCCGCCGCTCAACTTCCCGGCGCCCGCGAAGGAATGGCGGCCTTCCTGGCGAAGCGCCCGCCCGCCTGGCCCGATTAGCGCAGCCCAGGGACCTTTCTCTGGGTCCGCCTTGCCGGGCGGTAGCGTGGAACGCATGTCCACCGACGCCGCGGACCGTGAGGTCGCCCCCCAACCCAAGTCGACACCGAAATTCCGCGGCCCGATCATGTTTCGCCGCGAGCGGGCCGACGGCGTGGGCACCGCCGACCGGCACCTGCTGGACAAGCGTGGCGACACGGATTGGGTACACACCGATCCGTGGCGCGTGCTGCGCATCCAAGCCGAGTTCGTGGAGGGCTTCGGCGCGCTCGCCGAGGTGCCGAGGGCGGTGACCGTCTTCGGTTCCGCGCGCACGTCCGCCGACCACCCGGAATACCAGGCCGGGCGGGCCATCGGCGCCGCGCTGGCGCGGGCCGGTTTCGCGGTGATCACCGGCGGCGGCCCCGGCGCGATGGAGGCGGCGAACCGGGGCGCATGCGAGGCGGGCGGCTACTCGATCGGCCTCGGCATCGAGCTGCCGTTCGAGCAGAGCCTCAACGACTGGGTCGACCTGGGCATCAATTTCCGGTACTTCTTCGTCCGCAAGACGATGTTCGTGAAGTACTCGCAGGCGTTCATCTGCCTGCCCGGCGGTTTCGGCACGCTCGACGAGTTGTTCGAGGCGCTGACGCTGGTGCAGACGCACAAGATCACCCGGTTCCCCATCATCCTGTTCGGCACCAGGTACTGGGCGGGGCTGGTCGATTGGCTGCGCGATTCGCTCGGAGGTTCGGGCAAGATCTCCCCCGGCGACCTCGGTCTGCTGCACGTGACCGACAGCGTCGAGGAGGTCGTGCACATCATCCAGGCCGCCGCGGAGGCGGGTGGCGCCGAGGACGCGATCGGGACGGAGGATCAGTGGTGAGCGATCGGCCTTTCGCCGTCTGTGTCTACTGCTCGGCGAGCACCACCGACCAGGACTACCTCTCGCTGGCCGCCCGGGTGGGCACCGAGATCGCCCGGCGCGGTTGGCAACTGGTGTCCGGCGGCGGGCACGTCTCGATGATGGGCGCGGTCGCCACCGCGGCGCGCGCGGGCGGCGCGAACACCATCGGCGTGATCCCGAAACACCTGGTGCACCGGGAGGTCGCCGACGTCGACGCCGACGAGCTGGTGGTCACCGACACCATGCGCCAGCGCAAGCAGGTGATGGAGGACCGTGCCGACGCCTTCCTCACCCTGCCCGGCGGCATCGGCACGCTGGAGGAGTTCTTCGAGGCCTGGACCGGCGGCTATCTGGGACAGCACGAGAAGTCCGTTGTTGTGCTGGATCCCAATGGTTTCTTCCGCGGGTTGTTTTCCTGGCTGGACGAGTTGTACGAGCGAAAGTTCGTGCCCCAGACGGCATTGGACCGGATTACCGTGGTGACCGATCTCCCGTCCGCGTTCGCGGCACTGGAGGCGGCGCGGACCCAGTGAGGAGAGCTGAAGACGTGAGCACCGACACCCGCTCGACGGTGAGTTTGTTCGACCTCGCCCGCAATCTTCCCGGGATGGCCCTGGACGCGCCGGGCATGCTGCGCAACGCGCTGAGCATGCTGGTGACGGCGGATTCCAAGTCCTCGGTGGGGCTGTATTTCCAGCGCGACGCCCACCGGCATCCGGATCGGTTGTTCCTGCGGTTCGAGGGGGCGACCTTCACCTACGGTCAGGCCAACGCGCAGGTGAACCGGTATGCGAGCGTGCTCGCGGACCGGGGGGTGCGGCGCGGCGACGTGGTCGGCGTGCTGATGACCAACCGGCCGGAGACACTGTTCGTCGTGCTGGCCACGGTCAAGCTCGGTGCCACCGTGGGGTTGCTCAACCACCATCAGCGCGACAACGTGCTGGCGCACAGCTTCGGCCTGCTCGGCAGCGTGCTGAACGTGGTGGGCGCGGAATGCGCCGACGCGATCGACTCGCTGCCCGAGCCACCCGCCGGCGTCCTCGCCGCCGACGAACTCCACGAGGCGGCCCGCGACGCCGACGACGCCGACCCACCGAGCTGTGCGGAGATCACCGCGCGGGAGCGGGCGTTCCTCATCTTCACCTCCGGCACCACCGGACTGCCGAAGGCCAGCGTGATGACCCATCTGCGCTGGACCAAGAGCATGGCGGGCCTGGGCGGCCTGGGAATTCGCCTGCGCGGCAACGACACTCTGTACTGCTGCCTGCCGCTGTACCACAACAACGCGCTCACCGTCGCGTTGTCCGCGGTGCTGGCCTCCGGCGGCACACTCGCGCTCGGCCGGGGTTTCTCCGCGTCCCGGTTCTGGGACGAGGTCATCCGCGAGCAGGCCACGGCGTTCATCTATATCGGCGAGCTATGCCGCTACCTGGTCAACCAGCCCGCCAAGCCGACCGATCGGCAGCACCTGGTCCGGCTCGCCGTCGGCAACGGGCTGCGCCCGGAACTGTGGGACGAGTTCAAATCGCGGTTCGGCATCGAGCGGATCGTGGAGTTCTACGGCGCGAGCGAGGCGAACATCGCGTTCGTCAACGCCTTCGGCGTGGATCGCACGGCGGGCTTCGGTCCGCTGCCGTACGCCGTCGTGGAGTACGACGAGGAGACCGGAAAAGCCAGGCGGGACAACAAGGGCCGTTTGCGCCGGGTCGGCACCGGCGAGGTCGGGCTGCTGCTGGCCAAGGTGACCGACCGCTCGCCGTTCGACGGTTACACCGACAAGGACGCCACCGAGGCCAAGCTGGTGCGCGACGGCTTCCAGCCCGGGGACGTCTGGTTCGACACCGGCGACCTGGTCCGGGAGCAGGGCTGGCATCACATCGCGTTCGTCGACCGGCTCGGCGACACCTTCCGCTGGAAGGGTGAGAACGTGGCCACCACCGAGGTGGAGGGCGCGCTGAGCAAGGCGGAGCCGATCGCGCAAGCGGTGGTCTACGGCGTGGACATCCCCGGGACGGACGGCAAGGCGGGCATGGCCGCGGTGACGCTGCGTCCCGGCGCGGAATTCGACGGTGCGGCGGTGGCGAAGCTGGTCTACCAGCAATTGCCGGGGTATGCCGTGCCGCTGTTCATTCGTATAGTCCACGAACTGGAGCAGACCTCCACGTTCAAAAGCCGCAAGGTCGAACTGCGCAAGCAGGGGTACGCCCCGGACTCCGACAGCACGCTGTACGTCCTCGCGGGCCGCACCGAGGGCTATGTCCCCGCCTACGACGACTATGCCGCCGAGGTGGCGGCGGGACGGGCGCCCAAGAGCTGACGGGCAAGATCAGCACGGCCTGAAGACCCGGAGTGACGGACTGGCTACAGTCGTTGACATGTTCAGCTCGACCGCGGTGCCGCTTCCCACGCTGTGCGGCAGGCCGGTGGCGACGGATCGAGCGCTGGTGATGGCGATCGTGAATCGCACGCCGGACTCGTTCTACGACCGCGGCGCCACGTTCACCGACGCGGCGGCGATGGAGGCCGTGGCGCGCGCGGTGGACGAAGGCGCCGACCTCGTCGACATCGGCGGGGTGAAAGCCGGGCCGGGCGATTCGGTGGACGCGGCCGAGGAGGCCCGCCGGGTGGTGCCGTTCGTCGCGGCCATTCGCGCGAAGTACCCGCAGCTACTGATCAGCGTCGACACCTGGCGGGCCGAGGTGGCGCTGGCGGCGGTGGGCGAGGGGGCGGATCTGATCAACGACACCTGGGCGGGCGCCGATCCCGATCTCGTTCCGGTGGCCGCCGCGCACGGCGCCGGTGTGGTGTGCAGCCACACCGGTGGCGCGGTGCCGCGCACCCGGCCGCATCGGGTCCGCTACGCGGACGTGGTGGGTGAGGTCACCGAAACCGTGGTGCAGGCGGCGGAGAACGCGCTCGCGGCGGGGGTGCGCCGGGATTCGATTCTGATCGATCCGACGCACGATTTCGGCAAGAACACCTATCACGGGCTCGAACTGTTGCGCCGAGTCGACGTTCTTGTAAAAACCGGATGGCCAGTCTTGATGGCGCTGAGCAACAAGGATTTCATCGGGGAGACTTTAGGTGTCGGTCTTTCCGAACGGCTGGAGGGCACATTGGCGGCAACAGCATGGTCGGCGGCGGCCGGCGCCCGAGTCTTCCGTGTCCACGAAGTCGCCGCGACCCGGCGGGTCGTGGACATGATCGCCGCGATCCAGGGCATCCGGCCCCCCGCACGAACCTTGCGAGGTCTGGCATGACATTTCAACACCGTGAGCCCGCCTGGGCGACGACCCATACTTGGGACACCCCGAACTGGCGAGTGGACGAACTCGTCCGCGCCAAAGCCGGGCGCACCGTGTCGGTGGTGCTGCCCGCGCTGAACGAAGAACGGACCGTGGCCGACGTGGTGGCCAGCATCCGGCCGCTGCTCGGCACGCTGGTCGACGAGCTGATCGTGCTGGACTCCGGGTCGACCGACGCCACCGCGGAGCGCGCCCGTGCGGCGGGCGCCGAGGTGATCAGCCGCGAGCAGGCGGTGCCGGAGCTCGAGCCGGTGCCGGGCAAGGGGGAGGTGCTGTGGCGCTCCCTGGCGGTGACCAGCGGTGATCTCATCGCTTTCGTCGACTCCGACCTGATCGACCCGGATCCCGCCTTCGTCCCGAAGTTGCTCGGTCCATTGCTCACGGTCGGCGACATGCATCTGGCCAAGGCCTATTACCGCAGGCCGCTGCGGCAAGGCGGCGCGGTGGACGCGGCCGGCGGTGGCCGTGTCACCGAACTGGTCGCCCGGCCGCTGCTGGCCGCGCTGCGACCGGAACTGTCCCAGGTTCTGCAGCCGCTCGGCGGTGAATACGCGGGCACCCGCGAACTGCTCACCTCGGTGCCGTTCGCGCCGGGCTATGGCGTCGAGATCGGGCTGCTGCTGGACACCTACGACCGGCTCGGCATGTCCGCGATCGGCCAGGTCAATTTGGGCGTGCGCACGCACCGCAACCGGCCGCTGGCCGACCTGGGCGTGATGAGCCGCCAGATCCTGGGCACCGTGCTCGGGCGCAGCGGCATCCAGGACTCGGGTGCGGCGCTGACCCAGTTCCCGCTGATCGGCGACGAGTTCACGGCGCACCGCACCGAGGTCTCCCTGCTGGACCGCCCGCCGATGAACACCTTGCGGCCCGCGTGGGCGGCGGCCTGAACCGCTCCACCACCGTGGCGGCGCCGGGATGCGGTCAGGCCCCTTCGGCGTGTGGGTCCCGCATGTATCCCGCCTCGATCAGGGTGCGGAAGGCCGCGAGTTTGTAGACGCACTCGGCCGGTTCACAGATCCGGTGGCGTTGCATGAGTTCGTGTGCCTCCGCCACGGTCAACGGCTCGACGGGCATCTGCTGCGGCCTGCCGATCGGGCAGGTCGGTAGCAGGCGCGCGGGCCGTTGTTCCGCGATCACGTGCTGGGCGACGCCGACCCGGCGCCGCCGGTTCGCCGGTCCGTACATCAATCCGATGGTGGCGACCAGGCCGGCGGCGCCGGCGAGTGAGCAGAGGACGGCGATCTGGGTGGCGGTCACGGCGCTTTCTCCTCTCGGTGGGGCGGGCCGGGCAGAGCGTGGCGGGGCCGAAGCGCGAACGCACCGTCACCTACTAGTAGTTAACTTTCAGCAAATTAAGTGTGAGCCGAGGCGGCGCGCCGTGCAAGAGGGAAATGGGACGCGCAACCGACGTAATGTGCGACTTTATGGCCGGGTATGCCCACTGGCCAGGTGTCCAACCGCCCTGGAGACAACTTTGAGCAATCAGCGGTGGATGGGCCCGTCGATGCGGTCCAGCGGCAGAGCGGAGGCCCCACCGCGTTCGGCCAGGATCTGGGCGGCGATCGAGACGGCCGTCTCGTCCGGTGTTCGCGCGCCGAGATCGAGCCCGACCGGACTGTGCAGCCGGCCGAGCTGATCGTCGGTGACGCCCGCGGCCCGCAGGCGCTCGACGCGCTCGGCGTGCGTGCGGCGGGATCCGAGTGCGCCGACGAAGCCGACGCGCGGGCACGACAGCGCCGCCACCAGCATCGGCACATCGAATTTCGCGTCGTGGGTGAGCACGCAGACCACGGTGCGCTGGTCGATCCGCCCCGCCTCCTGTTCCTCACCCAGATACCGGTGCGGCCAATCCACGACGACCTCGTGGGCGGCGGGAAACCTCGCGGCGGTGGCGAAGGTCTCGCGGGCGTCCACCACTGTCACCCGGTAGCCGAGTTGACGGCCGGTGCGGCTGAGCGCGCGCACGAAGTCGTTGGCGCCGGCCAGGATCATCCGCGCGGGGGCCGCGAAGACCTGGACGAACGTCCGGGGTCGTGGCGCGCCGTGTGCCGCGCACTCGTCGGCGCCCACCACCCCGCAGCGGCCCGCGGCCAGCAGCGCCCGCGCGTCGCGGTCGACGCCGTGCCACGGTTCGGTATCGGCGGTCGTCAGCAGCTTCCATTCCGGTGCGGCGTCCATGGTGGTCGCCACGGCGACGGAGGAGCCGTCCACGATCCGCTGCCGTAGCGCGGTGAGCAGCGGGAGTCGTTCGGTACAGACGCGCTCGACGAACACCTCGATCTCTCCGCCGCAGCTCAAGCCCACCGCCGGTCCATCGGAGTCGGCATAGCCGAACCGGTCGGTCACCGCATGGCCGCTGCTCAGGACCTCCTGCGCCGACGCCACGACGGCGGCCTCGACGCAGCCGACGGACAGCGAGCCGTGCACGTCGCCGGAGCCGGTGACGATCATCGCCGCTCCGAGCTCGCGAGGCCCGGCGCCGGTCGTGTCCACCACGCGGGCCAGCGCGACCGGCCCGAGCGGCAGCAGGGTGAGCAGTTGCCCGAGTATCGCGCGCACCGGAATCCGGTCCTTTCGGCGAGCGGGTCCAGCGCATCGGGCCCGAGTCAGCCGGCGAATATCCGCCGTACCGTAAGCCTAGTTACCGGAGAACTATCCGTCGCGGCGACGACGACGTGGTAACAGCACCTGGTCCGCGCGTGCTTCGGGTCGGTCCTCGTCCTGATCCCCGGCCCCGTTCCGGGAATCGTCGCCGGTGCGGGGTCGGTCTCGTTCCGCGCGCTCGGCGTCGGGCCGATCGGCTCGCGGGTCCTCGCCCGCCGGGTCGTCCGCTTCGGGCGAGGTGGCCGACTCGTTCGCCAGCCGGGCCTGAAGGTCGGCGACGGTCACGTGAGCCTTCGCACCCGCGGGCCGCAGCAGGACACTGACGATCAGGCCGAGCAGGCCCACCGCCAGGACGGCGCCGCCGATCAGCAGTAACGGATTCACGATTCCTCCTTGCCGGACACCTCAGGCGTCCGTTTCGCGGAGCTGTAGCTGGGACGGGACGGCGCCGGTCTCGAAGTACGCCGTGAAGATCTCGGCCGCCTGCTCGGCGGTGAACACCTCGTCCGGATAGACCCGCGGCGTGGGCACGCAGGCCGGGACCGGCACGTCCACCCGGGGCAGTCCGAGCCGCTGACCGGGTAAGCCCACGGTGAAGCGATGCGGCATGCCCTCGACGGTGGTGCGCACCTCGAGGGTGAGCGCGTCCGCCGAGCCGGTGCATTGCAGGTACTCCCGCCCGGGAGCGGAACTGGTCGCCGGGTCGATGTCCGCGGGCCGCATCGGCTCGGCGAGCCGGGTCATGTTCACCGAGTAGCGGTGGAAGCCGTCCAGCCTGTCCAGCGGGCGCAGAAAGCTGTCGATGGGCTCATCCGGGCGCAGGAAGACTCGCAACCGGTCGCTGTAGGTCACCCGGTGGGTGGTCACCGCCGGATCGCCCGACCGGGCGGGGGCCGCGGCGCCGTGCCGCGGGCGCCGCAGCACGGAGAGGAGGGACACGGAACTCGCAGACATCGACTTTCGATCACGCATCAGAGTTCACCTATCACATGCGGTTATCGTCCAGCTATTCAATCATCTCTGTATGAACGCGCTCGGACGAGGGTTGGTGACCTGTGCCACACGAGAGAATTGTGGCCGGCGTAATGCTCCTGAGTCGTCACGACCAGGTGATCGGTGGAGTGGTTCGCGGCCTGTTCGGAGTGTCCACTCGACGTCCACCGTCCGGATTTCCGGCCGGGGATGCGCTCAGCTGCGATGTCCACATATTTGCTGAATGTTGTTGGGCGCGTGGAGCCGACGCGCGGGTGATCACAACCGCCGGTAGGGGCGGGTCCGACGCCGATCTCCGGCAACGGAGGTCGAGCGAGATAGGTGAGTCAGCGGCGCACACCCGTTGCGGGCGATCTGTTTTCGGGGTCGTGGCGGTAGACCGGAGTGAGCAGGTCGGCTTCCAGGGGTTCCCCCGTGGCACGGTCGAAGCGACAGGCGATCAGCACCGAGAACAGGTGATTGCTCGCTCGTTCGTGCAGCGTGGCCAGCCGGGTGGCGAGCAACCGGATGGCGCCGAGCGAGCCGGGGGGATGCATGCCGTCGATCATCAATACACTGCCCCGCCCGTCGGGCCGGGGAAGCCTGCCCAGGTAAGCGATGTCGTGCGGTTCCGGTCCGCCCGGCCGGTACACCCGCCGAGCCGCCCGGTCCTCGATGCCCCGGCGCGCGTCCCCCACTCTCGCCACCGCGCGGCGCAAGCGCGGATCGGCGGCCACCAACTGGCGCAGGCTCGGGGACAGTTCCGGACCGCCCAACACGATCAGGCCGTCACGCCGCAGGTCGATCGGGCGGCCCGGTAGGAAATGCTCGACCGCTACGCTGAAGCCGAGTTCGCGCAGGAGCTCGGCCAATCGCTGCGGTGCGGCGGGATCGGGCGCGCCGATCACGCGCCCGGCGCGCACCTCGGGGACGAGCACGGTGAGCGAACCGTGCCCGAAGAACAATCCTTCCGGAGCGGGGCCTTGGGTACTCACCTGGTGAATCCGGGCACGGGAAAGGCCCGCCGCCGCACCGATTCTGGCGAAGGTCCAGCCTTCGGCATGGAGCTCCCGGATCACGGCACGCCGAATCCTGGTCAGTTCGTTGATGGTCTGCTGGGCTGCCGCCACCCCGTCGGTGGCCGCTTTCAGTCGCTCGACCTTGTCCTCGATCGCGAACACGCGCGCCACGTCATCGGCCGACATGTGCGAAGTCTAGACAGCTGAACAGCGCTATGCGTCTAGTCTGCTTGACGAATCAGGTGGCGTCGGTGTCGATCGGCGGACGTTCGTTGCGCTCCAACGGCTTAGCCAACTTGGGCATCGGGTAGTCCGGCATCCCGCTGTTCGTGCTGTACAGGTCCTTCGGATCGGGCAGCGCGCTGTCGAAATCCTTGAACAGCGAATCGTCGCCGTTGAGAAGGTGTTTGGTCACCATCGCCCGCGGAGTCATACCGCGCAGTTCGTTCAGGTCGGCCAGCGGCTTGCGTAAATCGTCGAACTCCGGCCCCAGTTCCTGTCGCAACTGGGACGTGGCGCCGCTCGCGTAATCTCGCACCTGCCGCAGGCTGCGCGTGGTCCAGCGCACGGCACCGGGCAAGCGCTCCGGGCCGAGGATGACGAGGGCGGCGACGAGCAGGATGACCATCTCGCTCCAGCCGATGTTGCTGAACACGTAACCAGGCTACCCGGCGATCCGGCCGCCGGGTCAGTCGGATTCCAGCGTCACCGGCACGTCCACCTGCCTGCCGTCGCGGATCAACTGCACGTTCACCGTTTCGCCGATCTTGCGCGACTGCACCGCGACGACCAGTTCGTCCGGACCTGTGACCTCTCGATCGCCGACCTTCACGATCACGTCACCCTCCACGATCCCGGCCTTCGCCGCGGGGCCGCCCGCCGCGACGTCCGCCACCGCCGCACCGCTCATGACTTCGTTGGCCACCTGCTTGGTGCGCGCGCTCAGGCCGATCGTCGGGTGGTGCACGACGCCGTCGCGGATCAAGGTCTGGGCGACTTCGATGACCTTGTCCACCGGGATCGCGAAGCCGAGGCCGACCGAGCCGCCGGTCTCGCTGCGGATGGCGGTGTTGATGCCGATCACCCGGCCGTCCATGTCCACCAGCGCGCCGCCGGAGTTACCCGGGTTGATCGACGCGTCGGTCTGCACGGCGTCGATCACGGCCTTCGTGTCGCTGCCCTCGCCCTCCAGCTTCACCGGGCGGTGCAGGGCGCTGACGATGCCGGAGGTCACCGTCTTGCTCAGGCCGAGCGGCGAACCGATGGCCAGCACATCGTCACCGACCTGGACGTTGCCGGATTTGCCGAGCTGGGCGACGGTGAGATTCTTCACATCGACCTTCAGCACGGCCAGGTCGGTCTTCGGATCGCGGCCGACGATCTGGGCGGGCACCCGGGTGCCGTCGGAGAACTGCACCTGGATCGCGGACCGGTTGGACTTGTCCTGCGCGGCCATCGAGACGACGTGGTTGTTGGTGACCACGTAGCCGCCGCCGTCGATCACCACGCCGGAGCCGGTGGCGCCGTTGTCGCCGACGGTCACCCGGATGGAGACGACCGAGGGCAACACGGCGTTGGCGACCTGGGCGATCATGCCGTGCGGGCGGGTGCCGTCACCGGTCTGTTCGAGGGTCACCTTCCGCGAGGTGAGCGTCGAGGCCGTTTCCGCGGTCAGCCGTCCGACCAGCCCACCGACCAGGCCGATGACGACCGCGACGAGCGCGAGCAGGGCCAGCGCCTTGGGCGCGACCCGCGAACCGAACAGCACTTCGCGGGCGCTGAGCTTCTCGGCCTGCGGCAGCGTCTGCGGCTTGGGGGTGGGCACCGCGGGGGCGCCCAGGCGTGCGACCGCTTCGGGATCACGCCACGGATCGGCCGGTCCGGCCACGGCCGACGGGCCGTCGGCGGCGTCGGGGTCGCGCTGCAGGATCTCGGTGGAGCCTTCCGGGCGCCCGAACGCCTCGGCCAGCACCGCGTCGGGCGGACGGTTCTGCAGTTCGGGACCGGATTGCGGCGCCGAACCCGCCTTGCGGAGCGGCAGGGGCTCGGCGAACGAACCGGATAGGCCGGACGGCCTGCGGAAAGCACGTGCGGTATGCGTGTCGACATGGGGCCGGTAGACCGGGCGCGGACCGAGAACGGGTGCGTCCGGCGGACGGAGATTCCCGCGGTCGGCCGCCGAATCCGAGGTGTCGGCCGATCCGGAATTCGTCGATTCGGTGGTCACTCGGGAAACTCTACTTGCGCCACCAGGTAGTCCACCGGGTCGCGGTGAACGAATCGGTCAGAAAGCCGAAAACCGCCTCGTTACGCCCGGACTGGCCGGAAGCCGACGAGGGCGTCCGGCCGCTGGACGCGCCGCCCGGCAGCTCCGCGAGCGGAATCCTGGTCAAGCTGTCGTGCAGGCCGGTCGGAATCGCGACCTGGCCCGCGTGCCGCAACGCGATGCGCGCCTGCTGCTGGGCATCGACCTCCGCCGCGCACTCGGGACACAGCGACAGGTGTTGAGCGGCACGCAGGTAGGCGTTCATCCGTAGCTCCCCGTCCACGTACGCCGCGACCGCCTCACTCGCCAGATGCTCGGTGGGGCGGAAACGGGGCGGACCGGACGTGCTGGAGTCGCCACTCATTCGGTGCTCACCCTTTCAACCGAACTCGACCGAGGTTCGGGCGATGTCGGCGTCCGACGAATCACCCTATGTTCGCTTCAGCGGCGAACCGCTGCTCACTTCCATTATGCGCAAGGTAGTCGCGCAGGGCTTGACGTCCACGATGGATCCGACTGCGCACAGTGCCCAGTTTCACGCCGAGCGTAGCGCCGATCTCCTCGTAGGACAGCCCCTCGATGTCACACAGCACCACGGCCGCGCGGAACTCCGGCGCGAGCGAATCCAAGGCCGATTGCAGGTCGGGATCGAGCCGGGCGTCGTGATACGCCTGCTCCGGCCCCGGGCCCTCGGCGGGCACCCGGTCGTAGTCCTCGGGCAGCGCTTCCATCCTGATCCGGTTGCGGCGGCGCACCATGTCCAGGAACAGGTTGGTGGTGATGCGGTGTAGCCACCCCTCGAAGGTGCCCGGCTGGTAGTTCGACAGCGAACGGAACACCCGGATGAACGTCTCCTGGGTGAGGTCGTCCGCGTCCTGTGCGTCGCCGGAGAGGCGGTAGGCCAACCGGTAGACCCGGTCGGCGTGCTCCCGGACCAGTTCGTCCCACGTCGGCATCGCCGACCGGTCACCGGTGGCATCGAAGGCAGCAGTCCCGCTCAGCTCGACCGCGTCCTCGACGGAGTCCGCTTCGACCGGCAGGATCTGCTCGGGCAGGGTGGCGTATTCGCGCGCCGCATCGACCATGTGGATGGGGCTACCTCCTACTAGGGACCGCAAACGTGGGCACTCGCTCCGATCCGGGTCTTCGGACCGTCACGTACGGATACAACAGACAACCGGTATGTCGTTGTTCCCGCGTCCCGTGTTAATACACGGTCGGTTGCTCATACTCTTTCTGGTCCTGATATGGCCGGGATATGGAGATCCTGAGGGTCACCTGAGAAAACCGGCGGCGGAAATGACGGGCGGCGCGTGTTGTCCGGAACGCCGAGATCACCCGCCCGGCGTTAGCCTCATACCCGTGGCATCGAATCTGGAGCGGAATCTCGCCTACGTGGAGGAATCCGTCGTAGAGGACGAAATCCTCATCAGCGCGCGGGAACGGGCCACCGAACTCGGCGCTGTCCCCGTGCCGCCCTCGGTAGGGGCGCTGCTGAGCATGTACGCGCAGCTGCTCGGAGCGCGCGCGGTGGTCGAGGTCGGCACCGGCGCGGGCATCAGCGGATTGTGGCTGCTCGACGGCATGCGCGAGGACGGCACGCTGACCACCATCGATTCGGAGCCGGAACATCAGCGCGCGGCCAAGGAGGCGTTCCGCGCCGCCGACATCCCCCCGGCGCGCACCCGGCTGATCAACGGACGGGCGCTGGATGTGCTGCCCCGGCTGGCCGACGGCGCCTACGACCTGGTCTTCATCGACGCGGCGCCGCTCGAGCACCCGGAGTACGTCGCCCAAGCGGTGCGTCTGCTGCGCGAGGGCGGCGCCATTCTGTTGCACAACGCGCTGCTGGGCGGGCGCGTACCCGATCCGGCGCAACGGGATCCGGCTACTCAGGCGGTGCGCGCCGCCACCCGCGCCATCGCGGAGAATCCGGAACTCACCTGTGTACTGATTCCGGTCGGAGACGGATTGCTCTGTGCCTCACGGGGTTAGTGATTCGCGCGTGGTCTGATTCCTTCCCGGAATCCGGGGTATGCGCTGAGAAAGAACCCAGTGAGGAAAACAGTTATGCGTGAACTAACTCCCATCGAAGTAGCGGTCATGGGGGATGTCGTGACCGAACGGCGAACGAGTTGGCTGCGGCCGACTCTGTTGGCCCTGCTGTTCGTGATTCTGGGAGCCGTGCTCGTGATGGTGGTGGTGAGCAACACCGATTTCGACACCGGCCCCGAGAAAACCACGCCGCCCCCTGGACCCTGCGAGCCGTTCTGCACCCAGAACGTCGCCCCGCCCGCACAGTAATACCTCCGTCGACGGCGGCTCTCGCTCCGGCCGAATAGGCTTGCCGCCGAAGTTTTTCCGGAATTCCTGGCCAGCGCGCCCTCTTCTCCTGGCGAACGCGCCACCCGCAGGTTATCGGCGGAGTTCGCGAAAAAGCGACCGTACCGCCACGATCCGGCTCGAGCCGCAGCGCGATGCCGATGACCGACCGATACTGGTGGAGGTCAGGTTCCGAACGGATCCGGAAGAGGTGCGGCGTGGTGATGATGATGTTCCTTTGGGACGAAGACGAGCGTCGTCCCAAAGCGATCCATTGGGGCCGGACCATGATCGCTTTCGGCGCGGTGCTTTTGTTCGCTGTGCTGATGGTCTATTTGGTGTGCACCGCCGATTTCGGTGACGCCTCGAAATCGACCGTGCCGCGCACACCGGGGCCGTGCGCGCCGTTCTGCCTCGGCCCGCAGGTGCCCGAGCCGGGCGGACCCTAGTACCGCTCGCCGCGGCTACACCCACACGCCCTTGCCGACCGTGACGACCCCGCCGTTGCTCACGGCGAAACGGCTGCGATCGCGCGCAAGGTCCACTCCGATGATCTCGCCTTCGCCGACGACCACGTTCTTGTCCAGGATGGCGTGCCGCACCACCGCACCGCGTCCGATCCGCACGCCGGGCATGAGCACACACCCTTCTACGGTGGCGCCGTCGTCGACCATGACATTGGCGCTGAGCACCGAGTTGCGCACGGTCGCCGCGGACAGGATGCTGCCCGCGCCCACGATGCATTCCTGTGCCAGCCCGCCCTGGGCGAACTTGGCCGGCGGCAGGTTCTCGGCCGCCCCGCGGATGGGCCAGTGACGGTTGTAGAGGTTGAACACCGGGTGCACCGACACCAGGTCCATGTGCGCGTCGTAGAACGCGTCGATGGTGCCGACATCGCGCCAGTAGCCGCGGTCACGGTCGGTGGCGCCGGGCACGTCGTTGTCGGCGAAGTCGTAGACGCTCGCCTGTCCGGCCGCGACGAGGGCCGGAATGATGTCGCCGCCCATGTCGTGGTCGGAGTCGGCGTTGTCCGCGTCCGCCCGGATCGAGTCGACCAGCACCTTGGTGGTGAAGACGTAGTTGCCCATGGACGCGAACGTGACGTTCGGATCATCCGGGGTGCCGGGCGGATGCGCGGGTTTCTCCAGGAACTGCGTGATGCGGCCGGCCTCGTCACTGTCGATGCAGCCGAACGCGCTCGCCTCGCTGCGCGGCACCCGGATACCCGCCACGGTCACGCCCGCGCCGGAATCGATGTGGTGGCGCACCATCTGCTCCGGATCCATCCGGTAGACGTGATCGGCGCCGAACACCGCGATGTATTCCGGGTCCTCGTCGTAGATCAGGTTCAGCGACTGCAGGATCGCGTCCGCGCTGCCGGTGTACCAGCGTGGTCCCAGCCGCTGCTGCGCAGGCACCGGGGTGATGTACTCGCCCGCGAAACCGGACAGCCGCCAGGTCTGCGAGATGTGCCGGTCGAGCGAGTGCGACTTGTACTGGGTGAGTACGCACAGCCGCAGGAAACCCGCGTTGACCAGATTGCTGAGGACGAAGTCGATGAGGCGGTAGGCGCCGCCGAACGGGACGGCTGGCTTGGCGCGGTCGGCCGTGAGTGGAAAGAGTCGCTTGCCCTCGCCACCGGCGAGCACGATCCCGAGTACGTGCGGCTGGCTCCTCACACCTGCCAAACTACCGGGTGGATCGCCCGTGAGTGGCCGCCGCGGACCCGAACGTCTACTTTGGATCGGTGAGTTTCGGCACGGAAGGCGGACGTTCGGCGGTGGATTCCGACGAGCGGGACCGGCTTCGCGTCGCGATGCTGACCCGCGAATATCCACCCGAGGTGTACGGCGGGGCGGGGGTGCACGTCACCCAGTTGACGGCGCATTTGCGTCACCTGTGCGAGGTGACCGTGCACTGTATGGGCATCGAGCGCCCGGATGCCGTGGTTCATCAACCGGATCCGTCGCTACACGCCGCCAACGCCGCGCTGCGGATGATGTCCGCCCAGCTACGGATGGCCGACGCCGTGGGCGAGGTGGACGTGGTGCACTCGCACACCTGGTACAGCGGCTTGGCCGGGCATCTGGCCGCGACCCTCTACGGCATCCCGCACGTGCTGACCGCGCATTCGCTGGAGCCGCGCAGGCCGTGGAAGGCCGAGCAGCTCGGCGGCGGCTACCGGCTGTCCTCCTGGTCGGAGCGCAACGCCGTCGAGCACGCCGACGCCGTCATCGCGGTGAGCGAGGGCATGCGCCGCGACGTGCTCGACGCCTATCCCGCCGTCGACCCGGCCCGGGTCCACGTGGTGCACAACGGCATCGACGGGACCGTCTGGCATCCCGGTCCGGCGACCGGTGACGAGCCGTCGGTGCTCGCCGAACTCGGCGTGCGTACCGACCTTCCCATCGTCGCCTTCGTCGGCCGCATCACGCGCCAGAAGGGTGTCGGCCACCTGCTGGCCGCCGCCCGCGACTTCGATCCCGACATCCAGCTCGTGCTGTGCGCGGGCGCGCCGGACACGCCCGAGCTGGCGCAAGAGGTCACCGCGGCGGTGCACGAGCTGCGGCAGCGTCGCGGCAACGTGTTCTGGGTTCGCGAGATGTTGCCGACCGAGCAGATCCGGCAGATTCTCGCCGCCGCGTCGGTGTTCGTGTGCCCGTCGGTGTACGAGCCGCTCGGCATCGTCAACCTGGAGGCGATGGCCTGCGCGACCGCGGTGGTCGCCTCGGACGTCGGCGGCATCCCCGAGGTGGTCGACAGCCGCAACGGGCGGCTGGTGCACTACGACGCGGGTGCGGCCGGGGACTACGAGCACGGGCTCGCCGCCGCCGTGAACGAGGTGGCCGGCGATCGAGAGCTGGCCGTCCGCCTCGGGGCCGCCGGGCGGGAGCGGGCGATCTCCGAATTCGACTGGTCGCGCATCGCGGCGCGCACGGTGGCGGTCTACGACGAGATCAGGAAGGGCTGAGCCGGGCGATTATGCCGCCGGGCGGTAGGTGCCCACGACGACCGAAGCGGTCACCTCGACGGTCTCCGGTAGCCGCGCCGGATCCGCCGCCGCGGCGGCGTGGTGCGCGGACGGGCCCATCCCCACCACGTGCGCGACATCGGCTCTGGCGAGCGTCATCGGGTACTCCACCAGCGTCCGTTCGACCGGTTCGAAATGTCCCGCCATGGCGGCATCGAGCCTGCGGTCCTTGTCGGGGTCGACCCGGACCATGTCCAGTGGCTCGATCAGCTCGCGAAGATGACGTTCGGTGGGTGTGGCGACGACGAAGCGGCCGTCCTCGGCGAGCACCCGGGCGATCTCGCCGGGATTGCGCGGGGCGAAGACGGAGAGTACGCAGGCCAGCGCGCCGTCGCGGATCGGCAACCCGCGCCAGGCGTCGGCCAGCACCGCCGCGGCGCGTGGGTGGGCGCGGGCGCAGCGCCGCACGGCGGGTTTGGCCACGTCCAGTCCGATGCCGACGGCCGGGGGAGCGGCGTCGAGCGCCCGGGCGAGGTAGTAGCCGGTGCCCGCGCCGATCTCCAGGACCGGGCGGTCCGTCGGGCGCGTCGTGACGGCGTGCGTCACCGCGTCGGAGATCGGCGCGAAGTGCCCTCCGCTCTGGAAAGCGGCACGAGCGTCGAGCATGGCCGCGGTGTCCCCGGTCATCTTGGTCGACGCACCGGTCAGCAAACTGACGTAGCCCTGTCTGGCGACGTCGAAGCTGTGGCCGCGACCGCAGCGCAGTGCTCGATCCCGTGGTTCGAGCGCGAGCGGCGCGGCGTCCTGGTGCGCCCGAATGCATTCCGGGCAGGCCAGGACGCCGGCCGCGTCGGCGAGGGCCGAGTGCTCAGCCGGGCCCACTCAGCTCGTGACGCTCTTCAGTTCGTCACCGAGCGCCGCTGCCTCGTCCGGCGTGAGTTCGACGACCAGACGCCCGCCACCCTCGAGTGGAACCCGCATAACGATTCCACGCCCTTCCTTGGTTGCCTCGAGGGGACCGTCCCCGGTGCGGGGCTTCATGGCCGCCATCCTCTGCTCCCTCCAGATCTGCGCGGTCTGCTGCGCACTTTCTTGGAACTCCAGTTGTCACCAACCAGTGAGCTCGCCGGCGTTTGGCGAGCTACACCCGTCCCATTCTTCCCTATCGCGGATGTGGACGGATAGCTGAGTTCAAAAAGTGACCGGTCGGCCCGTGCCGGGCCGGTCGTTGCCCACCCAGCAATCGGCCAGGTGGTCATCCACCATTCCGGTCGCCTGCATCAGCGCGTACGCCGTGGTCGGTCCGACGAACCGGAATCCGCGCCGTTTCAATTCTTTTGCCAGCGCGATGGATTCGGGTGTGGTCGCGGGCACGTCGGCGCCGCGGCGCGGGCGCGGGCGCGGCGGTGGGGCGAACGACCAGAGCAACTCGTCCAGGCCGATGTCGAGGTCGCGGGCAACCCGTGCGTTGGCGATGGCCGCGTCGATCTTGCTGCGGTTGCGGACGATGCCCGCGTCGGCCATCAGCCGGGCGACGTCGTCGTCGCCGAACTCCGCGACGCGCTCGATGGCGAACCCGGCGAACGCCGCACGAAAGGCCGGGCGTTTGCGCAGGATGGTCAGCCAGGACAGGCCGGATTGAAACGCCTCCAGGCAGAGCCGCTCGAACAAGGCGTCATCGCCGTGCAGGGGCTTGCCCCACTCGTGGTCGTGATAGTCCCGATAGAGCTGGGACTCCAGCGGCCAGGCACAGCGAACCAGCCCGTCGTCGGCCAGGGCGCTCACTTCGACTCCGGCGCGATCGGCGTCTGCCACCGCGCGGCCTGCGCTTCGGCCAGCTGGTGCTGGAGCTCATCGATCCGCGCGGCCAGCCGGGTCAGCGCCCAATCCACCTCGCCGGCTTTGTAGCCGCGCACCACCTGCTGGAAGCGCAACGCGCGCACGTCCGCCCCGGTGATCCCTTCCACCGGCAGCACGGTGGCCGTCGTCCCCTCCGGCAGCGGCCCCAGCTCCTCCGACCGCCCGAACACCGCACTGGCCAGTAAGAACAGCACCGCGGCGACCAAGCCGACGATCAGCACGTACAACAGCATGGTGAGCATGAGGTGAGCTTATTAGGGCACACCGACAGGCGGTCTCGCGCGTCGTGCTCGCTACAGATGCCGGGTGGTGTCGATGCCGAGGGACATGCCCGCGAGGCCGCGACGGCGGACGGCGAGCTTGTCCGCCACCTCCAGCAGAGCCTTGGCGGCGGGGTTCTCCGGATCGCGCAGCACGATCGGGGTTCCCTCGTCGCCCGCTTCCCGCAGCGCCTGTTCGATGGGAATCTGACCGAGCAGCGGCACGGTCGCACCCACCGCGCGGGTGAGCCGGTCGGCGACGGCTTGGCCGCCACCGGAGCCGTACAGGTCCATCCGGGTGCCGTCCGGCAGGTCCAGCCAGGACATGTTCTCCACCACGCCCGCGATGCGCTGGCGTGTTTGCAGCGCGATCGCGCCCGCCCGCTCGGCCACCTCGGCGGCGGCCGGCTGCGGGGTGGTGACGACCAGGATCTCGGCCCCGGGGATCAGCTGCGCGATGGAGATGGCGACGTCACCGGTGCCGGGCGGCAGGTCGAGCAGCAGGATGTCGAGGTCACCCCAGAACACGTCGGCGAGGAACTGCTGCAACGCCCGGTGCAGCATCGGGCCGCGCCACACCACGGGCGTGTTGCCCTGCGTGAACTGGGCGATCGAGATCATTTTCACGTCGTGCGCGACCGGCGGCATGATCATCCGCTCGACCTGGGTGGGCCTGGCATCGGTGCCGAGCATGCGCGGGACGGAATGACCGTAGATGTCCGCGTCCAGCACGCCGACCGACAGACCGCGCGCGGCCATGGCGGCGGCCAGGTTCACCGTGACGCTGGACTTACCGACGCCGCCTTTCCCGGAGGCGACCGCGTAGACGCGGGTCAGCGAGCCGGGCTGGGCGAACGGGATGACCGGATCGGCCGAGTCGCCGCGCAACTGTTTGCGCAGTGCGGTGCGCTGCTCGTCGTCCATCACGTCGAGCTCGACGGAGATGGCGCCCACACCGGGCACGTCGGCGATGGCCTTGGTGACCCGCTGCTGGATCTCCGTCCGCAGGGGGCAGCCCGCCGTCGTCAGGTAGATCTCCACGTGGACATCGCTGCCGGCGCCGATGACGACGCTTTTCACCATGCCCAGTTCGGTGATCGGCTTGCGGATCTCCGGGTCGTCGACCTTTGCGAGGGCACCCCGCACGTCCGATTCCGTAACTACTGGCATGGCAGGAATTTTAGGCGTGTCAAATTTTCGGCAGCTCCGCGGGCCGGGGTGCGACCCCCGTGCTGTAGGAGGTCTCCCAGGCCATGACGTTCGCGACGTAGGCCATGGAGTGGTTGTAGCGCAGGATCGCTTTGGACTGTTGTGCCAGGTCACGCATGTTCAGGCCGCCTTCGCACAGGTATTTCCCGGCGGTCAGGGCGGCGTCGAACAGATTCTGCGGATCGGCGATGCCGTCGCCGTTGCCGTCGCCCGCGTAACGCTTCCAGGTGTCGGGCAGGAACTGCATCGGACCGATCGCGCGGTCGTAGCCGTCCAGGCCGTCCAGTGCGCCGTTGTCGGAATCGCGAACGACGTGGTTGCCCGTGAGCGAGCCGTCCAGCACGGGGCCGTAGACGGGGCTGAGCGGGTTGCCGTCGGCGTCGGCCTTACCGCCGAAGGCGTGGGTGGACTCGACCCGGCCGATACCGGCCAGCAGCGACCACGGCATGCCGCACACGGGGTTCTCGGCGGCCAGCACTCGTTCCGCGTTCTGATAGGCCGCGACGGCCACGCCGGGGACGCCCAGCGGCCCGGCGGGCATCGCGGCGGGTTGCCGCCCACTCGGCAGCGCAACGGTTTTCACCACGGGCGTCGCGGTGGGCGCGGCCTTGGCCATTGCGTGCGCGAGGAATTCGGTGCCTGCGACGGGCTCGACGGCCGACTGCGGCCGGGCGCCCTGCACGTCCTGATCATCCGGTGTCTGGACCGCGGCCGCGAGCGGGACGGCGTCGCCGACCTCGGAGGCGGCGGTGACGGAGACGAGCCCGGCGGGAACCAAGCCGGTCAACGCGATGACGGAACCGCGTCTGACGGTGGCAGGCGGTTGTTTTCGATGACGCCCCACGGTGTGGTGACCCTCCCATGACTCGCTGTGAGCCCTTTGTTACGGACCGAGGGAGAGGCTACCGCATCCGAGATCTTTTTGTTACTGCTTCGTGATCTGATACGGAGTTTGAATCACTGCTGGGGTGCGACCGGTGGCGCGGGCAGGGGGATGACGATGCCGAACGGCAGGGTGATTCCCGGCGGCGGCGTCGGTGCGGATTCGGCACTGGGCGCCGGTTCGGCTTCGGGCGCAGGGGCGGGCGGGGTGGTGGTAGCGGGTTCGCTGTCACCGCGCGGTGCCTTGTCGGGCGCGGGCAGGTCACCGGGGATGGGCGCGGACTCGGTGGTGGCCAGCGTGGTATCGGGCTGAACGCATCCGGCGGCTGCCTGGTCCGGAGTGGCGGACTGCCCGAAGGCTCCGGCGTCGGCGGGCCTGCCCGCCACGGCGGGATCGGCCGGGCGCGCGGGATCGGCGGGGTCGCGGGGTGCGGCCGCCGCGCCGCCGTAGGGCTGCTGCGGTGCGAGCGGTACGCGTGCGGTCCCGGGTAGGTCCGGGAACGGCATCGGGGCGGGCACCGATTGGCCCGCACACGGATTCACCGGCGGTGGCGGCGGGCAGAAGATCCCGCAGGGAATGGGTGGCAGACCCGGGAGCGTGATCATCACCTGGGTCGGCTGCTGTCGTGGCCGCGGGGCGGGCGCCTGGCCCGCCGCCCGCGCCTGTTCGGCCGGATCGGTGGTCGGGGTGGTCGTGCGCACCGCGGACATCTCCGAACCCGGCGACAATGCTCCCGGCGGTATCAGGTCCGGCGAGATGCGCACCTGCGTAGGCGAACCCCCGGTCCGATACGCCGCCGCCCAACTCAGCACATTCGCCGCATACGCCATCGAGTTGTTGTACCGCAACACCGCACGCAACTCCTGCGACGGCTCCCGCAGATCCAAACCCCCCGAACACAAATACTTCCCCGCCGCCAACGCCGCGTCGAACACATTATGCGGATCGGCCACCCCGTCCCCATTACCGTCCGCCCCATACACACCCCACGTCCCCGGCAAGAACTGCATCGGACCCAACGCCCGCACAAACCCCCCATCCCCAGCCCTGATCACCTCATTACCCGGCAAACTCCCATCCAACGCCGGACCGAAAATCGGCGACACCGTCGTACCCGCCGCATCCGTACGCCCACCCCGCGCATGCCCCGACTCGATCCGCCCGATCCCCGCCAGCAAACTCCACGACAACCCACACCCCGGCACCGAGGACCCCAACGCCAACTCCGCATTCCGATACGCCGCCAACACCACCTCCGGAATACCCAGCGCACCCCCCGCCGCCGGCAACGTAACCTCCTGCAACGGAACCACACCCGCGAACGGCGCCACCCCCGGCGTCACCGCACGCAACCGCCGCGGCCCCTCCGCCGCCACCGGCAACAACCCCACCTCCCGCGACGCCGCGCCCTGCACACCCGACGCCGCCGCCAACACCTCCGGCGCCCGCGGCGCCGACACCCCCACCGGCGACTGCACGCCCGAACCACTCACCACCACACCAGCAACAACCAAAGCCGAGACCGTTATCGGAGCAGATACACGCATTCGGCCACACCCAATCCTCGACGTCGT
>NZ_BAFZ01000100.1 GCF_000308575.1 Nocardia exalbida NBRC 100660 | reverse complement strand
AGGCGTTGCCGCCGAAGCCCGCGCATCGTTTGCGGGAGTTGACCGGTGCCGCCCTGCACAACCTTTACGGCCCTACGGAAGCGGCGGTTGACGTCACTTTCCATGAGGTCGTCGATGCTGACATCGAGTCGGTGCCGATCGGTGCTCCGGTGTTCAACACGCAGGTGTTCGTGCTGGATGGGCGTCTGCGTCCGGTGCCGGTGGGTGTCGCGGGTGAGTTGTATCTGGCGGGTGCCCAGCTCGCGCGGGGTTATGTCGCGCGTCCGGATCTGACCAGTGACCGGTTCGTCGCCAATCCCTACGGGGAGCCTGGTGTGCGGATGTATCGCACGGGTGACTTGGTGGCGTGGACCGAGCACGGTGAACTGGAGTATTTGGGCCGTACGGACTTCCAGGTGAAGTTGCGTGGTCTGCGTATCGAGTTGGGTGAGATCGAGCAGGCGCTGACCGGCCTCGAGGAAGTCGCACAGGCGGTAGTCGTGGTGCGCTCGGACGCGCACGCGGGCGACCAGCTCGTCGCGTACGTCATCCCCGCGCCGGATGCCGCGCTGGACACCGACCTGGTCCGCGAGGACCTGGCGCGGCAGTTGCCCGCCTACATGGTGCCGTCGGTCGTGATCGTGCTGGAGGAGTTCCCGCTCAACGCCTCCGGCAAGCTGGACCGCAAGGCGCTGCCCGCGCCGGTGTTCGAGGCCGCGGTGTTCCGCGCCCCCACCACGCCGGTCGAGGAAATCGTCGCCGCGACCTTCGCCGACGTGCTCGGCTTGGAGCGGGTCGGCCTGGACGACGATTTCTTCGCCCTCGGCGGCAACTCGCTGTCGGCCACCCAGGTCGCCGCGAGGCTGTCGGCCGCGCTGGACACCGACCTCGGCGTGCGCGAACTGTTCGAGGCCTCCACCGTGGTCGCGCTGGCGGCGCGCGCGGAGACCAAGGCGGGCGTGGGCGGCCGTGCGCCGCTGGCGCCGCAGCAGCGACCGGAGCTGGTCCCGCTGTCGCTGGCTCAGCAGCGCATGTGGTTCCTCAACCGCTTCGACCCCGACTCGGCGGTGGACAACATCCCGGCCGCGGTGCGGCTGTCCGGCCTCCTCGACCGGCAGGCGTTGCAGATCGCCGTCGCCGATGTACTGGCCCGCCACGAGTCGCTGCGCACGTTCTACCCCGAGGTGGACGGCGCGGCGCGTCAGCAGACCGTGGCCACCGCGAAGGTCATCCCCGACCTCACGCCGGTCGACGTCACCGAAGCCGAACTGCCCGAGCAGCTCGCGCGGCTGATCGGCACGGCCTTCGACGTCACCGCCGAGGTGCCGTTCCGCGCCCGGCTGTTCGAGATCAGCCCCACCGAGCACGTGCTCGCCCTGGTGGTGCACCACATCTCGGCCGACGGTTTCTCCATGGGCCCGCTGACCAGGGACGTGATGACCGCCTACGGCGCCCGCGTCGACGGCGGCGAGCCCGCCTGGCGTCCGCTGGAGGTGCAGTACGCCGACTTCGCGCTGTGGCAGCGCCAGGTGCTCGGCGCCGAGGACGACCCGAGTTCGGTGATCTCCGAGCAGATCTCGTTCTGGTCGGACACGCTGCGCGGGCTGCCCGAGCAGCTGGACCTGCCCGCCGACCGGCCGCGCCCCGCGATCGCCTCCGGCCGCGGCGCCACGCACGTCTTCGAGATCGACGCCCAGACCCACGCCCAGCTCACCGAACTCGCCCGTACCAGGGGAGCGACGCTGTTCATGGTCGCGCACACCGCGCTGGCCGTGCTGCTGGCGCGGCTGTCCGGCGAGGACGACATCGCGATCGGCACGCCGGTCGCCGGTCGTGGCGAGCGCGCGCTCGACGACCTGATCGGCATGTTCGTCAACACCCTGGTGTTGCGGACCCCGATCGAGTCCGGCGCGACGTTCACCGAGCTGCTGCGTTCGGTGCGCGCCACCGACATCGCCGCGTTCGGGCACGCCGACCTGCCGTTCGAGCGGCTGGTGGAGATCCTGAACCCGGCGCGTTCGCAGGCGCGCCACCCGCTGTTCCAGGTGATGCTGTCGTTCCAGAACACCGGCCAGAACAGCCTGGAGCTGCCCGGTCTGACGGTGAGCGGTGTCGACCTGCCGATCGACGTCGCCAAGTTCGATCTGCAATTGGTGCTGTCCGAACGCGACGCCGAAACCGCCGGCGGCACCGGCGCGGGCATCGCCGCCGAGCTGATCTACGCCACCGACCTGTTCGACCCGGCCACCATGGCCGAGTTCGGCCGCCGCTTCGGCCGGTTGCTGAAGGCCGTCGCCGCCGAACCGGACCGGCCGATCGGCGACATCGCGCTGCTGGACGAGCAGGAGACCGCGCAGGCGCTGCGCGGCTGGAACGACACCGCCCGCGACCTCGGCCCGGCGACCACGCTGGTCGAGGAGTTCGCCGCGCAGGCCGCGGCCACGCCGGACGCGGTCGCCGTGGTCGACCCGGCCACCGGAACGGTTCTGGCCTACGCCGAATTCGCCGCCCGGGTGCGGCAGTTGGCGCGCCGCCTCATCGAGGCGGGCGTCGGCCCGGAGACGCTGGTCGCCCTGGGCATGCGCCGCTCGGTGGACCTGGTCGTGGCCGCCTACGCGGTGCACGCCGCGGGCGGCGGTTACGTGCCGCTGGATCTGGACCAGCCCGCCGACCGCGTGCACTACGTGCTCGACTCGGCCGACCCGGTCTGCGTGCTGACCACCGCGCGCGACGCGTTCGACGGCGCGGGCCGCGCGACGCTGAACATCGACGAGCTGGACCTGTCCGGCTACCCGGACGCACCCGTCACCGACGCCGAGCGCATCGCGCCGCTGCGCCCGCAGCACCCGGCGTACGTGATCTTCACCTCGGGTTCGACCGGACGTCCGAAGGGCGTCGCCGTGCCGCATTCGGCGGTCGTCAACCAGATCCGCTGGATCACCGGCGAATACGGCATCGGCTCGGGCGACGTGGTGCTGTTCAAGACCCCCGCCACCTTCGATGTGTCGGTGTGGGAGCTGTTCGGCCCGCTGAGCACCGGCGGGCGCATCGTGGTGGCGAGCCCGGACGGACACCGCGACCCGCAGTACCTCGCCGAGGTGATCGCGGCGGAGCGGGTCACCATGACCTCGTTCGTGCCGTCCATGCTGAGCGTCTTCGCGGCCGGGATCGACCCGGCCGACGCCGACGCGCTCGCCTCGCTGCGGACGCTGTTCGTCGCCGGTGAGGCGTTCACAGCCGACGCGGTCGTCGCCATCCGGCGGGTGAGCGACGCCGCGCTGTACAACCTGTACGGCCCCACCGAGTTCACGGTGCACGCCACCCACGGACCCGTCGCCGACGAGGTGGACGGCGCTGTGCCGATCGGCCTTCCGGTGTGGAACGCGCAGGCGTACGTGCTGGACGCGCGCCTGCACCCGGTGCCGCCGAACGTCGCGGGTGAGCTGTACCTCGCGGGTGATCAGCTGGCGCGCGGCTACTTCGGTCGCGCGGATCTGACCGCCGACCGGTTCGTGGCCAACCCGTACGGGGAGCCCGGCGCGCGGATGTACCGCACCGGCGACTTGGTGACCCGGGACGCCACCGGCGCCATCGAATACCTGGGCCGCACCGACTTCCAGGTGAAGCTGCGCGGTCTGCGCATCGAACTCGGCGAGATCGAGACCGCGCTGACCGCCCACGAATCGGTCGCGCAGTCGGTCGCGCTGGTGCGCTCCGACGCGCGCACCGGCGATCAGCTGGTGGGTTACGTGGTGCCCGCGAACGGTGCCACGGTGGATGTCGAGGCGTTGCGGGCGCACCTGTCCGCGCACTTGCCGTCGTACATGGTGCCCGCCGCGATCGTCGTGCTCGACGCGATGCCGCTGAACCCGAACGGCAAGCTGGATCGGCGCGCGCTGCCCGAGCCCGTCTTCGAGGCACGGGAATTCCGCGCTCCGTCGACTCCGGTGGAGGAGATCGTCGCCGACGTCTTCGCCGAGGTGCTGGGCCTGACGCAGGCCGGCGCCGAACGCGCGGTCGGCCTGGACGACGACTTCTTCGATCTGGGCGGCAACTCGCTGGTCGCCACCCAGGTGGTGGCCAGGCTCGGCGCCGCGCTGGACACCCGGATCCCGGTCCGCACCCTGTTCGAGGCGCCGACCGTGGCCGCGCTGGCGGCCCGGGTGGAGACCCACCAGGGCACCGGACGCCGCCGCGAGCTCGTCGCGGGCCCGCGCCCGTCCAAGATCCCGCTGTCGCTGGCTCAGCAGCGCATGTGGTTCCTGAACCGTTTCGACAACCAGACCGCGGTGAACAACATCCCGCTCGCGGTCCGGCTCACCGGAACGCTGGACACCGAGGCGCTGCGCCAGGCCGTCGCCGACGTGGTCGACCGGCACGAGGTGCTGCGCACCGTCTACCCGGAGACCGCCGACGGCCAGGGCGTGCAGGTGGTACTGCCCGCCGGGCACAACGCCATCGATCTCGCCCCGATCGAGGTGTCCGAGGCCGAGATCTCCGACCGGATCAGCGAACTGGTGCTGACCGGCTTCGACGTCACCGCCGAGGTCCCGGTGCGTGCCGCGCTGTTCCGCATCGCGGGCTCGATGGACGGCTCGCAGCCCGACACCCACGTGCTGGTGTTCGTGGTGCACCACATCTCCGGTGACGGCTGGTCGGTGCGTCCGCTGGCGCGCGACGTGATGGTGGCCTACTCCGCGCGTTCGCGCGGCGAGGCGCCCGCCTGGGCTCCGCTGCCGGTGCAGTACGCCGACTACGCGCTGTGGCAGCGCGAGACGCTGGGCGCCGAAGGCGATCCCGCGTCGCTGATCGCCCAGCAGGTCGCGTTCTGGTCCGACACCCTGGCCGGACTGCCGGATCAGCTGGACCTGCCGTCGGACCGCTCGCGTCCCGCGGTGGCGTCCAACCGCGGTGGCGTGTACGAGTTCTCGCTCGACGCGCAGCTGTTGCGCGAGCTGAACGCGCTGGCCCGCGCGAACGGCGCCAGCCTGTTCATGGTGGTGCACGCGGCGTTCGCCGCCCTGCTGGCCCGGTTGTCCGGCAGCGACGACATCGCCATCGGCACCGCGGTCGCGGGCCGCGGTGAAGCGGTGCTCGACGACGCGATCGGCATGTTCGTCAACACTCTGGTGCTGCGCAGCGCGGTCGATCCCGGGAAACCGTTCACCGAACTGCTGGCGCGCACCAAGGACACCGACCTCGCGGCGTTCGCACACGCGGACCTGCCGTTCGAGCGGCTGGTGGAGATCCTGAACCCGGCGCGCTCGCAGGCGCGCCACCCGCTGTTCCAGGTGATGCTGTCGTTCCAGAACACCGGGGAGGCCACCTTCGAGCTGCCCGGCCTGGAAGTGGCCGGTGTTCCGCTGGACGTGGTGACCGCCAAGTTCGACCTGCACCTCAACCTGGCCGACCGGTTCGACGCCGGGGGCGCCGCTGACGGCATGACCGCCGAATTCGCCTACGCGACCGACATGTTCGACGCCGACACCATCGCCGGTGTCGCGTCGCGGCTGGTGCGGATGCTGACCGCGATCGCCGGGGACGCGTCGGTGACCATCGGCGACGTCGAGTTGCTCGACAGCGTCGAGCGCACCGAGGTGCTGGAGCGGTGGAACGACACCGCGCATCCGGTGGACCCGGCGGCCACGCTGGTGTCGATGTTCGCCGCGCAACTGGCGCGGACCCCGGACGCGCCCGCGGTGACGTTCGAGGGGACGACTCTGTCCTACGCCGAGTTCGCCGCCAGGGTGAACCGCCTTGCCCGCCACTTGATCGAGCTGGGCGTCGGCCCCGATTCGATGGTCGCGCTCGGCATGCGCCGCTCGATCGACCTCGTGGTCGGCATGTACGCGGTGAGCGTCGCCGGTGGCGCGTACGTGCCGCTGGACCCGGACCACCCGGCCGACCGCACCCGCTACGTGCTCGACACCGCGCAGCCGGTGTGCGTGCTCACCACCTCGCGCGACGGTTTCGACGCGGGCACGACCCCGGCAGTCGAGATCGATGTGGTCTCGCTGGCGGGATACTCCGACGAGCCGCTGATCGACGCCGATCGCCGTGCGCCGTTGCGTCCGTCGAACACCGCGTACGTGATCTTCACCTCCGGTTCGACCGGCCGCCCGAAGGGTGTGGCGGTCTCGCACGCCGCGATCGTCAACCGCCTGGTGTGGATGCAGGACGAGTACGGCCTGGACGACACCGACGTGGTGTTGCAGAAGACCCCGGCCACCTTCGACGTGTCGGTGTGGGAGTTCTTCTGGCCCTTGCAGGTCGGCGCCCGCCTCGTGGTGGCCAAGCCCGACGGTCATCGCGACCCGGCCTACCTCGTGCAGGTCATCACCGGCGAGCAGGTCACCACGGCGCACTTCGTGCCGTCCATGCTGTCGGTGTTCGTGGCCGAGGAACGCGCCGACGAATGCACCAGCCTGCGCACTGTCTTCGCCTCCGGTGAGGCGCTGCCCGCCGCCACCGCGCAGCGGATGCAGGAACTCACCGGCGCGCGGCTGCACAACCTGTACGGCCCGACCGAGGCCGCGGTCGATGTCACCTTCCACGAGGTGACCGAGGACGACACGGTGTCGGTGCCGATCGGCGCCCCGGTGTTCAACACCCAGGTGTACGTGCTGGATTCGCGGCTGCACCCGGTGCCGGTGGGCGTCGCGGGTGAGCTGTACCTCGCGGGCGTGCAACTGGCCCGCGGCTATGTCGCGCGTCCGGATCTGACCTCCGACCGCTTCGTGGCCAACCCGTTCGGCGACGGCGAGCGGATGTACCGCACCGGCGACCTGGTGTCCTGGACGGACAAGGGCGAGCTGGAGTACCTGGGCCGCACCGACTTCCAGGTGAAGCTGCGCGGTCTGCGCATCGAACTCGGCGAGATCGAGTCGGCGCTCACGGCCCTGGAATCGATCGCCCAGGCCGTGGTCGTGGTGCGCTCGGACGATCGGCTCGGCGACCAGCTGGTCGCGTACGTCATCGCGACCGCCGGTCGTTCGGTGGACATCGAGGGCGTGCGCGCGGAACTCGGCGGCGAGTTGCCCGCCTACATGGTGCCCTCGGCGTTCGTCGTGCTGGAGGAGTTCCCGCTGAACGCCTCCGGCAAGCTGGACCGCAAGGCGCTGCCCGCGCCGGTGTTCGAGGCCAAGGTGTTCCGGGCCCCGTCCACCCCGATCGAGGAGATCGTGGCGGGCACCTTCGGCGACGTGCTCGGCGTCGCGCGGGTCGGCCTGGACGACGACTTCTTCGAACTCGGCGGCAACTCGCTGCTGGCCACCCAGGTGACCGCGCGGCTGGGCGCCGCGCTGGACACCAAGCTCGCGGTGCGCGACCTGTTCGAGGCGTCCACCGTGCAGGCGCTGGCCACCCGGGTGGAGCACAACGCCGGGTCCGGCCGGGACCGGCCGCGCCTGGAGGCGGGGGAGCGCCCGGCGCGCATCCCGCTGTCGCCCGCTCAGCAGCGGTACTGGTTCCTCAACCAGTTCGACACGGCGACCTCGGCGGTGGACAACATCCCGCTGGCCGTCCGGCTGTCCGGCACGCTCGACGTGGCCGCGCTGGAGCAGGCCATCGGCGACGTGTTCGCCCGCCACGAGGTGCTGCGCACCACCTACCCGCGGTCGGCGGACGGGCCGCACCAGGTGATCCGTCCGGCGGACCGGTCGGCGGCGGCGCTCACCCCGATCGACGTGGCCGAGGAGGATCTGCTCGGCGCGGTCATCGGCTTCGCGCTGACCACCTTCGATGTCACCGTCGAGGTGCCGTTGGCGGTGGCGCTGTTCCGGATTGCCGACGATGAGCATGTGCTGGCGTTCACCGTGCACCACGTCGCGGCCGACGGTTCGTCGATGGGCCCGCTGGCCCGTGACGTGATGGCCGCCTACGTAGCCCGCGTGCAGGGCGAGGCGCCGCAGTGGCAGCCGCTTCCGGTGCAGTACGCCGACTACGCGCTGTGGCAGCGCGCGGTGCTCGGATCCGAGGACGATCCGGAATCGCTGGCCGCCCGTCAGGTGGCGTACTGGACCACGGCACTGGCCGACCTGCCCGATCAGCTGGAGCTGCCCGCCGACCGGCCGCGCCCGCCCGCGCAGTCGTTCCAGGGCAAGGCGATCCGCTTCGAGATCGACCCGCAGCGGCACGCCCGCCTGCACGAGCTGGCGCGCGCGCACAACGCGTCGCTGTTCATGGTGGTGCACGCGGCGCTGGCGGTGCTGCTGTCACGGCTGTCGGGCACCGACGACATCGCCGTGGGCACCCCGATCGCCGGTCGTGGCGAACGCGAACTCGACGATCTGATCGGCATGTTCGTCAACACCCTGGTGTTCCGCACCCGGGTGCGGCCCGCCGAGCGCTTCGCCGATCTGCTCGGCGACGTGAAGGAACGCGACCTGGAGGCGTTCGCCAACGCCGACGTGCCGTTCGAGCGTCTCGTCGAGGTGCTCAACCCGGTGCGCTCCACCGCGCGCAACCCGCTGTTCCAGGTGGGCCTGTCGTTCCAGAACCTGGCCGAGACCACCTTCGAGCTGCCCGGGCTCACCGTGAGCGCGGTCAACTTCGACTCGCAGCTGGCCAAGACCGACCTGCACGTCACGCTCTACGACCGGTACGCCGAGGACGGCACGCCCGCCGAGATCATCACCGAATTCGGTTACGCCACCGACCTGTTCGACGAGAACACGGTTCAGGGCTTCGCCGACCGGTTCCTGCGGGTGCTCGATGCCGTGCTGACCGACGCCACCGTGCGGGTGGGCGAGATCGATCTGCTCGCGTCCGAGGAGAGCGAGCGCATCCTCACGGCCTGGAACGCCACCGAATACGACCTCGACGCTCTGCTCGCCGCGCGTTCCGCGGGCTCCACGCGCACCGCGACGCTGGTGTCGCTGCTGGACGCCACGGTGGCGGCGACGCCCGCGGCCGTCGCGCTGGTCGCCGACGAGCCCACCGGCCGCAGGGAGCTGACCTACGCGGGGCTGGACGCGCGGGTCAACCGCCTGGCCCGGTACCTGATCGGCCGTGGCGTCGGCCCGGAGGACCGCGTCGCGCTGGCCATCCGCCGCAGCAGCGATCTCGTGGTCGCGATGTACGCGGTCGCGAAGGCCGGTGCCGCGTACGTGCCGATCGATCCGGACCAGCCTGCGGAGCGGACCGATTACATCCTCGGCACCGCCGCGCCGGTGTGCGTGCTGACCACCGGCCGGGACGGCTTCCACACCGCCGCGGCCGACGTCGTGCCGATCGACGCGCTCGACCTCACCGAGTACACGGCCGCTCCGGTGACCGCCGACGAGCGCACCGGTGCGCTGACCCCGGCGAACACCGCGTACGTGATCTTCACCTCGGGTTCGACCGGCCAGCCGAAGGGTGTCGCGGTCCCGCACGCCGCGACCGTCAATCAGTTGCAGTGGGAGACCTCTGTCTTCGAGCTGGGCGCCGAGGACGCGGTGCTGCTGAAGACGGCGGCCACCTTCGACCTCTCGGTCTGGGAGTTCTGGTCGGCCGCGGTTTCCGGTGGCCGCCTGGTGATCTCGGCCGCCGACGGGCACCGCGATCCGGCCTACCTGAACGAACTGATGCGCGCCACCGGCGTCACCACCCTGCACGTGGTGCCGTCCATGCTGGACGCGTTGCTCACCGAATCCGGTGGCCGCCTGTCGGACTCGCTGCGCCGGGTGCTGGCCATCGGTGAGGCGCTGCCCGCCGCCACCGCCCAGCGGTTGCGCAGGCACAACGCCGCCGAACTGCACAACCTCTACGGTCCGACCGAGGCGGCGGTGTCGATCACCAGCCACCTGGTCACCGATGCCGACGAGGCGTCGGTGTCGATCGGCGCGCCGGAGTGGAACAGCCGGGTCTACGTGCTCGACTCCCGCTTGCGGCCGGTGCCGGTGGGCGTCTCGGGTGAGCTGTATCTGGCCGGTGCGCAGCTGGCGCGCGGCTACTTCGGCCGTCCCGATCTGACCGCCGACCGGTTCGTCGCCGACCCGTTCGGCGCGTCGGGCGACCGGATGTACCGCACCGGCGACCTGGTGGCCTGGAACGCCACCGGCGAGCTGGACTACCGGGGCCGCACCGACTTCCAGGTGAAGATCCGCGGTTTCCGCATCGAACTCGGCGAGATCGAGGCCGCGCTGCTGCGGCAGGACGCGGTGAGCGCGGCGGCCGTCGTCGCGCACAACGATCCGAGCATCGGCGACCGGCTGGTCGCCTATGTGGTGCCCCGGACGGGCGCGCTCGACAAGCGCGCGCTGCAATCCGCGCTGTCGGCGGAGCTGCCGTCGTACATGGTGCCGTCGATGCTGATCGAGCTGGACGCGTTGCCGCTCAACGCCAACGGCAAACTGGACCGCAAGGCGCTGCCGCGGCCCACCTTCGAGAAGGCGGTGTTCCGCGCGCCGGTCACGCCGATCGAGCAGATCGTGGCGAACACCTTCGCCGAAGTGCTGCGGATCTCCGACCGCGACGGTGAGTCCAAGCGGCTCGGCCTCGACGACGACTTCTTCGCCTGGGGCGGCAACTCGCTGCTGGCCACGCAGGTCGCCGCCCGGCTGGGCGAGGCGCTCAACACCCGGGTGCCGGTGCGCCTGCTGTTCGAGGCGTCCACCGTGGCCGCGCTGGCGGTGCGGGTGGAGCAGCACGCCGACATGGGCGGTCGCCGCGCACTGACCGCGGGCCCGCGGCCGGAGCACATTCCGCTGTCGCTGGCGCAGCAGCGCATGTGGTTCCTCAACCGGTTCGACACCGCCTCGGCGGCCTACAACGTGCCGATCGCGGTGCGGCTGTCCGGCGCGCTGGACGTGGCCGCGCTGCGTGCCGCCATCGCGGACCTGGTGAGCCGCCACGAGATCCTGCGGACGGTCTACCCGCAGACCGAGTCGGGCCCGGTGCAGGTCATCCTGCCGCCCGCCCAGGCCGCGCCGCGCCTCGAGGTGCGGGTGGTCGCGCCGTCGCAGATCGAGTCCGCCGTGGTGGCGCTGACCTCGACGATCTTCGACGTCACCACCGAGGTGCCGATGAAGGTCGCGCTGTTCCAGATCGCCGGAGAGGGCACCCACGCCGGGCCGGACGGGTCGGTGGACTACGTGCTGGCCATGGTCGTGCACCACATCTCCGGTGACGGCTCCTCGGTCGGCCCGCTGACCAGGGACCTGATGATCGCTTACGCCGCGCGCGCGGCGGGCGAGGCGCCGAACTGGGCGCCGCTGGAGGTCCAGTACGCGGACTACAGCATCTGGCAGCGTGAACTGCTCGGTGACGAGGACGATCCGGAATCGCTGGCCGCCAAGCAGGTCGCCTACTGGCGCCAGGCGCTGGCCGAGCTGCCCGATCAGCTGGACCTGCCCTCGGACCGGCCGCGTCCGGCGGTGCAGTCCTTCGCAGGCGGCAAGGTCGAGCTGCGGGTGGACGCGCAGACCCATCAGGCGCTCATCGAGCTGGCCCGTACGGAGGGCGCGACGCTGTTCATGGTCGTGCACACCGCGCTGGCCGTGCTGCTGGCCCGGCTGTCGGGCACCGACGACATCGCGATCGGCACGCCGATGGCGGGCCGTGGCGAAGCCGCGCTCGACGACCTGATCGGCATGTTCGTCAACACCCTGGTGTTCCGGACCCGGGTCGAGGCGGGCGAGGCGTTCACCGACCTGCTGGCCCGTCAGCGCGAGACCGACATCCAGGCGTTCGCCAACGCCGACGTGCCGTTCGAGCGCCTGGTCGAGGTGCTCAACCCGGTGCGTTCGACCGCCCGGCACCCGCTGTTCCAGGTGGGTCTGTCGTTCCAGAACCTGGCGCAGTCCGCGCTGGAACTGCCCGGCCTGAGCGTGTCCGGCCTGGACATCGACACCGAGCTGTCCCAGTTCGACCTGCACCTCATCGCGACCGACCGCTACGACGACGCGGGCGCTCCCGAGGGCATCACCGGGTTCTTCACCTACGCGACCGACATGTTCGATCGCGCGACGGTGCAGGGCTTCGTGGACCGGTTCGCGCGCCTGCTCGGCGAGATCGTCGCCGCCCCGCGCACTCCGGTCGGCGACCTCGACCTGCTCGACGCCACCGAGCGGACCCGGCTGCTCACCGCGCGCAACGCGACCGAGCAGGCGGTGGACGCCTCGGCCACGCTGGTGTCCCTGCTGGACGCCACGGTGGCGGCCGGGCCGAAGGAAGTCGCGCTCGTCACCGAGGACGGCGAGTCGATCACCTACGGCGCGCTCGACGCCCGGGTGAACCGCGTTGCGCGGCATCTGATCTCGTTGGGTGTGGGTCCGGAGTCGCGTGTTGCTCTGGCGTTGCGTCGGTCGGTGGATCTGATCGTGGCGATGTATGCGGTGGCGAAGTCCGGTGGTGCGTATGTGCCGGTGGATCCGGATCAGGCCGCTGAGCGTACGAGTTACATTCTGGAGACGGCGGCTCCGGTGTGTGTGTTGAGCAACGCTGATGCGGAGTTCGATACCGATGTCGCGCCGGTGGTGCGTATCGATGAGCTGGATTTGTCGGGTGTGGATGCGAAGCCGGTCACGGATGCTGATCGGGTTGGGCCGTTGCGTGCGGAGAACACGGCGTACGTCATCTTCACGTCTGGTTCGACGGGTCGTCCTAAGGGTGTTGCTGTTCCGCACGGTGCGATCGCGAATCAGTTGCAGTGGAAGAGTGTCGAGTTCGGTCTCGATGCGGCTGATGCGATTTTGTTGAAGACGGCGGCGACGTTCGACTTGTCGGTGTGGGAGTTCTGGTCGGCGGCGGTGTGTGGTGGCCGTTTGGTCATCGCTTCGCCGGATGGTCATCGGGATCCGGCGTATCTGAACGAGTTGATGGCACGCGAGTGGGTCACCACGTTGCATGTGGTGCCGTCGATGCTGGACGCGCTGCTGACGGCCGGTATGCCGAACTCGCTGTGGCGGGTGCTGGCGATCGGTGAGGCTCTGCCGGGTTCGGTGGCGCAGCGGTTCTTGCGCCAGAATCCCCGCACCGAGTTGTTCAATCTTTATGGGCCGACCGAGGCGGCGGTGTCCATCACCAGCCACCGCGTCACCCTCGCCGACGAGACCTCGGTGTCGATCGGTGCGCCCGAATGGAACAGCCGGGTCTACGTCCTCGACGGCCGCTTGCGGCCCGTGCCGGACGGCGTCTCCGGTGAGTTGTACCTCGCTGGTGCGCAGTTGGCGCGTGGTTACTTCGGTCGCGCCGATCTCACGGCGGACCGGTTCGTGGCCAACCCGTTCGAGTCGGGAACCCGGATGTATCGCACGGGTGACCTGGTCGCCTGGAACGGTCGCGGTGAACTCGAGTATCGGGGTCGTACGGACTTCCAGGTGAAGATCCGTGGTTTCCGTATCGAGTTGGGTGAGATCGAGGCCGCGCTGCTCGCGCTGCCGGAGATCGCCCAGACGGCGGTGATCGCGAAGTCCGATCCGAAAACTGGTGACCGTTTGGTGGCCTACCTGGTGGGCAGCGATGCCGAAGCCGGTGTCGATGTGGCGCGGGTGAAGTCGGAGCTCACCGCCGGATTGCCGTCGTACATGGTGCCCTCGGCGTTCGTGGTGCTGGATGCTCTGCCGTTGAACGTCAACGGCAAGCTGGATCGCAAGGCGTTGCCGGAGCCGGAGTTCGAGGTTCAGGCATTCCGTGCGCCGTCGACTCCGATCGAGGAGATCGTGGCGTCGGTGTACGCCGAGGTCCTCGGTGTCGAGCGTGTCGGTGCCGATGACGACTTCTTCGCACTCGGTGGTAACTCGTTGTTGGCGACGCAGGTCGCGGCGCGTATCGGCGCGGCGTTGGATGCTCGTGTTCCGGTGCGTGTGCTGTTCGAGGCCTCCACCGTGGCCGGACTCGCCGCCAAGGCCGAGCAGCACGCGGGTGCCGGTGGCCGTCGCGAGCTGGTGGCCGGGCCGCGTCCGGAGCGGATTCCGCTGTCGCTGGCGCAGCAGCGCATGTGGTTCCTCAACCAGTTCGACACCGCCTCGGCGGTGAACAACATCCCGGTGGCCGTGCGGCTCACCGGCGAACTGGACGTCGAAGCGCTGCAACTGGCGGTCGGGGATGTGGTGAGCAGGCACGAGACGCTGCGCACCGTCTATCCCGAACAGGACGGCACCGCGCATCAGGTGATCGTGCCCGCCGAACGGGCCGTGCCGAACCTGACGCCGGAAGCGGTCTCGGCCGGGGACATCCGGCACCGGATCATCGAGGTGATCTCCGCCGGATTCGACGTCACCACCGAGGTTCCGTTGCGGGCCAAGCTGTTCCGCGTGACGGACGCGGAATCCGACACGTCGTACGTCCTCGTGTTCGTCGCGCACCACATCAGCGCGGACGGCTGGTCGATGGGTCCGCTGACCCGCGACGTGATGCTGGCCTACGCGGCCCGCTCGGCCGGGGTGGAACCGGGCTGGGCGCCGCTGCCGGTGCAGTACGCCGATTTCAGCCTGTGGCAGCGCGACGTGCTCGGCTCCGAGACCGACCCCGACAGCCTGATCTCGCAGCAGGCCGAATACTGGCGCACCGCGCTGGCCGGGCTGCCCGACGAGCTCAACCTGCCCGCCGACCGGCCGCGTCCGACGACGCAGTCGTTCGCCGGTGGACGCGTGGTGTTCCCGATCTCCGGCGAGTTGCACCGCATGCTCACCGAGATCGCCAGACAGCAGAACGCGACGCTGTTCATGGTCGTGCACGCCGCGCTCGCGCTGTTCCTCGCGCGGATGTCCGGCACCGACGACATCGCCGTCGGCACGCCCATCGCGGGCCGTGGCGAAGCCGAGCTCGACGACGTGATCGGCATGTTCGTCAACACCCTGGTGCTGCGCTCGCACGTGGACGGCGATCTCACCTTCGACCAGTTCCTGACCCGCACCAAGGACGCCGACCTCCAGGCGTTCGCGCACGCGGACCTGCCCTTCGAGCGGCTGGTGGAACTGCTCAACCCCGAGCGCTCCACCGCCCGTCACCCGCTGTTCCAGGTGGCGCTGTCGTTCGAGAACCTGCCCGAGAGCAGCTTCGAGCTGCCCGGACTGCACGTGGGCGCGGTCGATTTCGACGTCGACACCGCCAAGTTCGACCTGTCGCTGACCATCCGCGAGGCAGGGGAGAACCCCGACGACGCGGGCATGTACGCGGAGTTCTCCTTCGCGCGCGACCTGTTCGACGACGAGACGGTGCGGGTGTTCGCCGAGCGCTTCACCAGGCTGCTCACCGCGATCACCACCGATCGCGAGACCCCGATCGGTGATCTGCCGCTGCTGGACACGGCCGAGTTCCACCTGCTCACGCACGTGCAGGGCGAGGACGTCATGGCCACCGGCCTGCTGCCGGACCTGCTGCAGTACGGCGCGCGGCTGGACCCGGAGCAGATCGCGGTGCGCTACCAGGGCCGCTCGATCACCTACCGCGAACTCGACGAGTACTCCTCGCGCCTGGCGCGGGTGCTCATCTCGCGCGGTGTGGGACCGGAGCGCATCGTGGCGCTGTCGTTCCCGCGTTCCTACGAGATGGTCGCCGCGTTCTGGGCGGTGGCGAAGGCCGGCGGCGCGCACGTGCCGGTGGACCCGACCTACCCCGAAGACCGCATGCGGCACATGGTCAACGACTCCGGCGCCGTCATCGGCATCACCGCGAGCGAGTACGTCGACCGGTTGCCGCGCGACGTGGAGTGGCTGCGGATCGATGACCCGGCTCTCGGTGAGCTGATCGAGAACCAGTCCGCCGAGCAGGTCACCGACGCCGACCGGATCTCCTCGCTGGCCATGCGCCACCCGGCGTACGTCATCTACACCTCCGGTTCGACCGGTATGCCCAAGGGCGTCACCGTGACCCACGCGGGCATGGGCGGACTGGTCGGCGTCGCGGCGGATCTGTACCAGCTGGAATCGCACCACCGGTTCCTGCACATCTGCTCGCCGAGCTTCGACCCGTCGGTGCTCGAATGGCTGTGCGCCGCCTACACCGGCGCGACGCTGGTGGTCGTGCCCTCGACCGTCATCGGCGGCCCCGATCTGGCGGAGCTGCTGCGCACCGAGCGGGTGAGCCACACGATCATCACCCCGGCGGTGCTCGGCACGGTCGATCCGGAAGGCATGGAGGCGCTCGAGGTGGCGTCGGTCGGCGGTGACGTCACCACGCCGGAACTGCTGGCCAAGTGGTGGCCGGGCCGCAAGTACTTCAACGCCTACGGCCCGACCGAGACGACGATCATCTCGTCCTACGCCCAGCTCACCCCGGGCAGGCACATCACCATCGGCCGTCCGGTGCGCGGCATGTCCGCGCTGGTGCTGGACAACCGGCTCAACCCGGTGCCCCCCGGCGTCGCGGGCGAGCTGTACCTGGCCGGTGGCGCGCTGGCGCGCGGCTACCACAACCGCCCCGACCTGACCGCGGAACGGTTCGTCGCCAACCCGTGGAGCGACGAGGGCGCGCGGATGTACCGCACCGGTGACGTGGTGCGCTGGTTCGCCGAACCCGGTGAGCGGGCGGGCAACGCCGCGCTGCCGTCGGTGCGCTGGGAGCTGGACTACGTGGGCCGCTCGGACTTCCAGGTGAAGATCCGCGGCTTCCGCATCGAGCTCGGCGAGATCGACACCGTGCTGGCAAGCAACGAAGACGTCGAGTACGCGATCACGATCGGCCGCAAGACCGAGGCGGGCGCGACGATTCTGGTGTCCTACGTGCTGGCCGCGCCCGGTCGCGAGATCGATACGGCCCGGTTGAGCGAGTACGCCTCGCGCATCCTGCCGCCGCACATGGTGCCGACGGCGATCGTGGTGATCGACGAGATCCCGCTGACCCCGGTCGGCAAGCTGGACCGCAAGGCGCTGCCCGAGCCGGAGCTGGCCCCGCGCGAATTCCGCGCGCCGGCCAGCGAGGTCGAGGCCGTCATCGCCGAGGTGTTCGCCGAGGTGCTCGGCGTCGAGCAGATCGGCTTGGACGACTCGTTCTTCGCACTCGGTGGCGACAGCATCCTGTCCATCCAGCTGGTCTCCCGGGCCAAGGCGCGCGGTGTGCAGTTCACTCCGCGTGACGTGTTCGAGCGGCGCAGCGTGGCCTCGCTGGCCGAGATCGCCGTGGTCGGCGCGGGCGCCGAGCAGGTGAAGCTGGAGGAGCTGCCCGGCGGCGGTGTCGGCGAGATCCCGCTGACCCCGATCATGCGGCAGATCCTCGCGAGCGGCTCGTCCTACCAGCGGTTCTCGCAGACGATGGCGCTGCGGCTGCCCGACGGCATCGACCGGGAGACCCTGGTAGCCACCATCGCGGCGGTGTTCGACCACCACGACGTGCTCCGGTCGCGGCTGCGCCGGACCGGCACGGACTGGACGTTCGAGGCGCTGCCGCACGGCGCGGTGGACGTCGACGCCCTGGTGCGCCGCGTGGACCTGGCGGCCGACGCCGACGAGGCCGAGTTGGCCCGGGTCGCCACCGAGGCGCTCGACGGGGCGATGGGCGGGCTCGATCCGGCGAATGCCGCGATGGCGCAGTTCGTCTGGTTCGCCTTCGAAGGCGATCGGCGCGATGTGCTGCTCATCGTCGCGCACCACTTCGTGGTCGACGGCGTGTCCTGGCGCATCCTGATCCCGGATCTGGCGGTCGCCTGGTCGCAGCTGGTCGCCGGTCAGCCGGTGACGTTGCCCGCCAACGGCACCTCGATGCGGCGCTGGGCGCACAGCCTGGTGGAGGCCGCGAGTTCGCCGGAGCGGGTCGCGGAACTGCCGTTCTGGCAGCAGGTCTCGGCCACTCCGGACCCGCTGCTGGGCGAGCGTCCGTTCGACCCGGCGGTGGACACGTTCGCCACCGTCGAGCGGGTCGAGGTCACCGTCCCCGCCGAGGTCACCGACGCGGTGCTCACCGCGATCCCGGGCCTGTACCGGGGCGGTGTGAACGACGGACTGCTCTCGGCGCTGGCCATGGCCGTCGTCCGCTGGCGCGGCGACGGCGCGGCGGGCCCGGACGTCACCACGCAGGGCCCCGCGGACGCCGCCATCGGGCACAGTGCGGCGCTGATCAAGCTCGAGGGCCACGGCCGTGAAGAGGACGTGGTGCCGGGCGCGGACCTGTCGCGCACCGTCGGCTGGTTCACCTCGGCCTACCCGGTCCGGCTCGATCTGTCCGGCGCCGACCTCACCGACGCGTTCGCCGGTGGCGCCGCGCTCGGCGAGATCGTGAAGTCGATCAAGGAGCAGTTGCTCGCGGTGCCCGACAAGGGCTTGGGCTACGGCCTGCTGCGGCAGCTGAATCCGGAGACCGCGGCGGGTCTGGGATCGTCCGGGCAGATCAGCTTCAACTACCTGGGCCGGATGTCGGCCGGGGAGATCCCCGAGCAGCTCGCCGAGATCGGCTGGGTGCCGGTAGCCGACCTGGGTCAGCTGGATGTCGACATGGACCTCGACATGCCCGCCAACGCGACGATCGATATCAACGCGATCGTCACCGACTCCGACGAGGGCCCCAGCCTGGGCGCGTCGTTCGCCTTCCCGACCGGCCTGCTGACCCGGGAACGGGTGCAGGAGTTCGCGCAGTTGTGGGTCGAGGCGCTCACCGCGCTGGCCGCGCACGCGCGCCGGCCGGACGCGGGTGGCTACACGCCGTCGGACATGCCGCTGGTGCGGGTGGGTCAGCAGGACATCGAGCAGTGGGAACGGACCTACCCGGCGCTGACCGAGGTGTGGCCGCTCTCGCCGCTTCAGTCGGGTCTGCTGTTCCACGCGATGATGACCCAGTCCACCGTGGACGTGTACACCATGCAGGCCGTGGTGGACCTGGGCGGCGCGCTGGACGTGGCACGCCTGCGCGCGGCGGCTCAGGGCATCGTCGACCGGTACCCGAACCTGCGCACCGCGTTCGTCACCGACAACGACGGACAGGCCGTGCAGGTGGTGCTGGATCGGGTCGAGGCGCCGTGGCGCGAAGTGGATCTCACCGAGCTGCCCGCCGACGAGCGGACCGCGGAGCTGCGCAGGCAGGTCGCGGCCGAGCAGGCGACGCACTTCGACATGGCCGTCCCGCCGCTGATCCGGTTCACGCTGCTGCGCAGCGACTCCGCGCAATGGCACCTGGCCATCACCACCCACCACATCCTGCTGGACGGCTGGTCGATGCCGCTGCTGATGCGGGACCTGCTGGTGCTGTACGCGGTGCGCGGCGACCAGACCGCGCTGCCTCGGGTGGCCTCCTACCGCAACTTCCTCGGCTGGCTGGCCGGGCGTGACCGGGACGCCTCGCTGCGTGCCTGGTCGGCGGCGCTGGAGGGCGTCAACGAACCGACCCAGCTCGCTCCGCAGCCGCGCGCCGCGGAGAACTACGAGATCGGCAAGGTGGTCACCGAGCTCGACGCCGACCGCACCCGCCGGATCACCAAGCACGCCGCCGAACTCGGCGTCACGGTGAACACGCTGGTGCAGGCCGCCTGGGGCATCCTGCTCGGACGTCTCACCGGACGCGGCGACGTGGTGTTCGGCGCGACGGTGTCCGGCCGCCCGGCCGAGCTGCCCGGTGTCGAGTCGATGGTGGGTCTGTTCATCAACACGCTGCCGGTGCGGCTGCGCATCGATGACCGCCAGACCATCGGCGAACTGCTGGCCCGGCTCCAGGGTGACCAGGCCGGTCTGCTCGAGCACCACTACGTGGGGCTCACCGACATCCAGCGGGTGGCGGGCACCGGGTCGCTGTTCGACACGCTGCTGGTGTTCGAGTCGTATCCGATGGACAAGGAGGCGATCTCGGCCGCCAGCTCGATCGACGGCATGTCGGTGACCGGTGTCGGCGTCAACGACGCCACGCACTACCCGATGACGCTGCTGGTGATCGCGGAGTCGACCATCGAGCTGACGCTGAAGTACCTGGGCAGCCGGTTCACCGCCGAAGAGGTCGAGACCCTCGCCGAGCGGCTGGTGCGGGTGCTGGAGGCGCTGCTCGGTGATCCGGACGCGCTGGTCGGCGACATCGACATCCTGGACGAAGGCGAACGGGCGCGGCTGCTGGCCGAATCCGGCATCACCGCAACGGCGTCCGCGCCGGAGCCGGTCGGCCGGGTCGGGGCGCGCACGGTGGCCAAGGTGCTCGCCGAGGTCGTGGAAGAGGACCCCGAAGCTCCCGCGCTGCTGGCCGGCGACGACGAGGTCGCCTACCACGTGCTGGATCGGCGTTCCTCCCAGCTGGCCCGGGTGCTCATCGATCGCGGCGCAGGACCGGGCGATGTCGTCGCGGTGACGCTGCCGCGTTCGGTGGATGCCGTGGTCGCGGCTTGGGCGGTCCAGAAGGCCGGTGCGGCATGCCTGTTCGCGGGCGATCTCACCGCCGAGCAGCTGACCGCGGCGGGCGCCGGATTCGGCCTCACCGCGCAACCGGTGGCCGACAGCGACATCCGCTGGGTGGCGCTCGCCGACGCTCAGGTGCGCCAGGACATCGCCGAGGCGGCCGCGCATCCGGTCTCCTACGCCGACCGGGTCCGCCCGCTCGGCGAGGAACACCCGGCTTTCGTCGTCGCCACGGCGGACGGGGCGGTCGCGATCACCCAGTCCGACGCGCTCGACGAAGCCGAACGGTTGCGCGAGGAACACGAGATCGACTTCGAGTCGACCACGTACACCACCGCGCTCTCCGGCCGCCCCGCGGTCCTGGAGTTCCTGACCTCCGCCACCGCGGGCGCCCTGTCCGTCGTCCCGACCGGCGACCTCGACACCGACCTCACCGAGGGCGAGGTCACCCACTGGTTCGCGGGCCCGGACGAATCGACCGACGCGGCCGGTGACGAGATCACCATCGTGATCGCGGAGTAGGACGCCACGGCTACTGCTGGTGTAGGGCACGGGGCAAGTGGCACATGGTTGCGGCAAAGCGCGAGAGACCTCTCCACCATGTGCCACTCGTCGACGCGCAGGTTGGCCGCTGCGCGAAATTGTTTGTCTTGATACGTCATTTACGGAGGTTGGGGGCGTAGATAGGGTCAGGGGCGCGGCTCAGGTCGCGTTTCCCGTCCTTCTCGGTCCGTAATGGACTCGCCCGCACGCGGTCCCGCGGGTGGTGCGCGAACTTCATAAGGAAGACATGTCCACGATCGCAACCTCGTCCGGCCGCAAGCCGGACGACTCTTCCGCAAGTCCGCTGCGCGCCGGGTTGGTGCTGTTCATGGTCAGCGGGGCCATCTTCATGATGATGCTCGACCTGACCGTGGTCTCCGCCGCGCTCGCCGATATCCGCACCGACTTCGACACGTCCATCGACGGACTGCAATGGGTCATCGACGCTTACGCCATCCCGATGGCGGGACTGTTGCTGACCTTCGCCACGCTCGGCGACCGGTTCGGCCGGAAGCGGCTTTTCCTCGCGGGCATGACAGTGTTCACCGCGTCGTCGCTGGCATTGGCGCTGGCAGGCACCATACTTCAATTGAACCTCCTGCGCGCGGTGCAGAGCGTCGGCTCGGCGATGATCTTCGCGACGGCGTTGCCGCTGCTCGCGGTGGCCTACCCCGATGCGGGCAGGCGCGCGAAGGCCATCGGCATCTACGGCGCCGTCATGGCGAGCGCGACCGTCGCGGGCCCGGTGCTCGGCGGCGCGCTGGTCACCCAGTTCGGCTGGCGCTCGATCTTCACCATCAACGTCCCGATCGGCATCTTCATCGGCGTGCTCGCCGTGCTGCGGATGCCGGAGTCGGCGCGGATGGAAGGGCGCAAGGCCGACTGGCCGGGGTCGTTGCTGCTCACCGGTGGCCTGGTGACGGGTGTATTCGCGCTGACCCGCGGCAACTCGCTGGGCTGGACCTCGGCCACGGTGCTCGGGCTCGGCGCCGCCGCGGTGGTGTTGCTGGTGGGGTTCGCGGCGTGGCAGTTCAAGGCCGAGTACCCGCTGCTCGACGTGTCCATGGTGCGCAAGCGCGGATTCACCGGCACGGCCATCGTCTCGATCGGACACATGGCTACGCTGATGGCCGCGAGCAACTACCTGGCGGTGTTCCTGATCAACACGCTCGGGTACACGCCCTTGCAGATGGGCCTGCGGTTGCTGCCCGTGAGCGTGGCCGCGCTGATCAGCGCGCCGCTGGCGATGGTCTTCACGAAGCGGGTCCCGTTCGCGGTATCGCTGCCGGTCACGATGGGCATGGTCGCGTTGGGCACTTGGCTGATCGGCGACTTCGGTTCCCACGACTCGTGGACGCATTTCCTGCCCGGAATGGTGATCGGCGGACTCGGACTCGGCGCGATCACGGCCGTCAACCAGGCGGCCTCCCTCACCTTCGCCTCCGACGAGAACGCGGGCATGGCCAGCGCGACCTTCGGCACCCTTCGGCAGGTCGGCCTCGCGGTCGGCGTGGCCGGGCTGGGCGCCATGTTCAACCACTCGGCGCGCGGTTCCGCTGCCGACGGGCTCGATGCCCTGCCCGGAGCCGTCCCGCCGGCGCTGCGTGAGCAGTTCCTGGAGGCGGCGGGCTCCGGCGCCGGTCGTTCGGTGGCCGACGGGCTGCCCGCGCAGTTCCAGCCGATCGCGTCGGACCTGTCGCACATCGCGACCTCCGCGTCGATCGACGGGCTCAACTCGATGGTCGGCCTCGGCGCCGCGATCGGATGCGTCGCGGTGGTCGCCTCCGTGCTCGCTTTCGGCGTGGATCACCTGCGCGGCAAGCGGGCTCGTCCGGCCCGGGTGACGGAACCGGCCTGATCCGTCAGATCCGCACCGGATCGGCACCGCTCCCGCCGAAGTACGCGGCGGGTGTGGTGCCGATTTCGCGTCGGAACGCGGTGATGAACGCGCTCGCGGTGCCGTAGCCGACCGCGTGCGCCACCCGAGAGATCGGCTCTCCCGCACCGAGCATCGGCAGCGCGGCGTTGATTCGTGCGAAGGTGCGCCAATTCTCGAAGCTGACCCCGGTCTCGGCGCGGAACCGCCGCGACAGCGTGCGCGGCGAAGCGCCGACCTCCCGCCCCCATTCCTCCAGACCCCGCATGTCGCGGGGGTTGCGGCGCAGCGCCATGGCGACCTCGCGGGCCTGCGGATCGGTCGGCAGGATCGTCGGGATCGTGGTCACGGCCATCGGGGTGAGCAGATCCCACAGCACCGCTTGGGCGCGGCCGCGCCGCCCGGCCGTCTCGCCGGTCGCGCTCGGGTCCGCCGCGTTCGCGCCGAGCGAGGCCACTGAGCACACCGTCGGGTGCCCAGGTCAGCTGGTGCTGCGGATGGCTGTGCGTGACGATCCCGGAGGTGGCCACAAGGGGGACGACGATGCTCGGATAACTCGAATAATCCAACGCGGGATACGAATCCGCTACCACCGCGAAATGCTGGCAACAACATCGCGTGGACCGCCGCTAGGCTTGGTGATCGCGGAGTAGAACGCGCCGTTCAACTTCTCGACGAAAGCAGTGGCCCCTCCCGAATCGGGTGGGGCCACTGCGTTCAGCGGAAGATCTGTACCGCGGGAATCGCCGAGCCAGGGCAGTTGTCCGGCCCCTGGAATGACTACCGGTCGAGTCCGTGGCCCGGGTTCCGGTCCGGACTGCAATGATGTCCGCTATGAGCGCTCCCGACGAGCAAAAGGTGCTGCGTGTGACGGCCGAGCAGTTCGCCGACGGGGCGACCGCTGAGCTCGGTGACATCGAGATCGTCGACGGACGCGTGGTCCGGCTGATGGCCCAGAGCCCCGTGCACAGCCGGGTGGTCCGGCGGCTGGCCGGGATGCTGGAGGCCGCCCGGCGCGACGGCGGGCCGTGCATGGTCGTGGACTCCGACGTGGCCGCACGATTCGCTGACGCCGAATCCGCGGCGGCGGAGAGGCGGTTGAACATCCGCTACCCCGACATCTGGATCCGGGATTGCGAACCCTACGACGTCAACACCGTGCGTGAACACATTTTGCTGGTGGTCGAGGTCACTTCCGAATCGACTATCGATGCCGATATCAACGACAAACGAATCCAGTACGCGGCCGCAGGCATTCCCCGGTACCTGATCGTCCGGCTGGACCAGAAGGAAGAACGTATCGAAGAGATCGAGGAGTACCGTCTCGACTGGTCCGGCCGCCGCTATCTCGCCCACACCGTCCATCGACGTGTGTTGCTACTCGACGACCCGGTCGAAGCGACCATCCCATTCGACGTACTCGAACAGCCCTGACGACCTTCGGACGCCGTTCGTCGCGAGTGGCACAGGGTCGCGGCGAAGTGCGAGAGGACCTCTCGACCGTGTGCCACTCGCGCAGCGGTTTCAGTGGTCTTCGGTGACGGTGGTCAGGACGACGAGGAGGAAGGCCACCAGCGCGCAGGCCGTGCGGGCGAAGTGGAACGCTTCCCAGCGGCCGAGGAGGTCCGCGTAGTCGGCGGGCGGGCCGCTGACCGTCCACACCTTGATCTTCTGGTTGATCGGGACGTTGCCGAGGCGGGTGAGGAGGAACGCGGCGGCGGCGAGCACGCTCGCGGTACCGGCGAGCAGGCGTGACCGGCCGGTGGTACGGGCGGCGAGCACCAGCGTGCTCAGGATGGTCAGGCCCATCAGCGACTGCATCACCACACCGTTCACGCTCATCAGGGCGGTGTGGAAGGTGAAGCGCACATCAAGGGGGACCTCGCGGAACGCGTAGAGGACGTTGACCGCGCCATAGCCGAACGCACCGGCGAGCAATCCGCCGCAGAGCAGTGCGAATGCCCGCGCCGATGAGGGTCTTTCGGCAATCCTCACGATTCACGCCCCGCCGGGACGAGCGCGAGGAGTTCGTCGACCGACCATTGGTCGTAGACGTGCGTGCCGTGCTTGGCGGCGAGCACGCGGCCGTCGGGAGCGATCAGGAAATCGGCGGGCAGTCCGAGACTGCCGCCATCGGGTTTCGCGGGCGGGGCGACCTGCCTGCGGCGCAGGGTCGCGTAAGCGTCGTGGGCGACGCCGCGCAGGATTGCGGGCCAGCCGCGCGGGTCGAGCAGCGCGCGGGGCGAGGTCTCGACGCCGAATTCGCGGTACAGCTCGCGGTCCGGGTCGGCGACCACGTCCAGCGGCAATTCGGCGGTGTACTTGCGCAATTCCTCCGCGCCGGAATGGAAGACGACCACTTCGCGGATGCCGGCGGCGGCGATCTCGTCGCGGCGGTTGACGATCGAACGCAGGTGCAGGTTGCACACCGGGCATCCGGCGAAGCGGCGGAACTGGAGGTGGATCAGGTCATCGGGATCCGGTATCCCGACTCGAGCACCGGAGATGGTGACCAGGGTGCGACCGGAGACGGTGGTCGGCAGCGACATGGGGGCTCCTCTCGTAGGTGTACTTCGTACGCCTACGACAAGTATGCGCGTAGCTTGTACGCTGTCAATTCGTGCCCCGTCCTCGCTCGCTGACCACCGCCGATCTCGCGGCGGCGGCCCTCGCCGTGCTCGATCGCGACGGGCTGTCCGCGCTGACCATGCGCGCGGTGGCCCGGGAACTGGGCATGGCCACCATGGCCCTGTACCGCTATGTGCGCGACCGCGATGCGCTGGAGGTGCTGGTGGCCGACCACGTCTTCGCGTCGATCGACACGTCGCTCCCCGCCGGAAACGGCTGGAAAGTGCGGGTGACGGTGCTGCTCGAACACATCCGTGACGGATTCTCGGCCCATCCGGCCGCCGTGCCGATCGTGCTGCGGCATCGGCAGTCGTCGGTGGAATCGCTGCGTGTGATGGAAGCGATGCTCGCCGTGCTCACCGAAGGCGGATTCACCGGACGCGCCCGCGTCATCGCTCAGCGCACGCTGATCGCATTCCTGATCGGCTACCTCCAGAACAAGCACTACGCGCCGTTGCCCGGGCGGGGCACGATCGTGATGGCCGAGCTTCCCGCCGCGGACTATCCGCATCTGGCGCAGACCGCGGGCCAGGCCAAGGGTATGTCGGCCGACGACGAATTCCGTGGCGGCGTCGAGATCGTGCTGCGCGGCTTGGAGCCTTAGCGGGTGGCGCACCGACTCAGCCGAAAAGCGCTGCCACGTCCACTGTTTCGGCCATCGCGCGCGCACCGGCGTCATTGAGGTGCATGCCGTCGCCGCTGTCGAATTCGGGGCGGATGAAGTCGGGCCGTGCCGGATCCTCGACCGCGCGCGCCACGTCGAACACCGAATCGAAGACATCGGTGCCGCGCAGCCATTCGTTCACGCGCCGACGGGCGGGCTGCGCCTCGGCCACGTGCAGGCCTTCGTAGATGACGCCGGCGTAGGGGCCGATCGTGGCGGCGTGGACGGTGAGCCCCGCCGCGTGCGCCCGCCGCGCCAGGGCGGTGAAGCCCGCGATCAGTTCGTCCGCGGTCGCGGGCGGCTGCCCGGTCATGCCGCCGAGGGCGAGGTCGTTGATGCCGAAGTTGATCAGCACGCTGGTCACGCCGGGTACGCCGAGCGCGTCGCGGTCGAAGCGCGCCAGGCCCGCCTCGCCCACTCGATCGAGCAGCAGCCGGTTTCCCCCGATGCCCTGGTTGACCACCCAGCCTCGGTTCAGGCGCGTGTTGAGGACGTCCACCGACCGGCGATCGGCGCCCGGTGTGGTGCCGACGCCTTCGAACCAGGAATCGCCGAACGCCACGGCCACCGGCGTTTCCGCGGGCGCGAGCACGTCGACGCCGACCACGTAGAACCGTCCGGGAAACTCCTCGGCGGCCGCGAGCGCACTCTCGGAGACGACGTCGCCGTCCGCGATGTAGGCGGTTTCCCCTGATTGGTGTGAAAAGGTCGCCAGGCCGGTGGGCCCGGGCAGGTAGAGGCTCAATGCCAGGTCCGTGCCCGCCGAGACGGCGAGATCCACCGGATCGCTGAACACTTCGCCACCCACCGGCACCACTACTCGCTCGGCGCCGCCGAACCGCAGCGCGGTGTCGGTCTCGGCGACGATCTCGCGGCCCGTCTTGCGCAGGGCGACTCGCGCCGCGCCGATCGTCAGCGGCGTCTTCCCATAACGGTTGGTCAACCCGACCCGCACCCGCGCACCGCCGCCCGCCAGGTGCAGCACTTGGCGCACCGTCTGGTCGGCGAACGCGTACGAGTCCGCGAACTTGATCGGCTCGTCCGGGTCGATCACGGCGGTGCGGAATCCGGCGATCCAAGCGGTGGACGACATGGGTACCTCCATTAGTTGCTGCGAGGAATAATGCGCATGCATATTTCTACGGCTACTTATTCCTCGTGTCAACTATCCGCGGAGAAACAGTCGGGTAGGTTGCGGCCATGGACCTGAACGAGCTGTTCGACGACCCGCGCCTGACGACGATGGGTCTGCTGTTCGAGGCGCACAGCGGCGTGCTCGCCAAGTTGGAGCCGGTGTGGAACGCGCACGGCTTGTCCGGACTGGATCTGAACGCCCTGATGCGGCTGAGCCGTTCGCCGGGGCGCAGGCTGCGCATGTCGGAACTGGCGGTGCAGACCGCGCTGTCCACCAGTGGCGTCACCCGGCTGGTCGATCGCCTGGCGCGCGGCGAGCTGGTGGAGCGCGAGCTGGACCCGGGGGATCGGCGCAGTGCCTACGCGGTGCTCACCGAGGCGGGCGCGGCGCGGCTCGCGCAGGTGCTGCCGGACTATCTCGCCGCCGTCGACCGCTGGTTCGTCGGGTTGCTGACACCCGCGCAGCTGGCGGCGTTGTCCGAGGCGCTGCGCGTCATCCGGGACGTCTCGAATCCAGAGGCCACGTTCCGGATGGACTGAGCCTCACCGCGCGCTCGCGGCGAGCAGCCGTTCGAGGCCGGATCAGTTCCAGGCCGAAGCCGAAATCGGCGATGCCAGAGTGCTTTCCGTCGATCACGAGCCGGGGCAAGACGGTGATCGTCGTTTGATCCAGCGGCCGGGTCATCCGGCCAGGACCGCGCCCCGGCGCTCGGCGAGGTAGTCCGCCCAGGTCAGCTCGCCGACGTCGGCGCCATCGGTGACCAGGTTCGCGCCCGCGCGATAAACCCGGCCCGCTTTGCCCGGCACCGGCATGGTCAGCAGCGCGCGCCGCTTGCCGAGCACCGCCAGGTAGTCGCGGACCAGCTCGCGCATACCCAGCACTTCGGGTCCGACCAGGTCCGGCACCCGTCCGGCGGGCGCGCCGACCGTCAGCTCCGCCAGCCGGGCCGCCACCTCACGCACGTGCACCGGCTGGAGGCGCACCCCGCCCAGGACCGGCAGCACCGGCGATTTCAGCATCGTGTCCACCAGTTGGGGCACGAAATCGTGGAACTGAGCGGCGCGCAGGGTGGTCCAAGGGATACCCGATTCGGCGACAGCCTGTTCGGCGGCGAACTTCGCGCGGAAGTAGGTCAGCGGAAGCAGTTCGGCGGCGGTCACCGAGATGTAGACGATGTGCTCGACGCCAGCGGCGGCAGCGGCCCGCAACAGGTTCGCGGTGGCCGCCTCGTCGCTCTTGGCGTCGCCCGCCAGGTGCAGGATGGTGTCGACGCCCGCCACCGCGGCATCGATGCCCTTGTCGCGCAGCAGATCTCCGGTGACGAAGCGCACGCCGCCGTCCGGGCGATGTTCGGTGCGGCTCAGCACGCGCACGTCGGCGCCCCGCTCGCGCAGCAGCGGCAGCACCTCGCGGCCCAGGGTTCCGGTGCCACCGGTGACCAGGATCTTCGCGGTCATGACTGTCTCCGATCTCGTCGGTGCCGATGGGCGTTCCCATCGCTTCACCGAGACGACGGCGCGCGGGCCCGAACTGTGACATCGGTGGCCCGGATCACTTCCCGTGAAGGGTAGCGGCGCCTTTGCTGAAGCCGTCCCGGCCCGAGCCGGGTCAGCCGGCCGCCGCGCCGAGGCGGGCGGCGAGTTCGCGCAGGTGGGCGACGAGTTCCGGCGGTTCGTGCACCCGGAAGGGAAAGCCGAAGCCCGCGACGTAGATCGCGAGTTCGTCCAGCGAATCGGACCCGGTGCGGAGCACGCAGCTTTCGGCGTCCACCGCCTCGAGCACTCCCACCGTCGGGGCGATGCGCTCGGCGGCAACTTCCGCCGCGACCCGCAGGGTGATGCGGGCGGCGTAGCGGTACGGCGCGGTCGTCACGCCACGGGAGAGGTAACCGGTCAGGTCGGCGTCGGGCGCCTCGCGCGGGGTGAAGCGGGGGCCGGTCGGAATGCGGGGGAGCAGGCGATCCACGCGGTAGGTGCGCCAATCCGCGCGATCGACGTCCCAGCCGACGAGATACCACCGCCTGCCCGTGTGCACCAGGCGATGCGGCTCGGTGGCGCGCACGGACGTGGCACCGTCGTGGGCGCGGTAGTCGAAGCGCAGGCGGTGGTTGTCGCGGATGGCGGCCGCGACGGCGGTGAGAACGTCCGGGTCGACCGTCGGGCCGCCCGCGGGCACGGTGACCGTCGCCGCTTGGAGCATGCTCACGCGATAGCGCAGCCGTGCGGGCAGCACCTGCTCGAGTTTGGCGAGAGCGCGCAGCGAACTGTCCTCGATGCCCGCGATGGTGCCGCCCGCCGCGGTGCGCAGGCCGAGCGCCACGGCCACCGCCTCGTCGTCGTCCAGCAGCAGCGGCGGCAGCTTCGCGCCCGCGCCGAGCCGGTAACCCGCCACCCCGGGCGTCGCGTCCACCGGGTAACCCAGCGTGCGGAGCTTGTCGATATCCCGGCGGACGGTGCGCACGTCCACGTCGAGTCGTTCGGCCAGTTCCGCGCCGGTCCAGTCGCGGGGGGATTGCAGCAGCGACAGCAGACGCAGCAGGCGGGCCGACGTTTCCAACATGGGAGAAGTCTGCCCCACAGCTAGGGCAGCTTCTGTCCTGAGTCCGTCAACTCTCCCGTCGAGCGCCAGGAAGTCCGTTCGGCGGTGAAGGCTTCCGCCTGCTTCGCGCGGAATTCCTCGATGGACGCGGCGTTCTCGGCCAGGAACGCCCGGTAGTCCGCCAGACGGAACTCGCCGTCCTCGGCGCGCACCCGCGCATTGCCCGCGGCGAAATCGGCGCGCAGGTCGAGGAGTTCTTCCGCTTCGACCGGATACCACCGAATGCGATCGAAATAGCGCAACAGCCAGGGAGTTTCGTCTCCTGACGCGGTGCGGTCCGCGCCAGGGGAGACCGCGGGCGCCGCACCGGATCGGTGATTCCACACCTGCGTGGTGCGCCCGACGAACTGATAGCCGCCCGGCCCCTCCATTCCGTAGACGCACAGGTAGGCGCCGCCGATGCCGACCGCGTTCTCCGGCGTCCAGGTGCGGGCGGGATTGTATTTCGTGGTGACCAGCCGGTGCCGGGGATCGGTGGGTGTGGCGACCGGCGCGCCGAGGTAGACGTCGCCGAGGCCGAGCACCAGGTACTCGGCCCCGAACACGGTGTCGTAGACGTCGGAGACGGAAGCCAAGCCGTTCATGCGGCGAATGAACTCGATGTTCCACGGGCACCAGGGCGCGTCGGAGCGCACGCCGTGCATGTAGCGGGTGATCGCCTCGCGCGTGGACGGATCGTCCCAGGACAGCGGCAGATGGACGACCCGGCTCGGCACGACCAGCTGATCGGCGGCGGGCAACCGCGCTTCTGTCTCGGCGAGCAGGCCGAGCAGCGCGGGCACGGACAGGACGTGGGGATCGACCCGGATCTGCAACGAGCGGATGCCGGGGGTCAACTCGGTCACGCCGCGCACCCCGGCGGCGAGCAGGTGCTGGTGCAGGGCGTGCACGCGGGCGCGCAGGCCGAGATCCAAGGCCATGGCGCCGTATTCGACGAGCACGCCGTCGTCACCCGCGCGGCGGTAGGTCACCGCGGTCTCGTCGTCGACCTCGGCGCGGCGCAACACCCCGTCGTCGCCGTCGCCACCCGCCGACAGCACGGTGGGCCACGCGGCCCGGCGCGCGCGCCCGAGCTCCCGGAGGGGGGCCGCGTGGTCACCGCGCACCGGCACGAACCGCACGCTGTCGCCGGGCGACAGCTGACCCAACTTCCAGCGGTCGGCCGCCACGACGGTGACCGGGCAGACGAAACCGCCGAGACTCGGCCCGTCCGGACCCAACAGGATGGGAGTGTCGCCCGTGAAGTCCAGCGCGCCGACCGAATACGGGGTGTCGTGGATGTTCGACGGATGCAGTCCCGCCTCGCCGCCGTCGGCGCGGGCCCATTCCGGCTTCGGCCCGATCAGCCGGACGCCGGTGCGGTCGGAGTTGAAGTGCACTTCGTAGTCGGTGCCGACGATGGTCTCGAAGTCGGCACGGGTGAAGAATTCCGGCGCACCGTGCGGGCCCTCGGTGACCGCGAGTTCCCAGCGCCGGGTGAGCACGGGTTGTTCGTCCATCGCCACGCCCGCCGTGACCCGGCCGCCGTGCGCGCCCAGTGGCAGCGAGTCACCGGCACGCAACGCGCCGCCGGTGCCGCCGCCGAAGCGGCCGAGCGTGAACGTGGCCGCGCTGCCGAGGTATTCGGGTACGTCGATGCCGCCCGCGATCAGCACGTAGCAGCGCATGCCCGGTCCGCGCACCGAGCCGACGTCCAGTACGCCGCCCGCGGGCACCCGTAGAGTCCGCCACTGCGGCACGGCGACGCCGTCCACGGTCACCTCCGCCGGCGCGCCGGTGACGCAGACCCGGGCCGGTGCGCCGAACCGCAGCGCGGGGCCGCCGAGGGTGCATTCCAGTCCGGCGGCGCCCTCGTCGTTGCCGAGTGCTCGGTTCCCCAGCCGGAAGGACAGATCGTCCATCGGCCCCGACGGCGGCACGCCGACGTGCCAGTACCCGATCCGGCCCGGCCAGTCCTGCACGGTGGTGAGCATGCCGGGGCGAACCACGTCCACGCCGGGTCGCGAGGTCTCTGCCTGCGCCGACCCGGCCACCGGTAGCTCGGCGACGGTCATCGCGATACCACCATGCGCACCGGGGTCGGATCGAACCCGTTGCACGGGTTGTTGATCTGCGGGCAATTCGACACCAGCACCAGCGTGTCGATCTCCGCGCGCAGCGTGACCCGCTTGCCGGGCGCGGACAGTCCGTCCACGATGCCCAGCGTGCCGTCCGCCTCGACCGGAACGTTCATGAACCAGTTGATGTTCGACACCAGATCGCGTTTGCCCAGCCCCCAGCGCAAGGCCTCGGTGAGGAAGTTCTCCACGCAAGCGTGCTGGTGGCGGGTGTGCCTGCCGTAGCGCAGCGTGTTCGATTCCTGTGAGCAGGCGCCCGCGATGGTGTCGTGGTTGCCGACGTCGTCGGCCACGACGGTCATCAGCGTGGTGCCCGCGTCGGTGCGCAGTGCGCTGCCGGTGGTGAGGAAGATATTGCGCTGGGCGGCGACCGTGGCCTGCGCGCTGTAGCGGTCGGCGTGATCGGCCGCCGAGTACAGCAGGCAGTCCACCGCCTGGTTGCCGTGCAGATCGATGATCTCCAGGTGCTCGCCCGCGTGGACCACGGCCGACCACGGCGCGCGGGCGGGGACGGTCTCGTCGAGCACGATGGTGCGAGCCGTGGTCATGCGGTTGCCTCCAGGGTCAGGGCGGCCGTCCAGGCTTGTTCGGTGTTCTGCACCGCCCGTCGGTATTCCGGGTCGTCGTTGACGGGTGCGGCGAGGACGTCCGGCGCGGCCCAGGCGACGAAGTCGAGGTCCGTCGCGGGCCGGTCGTCCAGCGGGTGCGCGGAGTTGGCCACCAGCACGGTGACCGGCAGGTGCGTGAGCAGATCGACGGAGGAACCCGCGCCCGCACTGCCGGTGGCGGTGAGCGCGCCGTCGCGCTCCACCCGCACGCCGCGGAAGAACGAGACCGTCGGCCCGATGTCGCGCGGTGTCAGCCCGTGTTTGGCGCCCGCGAGTCGCAGCAGATGGCGTGCTTCCGCGGTCGGCCCGCAGAGCGTGTCGTGGTGGCCGGAGGTGTCGTCGAGCACGGTCGCAAGCACGCGGCCCTGGTCCGACAGCAGCGGGTGACCGCCGCCCAGATACGCCTGCCACGGCACCTTGACCGTGTCGGCGACGTTCAGGCGCTCCCACGGCGCGTCGGTGCGCACCAGCAGCAGGTGCGCGCAGGCCGCTCCGTCCGGATCGGACAGGCGCACGCGGGTGCCGCGCCCGAGGGCGATGTTCGCGTAGCCGCCCGGCGGAATTCGCTGCGCGAAGGTGAGCTCGGCGGCGGAGATGCCCGCGGGCAGCGCGGGCTCCGCGATCGTCGCCGCCGCGGCCTGCGCCCGTGCGTGCGCTCGCGCGCCGGAGGTGTCCGCAGTGGTTGTCACGATGAATTCCTCTCGGAGATCGGTTGTTCGAAACGGCGACCGGGTGGCGGCGGTGCCCGGCAGCGCACCGCCGCACCGGGGCGTTCAGGCCGGTTGCGGCGCGGGCTCGGCGGTCGCGAGACCGCGCGACCAACCGACCACGAAGCGATGCACCAACACGCCGACAGCGAGCACAAGCAGCACGAAAAGCGGTGCGGCCCAGAGCATCCACCAGCTGCCCCCGTCCGGGGCGTAGACCTCGGCGCGAGGCCAGGCGAGATTCACGACCATCGCGATGCCCCAGACCACCGCGAGCGCGTTGATCGGAATACCGAACCGGCCCAGGCCGAACAGTCGCGCGTCGGTGCCCGGGTCGGGCAGACCGGTGAACCGGCGGATCAGCAACGGCACGGTCACCAGCAAGTAGGCCAGATACAGCGTCACGATGCAGACGCTCGCCAGCGTCGCGAAGATCGCGGCGTTGCCGAGGTTGAGCGCCAGCAGGCCGATGCCGAGCGCGCCGATCACGACGGCGGGCAACACGGGCGTGCCGTACCGCGGGTGCACGGCGGCCAGTCGCGTGGCGAACGGCAGTTTCCCGTCCCGCGCCATGGAGAACATCAGCCGCGAGCCCGCGGTCTGAATCGCCAGGGTGCACACGGTGATCGCGACCGCCACGCAGCCCAGCAGCACCTTGCCCGCCGGGCTGTCCAGCTTGGCGGTGAGCACGTAGGCCAGACCCTCGGAGGACAGCGCGCCGTCGGAGAGGCTCGGTGCGGCCATCAGCGCGCCCAGCAGCATCAGCCCGCCGCCCAGCGCCGAGACCGACAGCGCGGTGAGGATGGTGCGCGGCGCGACCCGGCGCGGGTTCTTGGTCTCCTCGGAAAGCTCTCCCGCGGAATCGAACCCGACCATGACGTAAGCCGCCATGAGCCCCGACACCAGGAACGCGGCCCAGTAGGGACCCGGCGCGGCCTGATCGGTGCGCAGCACCACACCCGGTCCGCGCTCGGCGGTGGTGAAGAACAGCGCGATGATCGCGAGGACGCCGACGATCTCGACGGTGACGCCGATCGAATTGATCCGGGCCATCAGGTCGATGCCGAGAACGTTGATCAGCGTGGTCACCACGAGCAGGATGCTGCCGAGCAGTACGGCGTTGGTCGCGCCGGACGGCGAGGTGAGCGCGGTGTCGGTGCCGACGAGCTGGAATCCGCTCCAGATCGATGGCAGCACCACCTGTAGGGCGATCGCCGCCGCCGCGGCGGTGACGATCTGCGCGATGATCATCATCCAGCCCGCGAACCAGCCGACGAGTTCGCCGCCGAGCCGTCGGGACCATTGGTAGATACACCCCGAGATCGGGTAGCGCGCGGCCAGTTCGGCGAAGTTGAGCGCGACGAGGAACTGTCCGGCGAACACGATCGGCCAGGTCCAGAAGAAGGCGGCTCCGCCGAACGAATAGCCGAAGCCGAAGAACTGGAAGATCGTGGTCAGGATCGAGACGAAGGAGAAACCTGCCGCGAACGAGGCGTAGCGCCCGAGTTTGCGGTGCAGGACGGGCTGGTAACCGAACCGGGCGAGGTCGGCGCCGTCACCGGTGAGATCGGGCGGCGGGGGCGGGGCGAGCGTGGTGGCCATGGGCGGTCCTTCGGCGAGCGGCCAATAACTATCAGACGACAGTTTTGCGGCCGCGATCGCGCTTTCGGTGACCTGTGTGTATCGCTTCGGCGACCTCCGGTAACTTCTGCGTTGCCGTTATTTCTATCAAGTGACAGAAAACGCACCGGGCGCTGTTCCCGGCTCGTGCGTACCCCGGCCCGCACCGGAGCGTCCCCGCGCCGACCTGCCAGAATGGGCCGGTGGCAAACCTCGGTCCCGGACGGCCGCGCGTCGAACAGCGGCGCCGACGCGGATCGACGCCGCGCGCCGAGATCCTCGACGCCGCAGGCGAACTGTTCACCACCAACGGTTACGCCAACACCTCCACCCGCGCGATCGCCGACGCGGTCGGCATCCGCCAGGCTTCGCTGTACCACCATTTCGCGGCCAAGGACGACATCCTCGACGCGTTGCTCGCCGGAACCGTCGCGGCGCCGATCGAATTGGCCGAGCGGCTGCGCGCGGCGCCCGAGCCGGTGCCGGTCCGGCTGTACGCGCTGGCGCTGTTCGATGTGCGGCAACTGTGCGCCTCACGCTGGAACCTGGGTGCGCTGTACCTGCTTCCGGAGTTGCGCACCGAGCGCTTCGCCGCGTTCCGCCTGCGCCGCGACGAATTGCGCGGCCACTACGAGGCTTTGGCGGCCCAGGTGCTCGCCGAGGTAGGCGCTGTGAGCGTGCCGGGTACGCAGTCGCTGCCGTTCCGGTTGGTGGAGACGGTGATCAGCATTCGCTCCGACGAAGGAGTCGCGCCCAGGTACGCCGAGCGCACGATCCCCGGGGCGGTACTGCGCACACTCGGCTGGTCCGGCGATCTCGACCCGATCCGGGCCGAGGCGATCGTGCTGCTGGACCGCCTGGCAATGCCCACCTGATAACCGCGACGTCGCGGACGTGCGGCTATCGGTTGCGCTCGATCCCCCGACTCCGATCCTGGCTGTGCCAATAGCCCCGCACCGCTGGCGGCGCATGACCCGGCGACTCCCGCACCGCCGCCGACGGTGGTGCCGCTTGGCCGAGCCCGAGAATCTTCACCACCTCTGGTGGTATCGCCTGTGCTTGCAGCCGCGCCAGATGTTCCGCGCGTTCCTGCTCGGCTGCCGCGCGTTGCTTCTCCGCTGCCGCACGTGCCTCGGCCGCCTCTCGGGCCGCCCCTTCCCCAGTGTCGGCGGCCGGTCGTTCTTCCTGCTGGTTAGGCGCCGGGAATTCCTGTGCCACCCGTTCGGCGGCCTCACGGTCGACCCTTGCACGCTCATCGACCCCGCGCGCTTGTCTGGTTCGCTCGGCTTCTTCCCGCGCTTGTCGATCGCGCTCGGGGGCTTCCGCCCGACCACGCGTGGCACCATCGCGGAACCTCAGCATAATCCGGAACTTCTCGGCTCGCTCACGTGCTTGTCGGCTTTCTCGGGTTTCATCGCTGTAGCCAAGTCCGGGAACAGGTCGGCAATAATCGAATCGAGCCGCTCAACCTCCGCTGAGTCTTCCGGCCATGGCTCCGAAGGAATCTCACGGATGCCTGCATAGTCCATGAACTTCTGGACCTGCGCCGCGCGGCGGTCCGGGTCGACCCATTTCCCCCATGCGGTCTGCTCGACGGGTACGCCGAGATCCATGGTCAACTGCTCATCATTCCCCACGCCCATCCTTCTCGTCTTGGTCCGAACAGGTCAGTGTCGCGCGTGCATAGTCACCGGGCAAGGAGCCTTCATCGCTCCAGGTACAACCTCTCATTCGGTAATCTGGGCCAGCCCTCGGCATTATCAGGAAGCACGTGCACCGCGTCAACGTAGTGGCGTTTCCGGTGCTCTTCGATGAACGTCGACGCGGCAGTGCGGCATGCCGCGAAGTCGAGCCGGACGCCGTGTAGGAACACCGACAGATGCACATCCGGATCGTTCGGCAGCGGAGAAGTCATCGCGCTTTGCATCCGGGTCCTCGACTACCCGGAGCGCTACATGCCCGGATGGACTCGACCACAACCATTCCGGACGGACGAAACCGGTCCCGGGGTGTATGCGCCACGATCGGCCCTATCGCATCCCTGCGGCGCTGCATGACTTGCCTGACGGCTCGCCCTAACGGAGCGGGCATTGTCAACGCTCCGACGCGTGACGCGCGCATGATGATGCGCCCCAGCTCAGGTGGGTCGATCACAGCGGGCAAATCACACACGCGCCGGTAGAAGTGGCAGCGAGACCGGGGTGTGTCCCCGAAAGGTATGTGTGCCATCGATGTCGGGCCTCTTGGTCAGGTTGCTCGGCGTGGTGTGCGCCCGCCGCCGGTGAGCCGATCAAGGCATCGCATCGACCCGGCGGCGGGGCTCTTCCAGCTTGTCCGCGCTGAGCATGTGATCCCAGGCACAGAACTCGACTCGAGGTCGTACGCTTCTCGTACGGACCGTTGGAGGCACGGGCGAGGGGGGTAATGATCGTCAGCACATGGACACGGAAAGAAGTCCGAGCCCTGCGCGAAGTTGGTTTGCGCATGACACAAGAAGAGTTCGCGGAGAAAGTCGGATTTCAGACCGCGACTGTGCAGAAGTGGGAGCAGAAGGCCACAACTGAGCGTCCGGTCGAGGGGCGGTCGGCCGAAGCGCTCGACACGGTTTACGACTGCCTCGAACCGGCGCAGCGAGAGCGGTTCTGGCACCAGTTGGCAGGTATACCTTCGCAAACCGCAGGGCATCCTGTTCCGGGCAGCACAGAAACCATTCAGTCCGAACCGGCCAATGCTGGTGACGGTGCGGTCGGTCTGCATGTGCGGGAAGTCGAGGACGACGTGAAGCGGCGTGAGTTCAACAAGCTAGCTACGGTAGGCGCTGTCGCGGTGTTCATCCCGGACAGCTTCGGCCGAATCGGTATGAGTGACGTTCAGCGGCTGTCGGCCGATGTCGACGCACTCGATCAGGAGGATCAGCGCACAGGCGGAGCGCAATTGGTCGGTCTTGCCGTCGAAAAGCTGACGCACGCCTTGGACCGGCTGCAAACCGGTGTATTCGATTCCACTACTGGCAGTGCCTTCACCAAGGCGACCGGAGAACTTGCCGTGCTGGCCGGGTGGTTGGCCTACGACGCGGATCGGCACCGCCTCGCGCGCCGGTGCTTTGCTGATGCCATGGCGCTCGGCACCGAAGCCAATGATGATGATCTCATCGCACACACTTGCCTGTACGCGGCGAATCAATCCAGCTCCCTTGCACGCGCCGGTCGAGGAGGAAGCCCGCACAAAGCACTGCAACTGGCCGATCGTGCCCGCACTCTCATGCGTGGTCGGCCACCAGGTCGGATACATGCCTTGATCGCCGTTCGTGAGGCGCAGGCTTACGGAGTGCTCGGTGATCGAATGGCATTCGGGCGCGCTATCGCGACTGCCTGGCGAGAGTTGGATCAGGCCATGCAGTCCGAACCGCTGGAGGAAGTTCCGCAGTGGCTGCGATTCGTAACTTACTCGGAGATCGCCGACCACGAGGCCCGCGGCTATGCGGACATAGGCGACCTGCGCCTATCTGTCGAACTGTACGCGGCTGCCGTCGATCACCCTGCGGCGATGCGTAACGCCACAATCGTCCGCGCATGGTCGGCCGCTACCAGGGCTCGCCTCGGCGATATCACCGGCGCGCTCGAGCATGGGTTCCCGGCGTTGTCGGAACTGTCTGCCATCGCATCGACACGCACACTGCGCCGCCTCGAGCCGGTTCGAACAGCGGTCGATCGGTCGCCCGCCGGTGCGGAGTTCCGCGAGTTGTACGACTCCCTGACGCAGACGGCGGTGGTCACATGACCGGCTTGCCGGATGGCGTGAAATTCGAGCATTACACAGCGGCCGAAGCACGCGCGCGAAGAGAGATCGTCGAGTATGTCTACCGCCGTTCATACGTCGATGCCATCGCCTCTGGAGATCCGTTCGATTCGCCTTCGGAGTTCATGCGCCGGTTCGATTCCTACACCGGTCCCCGTGGCAGCGGGTTCGCGTATGTGCTTGCCCGAGTCGACGGCGAACCTGCCGGTCAAATCTGGGGATGGCCGCTACCCCCGAACGCGCGATGGTGGACAGGACTGCATCTCGACAGCGGCGAACTCGAGAAATTCACTACCGAAGACGGTGCGCGCACGTTCGGTCTCAGCGAAATCATGGTGTGCGCGGAATATGCCGGGCAGGGCATAGCGCGAGCGATGCACGACGAACTACTCGGTTCCCGAACCGAACAGCGCGCGACACTGCTCGTCGAAGCGGACAACGAGCGCGCCTACGAGCGCTATCTGCGTTGGGGCTGGGAAAGAGTCGGGTGGCTTCGCCCATCGTGGCCTGACGCCCCGCGTTTCGATGTGCTGATCCGAGAGTTGCGCTGAGCAGAAAGACCAAAGATCCGTCTCAGTGGGTCGGCGGCGCGATCTGCCAGTGCTCTTGGAGCGCGCCCGCGATCTGCGGGAGCACCGTCACCGGAATGCGCTTGCGCCGCAGGATCGCCCTGATCTCCGTGACCTGATCGCGTTTGCGCAGGTCGTACGCGCCCGCGACGGGGCGGACCACCGGCGGGATGGACAGCAGCACCAGCTCGCCGTGCGGCTCGTCGCCACCGGACAGATCCAGCGCCAGCGACCAGCGGGAGCGTTCGTCGAGGGTGAAGCGCCCGGCCACCACCCGGTCCCACGAGATGCTGGAGACCGTCCACGGCTTGCGCCGGTAGATGGCGTGGTCGGTGAGCACGATGGCGTCCCTGGTGAACAACGCGGCCAGCACCGCGATACCGACGACGGCTCCGGCCAGCAGTCCGGTGAACACCCGGTTCACCCCGAACGCGGCGACGAACGAGCCGCAGATCGTGACGGTCGCCAGGATGCCGAACACGCTGTAGAGCGCGGCGCGCTGGGTCGGGACCACACCTGCCCGCACCGTTGTCATCTCACCTACCTGCCTCGGGCGCATTTCCGGCTCACGCTACCGCGTCGCGCACCGGCGCACACCTGGCGGTTTCCCAGATGTGGCCGATGTGCCGCCGGATCTGGCCAACGCGATGGCCGCCGCCGAGCAGGAACGTGCCGCCGCGGCGCGGGTGCGCAAGGCCCAGGACCGCATGGTCGAACTCGTCGCCGCCGAACAGGGGCTGGAGCAGTCGGCGAAGGAAGAGCTGTACGCCGCGGTCGAGGCGTGGCGGGCCAACCCGACCGCCCGCCATCTCGACGCCCTCAACCGCACCCTCGCCGACAAGGGCGTGACCGGCCCGGTCCGTACCCGGGTGCGGTTCGTCGCCGCCTACCTCGGCAACCCGGGCGAGCTGGTGCCGATCGACGAGTTGGGCACGGTCGCCGCGGTGTCGGCCACTACCGAGCTCACGGTCGCACCCCTTGCCGTGTGGTCCGTCCGAACCGGGCGACCTCGACGTGAGCCGCCGGGGCGACGACATCCCGGTGGGCAGCGGGCGACCGCTCGACGCACTCTGGCACGAGGACGCACCCTGGTTCGGGGAGCTCAACGCCTGAGGCTCCCGAACACAACGAGAACCGGCCAGAGTATCTGGCCGGTTCTCACGTTCCAGGCTCACACGCTGCGCAGCGGTCCGGTGCGGACCGCTGCGGGCCGAGGACTATTCCTGAGTCAGAGTCAGGGTCCGGTTCTCGGTGGTGTCCTTATGGATCTCGACCTGGCTCATGTCCTCGGCGTCAGGCGGCAGGTAGGCGAACGCGGCGGTGATCTCGACCGCACGGTCATCGTAGTAATACGTCATGAGTTCAATGCCGTCGCCGTCGTGAGCATCTGCGCGATTCGGGCCCTCGCCGTAGTCGTAGCCCAATGGCACCCTGACCTTCGTCTGCCGAGATTCGCCGTCACAGGTCACCCGATCCAGCGCCTCGTCTTTCATACGGACGGGTTGGCCTTCCGGGCTTGTGAACCGTTCGGACTCGACCTTGACCCACAGGGCGTTGGCCTGGCCGGGTTCGCAGACGTAGGTGATCTCGGCGACGACCCACCAGCTGTAGTCGCCGTGTGCGTCTGGGAACGCTCTCCCGATCCATATGCTGGTCGTTGCGCTGGCCGGCCCGGCCACATTGACCAGTACAGCGGCGGTCAACGCGAGTATCGAAGCGAAAAGTCTTCCACGAACCACTATGTGTGCCTTTCGGTGTCGGCAGTCGGTGGGACAGATCCGTCGAGCAGACCGCAGCCTAGACCACGCCACACAGCAGTTATGTGTAAGCCCTATGAATAGTCCTGTAGGGATGCTGGACACCTGAAACCCAGGCAGAACGAGAAACCGGTCTGCGGTAACTGCTCGCGTGACTTTTCTCGGGGATGTTCCCGGACCAGCGAGTCCCACCCGCTCAGGAACGATGCCTACCGCCGGATCTCGCGGGTTTGGACCCCAGGGGCCCTTCCGTCCCGGACGGGGTGTCGAGAAATGATCGGTTCTTCGACACTCTGACCGTGGTAACGCTCGGCCAGCCATATCGGCTATGGCTTGGGGGCATGGCGACTGCCGTAGTGATCGGATCGAGTCGCCGGGTTCGGCACGAAAAAGTTGGGTTGGAGTGGAACTGATCGCGCGCCTCCTGCGTCCAACTCTGTCGACCGCTCTTTTAACGGTGTCGGGTGTCTCATGAGTCGGGAGCTCGGGGTGGCCACGCGAGATCCGATGCCGGCCAGGTGCAGTCGGTCGAAGGTGTTTTTGACGTGGTTACGAAAGGGTTCTCATAGTTGTTCAACGATTCCGCGCGCTTGTGGGTGCTGTGGCAGTCGCTCTGGCCGCCGGTGCCGTCTCGGTGGTAGGCGGAGCCGCCGGTGCCGGTGTGGCCGCGGCGGCAACTCCTCCAGGCGCGTTGGCCTGCGAACAGCACGATGGTGGGGGTGGCCGAACGATCAACATCTGCATGTGGGCCAACCTGTCGGACTGCCAGAACTGGGTATCGAAAGCGGTAGCGTCGAGGCAGTGGGTCCAGACCGGCGCTCCCTGCAAGTGGTACAACGCGAATGATCTCCACCCGTTTATGAACCCAGCCGGTTTCGGTGGGTCCATCGGCTCCAAATAAAAAGAGCGCGACACGGCGTGGACCGGAAGTGGCTACAGGGACACGCCGTGTTGTAGGTCGGTGTTCAGTTCTGGGTGGATTGGACCGGTGACTTCGCTGGGTGCGCGTCGGCGGACACGCCGTCGTGGGCGACCATGGCATCAGTGCGGGCCAGGCGTGGACCAGAGGCGAGCAGGCCGACCATCGCCCAAGGCGCGAGTTCGGGTTTGGCTTTCTCTGCGTCCATGCCCAGTGCCTTTTGTGCCTCGGCGTCCGCGATCCCATAGCGGACACCGGTGTCGGCGACGAAGAACATGCTGTCGCGGCGTTGGCTGTCCGGCTCGATACCAGTGGTCTGCACGAAAAATCCCGACCCAGGGGTGGCGTAGAACTGGGCAGCCTTGTCACTGCCGGGCGAATCAGCCTGAGCCAGCCGCACCGGTTGGGCGGTATCCGGGATCGGCAGCGCCTTCCCGGTGATCGACGTCAGCTCGGCGTGTTTGCTGCCATCGGAGACGTTCGCGCCGGCCAACGGTTGCCATGACAGACACGCCACCGGCGAATCCTTGGCGTCGATGATGGTCGGCGCGGTATCGGGGAAGCCGGCCACTGGGAGCAAGCTCACCATATCCGCCAGAGTGCGTTCGAACGGCTGGATCTCGTTGTTTCCGGCGGTGACCGGGTTGGCGTTGCGAACGATCGCGGCGGTCAGTGGCGAAATCGCCTGTAACCCCTCACGGAGTACTACGAAATATTGGTTCTCGGTCGACAGCTTCACAACGTCGCCGTTGTGGAACCTGTTCAGAACGGAAGCCAACGGGCTTCCGCCCGGGTCGGTGATCTTCGGTGCCACGATGGCAGGCACTTCGGGAATCGCGTTCAGCAGGCCCTCGCTGATTCGGCGCGGGGTCATGCCGCGGATGCCCAATGCGTCGGTCACCGCGCGGTCAGCCATGTCCACCCGGGCACGGCGGTTGTCGTAGATCAGATACGTCGAGTCGCGCCCTTGTACCAGCAGCGCGCGGCCGTGGGCGAGAGCGCCAGCTTTCTCTCCGAGGACCGGACTGCCAGCGATCACGGTGTTGGTTACCGTGTTCGTGCCGTCGTTGCGTAGTTCATCGCACACCGTCCACGCGCGGCCCTTGCCATCTGTGGCGAAGTTCAATGACGACGGGGCGCCCGGAATGCCGAGCAGAAGCCCGCGCGGCTTCTTCGACAGCTCCGACTCCTTGATGATCACTGGTTTCGCCGGATCTCCCACCGCCAACCGCGCCGACGCGAGATTGAGCGCCGGGTGCACCACGCCCCCGATCACCGCATACACCTGACCGGACTCTTTGCCGATGAGGATCTTGTTGTCGTCGATCTTGTTCTGCGGACGTATCAGCGCCAGAACACCACAGCCCGCAAGCACCACGCAAGCCAGAATCAACCCCGCCGCATAGGCGCGTGATTGTGAGCGCATCGGGTCATGCAACATACGCACATCCCGGCGCACCAAAGCGTGTTCCATCCGCCGAACCAGGAAGCGATAACCGCTGACCTGCCAACGAGTAGTGGGTTTTGAAGGCATACATACTCCCCCGACCGGTTCTCACAACTTGCCGATATACCGTAGCTCAGCCGAGACGTTGAACTTGTGGTGCTGTCACCAGAGGGCTTGAGCAGCGTGGCCGCTCCATGGTGTTCGTCCTGCGGCATTGCCGAGATCGGCAATGCCTGACTTGTGTGGCAAGGCGTGCGGAAACACTGCGGCTGGGCGTTTGATCGGCACCGGTGTCATCGCCTCGCCCTCTGCTCTCCGGTTTCGCCGCCCCCTTCTAACCCGAAGCCCACTTCAGGCGCATCCTCGCCACCTACAGCGGGTTTCGCCGCTGCGGACTCGCTGGTCTGGGCATGGCGCTGGTCGGTTACGGCCCGGCGCGCTCAAACGGCGTCGCCGTCCTCACGTACGCACCACCTGAGCAACACCCCAGTGTGTTGAAAATCGTTCGTTTCATCGACACTGGGTCGCCAGAACCGGAGTCGCTGGTCGCCCGCACTCACCGAGTGCTGTGACTCGCGGTGGAAAGTGGCGGTGTTCTCGCGCCGTTGAGTGGCGGTTCGGTGGGCACGGTCAGGTGGTGCCGACGACGAGGGTGCTACGGGCAGTTTCGACGACGTCGGCGGTGATGGTGTGGAGTTCGTTGATCTGCTTACGCAGCCGGTGCCGGTAGGCGCGGCGGGCGGCCTGGATGTCTTTGAGCCCGATGGTGTCTCCGGTGTGGTCGGGGCTGACGGCCTTGCACAGGAACCGGTTTTTGTGGAAGACGCGGATCTCGGTGATGTCGCGCGGGTCGTAGCGGACGGTGACCGGTTCACGGACATAGGCGGCCAGGGTGGGATGCAGGTAGCGCAGGCCCTGGAAGTGGATACCGTCACGGTGCACGACGCGCGGTGTAGCGACCGTGACCAGTAGCAGATCGAGCTGTTCCAGATCCTCGGGCATGCGCGGCAGCCACCCGTCGGCGACCCAGGCTTGCCGTGGTGAGACGCCGATCTCGGAGTGAACCCGCAGGTGGTAGACGCCTGTGATGTACTGGCCGATCGCCTCGTCGAGCTGGCGCAGCGACAGTGCCGGCGCGGTGACGGGTTTGCCGCGGACGAGGTGGCCGGGCAGTTCGGTGAGCAGTTCGGTGTTGATGCTGCCGAACAGCCGCTCCACCTTCCCGCGGCCCTGGGGCCGGGCCACGGTGGAATGCACGATCGCGAACTTCAGGTCGGCGGCGACCTGGGCGAGGTGGTCGCTGATGAAGTCGCTGCCGTGGTCGACATAGAGCATCTCGGGGATTCCGCACATCGGCCAGGCCGGATCGGATTTGGTCCAGATCGCCTGCCGCAAGGCGAGGGACGTGTTCAATGCCGATGGCGCGCCCAGGTTCACGGTGTAGCCGGGGACCGCGCGGGAGCAGTCGTCGAGTACCACGGTCGCCTGTGCTTGCCGGCCTCGACGACGAGGATATCGAGCTGGGTGTGATCGGCCTGCCACATCGCGTTCGGGCGCTCGGCGCGGCGCCGGTACACCAGCTCGTAGGTGTCGCGGAAGCCCGCGGCGCCCTCGTGGGCGAGGGTGAGCATGGCCGGGTCGAGAGCGGTGACGATCGCGCGAACAGTGGTGTAGGACACCGGAGCCCACCCCTGCTCGGCGGCGGCGCGGGCGGCGCGGCGGGTGATCGCCGCCAGCGACGGGCGCGGCCGGCGCAAAGCCATGCCCTCGATCAGCCGCACCAGCTCCGGGTCTGCGCGCCGACCAGTCGAGCTGCGGTGGGTTCGCGCGAGTCCGGCCAAGCCCGCGCTGCGGTAACGGTGCAGCCACCGTTGCGCGGTCCGCAGCGGAGTGCCGGCCGCGGCGGCGGCCCGGGGAAGCGGCACGCCGTCTTCCAGATACGGCCGCAGCACCTCGAACCGGTCCATCGCCTGCCGCCGCTCGGCCTCGGTCAGTCCGGTCAGCCCGCTATCTGTCACGGCTCGCCCCGCTTCCACGCACGCAGCGCCGAGTGCACTGGGTCACATTGTCGCGCCCGCAGCAGACAAATGCCGGTAGATCGTCGGACGGGTGACGCCGAACTCGGCGGCGATCTGCGCGACGGTGTAGCGACGTTTTCCGGCCTCGTCGAGTTCGTCGTACATCTGCCGCGCCAACTGCACCTGCCGCGGGCCGAGCTTGGGTTTCTGCCCGCCGGTACGGCCCCGGGCGCGGGCAGCGGCCAGCCCGTCGCGGGTGCGTTCACTCATCAGAGCGTGCTCGAATTCGGCGATGGCGCCCAGGATCTGGAAGAACATCCGCCCCCGCGCAGTGGAGGTGTCGATGCTCTGATCGAGCACCACCAGATCCACCCCACGACCCTCGAGGATTTTCGACAGCTCGATCAGGTGCTCGAGCGAACGGCCGAGCCGGTCCAGCTTGGTGACCACCAGCTGATCACCGGCACGGTTGGCCGACAACAGCGCCTTGTCCAGTTCCGGCCGGCTGGCGAGTTTCCCGGATGCCTTGTCCACGAAGATCTTCTCGCATCCGGCCACGGTCAACGCGTCGTGCTGTGCTTCGGGGTGCTGATCGCGCGTTGAGACGCGCCCGTAGCCGATTCGCATGAGCCGCAGCGTATCGCTAACCCCCGACAGGTTGACATTGCCGCGTACACGGCAACCTTTACAGAACCGGCCTGCGTAAACGTGTTGCCGCCGAGGATGTCTCGCGAACGTTCGTTCGTAAGACACCACGCCAGGGAGGTTCGTGGGCTCGGAGCGGTCGGTGAAGGCATTGAGTCGGTGACGTGGAGTTTCCAACAGCTGCGCAAACTCGATGATCTTCTTCATCGTTCGACTATCAATGCGGTGCGATTCAGAACCACCCAGACATACATATTGTTGACACGGTATGCATCGTAGCCTGCGATGGCAGCGTATCGTCCCACGTCCGACAGCACATTCATTTGCTCTTCCAGTTCCGTTCTTCTCGCAGATTTTTCGGGCTCCCTTTCCAGCTCTGCGCGGATCGATTCCAGTTCCTCATCTCGTTTTGCGGTCAGGGAGCGCAAATCGGTCCTCAGCGCGTCGGGGTGCATCGCCATACGAATCACACCGCCCGGGTCACCCCACGGGTCGCCTGCCCAGTGCTCGGCCATCTCGCGGAGCTGAGCCGAATCAGGTTCGCTCGAATCAGGTTCGCGGCCGTGAACATACGTACCGCTGCCGCTGGCGCCCTGTCCGGGAAAGAGGCTGCCGGTTTTGAATTCCTCTACATCCTGTAGCCTTCTCACGCCTCGGGACATTTCTATCCAACCCGCATCGATGGCCTCGCGCATACCCTCGGCATCCACGAGGCGAGGCAGGCCGTCGAACCCTTGGCGTCGGAGTATCTGCGCCAACGCGTGATCGCCACGCTCATAGCGCAGAGGACCCTCAATCGCGTGATTGAGCCGATGATAATCGGTATCACTGATCAGACTACGGTCCGTTTCCCGCGAATCGATCCCACGGATCCGCTGTGCAATCTCTTCGTCGGTTTGTCCGACCCCTGCGACCCGACGAAGTTCGTGACCGAACTCCCTCAATGGGCGCTCATGAACTTCGGCTACGCCCCTTGTTACCCCGCGGAGTCTTTGAATCAGCTCAGAGATCGCCTTACCCCACAGTGTGATCCTCCGGCCTCGACGAGCTGGGCGCCCTCAGTGCAGGTGTAGCGAAGAGAGCCTCAACAGCATACGAGAACCCTCTACCTCAGACCCAGATCCCAGATCAACGCGACTGCCTCAACCCCAACGAGAGACGAGGATGCCTGCCGCCGCACCCTGCTCATCTGCCGCCACCTAACACCGCGAAGATACCGCCACTTATCACTGCGAGTCACAATGACCGACACCCTCGACCGGCCGCCCGCGCTCGTCCTCGACGGCGATGCTCTCGATCCGATCGGCGGAGGCGGTGCGCTCCAACGCGGGCTTGGCCGCGGCACGCGCTCGTGGCCAACGCCTGGGCCGCCCGCCGGCCATGACTCCTGTCCTCGACGGTGGTGTCCCGCAGGCGGGCGAGGAGTTCGTCGGTGTCGGCCCGCAGCCCAAGGACGGGCTGGTGGGAACGAATGACGAGGACCCGCTCGCAATCGGTGAGGGCGGCGCTCAGACGGTGAGCGGGACCGCGGCCTCCGCGGTGTAGACCAGGAACGTCAGGCTCTGCTGGAAGTACAGCTGAACCGAGGTGCTGTCGTGCGAAAGGTAGCCGACGGACAGGTCCTGCCCGATGCGCAGATCGAAGTCGCCGCCGCGGGTGGTGAGCACGATCGCGCCGTCGATGGCGGGCGCCCAGATGATCTCGCCTTCCGGGATCAGGCGCTCGATGTGCGTGCGGATCATGTGGCCGTGATCGGAGGTCTCGCTCACCGCCGTGAACAGGTCGGCGCTGAGCAGCACCGAGTACGGTCCGTCGACGCCCGCCAGCCGCAGCGCGCTCAACGCTTGCGCGATCGCCTCGGGGACCAGCCGGGTGTCGCCGGGCAGCGTGATCGGCTCGTTGGACGCGCTCGCGCGGATGCCGGTGATGTGCGCGGCCGGATAGCCCTCGAAGATCGCCCGGTCCTCGGCGAACGCGATCTTCTTCGCGGCGTCCTTCACCGGATCCAGGTCGGCGTCCTGAGCGCCGCGCTCCACGTTGTCGAGTTCCTCGCGGGAGAGCGTGAACGGCACGCGCAGTTCGACCAGCGGCGCGACCACCCGCTGACGGGCGAACACTCCGGAGCCGGGGGAGTCGATGGGTGTGGTGTGCCCGGTGCCCACCGCGGAGTAATCGACGCCGTGCGGGCCGGAGAGGTCGACGACGCGCCGGCCCGCGATGTGCCGTTTGAAGGTACGCGTCGCCTCCTCCTCGATGGCCGCCCACGCCTCGGCGGTGATCGGCGCTAGTTCGCGATGGAGGTTGTTCATGACCGGGTGCTCCTTTTCAACGAGCCGATACCGAGGGCGCCGTCGCCCGAGGGCACGGCGATGCCGGACAGTTCTGCCGAACCGGCGGTGTCCACCGGCACCGCGGTTTCCGCCGTCTCCCGTGGTGCCGGTGGCAGATCGTCGAGGAAATCGACGGTGGGTGCGAAGAACGAGGTGCCGGTGCGGGCGACGGAGAAATCCAGGATGCGGTCGTAGGCGGCCTCGCCGGTGCCGAGGAACATGCGGGTGAGCATGCGCTCGGTGACGCTCGGCGTGGCCGCGTACGCGATGTAGTAGGTGCCGAACACGCCTTCGCGCACGCTGCCGAAGGGCATGTTGCCGCGCAGGATCTGGCGTTCGGTGCCGTCCGGATCGATCAGCGTGTTCATCTCGACGTGCGAGTCGGCCGGCTTGATCTCGTCGGGGAGTTCGAAGTCGTCCAGCTTGGTGCGGCCGATCACGCGCTCCTGCTCTTCGACCGGCAGCGCGCGCCAGTCCGCCAGCGGGTGGGTGTACTTCTGCACGATCACGTAGCTGCCGCCGGCGAATCGCGGGTCCTCGTCGCCCACCAGCGCGGCCGTGGCGGCGGCGCGGCCCTCCGGGTTCTCGGTGCCGTCCACGAAACCGAGCAGGTCGCGCTGCTCGAAATAGCGGAAGCCGACTGTCTCGTCCACGATCGTGCCCGCGCCCGCCAGCCGGTCGCCGATGGCCATGGCCAGTTCGAAACAGGCGTCCTGCACATCGGACTTGATGTGGAACAGCAGGTCGCCCGGTGTCGCGGGCGCGGTGTGGCGTGCGCCGACGTAACCGGGGAACGGATGTAGCTCAGCGGGTTTCGGCCCGGCGAAGAGACGGTCCCACGCGTCGGAGCCGATCGACGTGACGCAGGTCAGGTTCGCGCTCGGCAGGCGGAAGCCCACCGAGCGGCGCAAGCCGGTGATGTCGGCGAGCAGGTCGCGGACCGCCGCTTCGCCGCCCTCGTCGATCGTGGCGACCAGGAAGATCGCGGACGGCGTGAGCGGTTCGAGGATCGGCTGCGGCTCACCCATGATCGACACCCTAACGCCCGGCCGGTCCGGCCGCGGTGCGGACCCGCGCGGGTGGCTACATCGCTACGGTCAGCAGGAACGCGACGTCATCGATCGCCTTGACGCTGTGGCGCGCCTTGGGCACCACGATCAGGTCGCCTTCCGAGCCTTTCCATTCGTTGGCGCCGCTGAGCAGAACCAGGGTGCCGCTGAGCACCAGCAAGGTGGCTTCGCCCGTATTGTCGTGCTCGGCCAAGCTGTGCCCGGCCTTCAGGCCGACAACCGTCTGGCGCAGCGAATGCGTATGGCCGCCATAGAGTGTCTGGGAACTGCGCCCGCTCGTGGCGATGGTCGCCAGCTTCAGCTGCTGGCGCGCTACCGCAGTCAGCGATTTCTTTTCCATGGACCGCCTTTCGCAGATCACCACAGCCGATGCCGGGCTGGTGGCAACGGCTCGAGGCGTTCGGCCGGACACGCGTCCGGCCGCCGCATATCGAGGAGTATGCCCCAGTCGGCCGCGGGGCGGGCCGGGTTTCACCGGCCCCGGTCCTGACGTCGGCATTCACGGCCGCACGCGGCGTGGCGCCCGCCGGGTTCTCCGCTAGGCGGGCAGCCGCCGGGTGTAGTGCCGAATGCGGAAGCGCAGACCGGTGGCCGAGGTGCGCCAGGGCTCCGGGACGTCGGGCCGCCACTCCGGTCCGATCGACGGCGCGAAAGCGTCGCCATCGACCGCGGTGTCGATCTCGGTGACGCGCAGGTCGGTCGCGAACTCCAGCGCGGCGCGGTAGATCTCACCGCCGCCCGCGACCCACACCGCGTCCGGGGCGCAGGCGGCCAGCGCCTCGGGCACCGACGACATGCGCTCGGCGCCTTCGGCCGACCAGTCGGGCTGCCTGGTCACCACGATGTTGCGCCGACCGGCCAGCGGCCGGAACCGCGGCGGCAGCGAGTCCCAGGTCCTGCGGCCCATCACCACGGGATGACCCCAGGTCACGTCCTTGAAGTGCGCCATGTCCTCGGGCAGCCGCCAGGGAATGGTGTTGTGGAACCCGATCACCCCGTCCAGGGTCTGCGCCCAGATGAGCCCGATCGTGCGGCTTTCGCTCACACCGCCACCGGGGCCTTGATGGCCGGATGAGGGTCGTAGCCGACTACTTCCACATCCTCGTAGCGGTAGTCGAACAGCGTCGGGGCGGGATGCAGCCGCAGCGTGGGGAACGGGCGCGGGTCGCGGCGGAGCTGCTCGGTGACCTGGTCGAGGTGGTTGTCGTAGATGTGGCAGTCCCCGCCGGTCCAGATGAAGTCACCGGGAGCCAGCTCGGTCTGCTGGGCGACCATGTGGGTGAGCAGCGCGTAGCTGGCGATGTTGAACGGTACGCCGAGGAACAGGTCGGCGCTGCGCTGGTAGAGCTGGCAGGACAGTTTGCCGTCGGCCACGTGGAACTGGAAGAACGCGTGGCAGGGCGCCAGCGCCATCTTGTCCAGGTCGGCGACGTTCCACGCCGAGACGATGATGCGCCGGGAGTCCGGGGCGGTGCGCAGGGTTTGCAGCACCTGGGCGATCTGGTCGACGTGGGTGCCGTCGGGGGTCGGCCACGACCGCCACTGCACGCCGTAGACCGGGCCGAGCTCGCCGTCGGCGTCGGCCCATTCGTCCCAGATGGAGACGCCGTGGTCGCGCAGCCAGCCGACGTTGGAGTCGCCGCGCAGGAACCACAGCAACTCGTAGATGATCGACTTCAGATGCACCTTCTTCGTGGTGACCAGCGGGAAGCCCGCCGAGAGGTCGTAGCGCAACTGGTGGCCGAAGATACTGCGCGTTCCGGTGCCGGTGCGGTCGGCCTTCTTCGAGCCGGACGCCAGCACCAGCCGCAGCAGGTCCTCGTACTGGGTGTCGGGGGCGGAAGCCGGATCGAGCGCGTCGTGAGCCACGTTCGGCAACTCTAGTCTTCGCCGTCGCGCGCGCGGCGAGCCGATCGGGCGCGTCCTCGGCCGCGCCTGGCGACCGGGGTCCTCCGCCCGCCTGGCAAGCTCGAGCCCATGCGCAAGCTCTACGTGATCGGCATCGGCGCCGGTGATCCCGACCAGGTCACCGTGCAGGCGATCAAGGCGATGCGGCAGGTCGAGACGTTCTTCGTGATCGGTAAGGGCGAGGCGAAGCGGGAACTGGTCGACGTGCGGACGGCGATCCTGGACGCGCACACCGACCGGACCTACCGGATCGTCCCGATCGCCGATCCGCCGCGCGACCGGACGCCCGCCGACTACCTGGACGTGGTCGACGACTGGCACGATCGCCGGTCGGCGCTGCTGGAATCGGCGTTCGCCGCGTCCGACGGCGTCGGCGGCATCCTGGTCTGGGGTGATCCCGCGCTCTACGACAGTACGCTGCGGATGGTCGAGCGGGTGCTAGCCCGCGGCGTGGTGCGCTTCGACTACGAGGTGATTCCCGGCATCACCAGCGCGCAGGCGCTGGCCGCGCGGCATCGCGTCGTGCTGCACGGCATCGGCGAACCGGTGCGCATCACCACCGGCCGCCGCCTCCGCGAGGAGGGCCTCGGCGCCGAGAACGCGCTGGTGATGCTGGACGGCGACTGCTCGTTCACCGCGATTGCGGACGCTGACGTGCACATCTGGTGGGGCGCCTACCTCGGTATGCCGGACGAGACCCTGATCGAGGGCCCGCTGCCCGCGGTGCGGGACGAGATCGTCCGCCGCCGCGCCGAGCTGCGCGAGCGCAAGGGCTGGATCATGGACATCTACCTGCTGCGTCGCGGCGGGTGAGCTGCCCGCGCGAGAACCGGCGGATTGTCGGTGGGGGTCGGTAGTCTGGACCGCGTGCCAGAGCTACCGGAAGTGGAGGCGTTGGCTCAGTTCCTCCGGGAGCATGCGGTCGGCGCCGTAGTCGGCCGCGTCGACGTGGCCGCCCTCAGCGCCGTCAAGACGTTCGAGCCGCCGATCACCGCGCTGTCCGGTCGCGACGTCACCGGCGCGGGGCGCTGGGGCAAATTCCTCGGGATGGAGTGCGACGGGCTGTGGCTCGTCACCCACCTGTCGCGCGGTGGATGGCTGCGCTGGATCGACGAACCGAGCCAGACGCCGCCCAAGCCGGGCGGCAAGAGTCCACTGGCGCTGCGGGTGCATTTCTTCACCCCCGAAGGAGCGACGCCCGCCTTCGACCTGACCGAAGCGGGCACGAAGAAGCGGCTCGCGGCGTACGTCGTGGCGGACCCGAAGGCGGTGCCCGGCATCGCCCGGCTCGGCCCCGACGCGCTGGAGGTGACCGAGGCCCAGTTCGCCGACATCCTGCACAGCACCTCGCAGCGGATCAAGACCGCGATCGTGGACCAGGCGCTGCTGGCCGGCGTCGGCAACGCCTACTCCGACGAGATCCTGCACGCCGCGCGGATCTCGCCGTTCGCGAACACGAAGACCCTGCCCGCCGACAAGGTGGCCGAGCTCTACACCGCCATGCGCGCGGTGCTCACCGACGCGGTGCGGCGCTCGGTCGGCCAGGACGCCGCCCGCCTCAAAGGCGAGAAGCGTTCCGGCATGCGGGTGCACGCCAGGACCGGGCAGCCTTGCCCGGTCTGCGGCGATACCGTCCGCGAGGTCTCCTACGCCGAGCGGTCCTTCCAGTACTGCCCCACCTGTCAGACCGGCGGCAAGATCCTCGCGGACCGGCGGATGTCGCGCCTGCTGAAGTAGCGGCCCGGCTCAGGTCAGCGTGGGGACCCGCACGCCCTGCCAAGCGAGTCGTTTCGCCCGGTCCGGGTCGTGTTCCACACGCGTGGGGTAGTCGATGATCAACGTGGACCTGCGGGCCTCCGTGTACGCGGGCCAGGACGGCAGCGGAGCTCCGGTGCGGGCGAAAGCCAGCCAGTTGTCCTGGAACTGATCGGTGACCGCCCGCAGTCCGCGCCGCCCGCCCGCGGCGGTGAAGGCCCGGCCGACCGGGGTGTCGCCGATGCCGAAGACCGCGATGAGGTCGGTCGCGTGTGTGGCGCCGATCCCGGCCAGGTGCAGGGCGCGCGGGGCGAAGTCGTAGCGGTAGGCATAGGTCGGCGCGTGCCTGCTGTGCCCTTCCATGACGGTCAGCGAAGGACGCCAGAAGGTGTAGTCGCCGCCCGCCCGGATCGCGGCCTTCGGCTGGGGATAACCGGGATACGCCGCCGCGATCCGGGATTCGGCCTCGGCGTCGCGCCCGAGCGCGGTGCGCAGCCGGTCGGCGGTGGTGGGCAGTTCGTCGGCGAACCGGGCGAAGAGGGTGCCCTCGTCCCGGTTCGTGCCGATGATCAGCGGCACCCGGTGCGCGGAGCCCCCGGCGATCGCGTCGACCGGGGACAGCGGCAGGAACTCGCCGTCCACCACCGGACACACCGGAAAGGCGCCCGGTTGTTCCCGCACCACCGCGGCGATGGTGCGATCGACGGCGCGGCGGATGTCGTTGGCGCCGGCGGTGCGCAGCATGGTGTGCGCGGTGTCCGGCGTGGCGCCCAGCGCGGCGACACAGCGGCGCGCGAAGCCGCGGGACTCCTCGGGAGTGATCGTCCAGTCCGCGGGCGGGCTCTGCGAAATGGCCCGATGGAACAATCCCTCGGCCGCCGGGGTGGCCAGCAGACCGAGCACGGCGTGCGCGCCGGCCGATTCGCCGAAGATCGTCACGTTGCCGGGGTCGCCGCCGAAGGCCGCGATATTGGTGCGCACCCACTCCAGCGCGGCGAGCTGATCACGCAATCCGAGGTTCGAGTCGAAGGGATGCTCCGCGGTGCCGAATTCGCTGAAGTCGACATAGCCGAACGCGCCCAACCGGTAGTTCAGCGAGACCACCACCACGTCGCCGCGCAGCGCCAGCCGCGCGCCGGAGTACAGCCCGAGCGCGGAGGTCCCGATGAGGTAGCCGCCGCCGTGGATGAAGACCAGCACCGGCCGCGGGCTCGCCGCCCGCGTCGCGGGCGCGGTGACATTCAGTGTCAGCGCGTCCTCGCTGGTCACCTGGTAGGCGCGCGGCCCGATCCGCGCCCCTCCGCGGTGCTGCATCGCCGCGGAGGTGAATTCCGTCGCCGCCCGGACGCCGGACCACGGTTCGACCGGCTGTGGAGCGCGAAATCGCAGGTCCCCGACCGGAGGAGCCGCGTAGGGAATGGACCGCCAGCGCAGTACGCGGCGGCCCCGGCGGCCGCGGACGATTCCGTCGGCGGTCGCGATATCCGTTGTTGCCACCATCTGCAAATGGTAGCTACGGGCGGCGCGCCTCCAACAGGCGCAGCCAGAACTCGCTGACCGCGGGGAAGGCAGGCACGGCGTGCCAGAGGGTGGACAGCGGCACCCGGCCGACCACCGCGATCGTCGCCGCGTGCAATTGCTCGCCCACCTCGGGGCCGACGAAGGTGGCCCCGAGCAGCGTGTCGGTGGCGCTGTCGATCACCAGCTTGGCGTGACCGGCGTAGTCGTCGCGCGACAGCGCCGATCCGGCCACCGCGATGTCCAGTTCGACGGTCTCGACCGCGTGCCCGGCGTCGCGGGCCGCGGCTTCGGTCAAGCCGACGGAGGCGACCTCCGGCGCGGTGAACACCACCTGCGGCACCTTGCCGTGATCGGAGCTCGCGACGAATCGCGGGTCGTCCAGCGGCCTGCCCTCTGCCCGTGCCGCGATCACGTCGCCGCACACCCGGCCCTGGTATTTGCCCATATGCGTGAGCGCGGCGCGGTGGTTGAGGTCGCCCACCACATACAGCCACTCGCCGTCGACCTCGCGAGCGGTGAGGTGGTCGTCGACCGCGACGTATCCGGCGGGCAGACCCACCGCATCCAGGCCCAAGCCCTCGGTGGCGGGTGCGCGTCCGGCCGCCACCACGATCTCGTCCACCTCGAGCACCGACTCGCCTTCGGGACCGCGCAACCGGACCGTGGCCGGACCCCCGTGGATCCACCCTTCACCGGTGTCCTTCGAGGCCGGGCGCTCGACCGCGGCGGGCTGGGTGCCGAACCGCACCCGCACCCCGGCCTCGGACAGCGCCTCCGCGACCAGATCGCGCGCGAACGGCTCGGCCGCGGCCAGCAGTGCCGAGCCGCGCACCAGCAGGGTGACCTCGGCGCCGAGCGCGGCCAGCCAGGTGGCCGCCTCGGCGGCCACCACGCCACCGCCCACGACGGCGACCCGGCGCGGCACCTCGTGCAGGTTGGTGACGTCGCGGGAGGTCCACGGCCGCGCGGCGCGCAGGCCGGGCACGTCGGGAACGTTCGCGGTGGTGCCGGTGGCCAGCACCACGGCATGCCGGGCGCGCAACTGCCGCCCGGCGACCTCGACCGTGCGCGTGCCGGTCAGGCGGCCGGTGCCGCGCACGACGTCGATGCGGTTGCTCCGGGCCCAGTCGACCTGGGTGGAATCGTCATGGTCGTGCACGAAGGCGTCGCGTCGCCGCAGCACCGCCTCGACGTCCAGGCCGGTGGCCGAGACGCCCGGCATCGCCCGCGCGGCCGCCAGCACATGACCCGGCCGCAACAGCGCTTTACTCGGAACGCAGGCCCAGTAGGAGCATTCGCCGCCGACGAGTTCCCGCTCCACGATGGCGGCCGTGCGGTCGCTGCCCGCGACGGCGTAGGCGGCGGCGTTCTCACCCGCGGGCCCGCCACCGATCACGATGACGTCGTAGTCGGTCGCTGTGCTCGACATCGCCGCGCCTACTGCAGGTAGCCCTCGACCTGCGAGACCGTATTGGGCCGGACCCCGTCTGGGGACTCGCCCTGCTCGATCCGCGCCCGGCGATGGCGGAGCAGGTCCCAGGCCTGATCGAGCATCACTTCGAGTTCGGCCAAGCGCTGGCGCTCGGTCTTCGGGTCCAATTCGCCGCGGGTGGCCTGCGAGCGCAGCTGGTGCTCCTGGTCGACCAGTTCCTTGATACGCCCCAAGACGTCCTGTTCGCTCATGCGGACCATGCTACGGCCGGGCGAGGCATTCCGCGGCGATCGGTACGGCCGCGGTGAGCTGGGGCAAGGGCAGCGCCGTGTAACCGAGCGCGACGCCGAAGTGGTCACGGCGGGCTCCGAGGTGATACCTGGACAGCCCGTCGAGCGCGACGCCACGCGCCTGCCCCGCGGCGATCACGCGACGCTCGGCCTCGGCCGACTCCACCGGCACGACGACGTGCGAGCCCGCGTCGTCGCCGAGCACGCCGACGCCGCGGCGGCGCAACGCGGTCACCACCAGTGCCCGGCGCGGTGGCAGCGCGCGGCGCAGCCTGCGCAGGTGCGTGGCCAGATCGCCGTGCGCGGCGAAGGCGGCCAGCACGCGCTGTCCCGCCGGGCTCGGACCGGTGCCGGTGCGCTCCCGGTGGGCGAGCACCGCCCCGGCGATCTCCGGAGTGGCGAGCAACCAGCCGACACCGAGGCTGGGGGACAGGATCTTGCTCGTCGTGCCCAAGTGGACGACCACGTCGGGAGCCATGGTGGCCAGCAGCGGCAGTGGCGCGGTGTCGTAACGCAATTCGCCGTCGTAATCGTCCTCGATGACGAAGATCCCGGCCGCGCGCGCGTGCTCGACGAGCTCGACCCGCCGCGCCGCGGGCATCCGCGCACCGAGCGGAAATTGATGCGCCGGAGTGCAATACACCGCCTTGATCCGGGCGGGCAGCAGGTCCACGCGCAGGCCATGCGCGTCAACGGGGACCGGGACGACCTCGAGGCCTGCCGCCGCGAAGGCCCCCGCGGCGCGCTGATAGCCCGGATCCTCCATGGCGACGGCATCGCCCGGCCGCAGCAGCGCCGCGGCCAATTCGCTCACGGCGGAGCTGGTCCCGGCGGTGGCGAGCAGTACGGTGTCGCTGCCCGCGCCGATCCCGCGGTGACGCAGCAGATGCTCGGTGACCGCCGTGCGGAACTCCGGTTCGCCCGCGCGGTCCTTGCGCACGAGCGGGACGTGATCCGCGGCGGCGCGCCAGGCCCGTCGCCACGCGGCCGGGTCGATGGCGTCGACGCACGGCGCTCCCGGGGCGAGATCGAACAGCCGCGGCGCGGCGTCCGGGTCGTGGACGGAATCGGTGCGGGCGGGCGCGGCGGCCGGTGCGGTCGTCAGGTAGGTGCCGGAGCCGCGCCTGCCGCTGATCCAGCCTTCGGCGTGCAATTGGTCGTAGGCGGCGGCGACCACGGTCCGGCTGACGCCGAGCCGCCCGGCCAGCGCGCGGGTGGACGGCAGCCGATCGCCGCCGCGCAGCGGTCCGCCGGTCGCGGCGCGGCGCAGTTGTTCGGCGATCTGCACCGACAGCGGTTGCGCCAGGTCGCGGTCGAGATCGAGGGGAAGGTCCTCCAGCACCGTTCTGCTCCTCGAAGTGGACTGCTGAAAATCATTCGAATTGGCACTTTGATGATGCCATTCGCGGCCCGATGCTGGGTCCATGACCGAAACAGCCGCCCCACGCGCGCCGCTCTCTCCCACGCCGCGCAGCACGCCGACCCGGTTGACCGACCGCGCCAGGACCGATCGCGCCGACTTGGACGCGGTGCTCGACGCCGGGCTGATCTGCCACCTCGGCGTGCTGCTCGGCGGCACGCCGGTCGTGCTGCCGACCGCCTACGGCCGCGACGGCGACACGCTCTACCTGCACGGCTCGACCGGCGCGGGAAACATGCGCGCGGCCGTCGCCGCCGACATCTCGGTGACGGTGACCCTGGTAGACGGCGTGGTCTACGCGCGTTCGGCCATGCATTTCTCGATGAACTACCGCTCCGCGGTCGTGCTCGGACGGGCTCGCGAGGTGACCGATCACGACGAGCGCCTGCACGGGTTGCGCGTGATCGTCGACCACGCGGCGCCCGGCGCGTGGTCTCGCGTGCGGCCCCCGAGCAAGAAGGAACTCGCCGCCACGAAAGTGCTCGCCTTCGACCTCACCGAGGCCTCGGTGAAGGTCCGTGCCGGTGGCCCGAAGGACGACCCGTCGGACATCGACAACGGGGGCGTGTGGGCGGGCGTCCTCCCGCTGCGCCAGACCTGGGACACCCCGATCGACTCCGCGGACCTGGACCCCGGCGTTCGGGTTCCCTCGGATGTCCTGGAGCGCGCGGCCGGCTGATCCGGCGCGCGTAGCTCGCACGGCCACTCGCCTTTTCGCATTCGGCTGGGGTCTGCGCGCGCTGCCGGACGGATTGGTGCGGTGTGCGCCGGTCAGAACCAGAACGCTGTGCCGTAACCCGTCGTTTGCGCTGTGGCCCTTCTCGAATCGGCTCGTACGGTGACAAACGGCATGGCCGAGGCCGGTGAAAGGCAGCCGCTGATATTCAACGGGGTATTGGTATGTGCGAAGGTGTAAGGGAATTCGGATTCCCCGTCGATTTCCGCTGCGCCGATCACCGCCGCCGTGACCGAACCGGGGGCCAGATTCACCGCGAGTTCGGCGGCGAGGCCCGCGTCGACGTCGAAGCTGGGCTGGATGGCGACGGCGGCGCCGACGCTGACGCTCGGCGGCGCCATCAGTTGCAGAGAGGGCATCATCGTCTTCTGATCGGGCATGTTCATCTCCACGGACGGCGCATCGAAGGTGAGGGAGCCCTGCAGGCCGAAGGAGGGCGCGATCCCGACACCGGCGCCGATACTCGGTGAGATACCGATCGAGATGCCGTTGGCGATGTCGACCGCGCAGCCGACCAGATATCCGACGACGATCTCTCCACCGCGCAGCGCCGCGGGGCCGTCGAAAGCCACCGAGAAGTCGCCGGACATCTTCACCGCGTGCACGAAGGGAACTCCCGGCGCGATATCGCCGCCCGCGGGCACGACATTGTTGGCGTTCACCGACGCGATCAGATGCAGTCCACCGGCGTCGATCTCTCCTGGCGCGGCGCCCGCCACGGAATCGGAAACAGCGAAAGCGCCGGTGGCGGCCACAACCACCGCTACGATCGCGGCGAGAGTACGCGAATGCTTTCGGTTCATCATGCTCCAGTCGAGTATCGATGGAATCGGAACTTCATGCGCGAAAGGACTACACGGCGAATGGGGCGCGGCCCCCGGTCGGCCTACGCCGCAGACTTTATCGGGCGGTGCGGCCGAGGGCTATGATCACGCCGACACGGCGAGTCGGCCGACCCGACCGATCGCGGTCGTCGTCGGCATTCGCGCGAACCGCCGGTGACCGGCGAGCGAAACCATCCGATTTCATACCAGGTCACTGAAAGTTCCCGCTGTTCGCCGAAATATTGCGCGTGTCGTCGAATTCGCCGCGGAGACCCGCGGGCCGGGTGCGCCTGTGGATATGCCTGCGGCTCGGCGGGCGCGCCCGTGCGGATGACCGCGGCTCGGCGCGTCAGCCCGCGGGAATCACCACGCGTCGGCGTGCAAGCCCGCGCAGTTCGCCGCGCGCAGCGCCAGCTCACGCAACGCGCGGGCCGACGCGATCCGCGCCGGGTCCAGGCCGACCAGGCTCAGCACATAGTCGTCGCCGATTCGGCAGAGGTAGCCCGAGAGACGGGTGCGGGGCAGTCGCGCGGCGGCCAGGCCGGGATGGATGGCGCGGGCAGCGACGCCGGTGCAGCGGTGCGGGCCGAGTCGCAGCAGCGAGTCGGGGAGCGTTCCGATGTTGGAGCACAGGATGTCCCGTTCGCCCGCGCCCTCGGACAGCGCGTAGGCCCAGCGGTCCGGAATCACCTGGAGGAGTTCTTCGGGCATGCCGCTCGGTGCGGACATGCGGTGCGCGTATGCGGAACGGGCCAGTGCGCGGATCGTCGCCGGGGTGTCGGCGCGGGTGATCGCGATGCGCGTCATGGCGAGGTCGTTGTCGACCCGGGGTTCGTCGCGGGTGTCGACGGGCAGGCTGGCTTCGATCGTGTCGCCGGGAAATCCGCTGTCCCAGAGAACGGTCGCGACGAGGTGGATGAACAGGCTGTTGGCCGTGCCGCCGTCGCGCGCCGCCACGCGGTCCCACTCGGCGGCCGGGCATTGCAGGATCGCGCTGTGCGTCGCGTTGCCCGCCCGGCGCGGCTGCTCGTCCCGGTGCGGCACGGCGGGTTGCCGCGGTATCCCGTGCCGCAGCGCAGCCGCGGTGCCGCGCAGGACGATCGACCACTGGCGCCGGGCGTCGGCCCAATCCGATTCCCGCGCGGACGGATCCGCCGGACGCACCCGAGCGCCGCCCAGCGCGTCGTCCACCGCGAGCACCAGCGCGCGCCCGTCGGCCAGCGCATGCGAGCAGGTGAGGGAGACGACCGAACCGCCGTCGTCCAGCATCGCCGTCGACAGCAGCCACCCGGGACCGAATTCCGGATCGAGCCCGCCGCCCTGCGCGTCGGCCCAGTCGAGCAGCCGCGCGACCGGGAGAACGTCCTCGGCGCGGTCGATCGGGTACGCGCGCACATTCGGGCGCCAGGCCCGGCGAGCGCCCGGTACCCGCGAGCCGATCACTCTGCGGCCCAACGGTCCCGAGCGCAGGGCCGCGTGCACCCCTTCCAGCAGCGCCGGGTCCACTCGGTCGGCCGTCCGCCACAGCCCTTGCAGCGCGATCGGCGTGCCGAGCCCGCGGTGGCTACGCAGAAAGATCTCGTCGACGACGCTGAGGCGGCCCATCGGGCTCAAGCGTGAGCGCCGTGCCGGCCCGCACCCGAGGCGAAGCGCGCGGCCCCGTCCAGGGCGCCGCCGGCCAGTGCCGTCAGACCGTGGCGGAACTCGTTGCGCAGGGCCGACTCCTCGGTCATCCCCTCCTGCTCGAGCAGCGACATCCGGTCCGAGCGCAGGCAGGTCTGCGGCAGCGCGGCCAGTTCCGCGGCCAAGGCCTCCGCGGCGCGGCGGGCTTCGCCGGTGGGCACCACGCGGTTGACCAATCCCATCCGCAGCGCCTCGTCGGCGTCGACCGCGCGTCCGGTGAGCACCAGATCCATGGCGCGGCCCGCGCCCACGATCCGCGGCAGCCGGATGGTGCCGCCGTCGATCAGCGGGACGCCCCAGCGGCGGCAGAAGACGCCGAAGGTGCTGTCCTGCTCGGCGACCCGCAGGTCGCACCACAGGGCGAGTTCCAGACCACCGGCCACCGCGAAGCCGGAGACCGCCGCGATCACCGGCTTGGACAGTCGCATCCGGGTCGGGCCCATCGGGCCGTCACCGTCCTCGGCGGCGCGGTTGGAGCGCTCGGTGCCGAGCGCCTTGAGGTCGGCGCCCGCGCAGAACGTGCCGCCGTCGCCCCACAGCACCGCGACCGCCGCATCGGGGTCGGCGTCGAATTCCCGGAAGGCGTCGGCCAGCGCCGCGGCGGTCGGCCCGTCCACCGCGTTGCGCGCTTCGGGCCGGTGCAGGATCACGGTGGTCACGGGGCCGTTGCGTTCGACGAGTACGGTCACGCGCTCGACCATACGCCGTAAAAGCACCCTTGCGTGAAGAAATGAATCCATGCTTCACTTCTTGGGTGGCCTACCGCAGAACCCCTGCCGTGCAGGCCCGCCTGGACGCCCAGGCGGGGCTGATCGTGCACGCCGCGACCAAGGTGCTCTCCCGCGGCGGCTACGGCGCGCTGTCCATGGCGGCGGTCGCGGCCGAGGCGGGCGTGGCCACCGGCACCGTCTACAAGAACTTCGACGGCAAGTCCGCCCTGGTGCGGGCGGTGTTCCGGAAAGTGGTCGCCCGCGAGGTCGCCGCCGTGGCCGAGGCGGGTTCGCGCGGAACGGCCGTCGAGCGGGTGACCGCGGCGGTGGAGACCTTCGCGGGCCGCGCGCTGAAGAACCCGAACCTGGCCTACGTGCTGCTCGCCGAGCCGGTCGACGCCGCCGTGGACAGCGAACGCCTGCGCTTCCGGCGCGCCTTCGCCGAGACCTTCGAATCGGCGGTGGCCGAAGGTATCTCGCGGGGTGAACTGCCCCCGCAGGACCCGAGGATCAGCGCGGCCGCGTTGGTCGGCGCGATCGGCGAGGTCCTGGTCGGCCCGCTCGCCGACGCGCCACACGGCGAAGCCGTCGTCCCCGAACTCACCGCTTTCGCGATCCGCGCGCTCGGCGTGCGCGACGACCCGGGCGCGCTCGCCGCCCGACTGGAATCAGGAGTGTCAGATGCAGACGCATGAAGTCTTCAACCAGGTGCCCGAGATCGTGCCCTTCGACGCCTCGCGCAATCCGGCGCTGCTGGAGGGCCTGCACCGGGAAGGCGCGGGCTGGGCCGAAGCGGAGGTCCGGGAACTGGGTGCGCTCGCGGGTGGTGCGCAGGCGCAGGAGTGGGGCAGGCTGGCCAACGAATACCCGCCGGTGCTGCGCACCCACGACCGCTACGGCAACCGCGTCGACGAGGTCGAGTTCCACCCGCACTGGCACGACCTGATGCGCGTCGCCGTCGAGCACGGCCTGCACGGCGCACCGTGGCTGGACGACCGCCCGGGCGCGCACACGGCGCGCGCGGCGAAGTTCTACACCTGGGGCGTCGCCGACGCGGGCCACATGTGCCCGATCTCCATGACCTACGCGGTGGTCCCCGCCTTGCGGCACAACCCGGAACTCTCGGCGCGATTCGAGCCGCTGCTCGGCTCCCGCGTCTACGACTTCGGGCTGCGTGAACCGTCCGCCAAGGCCGGGCTCATCGCGGGCATGTCGATGACCGAGAAGCAGGGCGGCTCGGACGTCCGCGCCAACACCACCACCGCGACGCCGCAGCCGGACGGCACCTACCGGATCGTCGGCCACAAATGGTTCACCTCCGCGCCGATGTCGGACATGTTCCTCACCCTGGCGCAGGCTCCCGGCGGCCTGTCCTGTTTCCTGCTGCCCCGGGTGCTGCCGGACGGCACCCGAAACCCCATCCGCATCCAGCGGCTCAAGGACAAGTTGGGCAACAAGTCCAACGCCTCGTCGGAGATCGAATACGAGAACGCCGTCGGCCGGCTGGTCGGCGCGGAGGGCGCGGGCGTCAAAACCATCATCGAGATGGTGAACATGACCAGGCTGGACTGCGTGATCGGCTCGGCCACCGGCATGCGCGCGGGCGCGGTCTACGCGGTGCACCACGCCAGGCACCGCAAGGCGTTCGGGGCCGCGCTGATCGACCAGCCCGCGATGCGCAATGTGCTGGCCGATCTGGTGATCGAGTCCGACGCCGCGACCACCGTGATGATGCGGCTGGCCGGGGCCACCGACCGGGCAGGCCTGGATCCGGCCGAGGCGGCGCTGCGGCGCATCGCGCTGGCGGTCACCAAGTACTGGGTGTGCAAGCGTGCGCCCGCACACGCGGCCGAGGCGCTGGAATGCCTGGGCGGCAACGGGTACGCCGAGGAATCCGGCATGCCGCGGCTGTACCGGGAGGCGCCGCTGATGTCCATCTGGGAGGGGTCGGGCAACGTCGCCGCGCTGGACGCGTTGCGCGCCATGGGGCGTCAGCCGGAGACGGTCGAGGCGTACTTCGACGAAGTGTCGCGCGCCAAGGGCGAGAACCCGCGCCTGGACGACGCGATCGCCCGGGTCGGCAAGGAATTGTCGGATCTCGATGACATCGAATACCGCGCAAGGCGCGTCGTCGAGTTGATGGCGCTCGTGCTCCAGGGCGCTCAGCTCGTTCGCCACGGCCACCCCGCCGTCGCCGACGCCTTCTGCGCCACCCGGCTCGGCGACGACTGGGGCATCGCGTTCGGCACGCTGCCCACCGGCGTCGACACGGGCGCGATCGTCGAGCGCGCGTTCGTCTGAGCCTTTTGTGCCCTGGGGACCGGTTCGGGTTCCCGGGGCGCAGCGCGTCGTAACCGAGACTCCGGCCCCCCGTGGCTCGTCTGGTGCCGGTGTCAGGCGGGCCGGGTCAGTACCCGCTCGACCAACGCCGTATTGCAGTACTCGACCACCTCGCGCAATTTCCCGTCGGCGACCTGGAAGACGAAGCAGTACGTCTGGTCGTAGTTCTCCCCGCGTGTGGTCACGCCCTCGGCGCGGGCCCGCACGACGACGCGGTCGCCCTCGGCGATGATCGTCTCGGCGGCGAGGCGGTACCCGGTGAACTGAGTCATCAGTGGACGCAGGAGCCGTTCCAGTACCGCGCTTTTCGGTTCCCAAGTGCCGCTCCAGGACCAGTCGCCGGGGAACACCCAGCGGAAATCGTCGGCCATCGCGTCGCTCAGCGCGCGGGTATTGCCGGAGGACATCTGCTCGAAGATGTCCGCGAGCAGCTTCTTGTTCTCGATCGCAGTCATGACGACGACGCTAAGGTCGCGCCATCTATGCGACAAGCGATTGTCTCGCATATCTGGTATGAGCAATGAGCATGGATGAATTCAGCGTGTCAGGCCTGCGCGTGGTGCGAGAGGCAGCCGCCTGCGGCTCGTTCTCCACCGCCGCGGAGAACCTCGGCTACACGCAGTCCGCGGTGTCCCGGCAGATCGCGCTCATGGAGCGGGCGGCAGGTCGCGCGCTGTTCGAGCGGCACGCCCGCGGCGTGCGGCCCACCGCGGCGGGGCGCGTCGTCCTGCGCCACGCGGACGTGATCCTCGCCGAGCTGGAGCAGGCCCGGCACGACATCCGTCATCTCGCGGCGCGCCCGGCGGGCCGCCTGCGCCTCGGGGCGTTCTCGACCGCCATGGCCGCCTTGGTGCCCCGTGCGATCGCCGCCACCGCCGCCCGCGACCGGCAGTTGCGGATCTCGCTGCGTGAGGGGCTCAGTCCCAGACTGATCACCGCCGTCGCGCGCGGACGCCTCGACCTCGCCGTGGTGACTTCGCCGGACACCGTGCCCTCCGGCGTCGAGATCGAGCCACTGGTGGACGATCCGTTGCTCGTCGCCGTCGCGTCCACGCATCCGCTCGCCCGCGCCACCAGCGCGACGCCCGACCTGCTGCGCGACGAACGATGGATCGCGGGCAGCCAGGAGCCGTCCGCCACTCTCCTCGGTGCGTGGCGCGACCCGGTCCGGGAGCCGGAGATCGCGTTCGTCGCCCGCGACTGGTTCGCCAAACTCGGCCTCGTCGCGGCCGGACTGGGCGTCACGGTGGTCCCCGGCATCGCCGTCCCCGTGCTGCCGCCGACCATCGCGCTGCTGCGGATCGATCATCCTGCCGCGGTCCGGCGCACCGTCCTCGCGCATCGCGGCGATCGCGAGACCGTCGAATCCCGCGGAATGTTCGCCGAGGCGCTGCGCGACCGAGCGGCCGAACTGTCGGCCGAGGTGCGCCAGCGCCTTCGCGGTGGTGCCTGAGCGGCGGAGTTGTCGGTCGAGGTGCGCCTGCGCCTTCGTGGTGGTGCCTGAGCGGCGCAGCTGGGGGCCGAGGTGCGCCCGCGCCTTCGTGGTGGTGCCTGAGCGCGGCATCCCGTCGGGTGGGATGAACAGCCATGCGCAGTCCACCGCACGGGTGTGGACACCTGCGGCGACGCGTCGGTGGCGGGCGGCGACGGTAGTGTGGCGGCGGTGGCAGGGGAGTTCGTCGAGAGACCGCTGGGCTGGTTGGTCCGGCGGGTGCGGGAGCGAGCCGGGCGGGGACGGTATCTGCTCGGCATCGCGGGGCCGCCGGGCGCGGGGAAATCCACCCTGTCGGTCGCGCTGCGCGACACGATCAACCGCGAGGCGGGCGGCATGGTCGCCGAGATCGCACCCATGGACGGTTTTCACCTGGGCAACGACATCCTCCGGGCCACGGGAAGTCTCGCCCGCAAGGGGGAGCCGGACACCTTCGATGTCGATGGTTACGTAGCGGGGCTGCGACGCCTGCGGACCACACCGGTGGGCGAGCCGGTGGCATGGCCCACGTTCGACCGGTCCGTCGACGCCCCGGTGCCCGGCGGCGTGGTGTTCGACCGGCAGTCCATTGTCCTCACCGAGGGCAACTATCTGCTGCTCGACGACTTCGGCACGCGCCGCTGGTCGGCGGTCCGGGCACTCCTGGACGAGTGCTGGTACCTGGACGCGGCGCGCGATGTGATCGAGGATCGCCTGCTGCGCAGACACATTCGCGGTGGTCGCCCGCCCGCGGTAGCGCACGACAAGGTGCGCGACAGCGACTTGCGCAACGCGGATCTCGTCGCGGCCACCGAGCAGCGCGCCGACCTCGTGCTGCGCGTGGAGGCGGGAAACTACGCGGTGGCTGTCCCGCCCCCGGGATTCAGCGCAGGGTGAGCGAGGTCTCGGACTCGACGCGGGTCAGCTTCTCCGGGTTGCGGACGTAGTACAGGCCGGTGATGCGCCCGTCCTCGACACGGGCCGCCATGACACCGTCGATCTCGCCGTCGAGGCGCAAGAGCAGTGCCGGGCTGCCGTTGACCACGCTTCGGCCGACGGTGAGCGTGGCGTCGACCTTGCGCAGGCCGACCGTCACGAAGCGGACCACCCTCTCGGCGCCGATGACCGGCCGCAGCGCGGCCTGCTTGACGCCGCCGCCGTCGCTGACCACGACGACATCGGGAGCGAGCACCTCCAGCAAGCCCTGGAGGTCCCTGGTCTCCAGCGCCCGCTGGAACGACTCCAGAACCGCCCGGGTCTCGCTCACCGAGACCACCGAGCGAGGGCGGCGGGCATCCACGTGCTTGCGGGCGCGGTGCGCGATCTGCCGGACCGCCGCCGGGGTCTTGTCCACGGCGGCCGCGATCTCCTCGTAGCCGATGTCGAAGGCCTCGCGCAGCACGAAGACGGCGCGCTCGGTCGGCGACAGTGTTTCCAGCACGAGCATCAGCGCCATCGACATGCTCTCGGCGAGCTCGACGTCCTCGGCCACATCCGGTGCGGTGAGCAGCGGTTCGGGCAGCCACGGACCGACGTACGCCTCCTTGCGGCGTTTCATCGTGCGCAACCGGTTGAGCGACTGCCGGGTTGCGATCCGCACCAGATAGGCGCGCTCGTCGCGCACCTGCTCCGCGTCGACCTCGACCCACCGCAGCCAGGTCTCCTGCAAGACGTCCTCGGCGTCGGCCGCCGATCCCAGCATCTCGTACGCGACGGTGAACAGCAGGTTGCGGTGGGCGACGAAGGCCTCGGTCGCCCGATCGGTGGTGTGCTCGCTCATCTCTCGCGCCTCTCCTTCGCGACCGGTCCCGGCCGTCGGCATTCTCCTGGTAGCCATCCACCCGCGCCCATCGCCCGGCGCATCACGCGCCGAGATGACGACGATCCGATGCCCAGCGCAGCGTATGTGTCCGGCGGCGTCCCGCGCGAGCGCCGCCGCCCGGTTACGCTGACGCTCGACGGCTCTGCCACCGGTACCCGCATCGGTCGGTCCGCTCAGCGAGCGGTCATGGCCTCGCTCCGCCGGGCCTGAAGCAGTTCCCTTCGCTTGTCGTTCTTGAACCCCCAGGTGAACGACCCGGGCTCGCGCGCCTCGTTCGCCAGTTCCTCGACGACGTTGGTGCAGGCGAGTTCCTTGATCTTCGCGGCCAGGCGACCGCCGATGTAGAACCTGTTCGCGACGTCGTCCCTGGAGGCGACCTGCACGGTGGCGGCGCGCCGGCCCAGGCCGATGCACTGCCCGAAGAAGCCCACGTCGATGGCCGCGGGCTGCGCGCCCGCGATCCGGGCCAGTACCGTGTCGGCGGCGTGCGCGCCCAGCGGACGCGCGGTCTGGCAGCTCATTCGCAACGGCAGATTCGACGGTGCCGCCGAATCCCCGGCCGCGACGATGCGCTCGTCGTCCACACTCGTCAACGTCTCGTCGGTGAGCAGGCGACCTACGGCGTCGGTGCTCAGTCCACTGCGGGCGGCCAGATCCGGCACACCGAATCCGGCGGTCCAGATGGTCACCGTGCTCGACAACGTGTGGCCGCCACGGAGGCGCACGGCATGCGGGGTCACCGCCGTCACCTTGCTCTCGGGACCTTCGAGCACGGTCACGCCGAGCTTCGCCAGCCGCGCGGCCACCGAGCGCCTGCCCTTGGGGTGCAGGTACGGGCCGAGCGTCCCGCCGCACAGCAGCGTGATCCTGCGGCCCTGCTCCGCCAGCTCGGCGGCCGTTTCGATGCCGGTCGCGCCGGCTCCCACGACCCCCACGGGGGCCGTCGCGGGCGCGGCGTCGAGCACCGGCCGCAGCCGCTGCGCCTCCTCCAGGGTGGCGATCGGGAAGGCGAAGTCGGCAGCTCCGGGCACGCTCGGGTCGGCGCTGCCACTGCCCACCGCGTACACCAGATAGTCGTAGCCGACCCGGCCGCCGGACGCCAAGCTCACGCGGCGTTCGGTCGCGTCGATTCGCGTCGCGGAGTCGACCACCAGCCGTACACGCTCGCCCAGGATCTCCCGGTAGTCGACGACCGCCTCATGGGACCCGCCCACCAGTTGGTGCAGGCGGACGCGCTCGACGAAACCCGGGCGCGGGTTGATCAGGGTGACTGTGACGTCGGCACGCTGCGTCAGGCGATTGGCGGCCAACACGCCGGCGTATCCGCCGCCGACCACGACCACATCGGTGTTCCCAGTCATGGTGTCTCCTTCGTTTCGGGGGTCGGCCACAAGACACCGCGGGAGCGGCCCACGTGACATGAAGTGACGCAGATCACTACGGAGGGTGTGTGCCGCGGAAGCGCGCCGCGCACCGGCCCCGACCCGCGGCATTCGGAGAGACGGACCGAGTATCGGCGCGTGCAGCGGCTCACGCGCTCTACCTGGCCCGATGATGAATCAATGACGGAGAATCGCGCACGCGGCAGAGTGCCGGGTGTCCTGTTCAACGCGCTGGCCGTGGTGTGCGCTCTGCTGTTCTATTACTTTCTGCCGCTGGAGGGCCGGGCGTTCGGCCGCCCCGCCGGGGTGCTCGGGCTCGTCGCCTTCGTCTTCGGAGTCGCCGGCCTGATCTGGCTGGCGCGGTGGCGCATCCGGCGCTACTTCCGCGATCCGCCCACCACCGCAGGACGGATCAACGACGTACTGCTCGTGGTCTGCGTCGTGGTGACGTTCTTCGCCCTGTACTACTACGTGCTCGAACAGCAGGCGCCCGGCCAGTTCGACGGCTTGCGCACCCGAACCGACTCGCTCTACTACACGATCGTCACCCTCGGGACCGTCGGCTACGGCGACGTGCACGCGGTCGGGCCCGCGGCGAAAGTGGCCACGATGGTCCAAGTGGTCTTCGACCTGGGCGTCATCGGTACCTTGATCGCGATCTCCACCTCGCGCGTCGTCCAGCGACTCGACGAGGCGCGACGCGAACCCCCGCCCGGCGGGGCCGCCTAGCGCGCGGACGAACTCAGCGGTGCGCGCGATACCAGCGAATGAGCGAATCCGTCGACGAATCGTCCTGCGGCCGCGGTTCTTCGGCCGCCGTGAGCAGCGGAGCCAAGGCGAGCGCCTGCTGCTTGCCCAGTTCGACACCCCACTGGTCGAAACTGTCGATGCCCCAGATGGTGCCCTCCACGAAGACCTGGTGCTCGTAGAGCGCGATGAGCTGACCGACGACCGACGGGGTGAGGCGCGGCGCGAGAATGGTAGTGGACGGGCGGTTGCCGGGCATCACCTTGTGCGGCACGAGCTCGGGATCTGTTCCCTCGGCCGCGATCTCCTCGGCGGTCTTGCCGAACGCGAGCACCTTGGTCTGCGCGAACAGGTTGCTCATCAGGATGTCGTGCATGCTGCCGGTGCCGTCGATGGTGGCCAGATCGTCGGTGGGCTGCGCGAATCCGATGAAATCCGCGGGAATGAGCCTGGTGCCCTGGTGCAGCAGTTGATAGAAGGCGTGCTGCCCGTTGGTGCCCGGTTCGCCCCAGAAGATCTCGCCGGTGGAGGTCGTGACCGGTGTGCCGTCGGCACGGACCGACTTTCCGTTGGACTCCATGGTCAATTGCTGCAAGTACGCGGGGAAGCGGGCCAGATCATTCGAATAGGGCAGCACGGCATGGGATTCCGCCCCGAAGAAGTTCGAGTACCAGACGCCGAGCAGGCCGAGCAGTACCGGAGCGTTCGCCTCCAGCGGCGCCTCGGCGAAATGCCGGTCCACGGCGTGCATGCCCGCGAGGAATTCCGCGAAGCGCTCCTTGCCGATGGTCGCCATCACCGAGAGGCCGATCGCCGAGGCCACCGAGTACCGGCCGCCGACCCAATCCCAGAACCCGAACATGTTCTCGGTGTCGATACCGAATTTCGCGACCCGTTCGGCATTGGTGGACACCGCGACGAAGTGCTTGGCCACCGCGTCCTCACCGAGCGCGGCGACCAGCCAGCGCCGGGCCGCGGTCGCGTTCGTGAGCGTCTCCAGGGTGGAGAAGGTCTTGGACGCGACGATGAACAGCGTGGTGGCCGGGTCGAGCCCGTGCAGTTTCGCGACCAGGTCGGCGGGATCGACGTTCGAGACGAATCTGGCGCCGATACCGGCGTCCTCGTAGTGCCGCAGCGCCTGATGCACCATGACCGGCCCCAGGTCCGACCCGCCGATGCCGATGTTGACCACCGTCGTGATGCGCTCGCCGGTCGCCCCGCGCCACGCGCCGGAGCGCAGCGCGTCGGTGAACTCGCCCATCCGCCGCAGCACCCGGTGCACCTCGGCGCCCGCGTCGACGCCGTCGATGATCATCGTCTCGCCTTCGGGCAGCCGCAGCGCGATGTGGCCGACCGCGCGGTCCTCGGAGGTGTTGATGTGCGCACCGCGGTACATCGCGTCGCGCCGCTCGGGCACGCCCGCCTCGCGCGCCAATTCGACCAGCAGATGCAGGGTTTCCCGGTTCACGCGGTGCTTGCTGTAGTCGATGTGCAGGTCCGCCACCTGGACGGTCAGCTCGCTGCCCCGGGCCGGATCGTCGGCGAAGAACTCCCTGAGGTGTCGTCCGGCGACGGTGCCGTGGTGATCGTGCAGTTTCCGCCATGCCGCCGTCGCGGTGATGTCGCTGCTCACGTTCGCCGAGGGTACAAGCAGGCAGCGCCGCGCGCACGGGTGCCTGCGTGGAGAGTCGGCCGAACCGGCGCGCGTTCTCGTTTGCGCTTCCGTCCTGAGGCTTAGGCTGGCGTCATGGTGTCCGAACGTGAACTTCTCGCATCCGTACCGAAACAGCTGTGGATCGCAGGGCGGCCCGTCGACGCCACCGGCGCGGGCACCTTCCCGGTGCACAATCCGGCGACCGGCGAGGTGCTGACGAACGTCGCCGACGCGACGCCGGAGGACGCGATGCGCGCGCTCGACGCGGCCGTCGCGGCCCAGGACGGATGGGCGGCCACGCCCGCCCGCGAGCGCGGGGAGGTGCTGCGCGAGGTGTTCGAACAGATCACCGCCCGCGCGGAGGAGTTCGCCCTGCTGATGACCCTGGAGATGGGCAAGGCGCTGCCGGAGAGCCGCAACGAGGTGCGCTACGGCGCCGAGTTCTTCCGCTGGTTCAGCGAGGAGGCCGCCCGGGTGCACGGGCGCTACCTGCACGCGCCTTCCGGCACCGGCAGGATCGTGGTGCACAAGCAACCGGTCGGCCCTTGCCTGGCGATCACCCCGTGGAACTTCCCGCTCGCCATGGGCACGCGCAAGATCGGCCCCGCGCTGGCCGCGGGCTGCACGATGATCGTCAAGCCCGCCTCGGCGACGCCGCTGACCATGCTGCTGCTGGCGAAGCTGTGCAGCGAGGCGGGGTTGCCCGACGGCGTCCTGTCCGTGCTCACCTCCAGCCACTCCGGCGCGGTGACCCAGCCGCTGCTCGACGATCCCCGGCTGCGCAAGCTCACCTTCACCGGCTCCACCGAGGTGGGCAAGAAGCTGGTGGAGAAATCCGCGAACCGGCTGCTGCGCACCTCGATGGAACTCGGCGGGAACGCGCCGTTCGTGGTGTTCGACGACGCCGACATCGATGCCGCCGTACAGGGCGCGATGCTGGCGAAACTGCGCAACGGCGGCGAGGCGTGCACCGCCGCCAACCGTTTCCACGTGCACAACAGCGTGCTCGAGGAGTTCACCACCAAGTTGGTCGAGGCGATGGAGAGCAGCGTGCGGCTCGGGCCGGGTGCCGATCCGGACACCACGCTGGGCCCGCTGATCAACGAGGAGCAACTGCGCACCGTCGGCGAACTCGTGGACGACGCCGTCGCGGCGGGCGCGCGGGTCCTGATCGGTGGTAAGGCGCCTGGGGGCCCCGGCTGGTTCTATCCGGCCACTGTGCTGGCCGACGTCCCGCCGCAGGCCAGGATCCTGCGTGAGGAGGTGTTCGGCCCGGTCGCCCCGATCGTCGGCTTCGACACCGAGGAGCAGGGGCTGGCCGCCGCCAACGACACGGAATTCGGACTGGTCAGCTACGTCTACACCCGCGACCTCGACCGTGCGCTGCGGATTGCCGAGGGTCTGGAATCCGGCATGGTGGGCGTCAACCGCGGCGTCATCTCCGACCCCGCTGCTCCTTTCGGCGGCGTCAAGGAGTCCGGCTTCGGCAGGGAGGGCGGCACGGAGGGGATCGAGGAGTACCTGTCCACGAAGTACATCGCGCTCACGTGAGAGAGTGCCGCGGGCTCCGCGCTACCGAAGGCGATCGGTCGCGCACCTGAGGGTCGAATCCTGCCTGTCGGCGGCGCTTATCCGTGGGGTTCGGCCGAGCCGAGATCGGCGTCGGTCGGTCCGGTGCGGACCGGACGGCCCAGGTGGGCTCAGCATGCTCGGCGCGGGCGGGTCTGCTTCTGAACCCAACTGTCTGTGCCCCGTGCTTTCGGGGCGCGACTTGATGCATCATCGACACTAGCCTCGGCCTTGGTTCCGCCAAGTGGGCTGATTGCGAGGGGGCGCGGGTGCTGGTGATGCTCGATTGAGCAACGGCGTGGTCAGAGCCGCTTTGCAGGTCGTGGACGCTTTGAAACGGCTGACCAAGAGGGAAGCCGAGGGCGTCGCGGGCATGAAAACGGGCGCAGCCCGCGCTTCCCGCCGAGTCATCGATGCGCACACGCACGGCGACGCCGACGGTGGGCTCGCGATCCGACGTGCGGCAGGTGGCGATGCCGGTCCCGGGCGGGATTTGTGCCCCCCGCCGCCGGACCGATCGTCGCTGGACAAGGCCAGACGGCGACTCGACGCCGAATTGAGGCGACGTTTCGGCGAGAAGGGACCGAGCGACGATGAATGGTCCGACTTCATAGCCCACCGTCGGCTGTCCCGGCTGGAGCAATACGCTCTCATCGACCGGAGAATCGAGAAATCAGCGGCTTCTCTCGGCCGGGACAGCGCCGAGTTACGTGAGCAGATGCGGCGAGAGCTGAAGGAAGCGCTCGACGGAAAACCCCTCGCTATCCGGGTCCGCGACGCCGAACTCGTGGCCATCCTCGAGGAAGGGCGAATTCGGGGCGCTCGCAACCCCGTCGGCGATCGCGCCCATGCCGAAGGAGAGTGGTTCGGCCCGCACGTCCACGACAACCCACCCGTCTACGGCTACGTTGCCGTGGACGGAGTGCGCCCATCACAAGACGGCATGATCGATGCGTTGTCGGAGCTGAACTACGGCGACAATCAGATCTATCTGAAGCCGGAGGTCCGGTCACGAACGACCATCACGTTCGGTGACTCGCTGGTGGAGAGGGACCTGGCGATACGCTCCCCCGTGGACAACCCGTCGGAATACTCCTATGGCGCCGGAGTGAACGGCATCGCTCCGATCGGGCGCGACTATCTCGGAGCAGACTTTCGCGGCAACCATTTCATCGAAGCCCAGATGTTCGACCTCACCACCGCGGACATAGATTTCATCGGATTGCACCAGCCACCCGGTGCGGCATTGCGACAGGCGCTGGACCAATCCGGGGTGGATTGGCGTGTTCTGACCAATCGCACGATCGCGGCGGAGGGCACCCCCGCAGAACGAGCGGCCGCGATCGAACGGACGAGTCAGGACTTGGAGCATCTTCGCCATGTGCATCCCACTATCCGCTCGCATGCCGAACCGCTGGAAGCCGAGCTGAGGGACGACCTGCGTGTCCTGAGCGATTCCACCGCAGGTGAGGGACCGGCCGCGGCCCCCGGATAGCGTCGGTGGACCTGCGCGGGCACGGGGCGGACATGAGGCGACCGCCCCGGGGTGCATGTACACCCGGGGCGGCCAGGGGAAGCGACGGTCTCGGCGAGCGCGCCGCGTGCTCTCAGTTCAGTGGCCGAGACGACCGCGGCCGAGGCGAAGCAGCAGCATGGCGAGGGTGTGGCCTTCCTGGCCGAGCTCGCTGAAGCGCTCCAGCACCTTCATCTCGCGACTGTGCACAAGGCGCGGCCCGCCCGACGCCATGCGCGTCCGGCCGATGATCCGGGAGATCTCCGTCCGGCGCTTGATCGCGGCCAGGATCTCGGCGTCGAGACGATCGATCTCCTTGCGGAGCTTGTCGATCTCGGCCTCGGTCTGCGGCAGCGCCGATTCGGACCCGGTCGTCGTGGCAGGGGTGCTCATCATTCATCTCCTCGTGTCAGAACATGGATCGGCGCGTGCTCGCGGCTCGTTACCGATCGGTTCTTTCACCGTGAAACAGACCTGGTGGGGCCTCGTATTGTCCCCCCAGAAAGGTGTGCTCAGGTACAGGCTCCGCGATCCCGGCGTTCGGCTGGCAGCCGAATCGGATGTCTGGCGAAGGCGCTGAGCATGTCGCCAGTGTGCCACGGGCTGGGGGGTATGCAAAACATATACGTTTGGGAATCGCGTGAGATTCGCAGGTTGTTTCACTCGCCTTCCCACCAGCGGGAGTTCACTCGCCGTTCAGCCATCCGGCGCCGAACCGATACCGATCTCACCCGGGGCTTCATCTGTGTCGGTGGCCGCCGGTAGCGTGGATGGACGATGGACATCACGGTGGCTCCCAAGACGCAGGCCGGTCGGATCGTGCACCCGGATCCGGCATCGAAACCGCAGTTCGCCGGCGGTAACGCGGCGGAGGGGTCGCAGCCCGCCGCCGTCGGCGCGGCGCCGCCGACCGACGCGGAGCGCGAGCGGCAGCGCGCCGAGCGGGAACAGCGGCGCGCCGAGGAGGCCGAGCGGCTGCTCGACGGCTTGAATCCGCCGCAGCGCGCGGCGGTCGTGCACACCGGATCCCCGCTGCTCATCGTGGCGGGCGCGGGCTCGGGCAAGACGGCGGTGCTCACCCGCCGCATCGCCTACCTGCTGGCCGCCCGTGGCGTCACGCCGGGCCAGGTGCTGGCCATCACGTTCACCAACAAAGCCGCCGCGGAGATGCGGGAGCGGGTGACCGGACTGGTCGGCCCGCGGGCGAACGCCATGTGGGTGTCGACGTTCCACTCCAGTTGCGTCCGCATCCTGCGCACCCAGGCGGCGCTGCTGTCCGGGCTGAACTCCAACTTCTCGATCTACGACGCGGACGATTCGCGGCGCCTGCTCACCATGATCAGCCGCGACCTCGACATCGACACCAAGAAGTACTCCGCACGCCTGCTGGCGACGGCGATCTCCAATCTGAAGAACGAACTCATCGATCCGGCCCGCGCCACCGCCGACGCGGAATCCGACGACACCGAGCTGCCCGGCCTGGTCGCGCGGGTCTACACCGAATACCAGCGCAGGCTGCGCTCGGCGAACGCGCTGGACTTCGACGACCTCATCGGTGAGACGGTGGCGTTGCTCCAGAATCACCCGCAGGTCGCCGAGTACTACCGCCGCCGGTTCCGGCACGTGCTGGTGGACGAGTACCAGGACACCAACCACGCGCAGTACGTTCTGGTCCGCGAGCTGGTCGGCCACCACGTGGAAGACGGCGCCGAGGACCGGGTCCCGCCGAGTGAACTGTGCGTCGTCGGCGACGCCGACCAGTCCATCTACGCCTTCCGCGGCGCGACGATCCGCAATATCGAGGAGTTCGAGCGCGACTTCCCCGACGCCGAAACCATTCTGCTGGAGCAGAACTACCGCTCCACCCAGCACATCCTGTCCGCCGCCAACGCGGTGATCTCGCGCAACGAGAACCGGCGCGACAAGAAGCTGTGGACCGATTCCGGCGAAGGCGATCTGATCACCGGCTACGTCGCCGACAACGAACACGACGAGGCGTCGTTCGTCGCGCGCGAGATCGACCGGCTGGTCGACCAGGGCGAGGCCAACTACGGCGACGTCGCCGTGTTCTACCGCACCAACAACAACTCCCGCGCGCTGGAAGAGATCTTCATCCGGATGGGCCTGCCCTACAAGGTGGTCGGCGGCGTCCGCTTCTACGAGCGCAAAGAGGTGCGCGACATCGTCGCCTACCTGCGGGTGCTGGAGAACCCGGAGGACGCGGTGAGCATGCGCCGCATCCTGAACACGCCGCGCCGCGGCATCGGCGACCGCGCCGAAGCCTGCGTGGCGGTCCATGCCGAACAGCGCGGCATCGGTTTCGCCGCCGCGCTGCGCGACGCCGCCGAAGGCAAGGTGGCGCTGCTGAACACGCGCGCGCAGCGAGCCATCGCGGGCTTCCTGGAGCTGCTCGACGACATCCGGGCCGCAGGCGAACGCGCGGAGTCCGACTTCCCCGATGTCGGCAACGTCGTCGAAGCGGTGCTCGAGCGCACCGGTTATCGCGCCGAACTGGAGGCATCCGACGACCCCCAGGACGGCGCCCGGCTGGACAACCTCAACGAGCTGGTCAGCGTCGCACGAGAGTTCAGCTCGGAGGCGCAGAACAACGCGGAGGCGGCCCGGCAGGAGGGGCTGCTGCCCGAGGTGGGCGAAGGGGAGCCGGATCCCGGTTCGCTCGCCGCGTTCCTGGAGCGGGTCTCGCTGGTGGCCGACACCGACCAGATCCCGGACGAGGGCTCCGGCGTGGTCACGATGATGACGCTGCACACCGCCAAAGGCCTGGAATTCCCGGTGGTGTTCGTGACCGGTTGGGAGGATGGGCAGTTCCCGCACATGCGGGCGCTCGGCGATCCGACCGAGCTGGCCGAGGAACGCCGCCTCGCCTACGTCGGCATCACCAGGGCCCGGCAGCGCCTGTACCTGACGCGGGCGGTGGTGCGGTCCGGCTGGGGGCAACCGGTGTCGAACCCGGAATCGCGTTTCCTGCAAGAGATCCCCGGCCACCTCATCGACTGGCGCAGACTCGAGCCCGCCGGATCGCCCGGAACGAGGGGGCTGCGGCGTCGCGGCGGTGACGACGACGGGCTGGAACGGGATTGGACGCGCGGCGACGGGTGGTCGGAGCCACGGCCCGGCCTGCGCGATCGCGGCCCGCGCAGGCCCGCCCCCGGCGGCGCGACCCGCAACAACACGAACTTGGTGCTCGCCGTGGGCGATCGGGTCAGCGACGACAAATACGGTCTCGGCCGGGTGATCGCCGCGGAGGGCTTCGGGCCGCTGGCCACGGTGACCATCGACTTCGGCACCGCGGGCAAGATCCGGTTGATCCCGCAGTACAGCCGGACGCTGGTCAAGCTCTGAGCTACCGGGCCCGGGCCTTCGGACCCTGCCGCGCGGACTCGTTCCGCCGGTAAGGTCCGCGCTATGGACACGGTCGCGCGGCACATCCTGTGGTTTCTGCCCATGCTGTGGCTCGGCATGGTGCTGGCCATCTCGTTCTTGGAAGCGCCGCTGAAGTTCCGTGCCCCGGGGGTCACACTGCCGCTGGGACTCGGCATCGGCCGCTTGGTGTTCCGTGCCCTGAACGCCGTAGAGACCGTGCTCGCCGTGCTGCTGGTGGTCGCCGCACTGATCACCGGGCCCGGCAAGCCGACTTGGTTGTGGCTGGGCGTGGCCGTGGTGTTGCTGGCCGTCCAGATCCTCGTGGTGCGCCCGCCGCTGTCCCGCCGCGCCGATCGCGTGCTGGCGGGCGAGGATCTGCCGCGCTCGCACGCGCACTACTGGTACATCGGCCTGGAGATCGCCAAGGTCATCGCGTTGCTCGGTCTCGCGATCGCGGCCGCACCCTAGGCGCGGCCGACCTCATCGACCGTGACGCGGCGAACCAGACTGCTCCGCGTCAGCCCGCGGCCGAACCCTGTTTCGTTGGCGACTCCCCAGCCGGTTGGACGCGTCGATCCCCGCCGCATGACGGAGCTGGGCGAGGAAGGCCGCCTTGTCGTCGCCTGCGACGAGGTAGTGCGGCACGGCCGGCCGCACGCCGCCGTCGCACGCCTGGAAGGCCGGATCGCCTTGGACGCGATGCTCGACTTCATGCCCGAATACGAGGTGAACAGAGCGGGTTTGCGAAAGGCGACGCAAACCAGCGTCGCGGGCTGGACCAACGTACCGGTACGCGTGCGGAACTGATCGGGGCCACGTCGCCGCCCGGGCAGTCTCGTCGAGGCTGCGCTGGACAGCTCCCCATCGGACGAGGGAGCGTGGTCAGGCCGAGTCTCCGACGTCTTCGTGCAGACACGATCCGTCCTGTGAACCGAGTAGTTCGTGCCTGTTCGAAGGCGTGTCCAGCGCGACCGGACCGGCCGCAGCGGACCGCAACGCGTTCAGCGCTCCTCCCGTGAGGTGTCCGGCTTCATGCGCCCGGCCTCGATGAGCGTCCGCCGGGCCGCCGCCTTACTCGGGCACTGGTCCGCGCGGCATTCCCCGTGCCGCTGCATCGTCTGGTGTGCTTCGGAAACGCTCAGCGGGTGCTCGGGAGCTTCATGCGGGCAACCGGCAGGCCACAGACCGGGGTCGGGCCGCTCGGCGCGAATCCGTTCGCGTTCGCGCTCGGCACGCCACTCGGCGGCTACCCGGTCGATGATCGCTTGCGCGGCCGAAACCAGCCTACTCCGCTGGAAAATCGGCACACACACGGAAGCCGCCGACATACGGCGCACCGCCTTACTCGGACCGGCACCGTGAGCGGCGCGTCTCTGACGGACGCGCCGCTCAGTCGCGCTGCGGGCCCAAGCTGATGCCGCGGGTTGCCAGCCAGGGCAGCGGGTCGACCTTGTCGACGCCGTTCAGCCAGACCTCGAAGTGGCAGTGCGGGCCGGTGGAGAAGCCGCGGTTGCCGATGGTGGCGATCTGGTCTCCGGCGAGCACGCGCTGGCCCTGCGACACCGTGGCGGTGTCGATGTGGCCGTAGATGGTGACGGTGCCGTCGTCGTGCAACAGGCGGACCCACATGCCGAAGCCCGACGCGGGACCGGCCTCGAGCACGGTGCCGTCGGCGACGGCGTAGATCGGGGTGCCGATCGGGCCCGCGATGTCGATGCCCAGATGCTGCACACCCCAGCGGGCGCCGAAGCCGGAGGTGAACGTGCCCGCGGCGAACTTGGTGAAGAGCGGGCGAAGTTTCGCGGACTCCTGGGCGGCGAGGTCCTCGGCGTACTTCTGGCCCTTTTGCAGGATGTCGTTGAACTGGTCGAGATGGGCGGGCGAGGAGACGTTCAGCACCTGGGGGGAGTCCGGCGCCGCCGTCGGATCGGCCATGTTCATCGACTGCGCGGCGATCTCGTGGATCTGCCCCGCGGCTTCGTAATCGACCGCCTGCGACGGCTGTTCGGGCGAGGCGAACGCGGCCTGCCCGGCCGCGACGACCGCGCCCGCGGCGACGGCGGCGACCGCGGCCCGACCCTTGAGAGCTGCGGGCGGCGCCGCTACCCGATGTGCGCCACCGCGCTTGTTCGTGGAGCGGCCCCCACGGATGACGGTCGGGAGGACGGGTGCGCTCGACTGCTCGTCGGCCTCGGCCTCGGCCTCGGGGGTCTCGGTCGCCCAGGATTCCTCGGGAGCCCAGCAGCCGGTGTCGGACACCCAGGATTTCTCGTCGGGCGTCCAGGGCTCCTGCTCGGCCCACGCGTCGCCGGAGTTCCAGGCGCCACCGTCGGACCAGGAGTTCTCCTGTGCCCAATTCTGTTGCGACCACGCGCTGTTGGTGTCCCAGGCGTTGTCGTAGGCCGCGTTCTCGTAGGCCGGCTGGGCGTAGCCCGAATCGTGAGCGGGCTCGGCCGCGAAGCCGTAATCGCCACCGGCGGGACGGAAGTCGTATTCCGCCTGCGGCGCTGCCTCGTACCCGGCGTGATGCTGGTCGAACGAGGGGCCTGCGTGGCGGGCCGCCGGAGCGAAGGGCTCGTCGTCGGGGCGATAACGATGTCCCGACCGCAAGCGATCATCGGAAGCGAAGGTGGAGCTGTGGTTCATCGGCGGTGCCACATCGTGAAGCGGATGGAACTCGGATGCCGCTTGACCAGCGGCGTCGATCGGTCGAATGCGGAGCGGCTCTCCGTCTGCGGAGTGCTGTGCTGCGTCAAGCTTGCCGTCCTCCTAGTCGTGACCGTGTTGTGACATCGACCGCAATGACGGTAACGAAACGATGTCGTGCCCACAAGCGGTGTGCGGGGTCCGTGACAAACATGTGAGATTCATCACCCTAACCCCACGGAATATCTCACTGCTGTATGGGCACTCCGGAGAGGTCGTTCAACGACGATTCGTAGTAGATCGCGGTTCGCTCCCGGGTTCGCCCGCTCTACCTGGCGCGGTGTCAGCAACCTACTCGCCAGTAGCGTTGGCCAGCGGTTTTGCCGCCCTGGGCGGCACTCCGTGACCTGCGCCACTTAGGATGAACGTGGCCGATTGGCCCTCCATGTGACTGATTAGAGTCCGACCCGACCCGCTTCCGACGTCGGGCCGCCAACAAAGACGTTGTCATCACAACGCAGACGAGACGGTGAGTACATGGATCTCTTCGAATATCAGGCGAAGGAGCTCTTCGTTAAGCACGGAGTGCCTTCGTCCGAGGGCCGCGTCACGGACACGGCCGAGGACGCCCGCGCCATCGCGGCGGAAATCGGCAAGCCGGTGATGATCAAGGCCCAGGTGAAGGCCGGTGGCCGCGGCAAGGCCGGTGGCGTGAAGTACGCCGCCACCCCGGATGACGCGCTGACGCACGCGCAGAACATCATCGGCCTGGACATCAAGGGCCACATCACCAAGAAGATCCTGGTGGCCGAGGCCAAGGACATCGCGGAGGAGTACTACATCTCCTTCCTGCTGGACCGCGCCAACCGGACCTACCTGGCCATGTGCTCGGTCGAGGGCGGCATGGAGATCGAAGAGGTCGCCGCCACCAAGCCGGAGCGGCTGGCGAAGGTTCCCGTCGACGCGGTCAAGGGCGTCGACCTGGCGTTCGCGCGTTCGATCGCCGAGCAGGGCCACCTGCCCGCCGACGTGCTGGATTCCGCGGCCGTGACCATCCAGAAGCTGTGGGAGGTGTTCGTCGCCGAGGACGCCACCCTGGTGGAGGTCAACCCGCTGGTGCGCACCCCGCAGGACGAGATCCTCGCGCTGGACGGCAAGGTCACCCTCGACGAGAATGCCGGATTCCGCCACCCGGAGCACGAGGCGTTCGCCGACCGGGACGCGACCGACCCGCTCGAGCTCAAGGCCAAGGAGAACGACCTCAACTACGTCAAGCTCGACGGTGAGGTCGGCATCATCGGCAACGGCGCGGGTCTGGTCATGTCGACCCTGGACGTCGTCGCCTACGCGGGCGAGGGCCACGGCGGCGTGAAGCCGGCCAACTTCCTGGACATCGGCGGTGGCGCCTCGGCCGAGGTGATGGCCGCCGGTCTCGACGTCATCCTGAACGACGACCAGGTCAAGAGCGTGTTCGTCAACGTGTTCGGCGGCATCACCGCGTGTGACGCGGTCGCCAACGGCATCGTGAAGGCGCTGGAGATCCTGGGCGACAACGCGAACAAGCCGCTGGTGGTCCGCCTCGACGGCAACCGGGTGGACGAGGGTCGCCAGATCCTCGTCGATGCCGCGCACCCGCTGGTGACGCTGGCGCAGACAATGGACGAAGGCGCCGACAAGGCCGCCGAACTGGCAGCCGCCCGATAACGACGGCCGAGTAAGGACGAAAAGAATGTCTATCTTCCTGAACAAGGATTCCAAGGTCATCGTCCAGGGCATCACCGGCGGCGAGGGCACCAAGCACACCGCGCTGATGCTGAAGGCGGGCACCCAGATCGTCGGCGGTGTGAACGCGCGCAAGGCGGGCACCACCGTCGCGCACACCGACAAAGACGGCAACGCGGTCGAGCTGCCGGTGTTCGGCACCGTCGCGGAGGCCATCAAGGAGACCGGCGCCGACGTGTCCATCGCGTTCGTGCCGCCGAAGTTCGCCAAGGACGCCATCATCGAGGCCATCGACGCGGAGATCCCGCTGCTGGTGGTCATCACCGAGGGCATCCCGGTGCAGGACACCGCCTACGCGTGGGCCTACAACGTGGAGAAGGGCGCCAAGACCCGGATCATCGGCCCGAACTGCCCCGGCATCATCACCCCCGGCGAGTCGCTGGTCGGCATCACGCCGGCCAACATCACCGGCAAGGGCCCGATCGGCCTGGTCTCCAAGTCTGGCACGCTGACTTACCAGATGATGTACGAGCTGCGTGACTTCGGCTTCTCGACCTCCATCGGCATCGGCGGCGACCCGGTCATCGGCACCACCCACATCGACGCCATCGAGGCGTTCGAGAAGGACCCGGAGACCAAGCTGATCGTGATGATCGGCGAGATCGGCGGCGACGCCGAGGAGCGGGCCGCGGCCTACATCAAGGCCAACGTCACCAAGCCGGTCGTCGGCTACGTGGCGGGCTTCACCGCCCCCGAGGGCAAGACGATGGGCCACGCGGGCGCCATCGTGTCCGGCTCGTCGGGCACGGCCCAGGCGAAGAAGGACGCGCTGGAGGCCGCGGGCGTGAAGGTCGGCAAGACGCCGTCCGAGACCGCCGCGCTGGCTCGCGAGATCCTGGAGAAGGCCAGCATCACCGCCTGATCTCCCCCCGCGCACGAAGGCCGCCTCCGAATTCGGGGGGCGGCCTTCGTCATGTGTGGCGGCGGGCTCTGGCTTGGGCAGTAGCCGAGCATCCGGACCCGCCACGCGCGGAACTGTTCGATGTGCCGGGGGCTCCGTCGTCCCCTTCTCTGTTCACACGAGGCAGCCGAATGGATGGTTCATCGACCTGTCGCCGGAAATTCCCCGCTATTGAGAACCCCCGTGGTGTGAAAAGCGCCATCGCGGGCAACAGTTTCAAGGAGCGGTAGGTGGTCTCGCTAGGTGCTTCGCGCCGGACATGTGCCGCGACCTGCCGGGATACGGGCGGACTCGCCCATTCCGGCCGTCGCGGCGGGGTGACCGGGGCGAGACAGTGCAGTAGCGTCAGAAGTAATCCAGCCGTGAAGACCATGTACGACTCGATTGAGGAGACGACGACATGTCCTACCCGACCGGGGGCTCCGGGTACAACACACCCCAGCCCTCAGCACCATCCAGTCAGAGCCCGGCGACGGGTGGTGCCACTTCAGGTTCGAGCGCTACCGGTTCCGATGCCAAAGGTCTGCCGTTCTTCCTGGTGGTCGGCGTAGCCGCGCTCGGCGTGATCAACTTCCTGCTCGGCTTCCTGCCGTTCCTCGGCAGCAAGCCCATCGATATCGGCGGCCGCAGGGTCAGCGCACCGGAAACGGCCAACTTCTTCGAGGTGGCGTCCGGCACGCCGCTGCTGGGTCTGCTGTTGCTGGGCGGTCTGCTCGCCGCGCTGTCGCTGCTGCCGAAGCAGAACTGGATCGGCGCGGCGGCGGCGGCTTCGACCGCGGGCTTCATCGCGCTGCTGTTCCAGTCGTTCAACTTCGGTGAAGGCAGCGAGCTGAAGGCGGGTGCGTACGTCCTGCTCGTGCTGGCCTTCGCGCAGGCGGCGGTGTCGATCGCCGCGGCGCTGTTCGACGCGGGCATCCTCAAGGCCCCCGCGCCGCGCCCGGCCACCGCGCCGAGCGGATTCGGCCAGGGCGGCTACGGCCAGCAGCCGCCGTCGTACGGACAGGGACAGCAGTCCTACGGCCAGGGCCAGCCCGGTTACGGAGCCGGCCCGTACGGTCAGGCGGGCTACGGCGCTCAGGCCGCGCCGCCGCAGTTCCCGTCCCAGGCGGGGCAGCCCTCGCCCTACGGGCAGCAGCAGAGTCAGCCGGGTTACGGTCAGGCGCAGCAGGGTCAGTCGTACGGCCAGCCGCAGTCGCCCTACGGGCAGAGCCAGCAGACCACGGCCTATGGCGCGTCTCAGCAGCCGGGTTCGCCATACGGCGCGCAGCCGCGCCCGGACGAGAGCGTCACCCAGCACTTCGGCGGCCAGCAGCAGTCCGGTCAGCAGGCGCCTTACGGTACGCCCGGCTACGGCCAGCAGCAGGCGCAGCCGAGCCAGCAGAACAAGCCGTTCGGCGGCGAGCAGAGTGGCGATCCTTCCTCGGATGCCACCCAGGCGTTCCGTCCCTCGTCGGACGACAACAACAACAAGTAGGAACTCAGCGGCGTCCCCCGGCGCGGCGGTCGCGTGCCTGCGGCGCGCCTGACCCGCTCGCGCCGGGGAGGATGCCACGCTGAATTGCCATGAGCTCCTCCAGAAACTCCTCGACCCGCCGGATCGGCGGGTCGCGTGCGTCGCAGCCGCCCACGGACGCGGACGAAGACGGGTTTCTGTCCCTCACCCCCGAGCGGTCCAGGGTGCTCATCGCGGTCGCGGGCCGCCCCTCGGCCTTCGGGCTGACCACCCTCGTCGTCCTCGTCTTCGTCACCCTGCTGGCCTCCGGCAGCGATCTGGACGGCACCTCCGGCGCGATCGCCGCCTCCTGGCTGGGCGTGCACCAGGTTCCGCTGGTGATCGGCAAGACCTCGCTCGGACTGCTTCCGCTGTTGCCGACCGCGCTGCTGGTCTGGCTGGCCGCACGGGAATGCGCGCGCGCCGTGGAACCGCAGTCCACCAGGGCGGATCTCGGATGGATCGTGGGCGCCGCGGTGGGCGGTCCATTGCTGGTCACCTCCGTCTGCCTCGCGGTCACCGAAGACGCTTCCGGTGTCATCGCACTGCAACCGCCGAACACCCTCGCAGCCTTCGCCTGGGTCGCGGTGCTGTATCTGCTCGCAGCGGCCATCGGTATCGCCGTCCGTCTCCGGCGACAGCTGTTCGCGCTGCTGCGCCTGCCCGATTGGGCGGTATCCGGTCTCTACGGCGCGGGGCGTTCGGTCCTGCGCCTGCTGGGCTGCGCGACGGCGGTCGTGGTGATCTCGTTCCTCGCGCACATTTCCCGGCTGGGCGAGATGTATCAGTCGGCGGGCAACTTCGGAGGCGTCCTCGGCCTGACGCTGCTCTCGCTGGCGTATGTGCCGAACCTGGCCATCCAGACCGTCGGTGTGCTGGCCGGTTCCAGCGCGCAGATCGGCGCCGCGTCCTTCGGGGTGTTCTCCGTCGTCGGGGGCCCCATCCCGGCCTTTCCGCTGCTGGCCGCCGTGCCGACCGGTCCGGCGGCGGGATGGTGGCCGGTGTTGCTGGTGGTTCCCGCCGCGGTCGGTGTGCTCGGCGGGCTCGATCTCGCGCGCACCTCCACCGACCGGATCACCGCGCCGTGGGCCACGCTCACCTCCGCCGGGCTCGCGGCGCTCGCGCTCACGCTGGCCGGCGCGGTGGCGGGCGGCGAACTCGGCGCGGTCGGCCGGGTCGGGCTGGACCTGCCGGTGTTCCCCTTGATCACGTTCGCCTGGCTGGCCGTTCCCGGCTACGCGGGCCTGGCGTTCGCGCGGTGGTTCCTCGTGCCGGTCGGCGTTCCACCGGGCGACTACACCGATCCGTACGACAACGACTACCTCGACGAGGACGACGCCGATTACGACGCCTATTACGAAGCGGACGGCGGCGACTACTACGAGGACGACGACTACTACGACGACTACGACCGGCCGGAGCTGGAAGCCCCGCTGGACGCCGAACTCGTCGACGATCCGCCCGCGATCGAGTCCGGCGGCCGATCCGCCCACCACGCCACATCGGACATCGTCGACGCCGAAGTGGTCGAGGCGGACCTGCCGGACAGTGACCGGGTGGACGGTCGTTAGGCTCTAACCCGGCGGTGCCGAATCCATCCGCCATCCGATCGATCAGGGAGTAGAGCGCTGACGTCCCCGCATGCCTCGTGGAAGCCGGCAGCGACGCCGGCCACCGTCGTCGTGCTGGCGTCGGGCACCGGCTCACTGCTGCGTGCCCTGCTGGACGCCACGGCCGCACCCGGCTACCCGGCGAAGGTCGTCGCGGTCGCCGTCGACCGGCTGTGCGCCGCCACCACCCACGCCGACGCCGTGGGCATACCGCATTTCCGGGTGGCGCTGAAGGACTTTCCGGACCGTGCCGCGTGGGATGTGGAGCTCACCGAGACCGTCGCCGCGCACCAGCCGGATCTGGTGGTGTCGGCGGGTTTCATGAAGCTGCTCGGTCCCGCCTTCCTGGACCGGTTCGGCGGCCGGATCATCAACACCCATCCCGCCCTGCTGCCCGCCTTCCCCGGCGCGCACGGCGTGCGTGACGCGCTCGCCTACGGCGCGCGGGTCACCGGCTGCACCGTGCATCTGGTCGACGAGGGCGTGGACACCGGGCCGATTCTCGCGCAGGAGGCGGTGCCGGTGCTGCCGGGTGACGACGAGGCCACCCTGCACGAGCGCATCAAGGTTGTCGAGCGACGGTTGCTGGCGGAGGTCGTCGCCGCCGTCGCGACGCGAGGCATTGTCTCCGACGGACGAAAGGCAGTTATCCCAGATGAGCGAGTTCTCCGGTGAGTGAACGCAAGCCGATCAGCAGGGCGCTGGTGAGCGTCTACGACAAGACGGGTCTCGTGGAGCTCGCGACCGGTCTGCACGCCGCGGGCATCGAGCTGGTCTCGACCGGTTCCACCGCGGGCAAGATCGCGGACGCGGGCATCCCGGTGACGAAGGTCGAGGACCTGACCGGGTTCCCGGAGACCCTGGACGGCCGGGTCAAGACCCTGCACCCGAGGGTGCACGCGGGCATCCTGGCGGACTCGCGCAAGCAGGAGCACGTCGACCAGCTCGTCGAGCTCGGCGTCGAGGCGTTCCAGCTGGTGGTGGTCAACCTCTATCCGTTCACCCAGACCGTGGCAAGCGGGGCGACCCCGGACGAGTGCGTGGAGCAGATCGATATCGGCGGGCCGTCCATGGTGCGCGCCGCGGCCAAGAACCATCCCTCGGTGGCGGTGGTCGTCGACAGTGGCGACTACGAGGACGTGCTGGCCGCGGTGAAGTCGGGCGGTTTCACGCTGGCCGAGCGCACGGCGTTGGCGGCCAAGGCGTTCCAGCACACCGCGAGTTATGACGTGGCGGTCGCGAGCTGGATGACCAACGTGCTGGCCACGGGCGACGCGGCCGAAGATACGGCGATCCGGTTCCCCGAATGGCTCGGCGGAACCTGGGCGCGGTCGGCGGTGCTGCGCTACGGCGAGAACCCGCATCAGTCCGCCGCCCTGTACACCAACGGCGACGGCAGCCTCGGACTGGCGCAGGCGCGGCAGCTGCACGGCAAGGAGATGTCGTACAACAACTACGTCGACGCCGACGCGGCCTGGCGCGCCGCCCATGACCACGAGGCCCCGGCCGTCGCGATCATCAAGCACGCCAACCCGTGCGGCATCGCCCTCGGCGCCGACATCGCCGAGGCGCACCGCAAGGCGCACGCCTGCGACCCGGTCAGCGCGTTCGGCGGCGTGATCGCCACCAACCGTGAGGTCACCGTGGAGATGGCCGAGCAGGTCGCCGAGATCTTCACCGAGGTCATCGTCGCGCCGTCCTACGCAGACGGCGCGGTGGAAGTGTTGCAGCGCAAGAAGAACGTGCGCATCCTCGTCGCCGAGCCGCCGCGGCGCGCGGGCGCCGAGCTGCGCCCGATCAGCGGCGGCGTCCTGCTGCAACAGCGCGACGTGCTGGACGCGCCGGGCGACGACCCGGCCGATTGGACCCTGGCCGCAGGCGAGCCCGCCGACGCCGAAACGCTCGCGGATCTGGCGTTCGCCTGGCGCGCTTGCCGGGCCGTGAAGTCCAACGCGATCCTGCTTGCGCACGAGGGCGCTTCGGTCGGTGTCGGGATGGGCCAGGTCAACCGCGTGGACGCGGTCGGCCTCGCGGTCCAGCGGGCCGGGGACCGCGCCAAGGGCTCGGTGGCGGCCTCCGACGCCTACTTCCCGTTCCCGGACGGTCCGCAGACCCTCATCCAGGCCGGTGTCCGCGCCATCGTGCAGCCGGGTGGTTCGGTGCGCGACCAGGAGACCATCGACCTCGCTCGCGAGGCCGGCGTCACCCTCTATCTCACCGGGGCCCGCCACTTCGCCCACTGAGATCGGTAGTCCTGGAACGCCGCGTCGGATCGAAGGTCCGGCGCGGCGTTTTCGTTCCAGCGGAGATGACGCGGCCGTGGAACATCGGCGCAAGCCGGTAGCTACCCGGCCTCCCATGTGGGAAGGCGGAGGCGAATCCGTGCGGCGCGGAGTCCCCGGCCGTGCCGCACGTCGTCCTAGGCCGCGCTGAGCACGGTGCGGTGGCCGAGCGGCTCTTTCAGCGGCACCTCCAGGGTGCCGAAGACCGCGATCATCGTGCACATCCGGCCCACCGCCTCGGCGCGGCTGCCCGAGCGCAGTTCGACCGTGACCGTCGAGCCGGACTCGGTGACCGTGGCGTCCACGCCGTAGCACTCCGGCGACCCGGTTTCGAAGTTCACCGCTATCTTGTTGTCCGCCAAGCGAGTCCACGATTGGAAGGGGATCGGGTGCGCGCCGACGATGGCCGGATCGGCGGTGAACTCGTTGCCCTGGTTCCCGCGTGGATCCTCGATCGGCGTCTGCGGCGCGGCGCTCGACGTGGCGCTCGTGCTCTGCGGCGCCCCCTCGTCGCCGGAGCCGCCGCAGCCCCCGACGGCGAGGCAGGCGAGTACTACGGCGACAGCTGTGGCGGCGCGTCCGGCCTGGATCCGATCCATACCGACACCCTAGTCCCGGAGCTGGTTCGCCTATCGCCACCGCGGGTGCGTCGTGCACTGGGACGAACCCCACAGTGAACGTTCCGCGAACCCTGCGCGTAACCGCTCCGAAAACCGTTCGGGGGCAGTAAGTTCTGCGGGGATGCGCGCCGGGACGTGGTGGCGCGCGTCCATGTCGGATGCTCTACCAGCTTTTTCTGGAAAGGAAGTATCGTGGTCGACACGCTGCGCGTAGGCGAAGAACTCGGGCGGGGTCAATCGCTCCAGGGCGGGGCCTACACCCTCACTTTGCAGGACGACGGCAATCTAGTGCTGTCCGAGCCGGGCGGAAATGTGGTGTGGGCCACCCAAACTCATGAGCAGGGCGTCGAGCGGGCCGTGCTCCAGGAGGACGGCAACTTCGTGCTCTACAAGGGCGACGGCGCCGCGTGGGCGACCGAGACCAACGGCCAGGCGGCCGATCGGCTCGTCGTGCAGGCCGATCGCAACGTCGTACTGTACGGCGCCGACGGCGGCGCGCTGTGGGCTTCCGGCACCCACACCGACACTCCGCTGCCCGCCCCGGAACCGGAGCAGGCGCCGGAGCCCGAGCAGGTAGCGGCTCCGGCCGCCGAGGAGGTGCCGCCTCCGCCTCCGGCTCCCGAGCCGCGCACCTACACCGTCGAGCCCGGCGACACCCTGTGGGCGATCGCCGAGCGTTTCTACGGCGACGGAAACCGCTACCAGGAGATCGCGGACGCCAGCGGCGTCCCGAACCCGGACGCGATCAACCCGGGCCAGGTGCTGACCATCCCGTGATCCGGCCGGTCCGGTAACCGCGATGACAAAGACCCCCGGTGCGCACGCATCGGGGGTCTTTCCGCTTCGCTCGTCTCGCGCGGTCCGCCTACCGGCTGGTGAACGGCAGCAGGGCCATCTCACGGGCGTTCTTCACCGCGACGGCGACCTGGCGCTGCTGCTGGGGCGTGAGCCCGGTGACCCGGCGGCTGCGGATCTTGCCGCGATCGGAGATGAACGTACGCAGCAGGTTCACGTCTTTGTAGTCGACCGTCTCGATGCCGGCGGCGATGAGCGGGTTCTTCTTCGGACGGCGGGCCTGCTCGGCGCGGACCTTCTTCGACGGTGCTCGCTTGACTGCCATATGACGAGTTCCTTCTCGAGATCAGTGGTTGTCTACCAGCTCGATTTGTGCACACCGGGCAATTCGCCCCGGTGGGCCATCTCGCGCACACGCACACGGGAGAGTCCGAACTTCCGGAGATGACCGCGCGGTCGTCCGTCTGCGGCGTCCCGATTGCGCAATCGTACCGGACTGGCATCGCGCGGCTGCCTCCGCAGTTCTGCCTGGGCCGCCGCCCGTTCGGACTCCGGCGTATCCGGCTTCCGGATGAGATTCTTCAGCTCGGCGCGGCGTGCCGCGTAGCGCGCCACGATCGTCCTGCGCTGCTGATCGCGCGCGATCTTCGACTTCTTGGCCATCTCAGCGCTCCTCGCGGAAGTCGACGTGCTTGCGCACCACCGGGTCGTATTTGCGCAGTACCAGGCGGTCCGGGTCGTTGCGGCGATTCTTGCGGGTCACGTAGGTGTACCCGGTGCCCGCCGTGGACTTCAGCTTGACGATCGGGCGGATGTCGGTCGATTTCGACGCCATGGGTCGCTCCTCAGATCTTGTCGCCGCGGGCCCGGAGCCGGGCCACCACGGCCTCGATCCCGTCCCGGTCGATGGTCTTGATGCCCTTGGCGGAGACGGTGAGCGTGACGCGCCGGCCTTCGCTGGGCAGGTAGTAGGTCTTGCGCTGGACGTTCGGGTTCCAGCGGCGGCTGGTCCGCTTGTGCGAGTGCGACACGGACTTACCGAAGCCGGGCTTGCGCCCGGTGACCTGGCAGTGGGCCGACATCCGGACTCCCTCCAGTAGATGACAATCATTTTCGACAACGGCTGTCCAGCAATGTACCGTTGCCTTACGGCAAATGAAAATCGTTACTGAAAGGAGTTCCGGTGGCGGCGGCAGATTCCCCACCCGAGTCCGACCGCAGAACGCCCGTGGTGGTGCTCGCCGGTTTCGCGGGACTCGCCGCGACGGGCGTCGATCGCGCGGCCGCGGTGCTGGGCATGGCTCCGGGCACCATCGTGGTCCGCCACGATCTGACGCAGCTGCGGGAAGGCATCGTGCATCGCACCGTGCGCACCGCGACGCGGGAGACCTCGGCGGTGCTCGAACTCGCGCACGGCTGCGTCTCGTGCACGCTGCGGATGGATCTGCTTCCGCTGTTGCGCAAGCTCTCCCAGCGTGAATCGGTGGAGCGCATCGTGCTGGCGCTGGACCCGGCGTTCGAGGCCGAAGCGGTGTGCCAGGCCATCGAGCATGTCGTGGTCGCCGGCGTGCACGGCCGCGTCGACGGCCCGGCCGGGCGCGACGTACGGGTGGACGCGGTTGTCACCTGCTTGGACGCGGGCGCCTGGCTCGCCGACGCGACCGGGGACGAGACGCTCGCCGAACACGGCCTCGCCGCCGCCGACGACGACCGCACGGTGGCGCAGGTCGCGGTCGGGCAGGTCGATTTCGCCGATGCGGTCATCGCCTTGGGTGCTGTCACGCCCGAAGCGCTGCTCGCGGACACGGCGGTCGACCGCGGCAAACTCGCCGCCGTCCTGGCCCGGTTGGTCCCCGGCGCGCCGATCGCCTGGGTGGACGAGCCGGGCTCCATCACCCCCGCGCTGGCCGAAACGCTGCTCACGCGCGTCCCCGCCGATTCGCGCCGCGGCAGGATCTTCGACGCGCACGCACCGCTGCTGCGTGGCCGACCGCCCCTGACCGGTGACTACGGCGTCGAACTCGTGGAGTTCGCCGCTGCGCGGCCTTTCCATCCCGCCCGCTTGCACCAGGCGCTCGACGTGTTGCTCGAGGGCGTGGTCACCGCGCGCGGGCGCGTCTGGCTGGCCACCCAGCCCGACGATGTGGTGTGGCTCGAATCCGCCGGTGGCGGCCTGCGGGTGGGCGGTGCCGGGCGCTGGCTGGCCGCGCTGCCGGAAGAGGAACTGGCCGAGGCCGATCCGGAGCGCCGCGCGATGGCCGCCCTGCGCTGGGACGAGCGGTTCGGGGACCGGGACGTCTCGCTGTCGATCCTCGTGCACGACGCCGATCCGGCGGAGATCCGCGAAGCGCTGCACTGGGCGCTGGTGGAGGACGACGAACTGCGGCTGGTCGAGCGTGCGCCGGAGCGAGTCGCCGAGTGGGAGGACCCGTTCGGGGAATGGCACGCCGACCCGTGCGTGAGCGGCGACCAACCGGGACAACCCGTAGAGGACGCGAAAAGCCCGAGAGGAGAGGCGAAATGAAGAAAGGGATCCACCCGGACTACCACTTGGTGGTCTTCGAGGACGTGAACACCGGCAAGCGATTTCTCACCCGGTCCACGGCCACCGGCACGCGCACCGTGGAGTGGGCGGACGGCAACACCTATCCGCTGCTGACGGTGGACGTCACCGCCGACTCGCACCCGTTCTGGACCGGCGCGCACCGCGTGCTGGACACCCAGGGCCGGGTGGAGAAGTTCGAACGCAAATACGGCAAGCGCGCACGGAAGGAATCCTGAGATGGCGGTACCGAAGCGGAGGATGTCGCGGTCGAACACTCGCAGCCGCCGGTCGAATTGGAAGGCCGCGCCGGTGGATCTGGTGCCGGTGACCGTCGCGGGCGTCGTGCACAAGGTGCCGCGCCGGTTGGTCGCGGCCGTACGGCGCGGGTTGATCGACGTCGAGAAGCTCTGAGCGGTACGCGCCCGAAAGCGTCGTGCAGCCCTTCGCCGCGCGAGCGCCTGGTGTCGACGGGCGATTGCTCGGCCGATGCCGACGGGGCTCCGGATGAGCAGGATGCTGGTCAACCGCCCGGGAACGGCCACGTCGATGCCTTCTGAGGAGAAATTAGCGTCAGACATCAGGCAAATTGGCTAATGTCTAGCAAACTATGTGTCCCGCATCACGCCGCACTATTGCGCGTGAAGCGATTGCGACTGGATAGCCAGGCGATGAATCCCGGACCAACGGTTGGTTTTCCCCGGGGGAAAAGTTCACCGAAAATGGTGCGCTCACAGCCCGATACCGGTACCCTCGTCGTCGAGGGCGGGTTCTCTTGGTTTCCAAGAGAACCCGTCCATCGCCAATTCCGGGGCTGTTCGCCGGTTTCCGCTCTCCCGAGTCGCTCTCGTCCACCGGACTGCGCGGCTCCGATCGTCGCGCCGGTGTGCGACTCAGTTTTTCGAGGTCAACGCCGCCGGTCCGTCGTCATCGGCCGGCGCGCGCCGAACGTCACCGTCGTGTCCGGGCAGCCCGGGCAGGTCCGGCAACAGGGCCTCCAAGCGCGCGAGCTGCTCGCCGACCAGCGCCGCGGGACCCTCGATCAGCGACAGCGGCCACGGCCAGTGCCGCCCGTTCCAGCGTTCCACCTGGTCGGTCAGTTCGGCGGTCGTCGCCTCCAGTTCGCTGATCTCGGTGCGCAATTCGCCGACTTGCGTTCGCAATGCGGCGGATTCGCGCTCCAATGCGGTGATTCGCGCCAATGCCGCGGCCAATCCGTCCACCAGCGTCCGATTCCGGCCGTCCGCGTCGGCGCCCAGTTGCGGCCAGCCCGCCAAGCCGGGTCCGCGCAGCTGAATCTGGATGTCGCGCAGCACTTCCTCTTGTTCCGGCGTCACGTCCGGATCCTCCCGTCCCACGAAATCCCACTGGCCGAAATCGGTCGTCTCGGCCTCGTTCACGTCACAAAGCACGCCGCCGACCGTCACCTGGCGCAGCGTCTGATGGATCGCGCGTCTGGTCTCCACGTTCGTGCCGGACCACGCGTCGGTCTGCCATGCCCACGTCGCGTACCCCGCGTCCAGTGCGCGGCTGACCGTCCAGTACCCGCCGTAGATACCGACGTTCGCGCGGCCGAGCACGGTGGCCGCACCGTCCAGATAGGCGTTGACGCGTAGCTGAGCCTGCTGCGAAGCGTCGAAATCCGCCGAGAAATAGATCGGCCGGTCCACCCGGCCGCCGCAGCGCAGTACCTGGGCGAGGGCCGCGCGCGCGTCCACGATGCCCGCACCGTAGCCGTCCAGCATCCGCGCGGCCGTGGTCTCCCAATTCGAGACGATCGAGATTCCGTGCGTCCGCAGATCGTTCGCCTCGGCCGGGGTGAGCAGCTTTCCGGGCAAGCTCGGGCCACCCTCGGGCAGATACCGCACCACGAAGTCGTACCCCGCCGCCCGAATCGCCGCGCCCCCCGGACGTCCCGTGGCGTAGTCGAGACCGAAACGCATGGCCTCCACTGTAAGTGGGCCGGGCGGGTGAATCCGGGGCATCGCCGAATCCGCACCGCCCGCGGGGATCGGTCAGCGCGAAACGGCCGAACTGCTCCGTTCCGCGCCGTGAATCCGAACCGCGGGCCGTGTGATTCGCCGTTGTCGGCGACCGCGGGTCAGCGGACGGGTTGCAGCTTCGGCCGCCGCGCCTTCGGCGGGCCGGCCAGCTCACGGCGATCCGGCGCGATCAGCACCGCGGAGATCGGCACGGTCAACGCCAGCAAGCCGATGACGAACATGGGGAACACGAAGTCGAACAGCTCGACGCCGCCGGGCACCTTCGCCGTCCGGTCCACGTCGAAGTGCAGCGCGGCCAGCGCCGTGTAGTACGTCGCGGACACGCCGACGCCGAACAGCAGCACGGTCGCCGCGCGGGCCAGCGGGAAGCGCATCGTCTGGAACAACCACAGCGTCGCGGTCGCGGTGATCACCCCGATCACGGCGGAGACGGCGGCCAGCCAGGTCGTCACGCCGACCGATCCCTGGATCTCGAGTGAGCCGATGCCGAGGTAGTGCGTGACACCGATGCCGATGCCGAGCACCACGCCGCCGGGCAGCAGCAGCGTCAGCCGAGGCGTGCGCCCGATGATCAGCAGCGCCGCGAAGACGGCCGCGATGGACACCACCAGGGCGGAGATCAGCCTGCCCGGGTCGTACCGCATCGCGCTCCCGGGCACTTTGAGGCCGAGCATGGCCACCGAGGTGGCCAGCCACGCCCCGACGCCGCCGAGCGAGATCGCCGCCGAGACCAGCCACACGAGCCGGAACTGGACCGAGCGCGCGCCGTGCACGATGCAGGCGAGACCGACCACCGCACCGAGCACCGAGATGCCCAGCGAGAGCGCGATCATCCAGTAGCCGAGGGCGAACTGGTCGACGGACGCCCCGCCTGCGGCCAGCACCGCGACCTCACGCATGGCGGGCGGTCCCTTCCAGCTCGCTGGCTTTCAGCTGAGCGATCGCGTACTCGGTGACCGCGGCGAGCGCCTGACGCACCTCCATCGCGTTGCGCGCGTCGATGTCCACGATCGGCACGCCCTCGCGCACCGACAGCGCCTCGCGCAGCTCCGCGATGGGGAAGCGCGGCGCGTCCGGGAAGCGGTTGACCGCGATCAGGAACGGCAGCTTGCGTGCCTCGAAGAAGTCGACCGCGGCGAAGCTGTCCTCCAGCCGCCGGGTGTCGATCAGCACCACCGCGCCGATCGCGCCACGGATCAGGTCGTCCCACATGAACCAGAACCGCCGCTGACCCGGCGTCCCGAACAGGTAGAGCACCAGGTTGCCCGGCAGGATGATCCGGCCGAAGTCCATGGCGACGGTGGTCGTCTCCTTCTCCGGCGTCTCGGCGAGATCGTCGATGCCGTCGGAGTATCGGGTCACCATCGCCTCGGTGCGCAGCGGAACGATCTCCGACACCGCGCCGACGAAGGTGGTCTTGCCCGCGCCGAAGCCGCCCGCGACCACGATCTTCGTCGAGGCGACCCGATTCTCGAAACCGTCCGGTCCGGGGGCGTTTCCCGGTCCGAGATTCGCACTTGGCCCGGGATGTCCACTGGGCCCCAGATTCCTATAGGGCGCGGAGTCCACGCAATGTCCTCTCCATCAGGGAACGGCGCTCGTCATAGCTCGCCTCTTCGGTCAGGGTCGAATGCACGCGCATGGTGCCATCGACGACGAGGTCGCCGATCACCACCCGGACCATGCCGAGCGGCCGGTCCAGATGTGCCGCGATCTCCGCGACCGACAGGCGGTGCGTGCCGAGCCGGAGTATCTCGGTGCGGATATCGCCGGTCGGCCAGTCGAGATGTGCAGTGTACGACAAGGTTTCGATGACCGCCTCCAATGGCAGGTCGATCGCGGGTTCGGTACGCCCCGAGGTCAGGGCGTAGGGCCGGACGCGCGTTGTCGGGCGTGGTCCGGGGCCGTATGGGTTGGACATCTCACGCTCAGACAGCGGTGCGCGCGGTCGCGGTGACCACCGAACCCACCCGATCGACGAGCAGTGCCATCTCGTAGCCGATGCGGCCGATGTCATGCGACTTGTTCGCCAGCACGGCCAGATGCGAGCCGTTGCCGACGCTCATCACCAGCAGGTAGCCGCGTTGCATCTCCACGATCGACTGCATCACCTTGCCGCCGTCGAACAGCGAGGCCGCGCCCATGGAGAGGCTGGCGAGCCCGGCGGTGACGGCGGAGAGCTGTTCGGCGCGATCACTGGGCAGATGCGGACTGGTGGCCTGCAACAAGCCGTCCGCCGATACCAGCACCGCATGGGACACGCCGGGCACATCGCGGGTGAAGCGGGCGACCAGCCAGTTCAGATTCTCGTCTGTGGTGCTGTTGTTCGCGTTGGTCATGCAAGCCCTCCGTCGTTGTACTGCGCATTGGCCCGCCCGCTGCGGACCCCACTGAGATGCCTGGTCAGGTTGTTGCGAATTTCTTCCGGATCACGCGGGCCCGCGTCCTCCACCGGCGCAAGGCCGCCCGGCACCAGCTGGGCGCCCGGCCTGCGGATCGGCAGCCCGCCGACGGTGCGCGCGGTGGTGGTCGGATGACTCGCATCCTCGGCGGCCAGCCAGCCCGCGTCACCAGGCGAGGACCACGAGCTTTCCGGCGATTGCGAAGTCGAGGGCTCGACCAGCCATTCCGAGACCATGCGCTGATAGATCGGGGTCGGGGACGCTCCGGCGACCGGCTGTAGCCGGGAGGAGGTCACCGTCGCGGGTTCCGGTGCCACCTCCTGCGGCGGGTCGACGGGTGCGGCGGGCTTCCGGATCGGAAGACCGGATCGCGCGGTGGTCTGCGGCGCGGGCGCTTGGCTCGGCACGGTCGGCGTGGGGCCGGTCGCCGGCTCGTCGTCCTTCACCTCGGCCCACAGATCGGTGCGCGCCGGCTTCTGCTCCCGTTCGACGGCGTGTTCACCGGTGGTGGTCGCCACCGAGGCGAACGGACCGGTCGGGGTGCGGTCGTCGGTGCGCGGCGTGAGCACCGGCCACGGCTGGGTGGGCGGCTGATCCGCCGGGTTGACCGCCCGGCCGACCGGCGTGGAGACCGTGGGCTGGTCGGGGGCGTCGGCCACGCGGATGGCCGGACGACGCTGCGGCAAGCCGGAACTCGTCACGCCGAAACGCGCGGTGTCGCGCTGCGGCAGGCTCGGCACCGGAACCAGGTTGCGCGAGTGCGCACCGGTGGGCTGCGTGACGTGCGGGGGCAGGTGATGCTCGGCGGTCAGGTCGAGCGGCTTGCCCGCCGGGTCGGTGACATCCATCGGCGGCGCGACCAGCGCGCCGGGCAGGTGCACGCTGGCGGTGATGCCCGGCTGCTGCGCCATCGTGGACGTGCGCCGCAGGCTGACCGTGATGGTGTGGCGCTTGGCCAGCCGTCCGACGACGAACAGGCCCATGCGGCGCGCGGTCTCGACCGTCACCTCACCACCGGAGGCGAGCCGGTCGTTGGTCGTCTGCAGGTCCTCCAGCGACATGCCGAGGCCGCGGTCGGTGATCTCGATCAGGTAGCCGCCGTCCACCGCGCGCGAAACCATTACCGTGACCGGCGTGGTCGGCGGCGAGTAGCGCAGCGCGTTATCGATCAACTCGGCGAGCAGGTGCTCGATGTCGACGGCGGGCTCGCCCGCCACGATGCCATCGGGCACCGCGCCGATCTCGACGCGCTGGTAGTCCTCGACCTGGGAGACCGCGCTCCACAGCATGTCCGACAGCGGCACCGGGTGCAGCTGGCCGCGGCGCAGCGCGGTACCGGCGAGCACCAGCAGGTTGTCGCCGTTGCGGCGCATGCGGGTGGCCAGGTGGTCGAGGCGGAAGAGGCTCTGCAGCCGGTCGGTGTCGTCCTCGTCGTGCTCGAGGTCCTCGATCAGCGCCAGCTGCTGCTCGACCAGCGATTGGCTGCGGCGGGACAGGGTTTCGAACATGTTCCCGATCTGCAGGCGCAAGCGGGCCTGGTCGGCGGCGAGGTTGAGCGCCTGTTCGTGGATCTCGTCGACGGCGCGGGCCAGCTGGCCGATCTCGTCGGTGGTGTGCACCGCGACCGGGGTGATCTCGGGAGTGGTGCCGCCCGCGCGCACCACGGCCAGCTCGTCGGGCAGCTTGATGTGCGCCACCTCGAGCGCGTCCCGCCGCAGGCGGCGGACCGGGACGACCAGGGTGCGCGCCACCGACAGGGCCAGCGCCAGACCGGCGAGCAGCATGCCGATGACGATCGTCGTCTCGCGCAGCGCACCGGCCTGCGCTTCGGTGGTGCGGGCGGCCAGCGCGGCGTCGATGGTGTCGATCAGCTGCGCGGTGGTTTTCTCGTAGGTGTCCGAGCTGACCAGCAGCGAGTCGATGACGGCCGGGTTGGACGCCGGATCGGCGACGTTCTGGCTGAAGGTGCCCAGACGGGTCTGCACCGCGTCCAGCAGCGGGCGCATATTGCCCGCGTAGTCCGGCAGGATCTGCGCGTACTGGTAGATCATCGTGATCTCGGCACCCGCCGCGACCAGCACGCGCGGCCGCACGCTCGGGTTGCGGCCCGCGTCCGGCGAGCCGATCAGCATGCGCTGCTGGGTGAGCACCCGCCGGGCGGTCTGCACCGACGCCAGCTGGAGGAAGTACCGCTGGATGACCAGGTCGTCCACCGACGGCGACAGCGCGAGCGCGTTGCCGATGCGGACCATGATCTCGTCGGACTGCTCGCCGACCATGGCGGGCGAACCGTTGCGCAGGCTGTTGCGCATCGTGGTGCCGGTGGCGATGGCCGAGGCGAGTTCGGAGGTGACCCGGCCGCTGACCTTGGTGGTCTGCAAGGCGCCTTCCAGTTCGGCCAGGGCCTGGTCGAACTTCGTCAGCGCCGCGTCGGTCTGCGGGTCCGCGGTATTGCCCCAGGTGGCGGTCGCGGTGACGCCGAGTTGCTCGGTGGCCGAACCGAACTTGACGATCGGCCGGATGATGATCGCCTGTTCGGTCGCCGCGTCCAACTGCGCCATGGTACGCAGTTCGTTGTTGATTCGGAGCACGGCGAAGACGGTGGCCAGCAGCACCGGAAGCACCAGCACCACGCCAACCTTGCGGGTGACCGACCAGTTCGACAGGCTGAATTGCCAGGACCGCGGTGCAGCTTCCATCCGCTTCCGTCGCCTCCGCTTCACCAGTGACCTCGGGCGCGCGTGGCTGTTCGGTATTGATTCAACCCGCAAAGAACCAACTAGAGGTCTTCTTTTTTACCGCACGGAACATACCGTGCAGAGGGGTCATCGGCAATCCGGGGGAGTCGGTCTTCAATTTACCGAATATGGCTATAGAGAACGTGTTTCGCGGTGGAATGCGTAAGGGACGCGTCAACTTCTCCGCAGGGCCCTGGAAGAGCCTGGTCACCCGGGGTTGACGCGGGCGACGCGCCGAGGGTTCTGGCGCGTGTGCGCCACGGCGTGTCGAGAGCGCCCTCTCAGTTACCTCTCAGTCGGTGCGGTCAAACTGGGGGCATGCGCATTCTAGTGGTCGACGACGATCGGGCGGTCCGGGAATCGCTGCGCCGGTCGCTGACGTTCAACGGCTACTCCGTCGATCTCGCGGTGGATGGTGTGGACGCACTGGAGAAGGCAACCGTCCAGCGACCCGACGCACTCGTCCTGGACGTCATGATGCCCCGGCTCGACGGGCTCGAGGTCTGCCGCCGTCTGCGCAGCACGGGCGATGATTTGCCGATTCTGGTTCTCACCGCGCGGGATTCGGTATCGGAGCGGGTCGCAGGGCTGGATGCCGGGGCGGACGATTATTTGCCGAAGCCTTTCGCCCTGGAAGAGCTGCTGGCCAGGCTGCGCGCGCTGCTGCGGCGGACGACCACGGGTCCGGGTGAGGCATCGGAGGAAATGAAGTTCGCTGATCTGTCGCTGGATCCGGTGACCCGCGAGGTGTCCCGAGGCGCCCGGCCGATCAGTCTCACCCGCACCGAGTTCTCACTGCTGGAAATGCTGATGGCGAACCCGCGCCGGGTGCTGACCCGTAGCCGCATTCTCGAGGAAGTCTGGGGCTACGATTTCCCAACCTCGGGAAACGCGCTCGAGGTCTACATCGGTTATCTGCGCCGCAAAACCGAGGCCGAAGGCGAGCCGCGGCTGATTCACACGGTGCGCGGTGTGGGCTATGTGCTGCGTGAAACACCACCGTAGGTCCCGGGATATGGCACGCACCACACCCAGACGCCCCGCCGTCGCCGCACTCGGCCAGCGGCCGCCCGAGCCCGCGGACATGCGGCCGCCCATGCCGCTGACGCGGTCGGTCTCGCTGCGCTGGCGGGTGACGCTGCTGGCCGCCTCGGTCGTGGCGATCGCGGTGGCGGTCACCTCGATCGCGGCCTACGCGCTGGTGGCCCGCGCGTTGTACGCCGACGTGGACGCCCAGCTGCGCAGCCGTTCCACGGCCGTGATCGCCAGTAATCCGTACGGGTTCAACAACCTGAATCTGATGGTCGCCGCGGCCTTCTACGACGACACCGGCATCGCGCTGATCTATCCCGACCTCCGGCGCTGGCTTCCTCCGCAATCCACCGATCCACCGGTCGGGAACCAGGAGCTGGCGGTGGCGCGCGGCGAGCGGAGTTCGTCGTTGCGCACCGACGGCAACCAGCGCGTGCTGGCGGTCTACACCAACTCGGGTGCGACGCTGGTCATCTCCCAGCGGCTGGACCGCACCAGGGAGGTGCTCGACCGGCTCGCCTGGCTGCTGTTCGTGGTCGGCGGCTGCGGCGTCGTGCTGGCCGCCGCGGCGGGCACGGCGGTCGGGCGGACGGGTCTGCGGCCCATCGCGCGGCTGACGGCGGCCACCGAGCGAGTCGCCCGCACCGACGACTTGACTCCGATCCCGGTCACCGGTGACGACGAACTGGCAAGGCTCACAGAGAGTTTCAACACCATGCTGCGCGCGCTGACCGAGTCGCGCGATCGGCAGCGCAGGCTGGTCGCCGACGCCGGACACGAACTGCGTACGCCGCTGACGTCGCTGCGGACCAACATGGAGTTGCTCATCGCTTCGAGCCGCCCCGGCGCTCCCCGCATCCCGGACGAGGACATGGCCGGACTGCGCGCCGACGTGATGGCCCAGATCGAGGAGCTGTCGACCCTGGTGGGCGATCTGGTGGATCTCGCCCGCGAGGACGCGCCGGAGACCGTCTACGAGCGCGTGGATCTGGGCGAGGTGGTGGAACGCGCACTCGAACGCGCCCGCCGCCGCCGCACCGGCATCGAGTTCGTCGCCGATCTGCGCCCGTGGTTCGTCTACGGGCACGAGGCGGGCTTGGAGCGCGCGGTGCTGAACGTGCTGGACAACGCGGCCAAGTGGAGCCCGGCCGGCGCGCAGGTCCGCATCCTCATGCGGGAGAGCGGCCCGGGCCTGCTCGAGCTGTCCATCGATGACGCGGGTCCCGGTATTCCGGCGGCGGAACGCGAGCTGGTGTTCGAGCGTTTCTATCGCGTCATGTCGTCGCGATCGATGCCGGGCTCCGGGCTCGGTCTGGCGATCGTCAAGCAGGTGGTGACAAAACACGGCGGCACCATCGCTATCGATACCTCGCAACGCGGCGGCGCCGTTGTCCGCATCGTGTTGCCCGGCGAGCCGGGCGCGCCGGTGTCGGATTGACGCAATACCGGGCGACGGAAGTCCATTTCCGACAGAATGTCGAGTGCTGTGCGGAATATTCATCGTCGGCCGGGTATTTCGAACATTGCTTCGATTGGTTTGCCACAGGATTTGAGACATGAAGTAGTCAGTGGTTCTATCGCAGTACCGACTGCACAGCTCTCGGAAAACTGAAAGCACGGTCTCAGTCCGCTCTCAGTCGCCGTGGCCAACCTGGTCGGGACGCGAGGAGAAACGAGGAGTCCATGACCGAGGATTCGAAGGACCGCCGGGAGCCGGGCCCGCAGGCCGCAGGCCCGTTCGGGCCGGGGGACGCGCATGCCGCCGGTTACGGTCCGCAGGAAACGCCGCATCCCACCGCGCAGTACCCGCCGCAGCAACATCCGGCCGCGCCGTTCCCGGGATATCCGGCGTCCTTCGGTCCGCCGAATGACCCCACTCGACCGCACGGCCCGGCCTATGGCGCCCCGCCCGCCCCGCCGCGGCGTCCGTTCCGCGCGGGCCTGGCCGCAGGCGCTGTCGCGCTCGCGCTGGTCAGCGGCGGCGTCGGCGGTGCGGTCGGCGCGCTGGTCACACACGGCGACGATGGTCGCGCCCCGGCCACCAATGCCCTGGACGCTCCCAGGCCGAACGTGAGCAATGCCGTCAACGCTCCGGCCGGCTCCACCCAGGCGGTCGCTCAGAAGGTGCTGCCCAGCGTGGTGATGATCAAGGTGGCCAGCAGTAAGGCCGAGGGTGAGGGCTCGGGGGTGGTCCTGTCCTCCGACGGCCTGATCCTGACCAACAATCACGTGGCCGCGGGCGGTGGGCCGAGCGCGAAGATGGAAGTCGTGTTCTCCGACGGCAGCAGCGCGCCCGCGACGCTGGTCGGCGCCGACCCGGTCTCCGACCTGGCCGTCATCAAGGCGTCCGGGAAGAGCGGCCTGACCCCCATCGAGCTGGGTACCTCGGCGAATCTGCAGGTCGGCCAGCCCGTCGTCGCGATCGGCTCACCGCTCGGGCTGGCGGGCACGGTCACCACCGGCATCGTGTCGTCGTTGAACCGGCCCGTCGTGACCAGCGGCGACGGCAGCGAGCCCGCCGCGGCGGTCAGCCCCGTGATCGACGCGATCCAGACGGATGCCGCGATCAACCCGGGCAACTCGGGCGGCGCGCTGGTGGACGGCAGCGGCAAGCTCATCGGTATCAACACGGCCATCGCGACGCTCGGGCCCTCCGAGACGGCGGGCGGCCAGACCGGGTCGATCGGACTCGGCTTCGCGATCCCCGTCGATCAGGCGCGCCGCGTCGCGGACGAACTGATCAAGACCGGCAAGGCCACCTACGCCCAGGTCGGCATCACGGTGTCGCGCCAGCAGGACCCGGCCCAACAGGTTTCCGGCGCGCAGGTTCGCGACGTCACGCCGGATGGTCCCGCGGCACGCGCGGGCATTCCGCCGGGGGCTGTGGTGACGAAGCTCGACGACCGCCCGATCGATTCCGGGAACGCGCTCGTCGCCGCGGTCCGCTCGCATCAGCCAGGAGACAAGGTGAAAGTCACTTATACCGACGCACAGGGCAACAACCCCAAGACCGTCGAGGTGACCCTCACCGGCGCGCCCGCGGACGGCGGCCGGTGATGCGCTTGGTACCCGGCGGGCGGGGCCCGGAGATCGATGTCGACGCCGACGTTCTCGGCGCGGCCGCCGAGTTGCTGGACGCAGGCGCTACGGTGAGCACCATGGAAATCGATGCTCCTGTGGCGGGGCGTGCTCTGGTGGTGGTCGTCGACGATCGAACGGCGCATGGAGGTATTGACTCGCTCGGTCCACTGGTCACCGAGCTGCTCACCGAGGCGGGTTTCCTCGTGGACGCGTCGGTGTCGGTGCAGGCCGACGAGGTGGAAATCCGCAACGCACTCAATACCGCGGTGATCGGCGGCGTCGATCTGGTTATCTCCGTCGGCGGCACGGGCATGTCCCCGCGCGACGTGACGCCGGAGGCCACCTCGCAGGTGCTCGACCGCGAGTTGCCGGGAATCAGCGAAGCCCTGCGGTCCTCCGGCCGGGTGGCCGGTTCGCTGGACGCCGGGCTTTCCCGTGGTGTGGCAGGCGTGTCCGGCAGCACCCTGGTGGTCAACCTGCCCGGCACCCGTTCCGCCATCCGGGACGGCATGGCGACGCTCGGCCCGCTCGCGAGCCGGGTGATCGGTGAGCTGTCCGGATTGGTCGAGTAATCACCGCCCCCACACCCCCTGAGGACCCTCGCCCGGCGGCGCGCCGGGCGAGGGATGCCGCGCGCTTGGCGAAGATCTTCGGCGACACTCTGCCCGAGACCACCGCGGACGAGCGCGACGAACGTGACGACGTCCGGTCTACCGACGACTGGCTGCGCGCCCAGATCCCCCCGCATCACGGCTGACCGTTATCTACGTAGTAGCTACGTAATCAACCCCCCCAAGTTTGTAACCGGCCAGTGATCATTTCTGCGCGGAAGTAATACCGGCGCGATAATTACGGCCCTGTCCCGTATCCGGACACTGTCGCTCCTGTGCCGTGATCTGCTCCGCTCATCCCGCCCGGCTGTAGCGATCCGGTATTTATGCACGTCAAGCCATATTCAAATGTGCGCAAGTGTGATGCAGGTCACCTTGAACTTTACGAAACGTTACGTTGCGAGCGCCGTTATAAAACGTTTAATCTCCCCATCGAGCCACTCGCAATCGGGCCCCGCAGGCGCGGGTACCGGCACGCATGGAGCCGTTCGGCGGAACCTGGCTCGGTTCCGTTACCAGCAAGTCCGTTGCGCCGAAATAACAACCGGTTACACACCGGCAACAAAGGAGCGACACACTGAGCTGGGCCTGAGAGGACCACTGTCCAGCCTCGATGGTCGAGGTTGACTGTTTGAACCTGATGAGGGGAAGTATGAGCGAGAACCGCACCAAAGGTCTGCGCCGCGGTGCCCGCGTCGCGGGCGTGGGCGCTGCCGCGGCTGTTGCCCTGGGCCTGCTTTCGACCGGTGCCGCCGATGCCGATACCTTCGTGCCGTTGCCGGACGGCCAGAAGGTGGGGCCGGGCGTGACGATCACCCGGAACGGAGAGCGGGCCCTGATTTCGCCATCGCTGGCTGCCAACGGCGCTGGTCGCGTGGTCTGGGTATCGGGCAACGCGGTCGCCGACGTCACCGTGACGCCGGACGGTGAGATCGGCCCCAACAACGGTCCGACCGGAAACCCCGGAACGAACAACTCCTCGACGCACGGCGCGTCGCAGCTGAGCACCGGCTACATCGTCGGCTGCCAGGTCAGCATCGCCGACGACGCCATCTCCGCGGGCGTGTCCGGCAGTGTGAACCTCAGCGGCGCGAGCGCGGGCGGTTCGATCGGTGTCAACCTCGGCCCCGGAGAGGTCAAGTTCGTCCAGATCGATTACAAGGACATCCTCAAGCCCGGGGTGTACTCCGTCGAGTACCAGGATGCCGAGATTCAGATCCAGGGCTGCGCGGGTTACGCGCAGGCGCGTTCGTACACGGTCGTCGAGATCATCGGCGATCACTACTCGAAGACCACCCTCTACGGGATGCCGTTCAGCATCGGCTGACGTCTGTCGACTCCAACGAACCATCCTCCCGCTGAAGCGGACTCAACCCTCGAGGGATATCAACCATGATCAACCGTAAGAACCTGGCGCGGATGGCCGGCGTCGGCGCCGCTGCCACCATCGCCATGGGCCTGTTCTCCACGGGTGCGGCGAATGCCGACACCTTCGTCCCGCTGCCGGGCGGCGAGCTGACCAAGACGCTGTCGGACGGCACCGTCGTGACCATTCGCCTGGTCGGCGAGTCGGCGAACATCAGCCCGTCCATGGGCGCGACGCCGCTGCACCGCAACGCGTGGGTCTCCGGTAGCGCGCAGGTCGAGCTCTCCGGCTCGGCGGGCGGCAAGATCTTCCCGGGCTACACCGTCGGCTGCCAGGTCAACATCGCCGGTGGCGGTGCCACCGGTGGCGTCGACGGCAACGTCGACTGGAGCGACGGGCAGAACGTCACCGGCGGCGTCGGCGCCAACTCCGGCGGCAACCTCTCGCTCGGCCCCGGCCAGTCGAAGTCGTTCTACGTGCTCGATCTGGAGCAGGCCGATGATTTCGGTAACGAGACGCACAAGACCCGTAATGCGTTCAAGGGCACGTCCGGTTCGGTGACGTGGGCCGATGAGACCATCGGCCTGAACGGTTGCGGAGGCTACGCCCAGGCGCGTGCTTTCGTCAGCGTCGAGGTCGAGACCGACAACGTGATCACCTGGGTGACGTTGTGGGGACAGCCTTTCAGCCTCGGCTGAGTGAGCTACGGGTGAAAAACCCGTAGCCATTGATGAAATGGACCCCTCGTATCGCGGCGGGTCCATTTCGTCATGAATTCCATTGCGCCGCAAGGCGGCGCGATCCTAGTCGGATCGTTTATGTTGCGTGACGAATTGCCTGAATTTCCGGAAAAGTCTGGTTGATACCGAATAGCATTGTTTCGTCCGAGATCGCTCGATGACGCGATGGTCGGCGGATCGTCTGGTGGACAGCACATTCCACCGAGCGCGCCGTCGGCTTTGGAGGGACACGTCCGCCTCGACACCCTGGGGTGGGCGGATGCAACCTGATGAGGAAAAACATGAGCAAGTACCGCATCAACGGTCTGTCTCGAGGCGTCCGCGTCGCGGGCGCCGCTGCCGTGGCAACCGTGGCCACCGGTCTGTTCTCGACCGGCGCCGCCGACGCCGATACCTTCGTGCCGTTGCCGGACGGCCACAAGGTAGGCCCTGGCGTGAACATCGCCCGTACGGGTGAGCGCGCCCTGATCTCCCCATCCCTTGCCGCGAACGGTGCCGGCCGTGTCGTGTGGGTTTCGGGGAATGCCGTCGCCGACGTCGCCGTGACGCCGGAAGGTGAAATCGGCCCCAACAACGGGCCGACCGGGAATCCGGGTACGAATAATTCATCCACCCACGGTGCGTCGCAGTTGAGCACCGGCTACATCGTCGGCTGCCAGGTCAGCATCGCCGACGACGCCATCTCCGCGGGCGTGTCGGGCAGTGTGAACCTCAGTGGCGCGAGCGCCGGTGGTTCGATCGGCATCAATCTCGGTCCCGGTGAGGTCAAGTTCGTTCAGATCGATTACAAGGACATTCTGAAGCCGGGTGTGTACTCGGTGGAGTATCAGGATGCCGAGATTCAGATCCAGGGCTGCGCGGGTTACGCGCAGGCGCGTTCGTACACGGTCGTCGAGATCATCGGCGATCACTACTCGAAGACCACCCTCTACGGGATGCCGTTCAGCATCGGCTGAACGCGGGTCGGATCCATCAAATCTCTTTTCGCTGAAGCGAACTCGATTCTCTAGGGGAATTACCATCATGTTCGATCGTAAAAAATTGGCGCGCGTGGCCGGGCTGTGCGCGTCCGCGGCCATCGCGGTAGGTCTGCTCTCCACGGGTGCGGCGAACGCCGACACCTTCGTCCCGCTGCCGGGCGGCGAGCTGACCAAGACGCTGTCGGACGGCACCGTCGTGACCATTCGCCTGGTCGGCGAGTCCGCGACCATCAGTCCGTCCATGGGCGCTACACCCTTGCACCGCAACGCATGGGTGTCCGGTAGCGCACAAGTGGACCTGTCGGGCTCGGCGGGCGGCAAGATCTTCCCGGGCTACACCGTCGGCTGCCAGGTCAACATCGCCGGTGGCGGTGCCACCGGTGGCGTCGACGGCAATGTGGACTGGAGCGATGGACAGAACGTCACCGGCGGCGTCGGCGCCAACTCGGGCGGCAATCTGTCGTTGGGTCCGGGGCAGTCGAAGTCGTTCTATGTGCTCGATCTGGAGCAGGCGGATGATTTCGGTAACGAGACGCACAAGACCCGTAATGCGTTCAAGGGCACGTCCGGTTCGGTGACGTGGGCCGATGAGACCATCGGTCTCAACGGTTGCGGAGGCTACGCCCAGGCGCGTGCTTTCGTCAGCGTCGAGGTCGAGACCGACAATGTCATCACCTGGGTGACGTTGTGGGGAGCGCCTTTCAGCCTCGGCTGAGCGGGAGAGTAACGCGCGCAACGCGAACGGGCTCGTCGATGACGGGCCCGTTTCGCTTGCGGCGCGGGTGAATTGACCGCGCTGGTCCGGCTCTCGGCGAGCAGATCGCGAATCTGCATCAGCACCTCTCAGTGTGGTGCTTCGGCGAAGCATGTCGGCGGGTCAGTGGAAGACGACGGTGAGCGCGGTGCGCAGTGACGCCGCGGCCACGGCGGTGGCGTGCTCGGCGTCCATCGCCACCAACACCACGCGTTCCGCGGCTCCGCGTCCGTCACCCGCGCCGGCGACGAGGATGATGGCGGAATCGGTGGCGAGGGTGCGGGCGGAACGGGTGCCGGGGCCGTTCGCGTCTTCGGCGCCGATCACGTCCACGCGATCACCCGCGCGCAAGATGTCGGCGACCGCAGTGTCGGCGAGGCGGATGGGCACGATGCGCGCCTCGCGCGCGCCGGTCGCCGCCGCGGCCAAACGCGGGCCGACGACGCGTAGATCGGTGAAGACCTCTCCCTGCCGCATGGCGCCGGTCAGCGTCGCGCCGACGAGCACGGCGGGATCGGCGACCGCACCCGCGGGCAGCGTGCCCGCTTCGCGCGGTGCGGGGCGCAGGTCACCTGCTTCGAGGAGTCTTCCCGGCGCCAGATCCCGGCCCGCGACGAGGACCGTCGTGCGTTCGGTATCCGGGTCACCGCGAAGGAAGAGCAAGACCGCGACGGCGGCGAGCGCGGCCGCGAGCAGCCGTCGGGCGAGCACGGCGTCGGCCCAGGGCGGTCGCTGCCACCCGGCCGGATTCCAGCCGTCGGGGCCGAGGTCGGCGAGTACACGAGTCATGGCCGGATCCTATGGCCGGACGCGCGCTCACCCGGCCGGGATCACGGTGGGCTGTGGATAGGTGACTGGCTGTGGAAAACCCGTCGAATCAGCTGGCCACGGCCGTGCTGGTGGATGCGGTTGACCCGCTCGACGACCCGGAACTCGACGACCCGGAGTCGGAAGAGGAACTCGAACCGCTGTCGGACTTGGCCGGCTCGCTGGCGGTCGTGGAGCCGCCCCGGCTGTCGGTGCGGTAGAAGCCGCTGCCCTTGAAGACGATGCCGACCGAGTTGAACAGCTTGCGCAGCTTGCCGGAGCACTCCGAGCACACCGTCAGCGCCTCGTCCGTGAAGGACTGAACGATGTCGAAGCGGTTGTCACACTGGGTGCACGCATACGAGTAAGTAGGCACAGGATCCTCCGCGGTGTTCGTCGATCTGGCACTCTACAGCCGACAGTGCCAACACCGCCAATCGGTGTTTCATTCCCCAGCGTAATGGTCGCCCAAGCGGCGCAGGCCGCCCTGTGGTGTGAGCGCCCAGCCCATGCGCCGATCGTGCGGCTCCTCGGGCAGCCGGTCGACCAGCTCGTCGTCCCGGACCACCGCGACCAGCCGCGCGTCCGGACGCGCGGCGGGCAGCGTGCGGTCGTAGTAGCCCGCGCCACGGCCGAGTCGCACCCCGCGCAAGTCGACCGCGAGGGCGGGGACCAGGATCAGATCGGCCCGGGTCACGGCGTCCGGCGGCAGCACCGCGCCGGTGGGTTCGAGCAAGCCGTAGCGGGCCCGCCGCAGCGCGTCCGCGCCGGTGTACTCGGCCCAGCTCAACGGCCCCGGCGGCCCGGTGACCGGCAGGAGTATCCGCGCGCCACCGGCCAGCAGCGCATCCAGCATCGCCGTCGATCCCGGTTCACCCGCCACCGGTACGTAGGCGCAGACCCACCCCTGGGCTTTCAGGGTGTCCATCGCCGTGGCCAGGGCGAACGCTTCTTTTTCGCGCTCCGTGGCGCGCATCACAGCTCGCCGGGCGAGTAGTTCGATGCGCCATGCATGTTTATCGCGCTCGCCGGGCATCTTCACAGTGATCACCATAGGCTCACCCCGGGACCGAGTCGGCTCGACGCCGATCCGGCGGCGTGATGGATGGATAGGGTATGCGTATGACAGCAAAGTCCGGACAGCCCGGTGGCGCCCCGGCGGAGTCGTGCTTCCGCACGGCCGTGGTGCCCGCGGCCGGGCTCGGAACACGGTTCCTGCCCGCCACCAAGACGGTGCCCAAAGAACTCCTCCCGGTGGTGGACACCCCCGGCATCGAGCTGGTCGCCGCCGAGGCGGCCGGATCGGGCGCCGAGCGCCTGGTGATCGTCACCTCCCCGGGCAAAGACGGCGTGGTCGCGCACTTCGTCGAGGACTTGGTGCTGGAGAGCACGCTGGAAGAGCGCGGCAAGTTCAAGCTGCTGGAGAAGGTGCGCAAGGCGCCGGGGCTGCTCGATGTGACCTCGGTGGTGCAGGAGGAGCCGCTCGGGCTCGGGCACGCCGTGGCCCAGGCCGAGCAGGCCCTCGACGACGACGAGGACGTCATCGCCGTCCTGCTGCCCGACGACCTGGTGCTGCCCCGCGGTGTGCTCGACGTGATGTGCCGGGTGCGCCGCAAGCGCGGCGGAACGGTGCTGTGTGCCATCGACGTACCCAAGGACGAGGTCAGCGCCTACGGCGTGTTCGACGTCGCGCCGGTGCCGGACGCGGTGAACCCGAACGTGCTGCGCGTCAAGGGAATGGTGGAGAAGCCCGCGCTCGCCGAGGCGCCGTCCACGTTCGCGGCCGCGGGCCGGTATCTGCTGGACCGCGCGATCTTCGACGCGCTGCGCCGCATCGAGCCCGGTGCGGGCGGCGAACTGCAACTCACCGACGCGATCGCACTGCTGATCGCCGAGGGACATCCGGTTCATGTGGTGGTGCACCGTGGGTCGCGCCACGATTTGGGCAACCCGGGCGGTTATCTTCGTGCTGCGGTCGATTTCGCATTGGAACGAGAGGAATACGGCCCCGCCCTGCGCGAGTGGTTGCAGCACCGCCTCGGTCCGGACTGGGATCCGCAGCTGACGACCGACGACTGAGGGACCCGGCCGGGGGTTTCGCCGAGCGTGGACCGTCGGGTACGAATGATGGTCACCGCGGTGCGCGCGAATGCGCTTGCGCCGCGGCGGGATCGCGCGTGCCCGCGCAGGCGAGACCGGATGGAGTGCGGAGAGGATCAGGAAGGGCTGGATGCGCTCGGTTGAGGATCAGCAGATCAAGGTGACCGCCGCGGCGGTCGCGCCCCGGCCGGTCCGGGTCGCGATTTCCGAGGCCCAGGGTCTGCTGTGCGCCGAGGACGTCGTCACCGAGCGGCCGTTGCCCGGCTTCGATCAGGCCGCCATCGACGGTTACGCCGTGCGCAGCGTCGACGTGGCTTCCGCCGGGGCCGACATCCGCGACGAAGCGGGCGACCTCGTCGACCTGACCCTCCCGGTGGTCGGCGAGGTGGTCGCCGGTTCGCGTCAGCCGATCCGCTTGCAGCCGCGCCAGACCGTCCGGGTGGACACCGGCGCGCCGATGCCGACTCTCGCCGACGCGGTGCTTCCGCTGGATTTCACCGACGGCGGCCGGGCCAGGATCAAGGTGTACGAGCCGGTGCGCTCCGGCGATTACGTGCGGCGCATCGGCGACGACGTGCAGCCGGGTGACGTGGCGGTGCGGGCGGGGACCATCATCGGCGCCGCGCAAGTCGGTCTGCTCGCGGCGGTCGGTCAGGACAAAGTGCTGGTGCATCCGCGCCCGCGACTATCGGTGCTCTCGGTGGGCGGCGAACTGATCGATATCGATCGCACGCCCGGCCCCGGCCAGGTCTACGACGTGAACTCCTACGCGCTGGCCGCGGCCGCGCGCGATGCCGGCGCGGACGTGAATCGCGTCGGCATCGTCAGCTCCGATCCGCGCCGGTTGCGCGACGTGGTCGAAGGCCAGCTGGTGCGCTCCGAGGTGGTCGTCATCGCGGGCGCGGTCGGCGGCTGGGCCTCCGAACAGGTCAGGGAGGCACTGGAAGGACTCGGCGAGCTCGAAATCACGCGCGTGGCCATGCATCCCGGTTCCGTGCAGGGCTTCGGCCGGCTCGGCCGCGACGAGGTGCCGACTTTCCTGCTGCCGTCCAACCCGGTGGGTGCGCTGGTGGTATTCGAGGTGATGGTGCGGCCTTTGATCCGAATCGCGTTGGGGCGCAGGCAACCGATGCGCCGGATCATCAGCGCGCGGACCATCACCCCGATCAGCTCCATGGCCGGGCGCAGGGGATATCTGCGCGCGCAGCTCATGCGGGACGAAGCGACGGGTGAATACCTCGTACAGCCGCTCGGCAACGGGAACTCCTCCTCGCACCTGCTCGCCACGCTCGCCGAAGCGAACAGTTTGATCGTGATCGACCCGGACGACACCGAGATCCGTACCGGTGACGAAGTCCAGGTCGCCTTTCTCGCACAGCGTGGCTGAGACGTGGACGCGATGAATGTCTTCCGGGCCACGCAGCATCCGGGGTGGCCCGCGCGACTGGGCCCGGTCCGGGTGGCGGCGGGAAAGGTGACCTTGCGTCCGGTGCGGTTGCGCGATGCGGCGGCCTGGAGCCGGATCCGCTTGCGCGACAGGGCGCATCTGGAGCCGTGGGAGCCGACCGGCCGCGGGTCGTGGGAGGCGCGCAACCACGCCTCCAATTGGCCGTCGCTGTGGTCGAGTCTCAAGGCGGAAGCCAGGCGTGGCGCGATGATCCCGTTGGTGATCGAAGTCGACGGCGTGTTCAGCGGGCAGTTGACCGTCGGCAATATCGTGCGCGGCGCCCTGCGCTCGGCCTGGATCGGCTACTGGGTGGCCAAGGATCTCAGCGGGCAAGGTGTCGCGACGGCGGCGTTGGCGATGGGCCTCGACCACTGCTTCGGGCCGGTCGGTCTGCATCGGGTCGAGGCGACCGTCCGGCCGGAGAATCTGGCCAGCCAGGCGGTGCTGCGCAATGTCGGTTTCCGGGAAGAGGGACTGCTACGGCGCTACCTCGACGTGGACGGCGCCTGGCGGGATCACCTGCTGGTCGGCATCACCGTCGAGGAGCTGGCCGGAACGGTCCTGGACCGGCTGGCGCGAGAGGGGCGCGTCACCCTGCTGTAGATCCGGCCACCCGGCCGCGGTGACATTGGTGGAAATGTGACAGGTGTGGCGGATGTGCACGGCGCGCCTGCCGGAACTTGGTGCTACCCGGAATTAGCCTACGGACGTCGATGGTGCGTCTTGCGTCATCGGCACAGAGCCTGCGAGGGGACCGGCGTCCGCGCCGCTGCGTCGGACGGGGGCCGGCCGAGGGCGGAGCGTGTGACGAACCGCTCGCGGGCCGAGCCGGACAAAACCCCAGGCGGGACGGAGGTGCTGACGCGATGCCGAATTCGATCCTGTGGATCGGGCTGGTCGTGCTCTGGGTCTTCGTCCTGTTCCCGATCCTCGCCGATCGCCACCCGAGAATCCGCCGGACCACCGACGCCGCGCTGGCGACCAGGGTCCTGCATCGCGGCGGAGGCAAACGACGTCTGCGGAAAGGCCCGGCCGCCGGGCACGAAACCGATCCCAACTGGCGGCCTCGCCGCGTACCGAGGAAGTATCCCCACAGCGATGATGCGGAGGACCGGATGACGACACCGGCCGACGAGCCCGTCACCGAGACCGACGAGGAGAACATGCCCGCGGCCGACGACGTCGCGGCATCCGACATCGCTGACGCCGAAACGGACGACACCGAGGCCGACGACTTCGGGACCGAGGCACCGGACGAGGCCGAGCCGGACGAGGCCGAGTCGTACGAGGCCGAGTCGGCCGCCGCGCGGTCGGCCGACGCCGAAGCCGCTGAAGTCGCTGCGAAGATCGACGCGGAGACCGATGATGGCGGCGTGGGCGCATACCACCCCGAGACGGTCGCGGCCAGAATCCCGCCTGCGCGCTCCACCGCGCCCGCGCGCGTGGAATACGACGAGTACGACGACTACGACGGCGGAGGCTCGGCGGAACAGGATTTCGTCCCCAGTCGTCGTGGCCGGGGCGGTTACGACCCCGAGGCCGACGCCATCGCGCGCGCGGCCCGCTACACCTTCCGGCAGCGCGCCGTGCTCGGCCTGCTGCTCACCGGCATCCTCTCCGGCGCGCTCGCCTTGGTTCTCACCCCCTTGCTGTGGTGGGCCTGCGGGCTCGCCGCCACCGTGCTGGTGACCTACCTGGCCTACCTGCGCAAGCAGGTGCGGATGGAGGAGGAGATCCGCCGCAGGCGCGCCGCCCGCCTCAACCGTGGCCACCAGGACGAGGCCGATCCGCACGCCCGTCGAACCCGCGCCTCACACGGCACCATGGACCGCGACACCGCCCGCGCCCTGCGCCGCCGCTCCACCCTGGTCGACCCCGACGACGAAGACCCCATGTTCGCCCACCTCGACCCCTTCGACCCCGCCACCGCCCGCGCCCTGCGCACCCGCGCCAACGGCGACATGCGCCGCGCCGCCGGCGCATAGTCCCCACCTGTTCCCGCAGGTCAGGGCACCGATTCGGAGTCTGGGCGGATGGCCTGATACAGTGTCACAGCGCGGTTCCCCGGAACCGCACGGGGCTATAGCGCAGTTGGTAGCGCGTCTCGTTCGCATCGAGAAGGTCAGGGGTTCGATTCCCCTTAGCTCCACCAAAGGTCTTTCAGCGACTCGCCACCTCTTCGGGTGGCGAGTTCTGTTTGCGGCAGGTACCGCTTCAGCACGCTTCGTGCCAGCACCGCGGCTGTGCTGGGTTCTTCACCTCGCTGCGCGGCCGTAGCTCCGGCTTGTACGGCATCCAACTCGGCCATGCCGGTTTAAGCTCATGTCCTGTGATCTAATTGTCGACCCTCGCTCTCGCCATGACCGCGAAGATCGAAGCGAAGCGAGGCGAATCCTGCATCGGCCAGACCTGCGGCCAGGCGAGTGAAGAAGCCGCCCTCCTCGCGGGTGACGCCCCCGCCGTGTACCAGCGGGACGGCACGCGCCGCTGGCTGTTCGGGGGTGACGATGGTTCCTGCAAGGTGGAGGCCGTCGAGTGTGCGGATTCGGGTGGTGGCACCGGCTGAGGGCACCGAATCAGTGAAGCAGAGGTGCGCACCCGCGACCAGGCGGCGCTCACAATTGCTCCGGTCAATCCCGAACTTTGCCGCCAGGTCGTATACCGTCATCCCGCTGCGGTAGTCCTGTGCTAACGATGCCCGCTCCTCCTTCGGCAACCGCCGCATCCGCTTCTGCGAAATCGTGACCGAACAGCTTCCGATGGCCCCGGTTTCGCTATCGGCCGACCGCCGATCGCCGACTCCTCGGTGAAATCCAGTAGGTCCTGTCACGCGCAGGTGGTTCCTGCAGGCGGCACGGCATAGATAATCTAGCTAGAATTCTGTACAGTTACGGCATGTCCATCCTGCGCAACACTCATGAGCTGAGCGTTTCCGACGCCTCGCAGCGAGGTGTCGCTGGACTGGTAGCGGATGCCGAACGGGGCACCGACCTCGTGGTCACCCGCCATCATCGGCCGGTTGCGGCCGTGGTCAGCATGGCTCGGCTCGCCGAGTTGGATCGCGCGGAGTCCGACCTGCGTGATCTCGCACTGGTGCTCGCCCGGGCCGCGACCGACAGCGGGAACCGAACGTCGCTGGACGATGTGCTCGGCGCATTCGGTCACACGAGGGAATCTCTCGCCGAACTCGACGACCACGAGTAAGTCGATGGTCGAAGTCCTCTTCACCGACGCGGCAATCGACGACCTTCGAAAACTCGGTCCCGACGCTGTGCCCAAAATCCTCAAAAAGGTGCTCCTGCTGCTGGATTCACCGCACGCAGGCTATCCACTCGGCGGCGAACTGACCGGGTTCCGCAAGCTGGTCGTCGGCCGCAACACGTGGCGGATCGTGTACCGGGTCGTCGACCAGCAGACGATCGAGATCTGCGAGATCTGGACGATCGGAGCACGCGCCGACTCCGAGGTCTACGCGGAAGCAACTGCCCGTATCGTCGCGGCGGCCGGTCGGCTACCGGAATTCAGCAAACTCGGCGAAGTGGTCCAGCGACTCGGCCGCAGTGCCGAATCGCTCGGAATTCCACCGACACCGATCCGCGAACCTGTCCCCGATTGGCTCGCACAGCGATTGATCCACACGGTCGGCATGGCTCCTGCCGAGGTCGCGGCACTCAGTCTCGAACAGGCGGTCGACCGCTGGGCCGAATACACCTCGCGGCCATCAACATAACTCGGCCGGGCACGGCCGCGTTCACCGATTAGCGTCCAGCACCGCTGCGAGGCCTTCTTGCAGGTCTTTGACGAAATACTCGGGGACCTCCAGCGACGGGAAATGGCCTCCGGTTTCGGGGGACGTCCATCGGACGATCTGTCGGTATCGCTGCTGTGCCCAAGGGCGCGGACACTTCTCGATGTCGCGGGGATACATAGTGAGTGCTGAGGGGACGTCGACCCGGAGTTCGGGGTCGAGCGAGTTGTGGCTCTCGTAGTAGATGCGGGCCGACGACGCTCCCGTCCGCGTCAGCCAATACAGGGTGACGTCGTCGAGAATGCGGTCTCTGGAAATCGTCTCGAACGGGCTGTCTTCGGTATCGCTCCACTCGGCGAACTTGTCGAGGATCCAGGCGATTAGCCCGACCGGTGAGTCGACGAGCGAGTAGCCGATGGTCTGTGGCCGGGTCGCCTGCTGCTTCGCGTACGCCGCGCGGTGGCGCGTCGACGATCCGCTCCAGAAATCGCGGGTTTCCTCGGTCCATTCGCGCTCGGCCGCCGTCAGCCCGTCCGTTGTCATCCCGGGCGGCGCCTGCGCGAATGTCGTGTGGATGCCGAGAACCTGCGCCGGGAACCTGCCGCCGAGAACCGTGGTGATATTGCCTCCCCAGTCGCCGCCGTGGGCTGCGAACTTGCTGTAGCCGAGCCTTCGCATCAGTTCCACCCATGCGGCCGCGATCTTTTCGGTTCCCCACCCGGTGGTGGCCGGTTTGTCGCTGTAACCGAAGCCTGGTAGCGACGGGACCACGACGTGGAACGCCGGCGCGTCCGCGTCTTTCGGATCTGCCAGCTCGTCCACTACATCGATGAACCGAGCGATGCTGTCCGGCCAGCCGTGCGTCAAGATCAGAGGAGTGGCATCCGCGCGCGCGGATCGGCGGTGCAGGAAGTGGATTCCCAGATCGTCGATGGTCGTGCGGAATTGGCCGATCCGGTTGAGACGCTCTTCGAACGACCGCCAGTTGTACCCGGTGCGCCAATAGTCCACGACGTCGATGAGGTCGGCGAGAGGAACGCCCTGGTCCCAGCGGCGAGGGTCGGGGGCGGCGCGATAGACCGTCTCGGCCTCCGGTAGCCGCGCCGCGGCTAATCGCGCGCGCAGCTCGTCGAGGTCGGCGTCACTCGCGTGGGCTTCGAATGCTTGCACGCCGACGGGGTCGGGCGGGAAAACCGGATCGAGGTGGCCGAGTGCGGACATGAGACCTCCTGGTCATCGCGGAACCGGCTACGGCATATCGAGAACCGGCTAAGACGGTTCTAACATGGCTCCGCATCGCCCTGCAACCAGCTAAGGTGGTTCCATGCCTGCTGGGCCTCCTGACTTTCGCCTCGGTAACGTGCTGGCGACCAGCTTCACGGGGACTCTGTCGGAGCGTCATGGCGACCCGGTGGAACGCATTCCCACGCCGCAGCGACTCGTCGACTGGCTGGTCGTGAGCGGCCTGGCCGTGGACTCCTGCACCACCGCTCAGCTCGAACTCGCCCGGGAACTGAGGGAATCGATTCACGCCGCCGCGACAGCGGCCGCGATTCATGACCCTCTGCCCACGTCTGCCGTCCGAGTCATCAATGACCGCAGCATGGCGGGGCGGGCGGCGGCCATTTTGACGCCCGAGGGCGGTCGTCAATGGCGGCTCGGCTCGGCTTCCTGCGTAGAAGATGCCCTAGGCGTGATCGCCGCCGACGCGATCAGCATTATCGCAGGCGAACGCGACGGAAAATTGGCCCTGTGCGCATCGCCGACCTGCCGAGCCGCCTTCTTCGACACCAGTCAGAGCCGCACCCGCAAATGGTGTGACATGAACACGTGCGGGAATCGTCAGAAGAAGGCGCGCTTCAATGCCAATCAGCGCAAAAACAAACGCTGAGCCAGGTGGCTTTCATGCCGGTGCACCCGTATCGGGCAGAGCTGCCCGGTGGCTCAAGCAGTCGCGCTACGCAGGGCGAACCAGCCGGTGCCGGGGTCGGCGAAGCCGTGGTACATCAGGCGGACTCGCTGGTCGACCTCGAAGAGGCGGTAGACCGCGAGCATGGCGCGGGCGGTCGCTTCCTGCTGGAAGTCGTCGATGCGGCGGTAGCCGATGGGGTGTTCGGGGAGCAGGGCCAGGCGGGTCAGTTCGGTGGGATCGGTGAGGTCCAAGCCGATCGGCGCGGCGTCCGTGATGTGGTGGTCGTGCAGGATGTCGTGGACCTGATGGGGATCGGGGCGGCCGGTACGGAACTCGTGCAGTTCGGGACGTAACCCTGGGTCCCCGGCTGCCGGTTCGTTCTCGACCATGTCGATTACCTCGGCGTCGGGGGTCGGTGCGCCGGTGTCGGTGGAGAGCGGGGTCTGTTCGAGTAGGTGCAGCATGTTGCCACCGGGGATCAGCGGCTCCGGTGCGAGGAACAGCGTCACCGTGGGGCAAAGGCAACCTGGGCCGACCAGGCAGACGCGTAGATGGAACGAGTCGGGCATGCGGCCCTCCTGCATGGGGTGGACCGGATGCACCGGCCCTCGCTGGATCGGGACTTCGAGTTGCGCCGATCGCGAAGCTGCCGCGGCGCTTCGACGGTCGACCGTGCCGCAATTCCCCAGTCTAGGAGCCGGGCCCAGCTCGCGCACCGCCATCACCCGCTTTCGTCGGCGAATCCGCCGAACGCCCGCGATGTCCTCGGATTCGGCCGCTCGTTCACGACTGGATATCCCTGCTGTGCGATGGTCGTCATCACGGGGGCGCCCGAGATTCCACTCTCCATCTCGGCAGCTGTGAACGCCTGAGCCGTGACGTTCATCGGGTGATGCACCTGCGCGTCGCTCTGCTCCTGGTAAGAGGCGGCGAGGAGCCGGGGAAAGCTGCCGGTCGTCAGCCGGAAAGATGGCAGAGTGCGAGGGTTTTGCTACGCATGGCTCCGAGGCTGATCTTGTCGCCTCCCGCACCGGTGGCGCGAAGGGGTTCGATGCTCGCGATTCCGGCGGCGGAGGCGTTGTCGTTGAGCGCGTAGGCGGTGCCGTCGGGGGCGATGAACACGGCGAGGTCGCCGGGCCGGCATTCCAGGGTGCCGTGGTCGACGGTGAGCGGCCACAGGTAGCCCAGATTCTCGCCGCTGATCGCCTGACTGCTGGAAGTCGGCGTCGGGATGGGTGACGGAACCGGGTGCGCGGGATTCTTCGGACCTGACCCGCCACCGCATGCGGAGGTCGCCAACGTGCCTGCGATGAGACCGGTGACCAGCATCCGCCGGAGATCCCTGCGGCGAGTATCGAGATCAACGCGCTTTTCCGACACGGACATCCGTGTATCCCCCCTTTTGCGTCGCGCCGACTCGAGGCGCTCGGAACGCAGCCTACTGGCGGAAACCGACGCAGCGCCAGGGATGCGGCGCGGAAGGCGGAGTCGAACCCTCAGTTGATCTTGATCTCGACCGGCGGGGCCGCCACGTGCGGGTAGTCGGTTGTCACGTCGACCTGTACGCGGCCGGGGCCGGTGGGCAGGGCGGCGAAGACGGTTCCCGGTGGTTGGTTCCCAGCCGTGTCGTCGCGGATGGGGACGGCCACGGTGCCCGCGGCGCCGGTGTCGAGGTTGCGCCAGTTGGCGAACGCGGTGAAGGCGCACGGCGTGTCCACCGGGGTCTGATTGGCGAAGCTGATGCCGAAACGGGCCGCACCGGGTGTTCCGGTGGGCGAGGAGACGCCTGCCCGGCCTTCGCCGTAGCAGATATCGCCGAAGGTGTAGACCACCCCGATATTCACGAACGCGGGTTCATCTGCCGTCGCCGGGGCCGCCGACGCGGCGAACCCGCCGATGCACAGCGCCGCGACCAGGGCGCGTCCCGCCGGCTGTCTGCCTAGCACTGTCGATCACGCTCCTTCTTCGTCGAATCGAGCACTCTCGGACGGCCATTGTGCCCCGCCCGGGACCGTTCGCGGTCCGATTCCCGCGCATCGTCGCCGCGGTATGCGCGGGACCGTGACCGGCCTAGCATCGGTACGTGGAGCGAGGATCGTTGCTGAAAGCGCGGGCGGGCGGGAAACTGCACGGCGGTAATCACGGCATCGCGCCGGAAGACGTGGTGGCCGCGCAGCGGGCCCGCCTGCTGGTGGCGATGATCGAGGCGGCCGCGGACAAGGGCTACGCGGCGGCGACGGTGGCCGACGTGCTGAAACGGGCCGAGGTATCGCGGATGACCTTCTATCAGCATTTCGCGAACAAGGAGGCGTGCTTCCTCGCCGCCTACGACATGGCCGTGGAGATCGTGATGACCCGGATCGCGGGAGCGCTCGCCGCCGATGGAACGCCGCTCGAGCGGATAGACCGCGCACTCGACGCGTATTTCTCCACCCTCGCGCAGGAACCGCAGGTCGCGAAGGTCTTTCTGGTCGAGGTGTACGCGGCGGGCAGGGCCGTGCTGGAGCGGCGGCTGGCGGCCCAGGCCGCTCTGGTGGACGGATTCGCCGCGGCGCTCGGCGCGGCCCGGCCGCATCAGCGGCTGGCGGGCGAGGCGGTGATCGGCGCGGTCGTCTCCTTGGCGACCAACCGCGTCGTCGCGGGCGACTTCGCCGCGCTGCCCGGGTTGCGCGAGCCGCTGATGTCGTCGTTGATCAGGAATCTGGTGTGAGACCGGACAGTCGCGCGGCGACCACGGGCAGCCGCTCGAGCATCGCCACGGTGAAATCGCCGAGCAGCGCGATCAATCCGTCCCGGTCGACGTCGAGTCCGCCGTCCAGCCAGACCATGACCAGCTCGGCCGCGCCGCCGGTGATCAGCTGCGAGGTCGCGGCGATGGCGGTGTCCTGCCCTTCGGGCAATTCGAGTACCAGGCGCGTCTGCTCGATGATGACGTCGGCGACCTGGCGCATGCCCGCGAACCTGCTGCGCATGAGCGCCTCGGCGCCGTAGGTCTGGGCGAAGGCCACCTTCGCCCGGCGCGGATCGTCGGTGAGTTCGACGATGAGGGCCGCGACCCCGGCGCGGATCCGGTCGGCGGGCGTGCCCGCGGTCTCGGCGATGGCGGCCTTCGCCCGGTCGAGCGCCGCCTGCTGGATCTCCACCAGCACGCCGGAGGCGAGCGCGTCGCGGTCGGGAAACGCTTCGTAGAAGAAGCGCGGGCCGACTTTGGCCTGTTCGCAGACCCCGCGCACGGTCAACGCCGACAGTCCCTGGGTGCCGATGATCTCGAGGCCGGCGTCGAGCAACCGCCTGCGCCGGTCCTCACGGCGCTCGGCCGTGGAGGCTCCGCGGTAGGTGCCGCTGACGGTTCGGGTCACCACGCAAGCTTGGCACAGTCAAAATTGGGAAACAAACGTTTACGGAAACGTATGTTTCCTCTATCGTCGGACTACCGCAGTGTCGCGAAGGGAAGCCGGTCATGAGTCTGCTTGTGCCCCAGTCGTTCGATGAGGTCTCCGGCACGATCCGCCGAGCGCGGACCACCTGGGCGTGGCATGCGCAGCGGGCGGCCGCGCGGGCGGTCGCGCATTACCCGGCGCCGGTGCGGCCGCTGGCCGATCCGCCGCAGGGTAGCGGACTGAAACCGGTGCTCGGCGACTTCGGGCTTCCCGGTATCGGGTACACCGTGCACGCCTTGGCCGATCCGATCGGATTCGCGCGCACCCGCTTCGATCGCTTCGGTCCGGTGCAGTGGTTCGGCATGCTCGGCAGGCGGATGGTCACCTTCGGCAGCCCGGAGGGGTACGAGGCGGTGATGCTGGACCGGAACAAGGTGTTGTCGGCGCAACGCGGCTGGGAGTGGCTGATCGGCCCGTTCTTCCGCGGCGGCTTGCTGCTGCGCGACTTCGACGACCACCTCTTCCACCGGCGCGTCATGCAGCAGGCTTTCACACGTCCGCGGTTGATCGGCTACCTCGAAATGACCACGCCGCGGATCACCCGCGGCATCGCGCAATGGGAGCCGGCCGACGACTTCCGCGTCTACCGCGCGATCAAGAAGCTGCTGCTCCAGCAGGCCACCGAGGTCTTCGCGGGCGCGCAAGCCGGCGTCGGCGCCGCACGGCTGGAGCGCGCCTTCGAGGATGCGGTGCGCGGTGGGGCCGCGCTGATCCGGGCGAACGTGCCGGGCGGGGTGTGGGCCCGCGGCTTGCGCGGGCGCCGGGTGCTGGAGGAGCACTTCCGCCGCGAGCTGCCCGCCAAGCGCGCGGGCGACGGCAACGATCTGTTCAGCGTGCTGTGCCGGGCGAGCACCGCGGAGGGCGAGACCTTCACCGACGACGAGGTGGTCGAGCACATGATCTTCGTGATGATGGCCGCTCACGACACCAGCACCATCGCGGCGTCCATGCTCGTCTACGAGCTGGGCAGGCATCCGGAATGGCAGGAGCGGCTGCGCGCGGAATCCGTCGCGCTGGGCAAGCCCGCGCTCGACTACGACGACCTCGACCGCCTGCCCTCGCTCGACCTCGCGTTCAAGGAGGCGCTGCGGGTCTACTCGCCGGTGGCTCAGCAGGTCCGCGAAACCATCGCCGACACCGACATTCTGGGCTACTACCTGCCGAAGGGGACGTTCATCCTGTGCGGGACGTACGGGCTCATGCGCAACGAGGAGTATTGGCACGACGCCGACACATTCGATCCGGAGCGGTTCGCCGACCACCGCCGTGAGGACAGATCGCACCGCTTCGCGTGGGCGCCCTTCGGCGGCGGGGCGCACAAGTGCATCGGCCTCTACTTCGGCGGCATGACGGTCAAAGCCGTGGTGCACCAGATGTTGTTGCGGTATCGCTGGAGCGTGCCGGACGGCTACGAGCTACCGCTGGTCGCCGGGACCGGACCGGTGCCCGCCGACGGCCTGCCCCTCCGGTTGGAGCGGATCGGCCGATGAGGATCGTCGCCGACCGCATCGTGTGCGCGGGCCATGGCATGTGCGAAGCGCTGGCGCCGGATCTGTTCCGGGTGGGCGAGGACGGCATCGTCGTGCCCGCGGACACGGTCGCGCCGACCGAACGGGAGCTGCTCGAACTCGTCGTGGACAGTTGCCCGGTCCAAGCGCTGCGCCTGAGCTGAGGTTTCCCGATTCGTTTTGCGTCGACGGCGCTGGGTACCGCGAACTGCGACGCGCTAGTCCATTCGACGCGAGAGGACCGGTGAGACCAGATGGCCACCTGCGAAACCTGCGGAAACGAGTACGACAAGACGTTCACCATCACCCGCGACGGGGAGTCCGCCACCTTCGACAGCTTCGAGTGCGCGATCAACGCCATGGCGCCCACGTGCACGCACTGTTCCTGCCGCATCCTCGGCCATGGGGTGGAGGCGCGGGGAGACTACTTCTGCTGCGCGCATTGCGCCCATGAAGCAGGTCACCCGGCCCTGGTCGATCACGTCTGAATCGCGCGACAGCGGCGATGCGGGAGCGATCACCCGCGCGGTGCGTGGCTTCGCCGTACCTCGAGCCCGGCGGTTTCGGCCGCGTCGGCGAGGACCGCCTCGAGCATGGCCGGAGTGAGTCGTCCGGTGAAGGTGTTCTGCTGACTGACGTGATAGCAGCCGAACAGGTGCAGCGGGTTCCGCTCGGCGTCGGTCGCGGCCAGTTCCACGTGCGCGCCGTGGCCGAAGCGCGGGCGCGGGCGCGGCACCACCCAGCCCGCCCGTGCCAGTACCGGGAGCAAGGCTTGCCAGCCGAACGCGCCGAGTACCACCACCGACCGGACGGTGGGCGTCAGCAACCGCAACTCGGTATCCAGCCAGTGGGCGCAGCGATCCCGTTCCTCGGGCGTCGGCTTGTTGTCCGGTGGCGCGCAATGCACCGGAGCGGTGATCCGCACGCCGTCGAGCCGCAGGCCGTCGTCGAGGCTGATCGCGGTCGGCTGGTTGGCGAGGCCGACCGCGTACAGCGCCGCGTAGAGCACGTCGCCGCTACGGTCGCCGGTGAACATCCGCCCGGTCCGGTTACCGCCGTGCGCGGCGGGCGCGAGTCCGACGATCAGCATCCGCGCGTCCGCCGGGCCGAAGCCGGGGACCGGGCGGCCCCAGTAGGTCTGGTCGCGGAAGGCGGCGCGCTTCTGTCTCGCGACGAGCTCTCGCCAGGCCACCAGACGCGGGCAGGCGAAGCAGTCGGCGACCGCCGCGTCGAGTTCGGCGATGGTCCGGCACATGTCAGTACCGGTTGTTCGGGTCGGCGGCGTGCTCGCGGGCGTGCCCGGGCGCGGCGCGGCGGTGCCGGTCGGAGATCGGCGTCTCGTTCATCAGAACTCCGTTCGGGGGTGCCCGAGGGGCGAACCGGACGATCATGCCCACTATGCATCAGCGCGACCCGCCGGTGCCGTCGGCCGCCCATCGCCTCCGTCCGGACCGTACCGCTTCGGACATCTGTCCAGTTCAGCGGGGTGATCGCGCGGTCGTCGGGGGCGATGTGTGATCGGTACCACCCGGTCCGGGTTGGTAGCATGGCGATTCCGACCGACCGGACGCGGTGGTTCACCTCCGGCTTTCTCCGAAAGAGTCTTTCCATGCAGTTTGAAATCGTCGAGCGGGACGAGACGTGGGTTGCCGGGCTGCCGGTGCGTAGCCCCAAACGTGCGCTCGGGGAACTGCGTGACCGTGATCTGGAGGCCGCCTGGGCCGCGGTGTTGCACCAGGAACTCGGCGGCCCGCTGGCCAGCGCCTACACCGATTACACCGGCGAGCTGGGCACCTACAACACACAGATCGTCGGCTATCAGTGCGCCTCGTTCGACGAGGTCACCCGCGGCCACCTGGTCGCTCGGCTGCCGGGCGGGGCCTACGCCCGGTTCTCCTCGGTCGGCAACTTCCCGCAGGTGATGACCGACCTGTGGACGCAGATCGCCTATGCCGAGGAGCACAACCAGATCAAACGGACCTACACCGGCGATTTCGAGTGCTACCCGCACGCCTACAAGATCGATCTGTACCTGGCGGTCGACGCGCGATGAGCTATGCGATCGTGGTGCGTGCCGAGGCGATCTACGGCGGGCTGGTGGTGCCGCGGGTGCGCCCGAGCTTCAAGGTCAGCAACAGCGACCTGATCGATTTCCTCAAGGACCGGCTGCGCGACCGGGCCGGCGACGACCATCCGATGTACACGGTGTACGTGCCGGATCCGGCCGGGAACTACAACGCGGTGGTCTGCTTCGAGTACCCGTCCCCGGACGCTGTGCCGGTGGGCGACGTCTTGGTGCGGGTGCCGAAAGGCGTTTATGCCCGTTTCGCGCCGAATGGCGACTATCACGATCCCGTCGAGGACGTCTGGGCGCAGGTAGATGACGCGACGGCGTCCGCCGAGATCACCCGGGCTTACCGCGAGGAGATCGAGGTCTGGCACGGGCCGGAGTCGGTCGAGTTGTTCATTTCCATCCTCGTTTAGCTTGCTAAATAGTAACTACCCTCGAACCGACTGGTCTCCACGTTATTTCCGATTGCGATTGCGCCGGGTTTGACCTGCAAAAATATTGCATGTACCGCAGAGTTTTCGGAAGATTAGCCGGACGGCTGGTCAATTCCTCTCCGATGACGGATACTGCCCTGGGCAACTTCGTCTCGGCTCGGGGCCGTGGGGGGCTGCATCGGGCTGGACTATCGCGCAGGGCAGCGCGGCGATGGAGTGGAACAACATGACTGTGGATCTGATTGCAGTCGTGCCGAGGAACTCCCGTGGACGGGGAGTGCAACGGTATTACGACGCGCAATCCGAGTGTGCGTTCTTTGTCTCCGAACCGAGTGGTCAACCGGAACTCTGGCACCGGTATCTGAACGGGGCGCGCGACGTTTACCGGCGATTCGGAGTCGAACAGGCGCTCGAATACGACGCCGTCGCCGACGGTGCGTCGACGTCGCTGTTCTTCGCCGCGCTCGACGCCGACGGGAACATGGTCGCCGGAACGCGGATGCAAGGGCCGTACACCGACGCGCGGCAGGCGCACGCGCTGCTCGAATGGGCCGGTCATCCGGGCGCGGAGGACTTGCGCCGGATGATCGCCGAGCGGATACCGCACGGCGTGGTCGAGGCCAAAGGGGCATGGGTCGCCCGCGACGCGGCCCACCGGGCCGAACTCGGTGCCGCGATCTCGCGCACCGTGCTGCACGGCGCGCGCCTGCTCGGGGCGCGGTACGGCTTCGCGACGGTGGCCTCCTTCACCGTGTCCCGGCACGAGGCGTGCGGTGCGGTCGCGGCCGAGCGCATCCCGGCGGTGCCGTATCCGGACGAGCGCTACCGAACCGTTCCGCTGTGGTGGGACACGCGAAGCTATGGCGCGTTCGCCGAGGAATCCCAGCGGGCCGCGACGCGAGCCGAGCAGGACGCGCTCGGCTTGCCCACCGCGCGTCCGCTCGACATGCGGTGCGGGGCCGGCCGGGCGACGGAGGGCCGGCGCGGCCATGGGCGATGACCCGAACCGAGTGGCGGAATACCGGCCGCTGATCCTCGACCCGGCCGATCCGGCGGACGCGCGGACCCTCGCGGGCCTGCGCGACGACCCGCACGTCGAGTTCCGCGACCTGCGTATGTCGTTGCGCGCCGAGCGCCGCAAGATGGTCGCCGCGCCGGATATCCCGGAGGGGCCCGAAGCGGATCGCTGGATCTACTATCCGTGGCGCGCCGCGGTGGTCGGATTGCCGGGGCCGGGTACTTTCCGGTCGATTCGGCTGGATCGCAATCGAAACAAATTGACCAGAGCCGAACAGGAGCGTCTGGCCGAAGGCGCCATCGGGATAATCGGACAAAGCGCGGGAAACGCGATCGCGCAACTGCTCGCCCTCGAGGGCGTTTGCGGCGGGCTGCGCTTGGCCGATCTGGACGAAATCGAATTGTCGAATCTCAACCGGGTGGCGGGAACGCTGTTCGACGTCGGCGTCAACAAAGCGGTGGTGACCGCCCGCCGCATCGCCGAGTTGGACCCCTATCTACCGGTGGAGATCTTCGCTACCGGTGTAGACGAGAATTCGGCGGATGAATTCTTGGACGGCCTCGCGATCGTGGTCGAGGAATGCGATTCCCTCGATATGAAACTGGTGATTCGCGAGGCGGCGGCTCGGCAGCGCATTCCGGTGCTGATGGAAACCAGCGACCGCGGTTTGCTGGACGTCGAGCGTTTCGATCTCGAACCGGGGCGCCCGGCGTTTCACGGATTGCTCGGCGAGATTCGCGCGCAGGATCTGCGCGGGCTGACCTCGCGCGAGAAGGCGCCGTTCGTGGTGAAGCTGCTCGGCGCCGCCGGCCTGTCGCCGAGGCTGGGTGCGAGCCTGGTCGAAGTCGGCGAGACGGTGACCAGCTGGCCGCAGCTGGCCGGTGACGTCACCCTCGGCGCCGCGAGCGTGGTCGCCGCGGTACGGCGCATCGGACTGGGAATGAAGCTGGCTTCCGGTCGCGTCCGGGTCGATGTGGAGCGGCATCTCGACGAGCTGGCCGACCCTCCGCCGAACGACGAGCCGGCGTGGGCCGAAGCGCCGCCCGAGCCCGTCGGCGGACCCGTCGAAAGCGTCCTGGCCTGCGCCCAACGGGCGCCGTCCGGGGGAAACATGCAGCCGTGGTCGCTGCGCGCCGAGGCAGGGGCGATCTCCATCGAACTGGCGCCACAGCACAGCACGGCGATGGACATCGGCTATCGCGGCAGCGCCGTCGCGCTCGGCGCGGCCGTGTACAACGCGCGGGTCGCCGCCGCCGCGCACGGGATTCTCGGGCCGCACGAGTTCGTCGAGGGCCCGCCGGGGTCCGGTCGTCTCCTCGCCCGCCTGCGCCTGGGAGACGACCGCAGTGCCGAGCTGGCCGCCGACTATCCCGCTGTGCTGCGCCGCGAGACCAACCGAAGGATCGGCACCGGGGCCGCGCCTGCCGACGGCGTACTCGACACGCTCACAGCGGTCGCCGAATCGGCCGGGGCGCACGTGCGCGCGGTCGTTGATCGGCAGGACATCGAAGAAGCTGCACGTTTGCTGGGCGATTCCGATCGAATCCGCTATCTCACGCCGCGCTTATACGAGGAAATGCTCGCCGAGGTCCGCTGGGCCTCCGACGACGACCCGGAGACCGGAATCGACGCGCGCAGCCTGGAGCTGACCGACGACGAGTGGGCGGCATTCGAGATCACCACACGTGCCGACGTCATGGCGCAGGTGCGGTCCTGGGCGGGCGGTTCGGCGCTGGGCAAATACACCGGTGACCGGGTGCGCTCCAGCTCCGCCATTCTGGCGGTGACATTCGACGGGATCGACCCGCGATTGACCGACTACGCCGCGGCCGGAGCGGCGGTCGCGCGGGTTTGGGTGCAGGCCGAGCGCCTCGGATTGGGTGTGCAACCGATTTCCCCCGTATACCTCTACGCCCGACGCCATGGCGAACTTGCTGCGATTTCCCCCGACTTCGCGGATACACTAGCGTCACTTCAGGGCCGTTTCCTGGACCTGCTGGAAGTGCCTGAGCATGAGACCATGGCGTTGGTGCTTCGCCTGAGCTACGCCTCCGCCGCCACCGTACGCAGCAGGCGGCGTCCGGTGCTCGGCGTGGACACCAGTAGTTAGCGCGATCGGAGACAATGTGCCACGGCGGACACTCGACTCGTTGGTGACCCAGGTCGCCTCTGAGCTCATGGGTGTGGACGCCACGACCATGGTCGCCGCCACCGAACGCGTGCTCGCCCAACTGGTCGAGTACTTCGACGTGGATTTCAGCTACGTGCGGCACACCGACCGCGAACGCCGGGCAACCGTGCTCGTCGCGGAGTGGCCGCACCGGCAGAACGTCCCCGATCCCGACCCGCTCGGCGTGATCTACTTCGACGGGGCCGATCCCGTGTTCCGTGCGCTGGAGAACGCGACCGAGCCGATGGTCGCGCGCCCGACCCCGGAGTTCGCCGATTACCAGGAGACCGTCCGCCGCGGGTCCGGCATCGTGGGGGTGACCTCGGCCGCCGTGCCGCTGCTGTCGCGGGGCGAGCCGACCGGCGTGCTCGGCTTCGTCAAGTCCGGCGATCGCGAGTGGAGCACTCGCGAACTCAACGTGCTGAAAGCCATCGCGGCGCTGTTCGCGCAGCTACAGGCGCGGGTGGTCGCGGAGGAACGTCTCCGATATATCGCGCTGCACGACGACCTGACCGGCCTGGCGAATCGGCGTGCGCTGCTCGAGCACATGGAGGAGCGATTACGCTCCGGCAGTCCCGGCCCGGTGGCCGCCTTCTTCCTCGACCTGGACCGCTTGAAAGCCCTCAACGATTTCCTCGGTCACACGGCCGGGGACAACTTCATCCGCACGTTGTCGACGCGGTTGCGCGAGAACCTGGACCCGAACGACATGATCGCCCGGCTGGGTGGCGACGAATTCGTCATCGTGCCCGCCAAGCCCATGGACGCGGTGGCCGCCGAATACGAGGCCAACCGCATCCAGCAGTTGATCGCCCGGCGCGTCACCGTCGGCGGCGAGTCGGTCAGCCGGGGCGCGAGCGTCGGCGTAGCGCTCGGCTTCCCCGGTGAGACCACCGTCGCCGACGTGCTGCGCCGCGCCGATCACGCCTTGTTGTCGGCGAAATCGGGCGGCGGCAACGGCGTCGCGGTGTTCACCGACACCATGCGCGCGCAATTCGAACTCCAGGACGACGTGGAGCTCAACCTGCGCGGCGCGGTGTCGGACGGCTCGCTGCTGCTGCACTATCAGCCCGAGGTGGATCTGCGCACGGGCCGCATCGTGGCATTGGAGGCGCTGGTCCGCTGGCTGCATCCGACCAGGGGGCTGCTGCCGCCCGCCGCGTTCGTCACCGTCGCGGAGGCCACCAACCTGGCCGGGGAGCTGGGGCGCTGGGTGATCCGTTCGGCGTGCGCGCAGTTCGCCGAATGGCGCAGGCGGGGCTTGGCGGGCAACGTGGTGATGCGGATCAACGTGTCGCCGGTGCAACTGGTCAGCCTCGACTTCGTCGAACGCATCGAGGACATCCTCCGCCTGTTCGGCATCGATGGCAGCTCGGTGTGCCTGGAGATCACCGAGCACGTCGTGGTGCAGGACCTGGCCCGGACCCAGGTCACGCTGCGCGGACTGAAGCGGATGGGTGTGCAGATCGCCATCGACGACTTCGGCACCGGATACAGCTCGCTGTCGCATCTGAAGGCGCTGCCGGTGGACGCGGTGAAGATCGATCGGGGGTTCGTGCAGCGGCTCGGCGCCAGCACCGACGATCTGGCCATCGTGAAATCCATCATCGGCCTGGCCGGCTCGTTCGGGCTCGGCGTCGTCGGCGAGGGCGTCGAGACGGCGGTCGCCGCGCGCACCCTGGTCGGCCTCGGCTGCTACCGCGCGCAGGGCTTCCTGATCGCCAAGCCGATGCCCGCCGAGCAGGTCGAAACGCACCTCACCGCGGGCCGCATCCCGCTCGATCTGGATCTGCCCCGGGCCGGGCGCGGGTTGCCCGCGCACTGAGATCACGGCCGCAGCCGCCGGTTATCCGGGTCTTCCACGGCCGTTCACGCACCGTTGGGCACGGGTGCCCCGATGCGCTGCACGATCGGCCGCGTGCGCATAGTTCAGCTTGCGAACTTCTACGGCCCGCGTTCGGGTGGGCTGCGCACCGCGCTGCACCACCTGGGAGAGGGATACGTCGCCGCCGGACACGACGTGGTACTGATCGTGCCGGGTCCGCGCCGGTCGGAGGAGATCCTGCCCACCGGGGTCGCGCGGATCACGCTGCCCGCGTTGGCCATTCCGTGGACCGGTGGCTACCGTGCGGCTGATCCACGCCGGGTGGCCGATGTCCTGGACGGATTGCGGCCCGACGTGCTCGAGGTGTCCGACCGGCTGACACTGCGCGGCTTCGGCCGCTGGGCGCGACGGCGCGACGTGACCGGCGTGATGATCTCGCACGAGCGGCTCGACCGGCTGCTCGGTCAGGTGCTGCCCGGTCCGCTGGCGCGGCGCTGCGCCGACGGGGCCAACCGGCAGACCGCCACCGACTACGACATGGTCGTGTGCACCACCGAGTTCGCCCGCGAGGAGTTCCTGCGCATCGGCGCGGCGAACGTGGAGCTGGTCCCGCTCGGGGTGGACCTCGAGCTGTTCAGCCCGCACCGGCGCGATCGCAGGCTGCGCGCCGACCTCGGCGTGCCGGGTCGTCCGCTGCTGGTGCACTGCGGCCGGTTGTCGGTCGAGAAACGGGTGGATCGCAGCATCGAGGCGATCGGCGCGCTGCGGGAGGTGGGTGTCGAGGCGCGGTTGGTCGTCGCCGGGGACGGTCCGCGCCGGGACGCGCTGCAACGGCGGGCCCGCGCGCTGGCCCCGCTGCCGGGCGGGGTGCCCGCCGTGCACTTCACCGGCTTCATCTCCGAGCGCGCGATGGTCGCCAAGCTGCTCGCCACCGCGGACGTCTCGCTGGCGCCGGGCCCGCACGAGACCTTCGGCCTCGCGGCGCTGGAAGCGCTCGCCGCGGGCACACCCGTGGTGGCCAGCCGATCCTCCGCCTTGGCCGACATCGTGACCGCCGACTGCGGCGCGGTGGCCGCCGACCATCCCTCCGCGTTCGCGGCGGCGGTCAGCGACGTGCTGGCCATGCCGCAGGCCGGTCGCCGCCGGGCCGCCCGCAGCCGCGCCGAGCAGTTCACTTGGCCGCGAGCCGTCGCGGGCATGCTCGCGGTCCTGGGGCGATAGCGGCGTCCCGGTCGGCGACGGCCCACTGGACTACCCTGCGGAGAACCGATTCGGCGATTCGAGATGGGATGCGCGGTGCTGGGTAGAGGTCGTGGGCGAGCGGGGCGAACGACGGTGCGCGATGCGAAGGTTCTGGTCACGGGCGCGGCGAGCGGTATCGGCCGGGCCACCGCGCTGGCCACCGCCGCGGACGGCGCCGAGCTGGTGCTCACCGACATCAATGCCGAGGGCCTGGACGCCACGGTGACCGACATCCGCGCCGCGGGCGGTCGCGTCGCCCTGGCCGAAGCGCTGGACATCACCGACTACGACGCGGTGCGCGTCTTCGCCGACCGGGTGCACGCCGAACTCTGCAGTCTGGACGTCGTCATGAACATCGCGGGCACCTCGGTGTGGGGGACCGTGGAGAACCTGGAGCACAAGCACTGGCGGCGCATGGTGGAGGTCAACCTGATGGGCCCGATCCACGTCATCGAGACCTTCGTGCCGCCCATGGTGCGCGCGGGCAAGGGCGGTGCGCTGGTCAACGTGTCCTCGGCGGCGGGGCTGCTCGCGCTGCCATGGCACGCGGCCTACAGCGCGGGCAAATACGGCATTCGCGGCGTGTCGGAGGTGCTGCGTTTCGATCTGGCGCAACACGGCATCACGGTGCACTTGGTGGCGCCGGGCGCGGTGAACACGCCGCTGGTGCAAAGCGTCGAGCTGGCCGGGGTGAACAAAGAGGACCCGAAGATCAAGCGGCTCACCGCCGCTTTCGCCGAGCACGCGGTGCCGCCGGAACGGGTGGCCGCGGCGATCCTGCGCGGGATCGAACGCAACCGGTTCCTGGTCTACAGCTCGTTCGACATCCGCTTCGGATATTGGTGGGCACGCAAGTTCGCGTTCCCCTACGAGTTCGTGATGCGACGCACCAGTGCGCGTTTCAGCAGGCTGCTGGCTTCGACGGGCAGTTGAGCTGGACGTCGAGCACGCGGGCGCCCGGACCCTCGGCGCCGAGCCGGTCGTGCTCGTTGACCAGGCGGCAGCTGCCAAGCGACAGGCAGCCGCAGCCGATGCAGCCGGTGAGGCTGTCGCGCAGGCGGATCAGCTGAGTGATCCGGTCGTCGAGATCGGCACGCCAGACGGTGGAAAGGGCCTCCCAGTCGCGCCGGGTGGGGGTGCGGCCCTCGGGCAGCTGATCGAGGGCGGCCCGGATCTCGCTCAGCGGTATGCCGACGCGCTGGGAGATGCGGATGAACGCCACGCGACGCAAGGTCTCGCGGGCATATCTGCGCTGATTGCCGCTGGTACGTCTACTCGTGATGAGCCCCTCGCGTTCGTAGAAGTGCAACGCGGAGACCGCGACTCCACTACGCTCGGAAAGCTGCCCGGGGGTCAGCTCCTTCGCCCGCCAATCGGCTGCTGTCGACATGCACGCTCCTCCCAATCACCTCAACAATACTTGAGGTACGGAGGTGCCGGGACCGGATTCGGTGATCGCGGGCGATCGGCATCCGAAGCCGGGAATTCCGTGCTCTCCGGGCCTCGGCGCACTACGGTCTGATCATGGGAGCAGATGCTGTATCCGCGCGGGAGGGTGCGCGCCTGGCCGTGACGTCCGAAGTCGGCACGCTGCGTACGGTGCTGCTGCACCGGCCGGGCAACGAGCTGCGCAGGCTTACTCCGCGCAACAACGATCAGCTGCTGTTCGACGGCATCCCCTGGGTGGAGCGCGCGCAGCAGGAACACGACGCTTTCGCCGAGGTCCTGCGCGGCCGCGGCACCGAGGTGCTGCTGCTGTCGGACCTGCTCGCCGAAACCATCGAGGTCAGCGGCGCCGCCCGCATCCAGGGCATCGCCGCCGCGGTCGACGCGCGCAGGCTCGGGCACACGCTGGCCGACGAGCTGGCCGCCTTCCTGCGCGGGGTGCCCGCCACGGAACTGGCCGAGATCCTGGTGGCGGGAATGACCTTCGACGAATTGCCCTTCGGGCCCGATGCCACCTCGCTGGTACGCCGCATGCACCACGGCGGCGACTTCGTCATCGATCCGCTGCCCAATCTGCTGTTCACCAGGGACTCCTCGTTCTGGGTCGGTCCGCGTGTCGCGATCACCTCGCTCGCGCTGCCCGCCCGCGGCAGGGAAACCTCGCTGACCGACCTCATCTACGCCTTCCATCCCCGGTTTCTCGGGGTGCGCCGCGCCTATGAATCGCACACCGCTCCGATCGAAGGGGGCGACGTGCTGCTGCTCTCGGAAGGAGTGGTCGCGGTGGGCGTCGGGGAGCGCACCTCGCCCGCGGGTGCGGAGGCGTTGGCGCGCAGCTTGTTCGACGACGACCTCGCCCACACCGTGCTCGTGGTGCCGATCGTGCAGACCCGCGCGACCATGCACCTGGACACGGTGTGCACCATGGTGGACGCGGACGCCGTCGTGATGTATCCGGCGGTGCGGGAGTCGCTGTGCGCCTTCACGATTCGCAAGGAGGACGATTACGGCGGACGGTCCGGCAGCGGCCGGGTCGGGATCAGCGGCCCGGACCCGTTCCTGCCCGCGGCCGCCGAAGCCATGGGCATCGGCAAGCTGCGGGTGATCGACACGGGGCTGGACGGCGTCACCGCCGAACGCGAGCAGTGGGACGACGGCAACAACACCCTCGCCCTCGCTCCCGGCGTGGTGGTCGCCTACGAGCGCAACGAGATGACCAACGCCAGGCTGGAGGACGCGGGCATCGAGGTGCTGCGCATCCCCGGCTCCGAGTTGGGCTCCGGCCGCGGCGGACCCCGCTGCCTGTCCTGCCCGCTGTCCCGAGACGACTTGTGAGCGCGGGCATGTTCACCGTCACGGTCTCCCACGAATCCGCTGTGCCGCCCTACGAGCAGCTACGCCTCGCCGTCGTCGCCCAGGTGCGTTCCGGCGAGCTGACGGCCGGAACCAAGATCCCGACCGTCCGCGCCCTGGCCGCCCAACTCGGCCTCGCCCCCAACACGGTGGCGCGCGCCTACCGTGAGCTGGAGGCCGACGGCGTGGTCGAAACCCGGGGCAGGCAAGGCTCGTTCATCGCGTCGTCCGGCGACCCCACCCGCGACGTCGCGGGCCGCGCGGCCACCGCCTACGTCGCGACGGTGCGCAGATTGGGATTGGACGACGCCACGGCCCTGCACTACGTGCAGGCGGCCTTGGAGGGGTAACCCTCACTTCCAGCTGGGCAGCCAGAGATGGTCGTGCCAGTTGCCCGGGGTGATCGGGAGGGCGGTGAGAATGGGCCAGAGCCAGATGAAGTTGGCGATCACCAGGCCCAGGTAGAGACAGACCGCGAGCAGTCCGAGGCTGCGCCGTTCGTTCGGCGGGGCGGGTAGGTAGGTCCCGGCGGGGCTGCGCGGAATGGTGCTCGGGTGCGCCGGGCCCAACACGTCGCCGAGTGCCAGCGCCACGCCCATCACCAGGAATGGGGCCATCGGGACGGCGTAGAAGTAGTACATCTGCCGGTCGAGTGTGGCGAACCAGGGCAGCAGCGCGGCGCCGTAGCCGACCAGCACGGCGCCGTAGCGCCAGTCGCGACGGGTTACGGCGCGCCACAGCATCCAGGCCAGTACCGGGCCCGCGACCCACCAGATGGCGGGCGTCCCGATCAGCATCACGGCCTTCACGCATTGGGTCTGGCCGCAACCGCTGACGCCGCTGTCGGCGTAGTAGTACAGCATCGGGCGCAGACCCATGGGCCAGGTCCATGGTTTGGATTCCCACGGGTGATGGTTGCCCGCCGAGTTGGTCAGCTCCGTGTGGAATTCCAGGGACCTGGCGTTGAAGTACCAGAGCGAACGAAGCGCGCCCGGCACCACGTGCGACCAGAAGCCGCCGGTGCCGATCGCGTCGCTCGGCGCGGACGGATTGCCCGGCATGTACCGGTACACGCCCGTCTCGCTCGCGAACCAGGCCCAGTAGCTGGCCAGATAGACGCCCAGGGGCACGAGCACCAGCGCGTAGAGCGCGGGCCCGATATCGCGCAGCGCGACGCCGAGCCACGGACGGCGCACCCCGTAGTCGCGCCGCGCCGCGAGATCGTAGTAGACGCTCAGCAGGCCGAAGGCGGCGATGAAATAGACGCCGGACCATTTGGTTCCGCAGGCCAGGCCGAGCAGCACGCCCGCGCCGAAGCGCCACCAGCGCACCCCGAGGCGCGGCCCCCAGTCCGTCATGCCGATCCGGCCGTCGGCGTCCGCGCGGGCGAACCGGGCGCGGACCTCGTCGCGGTCGACGATCAGGCAACCGAAGGCTGCGGTGACGAACAACCCCATGAAGATATCGAGCATGCCGATGCGCGAGGACACGAAGGTGAGCCCGTCGGCGATCAGCAAAATGCCCGCGATCGCGCCGATCAGGGTGGAGCGCGCCATCCGGCGCACGATCCGGATCACCAGCAGCACCAGCACGGTTCCGGCCAGCGCGGCGGTGAAGCGCCAGCCCCAGCCGTTGTAGCCGAATATCGCCTCGCCGATCGCGATGAACTGCTTGCCGACCGGAGGGTGCACCACCAGCCCGTAGCCGGGGTTGTCCTCCACCCAGCCGCCGGTGAGCATCTGCCAGGCCTGCGGGGCGTAGTGCTTCTCGTCGAACACCGGGGTGCCGGCGTCGGTCGGGTAGTTGAGCATCGTGAAGCGGGTCACCGCCGCGATCGCGGTGAGGAACGCCGTCACCAGCCAGCCGCGCAGGCGGTCGTCGGGCCCGAAGTCGGGTGGCGGCCGCAGCGGGCCCGGGCTCGACCAGGAGGGCACGTTTCCGAACCGTGCGGTCGCGCGCTGGTCGGTCACCTGGGTCACGCCCCGATCGTATGCTGTGCCGCCTCTGGGAGTATTCAGGCCGTACGCGTTGGGTGGTTTCGCCGAGACCGGAATACGCTACGAACCGATTTCGTCAGCACACGGGTAACTCGCGAATCCTTCGACACCCGACTCGGACGGCCTGACTACTCGGAGAGGCGGAACAGCGACAGTGACGACGGGCAGGCTGGTGCTCGCGGCGACACCGATGGGCGACATCGGGGACGCCTCGCAGCGCCTGCGCGAGGGACTGGCGACCGCCGACGTGGTGGCCGCCGAGGACACCCGGCGCACCAGGTCGCTGGCCAAGGCGCTGGGTGTCGAGATCTCCGGCCGGGTGGTGAGTTTCTACGACCACGTCGAGACCGCGCGGATCCCGATGCTGCTCGACGAGATCGCCGACGGCCGCACGGTGCTGCTGGTCACCGACGCGGGCATGCCGTCGGTGAGCGATCCCGGCTACCGCATGGTGGCGGCGTGCGTCGAGCGCGACCTGCCGGTGACCTGCCTGCCCGGCCCCTCGGCGGTGACCACGGCGCTCGCGCTGTCGGCCTTGCCGGTGGAACGGTTCTGCTTCGACGGATTCCCGCCGCGTAAATCCGGCCAGCGCCGGGAATGGTTGCGCACGCTGGCCGCCGAATCACGTGCCTGCGTCTTCTTCGAGGCGCCGCACCGGCTCGCCGACTGCCTGGCCGACGCGGTCGAGATCCTCGGTCCGGACCGCCGCGCCGCCGTCTGCCGGGAGCTGACCAAGACCTACGAGGAAGTGGTGCGCGGCACCCTGGCCGAACTCGCCCGGTGGGCCGTCGAGGGCGCGCGCGGCGAGATCACGGTGGTGCTGGCCGGCGCCCAGCCTTCCGCCGCCGACCCCGCGGACCTGGTCGACGCCGTCGAATCGCTGACCGCCGCGGGCGCGCGCCTCAAGGATGCCTGCGCGGAGGTCGCCGCCGTTCACGCCGTATCCCGTCGCGAGCTCTACGACGCGGTTCTCGCCGCGCGCCGCACCTCGTAGGCCGGCCGCATCCCTGTGCGGTTTCGCTCCGCCGCGGGTGGTCGACCCGAGGTGGTGCGCCGGGCATGATCATCGGTATGACTTCTCTGGAGAGCAAGGCCACGACGTTCCTCGGATTGCACGTGCCGGGGGACCCCGGAGTCTTCCCGACGGTGTGGGATGCCTGGTCCGCGAAAGTCGCCGTGGCGGCGGGCTTTCCGGCCTTGACGGTCGGCAGTCACCCGCTGGCCGACTCGATCGGCCGCGAGGACGGGGAGAAGATGACGTTCGACGAGTCGATGACCCGGGTACGGCAGATCACGGCGGCGGTGGACGTTCCGGTGTCGGTCGACATCGAGTCGGGATACGGGCAGGAGCCCGCCCGGCTGGTCGACGGGCTGCTGGAAGCGGGTGCGATCGGGCTCAACATCGAGGACACGGTGCACAGCGAGGGCAAGCGGCTGCGCGCGGCGAAGGAGCACGCCGACCTCGTGCACGGCCTGCGCGAGGCCGCCGACGCGGCGGGTGTGCACCTGGTGATCAACGCGCGCACGGATCTGTTCCTGCGTCAGGACGGCGAGGCTTCCGATCGCCTCGACCGCGCCATCGAGCGCCTGAAGCTGGCCGCCGAGGCGGGCGCGGACGTGCTGTTCCCGGTGGGCCGCCACGCCGAGGCCGACATGCGCCGTCTGACCGGTGAACTGCCGCTGCCGATCAGCGCCACCGTCGCGCCGGACCAGGCCGACAAGGCCGCCCTCGCCGATCAGGGCGTCGCACGGATCACCTTCGGCCCGTTCCTGCAAGCCGTGCTGACCAAGGAGATCGAGACCTTGCTCGGCCGCTGGAAGTGAGACCCGCGGCCGGTACCCCACCGGACGACGGGTGGGGTACCGGCCGCGCACTGTGAAAGGCGCGCACGGTAGTGGCGGTATTCAGGACGGAACCGCCAGCCCGAGGGCGGTCATGACGAACTCGACGAACAGCGGCGCCAGATCCGGCACCCGCGCGGGCCCGTCGGAGACGATCACCCGCCGTGTCCGTTCGCCGATCGCGTCCGGGATCAAGGCGATCAGCCCGTCGGAGAGTTCCGGCAGCGCCGGGTCCGCCGCGCGCGCCTGGTCGTAGAACACCCGATACAGCTGGGCGAACCGGTCGACTGCCAGGTCGCGGTAGCCGACGGCGTCCTGGTTCACCTTGAACGACTCCACCAGCACCAGCCGGGCGAAATCCGGCTCGGTGGCGACGGTCCGGCAGAAGGTGACCACGATGGATTCGATCTTCGCGTAGGCGTCGGCGTCCGGCGGCAACTGGGCGAGTTCGTCCGCGATCCGGGTCGCCATGATGTCGACCCCGGTGTGCACCGCCTCGGCGAAGCACTCCTCTTTGTTGGCGAAATGGTCGTAGAAGGTGGTGCGCGAAACCCTGGCTCTGGCAACGATGTCGGTGAGCGTGGTGGCCGGGTAGCCCTTGCTGTCCACGGATTCCACCATCGCCTCGACCAGCCTGCCGCGTTGCGACGTGAGCACGGCTTCGCGTGCCGCCCGATGCCGCTCGGCGAAACCGGACCGGTGAATGGATGCCGTCGCGTGCTGCTGGCCCATATGTGCCCTCTCTGTGCCGGAACCGATCCCGAACGGAACGTCGTCGTACCGATCGCACACGGTCCGGGGTGTCGCCAGGCCGCGAACCGGTGTTTCATTATCCGACAACGCATTCCACGGTGGGAAGGCAGGTGGATCCACCCGTGGGCATGCTGCCGCGCAACAGGGCGAAAGTGTTGTGTGCCTTATCGTTCCGGCCCGCCGCGACGCCGGGCCGCGGCGATCAGTCCTTCGGTTCGACGTACTTGGGGAACACCGGTTCCGGCGCGGGCAGCGTCAGTCCGGGCTCGATCGCGGTCGCGATATCGGCGAACGTCCGGCTGTGTTGCCCCAGCTGGTCGAGGATGCGGCTCGCAGACCCCGGCAGTACCGGCTGCACCAGGATCGCGACGATGCGCAGCACTTCCAGCGTCACGTACAACACGGTGGCCTCGCGGGCGAGATCCTCCGGCGTACCGGACTTCGCCAGCGCCCACGGCGCCTGCGCGGAGAAGTACCGGTTGGTCTCGCCCAGGGTCAGCCAGATCGCCTCCAGCGCGAGATGCATCTGCTGCGCGTCGAACTCGGCCCGGCAGCGCTCCAGCAATCCGCCCGCCAGATCCAGCAGGGCGCGGTCGTCATCGGTGAACTCACCGGGGGTCGGCACCACGCCGCCGCAGTCCCGCGCGACCAGCTTGGTGCTGCGCTGCACCAGATTGCCGAACTCGTTGGCCAGGTCGGTGTTGATCCGGCCCACGATGGCCTCGTGGCTGTAACTGCCGTCCTGGCCGTAGGAGATCTCGCGCAGCAGGAAGAAGCGCACCGCGTCCAAGCCGTAGTTCTCGACCAGTTCCAGCGGGTCGACCACGTTGCCGACCGACTTGGACATCTTCTCGCCCTTGTTGTACAGGAACCCGTGCACGAACACGCGTTTGGGCAGCTCGATACCAGCCGACATCAGGAACGCGGGCCAGTACACCGTGTGGAATCGCGTGATGTCCTTGCCGATGATGTGCACATCGGCGGGCCAGAACTTGCCGAAGGCGGCGGAGGAGGTGTCGGGGAATCCGACGCCGGTGATGTAGTTCGTCAGCGCGTCCACCCACACGTACATGACGTGGTCGGGGTGGCCGGGCACCGGCACACCCCAGTCGAAGGTGGTGCGCGAGATGGACAGGTCCTTCAGGCCCGCCTTGACGTAGCTGACGATCTCGTTGCGCCGGGTGGCGGGCGCGATGAATTCCGGGTGCTCCTCGTAGAGCGCCAGCAGCTTGTCCTGGTAGGCCGACAGCCGGAAGAAGTAGTTCGACTCCTCGGTCCAGGTGACCGGCGTCTTGGACTCGGTCGAGATGCGGGTGCCGTCCTCCAGCACCGTGGTCTCCTCGTCGGTGTAGAACGCCTCGTCGCGCACCGAGTACCAGCCCGAGTAGTTGCCCAGGTAGATGTCGCCGTTGGCCAGCATCCGTTCCCAGATGGCCGCGCTGGCCACCTGGTGATCGTCGTCGGTGGTGCGGATGAACCGGTCGAAGGAGATGTCGAGCGTCTTGTCCAGCGCCTCGAACACGTCGGAGTTGCGCGCCGCGAGCTCTTCCACCGGGATGCCCTCGGCGGCCGCTGCCTGCTGCATCTTCTGGCCGTGCTCGTCGGTGCCGGTCATGAAGAACACGTCGTAACCGTCGAGGCGCTTGAAGCGGGCGATGGCGTCGGCCGAGATGTACTCGTACGCGTGCCCGATGTGCGGTGCGCCGTTCGGGTAGGCGATGGCCGTGGTGATGTAGAAGGCGGGGCGGTCAGCTTCGCTCATGGTGTGTCTACTGTAATGCGCGTGCATTCTTTCGCTCGCGTGAATATGCCCTGCGCCGACGCGCGGGTCCCCGCGTCCGCTCCGCGCGGTGGCCGCCGATGAGCGCAGCACGTCCCGCGCCGGAGCTGCCCGAGCCGCTGGCGCCGATCGTGGACGCGCACACCCACCTGGACGCCTGCGGAGCCACCGACGCGGCGTCCACCGCCGCGATCGTCGACCGCGCCGCCTCGGTCGGCGTCGGCCGAGTGGTCACCGTCGCCGACGACCTGGCGGCCGCGCAGTGGGCGGTGCGGGCCGCGCACTGGGACGATCGCGTGTACGCCGCCGTCGCGCTGCATCCGACCAGGGCGAACGCACTCGACGACGACGCCAAGGCCGAGCTGGAGCGCCTGGCCGACGACCAGCGGGTGGTCGCTGTCGGCGAGACCGGCCTCGATTACTACTGGCCGGGCAAGCTGGACGGCTGCGCCGACATCGAGACGCAGATCGACGGTTTCCGCTGGCACATCGACCTGGCCAAGCGGGTCCGCAAGCCGCTCATGATCCACAACCGCGAGGCCGATCACGACCTGCTGACCGTGCTGCTGGACGAGGGCCCGCCGGATCGGGTGATCTTCCACTGCTTCTCCTCGGACACGAACATGGCGCTGTCCTGCGTGGCCGAGGGCTACATCCTCAGCTTCTCCGGGACGGTGAGCTTCAAGAACGCGCACGAATTGCGGGAAGCGGCGAAGGTGGTGCCCGACGACCAGATCCTGGTGGAGACGGACGCGCCGTATCTGACCCCGCATCCGTTCCGCGGAGCGCCGAACGAGCCGTATTGCCTGCCGTACACCGTGCGGGCGCTGGCCGAGGTGCGCGGCCAGGATCCGCTGGAACTGGCGAAGATCACCACGGACAACGCGCGGCGCGTCTACCGGCTCTGAGCGCCGCGCCCGCATACCCGCGGGGGCTCACGGATGCCCGGAATGCATCGGTGTATGCGAAATGTGTCCTATGTCACTTTCGGTGTTCCGTTTCGTGATTTACCTGCGGGGTCGATATTTGATCGTGATATTGAAAAGGCGCTGTTCCTGAGCTTGCTGTTGTCCGCCCCCGCCCCCCTCGTTATCGTGCTGTGACCATGTCCCCCTTCACGCGGATCAACCAGTCGCGTTCGCCGCTGCTGCACATCGCGGTCGGCGCGCTGCTGCTGACGCTGATCATCGGCGCCGGCCTCGCGATCGTGAATCGCAAGACGGTGACCGTCGTCGTGGACGGTGAGAAGCTCTTCCAGACCACCATGTCGCGCGACGTGCGCGGTGTGCTGAAGGCCGCGGGCTTCGCCGTGACCGATCGGGACAAGGTGGCGCCCGCCCTGGCCGCGCACATCGGCGACGGCGCGACCATCACGCTCAACCGCGCCCGCGAGGTGGATCTGTCCGTCGACGGGATGACCCAGCGGGTCTGGACCACCGGCGTGACCGCGGGGGAGGCGCTCGAGCAGCTGAAGATCTCGAAAGAGGTGTACGTCTCGCCCGCCCGCGACGAGCGGCTCCCGTTGCAGGGCGCCACGCTCATGATCGCGACCCCGCGCGTGGTCTCGCTGGTCGACGGCATCGGTAACCCGGTGGACGTGCGCGCCGCTGCCCCCACCGTGGGCAAATTCCTCGAGGTGGCGGGCATCCCGCTGATCGAGCAGGATTCCGTCGAACCGGCCGCGTCCACTCCGGTGACGAACGGCTTGCGCGTCACCGTGACGCGCAAGCGGGTGGAACAGCACACCGAGACGTTGCCGCTGGACCCGCCGGAGAACGTCATCGAAGACCCGACCATGAACATGAGCCGCACGGTGGTGGAGTCACCCGGCGCTCCCGGCGTCCAGGACGTCACGTTCGCGGTCACCATGGTCAACGGCCAGGAAGTGGACCGTCAGGCGGTCGGTTCCACGGTGACCGTGGCGGCGCAGCCGAAGACCGTCCGCAAGGGCGCCAAGCCGGGCACCGAGGTGCCGCCGGTGCGCGACGGTGCGATCTGGGACGCGCTGGCCCGCTGCGAGTCGACCGGAAACTGGTCGATCAACACCGGCAACGGCTACTACGGCGGTGTGCAGTTCGACCAGGGCACCTGGGAGCGGCAGGGCGGCCTGCGGTACGCCCCCCGCGCCGACATGGCCACCAGGGAAGAGCAGATCGCTATCGCCGAGATCACCCGCCAGCGGCAGGGCTGGGGCGCGTGGCCCGCGTGCACCGGCCGGCTCGGTATCAGCTGACGCTCCACCGGACGCCGGGGGCGTCGCGACGCGGTTGATAGATTCTCGAGGTGTCCGAACCTGAAATCTCCGCTCGTGGAAGCGCGGCGCTGCTCGGGCCCGCCGAAGTGCGGGTGCTCGCCGAGCGGCTGGGGGTGCGGCCGACCAAGCAACTCGGGCAGAACTTCGTGCACGACGCGAACACGGTGCGGCGGATCGTCGCGGCCGCCGGGGTAGGGCGCGGGGACGTGGTGCTCGAGGTCGGGCCCGGTCTCGGTTCGCTGACCCTCGCGCTGCTGGACGTGGTGGACTCGGTGGTCGCGGTGGAAATCGATCCCGTGCTGGCGCGCCACCTTCCGATGACGGTCGCGGACCGGGCGCCGGAGCTGGCGGCGCGGTTGTCGGTGGTCGAGGCGGACGCGCTGCGCGTCAGCGCCGCGGATCTGCCCGCGGCGCCGACCGCGCTGGTGGCCAATCTCCCGTACAACGTGGCGGTGCCCGTGCTGCTGCATCTGCTCGCCGAATTGCCCGGCATCGCGGTCGCTTTGGTGATGGTGCAGGCGGAGGTGGCCGATCGGCTCGCCGCCGATCCCGGCAGTCGCACCTACGGTGTGCCCAGTGTGAAAGCGGGCTTCTTCGGGACGGTCCGGCGTGCGGGAGCGGTGGGCACCCAGGTGTTCTGGCCGGTTCCGCGAGTCGAGTCGGGGCTGGTCCGGATCGACCGCTACGCCCAGCCCCCGTGGCCGATGGACGCCGAGCATCGCCGCCGCGTCTTCGCGGTCGTCGACGCCGCGTTCGCGCAGCGCCGCAAGACCCTCCGTGCCGCGCTCGCCGGCTGGGCGGGCTCGCCCGCCGAAGCCGAACGCCGCCTGCTCGCCGCGGGCATCGCCCCCACCGCTCGCGGCGAAACCCTGGACACCGCCGCCTTCGTCCGCCTTGCGGCCCAGGCGTAGCACTGCGCACAAGGCAGTGGCTCCCCGTACCGGCATCGGCCGGAGCGAGGAGCCACGCGAACGGTCCGGATCAGACGGCGACTTCGTAGCCCGCTTCGTCCACCGCGGCGACGATGTCGGCGTCGGCGATCTGCGCGGTGCTGTCGACGCGGACGGCGCCGCTGGCGAGATCCACCTCCACGCCGGTCACGCCGTCGATCTTGCCGATCTCGGTCTTGACGGAGCTGACGCAGTGCCCGCAGGTCATCCCCGTGACGGTGTAGGTGGTGGTGGGCATGTCCGACTCCTTCGCATCCAGATTCTCATACGGCCGGGGGGTACCCCGACCTTCGAAAGGTACCCCCTATGGGTATGAATCCGCAAGGGTGCCGCGAACTCACACGCCGTCGGCCAGTTCCAGCCAGCGCTCCTCGGCCGTCTCCTTCTCCGCGAGCACCTGCTTGAGTTCCGCGCCCAAGGTGACCAGCTTGTCCGGCTCGGTGGCCGCGTCGGCGAGCGCCGAGTGCAAGCGCTGCTCGCGCTCGGAGAGCTTGTCGATGGCGCGTTCCAGCCGGGTGAGTTCCTTGCGGGCCGCGCGGTAGGTGGCGGAGTCGGTGGCCGGTGCGTCGGCGGGCTTGGCCTCCGGCGCGGCGGCGCGGCTCCGGCTCGCCGTGAGGGCCGCGCGCCTGGTGAGGTACTCCTCGATGCCGCCGGGCAGGTTCGTGAGCTTGCCGTCGCCGAACAGCGCCCAGGTCGAGTCGCAGATCCGCTCGATGAGATACCGGTCGTGGCTGATCACGACCAGCGTGCCCGCCCAGTTGTCGAGCAGGTCCTCCAGCTGTTGCAGGGTGTCGATGTCCAGGTCGTTGGTGGGCTCGTCGAGCAGCAGCACGTTCGGCTCGGACATCAGGATGCGGGTCAGTTGCAGGCGCCGCCGCTCGCCGCCGGACAGGTCGCCGACCGGGGTGCGCTGGCGGGCGGGGGTGAAGCCGAGCCGCTCGGCCAGCTGACCGGCGGACACCTCCTTGTCGCCCAGCATGATTCGCTGTGCGACCTGCTGCACCGCCTCCAGCACCCGCAGGCCGGTCGGCAGGTCGTCGAGTTCCTGGCGCAGCCAGCCGATCTGGACGGTCTGGCCCTGGACGCGCTTGCCCCCGGCCCAGATCGCGCCGGTGTCTCCGGCCAGAGCGCGCAGCAACGTCGTCTTGCCCGAGCCGTTGACGCCGACCAGGCCGACGCGCTCGCCCGGCGCCAGCCGCCAGGTCAGGTCCCGCACCAGCTCCCTGCCGTCCGGGGTGGTGAGCGTGGCGTCTTCCAACTCGACGACGACGCGGCCGAGGCGTTTGCGCGCGAAGGCCGCCAGCGAGACGCTGTCGCGCGGCGGCGGCACGTCGGCGATCAGGGCCTCGGCGGCCTCGACCCGATAGCGCGGCTTGGAGGTGCGCGCCTGCGGGCCGCGCCGCAGCCAGGCCAATTCCTTGCGGGCCAGATTGCGCCGCCGGGCCTCGGAGGCGTCCGCCTGACGGGCGCGCTCGGCGCGGGCGAAGATCCAATCGCCGTAGCCGCCCTCGTAGCTCTCGACCTTGCCGCCGACCACTTCCCAGGTGTTGGTGGCGACGGTGTCGAGGAACCAGCGGTCGTGGGTCACCACGACGAGCGCGCTGCGTCGGCCGAGTAGATGCGCGGCCAGCCACTGCACGCCCTCCACGTCCAAGTGGTTGGTCGGCTCGTCGAGCACCAGCAGGTCGAGTTCGCGCACCAGCGCGGCGGCGAGCGCGACCCGGCGGCGCTCGCCGCCGGAGAGATTGTCCACCGAGGTGTCCAAGCCGAGATCGGCGATGCCGATGCCTTCCATCACCGAGCGGATGCGCGGGTCGGCGGCCCACTCGTGTTCGGCGACCTCGTCGGTCATGGCGTCGTCGGCCAGCCCGGCCAGTACCACCGAACCGACCGTCGCCCCCGGGGGCAGCACGCCGCGCTGGGTCACCACCGCGATACGCAGGCCGCCGAGCCGGCTGACCCGGCCGCTGTCCGGTTCCTCGATACCGGTGAGCACCTCGAGCAGGGTGGTCTTGCCGCCGCCGTTGAGGCCGACGACTCCGATCCGTTCGCCCGCGTGCACGCCGAGCGAGACGTTGTCCAGCAGCGGCTTGATCCCGAAGCTCTTGTGGACCTGTTCGAGATTGATCAGGTTGGACATGGATCCTTCCGTGTCTTGCGGGGGCGGTCCGATGAGACCTGTTTGTCGCGGTCGTGGGCCCCGGGCCAGCGTACCGACCCGGGCGGGGCGTCCGTTCGCCCGGCGAGCAGCGGGAGAGCTTGCGGGACGAACAATGTTCGTTTAGATTGAGCGGCGAACGAACACTGTTCGTTCCATGTAACCGATCCGGCGTTCCCCAGAAGTACAGCCGCAGAGTGGGACGCCCACCTCGCCTCGAGGTGTCGGCGGGCGGCACCCGTCCCATTCCGCATCGCTTCCCCGGAGGAATTCCATGCACGTCGGCCTCGGCCTGCCCATTTCCGATCCCGCCGCCCTGCTCGACTGGGCCCGGCGCGCCGACGCGGGCCCGTTCCGCACCCTCGGCCTGCTCGACCGGCTGGTCTACGACAACCCCGAACCGCTGATCGCGCTGGCCACGATCGCCGGCGCGACCAGCCGCGTCAAGGTGCAGACCGAAGTGCTGCTCGCGCCGCTGCGCGATCCGGTGCTGCTCGCCAAGCAGGCCGCCACGCTCGACCGGATGACCGGCGGACGGCTGGTGCTCGGCCTCGGCGTCGGCGGTCGCGCCGACGACCACCTCGCCTCGGGCACCGACCTGCGCACCCGCGGCCGCCGCCTCGACGAGCAACTCGCGCTCCTGCGCCGCCTGTGGGCGGGGGAGGCCTACAGCGACGAGTGCGGGCCGATCGGCCCCGCGCCGCTGCGCCCGGAAGGGCCCGAGATTCTGTTCGGCGGTTTCCAGCCCGCCGCGCTCGGGCGCGTCGGGCGGTGGGGCGGCGGATTCCTCGCCGCCGCGCCGCCCTCCTGGGCGGGCAACCTCTTCGACACCGTGCGCCGTTCCTGGACCGATCACGGCCGCTCGGGTGAGCCGAGGATCGTCGCCCAGGTCAACGTGGCCCTCGGCCCGGATCACGTCATCGAGGACGCCCGCGCGTCGATGGGCGCCTACTACGCGTTCAGCGATTACGCCGAGGGCTTCCTCGCCGGAATGCTCACCACGCCCGCGCAGATCCGCGCCACCATCGCCGAATTCGGCGATCTGGGCGCGGACGAGGTGATGTTCTACTGCTACGGGCGCGATGCCGATCAGGTCGATCGGCTCGCCGACGCGCTGCCCTGAGCAACGCGCCTTCGTGCCGCGGCGGAGGACTGGACGCTTCAGGGCTGTCCTCGCGTCGCTGCCGGTCGGGCGCCTTCGTCCGTCGGCGAGGCGCTGCCGGTCAGTGCTTCCCCGACGGGTCGGCGCTGAGAACGCGCGCACCGGGCACGGGCCCGCCGGCCGTCCGCACGCTGCGGCAGACGCCCGCGCCCGCGAGTTCGGCGGCCACCGAGATCGCCGATTCCTCGCTCTCGCACAGGAACGCGCACGTGGGCCCGGAGCCGGAAACCAGCCCGGCCAGCGCGCCCGCCGTGACGCCCGCCCGCAGCGTGCGGCGCAGTTCCGGCTTCAGCGACACCGCCGCCGCCTGGAGGTCGTTGCCGAGCAAGGGTGCGAGCTGGTGCGCGTCGCCGGAGGCCAGCGCTTGCATCAACTGCTGCGGTTCGCCGACCCGAGGCGGATCGCCGTGCTCGCGCAACCGGTCGAGTTCGGCGAAGACCGCGGGCGTGGACAGACCGCCTTTGGCGAAGGCGAGCACCCAGTGAAAGGTACTGCGCGACAGCACCGGCAGCAGGCGCTCCCCGCGGCCGGTGCCGAGCGCGGTGCCGCCGTGCAGGGCGAACGGCACATCGCTGCCGAGTTCGGCCGCCACCGCGCTCAGTTCCTCCCTGGACAATCCCAGGTCCCACAGTTCGTTCAGCCCGACCAGCGCGGCGGCGGCGTCGGCGCTCCCGCCCGCCATGCCCCCGGCTACCGGAATGCCTTTGGCGATGGCGATTTCCACCAGGGGAGCGCGGCCGCCGAGGTGCGCGAGCCGGACGGCCGCCTTCCAGACCAGGTTCGTCCGGTCGGTCGGCACGTCCGCGGCGCCCTCGCCGGTGACCCGGACGGCCAGCGAACCCGAGGGGGAGATCTCCAGATCGTCGCTCAGGGACAGCGCTTGGAACACCGTGGTCAGGTCGTGGTAGCCGTCGGCACGCAGGTCGCCCACTCCGAGATGGAGGTTCACCTTCGACGGCGCCCGCACGGTGACGGGACTCGGCACAACTGACAGCACGGTGCTCAAGCCTAATGGGAGCGGCCGGCCGATGCTGTTCCGTAGCGGGCGTTGCGAAAAGGAACCGGGGGCGGGGCGATCCCCGGGCCGTTACAGCAGTCCACCGCCGGTGGCGTCGATCCACTGCCCGGTCACCCAGCGCGCCTCGTCGGAGGCGAGGAACCCGACCACGTCGGCCACGTCGGCGGGCTGCCCCACTCGTTGCAGCGGGGACATCGCCGCCACCGCCGCCTGGGTTTCGGCGTTGCGCAGCCAGTTCGCGTTCATGTCGGTGTCGATGATGCCGGGGGCCACGGCGTTCACGGTGATGCCACGTGCCCCGACCTCCTTGGCGAGCACGCTGGTGAAACTGTCGATGGCGCCCTTGGTCATGGTGTAGGCGATCAGCTGCGGCATGTACGCGCCGTGGGTAAGGCCGGTGGAGATGTTGACGATCCGCCCACCCGGCCGCAACCGGTCCAGGCCGAGACGGGTGATGAAGAAGGGCGCCTTGGCGTTGATCGCGAAGACCCGGTCGAACGCCGCCTCGTCGGTCCCGGCGATCGGCTCCCGGATGCCGTCGGTGCCCGCGTTGTTCACCAGGATGTCCAGGCCGTCGGCGTGCGCGTCGAAGGCCGCCCACAGCGCCTCGGCGTCACCGGGCACGCCCAGTTCGGCGCGGATCGCGAATGCCGCGCCGCCCGATGCCTCGATCGCGGCCACGGTCGCCTTCGCGGCCTGCTCGTCGCTGTTGTAGTGAACCGCCACCCGTGCGCCGTCACGGGCCAGTCGTTCGGCTATCGCCCGGCCGATACCCCGGCTGCTTCCGGTCACCAGTGCCGTCTTGCCTGTCAGTGCGCCCATCACGCGCCCCTTTCTCTAGCGGTCGCTACAGAAAGAAAGGTAGCACATTCTCTAGTGATCGCTATAAAATTGCCGCATGAGTACCACGACCCGCGGGCGGCCCCGATCCTTCGACCGGGACGCGGCACTGGAGAAGGCCATGCGGCTGTTCTGGGAACGCGGGTACGAGGCCACGTCGATCGGAGACCTCACCGCGGCGATGGGAATCGGTGCGCCCAGCCTGTACGCGGCGTTCGGAGACAAGAAAACGTTGTTCGCCGAGGTCGTCGCGACATTCGGCGCGCGCTACGGCGGTTTCGTCACGCGGGCGCTCGCCGAGGAGGGCACCGCCGACGCGGCGGTCCGGCGCATCCTGCGCGAGGCGGCGGTGGAGTACACCCGGCCGGCGTGCCCGCACGGCTGTCTGGTGATCAGCGCGGGCGTCAACACCACGAGCGCCGAGATCGCCGATTTCCTGCGCGACATGCGCAACCGGAACATCGACGCGTTCGCCGCGCGCATCCAGGCCGACATCGACGCGGGCGTCCTGTCGCCGAACCTGGACGCGCGCACGCTGGCCCGCTATGTCGGCACGGTGATGCAGGGAATGTCCCAGGCGGCGCGGGACGGCGCGAGCCGGGCCGAATTGGAGCGGGTGGCCGAGCTGGCGCTGCGCGGCTGGGAACCCTAGTGCCCCGAGGCGCGTCCGTCCTGCACCACCACGGGCAGGCAGGTGCGCACGAAGTCCGCGCCGAAGTCGGTGAGCACCACGCTGCGGTAGATCACCTTGGTGCCGAAACCGGACCGCTTCAGCATCTCCCGCACCGGTGACTGCGCCTCCAGCAGCTGATACCGGTTCGGATTGCCGACCGGCTCGCGCGCGTGCTCGACCAGGCCCAGTCTGCGCAGGTTGGTCAGGTACTGCTGGATCCGGTTGGGGAAGCGCAGGCCGGCGTGCTCACCGATCAGGGTGAGCATCGAGCCGAGGCGTTCGGAACCGAGCGCGCGCGGGCGTCCGGTGCGGATGTCGATCGAGGGCTGCGGCCCGTCCAGATGCAGGAAACGCAGGATGCGCGCCTCGTCGGGGGTCAGCTCGGCGAGCATGCCCGCGAAGGCCGGATGGTTGTCGTCCTCGCCGTGCGGGCTCGCCGACAACCGCAGCAGCGCGGCGCCCTGCTCGCGCAGCGTCGGCACGGCGTCCTGCGCGGGCGGTTGCGCGGCGGCGGACAGGCCGAGCGCTTTGCGCATCGCGTCACGGACTTCGGACTCCGCCTCGGCCAGCACTTCTCGCGGCGGCGCTCCCTCGATGCTGCGCCGCACGACGGTCGAGGTGACGTCGACCGCGGTGCCGACTCCCCAGGAGGTCACCCCGGTGACGGCGGTCCACGCGACCCGTGCGACGCCCGTAGCGGCACGCACGGTGGCCACGGGAACCGTGACCCGTCTTGGTGATTCGTCGGTGTGAGCGATGTCCGAAGCCGGCCGCCGGGCGATCTCCTGCGATGGCCCGGCATTCGCCGCCGTCGCGTCGAGGTGCTCGACGGCCTCGGGATCGCCGTCGTCCGGACTCGCTACAGCCATGATGTCGCCACTCCCGTTCCGAAGATCAGGATATGAGCGTATCCGGCGAAGAGCCCCAGCACGCCGCCATGGACGAAAAGGAGCCATTCATCCTGTTTGATGGCCGCGCGAAGCATGTCGACGAAGTCCGGCGGCGACAACATCGCCATCTGCCTGGCGATGTATTCGTTGATCTGCCTGCCCTGGCGGACATTGAACTCCGGGTCCGCGAACGCGATCGGCGCGATGGACATGGCTTCGTTGGTGAAGGTCGATTGCAGCGAGTCGTATTCGCGGCTGCCGAGCATGAATTTGACCGCAGGGCGCGCGGGGCCGAGCGCGCGGTCGGCGGCCGGGCGCAGCGTGTCCTCCAGCATCTGCATGGTGCGATCCGAGCGCGGGCCGTTGAGCAACTCGTCGCCGATATTCGCCACGGTGATCACCTGGCTGGAAACCAATTCCGCGTATCCGTCAGTGATTTCGGACTTGCGTTTGATCAGCAGGCCCTGCCGCCACGGGACCCACCACTTCGGATATGCGGGCGCGAAGATCATATTGATGCCGATCCAGTTGACCACCCAGCCGATGATCACACCGCCGATCGGCAGCACGACCAGGCTGGACCAGCCGCTCAGATGCAGGATGGCCACCAGCAGCACGCCCATCGGCGCGCCGAAGTAGAAACCGAAGTTCTGCATGAATCGCAGTTCCTTCGCGCCGAGCACTTGGAACAGCGTGTTGAGCAGATGCGGCCGGGCCTGGAAGTAGCGGATCACCATCTGCTTCACATCGAGCAGCTGATCGATATTCGCGCCCAATTCCTCGGTCAGCTCACGCAGGATCTCCGGCAGCTGCTGGCGCACCCTGGCATGCACCATGTCGCGCACCTGGGCGGGCAGGTTGTACCAGAGCTGAGGATGCTCGCGGCGCAGGATGTCCTCGACGATGTCCTTGATCTGCGCGTCGGCGATGCTGGTGAGGTGCTCGGCCAGCTTGTCCGGCTCGAGCTCCCGGTAGAAGTCGGCTACGCTGCCCAGCTTGGCCAGGCCCTTGTCGACCGCGATGCTCGCCATCTTGTCGGCGCGCGACGGGACGATGCCCTGCCACCCGAACCGGCCGTCGTAGCTGAGCAGCGGGAGGACCTGAATTCGCTTGGGCAGGAATGGATACAGCGCGCGCAGGCCCGGCACTCGGACGCCGTGGAAGGCGACCGGCTTGAACAGCATGAGCACGCCGGTCCAGTTGGTGATGTAGCCGATCACGCCGGTGAAAAGCGGTATGGTCACGAGCTCGAGGAGGATCGTGGGGTGGATTCCGAATACGCTCTCTAACACGACACCCTCCTGCCGATACACCGGTGATCGCCGCCTCACCGGCACCCAAAACTAGCACCCCCTCCTCGAAGAAACCCTATTGCGCGCCGCGTGCCGGTCGCACTGTCCGAGTCAGGCGGTGCGAATGACCCGCGACACAAGGGGAAGTAATCTGTGGAGCGGATTCGTTCCCCCCGGCGATATCGGAGAAAACGTGGCAGACGACAGGACCGGACAGGACGTGGCTCGGCCAGGTTCCCGCGCCGTCGAGCGCAGTTCGGATGTCGAACAGCGGCAGATCAGCAATGAGGCACGGCTGATCCGCGGCGTGTTCCGCGCGGCAGGAGTGGCCGCGGGCACCGTCGTGCGCGGAAGCCAATGGGCGGTCGGCACGACCTACGAGGTCACCAGGGAGATCACCCAGGCCGCGCTGGACGGGGAGTCCTCGGCCGAGATCGCCGAGCGGACCGGAAACGCGTTGCGTTCCATCGCCCGCAGCGCTCTCGGCGTCACCGAGGGCTCGGTCCGGGAGATCGTCAGCTACGTCCCGACCTCCAACGGCCCCACCTCGCAGCAGCCGCTGACCGTCGGCCCCTACCTGCGCTCGGCGAGCACCGAGGAGTTGCGCCGCCGTGGCGACGCGCTGCTGGCCAGGTCCGCCGACGTCTACTTCACCGAGGACGTGCACCCGGCCTACGACCGCATCCTCGACGAACTCGCTCCCGACGAGGCGCGCATCCTGCGCTTCATGGCGCTCAACGGCCCGCAGCCCGCGGTCGACGTGCGCACCAACCGGCCGCTGGGGATCGGCTCGGAACTGGTGCAGGGCGATCTCACCTCGGTGCCCGAGCAGGCCGGCGTGCGCTACCCCGACCGCGCGCGCTCCTACCTGATCAATCTCAATCGCCTCGGGCTGACACTGACCTCGGACGATCCGGTGGTGCTCAGCCGGTACATGGTGCTCGAGGTGCAGCCCGTGGTGGAGGCGGCGCTGAAGAAGGCGGGCCGGGCGCCGAAGATCGTGCGCAAGAGTCTCCGGCTGACGGAGTTCGGCGAGGACTTCTGCCGTACCTGCTTCACGATCGGAAGCTGACCCCGAAGTTGATCTTGACCGGACTGCTCCGCTCGCCGTGATAGCAATCTGATACAACCCTCCCAATCCGGCACTCGGGATGGGATTGTTGAGGGTATGGATCAGCGAACCGGCGGGCAGGGGCGCGGCGACCCAGGTTTGGGCATCGCTGGGCAAGTGCGTAACGACCGGGGCACGGGCTCCGGTGGGCCGCAGCGCGACGACCTGGGATTTCCCCCGGTCGGCCAGGAGCGCGGCGGGGTGGACACCGATTCCGGCATACCGGAGCCGGAGGAACGAGATTTCGACCCGGTCGGTGCGGGTCCGGACCGCGACAGGCGGGCGACCAGCGCCGGTGAAGGGGATGCTGACGCCGACGACCCGCTGCGCTTCGACGCGGGAACCATCGACTTCGGCCAGGTGCGCGACGATCCACGGGCGGGCCGCGGCCGCGACGAGCGGGAGCTGGACGACGTCTCGGCGATCTTCCGGCTGAAGTACCGGTACCTGCGCACCCTCGACACCAAATCCTGGGATGACTTCGCCGACACCATGGTGCCCGAGGCGACCGCGACCTACAGCGAATATCTGCAGTTCGAATCACGCGAGGCGTTCATCGCGTTCATGCGCAACACGCTCGGGCCGCACGTGATCACCGAGCACCGCTGCGACCACCCGGAGATCGATGTGGACGGCGACACCGCGACCGGCACGTGGTACCTCGCCGACACGGTGCTCATTCCGGGCCACAACATGCTGCTGCGCGGCGCGGCCTTCTACACCGACCGCTACGTCCGCTGCGACGACGGCCACTGGCGCATCTCGCACACCGGCTACGAACGCACCTACGAAGTGGTGCTCTCCCTCAGCGACCTGCCCAGCCTGCGGCTGACCTCGAGCCGCTGGGGCCTGATCGCGAAAGAAGACGGCATCTCTTCGATCGAACGCGACCCCGGGACCCCGCCGATGCGGCCGGAGTCCGAGGCCGGCTGACTCAGTCGGCGGTGGCCACCAGGGGCTCCAAGGTGAGCGCCGGGTGCTCCTTCTCGATGTATTGCAGCCGCCATTTATCGCTGAACAGCGCGAGCAGCGCACCGTCTGAGCGGGTGAACACCTCCACCCCGCGCTGCCGCCCGAGTTCCTCCGCCGACGCGGCATCGGTGCGCCGGGCCAGCGTGTAGCCGAGGTGTTCCATCGTGGTCTCGACGTTGAACTCCGTGAGCATGCGCGCGGTCACCACTTCGAACTGCATCGGGCCGACGGCCGCCAGGACCGGAGCGGCGTCGCCGCGGATGTCGTTGCGCAGCACCTGCACGACGCCCTCGGAATCGAGCTGGTCCATCGCCTTGCGGAACTGCTTGTACTTGCCCGCGCTACGGGCCCGCAGCACGGCGAAATGCTCCGGTGCGAACGACGGGATCGGCGGGAACTCCACCTTCTTGTCCACGAACAGCGTGTGCCCCGGAGCCAGCGCCGTCGCGTTGACCAGGCCCACGACGTCACCGGGGTAGGCGGTGTCGACGGTGGCGCGTTCGCGGCCGAACACGGTCAGCGCGTACTTGGTGGCGAACGGCCGCCCGGTCTGCGCGTGGGTGACCACCATGCCGCGTTCGAACTCGCCCGACACGATCCGCATGAACGCGAGCCGGTCCCGGTGGGCGGAGTCCATGCCCGCCTGCACCTTGAACACCACCGCGCTGAACGGATCGCCGGTCTCGCGCGGCTTGCCCTCGACATCGCGGCGCGGACCCGGGGCGGGCGCGAGCGCCACCAGGGTCTCCAGCAGCTGCCGCACGCCGAAGTTCAGCATCGCGGAGGCGTAGATGACCGGTGAGGTCTGCCCGGCCAGGAACAACTCCTGGTCGTGGTCCTGGCCGGTGGCCGAGAGCAGTTCGCTCTCCTCCGCGGCGGTGGTCCACGGCTCGCCTTCGCGCGCCTGGGCGGCCTCCGGAGTCAGCGACTCCTCCGGCGCGATGGTCGCGCCGCCCGCGGTGCGGGTGAAGTGGATGTATTCGAGCGCCGCGCCGTCCGGGCCGCGGCGCAGCAGGCCGCGGAAATCTCCCGCGATACCGACCGGGAGGAACAGCGGGGTGGGGGTGAGGCCGATCCGCTCGTCGATCTCGTCGAGCAGCTCCAGCGGAGCCCGGCCCGGCCGGTCCCACTTGTTGATCACGGTGATCACCGGGATGCCGCGGTGGCGGCAGACCTGGAACAGCTTCAGCGTCTGCGGCTCCAGGCCCTTGGCGGCGTCGATCAGCATCACCGCGGCGTCGACGGCGGTGAGCACCCGGTAGGTGTCCTCGGAGAAATCGGAGTGGCCGGGGGTGTCCACCAGGTTGATGACGCTGTCGACCTCGGACCCCGCGGCGCGGTAGTTGAACTGCAGAGCGGTCGAGCTGACCGAGATACCGCGCGCCTTCTCCATCTCCATCCAGTCCGAGACGGTGGACTTGCGCCCGGCCTTGCCGTGGATCGCGCCCGCCTCGGAGATCATCCTGGCGTGCAGGGCGAGTGCCTCGGTGAGCGTGGACTTGCCGGCGTCGGGGTGAGAGATCACCGCGAACGTGCGCCGGCGGGCCACCTCCGCGGACAGCCCGCGGGGTGCGGGCGCGACAACACCCTCAGGGGAGGCGCTCAACGCAAGACAACCTTTCGCAGACGACCGATCGGCAACCACGCCAGCGTACGCGACTCGCTCGAGCGCGAGCCGAACCGCCGGTGACCACCCGATTCAAAGAGCGCCTCTGCGCTGGGGTATGGTGTTCGGGTTGTCTCGGCGAGGGTGACCGCAGACCAGTTTTGCGGCACCGTGATCGACGCGGCTCGGCTTCCGGCCGTCCTCGTTCGGTCTTCGCCCCGACGAGTAGACCACCCCCGTCAGGTGTGCGGAACCCCTGACGTGTAACTGACAGCCCGGAAGAGCCGTAGGAGTAGATCCAGTCATGTCCGACGTCAACCTTCTCGAAGCATCCGTACGTACCGAGTTCGGCAAGGGCGCCGCCCGTCGTACCCGTCGTGCGGGCAACGTCCCGGCCGTGCTGTACGGCCATCAGGCCGACCCGCAGCACCTGTCGGTGAACGCCCAGGCCTTCGCCGCCATCCTGCGTGAGCACGGCACCAACGCGGTGCTCAACCTCGTCATCGACGGCCAGAAGCAGCTCGCGCTGACCAAGTCCGTTGTGGTGCACCCGATCCGTCGATACATCGAGCACGCCGACCTGCTGATCATCAAGCGCGGCGAGAAGGTCACCGCCGACGTGAACGTCACCGTCGCCGGCGACGCCGCCCCCGGCACCCTGGTCACCCAGGAAGCCACCACCGTCTCCGTCCTGGCCGACGCGCTGAAGCTGCCCGAGGCCATCGAGGTCTCCGTCGAGGGTGTCGAGGCCGGCACCCAGATCACCGCGGGCGAGCTGCAGCTGCCCGAGGGCGTCGAGCTGGCCGCCGATGCGGAGATCCTGATCGTCAACGTGATCGCCGCCCCGGCCGCCGAGCCCGTCGAGGGCGAGGAAGCGGCCGAGGCCGAGGGCGAGAGCGCTGAGTAACAGCGCACCGTCCGCCGGGCCCGCGCTCGTCGTCGGACTGGGCAACCCCGGTCCCGAATACGAGCGCACCCGGCACAATGTGGGTTTCCTGGTCGCCGACGTGCTCGCCGAGCGCGTCGGCGGCCGTTTCGGTGTGCACAAGAAATCCGGCGCCGACCTGCTGCAGGCGCGGCTGGATGGGCGCCAGGTGCTGATCGCGAAGCCGCGGTCGTTCATGAATCTGTCCGGGCGGCCGGTGGCCGCGCTGGCGAAGTTCTTCTCCGTGCCGCCGACCGAGGTGATCGTCGTGCACGACGAACTCGACCTGCCGTTCGGCGCCATCCGGCTCAAGCGCGGCGGCGGCGAGGGCGGGCACAACGGTCTGCGCTCCGTCTCCAGCGCCCTGACCACCAAGGACTACCTGCGCACCCGCATCGGCATCGGCCGCCCGCCGGGCCGGCAGGATCCGGCCGACTACGTGCTGAAGCCGTTCTCCGCGCCGGAGCGCAAAGAGGTCCCGGTGATCGTCGAGCAGGCCGCCGACGCGGTGGAGCTGCTGCTGCGCGTGGGTCTGGAGACCGCGCAGAACCAAGTGCACTGAGGCGCGCCTCGCTCGATACGAGGTGCGCCCGGCCGATCATCCGCGCGGCAGGTGGATCGCGGTCGCGGCCCTGCGCAGTTTGCCCGAAGAGGTCTTCGGCAGTGCGCCGGGGCCGAGCACGGTGACGGTGCGCGGCCGAGCGCCGACCTCCGCGAACACCGAATGCACGATCTCGCGCTCGATGCGCTTGACCTCCTCGGGGTTCTGGTGGCTGCCGCTCTCCACCACCACGGCGAAGCTCTCCCGCTTCTGGCCCGCGTCGAGGCGCACCGCCACCGCGTTGCCCGGACGTACGCCGCTCACCCTGGTCGCGGCGCGCTCGATGTCGGTGGGGTAGATGTTGCGGCCGCCCATGATGATCACGTCCTTCATCCGGCCGCACACCACGATCAGCCCCTCGTCGGTGAAGTAGCCGATGTCGCCGGTGTCCAGCCAGCCCTCGTCGTCCTGGGCCGGTTGGAATCCGTCCACCGTCACATACCCGGAAGTGACCGCGGGGCCGCGCAATTCGATCACCCCCACCGACCGGGTAGGCAGCGGCTGACGTTCGCTGTCGACGATCCGGCCCTCCAGATGGTCGACCAGATAGCCGAGGGTGGGCAGCCTGCGGATGTTGGCGGGCTGGCCGTGCTCCTCCGGCACGGGCACCGCCTTGCCGATCGCTTCGAGCAGATCGGCATCGATCACGTCGAGCACCTGTCCGTGACCGGCGTCGGGGATCGACACCGCGAGCGTCGTCTCGGCCATGCCGTAGACGGGGGTGAGCGCCATCGGGTTGAGCCCGAAGCGTTTCCCGGCGGCGGCCAGAGCGTCCATGGTGTCCGGATCCACCGGTTCGGCGCCGTTCCACATGTAGCGCACGCTGCTGAGGTCGAACGCGCCGTCATCGGCCTGCCGCAGCCGCCGGGCCAGCAGCGAATAGGCGAAATTCGGTGCGGCGGTGACGGTTCCGCGGTACTTGCTGATCAGCTCGGCCCACAGCAGCGGCCTGGTGAGGAAGTCCAGCGGCGTCACGCACACCACTTCGGCGCCGAATTGCATGGGGACGCTGAGGAATCCGACCATGCCCATGTCGTGGAACAGGGGCAGCCAGCTGACCATCACGTCGTCGTCGACCTGGAATTTCACCCGGTCGAACATGGCGTGGGCGTTGACGTAGAAGTTCTCGTGCGTGATCCGGACCGCCTTGGGCGAGCCGGTGGACCCGGAGGTCAACTGCTGCAACGCGATATCGCCCTCGGCGGCGGGCACCGGGTCGGTGTCGGGCCCGTCGGGCAGCTGGTCGATGCGCACCACGGTGATACCGCGTTCGCGCAGCAGCGGCTCGGCCGCCTCGAACGGCGCGCCCAGCACGACCGCGCGCGCTTCGATCATGGTCAGCACGGTCTCGGTGTCGCGCGCCCAGACCACCAGATCGGTGCGCGGAGTCGGCTGGTGCAGCATGGTGATCGACGCGCCGCGCATCCAGACGGCCTGGCAGGCCGGGGCGATGTCGACCGGCATGCCCGCGAGCACACCGACCGCGTCGCCGTGCCCGATGCCCGCTTCGGCCAGCCCGCCCGCCATGCGCCGGGCGATCCGGTGGATCTCCGCCCAGGTGCGCCGCAGCGGGGCGCTGGGCTCGCCGGTTACCAGTCCGCGCTCGGAGTTTCGCGCCGTGGCATACATCTCGTCGGTGAACCTGCTCAACGTTCATCTCCTAACCACCAGCTGTCGCCGGGAACCGGCCTCCCCCCACTATCCCGCCATCGCGGGGCGGCGTTAACCCCTTTTCCGGGGGCCCCAGGTCACAGCGACGAGAAGGTGGCCGCGTAGCGATCGACATAGCACCGGCCCGAGCGCGCGGCCAGCTCGCGCATCAGCTCGTCGGTGGCGGCGCGCACCATGTGGCGCTGCTCGGCGGGCGGGTAGCGGCGCGGCGCCCCGAACTCGATGCGCACTTTGCCGAAACGCGGCAGACGACTGCCGCGTGGGTTCACCCGGTCGGTGCCCGACAGCGTCACCGGAACGACCGGCGCGCCGGTGGCCATGGCGACCCGCAGGGTGCCGGTACGGCCGCGGTAGATCCGCCCGTCCGGTGAACGGGTGCCCTCGGGATGGATCGCCCAGACCCCGCCTGCTTCCAGGATGCGGGTGGCCGCCGCCAGTGCGCCCGCGGCGGCGTCGCCGCCCGTCCGGTCGACCGGAACCTGCCCGGAGACCGAGTAGAACCACCGATTGAACCGGCCGCGCAGGCCCTTCCCGGTGAAGTACTCCTGTTTCGCCAGGAACGTCACGCGCCGGGGGATGACCAGCGCGAGGTAGAGCGAGTCGATCACGGCGAGGTGATTGGCCGCGATGATCACCGGCCCTGTGCGCGGGATGTTGTCCGGCCCCGCGACATCGGGCCTGCCCAGCAGCCGCAGCAGCGGACCGAGCAGCACGTACTTGAACAGCGAGTACCACATGTAGACCTCCGTAGACGAACGCGTAGACATTGTCTACCGCATCGCGTAGACAGTGTCTATGTGCGGGAGTGTGGTTCTGCCGTGGCATGCGTAGACAATGTCCGCATGCCCGAGAGCGAGACGCTGCGAGATCGACTGGTCGACGTCGGCGTCGATCTGCTCGAGGAGGTGGGCGCCGCGCACCTGGGGTTGCGCGCGATCACCCGGGCGGCGGGCGTCTCCCACGGTGCGCCGCGGCGCTACTTCCCGACCCACCGCGCACTGCTGGCCGCCATCGCCGCGCGGGGGTTCGCCGACCTCGCCGACCGGTTCACGGCGGTGGAGGCCGAGTCCGCGCGCGACCGTCTCGGGCGGATGAGCGCCGAGTACATCGAGTTCGCCGCGCGGCGGCCGGAGATGTTCACCCTGATGTTCCGGCACGATCTGCTCGAAGGCTCCGGCGAGAATCTGCGGTCGGTCACCCTGCCGCTGTTCGCGCGGTTCGCCGAGCTGGTCGGCGCTGCGGCGGGCACGACCGATCCGCGCGACCGCGCGATCGCCCTGTGGACGAATCTGCACGGCATCGCCACCGCGCGGGCCAATCGCAGCCTGCGTCTGGTCGCACCGGGCGCCGACGTCGAGGCTCTGGTGGCCAGGGCCCTGGCGGTGCATCTGGCCTGAGTGTCGCGGGCCGCTCGCGGCTCAAGCGCGCAGTTCCGCCACCGCGGCGACGAAGCGATCGAGTTCGTCGAAGCCGACGAAGCAGTGCGGCGAGGCGCGCACCACGGAGGCGAGGCCACGGCCGGTCATATCCAGCAGGGTCGAACCGGCGTGGCTGACCGTGACCGTGATGTCCTGCGCCAGCAGCCGGTCGCGCACCTCGCCGGAGTCGACGCCGTCCACGGTGAACGACACGATGCCGCTGTGCCGCAGACCGATGTCGCGCACGGTCACCCCGGGAATCTCCGGCAGCGCCTTGCGCAGGTGCTCGGCGCGGGCCGCGATCGCGGCGTAGACATCTTCCGGGCCCAGTTCGAGCAGGTATCGCACGGCGGCGCCCAGGCCGAGCCTGCCCGCGACGTCGCACTCCCAGAACTCGAAGCGGCTGGCATCGGGCGCGAGCCGGTAGTCGTGCGGGCCGGTCCATTGCGCGCCATGCAGGTCGAGCCGGGCGGGTTCGATCGAGCGCGCCAACTCCGGCCGCAGGTAGAGGAAACCGGTGCCGCGCGGGCCGCGCAGCCACTTGCGGCCGGTGGCCGACAAGGCGTCGACGCCGAGTTCGGCCACGTCCAGGGGCAGCTGGCCGGCGGACTGACAGGCGTCCAGCAGCACCAGCGCGCCGACCGAGTGCGCGATCCGGGTCGCCTCGGCGGCTGGATTGACCAGCCCGCCGTTGGTCGGCGCGTGCAGCACCGACACCAGCTTGACCCGTTCGTCGACCAGCGTCGACAGCGCGTCCAAGTCGATCTGCCCGGTCCCGTCGCTGGGAATCGTCTCCACCGTGGCGCCGGTGGCGCGGGCCCGCTGGAGAGCGGCGATGGCGTTGCTGGCGTAGTCCGCCTCGGAGACCAGGATGCGATCGCCCGCGGCGAGCGGTACCGAGTAGAAGAAGTCCGCCCACGAGCGCGTGGCGCTGTCGCTGAGCGCGATGCTCTCGGGTGCGGCGTTGATCAGCGCGCCGATCACGGTCTTGACATCGGCCAGATCGTCGAGCCGCTCGTTCGCGGCACGATAGCCGCCGATCTCCGCCTCCCTGCGCAGATGCGCGACGACGGTGTCGGTGACGACCCGTGGGGGTAGCGACGATCCGGCGCTGTCGAGGAAAACGGGTCCCGGTCCGGGCCCCGGCGCGCATCCGGGAGTGTCGGCTCGTACGCGATCGTCATCCAGCATGGAGCCGACCTTATCGGGTGAATTGTTCGGCTTCATGTCGGTTTCTTGTCGGCCTGCGTCGCTACGCTGGATGGATCGCCGCACTCGAATTTCGGCCGGGGAGTGGAATACCACCGCGGAGAATGGCGATAACCGAAGAGCAGCGGACTACGTCCCGGAGCCCACTGGAGGTTGGCATGGCGGTCACGCTCGAGAGTCCTGAGTCGGCCGGGTGTGCCACCGAGCAGGGAGAACTGTCCTCCCGCGCGGCGGCGGAAGCATATGTCGGAGGGGTGTGTTTCAAGCTCGGGCCACCGGCGCTGATCGGCGCCGAACTCGAATGGCTCACGGTGCAGGGTGAGTGTTCGGCGTCGGGTCCCTCGGCCGCTCCGCGCCCCCAGCTGTCCGCCATGGCGGACGCACTCGGACCGTACGCACCACGGTCCATCGCCCCCGATTCGCCGGCGCTCGCCTTGCCGGGGGGCAGCCGGGTCACTCTGGAACCCGGCGGTCAGATCGAACTCTCCAGCGCTCCCTACGGAGCTGCCGCGCAGCTGTGTGATCGGCTGCGCGATGATGCCCGCCTGTTGCGGGAACTTCTCGAATCCCGGTCCATCCGGACCGTTTCCGTCGCCGCCGACGCGGACCGCCGCCCCAAGCGCTTGCTTCAGCTGCCGCGCTATCGCGCGATGGAGCGCTCCTTCGGCGGCGTCGGGCCGTTCGGCAAACTGATGATGTGCAATACCGCGGCCACCCAGGTCAGCGTCGACGCGGGGGCCGACCGCGCGGACGTCACCGCGCGCTGGAGCGCCCTGTACGCCGTCGGCCCGGCGCTGCTGGCCGCCTTCGCCTGTTCACCCGGCCTGCGTGGCGCGCCGCCGGGCACATGGGCGTCTCAGCGCATGCGGGCCTGGTTGCGGCTGGACAACACGCGCACCCGCCCGCCGGTGCTGGACTGGGCCGACCCGATCGCCGCGTACGGCAGATGGGCGCTGGACGTGCCGCTGCTGTGCGTGCGCCGACCGGACGGCGGCGCCGAGGGCGGCAACGGCGACTGCGCGGAATGGTCCGCACCGCCCGGTGCGACCTTCGCCGACTGGCTGTCCGGCGCACTGGACGACGAGGTCGGCCGCCGCCCCGGCATCGGCGACCTCGACTACCACCTGACCACGCTGTTCCCGCCGGTGCGCGCCTCGGGCCACCTGGAGGTCCGCTACATCGACGCCCAGCCCGGCGACGCGTGGACCGTGCCGGTGCACGTGATCGACGCGCTCATGTCCAGCCCGGCGGTGGTCGCGGAGGCGAGCTCGATCGCCGCGCCGCTGGCCGGCCGCTGGGTCGATGCCGCCCGCTACGGATTGGCCGATCCCGACATCAGGGCCGGTGCGGTCGCCCTGCTACGCCTGGCGGCCGAGCACACCGCGACCGACGACGCGGCCCGCGCCGTGGAATCCGCCGCGAAACGATGTCGCCACGGACGCACCCCGACCGAGGACGACACCGAGCACAGCACGGAGCCCACGGAGACAGCCCTGTGACCAGCAGCCGACCGCATTTCCCCGACAGCGACCCGGTCGACCGCGCCGAGTCGCCCAGCAGCGCAGACGCCGATCAGCACGAATCCCGGAGACGTTTCCCGTGACCACTTCCCATTCCGCCTTCACCGACCACTCCGGTACCGAACAGCTGCGTGACCGGATCGCCGAGGTGCTCACGCGCGCCCGGCAACGCACGCTCACCCTCACCGACTGCCTCGACGAAGCCGAACTGGTAGCCCAGCATTCGCGACTGATGAGCCCGCTCGTCTGGGACCTCGCGCACATCGGCAATCAGGAAGAACTCTGGCTCGTGCGCGACGTCGGCGGACGCGACGCGGTGCGCGCCGACATCGACGAGCTCTACGACGCCTTCAAACACGCCCGCGCGAACCGGCCCGAACTACCGTTGCTCGATCCCGGCCAGGCCCGCGACTACGTCGGCGCCGTGCGCGACAAGGTGTGGGATGTGCTGGAGCGCAGCGACCTACGAGGTCGGCCACTGATCGATGACGGGTTCGCGTTCGGCATGATCGCCCAGCACGAGCAGCAGCACGACGAGACCATGCTGGCCACCCATCAGTTGCGCGCGGGCGCACCCGTGCTCGCCGCGGCGGCCGCACCCACCGCCGCGGCGCCGGTCACCGGGGAAGTCGTGATCCCCGCCGGCGAATTCACCATGGGCACCTCGACCGACGTGTGGGCGCTGGACAACGAACGCCCCGCCCATCCGGTCCGGGTGCCCGGCTTCGCGATCGACGCCGCGCCGGTGACCAACGAGCAATACCTGGCTTTCATCGACGACGGCGGCTATGAGCGGCCCGAGCTCTGGTCCGAGCGCGGCTGGGCGCACCGCACCGAGGCAGGCCTCGTCGCGCCGCAGTTCTGGGAGCGCGATCCGTCCGGGCGCTGGTGGCGGCGGGTATTCGGGGTGATGACCCCGCTGCGGCCGCGGCAGCCGGTCGTACACGTGTGCTGGTTCGAGGCCGAGGCCTACGCGAACTGGGCGGGTAAGCGCCTGCCCACCGAAGCGGAGTGGGAGAAGGCGGCCAGGTTCGATCCGGCCACCGGCGCCTCGCGCCGATTCCCGTGGGGCGACGCCGATCCCGACGCGACCACCGCGAACCTCGGGCAGCGGCATCTGGAACCCGCCGAGGTCGGCGCGTATCCGTCCGGCGCGTCTCCCGCGGGCGTGCACCAGCTGATCGGTGACGTGTGGGAATGGACCGCTTCGGGTTTCGAGCCGTATCCGGGCTTCCGCGTGTTCCCGTACCGGGAGTACTCCGAGGTGTTCTTCGGCGGCGATTACCGCGTGCTGCGCGGCGGTTCCTTCGGCACCGATCCGGTGGCCTGTCGCGGCACCTTCCGCAACTGGGACCATCCCATCCGTCGCCAGATCTTCGCCGGTTTCCGCCTGGCGCGGGACCTGGGTCCGGGAGAAGGCGAGTGAGCGACGCCCGTCATTCCGGCCTGCGGCCGGACCGTGGTCACGCGGTGAGCGGACCGCACCGGTCGAAGGTGGCTTCGGCGGGTGCCGATGTGTAGACACCTGGGTTACATCGGCCCGCCGGTGCGGGTAGGCGACATGTTGACCCTCGGCTCCCATTCGCTGCGCACGCAGGCGTGGGCGCCGCGCGACATGCGCCACGGCGGCACCATCAACGCCGACGGGTTCGGCGTCGCCTGGTGGCGCGTCGGAGTGGACGACACGGTCACCGCCAGCCGCTACCGCAACGCGGCGCCGATCTGGACCGACCCGGCCGTGGAGGAGGTGCTTCCGCAGTTGGAGTCCGCCGCCGTGCTCGCAGCGGTGCGGTCGGCGACGGTCGGCATGCCGGTCGAGCGGTCCGCCTGCGCGCCGTTCACCCGTGACCGCTGGGCGTTCAGTCACAACGGCGTGGTGCCGGACTGGCGGCGCACGCTGACCGGCGTGGCCGAGGAGTTCGCGCTCATCGCCGCCGAACTCGGCGCCGAGGATCTGTTCACCCCCGCGCGGTTGCTGGAGGCGGAATCCGCCACCGACGCGGCCACGCTGTGGGTACTGCTGTGCGATCTGCTGGCGACCGGCGCACCGGACGGCGAATGGTCCGCCGCTCCGGCGGCACTGCGGCTGCTGGTGTCCGCGATCCTCGACCGGGCGCCGGAAGCACGCCTGAATCTCCTGCTCTCCGACGGCGCACAACTGTGGGCGACCACCTGCCACCATTCGTTGTCGGTGCTGGTCACCGACGATTTCGCGCTCATGTCCTCCGAACCCTTCGACGACGACCCCCGCTGGCGGTCGATCCCGGACCGCAGCCTGGTGAGCGCCAGGCCCGGCGCGCTGTCCGTCGACGCCCTCCTCTGACCCGAAAGGCCCGTGCCATGACCGCAGCCACGCTGGACATCCACCTCACCGAAGACGACCTGAACACGGCGCTCCGCTCGGACGCCACACAGGGCCTGACCGCGACCCCGAAATGGCTGCCGCCCAAATGGTTCTACGACGCCAAGGGCAGCGAACTGTTCGAGCGGATCACCGAACTGCCCGAGTACTACCCGACGCGCACCGAGCGCGCGCTGCTCGAGCGGGTGGTCGACGAGATCGCCGACGCCGCCCAGGCCGAGGTGCTGGTCGAACTCGGCGCCGGATCGGCGGCCAAGACCCGCCTGCTGCTCACCGCCCTCAGCGCCCGCGGACCCTTGAAGACGTATGTACCGCAGGACGTTTCGTCCGCGGCGCTGCGAGCGGCCGCCGACGAGGTCGCGGCCGAGTTCCCTGGTCTCGGCGTGCACGGTGTGGTCAGCGATTTCACCGACACCCTGGACAACCTCCCGCGCGGCGGGCGCCGGATGATCGCCTTCCTCGGCGGCACCATCGGCAACCTCGTCCCCGAGGAGAGGGCCGAATTCCTCGCCGGGATCCACGCCGTGCTCGAACCGGGTGAGCAACTGCTGCTCGGCGCCGGGCTGGTCACCGACCCGGCGGTGCTCGTGCCCGCCTACGACGACGCGGCGGGCGTCACCGCCGAGTTCAACCGGAATGTGCTGCACGTGTTGAACGCCCGCCTGCGCGCCGACTTCGAACCGGAGAAGTTCCGGCACATCGCGGTCTGGGACGCGGCGCGGGAGTGGATCGAGATGCGACTGGAGGCGAGCGAGGACATGACCGTCACGGTCGCCGACCTCGGTCTCACCGTGCGTTTCGGCCGCGGCGAACAGATGCGCACCGAGATCTCCGCGAAGTTCCGGGTCGAGGGGCTCGACGCCGAGCTCGCCGCCGCGGGCTTCGCCACCGGTCATGTGTGGACCGATCCGGACGATCGCTTCGCGCTGATCCTCGCCGGACGGCGCTGACCGGGGCTCCGGTCGGCGGCGGTCACCTGGAGGGCGCGCCGCCGATCACCGCCGCGAGCCACTCGACCAGCGGCCGCATCGTCTCCCACGCGGCGCGGACCTCCTTCGCCGTCCGTGGCGTGTCCAGCCAGCCGGGTGCGCCGAATTCCCTGCCGCACGTGATGGATTTGTGCCGCAGCAGGTCGATGCGCGGATGGTCGGCGTCGTAACCCTTGGGTTTGGTCTTCAGCTTCTCGCCGCCGATGGTGAAGCCGGCGCCGGCGAGTTTCGCGAGGATCGCCGCCAGTTCGCCGCCGCGCACCTCGTCATCGATGGTGGCGCGCAGTTGCGCGAGTTGATCGGGCGAGCCCTGGTAGAAGCCGCCGCCGACGAACAGGCCCGCCGCGTTGACCTGGACATACCAGCCGACGCCGGGCGCGGCGCGCACCACCGCGCCCTGCGCGGTCTTGTACGGCGTCTTGTCCTTGGCGAATCGCACGTCCCGGTATGGCCGGAAGATCTTCGCCGCGCCGAAATCCGGCTCGAGCTCGGCTACGAGCGCCTTCATCGGCGTGAGTATCGATTCTTCGTAAATATTCTTGTGCGCGGTCCAGAAAGCCTTGGAGTTGTCGGCCTCCATGTCTTCGTAGAAGTCCAGCCCGGCCAGCGGGAAGCCTGTGAATCCGGTCATGCGCGCACACTCGCCGCGCTGGTGTCACCGAAGGAACGCATACCGGAAATCTACGTCGTGAAGTCTCCGCCGAACACGGCGAATCCCACGATGAAGCCGATGACCATCCCGACGGCCGCCGCGATCGCTGCCCATTTGCCGAGCGATTCGCCCTTGTTGTGCCCGACGATCCCCAGGACTATCCCGGCCGGACCGAACAAGATCGGGCAGAACAGCACCGCGATCACCGCGCAGACGAACCCGATGATCGAGTACACCTGGCTCCCCGGTGGCCTCGGCGGGGTGGCATACGGTTCGTACCCCTCCTGCGGGTAGGACGGGTAGCCGTACTGCGGACCGGCAGCCGGTTGGTCGTACCCTCCGCCCGCCGGGTACGGAGGTTGCCCGGTCGGCGGATACGGTTGCCCGGCGTCGGCGGGCTGTCCGTACGGCGGGTGGGGCGGTTGTCCGCCCGACCCGTATCGAGCGTGGTCGTCCGGCGTGAACCGGCGCGTCTCCTCGTCGGTCGGAGGCTGGGGAGCGGAACTCGACAGCGGGGATCCCGGCGCGGCGGGTTCGGCGCCCCAGGACTGCTGGCCGCCCGGTCCGTCGGCGCCCCAGGGCTGAGGTTCGGCCGGTTGACCGCTGGGTTCCGCGCCCCACTGACCGCCCAGCGGGCCCGCGGGCGGTGTGCCGCCCGACTGCCACCATTGGTCCGCCGGGCCCTGCTCGCTTTCCGGTGGCCGCGCGGCGGCCGGATCGTGCTCGGTGGGTGGTGCGCCGGTCTGGGCCGGGGCGGCGCCGGTCAGTGGCTGAGCAGGCTCGTCACCCGAGGTCTCACCGGTCGGTTTCGGCAACGACGGTGCCTCCGGCTCCCGCCGCTCGTCGTCGGTGTGGTCCGGATCCTTCGGCGTGCTCATCGCACCCTCCTCGTGTCGTCCCGGTCACGCAACCTATGCCTACCACGCTGCACGCATCGTCATAGCCGATTGCTACAGCGCGGCGCGTCGGGGCGGTATTCGGTTCAGAGGTCCTCGTCGTCGACGAGCTCGATATCGTCGACGATCTCGATCGCGGCCACCTCGGCGGACCGGTCGTCCGCCTCGTCGTCCTCGGTGCGGCCGTCGTGCGGCGTCCACTCCCGATCCAGCTCGTCATCGATGCCGAGCCTGCCGTCGTCCTCGTCCTCGTGGTAGCGGATGCGCAGGTCGTCGGGCGGATCCTCGATATTGCGCTGATACTCGCGGATCTCGTCCTCTTGGTCGTCATCCCCCATCTCGGTCTCCAACGGGTCACGGTCCATACCCCCAGTATCCCCGCCGATCGCCGCGGCTGACGCGAACGCGGAAACGGCGGCCCGGACCGGAGTCCGAGCCGCCGTTTCCGCGGTGTGAGGCTTAGGCGTTGCCGTTGAAAAGGCCGGTGACCGAACCGTTTTCGAAGACCTCGCGGATGGTGCGGGCCAGCAGCGGCGCGATGGAGAGCACGGTGAGCTGCGGGAACTTCTTCTCTTCCACCAGGGGCAGGGTGTTGGTCACCACGACCTCCTTGGCGCCGCAGTTGGCGAGGCGCTCGGCGGCGGGCGCGCTCAGCACGCCGTGGGTCGCGGCGATGACCACGTCACCCGCGCCGGCCTCCTTGAGCACCTTGACCGCGCCCGCGATGGTGCCGCCGGTGTCGATCATGTCGTCGATCAGGATGCAGGTGCGGCCCTCGACCTCGCCGACCACGCGGTTGGACTTCACCTGGTTGGGCACCAGCGGGTCGCGGGTCTTGTGGATGAAGGCCAGCGGCGAGCCGCCCAGCGAGTCGGCCCACTTCTCGGCGACGCGCACGCGGCCGGAGTCCGGGGAGACGACGGTGATGTGCTCGAGGCTGTAGTTGGTGCGGATGTACTCCGCCAGCTGCAGCTGTGCGTGCATGTGATCGACGGGGCCGTCGAAGAAGCCCTGGATCTGGTCGGTGTGCAGGTCGACGGTGATGATCCGGTCCGCGCCCGCGGTCTTCAGCAGATCCGCGACCAGGCGGGCCGAGATGGGCTCGCGGCCGCGGTGCTTCTTGTCCTGGCGGGCGTACGGGTAGAACGGCAGCACAGCGGTGATCCGCTTGGCCGAGCCACGCTTGAGCGCGTCGATCATGATGAGCTGCTCCATCAGCCACTGGTTCAGTGGCGCGGGGAAGCTCTGCAGGACGAAGGCGTCGGAACCACGGACCGACTCCTCGAACCGGACGAAGATCTCGCCGTTGGCGAAGTCCCGCGCGATCTGCGGCGTGACGTGGACGTCGAGTTCCTTGGCGACCTGCTCGGCCAGCTCAGGATGAGCGCGTCCCGAGAAGAGCATCAGGTTCTTCTGGTTATCGATCCATGACGCGGTCACTGCTGATTGCCATCCTTTTGCTCTATTGCCTGACCCGACATCTCCTTGGCCGCGACGGCTTCCGCCGCCGCGCGGGCCGCGTCCGTCCCAGGACGGTGTCGCTGCACCCAGCCCTCGATGTTCTTCTGCGGTCCGCCGGAGACCGCGAGAGCTCCGGGCGGAACGTTTCTGCGCAGTACAGTACCCGCCGCCGTATAGGCTCCGTCACCCACCGTCACCGGCGCGACGAACATGGTGTCGCTGCCGGTGCGCACGTGCGAGCCGACCACGGTGTGGTGCTTGGTCACCCCGTCGTAGTTGACGAAGACGCTGGACGCACCGATGTTGCTGTGCTCCCCGATGGTGGCGTCGCCGACGTAGGTCAGGTGCGGCACCTTCGAATGCGCGCCGATCGAGGCGTTCTTGGTCTCGACGAACGCGCCGAGCTTGCCCACCTCGCCCACGACGGTGCCGGGCCGCAGGTAGCTGAACGGGCCGATGGTCGCCTTCGGGCCGATGGTGGCCCCCTCGCCGTGGGTGCGGATCACCCGGGCGCCGTCGCCGACGACGACATCGGTGAGCGTGCTGTCCGGGCCGATCTCGGCGTCCTCGCCGACGACGGTGTTGCCGATAAGTTGCACGCCGGGGCGAAGCACGGCGTCCCTTCCGATGCGCACACCGGCGTCGACCCAGGTCGAGGCGGGATCCATGATCGTGACGCCCGCGCGCATGTGGCGTTCCAGGATGTAGCGGTTGAGCGTGTGCGCCGCCGAGGCCAGTTGCACCCGGTCGTTGACGCCGGTGACCTTGGCCGCGTCGACCAGGCGTGCGCCGTGCACCGGGTGACCGGCCTCGCGGGCCAGGCGCAGCACGTCGGTGAGGTACAGCTCGTGCTGGGCGTTGGCGGTGGACAACCGGCTGATCATGGTGCGCAGCACCGCCGCGTCGAACGCGTACACACCGGAGTTCACCTCGGTGATCGCGGCCTGCTCCGGGGTGGCGTCGGCGTGCTCGACGATCTCGGCCAGCTGGCCCTCCGCGTCGCGCACGATGCGGCCGTAGCCGTTCGGGTCCGGCGGTACGAAGGTCAGCACGGTGACCGCGGGGCGTTCGGCGTAGCTGCGGTGCTCGTCGAGGAGTGCGGCCAAGGTGTGCCCGTCCAGCAGCGGCACGTCCGCGGAGGTGACCAGTACGTCACCGGTGAATCCGACGGGCAGGGCGGCCAGCGCGCATTGCACGGCGTGCCCGGTGCCGAGCTGCTCTTCCTGGATCGCGGGGGTGATCTCCCGGCCCAGCTCGTCGGCCACCGCGTTCACCGCGGCGCCGACTTGCTCGCGGTCGTGCCCCACCACGGTGATGAGGTACGCGGGGTCGATCTCGTTCGCCGCATGCAGCGCGTGCGCGAGCATGCTCCGACCGGCCAGCGAATGCAGGACCTTGGGGGTCTTCGACCGCATTCGTGTCCCGGCACCGGCTGCGAGAACGACGACGGCGGTCTGCTGTGGCATGGATCTCCCTCGGCTGCCTGTCCTCGTGCGGGGCGTCGTCGTGCTTGGTCAACGATGTGCGGGCCAACGATGGTCATCGTGCTCTCGAGCTCCGCCGCCAGGACTCGAACCTGAACTATCTGAACCAAAATCAGAGGTGCTGCCATTACACCACGGCGGATCGCCACACCGGCGGTTGGCGAACACCCCCGCCGCTGTGCCATGGCACGGGATGAATCCTCGCATACTCGGCCGCCTCCCCGCGAATTGTTCTGCCCGCCTGTCCGCCTATTCCGGCCGTACCAGGGCGGAGCCGGGACGGCCGGAGACACGTCGGCGGCGGACCGGTGGGCCGGGCGGGTGGATCTCCGGCCGGTCTGGGACAGTGGTATCCGAATGTCGGTGTCGTGCGTCGGAGCCCCGGTGCGACGGCCGACTCGACACGCACGAGGGCAACTCGCCGGGCTCGCCCGCGACCCGCCCGGCATGCGACCGTCGGTCGGAGGGACCGCCGAGGCACTCACGACCGGCAACAACGCGGAGAGGGCGGAGGAGCAGGGGTGTCTTCGGGTGAGTCGCATCGAGTGTCCCGGCCGCGGATGACCGGCACGCAGCGGCGTCAGCAGCTCATCGAGATCGGGCGCGCGCTGTTCGCCGAACGCGGTTACGACGCGACCTCCATCGAGGAGATCGCGCAACGCGCCCAGGTCTCCAAACCCGTGGTGTACGAACACTTCGGCGGCAAGGAGGGGTTGTACGCGGTCGTCGTCGACCGCGAGATGTCGATGCTGCTCGACATGATCACCTCCTCGCTCACGCAGAACCGATCGCGTATCCGGCTCGAACAGGTCGCGCTGGCACTGCTGACCTACATCGAAGAACGAACCGACGGGTTTCGAATTCTGGTGCGCGATCAGCCCGCCGCGGCGGCGGAGGGCAGGTACTCCAGTTTGCTCAACGAGGCGACCAATCAGGTGGCGCACATCCTGGCCGGAGATTTCGCGCGGCGCGGATTCGACACCAGTCTGTCCACCCTCTACGCGCAGGCGCTCGTCGGCCAGGTCGCCACCGCCGCGACCTGGTGGCTCGACGAGCGCCAACCCTCGAAAGAGGTTGTGGCGGCACACTTGGTGAACCTGTGCTGGAACGGGCTGAGCCATCTGGAGGCCGAGCCGCAACTGAGTTCGGAGTGGCGCGCGAGCGCAGGTGAGTGACCCGGATTGTTAACCAGCAAATTGCGCGGCGGGTCTTGCCGAATGCTCGAATTGGCTGCCGGGCGCGCGCCTGGTGGTACGGTTCACCCATCCTTTGGGTGCTGTTCGGGCGGTAAGTCGGTCAACTTCGGGATGTCGGTCTACTTCAGGATGGCTGGTTTTGGGATGACAGGCGGATCTGATGGCTAGGCAAGCGCGCGCGGAGATCACCCGCGACTCCGTCCTGGCAGGCGCGGCCGATGTCTTTCTGCGCTTGGGATATGCGAATGCGAGCCTGAGCGAGATCATCGCGCAGTCCAATGTGACCAAGGGCGCCTTGTATTTTCACTTCGGCTCGAAGGAAGAGCTGGCGCGCGCCGTGGTCGACCAGGGCAACGAGCGACTCACCAGCTCGTGTCAGGGCTTCTTCGATCCCCGGGTGCCCGCGCTCGAAGCGTGCATCGGCATCACCTACGTCGTCGCCGATCTATCGATGAACGACCCGATGGTCGGCGCCATGCTGAAGCTGACCCACCAGATCGGCGACTACCGCGGCGCCCAAGGCGACAACATCGCCAAGAACTGGGGCGACACCTACCGGCTGCTCGCCGAGCGCGCCATCGCCCAGGGCGACCTGATCGCCGACCTGGACGCGGAGGTCATCGGCCTGCTCTGGCAGGAGATGGCCGCGGGCGTGCACATCATCGCCGTCGGCACCGAATCCATCGACCAGATGGCGGTCCGGATGGAGCGCGCGTGGTACTTCCTGCTCCCGGCCCTCGTGCCGGCGGAGAAGTTGTCCTACTTCCGCGAGTTCGCCGCCAGGCGCCTGCGCCGCTACGTGCCGTAACTTTGGCAGCGCCTGCGGCGCTGCGTGTTCGCGGCCCCTTTGTGGCTCGCGTTTGCGCGACCGCCGCTTGCTCCTTCGTCGCGTACGCGGCGGTCGCGCAAACGCGAGCCGGGCCGCGAACGGCGCATGCTCGGTCTCGCTTCGCTCGGAACCGGGAGTTGTGGTGCGCTGGGCGCGTCGGTGCGCGAGGTTTGGACGAAGTGCACGCGGCTCGGATGGTGGGGTTCGGGTCGGCCGGTGGGGGTGATTCGTTGGCCCTTCGCGACAACGCCGGTGCTCCGACCAGGTGGCCGGAGCGCAACCAGGTGATCGCCGCGTTCGCGACGGACAAGGCCGAAGGCGGTGGCTTCGGCGTACACCGGCGGTAGCCGTGAGCGCGCGTCCCCGCAGGCGCTGCAATCAGGGGACATCCGCTTAACTAGACTCGGTTGGCCGCTCGAACCGTGTCGCCTGCGCTCAGGAGTTGTCGATGTCCACCCACCGCCCACCGTTGGCGGGACTGGCCGCTGCGGCCGGTGCCGATACCTCGCTACGGACCGTCGCGGAGCTGATCGGCACCACGTCGGTCGCGTTGGTCGCGCCGTCGGCGGTGCGGCCGTTCGTCGCGGCGCGGGTGGCCGCCGAGCGGCCGCTGGTGGTGGTCACGGCCACGGGGCGCGAAGCCGACGACCTGACCGTCGAGCTGGCGGAGATGCTCGGTCCCGCGGTCGCGCAGTTCCCGTCCTGGGAGACGTTGCCGCACGAGCGGCTCTCGCCGGGCGCGGACACGGTGGGGCGCAGGCTGGAGGTGCTGCGCCGGATCGCGCACCCCGACGACCCGCATTTCCCCGCGCCACTGCGCGTGGTGGTGACCACGGTGCGATCGCTGATGCAGCCGATGGCGGGCGGTCTCGGCGACATCGAGCCGATCGTGCTGCGCGTGGGCGTCGAGCTGGACTTCGACGAATTGCTCGTGCGGCTGGTGGAATTCGCCTACACCCGGGTCGACATGGTGGGCAAGCGCGGCGAGTTCGCGGTGCGCGGCGGCATCCTCGATGTCTTCCCGCCCACCGCCGACCATCCGGTGCGTGTCGAGTTCTGGGGCGACGAGATCACCGAACTGCGGCCGTTCGCCGTCGCCGACCAGCGCTCGCTGCCGGACGTCGCGGTGGACGTCGTGGTCGCGCCGCCGTGCCGGGAGCTGCTGCTCACCGCCGAGGTGCGCGAGCGGGCCGCCGAGGTGGCCACCGCCAACTCCGCCGACGCGGCGCTGGGGGAGATGCTGGAGAAACTGGCCCAGGGCATCCCGGTCGAGGGCATGGAAGCGCTGCTGCCGGTGCTGCGACCGGGGCAGCTGCGGTTGCTCACCGAGGTGCTGCCGGAAGGCACCCACGTGCTGCTGTGCGATCCGGAGAAGATCCGCACCCGTGCCGCCGACCTGGTGCGCACCGGTGAGGAATTCCTGGAGGCGTCCTGGACGGCTGCCTCCTTCGGTGGCGCCGCGCCGCTCGGCGGCCACGGGCTCGACCTTGCCGCGTCGGCCTACCAGCCGCTGTCCGACGTCCACGCCAGCGCCGACCGGCAGGGTCTGCCCTGGTGGACGCTGAGCCCGCTCGCCTCCGGCGATTCCTCCGAGGTCGTCCTGCGGGTGCTGCCCGGCCCCACCGCGCGCGGGTCCGACGAACTGGTCGCGACCATGTTCGCCTCGTTGCGCGCCCACGTGACCACCGGCGGCAGGGCCGTGGTGGTCGTCGCAGGTCACGGCACCGCGCAGCGCGTAATGGAACGGCTGGCGGATGCCGACGTGCCCGCCGCGGCGCTGGAGACGGGCGCCGAGCCGAACGAGGGCGTGGTGGGCGTGCTGTGCGGCTCGCTGCACGACGGCCTGGTGTTCGAAGACGCCCGTTTGGTGGTGGTCGCCGAGTCCGACCTGACCGGCAACCGGGTCACCGCGCCGACCGAGGGCAAGCGGATGCCCGCGAAGCGGCGCAACCAGGTCGACCCGCTCGCGTTGAGCGCCGGTGACATGGTGGTGCACGACCAGCACGGCATCGGCAAGTTCGTCGAGATGATCGAACGCACCGTCGGGGGCGCCCGCCGCGAGTACCTGGTGATCGAGTACGCGCCGGGCAAGCGCGGCCAGCCCGGCGACCGGCTGTTCGTGCCGATGGAGTCGCTCGATCAGCTCTCCCGCTACGTCGGCGGCGAGATGCCCAGCCTGTCCAAGCTCGGCGGCTCGGACTGGGCGAACACGAAACGCAAGGCGCGCAAGGCCGTTCGCGAGATCGCGGGCGAACTCGTGCAGCTGTACGCGGCCCGTCAGGCCGCGCCGGGCCACGCCTTCGGGGCCGACACGCCGTGGCAGAAGGAGATGGAGGACGCGTTCGCGTTCACCGAGACCGTCGACCAGATGACCGCCATCGCCGAGGTGAAGGCGGATATGGAGAAGCCGGTCCCGATGGACCGCGTGGTCTGCGGCGACGTCGGCTACGGCAAGACCGAGATCGCGGTGCGCGCGGCGTTCAAGGCGGTGCAGGACGGCAAACAAGTCGTCGTGCTGGTGCCGACCACACTGCTCGCCCAACAGCATCTACAGACGTTCGCCGAGCGTGTCGCGGGTTTCCCGATCACCGTGAAGGGCCTGTCCCGCTTCACCGATCCGCCCGAGGCCCGCGCCGTGCTGGAGGGAATGGCCGACGGCAGCGTCGACATCGTGGTGGGCACCCACCGGCTGCTACAGACCGGCGTGCGCTGGAAGGACCTCGGCCTCGTCGTGGTCGACGAGGAGCAGCGGTTCGGTGTCGAGCACAAGGAGCACATCAAGGCGCTGCGCACGCATGTCGACGTGCTCACCATGTCGGCGACCCCGATCCCGCGCACCCTGGAGATGAGCCTGGCCGGGATCCGCGAGATGTCGACCATTCTCACCCCGCCGGAGGAACGCCACCCGGTGCTCACCTACGTGGGCGGATATAACGACAAGCAGGTCACCGCCGCGATCCGCCGCGAACTGCTGCGCGACGGGCAGGTCTTCTATGTGCACAACCGGGTGTCGTCGATCGACAAGGCCGCCAAGCGGATTCGTGATCTCGTGCCGGAGGCGCGGGTGGCGGTCGCGCACGGCCAGATGAACGAGGACGCGCTGGAGTCCACCGTGCAGGGTTTCTGGCAGCGCGAATACGACGTGCTGGTGTGCACCACGATCATCGAGACCGGCCTGGACATCTCCAACGCCAACACGCTGATCGTGGAACGCGCCGACGCGCTGGGCCTTTCGCAGTTGCACCAGTTGCGCGGCCGGGTCGGGCGCAGCCGGGAACGCGGCTACGCCTACTTCCTGTACCCGCCGGAGAAGCCGCTCACCGAGACGGCCTACGACCGGCTGGCCACCATCTCGCAGAACTCCGACCTCGGCGCGGGCATGGCGGTCGCGATGAAGGACCTGGAGATCCGCGGCGCGGGCAACGTGCTCGGCGCCGAGCAGTCCGGTCACGTCGCGGGCGTCGGCTTCGATCTCTATGTGCGGCTGGTCGGCGAGGCCGTCGAGGCGTACCGCGCCGCCGCCGACGGCAAGCCGATCATCACCGAGGAGGTCAAGGAGGTGCGCATCGACCTGCCAGTGGACGCGCACATCCCGCCCGACTACATCGCCAGCGACCGGCTGCGCCTGGAGGCGTACCGCAAACTGGCCGCGGCGCAAGAGGATTCGGCGCTCGCGCTGGTCGTGGACGAACTCGTCGACCGTTACGGCCCGCTGCCGGTGGAGGTCGGGCGCCTGGTGTCGGTGGCCAAGTTGCGGCTGCTCGCCCGCGAGTACGAGGTCACCGAGATCGCGGTCACCGGGACGACGTTGAAGATCTCGCCCCTGCATCTGTCCGATTCCAAGCAGATGCGGCTCAAGCGGCTCTACCCGAGCGCGGGATACCGCGCCGCGTCCGGAGTGGTGCAGCTTCCGTTGCCGCGTGTCGAGGACAGTGTCGGGGCTGAGCGCGTCCGAGATGTGGTGCTGCTGCAATTCGTCGCCGATCTGCTGCTGGCGATGGACGGGAAGGCGCAAGGGGCGGTCGATCTCACCGTCGCCGCCGAGATGGCGCCGCGATGAGTTCGACGGGTCGCGACGAGTCCGTCCTTCGGGCCGCCCGGCATCGTGCCGCCGCGGGCGTGCCGGCCGGTAGCGCGCCGAACGGCGACTCGCTGCCGCCAACGGACACGGCGGTGGTCGCGGCGGGGCTGGCCGGTGCGGTCGAGGTGATGGACCGCCTCTGGCATTTCGGTGGGTGGGAGGTCACCCAGACCCATGATTCCCTGCGTCCCTATCTGCTCGAGGAGACCTACGAGCTGCTCGACGCCATCCAGCACAGCGATGCCGAGACGATCAAGGAAGAACTCGGCGACCTGCTGTTGCAAGTGCTGTTCCATTCCCGGATCGCCGAGGCAGCGGGGGAATTCACGGTCGACGACGTCGCCGCCGCCCTGGTCGCCAAGCTGGTCAACCGCAGCCCGCACCTGGCCGACGCCCCGATCGATCCGTCCGCGTCGGTAGCGGAGAAGATCGCCGCGCAGGAACGCGCCTGGGAGGAGCGCAAATCCGCCGAGAAGTCCCGCCGCTCCTGCCTGGACGGCATCGCCATGGCCCAGCCCGCCCTGGCACTCGCCGAGAAGGTCGTCTCCCGCAGCATCAAGGCCGGTCTCCCGTCCGATCTCGTCCCCGAAGCGCTGCGGGTGGTGCGTCTCGGTGGTCCGGAAAGCGCCGAGGAACGTCTCCGCAAAGCGACGCTGACGTTCGCCGCCGCTATCCGTGCGACGGAGGACGCGGCGGAAAAGAAGCGCGGCGAACGCCTCCCGCTGACCGCCGAGGATTGGCGTGTTTTCTGGCCGGAGGAAAACGAGTAGGCCGCCGGGCTTCGGGCGCGGAGTCGGTGACCAACCTGATGACCTGCGCCTTTTCATCAGTCGGCGCAGTTGCACCACAAGTAGATCCGCAGCCTGCACCCAGTGGACGGCCCGGGCGATCCGGTCGCGGAGAAGATCGCCGCGCAGGAACGCGTCTGGGAGCAACGCAAATCCGCCGGTCGTCGGAATCAGGGACACTGAGACAATGCCGTACCCCGAGCTGAGCGCACGACCACGATGGCAATCGACCGGGAACGGCAGGTTTCCCGTCGCCGCCCACGTCGACGGCCAGTGGTGGGCCTTGCGGATGAACGGTTTTCCCGATCATCCGCTGTGGACACTGTTCATCGACGGCGCACCGCGTTTCGGCCTCGACGACCCCCCGGCCACCTGGGGTCGGCCGAGCGCCCGATCTCTACCGCCGCTCGAGCCCGACACAGCCGAACAGATCTTGGAGCGCGTCAAGGACTTCATGGCCTACGGCAGTGAAGTAGGAAACCCCTGCGACGACCCGGTCTGCTGCGGTTGACGGATGTGCGCATGGACATCCAAGGGCCCACGATTCCGGTGATCAGCCGGTCCGGAAGAGCGGAAAGTGCCGCGTGGCGTGAGGATCGACCATCCCGAGATCCTGCGATGGGATCGCGCAACCATCCGCGCGGCGGAAGGCGCCGGCCGAGGAAAATCGCGGCCGGCGCCTTCCGATCACAGTCGGCGATCGGCGCGAATTCTGGTCGGAACGAACCCGGCTTCGGAGAGCCCGGGTTCGCCGATGCGCGGCGTCGGCAGGCCGCTGACTGCTTGGCCCGTGCGGATCATCTGTCGATTGTGCTGTCCGGGATCTGCTCGGCTCGGGCGATCGTTTCGGTGAGCAGATCCACCGTTCTGTTCAGTTGCTCCTCGGTGTGCTCGGAAGTGATGAAGAAGCGGAGGCGTTCCTGTCCGGCCGGGACGGCGGGGGAGGAGATCAGGCCCGAGTAGACGCCGTTCTCCAGCAAGGTGGAGGAGACGTACCCGGCGCGGATCTCGCCGGGAACGATGACGGGCACGATCGGCGTGCCATGGGAGACACCCAGATTCACGCCGCGTTCGGACAGCGCACCGTGGAACAGGGCGGCATTCGCCCACAGGCGGGTCAAGCGTTCCGGCTCCTGCTCGAGCACGTCGAGTGCCGCGAGTGCGGCGCCGATCGCCGCGGGCGCGGGTGCGCCGGTGAGCATGGCGACGCCCGGCGCGGACGACTTCATCGCGCCGATGAGATCCGCGTCGGCCGCGACGAATCCGCCGGTGCTACCCAACGCTTTGGACAACGTCGCCATCCAAATGTCCACGGCGTCACCAGGCAGACCGTAGTGCTCGCGGATGCCGTGCCCCTTGGCGCCGAAGACTCCGAAGGAGTGGGCCTCGTCGACCATCACCGCGCAGTCGTACTCCCGCGCGATGGCGGCCAATTCCTCGATGCGGCCGACGGTGCCGTCCATGCTGTAGTGGCCCTCGAGCACCACCAGCGCACGATCGAAGCCGCTGCGCGAGGTACGCAGCACGGACCGCAGCGACTCGGGGTCGTTGTGCCGGAAATTGATGCGTCGCGCACCGGACCACTGAACGCCGGAGATGACGCTGCCGTGTATGAGCGAGTCGCAGACCGCGACATCACCCTCACCGAGCAGAAAGCCGATCACACCGGCATTGGTGAGGTAACCGCTGGTGGTCACCATGGCGTCGCCGACACCGTAGATGTCGGCGAGGCGGCGTTCCAACTCTTCGTAGAGCGGGATCTCACCGGCGACGATGCGGCTGGCCGACGCCGAGGCCCCGAACTGATCCAGGGCCTTCTTCGCGCCGTCGACCACGCGCGGATGGTTGGCCAGGCCGAGGTAGTTGTAGGCGCTGAAGTTCACCAGATCCATGCCCGCCAGCCGCGGCTCCATGACGTGGATAACCGTGTCGTTGGGTCCTGTCCGAGGCAGGAACAACGGGTTCACCAGCTGGGTCTGCTCATACAGTGACGCGATCATCACTCGTTTCTGTACGGCTGCCGCCACGTCCGGATGATCGGCGAACTGGCGGCCGGGCCCGCGGCGTTGCCGCGACCGCGTCACCGGTCGCACCGGCGGCGCAGTCGCCGCGGGGCTGCCGGAACTGTTATTCGCCAGTAGTTTTCGCGCCAAGTCGCGCGCCGACTCGGTCATGCCTGCACCGTCGCCGCGCCGATCGGTGCCCCATGTGAGCCGACGCCTTGGACGATCGCCTCCGCGGCCTTGGCGCCGGCCTGCTCCAGACTGAACGACCGTCCGAGCTTCAGGGAGATCAGTTCGACACCCAGGGATTGCGTGACGAGCGAACCGAATTCCACCGCCATGAGCGAGTCCAGGCCCAGTTCCGGCAAGGGCAGGGTCAGGTCGATCGATTCAGCGGACACTCCCATCACCGACGCCAGCTGCTCGGCCAGCATGTGCGCGACCACCTCGTTGCGTTTGGCCTCGTCGAGGGCGGCGAGCTCGGTACGAAGGCGGCTGGCGGCGGAATCGTTCTGTGCCGCCGCCGCGATCATGGACTCGATCCGGCCGGTCAGGGCCAGCTGCGGTCCGGTGGCGGCGACCCGGGTCCAGTTGATCGGGAAGATGTCGACTCTCGTGACGCCGAGTCGCAATGCCTCCTCCAGATATTCCGGTCCCTCGTCCATTTCGATCGTGTCGAAACCCGTATTGACCAGGTAGCGCGCGAGATTCTCGTCGGCCGCCGCCATACCGGCTCCGGCCATATGGCCCCAGCCCACCGCCAGCGCGTTGACTCCCTCGCGGGCGAGGGCTTGCGCATACGCGTTCACCGCGATATTGGCCGCGGTGTAGGAGTAGTGGCCGATCCCGCCGAAGATGGCACTACCCGAGGAGAACAGGACGAACTGGTCGAGCTGTGCACCGGCCGCGACGACTCCGGCGTACAGGGCTCGCGCGCCGTCGAGCTTGGGCAGGAAAACCTTGGCCAGGCTGTTGCGATCCATCGCGTGGATCCGCTTGTCGTCTACCGCGCCCGCCGTGTGGAAGATGCCCTTGAGCGGATGCTCGGCCCGGTGCGCCCGCGCTATCACAGCACCGACGGCCTCCGGGTCGGTCACATCGACCAGCTCTGTGGTCACTTCGACACCCTGCTGCTCCCAGACGGCCAGTTGTTTCCTGGCCTCCTCGGTGGTCGCGCCGCCGCGTCCGAGCAGGGTCAGGCGCCGAACGCCCTTGCCGACCAGCCAGCGGCCGATCGCCAGCCCGAACCCGCCGAAACCTCCGGTGATCAGGTACTGCGCGTCGGAGTGGAACACGACATCGGGAATGCGCGGACGCACCCGTGGCGCCTGTTCGTCCATGCGCAACACGACGCGGCCGATCCGCGTGGATCGCGCCACTTCCTCGAACGCCTGGGCCACCTCGGCAGTGCCGAACGTGTCGAAGGGCAGCGGCCGATAGGTGCCGTCGTTGAGCCTTCCGTTGACGGCTTTGACGAAATCGAAGACCTTGTGCTGCCGCAGCTTCATCATCCGGTCCAGGTCGAACGAGGAGTACGTCACGTTCTTGTCGAAGTGCCGCAGCTCGAGCACGCCGCCGAAGTAGATGTCCGCCTTGCCGACCTCGATGATGCGCCCGAACTCCGCGACCGCGGCGAAGTTCTGCACCACGATCTCGCCGGGCGCGGAGCTGATCACCACATCCGCGCCGCGACCGCCGGTGAGTTCGAGGACGTCGTCGACGAAGTTCAGCGACCGCGAGTGCAGCGCGTGGTCCGCACCTTGTTCCAGCACGTAAGCACGACGCTCGGCGGTGCTGGCGGTGCCGATCACCGTGGCGCCGTGGAGTTTCGCGATCTGCACTGCCGCCGAACCGACACCGCCGGCCGCGCCGTGCACGAGCACCGTCTCACCGGGCTGTAGCCGGGCCAGCTCCAGCAACGCGTACTCGGCGGCGACGAACGAGGTCGAACTGCTGCATCGGCCGGGTTCGAAGCCGTCGCCGACGCGCCAGACCAGATCCGCGCTCAGGGTGTTGAATCGGCCGATCATCCCCTTGCACGCCAAACTGACCTGGTCACCGATCTCGAATCCGGTGACACCAGGGCCGACGCGGACGACGGTCCCGTCACCCTCCATGCCCGGCGCGGTGCCGAAGAAGGTGTCGCCGAGTTCGCGATCACCGAGCAGTCCGATGACCCGCAGCGAGTCCTTGTAGTTGAGGCCGATGGCCGCCATGCGCACCTCGACTTCACCCGGACCGGGCTCCCGCCGCTCGCTACGCCGCCAGCCCAGCCGCGAGAAGGTCTTGGTCCTGGGGATCTCCAGCCGGAAATCGGCTTCCGGATCGGTCAGCGGCTCGGCCTCGTCCAGGGCGTCCAGGCGATCCTGCAACGTCCGGCTCACCACGGTGGTCCAGCGCAACCCGTTGCGCAGGAACACCTCGTCGGCGCGGTCGAAGACGAAGGCTCCCGGAATGGTCAGTTCCGCGCGCAGATCCGCATCGGCGACGTCGGCTTCGACGTCGATCAGCCGCCACCGCAGCCGGGTCTGCTCATTGAGCAGCGCACGACGGGCACCGGCCAGTGCGGCATGGCTCGGATTCGGCGCGGCATCGCCCTCCGGGTGGGTGTAGGCGCGCTCGGTGACCAGGGAGGCGTAGAAGGTGTCGTCACCGAGGACATCCCGGTCGGAACCTTGTTCTACCAGCCAGCTATCGAGGAAGTCCTGCGCGGTCGAGTCGAGGAACTGTTGCGCGGCCAGGGCAACCCGCCGCAGTGTCCAGAGGTTGTCCATATCGTCGTAGCTCGACCCGGCGACCACCACCAGGTGCAGGCGGCCGACGCCCGGCTGCGTCCGAGCGGCCCGAAGCCGTTCGGTCACCACCGTTTCCAAATCGTCACGGGACGGGTCACCCGTGACGATCAGGGGCGAAACCTCGCCCGGTACAGCAGGAGCGGTGATGCGGACGATATGCTCGGCCCGCTCCGTCGCCGCGCGGTCCATCGCGACGACCACGGTGAACAGGTCGTCCGTCGCAGGCAGTGCGGCGCGGTCGATCCGATCGCGCATCTCCCAGCGGTCCTCGTAGAAGAAGTCGATCATCCGCTGCATCGGGCCGGGTCGCGGCGCGATCGATCCGAACCTCATCCCGACGATCTGCATGCGCAGGTTGTGGTCGGCGTCGAGCAGGTCGATGTCCGCCGTCGGCTCGTCCGTCGTGTCCAGCCGAGCCACCACGGTGACCTCCTCGGGCAGCGAAGCGAACAATCGCACCGCACCGACCGCGACCGGGACCATCGCGCCGTCCTGCTTGCTGCCCGCGCCCGCGAGCAGTGCGGCCACGCTCTGCAACGCCGCATCGACGACCGCCGGGTGCGCTGGATGCCCCGCCTTGCGGGCGATGGTGCCATCCAGGGTGCCGACGACCGTGGAGCCGGAGATCCGAATCGAGGTCGCGCGGCGGAATGTGGGCCCGTAATCGAGTCCGTGCGCCGCGAGGCCGGTGTAGAAGTCGACGGGATCGACCTCGAGCATGGAATCGTCATCGGGCACGTCGATCTTGGCCGGTTCGTACACGCCCTCCACGAGCCGTCCGACGGCATTGATCGTCCACACCGAACCCGCTACGCCGCGCGAGCGAATGGTGAAGCGCCGGGTCGACTCCTCGAGGTCGAACTCCATGATCGGCGTCTCGCCCTCGTCGATCACCAGTGGTGCGACGAAACGTACGTCTTCGACCGCCACGGACGCCGACTCGGTCCGCAGCGCCGCGGCGCTGAGCGCGGCATCCAGATAGGCCGAACCGGGCAGGATCCGCGAGCCGCCCACGACATGGTCGGCCAGCCACGGCAGCGATTCGATGCCCAGCTCGACCCGCCAGGTCGAGGCGTCGTCCGGATCCTGATCGCCCAGCATCGGATAGGCGTCGGGAGTGCCGTGCCGCTTGCGCTGGTATGCCGGGATGTCGTTGCGCAGATGGGTCCGCTGCCACGGGTAGGCAGGCAGATCGATATGCCGTGTGGGGGAGGCCGAATCGGCGAACAGCGCGTCGATATCGAGGGCTCCGGCGTTGTACAGTCCCGCGATGGTCTGCCTGATGCTGTCGGCATCGGACTGCTTGCGGTTGAGCGTCGCGACGGACGCTCCGGTCTCGCCCGCGGCGATGAGGATTTCGCGGATATTGGCGCCGAGTACCGGATGTGGGCCGACTTCGAGGAACACCCGGCTGCCCGCGCGCACGAGTTCGGTGATCGCGTCGTGGAAGCGAACCGCCTGCCGGACGTTTCCGCACCAGTACTCGGCATCCCAATCCGGTTCGGTGACGCGCGCACCGGTGACGGTGGAGAACAGCGGGATGCGCGGCGGTCGCAGCTCCAGTTCGCTCAGTACGGAGCGCAGCTCGTCCAGGATGGGGTCCATCAGGTGGCTGTGGTACGGCACCTCGACCTGTAGTCGGCGGGCGAAAACACCCTGTTCGGTGAGTGCTTCCGCGATTTCGTCCAGGCGGAGGGCGTCACCGGCGAGCGTGACGGCCGACGGACTGTTGACGGCCGCGACATCCACCCGTCCATCGCCCGCGATCAGTTCCCGCACGTCGGCGAGCGCCAGGCCGACCGCGAGCATCCCGCCGGATCCGGCGGTCGTGGCCTGTAGCCGGGCGCGGTGATAGCTGACCAGCAGGGCGTCGCGCAGCGACAGCATGCCGGTCACGTAGGCGGCCGACACCTCGCCGACGCTGTGACCGACGATCGCCGCGGGCTTGATGCCGAGCTCGTCCAGCATGGCGTACAGGGAGACCTGAACGAGGAAATTCGCGGGCTGCGCCACAGCGGTCGTCGTCACGCGCGACTCTTCCTCGGGCCGCAGCAGTTCCTCGACGATCGACCAGCCCGCGATCTCCCGGAACACCGCGTCGATGCGCTCGGCCTCCGCGGCGAAACTGCCACCGTTCTGCAACAGTTCACGACCCATCGCCCACCATTGCGGACCCATACCGGTGAACACGAATACCGGTTCGGGCACGTTGCGAGCGACGGTCCGGCTCACCCGTCCCGCGCCGCCCGCGAATTCGATCAATGAGCGAACCAATTCGGTGTCGTCGCCGAAGGGTATCCCGGCGCGAAGCAGATGGTGATTGCGGCGGGTCCAGGCGGCCTCGGCGAGGCGGCCCGGATCGGCGCCATCGGCAACGCGCTCGGCGAAACCCCGCGCCAGATCCCGTGCGGCCTGCTCGCTGCGCGCTGAGATCGGCAGCACCCCGAAATGTTTCGGCTGACGTTCCGCCGCGATCGAAGGCCGATATTCCTGCAGGATCGCGTGCGCGTTGGTGCCGCCGTAGCCGAATCCGTTGACCGCGACGGTCATCCGCTCGACCTCCGGGCCGACTTCCTCGGCCTCCAACTGCAACCGGAGCCCGAGTTCGTCGAAGGGGATGTCCGGATTCGGCGTTTCCAGCCAACCCTGCGGTGCGATGGTCCGTTTGGACACGGCCAGCGCCGACTTGATGACACTCGCGATACCGGACGCGGCCTCGGTGTGGCCGAGCTGGGCCTTGACCGAGCCGACACCCAGCGGTGTGGTGCGGCCCTCGACGGCGCCATACGCACGGCCGATCGCCCGTAGCTCCAGGGGATCTCCGACCGGGGTTCCGGTGCCGTGTGCCTCCACGTAGGTGACCTCGTGCGGCCGGATGCCCGCGCGGCGGGTCACCATCTTCGCCAGCGCCTCCTGCGAGTCGGCGTTGGGTACCGTGATCGCCGTGGTGCGGCCGTCCTGGTTGGATCCCGTCGCCTTGATCACCGCGTAGACCCGATCACCATCGCGTTCGGCGTCGGCCAGCTTCTTCAGCACCACCATCCCGGCGCCCTCACCACGACCGTAACCGTCGGCGGCGGCGTCGAAAGGCTTGCTGCGGCCGTCGGCGGCGAGGAAGCCGCCCTTGCACATGGAGACGAACGGCTCGGGCTCGGCCAGCACGGTCACCCCACCCGCGACGGCGACCTCGCAGTCGCCGTTGTCCAGGGCTTGGCAGGCCAGGTGTACCGCGACCAGCGATGACGAGCACGCGGTGTCCACGGTGATGGCGGGGCCGACCAGGTTGAGCGCGTACGCGATCCGGTTCGAGATCATCGTGTAGGAGGCGCCGGCCGCGGTATGCATGTCGACGAACGGCAGCGCCGGGCCGCCGACCGAAACGCCCAGCTGGTCCATGGTGAACGCGCCGGCGTACACGCCCAGCGGGGCGCCGCTGACCCGTCCTGCGATACCGGCGTCGTCGAAGGCCTCCCAGGTGACCTCCAGCACGAGGCGCTGCTGCGGGTCCATCGCCGCCGCCTCGCGCGGTGAGATGCCGAAGAAGTCCGGGTCGAACGCCCACGGGTCACCGGTCATGAAAGCCGCTCGCTTGGTGTACATCCGGCCCGGTGTCCTGCGATCCGGGTCGTAGAAGCGCCGGTAATCCCAACGGCTCTCCGGGATATCCATGACACCGTCGCCTTTTCCGACGATGAATTCCCAGAAGGATTCGGGGGAATCGATACCTCCGGCGTACCTGCAGCCGATACCGATAATTGCAATGTCGGACACAACACTCCCTGGATCGAACTCGAAAATTTCCCCGACGAGAATGGGAATTTGAATCGCGCTGCCGGTCCCGGCTACGCGCCGTCGTTGCGCGGCGGCCGACGAGCCACCACGTTCATTTCCGGACCATTTTTGCCCAGCACCGTCTTGGCCACCGGTTCGAGGCCGAAGGCACGGTAGTAGTCGACATTGGCGTCCTTGCAGAGTCCGTACAGCAGAACCGATTGCGCGTCGGCCTTGGCCACGAGTGAGCCGAACAGCGCGCGCCCGATACCGCTGCGCTGCACCCCGGGGTCACACCCGAGGTACACACAGCAGAGATTCGGCTCGGCGGGCGCCGCCCGCTCGATGGTGGTGTCCACGACGACTCCGCGTCGCGTCGCGGTGCCCATCGCGAACAGCAGCTGAACCCCCGAGACGAGTTCGCGCCAGAAATCTTTCCGGTATCCGGCCGGATACCAAAGCAGCACTCCGGCTACCTTGTCGTCGACGATGGCAACCTCAGCGCCGCCCGCGGGCAGGAATCGGTACTCGATCATCAGCCGCAGCATCCGCGCAGCACGACGATGACGCACTCGCTCGTCCGGGAAGACGAAGTCCTCGATCGGATCGTCATGGGCGAAGGCGGCACTGAGTACGCGCACCATTTCGGTCACATCATCACGCGTCGCCGGACGCACGACCGGTCCGTTCGCCTGCTTCAAAACTGTTGTCCCTCATGGCATATCGGTCATCTACGGACTGCGCGGCAGCACTGTGAAAGAAGCTACCGATCAGTAGACTACATGAATCCGCGCGCAGTACTACCTGCCGGTAGTATGCAATATGTAACGCGTTCCAATGTTGTCCCCTGCGGCAGTCTTGAGCGGTTGGGCGCCACTCTGCAAATCTCTGGCTTACCATTCGTGGGAGTACCGGGACCGGCAGTGGGCCTCGAATTGGACATTTCAGGCCAAAGCAAAGTGCTATCAGTCGACATGGTCGCGGCGATAATGCCGTCGATATCGGAAACGGCAACGCACGCCATCGGCATGAGTGAGTGTCCGTCGCGGGCGTCCGGCGGATGCGCAGCGTCAGCACCTCGTCGTATCAGCGCCCCGCGAGAACGCGACAGATCGGCTCGCGCGCACGAGTCTCCACGAACGGTGCTATGCGCACCGTCGAGCGGAAGACCCGGCGCGGCGGCCGTGGAAGGAGAACGCGGTCAGACGTTGACGCCGTAGTCGCGGGCGATGCCCGCCAGGCCGGAGGCGTAGCCCTGGCCGATGGCGCGGAACTTCCACTCGTTGTTGTGGCGGTACAGCTCGCCGAAGATCATGGCCGTCTCGGTGGACGCGTCCTCGGTGAGGTCGTAGCGAGCCAGTTCGACGCCCGTGCCCGCGTCGACCACGCGGATGAAGGCGTTGCGGATCTGGCCGAACGACTGGCCGCGGGCGTCGGCGTCGTGGATGGACACCGGGAAGAAGATGTTGGTGATCTCCGGCGGGGCGGCGGTGAGGTCGACGTTGATCACCTCGTCGTCGCCTTCGCCCGCGCCGGTGAGGTTGTCGCCGGTGTGCTCGATGGACCCATCGGGCGAACGCAGGTTGTTGTAGAAGATGAAATGCTGATCGGACAGCACTTTCAGATTCGGTCCGCAGGCCAGCGCGCTGGCGTCGAGGTCGTAGTCGGCGCCGGTGGTGGTGCGTACGTCCCAGCCGAGCCCCACCGACACTTTGGTGAGATTCGCCGCCTGCTTCGACAGCGAGACGTTGCCGCCTTTGGCCAGAGTGACGCTCATGATCCCCTTCCGCGCGGCACGGCCGGTGCCGCCTTCTCTCTGCTCCCGGAAACGTCGGGCTGCTTCGGTTCTAGTGGTCGGCCCAGGATCGCAGTGTGCTCACCCGGTCCTTCAGCGCGCGCAGTTCGCTCTCGTCGTCGAGCACCGTGCGCTGGATGCCTTGCACGACCGCGAAGGCCGACTGGCGGTGGTCGTCGATCACGTCGACGTCGATGCGGACGGCGACGTAGTCGTCGGCGCCGGGCATCTGCTCGGCGACCACGTGCGCGGTGCCCCGGGCGCACATCGCCACGTTGCCCCCGCCGAGGATCAGCAGCGCCACCTCGGGATGGTCGCGCAGCCGGGCCAGCGAGCCGCGATCGTACTTGAGGCTGAGCAGGATTCGCCGGTCACCGGCCCGCACCGGCCAGGACACCGGAATCGCATGCGGCGCGGGGTCGGTCGTCACCAGCACGCCGATCGTTTCCAGGGGCCATTCCGGGAGCACGTCCAGCTCGGGATGATCTGTCGAGTTGTGCTGACGTTGGGCGGGGCTCGCTCCGGCTGCCATCTTCGTCACCTCATGGATCGTCGAGCGCGGCGGGCTGTGCCGCGCTTGATAGCAGTCTAAGGTGCTGTGCCCCTTGCGCGCTGGCGCTGGGCGCTTTGTCCGGACCTCACTTCGGTGACCCGCGGCCGGTGCGCGGCGCCGGTCAGGCCGAGAGCAGCGCGGGAATGTCGAGCGCGGCGGCCCATCGCCGAGCCATGTCCCGGACGCGGATCTCGGTCGAGGCGTCGTGCCGCGCGTGTTCGCCCAACTGGACGGCACCGCGGGCGATGAGCTTCTCGGCGATGATCTCGCCGCCGCGGTTGAATGTATCGCCGTAGACGGTGTCACCGAGTCCGAACACGGCGAACCGCAGCCCGCTCAATTCCGGCGCGAGGCGGTCGAGCGCGTCGGCGAAGGGCTCGGCGCCGGTCGGCAGGTCGCCGTCGCCGTAGGTCGAGCACACGACGACGTGGAAGTCGCGGACGTCCAGATCCTCGACGTCGAAGTCCGCCATATCGTGCACCGAGACCTCGTGCGCCCCGCGCAGTTCCTCGGCGATGCTGTCCGCCGCGGACTCCGCGGTACCCATCTCGGTTCCGAACAGGATGACGACACGCACCGGCGCGACCCTTTCTCCAGCGTGATTATGGTGAGGCTACCCTAACTATAGCCGAAGATGCGCTGCGGCTTCCACGGATGGGCGTCACCGGCGACGGCGGTCGAACACACGCGGTCCAGCTGCAACGATTGACGGAATCCCCAGCGCGTTGCATCATTCGTAAGGGTGCCCGGTGTTTTCTGGGCTGACCACTTTTTCGCCGGCCGATGACCGTCCGGCTGCGCGGTTGCCACCCGTGCCCTTCGAGTTCTCGCACGAGTGCAGCGCTTCCATCCATGACGCTTCGCGCGTCCGGCCGTGAGTGAGGTGAATACGAAATGGTCTACCAGTCGTCTGCATTCCAGGTGATCAATTCGCGCGCCCGCTTCGGCTCCCTTCCCCACTTCTGAATGTCACCGCGCCGGGCGCGGTCTTCTCTCGCCGATGTCTCGCATCGGCGGACTCGCGGCTCGGCGCGGTGCCCCGGACGTATCGAAACCGGTGGATCGACGGATGTGGAGACAGTCATGGTGGACAGGGGAACAGTGGATTCGGGGGCAGTGGAAATGGTGACGCGGCTCATGGCGAGCAACTTCGCCGTGTCGGCCGCGACGATCGCGGATCTCGGGTATCTGCGCGC
>NZ_BAFZ01000101.1 GCF_000308575.1 Nocardia exalbida NBRC 100660 | reverse complement strand
CCTGGTGCCTTCTGGTGTGGTGGCTGGGTGGGATGCCGGTGCCGATGCCGGTGCCGGTGCCGGGTCCGGTGCCGATGCCGGGACTGCGGCTGCTGTTGGTGCCGGTGCGGGTGTCGATGTGGCGCGGGTGAGGTCGGAGCTCACTGCTGTGTTGCCGTCGTACATGGTGCCGTCGGTGTTCGTGGTGCTGGATGCTTTGCCGTTGAATGTGAACGGCAAGTTGGATCGTAAGGCGTTGCCGGAGCCGGAGTTCGAGGTTCAGGTGTTTCGTGCGCCGTCGACTCCGATCGAGGAGATCGTGGCGTCGGTGTATGCCGAGGTGTTGGGTGTCGAGCGTGTCGGTGTCGATGATGATTTCTTCGCGCTGGGTGGTAATTCGTTGTTGGCGACGCAGGTGGCGGCGCGTATCGGTGCGGCGTTGGATGCTCGTGTTCCGGTGCGTGTGCTGTTCGAGGCCTCCACCGTGGCCGGACTCGCCGCCAAGGTCGAGCAGCACGCGGGCTCCGGCGGGCGTAAAGCCTTGGTCGCCGGTCCGCGCCCTGACCGCATTCCGCTGTCGCTGGCGCAGCAGCGCATGTGGTTCCTCAACCAGTTCGATCCGGCGTCGTCGGTCTACAACATCCCGGCCGCCATCCGCCTCAGCGGCGACTTGGACGTGGCCGCTCTGCGACAGGCCGTCGCGGACCTGGTGGCGCGTCACGAGATCCTGCGCACGATCTACCCGCAGACGCCGGACGGCCCGGTACAGCAGGTGCTCGCGGCGGACGAGGTGCCGATCGGTCTGGCGCCGGCCCGGGTCGACGCGGCCGATCTGGCCACCGCGGTGACCGCCGTCGTCGCCGCGGGCTTCGACGTGACCACCGAGGTCCCGTTCCGGGTCGAACTGTTCGAGGTCGCTTCCGCGAACGCGGACGACCCGGCCGAGCACGTGCTCGCGTTCGTCGCGCACCACATCAGCTCCGACGGTTGGTCGATGGGCCCGCTGACCAGGGATCTGGTGCTGGCCTACGAGGCGCGCAGCAGAGGCGAAGCCCCGGCCATGGCCCCGCTGCCGGTCCAGTACGCGGACTACAGCCTGTGGCAGCGGGAGGTGCTCGGTTCCGAGAGCGACCCGAACAGCCTCATCTCGCAGCAGGCCGAGTACTGGCGCGGCACGCTCGCGGCCCTGCCGGACGAACTGCCGCTGCCGGTCGACCGGCCCCGGCCCGCCCAGGCGTCCTATCGCGGGGCCACCTTCGCCTTCGACATCGACGCCGACCTGCATGCCGGGCTGGAACAACTTGCCCAGCGGCATAATTCGACACTGTTCATGGTGGTGCACGCCGCGCTCGCGGTGCTGCTGGCCCGGCTGTCGGGCACCTCGGACATCGCCATCGGAACCCCGGTGGCCGGCCGCGGCGAGGCCGAACTCGACGATCTGATCGGCATGTTCGTCAACACGTTGGTGCTGCGCACCGAGGTCGAGCCGGGCACGCCGTTCGACGCGTTGCTCGCCGAGGTCCGCCGGACCGACGTCGCGGCGTTCGGGCACGCCGATCTGCCCTTCGAGCGTCTGGTCGAATTGCTCGATCCGGTTCGCTCGGCGGCGCGGCACCCGCTGTTCCAGGTGATGCTGGTGTTGCAGAACTTGGCGCAGGCGACGCTCGAGTTGCCCGGGCTCACGGTGTCGGGCATCGATCCGCAGGTGTCGGCGGCCAAGTTCGACCTGCAGATCACCCTGGCCGAACAGCCTGGAGCCCAAGGCCTTTCGGTGGTCATCGGCTACGCGACCGACCTGTTCGACGAATCGACCGTGCGGAATTTCGCGAGCCGATTCCGCCGTATCCTCACGTCGATCGCGGCCGATGCCACCGCTGTGGTGGGCGACATCGACGTGCTCGCGCCCGGCGAGCGCGATCAGGTGCTGAACGCATGGAATGCGCCGGGCGCCTGGGTCCCCGGGGCGACCTTGCCGGATGTGATCGCCGAGCAGGCATGGTTGCGTCCGGATGCGGTCGCGATTCGTTTCGGTGATACCAGTTTGACGTTCGGTGAGTTGCAGCGGCGGGCGAATCGGGTGGCTCGGGCGTTGATCGCGCAGGGCGCGGGCCCGGAATCGGTGGTA
>NZ_BAFZ01000102.1 GCF_000308575.1 Nocardia exalbida NBRC 100660 | reverse complement strand
GCCGCCCAGGGCGAAGAAGTCGTCGTCGAGCCCGACTTCCGTGGCGCCCAGCAGCCCGGCGAACACCTCGGCCACGGCCTGCTCCACCGGGGAGCCCGGCGCCCGGAACGCGACGGCGCTGTCGACCCGCGGGGCCGGTAGGGCGCGGCGGTCGAGTTTCCCGTTCGGGGTCAAT
>NZ_BAFZ01000103.1 GCF_000308575.1 Nocardia exalbida NBRC 100660 | reverse complement strand
CGCGCTGTTGGGTGTGTTGACCGCGGGTGCGGCGTATCTGCCGATCGACACGACTTATCCGGTGCAGCGGTTGGAGTTCATGCTCGATGACGCCGCCCCGGTCTGCATCCTGACCACCGCCACCGAGCGGGAATCGCTACCCGCGGGCAATATTCCGGTCCTCCTGCTGGAGGACACCACCGGCTACGACGACGCACGCGTCCGCAACCGCGAACGTGTGGTGCCGCTGCGGCCGGACAACCTGGCGTATGTCATCTACACCTCCGGCTCCACCGGTGTGCCCAAGGGTGTGGGGGTCGCGCACCGCAACGTGGTCGAGTTGTTCGCCAACACCCAGTCGCTGTTCGAGTTCGACGAAACCGATGTGTGGACACTGTTCCACTCCTTCGCGTTCGACTTCTCGGTGTGGGAACTGTGGTGTGCGCTGGCCAACGGCGGCACCGTCGTCGTGGTCGACTACCTGACCTCCCGCTCGCCGGAACAGTTCCGCGAACTGTTGATCCGCGAACAGGTCACCGTCCTCAACCAGACCCCTTCGGCCTTCTACCAGCTCGCCGAGGCCGACCGCGCCGCGCACCCGGACGAGCAGGGCGAACTCGCGCTGCGCTACGTCGTGTTCGGCGGTGAGGCACTGGATCTGCGCCAGTTGCAGCGCTGGTACGAGCGCCACCCGGTGGACGCGCCGTGGCTGGTGAACATGTACGGCATCACCGAGACCACGGTGCACGTGTCCTACCTGGCGCTGGATGAGCAGATGGCCGACAACCCGGCCAGCGTGATCGGACGCGCCATCCCCGGCTTGGACGCGTACGTGCTCGACGACCGGCTCAACCCCGCGCCGGTCGGCGTCGCCGGAGAGATCTACGTCGCGGGCGCTCAGCTCTCCCGCGGCTACCTCGGCCGTCCCGGCCTGGCCGCTACCCGCTTCGTCGCCAATCCCTTCGGTGCGCCGGGTTCGCGGATGTACCGCTCCGGTGATATCGGCCGGTGGGTGGGCCTGGGTGGCCTGGCCACCCTCGAGTACGCCGGGCGTGGGGATCAGCAGGTCCAACTGCGTGGGTTCCGGATCGAGTTGGGGGAGATCGAAGCGGCGTTGTTGCGGTGTCCGGGGGTGAGCCAGGCGGTGGTGGTGGTGCGTGCCGACGAGCACGCCGGTGACCGCTTGGTCGGGTATGTGGTGCCCGATGCCGGGACGAGTTCGGATGCGTCGGTGCTGCGTCGGCAGGTCGCGGAGTTCTTGACCGGTTACATGGTGCCCGACGCGATCGTGGTGCTGGAGGCGTTGCCGTTGACCCCGAACGGGAAACTCGACCGCCGCGCCCTACCGGCCCCGCGGGTCGACAGCGCCGTCGCGTTCCGGGCGCCGGGCTCCCCGGTGGAGCAGGCCGTGGCCGAGGTGTTCGCCGGGCTGCTGGGCGCCACGGAAGTCGGGCTCGACGACGACTTCTTCGCCCTGGGTGGT
>NZ_BAFZ01000104.1 GCF_000308575.1 Nocardia exalbida NBRC 100660 | reverse complement strand
GGCGCTGTTGGGTGTGTTGACCGCGGGTGCGGCGTATCTGCCGATCGATACGACTTATCCGGTGCAGCGGTTGGAGTTCATGCTCGAGGACGCTGCGCCGGTGTGTGTGTTGAGCACTGCTGAGTTGCGGGATGGGTTACCGGCTGGCGGGTTGCCGGTGGTGGTGTTGGCTGATGCGCAGCAATATTCGGATGCGCCGGTGGGTGACGCGGATCGGGTGGCGCCGTTGCGGCCGGACAATCTGGCGTATGTCATCTACACCTCCGGGTCGACGGGCGTGCCCAAGGGTGTGGGGGTCGCGCACCGCAATGTGGTGGAGTTGCTGGCCAACACTGCGCCGTTGTTCGGGTTCGGTCGTGAGGATGTGTGGACGTTGTTCCACTCGTATGCGTTCGATTTCTCGGTGTGGGAGTTGTGGTGCGCGTTGGCGCACGGCGGCAGTGTGGTCGTGGTCGATTATCTGACTTCCCGCTCGCCCGAACAGTTCCGGGAGTTGTTGATCCGTGAGCGGGTCAGTGTGCTCAACCAGACTCCGTCGGCGTTCTATCAGTTGGTGGAGGCCGACCGGGCCGCGGCCGGGGGTGAGCTGGCGTTGCGGTATGTGATCTTCGGTGGTGAGGCGCTGGATCCGCGCAAGCTGGGGCGTTGGTATGAACGCCACGGCGCGGCCACCCGGTTGGTGAACATGTACGGCATCACCGAGACCACGGTGCATGTGTCGTTCCTGGAAATGGAGCCGGAGCACGCGGGTGAGGGCGCGAGTGTGATCGGGCGGGCGATCGCGGGGTTGGGTGCGTATGTGCTCGATGGGCGTTTGCATCCGGTGCCGGTGGCGGTGGCCGGGGAGATCCATGTGGTGGGCGGGCAGTTGTCGCGGGGTTATCTGGGCAGGCCGGGGTTGACCGCGGCCCGGTTCGTGGCCGATCCGTTCGGTGCGCCGGGTGCGCGGATGTATCGCTCCGGTGACATCGGCCGCTGGCGCGCCCGCGCCGAGGACGCGGTGCTCGAGTACGCCGGGCGCGGGGATCAGCAGGTCCAACTGCGTGGGTTCCGGATCGAGTTGGGGGAGATCGAAGCGGCGCTGCTGCGCTGCGACGGGATCGGGCAGGCGGTCGCGCTGGTCCGCGAGGACCAGCACACCGGCGAACGCCTGATCGGGTACGTGGTCCCCGACACCGGTGTGCGCGTCGACCCCGCCGCGGTGCGTGGCGAGGTCGCGAAGTTCTTGACCGGTTACATGGTGCCCGACGCGATCGTGGTGCTGGAGGCGTTGCC
>NZ_BAFZ01000105.1 GCF_000308575.1 Nocardia exalbida NBRC 100660 | reverse complement strand
GCCCCCGCCCACCGATCCCCTCCATGCGCGGAGCCAACACCGGATTCGGGCTGCCCCCCGAAATCCACCACGCCCTCACCGAACTGGCCCGCGACCACAACTGCACCCTGTTCATGGTCATCCACGCCGCCCTCGCGGTCCTACTCGCCCGCCTGACCGCCGACCCCGACGTCGCGATCGGCACCCCCATCGCCGGCCGCGGCGAACGCGCCCTCGACGACCTGGTCGGCATGTTCGTCAACACCCTCACCCTGCGCACCCACGTCGAGCCCGCCATGAGCTTC
>NZ_BAFZ01000106.1 GCF_000308575.1 Nocardia exalbida NBRC 100660 | reverse complement strand
GGACACCACCGAACTCGTCGACTTCATCTCCGAGTCGTTGCCTGCTTATATGATTCCGGCGTCGATCATGGTGTTGGGGGAGATTCCGTTGACGCCGGTGGGGAAGTTGGATCGGGCGGCGTTGCCGGAGCCGGTGTTCGCGGCGCGGGCGTTTCGTGCGCCGTCGACGCCGGTGGAGGAGATCGTGGCGGGGGTGTTCGCGGCGTTGTTGGTGCCCGAGGAGGACGGGCGTGTGGGTGCGGATGACGATTTCTTCGAGTTGGGTGGTAATTCGCTGTTGGCGGCGCAGGCGGCGGCGCGGATCGGTTCGGCGTTGGATGTGCGGGTGCCGGTGCAGTTGTTGTTCGAGGCGACGACGGTGGCGGGGTTGGCGGCGCGGGTCGAGGCGCATGCGGGGTCGGTGGCGGGGCAGGCGTTGCGGGCGTGGGCGCGTCCGGAGCGGGTGCCGTTGTCGTATGCCCAGCAGCGGATGTGGTTTTTGAACCGGTTCGATCCCGTGAGCGGGGTGAACAATATCCCGGTCGCGGTGCGGTTGTCGGGGCGGTTGGATGTGGTGGCGTTGCGGGCGGCGGTGGGGGATCTGGCCGAGCGGCACGAGGTGCTGCGCACGGTGTATCCGGATGTGGATGGTGAGGGTTTCCAGTTGGTGTTGCCGGTGGGGGATCCGCGGGCGGTGCCGGATGTGCTGGTGCGGCGGGCGCATGAGTCGGAGGTGGCGGCGTTGGTGGCCGCGGCGGTGGGTGAGGGGTTCGATGTGACCGCGGCGCCGCCGGTGCGGGTGCGGTTGATCGAGTTGAGCGATACCGAGCATGTGCTGGTGTGCGTGGTGCATCACATCGCGGGGGACGGGTTCTCGATGGGTCCGTTGACGCGGGATCTGATGAGCGCGTATGTGCAGCGTTCGCGGGGTGGGGCGCCGGGGTGGCCGGTGTTGGAGGTGCAGTACGCCGATTACGCGTTGTGGCAGCGGGAGATCTTGGGGACCGAGGATGATCCGGAGTCGTTGCTGGCCGCGCAGATCGGGTTCTGGCGGCAGCGGTTGGCGGCGCTTCCCGATCAGTTGGAGTTGCCTGCGGATCGGGCGCGTCCGGCGGTGGCGTCGCATCGTGGTGCGACACTCGGGTTCGAGATCGACGCGCAGGTGCATGCGGGGTTGAGCCGGGTGGCCGCGCAGCACAACGCGACGTTGTTCATGGTGGTGCATGCGGCGTTGGCGGTGTTGCTGGCGCGGTTGTCGGGTAGCCGGGATATCGCGGTGGGTACGCCGGTGGCGGGGCGTGGTGAGGCGGCGTTGGATGATTTGATCGGCATGTTCGTCAACACGTTGGTGTTGCGCACCGACATCGATCCCGGTGTGCGGTTCGAGCAGTTGCTGGGCGCGGTGCGTGCGGTGGATGTGGAGGCGTTCGGGCACGCGGATGTGCCGTTCGAACGTCTGGTGGAGTTGCTGGATCCGGTGCGGTCGGCGGGGCGGCATCCGTTGTTCCAGGTGATGTTGACCTTCCAGAACCTCGCGGTGGCGGAGTTGGAGTTGCCGGGTTTGTCGGTGTCGGGGGTGGATTTGGCTGTGCCGTTGGCGAAGTTCGATCTGCAGTTGGCGATCGCGGAGAACAACGACCGTCACAGCGAGGCCGGTGGTTTGTCGGCGGCGTTCACCTATGCCACCGATCTGTTCGATACGGCGACGGTGCGTGATTTCGCCGACCGGTTCACCCGCATTCTGGCGGCGGTGGCCGCGGACGCGTCGGTGGTGGTGGGGGATATCGATGTGCTGGCCCCGGGCGAGCGGGAGCTGGTGTTGCACGAGTGGTCCACCCCGGGCACGATCGTGCCGGAAGTGACGCTGGTGGAGGTCATCGCCACCCAAGCCCGTTCGCGTCCCGACGCCGTCGCCATCCGCTACGGCGATACCAGCCTGACGTTCGGGCAGTTGCAAAGCCGCGCCAACCGGGTCGCTCGGGCGTTGATCGCGCAGGGCGCGGGCCCGGAATCGGTGGT
>NZ_BAFZ01000107.1 GCF_000308575.1 Nocardia exalbida NBRC 100660 | reverse complement strand
CGAGGACGTGGTGGCCGTGGCGGTGCCGCGCTCGATCAGCTCCGTGCTCGCGGTGTGGGCGGTGGCCAAGACCGGCGCGGTGTTCGTCCCGGTCGACCCCACCTATCCGGCCGAGCGGATCGCGCACATGCTCACCGATTCCGGTGCGGCGCTGGGCCTGACGATCGCCACCTGCCGCGCGGCACTGCCCGGTGCCGTCGACTGGCTGGTGCTGGACGCGCCGTCCACGGCGGCGCGGATGCGCCGCAACAGCGGAGCACCGATCGATGCCGCCGAGCTGATCCGCCCCGTGCGGGTGGAGAACCCGGCCTGGATGATCTACACCTCCGGCTCCACCGGCACGCCCAAGGGCGTGGTCGCCACGCACGGCGGTCTCGCCGGAGTCGCCCTCGCGCAGCGGGACCGGTACGCGGTCACCGCCGACGCGCGCGTCCTGCACGTGGCCTCACCCAGCTTCGACGCGTCCATGCTCGAACTGCTGCTGGCCCTGTCCGCCGGGGCGGCGCTGGTGATCGCGCCCCCGGGTGTCTACGGCGGCACGGAACTCACCGCGCTCATCCGCGACCGGCGGGTGACGCACGCGTTCCTCACCCCGGCGGTCCTGCCGACGCTCGACCCGGCCGAGCTGAGCTGCCTGCGGCAACTCACCGTCGGAGGCGAGGCCTACGGCCCGGACACGGTGCGGCACTGGGCGCCCGGCCGGTCGTTCCACAACACCTACGGCCCGACCGAGACCACCGTCATCGCGACGATCAGCGCGGCGTTGCGGCCCGGCGATCCCCTCGATCTCGGCACGCCGATCCACGGCATGTCCGCGCTGGTGCTGGACGGCAGGCTGCGGCCCGTGCCGGTCGGCGTCACCGGCGAGCTGTACCTGCGCGGACCCGGCCTGGCCCGGGGATATCATGCGCGGCCCGGTCTTTCGGCGGCCCGGTTCGTCGCCGACCCCCACGGCCCCGCGGGCGGACGACTGTACCGGACCGGTGACCTGGTGCGCTGGACCCGGTCGGGCGCACTGCGCTATGTCGGGCGTTCGGATCAGCAGGTGAAGGTGCGCGGCCTGCGCATCGAACTCGGCGAGATCGACGCCGTGCTCGCGGCACACGAGACGGTGCGCGCGGCCGTCACCGTGGGCCACACCGACGCCTCGGGCGCGGTGTCGCTGCTCGCCTACGTCGTCGCCGCCCCCGGCCACACGATCGACGTCGCCGACCTGCGGGCGCACGCCGCTCGCTCGCTCGCCGGGTACATGGTGCCGAGCAGCCTGCTGGTACTCGACGAATTGCCTTTGACTCCGGTCGGCAAGCTGGACCGAACCGCGCTGCCGCGGCCGGAGCTTCGCGCCGCGCCGTTCCGCGCGCCCGGTACCGAGGTCGAGCGAGCGGTGGCGCGAACGGTCGCGGAGGTCCTCGGACTCGAGCGCGTCGGTGCGGACGACGACTTCTTCGCCCGCGGCGGCAACTCGCTGACCGCGACCCAGCTAGCCGCGCGGCTCGGGGACCGGCTGGCGGTCGCCGTCGGCGTCCGCGCGGTGTTCGAGCACCCGACGGTCGCCGCGCTGGCCCGCGCGCTGGAGATCGCCTCCGGTGCGGCTCCCCGCCCCGTGCTCACCCGGCGCGCGCTGACCGGCCCCGTGCCCCTTTCGCTCGCGCAGCAGCGCATGTGGTTCCTCAACCGCCTCGATCGGCAGTCCACCGCCTACAACATCCCGCTGGCGGTGCGCCTGACCGGCGAGCTGGACGTGGCGGCGCTGAACGCCGCGATCGGTGACGTCGTCGCCCGCCACGACGTGCTGCGCACGGTCTACCCGCTGCACGCGTCCGGGCCGGTGCAGGTCGTCTTGCCGGTCGCCGACAGCACACCGGTGCTGGCGCCCATCGCCGTCGCGGCCGACGACCTCGCCGCGGCGGTGGCCGACTTCGTGGGCGGCGGGTTCGACGTCACCGACACCGTCCCCGTCCGCGCCCGGCTGTTCGCTCCGGTCGACGGCGCCGCGGCGGATCCGGTGACCGAGCACGTGCTCGTCGTCGTGGTGCACCACATCGCCGCCGACGGCTCGTCGCTGGCGCCGTTGGCCCGCGACGTCATGGTCGCCTACGCGGCACGCAGACGCGGCGCCGCGCCGGACTGGTCGCCGCTTCCGGTGCAATACACCGATTTCAGCGTGTGGCAGCGCGAACTGCTCGGTGCGGAAGACGATCCCGCTTCGCTGCTGGCGCGTCAGATCCGGTTCTGGACCGAGACGCTGGCCGATCTGCCCGCGCAGCTGAACCTGCCCGCCGATCGCCCGCGCCCCGCCGTCGTCGCGACGCGCGGCAGGCACGTCGATTTCGCGATCGCCCCGGACGTGCACGCCCGGCTGACCGAACTCGGCCGCGAATCCGGCGCGACGCTGTTCATGGTGCTGCACGCGGCGTTCGCGGTGCTGCTCGCCCGCCTGTCGGGCACCGCGGACATCGCGGTGGGCACGCCGGTGGCCGGGCGCGGAGCGGCCGAACTCGACGACGTGGTCGGCATGTTCGTCAACACGCTGGTCCTGCGGGCCCAGGTCGACGCGGGCGAGGGTTTCGCGGGCCTGCTCGCCCGCGTCCGCGCCACCGATGTCGCGGCCTTCGCGCACGCCGACGTGCCGTTCGAGCGTCTGGTCGAGGTGCTCAACCCGGAGCGGTCCACCGCCCGCCATCCGCTGTTCCAGGTCGGCTTCTCCTTCCACAACCAGGCGGAAGCCGATTTCTCGCTGGACGGATTGACCGCCACCGCCGCCGATTTCGACTCCGAGGTCGCCCAGTTCGACCTGCACCTGGTCGTCACCGACCGCTACGGCCCCGGCGGAACCCCGGCGGGCATGGCGGCCTCGCTCACCTACGCCACCGCCCTGTTCGACGAGTCCACGGTGGCCGGGTTCGCCACCCGCCTGCAACGGCTGCTGAACGCGGTGTGCGCGGACCCGCGGCTGCCCGTCGGTGATCTCGCGCTGCTGGACCCGGCCGAGACCGAGCGCGTGCTGGTGACCTGGAACCGAGCCGGGCAGGCCTTCGCCCCGACGACGCTGATCGCCGCGTTCGAGGCGCAGGCGGCCAGGACGCCACAGGCGGTCGCCATCGTCGACGACGCCACCACCCTCACCTACGCGGAGTTCGCCGCGCGGGTCAACCGCCTGGCCCGGGTACTCATCGCACGCGGGATCGGCCCGGAGAAGCCGGTGGCGCTGGCCATTCCGCGCAGCGTCGACCTGCTCGTCGCGATGTACGCGGTGGTGACGGCAGGCGGCGCGTACGTGCCGCTGGACCCGGCGCATCCGCTGGAACGCACCGCCGGCGTGCTCGCCGCCGCGGGACCGCACCTGGTGCTCACCTCGGCGCGCGAGCCGATGCTGCCCGTGGCCGCATCGGAACACGGTGTGGTGCTCGATATCTCGACCGTCGCCGACACGGTGGCCGACCACCCGGTGCGCGACGACGAACGGATCGCCGCGCTCTCGCCCGCGAACACCGCGTACATCATCTTCACCTCCGGTTCCACCGGTGTGCCGAAGGGTGTGGCGGTGCCGCACGCGGCGGTCGCGCATCAGCTGGACTGGATGCAGTCGGAATACGCGCTCGGCTCGGACGACGCGGCGCTGGTGCTGACCTCGGCCGCCTTCGACCTGTCGGTGTGGGAGTACTGGTGGGCGTTGCGAACCGGGGCCCGACTGGTGCTCGCCCCGCAGGACGCGCAGCGCGACCCGGCGGCCCTGCTCGACCTGGTTCGCCGCGCTTCGGTGACGACGCTGACCCTGGTGCCCTCGCTGCTGGCGCTGCTGGCCGAAGCCTCCGGCGAGCGCAGGCTGCCGCCTTCGCTGCGCCGGTTGCTCGTCATCGGTGAGGCGTTGTCCGCCGCGACGGTGCGGCGGGTCGAGGCGCTCACCGCGGCCGGGATCGACAACCTCTACGGACCCACCGAAGCCGCGGTGTCGGTGACCCGGTTCCGGGCGGAAACCGACATCCGGCAGGCACTGGTGCCCATCGGCACGCCCCAATCCGGTAATCGGGTCTACGTGCTCGACGACCGGCTGCACCCGGTGCCCGCCGGGGTGACCGGTGAGCTGTACCTCGGCGGCGCGCAGCTGGCCCGCGGCTACCACGGCCGAGCCGAACTCACCGCGGAACGGTTCGTGGCCGACCCGTTCGGGCCTGCGGGCGCCCGCCTGTACCGCACCGGCGACATGGTGCGCTGGGCCGCCGACGGCAACCTCGAGTACGTCGAGCGGCGTGATTTCCAGGTGAAGATCCGCGGCTACCGCATCGAGCTCGCCGAGATCGAGCACGCCCTGCGCTCGCGGCCCGAGATCGGCGCGGCGATCGTCCTCGCCTACGACACCGACGGCGCGAACGCCGTGCTGGCCGGTTACTTCACCGCCGCTGAACGGCTCGACCCGGGCGCGCTGCGCGCCGCGCTGGCCGATGTCCTGCCGAGCTACATGGTGCCCACGCAGCTGCGGCAATTGGAGATCTTGCCGCTCACCGCGAACGGCAAGGTCGATCGCGCGGCCTTGCCGCGCCCGGAGCCGCACGCGCGGGAATCCCGCGCCCCCGGCACCGATCTGGAACGTGCCGTGTGCGCGGACTTCGCCGAGGTGCTCGCCGCCGAGCGGGTCGGCCTGGACGACAACTTCTTCGAACGCGGCGGCAACTCGCTGCTGGCCACCCGCTTGGCCGTCCGCCTGAGCGCGGCGCTGGGCGAGCAGATCCCGGTGCTCTGGCTGTTCGCCGCGCCGACGCCGGCGCGCCTGATCGCCCAGCTGGAGCAGCACCGCTGCGGTCGCGGCCGGGTCGACGCGGCCGCCGCGTTCGACGTCGTGCTCGCGCTGCGCACCGGCGGCGCTCGGGAGCCGCTGTTCTGCATCCATCCCGCCGGTGGTGTGGCGTGGTCCTTCGCGGGTCTCGCTGCGCACCTGGACCCGGAGCGGGACGTGTACGGCATCCAGTCGCCGGTGCTGAACCCGGGCGAGGCCCTTCCGGAGTCCATCGACGACTGGGCGCGCCGGTACGTGCGGGAGATCCGCGCCGTGCAGCCCGAGGGGCCGTACCACCTGCTCGGCTGGTCGCTCGGCGGCGTGCTGGCGCACGCGGTGGCGACGCAGTTGCAGGAGCAGGGCCAGCGGGTCGCGGTCCTGGCCATGATGGACAGCTCGCTGCGGGTCGACGCGGAGGAGGCCACCGCCCTGCCGGTCGCCGATCTGCTCGGCGGGTTGCTCGGCGAAGCGGCCGATGACGGGGACGCCGAACTGGACCTGCCCCGGCTCGCGCGCAGGCTCGCGCGACTGCCCGAGCCGTTCGCCTCGTTCGGCGCCGACCACCTCGACCGAGTGCTGAGCGCGGGGGCCGGGTCACTGGAGTTGATCCGGCGCTACCGCCCCCGCCCGTACAAGGGCAACCTGCTGTACTTCACCGCCGCGCTGGACGATCCCACCGGCGCCGCGGGCGCCGCGAGCTGGGCCGACGCCGTGGACGGCACCGTGCACAACCACGCGGTGCACGCCTCGCACTGGCGGATGACCTCGGAGTCCGCGCTGGCGCGGATCGGCCACGTCCTCACCGCGGCGCTGGCGGACACCGAGCGCCCCTAGATCCCCCCCCGACCCGACCAGGAAGAAGGAAATCCGAAATGACCAATCCGTTCGAAAACGACGACGCCAAGTTCTACGTCCTGATCAACAAAGAGGGCGAACACTCCCTGTGGCCGGTCTTCGCCGCCGTCCCCGGCGGCTGGACCATCGCCTACGGCGCCGCCAATCGCAAGTCCTGCCTGGAGTACGTGGAGACGCACTGGGTGGACATGCGCCCCAAGTCGCTCATCGAGGCCATGTCCAGCGAGGCGAACTGACCACCTGAATGCGCGGGGCGCGCCGGTCCCCATCCCCCCCTGCCGACCGGCGCGCTCCGCCTCAGGCCTTGACCTGTGCCGAGTCGATCACCGCGTGCGCCCGCTGACGCCATTCACCGACGGCTCTGGTGCGCAGCCCGCCGAGCGCCGAGTCGAACTGCTTGGCGCGCTGGGTGACGGTGAGCCCGACGTAGGTGTGCGCGTTCGTGATGGCGCTGGTCGCCACCGCGCAGGCTTCCTCGATCTCGCCGGAGGCCAGCAGCGCCGTGGCGTGCTCGAAGCGGACCAGGGCGGGCTCCATGGTCTCCGACGGGTCGTACAGCGCCATCGCGCGGGCGGCCGCCACGGCGGTCTCGTCGGCTCGGCCGAGGCGGGAATATCCGATCGCCTGATAAAAGGCGAGTTTCTCCGGGCGGAAAGAAAAAATACCGACCGAAAGGTCTTCCGGCCCGACGTCTTCCAAAGCCGATGCCGATCGCGTGATACAGCGCGCGAATTCGTCGGCGTGCCCGAGACTGGCGTGCGCGCGCGCCGCCATTCCCCACAACCATGCGGCGGCCGGGCCGTAGGACGGATTTTCTTGCAATCGGCCGTCGAGTAACTGCAAAACTTCCTTCGGCTTATCGCTATAGGTGGGCAAATACGCGAGCCCGGCCAGTGCGATGTCCTCCGAATAGCGGTCGCCGATGTCCTGGGCGGCATGGATCGCGGTGGCATACCACATCCGCGCCTGGCCGAAATGCCCCTCGTTGAACAGGATCTCGCCGACCACGTTCGCCAGTCTGCCCGCCGTGCGCACCAGCCGGACCTGATGATGGGTGGGCTGCCGTTCGCCGAGACAGCTTCGGACCATCCGGAATTGCTCGAGCCCGGTCTGCAGCAGTTCGTGCGGCGGCACCTGCACCACCCGTGTGCCGAGGACCTCGGCCGACTGCTCCAGGAACGCCAGTCGCCGTTCGCTGATCGACCCCGCGTCGAGGGTTGCCAGCATCCGTTCCGGTTCGCTCGCCACCAGGTCTGCCGCCTGGCCTGCCAGGCCCGCGCCGATGCAGGCCAGCAGTTCTCGCCTTCTCACGTCGTCTTCCTCGACTTCCTTGTCGAGCCCGATTTCCCTACCGAGCTTGGTGTGCCTTTCGGGCGCCGAATCAGCGCTTTCGTAGTCGGGGGCGGTCGCCCGGCCCGTGGCGATCGCACGCTCGAATCGTTCGGCGACGACGGAATCGACCTGCGACAGGACTCTGTCGAGGAGACGCTGGCTAGCGGCGTGCATCCGGGTTGTCCGGCCGTTCTCCCACAGGACCACGGTGCGCGGTGTGACGCCCACCAGACGCGCGAATTCATAACGGCTTCGCTTCATCGCCGTGCGAAGCGCATGTACAGCTTCGCCCGTCCAGTCGACCTCCACCATAGGTCTCTCTTCCTCGCTCCAGGCCGCTACAAACGGAAAGTACTCGCAATTACCGCATTCGGGTCTGTTATCTACCGAATCGCAACGCGCACTGTTGAACCGCACCCGGCATCGGGGGTCCGCCCAAACCCTGTCGAGGGCGCCCGTTGTCCGGAACCCGGCGCACGGTCCCGACACGGCCCGATCCATCCGTGTCGAGCGCGATCCGGCGGCGCCTTCTCGGTGCCGGGTGCACTGCTCAAGTGGAGGTGAAAGATGGACGTGTTGCACTCGGACGTCAGAGAATTGTGGCTGGTGCAAAGCCGCGACTGCACACAGGAACCGCTCGGTCTGACCTACGACCGCGCACGGTTTCTCTGCGCCGTCCACGCGGGACACGGCGCGACCTGCCGTCAGTACCTAACCGCCTCGGCGTTCTGTTCCCGGCAGGCCGCCGGCCAGTAATCCGCCGTGGAACCGCTGCTGGGCATGCTCGGCGCGTGCACGCTGCTGGTGGCCGCCATCATCGGTGTCGGATCGTGTCTGCCGCACGGCGGCGCCGAGGACGCGCACCGCCCGCCCGAGCATCCGTTCACCATCGAACAGGCGCATCGGGTGATGCAGGGTCACCGCCCTTGCCGCGCCGACGCCTGCCCCCGCAAGCAGGCGGCCTTCCGCACCCTGGTCGCGTCCGGCCGCGTCATCCCCGACAGCCGGGCCGACGGATACTCGCGCTGACCGACCGTCGGCGCACCGAACTCGTTGCCGCCCAGCGTGATCCGCTCGGCAGCGCAGTTCACCCCACCGGTCGGGACTCGGCGAGGGAGTCCCGACCGGTACCACCGTCCCCCCCATACTTCCAATCCAGAGTCGATGTCGGAGGGGAACATCGACCCACGCCCATCTCGCCGCCGCCGCTTGTGAGTGGCACAGATGTGCCACTCGGGCGGCCGGTTCCCGGCTATCCGGTTGCTGCCGAGAGGGCTTCGAATTCCTCGTCCGTCAGCGTGATTCGCGCGGCGGCGATGTTCTCCTCGACGTGCGCGACGCTCGAGGTGCCGGGTATCGGCAGCATCACGGGGGAGCGGCGCAGCAACCAGGCCAGGGCGAGTTGGGCGGGGGACGCGCCGTGGTCGGCGGAGATGGCCGCCAGCGGACCGCCGGGGGCGGCGAGTTCGCCCGTGGCGATCGGGAACCACGGGATGAATCCGATGTTCTCCTGCTCGGCGTAGTTCAGCACGTCCTCGTCGGCGCGGTTGGCCAAGTTGTACAGGTTCTGCACCGAGACGATGGTGGCGAGTTCGCGTGCCTGGCGCAGCTGTTCGACGGTGACCTGGGAGAGGCCGATGTGCCGGATCTTGCCCTCCTGCTGGAGCGCGACGAGTTCACCGAGCTGGTCGGCCAGCGGTACCTGGGGGTCGATGCGGTGCAGCTGGTACAGGTCGATGCGGTCGACGCCCAAGTGGCGCAGGCTGAGTTCGGCTTGCTGACGCAGGTATTCGGGCCGGCCGACCGGACGCCATTCGTTGGGGCCCTGACGCGTGAGACCGGCTTTGGTGGCGATCACCAAGTCCTCCGGGTAAGGCCGCAGGGCCTTACGGATCAGCTTCTCGCTGACGAACGGGCCATAGGAGTCGGCGGTGTCGATGAAGTTGACGCCGAGCTCGACCGCGCGGCGCAGAACGCGCACCGCTTCGTCCGGGTCCTTGGGATCGCCCCACACCCCGGGGCCGGTCAACTGCATCGCGCCGTACCCGAGCCGATGCACCGGAAGATCGCCGCCGATGGCGAAGGTTCCGGACGCCGCCGCGGTCTGCGCGTCGAGATCTGTGCTCATGTGGATGTTCCTTCCGAAGTCGGGAATGCTCTACGGGCGTCGCGCCGGTCCGGGCGCGCGCTCTCCTGCCGCAACAGCGCTGTCGCGAGGTCGATTCCCACCGCGGTGTTCGCCGGTGGCGTGAACACCCACCGGGTCCCCGGCCGACCCGACATCGACACCTGCGCCCATGTCCGGCGCACCGGCATCCCCCCGGTGAATGGCACGGGCCCCACCGTACTCCGCCCACCCGCGGCGAGTGGCACACCACCGAGGGACCTACTCGCGAAATGGCGCAGCCATGTGCCACCGGTGGGGCGTTTCGGCCGCGAATCGGCGGGCTACGGCGTGGGGACCGCGGGCCGGTCGAAGAGGATCGCCTGCATCAGGCGGATCACGCGGCGCGGCGAGCACGCCGGGTCGGTGGAGCCGAAACGCTCGCCCAGGTCGACGACCAGTGCGAACGCGGCGTGCACCAGCAGGCGCGCCTCGGCGGCCGATAGCTCGGGCCGCACGCCGACCAGCAGTTTGGCCCACTCCTCGACATTGAGGCGCTGGATGTTGCGCAGCACGGTGCGCTCCTCCGGCGGCACGTTGCTGATCTCGGCGTAGTAGACGAAGGTGAGCTCACGCTCGGCGAACGAGCCCGCCACGTACAACTCGATCAGAATGTCGAGCGCTTGCCCCGGCGTCTCGGCGGCGGCGACGGCAGGTCCGATGGCGGCCGACACTCGATCCGCCGCCCGGCGGAACGCCGCCGTGAGGATGTCGCCCTTGCCGCGATAGAACCGGTACACCGCCGAGGAGGCGGGCAGCCCGGCGGCGGTCGCGATGTCCTCCACGCTGACGTTCGGGTATCCGCGCTGGTGGAACAGCTCGACCGCGCGCATCAGCAGCAATTCGTGTTTGAAGGTCAGCGGGATCTCGGTCGCGGCGAAGCTCTCCGCTTCGGCGTTACCGGCAGGCGGCAGCTCGCACGCGGCGAGTGCGCGGCAGGCCGCGGTCAGTTGTGCGGTGAGCGCCCGCACCGGAATCGACACGTGGTGATCGCCGATGCTGCTGAGCACACTCAGCTCCGCGGCGGCGAGCACGGAGCGGTCGGCCTTGGGTAGCGCGGGCCTGGTCTCCGCGAGCAGCGAGGTGAGCGCCGCGTTCACCCCCGCGAGCTGATCGGCCAGGGTGGCCGCGTCGGCGTCCTCCAGGTAGCGCCGCTGCCAACGCAACAGCGCGGCGCTGCGCCGGTTGGCGATCGCCGCGTCGATCAGGGCGTCGAGCACGCGTTCGAGCCGTTGCGCCGGGGGCAGGCCGGTGGCATCCGGCAGCCGGGCCGCTTCCTGACTGACCGTGCCCAGCCGCAGCACTTCCTCGCAGAACAGCGCGTACTTGCTCGGATAGTGGCGGTACAGCGCCGCGGAGCTGATGTCGAGCCGGGAGGCGATGTCGTCCATGCTGACGCCGTGGTAGCCCAGCGCGCCGAACGCCTCGGCCGACGCGGCCGCGATCTGCGCGCGGCGGTCGCGTGGGCGGCGCCGGATCACCCGTGCCGGTGTCCCGTCGGCCGCCTTGTCCGCAGCGTGGCGGTCCTGGGCACCCATGCCGCGATGGTAGCCCAAGCCAACGTTTGGTACATCGATGCTGCCCCGCCTGGGGAACAACTGAATGATAGATCACAAAGAAGCTGTGAACCGGCCTTCATGTCGCGCTATGCAGCTGATCGATCGAGAATTCTCGATAACATACCGGGCTAGCGCGCGGGCCGCCCGAACAGCACCAACTGCATCAGCAGCCGCACCCGGTCCTGGGCGGCCAGCGGCTCGTCGCCGAAGGCCCGGCCCAGATCGACCACCACCGCGAAGGCGGCGTGCACCAGAATTCGTGCCTCCGCCGGAGCGAGTTCCGGGCGCACCTCGCGCAGCAACCGGGCCCACTCCTCGACGCTGAGCCGCTGGATATTGCGCAGCACCGTGCGCTCCTCGACCGGAACGTGCTGGAACTCCGTGTAATACACGAAGGTGAGCGCGCGTTCGGCGAACGATCCGGCCACATACTGCGCGATCAGCGCCGTGAGCGCGTCCTCGGAGCTGGTGGCCGCCGCCACGGCGGGGCCCACGGCGCCGGAAACACGTTCGGCGGCCCGCCGGAACGCGGCGGCCAGGATGTCGCTCTTGCCGCGGTAGAACCGGTACACCGCCGAGGCGGCCGAAAGCCCTGCGGCCGTGGCGATGTCCTCGACGCTGACATTGGGGTAGCCGCGCTCGTGGAACAGCTCGACTGCCTTGCGCAGCAGCAGTTCGTGTTTGAAGGAGTCCGGGATCTCCACCACCGCGACCGGCTCGGCCGGCCGGGTGGCGGGCAGCTTCGCGTGCGCGACCGACCAGCAGGCCGAATGCAGAAGGCGGGCAAGAGGTTTCGCCGGGAGCGCGGCGTGGTGGTCGGCGATGCTGGTGATCGTGCTGAGCAGGGCGGCGCGCAGCACGCGCACGTCCTGCTCGGCGAGTTCGGGGCGCAGCGCGGCGAGTTGGCTGCCCAGCGCGCCGAGCACCGTGGCCTGCTGGTCGTTGAGCGTGATCTGGTCGTCCGGCTCGAGGTACCTGACCTCCCAGCGCACCAGCGTGATGGTGGGGCGATTGTCGATGGTGACCGCGATCAGCGCGTCGAGGACGTGCTGGAGCCGCTGTTCGGCGGGCCGGTCCGCCGCCTCCTCGGGCAGCTCCACCGATTCGGTCATCGCCCGGCCGACGCGCAGCAGTTCCTCCCGGAACAGCGCGTACTTGCTCGGATAGTGGCGGTACAGCGCCGCGGAGCTGATGCCGAGCCCGGAGGCGATGTCGTCCATGCTCACGCCGTGGTAGCCGAGCGCGCCGAACGCGGCCGCCGACGCCGCGGCGATCTGGGCACGGCGATTCTTCGGCCTGCGCCGGATCTCCCGAGGTGCCGAGTCGCCGCTGCTCGCCTTCCGCGCCGTACGGCGATTGTCGACACTCATGAGGAACATCGTAACGACCTGGCCGTATGGCCGGGGTCGCCGCGTCACGGGATACGGCTCCCGGGGATGAGCGGCCCCCGGGAGCTGTACCTGTTCTCCGGTGCGCGCCGGCATGCGACAAGGCGGGATGTGCGCGCCGGTGCGTCCGGAAGTCGACAACCGGACTCGGCCGAGCGCCGGGGCACCATGCGCGCTGGGCCGGACAGGTTGTCGAACATGGATAAACTTACACCACGATATGGCCAGCACAACAGCAGATCGTGCAAAGAATCATTATTCACATATTTGTCAGCCGCGCGGGCTGATCACCACCCGCGCCCGCCCGCCCGGCACGGTGGTGATGTTGCGGACCTTGCCGCGCTCCGGCTTGCCGTCCGCCGGCAGCGAAAGAGTGTGGCGGAGGAGGATTTCCCGCAGCACGGTGACGCCTTCCAGTAGCGAGAATCCCGCGCCGATGCATCGCCGCACACCCCCGCCGAACGGCAGCCAGGTGTTCGGCGCCACCTCGCCGTCGAGGAAGCGGGCCGGACGGAACACGGCGACGTCGGGGTAGGCATCGGCACGCCGGTGTGCGAGGACGATGGAGGTGGCGACAACGGTGCCCGCGGGCAGCCGCCGTCCTCCGATCGTCATGTCCCTGGTCAGTTTTCGATTGGTGCCGGAGATGATGGTGTGCAACCGCATGGCCTCCTTGAGCACCGCGTCGAGGTACTTCTCGTCGCCCGTGCGCGCGGCCTCCGCCGCCGACCGCTGGATCTCGGGGTCGGCGGCGAGTTCGTAGAGCGCCCAGGACAGCGCCGAGGCGGTGGTCTCGTGCCCGGCCAGCAGCAGAGTGATGAGTTGGTCGCGCAGCTCGGCATCGGTGAGCGGCGCGTCGTCGTCGCTCGCGCCGACCTGGAGCAGGCGCGACAGCACATCGGCGCGCTCGGCCAGATCGGTCGCGCGCCGCCGTTCGGCGATCTCCGCGTAGAGCAGGTCGTCCACCGCCGCCAGGTTCTCGGCGAACTTCCGCCACGGCCCGATCCGGCGCATGCGGTCGCTTTTGAGGCCCAGGAAGATCAGCGGGTTCAGGTGGACGATCCGGTTCAGTCGCGGGCTCAGTTCGGCTTCGGTCCGCTCGTCGGTGACGCCGAAGACCACCCGCGTGATCACCTCGAGGGTGAGCGCGTTCATCCGGTCCAGCATGCGCATCGTGGACCCGGCCGCCCAGCTCCCCGCCTCCGCCGCCGCGATCTCGGTGATCAGTGCCCGGTAGCCGCGCAGTGCGGAACCGTTGAAGGCGGGCATGAGCAACCTGCGCGCCCGCGCGTGCTCGGCCTCGTCGGTCAGCAGCAGCGAATGCGGACCCATGATCGCGCCCAGGATCTGATTGCCCTCGCCCGCGTGCAGATCGTGCGGGTCGCCCGCGAAGATCTCCTTGATGTGCTCGGGGCGGGAGTACACCACCACGCGGTCGGCGAACGGCGGAACCCGCAGGGCGAAGACGTCGCCGTAGCGGCGCGCCATCGCGGTGAGGAAACAGGCCCGGTCCCGCTGGAACAACACGCTCTGCACGAGCGGCGGCAGCGGCGGCCCGGGCGGGAACCCCTCGTGCTCGGTCCGCTCTCGGACGTCCTGTGCGGCCACGATGCCACCTCCACGCGGGTATCGGACTGGTTGTCGCTTCCACGCTAGGAGAAACCCGGACGCCGGTCCATGCCCGATGGCCACCGTCCGGGCGGAGTCGCTGCCCGGAGCCCGCGTTCATCCGGAAGCGCGGACCTCCGAGGAACCGCATACGTCGCGACCACGTTTCGGCCGAATTCGACTGTACCGGTGCGTCTTTCTGGTAAGGAGTTCGTCATGGCCTTGGCTTTGCGCCCGGTGGACCCCATACCGGTGCTGGGCGCCGTGATCGCCGTGGCACGGCGGATCGCGGCGCGCTATCGGCTGACCCCGCAGGAGAAGCGCAACCTGGCCGCCACCCGCGGCGCACGGCCTGCGGTCTTCACCGCGTCCATCGGCGGCCGCGCCTACCGCGGATAGCGCCGACTGCGCCGCGGTGACCTCGCGGCGAGTTCGGCCGGACGGTGGCGTACCGGTCGAGCAGGGGCCGGGACAACGTCGCGACCGGCATTTTCTTTCAGTGCGGGATGCTGGAGAGAACTCGCGGGTACGTATACGCGCCCTGCGCTGGATCGGAGGTATGCATCGAGCCTGGGTGTATTGCTCTGAAGGTTTCCCTGGATATACTCTTGTATATATGAAGACGATGATCGACCTGAACGACGAAGCCCTGGCCCTGGCTGCCAAAGAGCTGGGGACCACCACCAAGAAAGACACGGTGAACGCGGCGCTGGAATTCGTTGCTGAACGGCGCCGCCGAATCGAACAAGTCTTGACCGATCCGTACGGCTTCGGGGTCGGTCCCGACATCGGTGACGCCGAGATAATGCGCGAGGCTCGCCGTTGAGCGAGACCACTCCTCTTCGACTGCACCTCGTGGACACCTCCGCAAGCGCCAGGCTCGGGCACGATCCGGTGCGCGCGGTGATCGCAGGGCTGATCGCCGACCGTGCGGCCGCGACCTGCGTCACGGTAGATCTGGAAGCGGGTTATTCGGGACGCAATCTTGCCGATCTGCAGAACATTTCACAGCGCCGTCGCGCTCTGTACGTCAACCTGCCGATCAATGAGACGATCGCCGATCGTGCACGAGAAGTCCAGCAATTGATGGCACGCAAAGGTCACCACCGGGCCGCGGGCATCGTGGACCTGCTCACTGCCGCCGTTGCCGAATTCCACGGGGCCGTGCTGGTCCATTATGACGCGGATTTCGAACACATCGCGGCGGTGACGAGGCAGCCCCAGGTCTGGGTCGTGCCACAGGGCAGCATCGACTAGATATTCCGTCTCGCGTGGATAAGCGAAAATCCGGGCACTGCGGCCGCTCTCGGGAGCGACCTCAGTCCTGCCCGCCGGGCCGCACGGTGCCGTACCAGTCGAGCAAATCCGGGTTGTCCACCGCGCTGCGTTCGACGACGCGGGCCGGGTCGGCGCCTTGGAACAGTTTCTTGATCGGCACTTCCAGTTTCTTGCCGGTGCGGGTGTGCGGGATGCCGGGGGCGAGGATGATCTCGTCGGGGACGTGGCGGGGGGAGACCTCGGTGCGGATGGTGCTGTTGATGCGGGCTTTCAGCTCGTCGGTGAGTTCGGCGCCGGGGGCCAGCGTCACGAAAAGGGGCATCCAGTAGCCGCCGTCGGGTTGCTCGGCTCCGATCACCAGTGCCTCGGCGATCTCCGGGAGCCGCTCGACGGACTGGTAGATGTCGGCGCTGCCCATCCGGATGCCGTGCCGGTTGAGTGTGGAGTCCGACCGCCCGTGCACGATCACACTGTGGTGATCGGTGATGGTGATCCAGTCGCCGTGCCGCCACACGCCGGGGAACATGTCGAAATACGCGTCGTGGTAGCGCTTTCCGTCCTCGTCGCGCCAGAAGGCGACCGGCATGGACGGCATCGGCGCGGTGACGACCAGTTCGCCCACCTCGCCGCGCACCGGCTGCCCCGCCGGGTCGTAGGCGTCCAGCGCGACGCCGAGATAGGGCGCCGACAGCTCGCCCGGCCACACGGGCACGGTGCGCACGCCGCCGATGAACGCGGACACCACGTCGGTGCCGCCGCTGATCGAGGAGACCTGGACGTGCTCGCCGACGTTCTCGCCCAGCCACAGCGCCGAGGAGGTGGGCAGCGAGGAACCCGTGATGCCGACCGCGCGCAGCGCCGACAGGTCGTGATCGGTACGCGGTACGGAGCCCGCTTTGATGCACGCCAGCACATAGCCGGGGCTGGCGCCGAGCACGGTGGCCCCGACCTCGGCGGCGATGCGCCACAGCGCGTCGGGGGTGGGAGCGGTCGGGCTGCCGTCGTAGGTGACGATGGTGGCCCCGGTCAGCAGGCCCGCGATCTGGAAGTTCCACATCATCCAGCTCGGGCTGGTGTACCAGAAGAAGGTGTCCTCGGGGCCGATGTCGGATTGCAGGGCAACGGCTTTGAGATGCTCGAGCAGCACGCCGCCGTGGCCGTGCACGATGCCCTTGGGCAGGCCGGTGGTGCCGGAGGAGAACACGATCCAGAGCGGATGGTCGAAATCCACCGACTCGGTGGTGATCACCGGCGGCAGCGACTCGGTGCTGGTGATCGCGTCGTCCCATGAGGTCGCGTCCGGTACCTCGAGCCCGAGCCGGGGGACCACGACCGTGCCCTTCAAGCTGTCCAGGCCCGCGCGCAAGGCGGCGACGTCCGCGCGCTTGTCGTGCGCCTTGCCGCCGAAACGGTAGCCGTCGGCGGTGACCAGCACGGTGGGTTCGAGCTGCCCGAGCCGGTCCAGCGCGGCTTTCGGGGAATAGTCCTGCCCGCAGGCGCTCCAGACCGCGCCGATGCTCGCGGTGGCCAGGAACGCGATCACCGCCTCCGGGATGTTCGGCAGATACCCCGCCACCCGGTCACCGGGCCGCACACCCAGCGAACGCAGCGTTTGTGCGAAAGCGGCGGTGTGGTCGATCAATTCGGCCCAGGACACCTCCCGGATCGGCGCGTCCTCGCTGACCGCCTTGATCGCGGGCCGGTCGGTGCGCAGCTGCCGGATCACCTGGTCCACGTAGTTCAGCCGGGTGCCGGGAAACCATCGCGCCCCCGGCATCTCGGCGTTCGCCAATACCTCTCCCGCGACGTCGCCGAGTTGGAAATAGTCCCACAGCGCGTGCCAGAACCCGGCGAGATCCTGCACCGACCACTGCCACAGCGCGTGATAGTCGGCCGTGCGCACACCGGTGCGCTCGGCGACGAATCGCGCGAAGTCGGTGACTTTCGCCGCGGCGATGTCTTCTGCGGTCGGCACCCATTGCGGTTGCATCGCGGTCCTCCTGACTGTGGAAACTCGGTGCTCAGGCGCGGTCGGCGCGCCGCACGATCTGCTCGGCGTGCCGGAATACGGGGCCATCGACCATCCTGCCCTCCAGGGCGAAGACCCCGCGGTGCTTCGGCGCTTCCTCCAGCACTCGCCGGGCCCAGGTGACCTCTTCCTCCGAGGGCGCGTAGGCGGCACGCAGCACCGCCACCTGACTCGGGTGGATGGCGACCTTGGCGTCGAAACCGACCGCGACCGCGTCCTCCGCCTCCGCGCGCAGCCCGTCCAGATCTCGGATGTTCAGATACACCGAATCCAGCGCCAGCTTGCCGTAGGCCTTGGCGGCCAGCAACGTGCTGGAGCGCACGTGGCGGGCCACGTCGCGGTAACTGCCGTCGGCGTGCCTGCTCCCGGTGCCACCGAGCCCGGCCACCAGATCCTCCGCGCCCCACATGACGCCGATCGCGTTGTGCGCCGTCATCACATGGCCGACTGTGAGCGCGCCGAGCGGCGACTCGATCAGCGCGATCACCTCGTGCTCGGGCAGCGCCGTGACCTGTTCGGCCGACTCGCATTTCGGCAGCATGAGCCGCCGGTAGGCGGTACCTGCGAGGGCCGCGAGATCGAGCGCGTGGTCCTCGGTGCCCGCCGCGTTGACCCGCACCACCGTGGTCGCCGGATCCAATGGGGTGTCCACCAGCGCCTTACGCGCCGCCGCCTTGTCGTGCGCGGCGACGCCGTCCTCGAGGTCGAGGATCACCACATCCGCCGCTGCCGCCGCCTTCGCGAAGCGTTCCGGGCGATCGGCGGGGCAGAACAACCAGGCCGGGCCCGCCATCTGCCAGTTCATACCGTTTCCTTCATGCTGTGTCTGCTGTCGGCGTGAGCGGGGGCCTGCGTGGTCACGCTGCGCTGCCGCCTCCGGCCCTGACCGCTCACGCCGAGCCCTCCGGGGCTTTGCGGACCAGCGTCTTTCGGACGGCCGTGGCGATGACGTCGCCGTGCTGGTTGCGCCCGGTGTGCGCGAAGGTCACGATGCCCTCGCCCGGACGGCTTTTGGACTCGCGCTTGTCGGTGACCACGGTCTCGGCGTACATGGTGTCGCCGTGGAACACCGGCTTGGGGAACGCGACCTCGGAGAAGCCGAGGTTGGCCACGATGGTGCCCTGGGTCAGCTGCGCCACCGACAGCCCGATCAAGGTGGACAGCGTGAACATCGAGTTCACCAGCCGCTGGTGGAATGGCGGCAACTGGTCGCTGAACGCCGCGTCCAGGTGCAACGCCTGGGTGTTCATGGTCAGCGTGGTGAACAGGACGTTGTCCGCCTCGGTGATGGTGCGGCCGGGCCGGTGCTCGTAGATCACCTCGGTGTCGAACTCCTCGAACCACAGGCCGCGCTGCACGACCGCACGCCGGGTCACAGGCCCAGCTCCCGGCCGATCAGCATCAGCTGCACCTCCGTCGTCCCTTCGCCGATTTCCAGGATCTTGCTGTCGCGATAGTGCCGGGCCACCGCGTATTCGTTCATGAACCCGTAGCCGCCGAAGATCTGCGTCGCGTCGCGGGCGTTGTCCATGGCGGCCTCGCTGGCCACCAGCTTCGCGATGGACGCCTGCTTCTTGAACGGCTTGCCCGCCAGCATCAGCGCCGCCGCGTCGTAATAGGCGGCCCGGGCGGCGTGCGCCCGCGCCTCCATTCTGGCGATCTTGAACGCGATGGCCTGGTTGCGCCCGATCACTTGGCCGAACGCCTCGCGCTCCTTGGCGTAGCGCACACTTTCGTCCACACAACCCTGCGCGGCCCCGACCGAGAGCGCGGCGATGGCGATGCGCCCCTCGTCGAGGATGCGCAGGAAGTTCGCGTAGCCGCGCCCGCGCTCGCCGAGCAGGTTCTCCTCGGGTACGCGCACGTCGGTGAAGCTCAGCGGATGGGTGTCGGAGGCGTTCCAGCCGACCTTGTTGTACGCGGGCTCGGCGACGAAACCGGGCGTGTCGGTGGGCACCAGGATGGTGGAGATCTCCTTCTTGCCGCCGGTCTGCCCGGTCACCGCGGTCACCGTGACGAGCTTGGTGATGTCGGTGCCGGAGTTGGTGATGAACTGCTTGCTGCCGTTGATGATCCACTCGCCGCCGTCGGCGACCGCGGTGGTCCTGGTGCCGCCCGCGTCGCTGCCCGCGCCCGGTTCGGTGAGCCCGAACGCGGCCAGGTTGCGGCCGCTGGTCAGCTGCGGCAGCCATTCCAGCTTCTGCTTGTCGTTGCCGAAGCGGTAGATCGGCATCGCGCCGAGCGAGACCCCCGCCTCCAGCGTGATCGCGACGCTCTGGTCGACCTTGCCGAGTTCCTCCAGCGCCAGGCACAGCGCGAAGTAGTCGCCGCCCATGCCGCCGTACTCCTCAGGGAACGGCAGGCCGAACAGGCCCATCTCGGCCATGCCCGCGACCACCTCGTACGGGAAGGTGTGGTTCGCGTCGTGCTCGGCCGCCACCGGAGCGACCACCGACCGCGCGAAGTCGCGCACGGTCAGCGCGAGATCCCGGTACTCCTCCGGCAGCGTGCCGGTGGACAGGAAGTCGGTCATGTGGGGATTCCTTCTCGTTCGGCGTGATTCGCTTCGGCCTGCGCGACGACGCGCGCGAGCACCTGGTCCAGGCGCACCTGCGCGCCCGGCTCGACCAGTAGTTCGACGGTTCCGGCGACCGGTGCGGTGAGCGAGTGCTCCATCTTCATCGCCTCCACGATGACCACCGGATCGCCCGCGGCGACCGCGACACCCGAGGCGACCGGCACCGCGATCACCGAACCCGGCATGGGGGAGCGGATCTCGGCGTCGCCCACGTGTTCGTCGCCGCCGCGCACGTTGACCTCGGCCACCTCGCGCAGCGCCGCGATACCGGCGGGTCCGGCCACCCACAGCAGGCCGTCCTGCTCGGCGACCCGGTAGGTGCGGCGCAGGCCGTCCAGCGTGAGGGTGAGCACTCCCGCGCAACGATCACCGGTGAATGCGGCTGTCAGCGAACGTGTTTCACCATTGTCACCGACTCGAACCGCGCCGTCGCCGGGTGTACCGGAGAGATGGACGTGCTCGACCCGCTCCCCGCCCGCGAGCCGGATCGGTGTGGGCGCGTCGGCTCCGATTCGCCAGCCGGACGGGATCTCCCATGGATCGCGCGGCGTGGCGGGCCAGCGGCGCAGCCAATGCCGGGCAGCGGCGGCGGCGAACTCGTCGTCGCCGACGGAAGCGGGACGGAAGTCGGCCACCCGGCGGTCCAGCAGGCCGGTGTCCAGTCGTCCCTCCGCCACGTCCGGATCGGCCAGCAGGAAGCGCAGGAACTCGATATTGCTGGTCACCCCCAGCAGCACGGTGTCGGCCAGCGCCCGATCGAGTTTCGCGAGCGCGGCGGTCCGGTCGGCGGCATGCGCGATGACCTTCGACAGCATCGGGTCGTAGTCGCTGCCGACGCGCGTGCCGATCCGCAAGCCGGAATCGACCCGGACACCGGGGCCCTCCGGCTCGTCGAGGTCGAGCACCGTGCCGCCGGTCGGCAGGAACCCGCGTCCGGGATCCTCGGCGTACACCCTGGCCTCGATCGCGTGCCCGACCATGCGGATGTCGTCCTGCGCCACCGCCAGCTTCTGCCCGGCCGCCACCCGGACCTGGCATTCCACCAGGTCGACGCCGGTGACCAGTTCCGTGACCGGATGCTCCACCTGGAGGCGGGTGTTCATCTCCATGAAGAAGAACTCGTCGGGGCGGTCGGCGGAGACGATGAACTCCACGGTGCCGGCGCCCACGTAGTCCACGCTGCGCGCGGTGTTGCAGGCGGCGGCGCCGATCCTGGCCCTGGTGGCCGCGTCCAGCAGCGGCGAGGGCGCCTCCTCGATCACCTTCTGGTGGCGGCGCTGCAAGCTGCATTCGCGCTCGCCCAGGTGCAGCACGTTGCCGAACTGGTCGGCGAGCACCTGCACCTCGATATGCCGCGGCCGGGTGACGAAACGCTCCAGGAACAGCGTGTCGTCACCGAACGCGGCGGCCGCCTCGCGCCGGGCGCTGCGCAGCGCCTCCGGCAGCCGGGCCGGATCGTCCACCCGGCGCATGCCCTTGCCTCCACCACCCGCCGACGGCTTGACCAGGACCGGATAGCCGACTTCGGCAGCGGCGGCGATCAGGTCGTCGTCGGTCAGGCCGGGCGTGGCGATGCCGGGCACCACCGGGACGCCGAACGCGGCCACGGTGTTCTTCGCGGTGATCTTGTCGCCCATCACCTCGATGGCGCGGGCGGGCGGGCCGAGGAAGACGATGCCCGCCTCGGCCAGCGCCGCGGCGAAAGCGGCATTCTCCGAGAGGAACCCGTAGCCGGGGTGGACCGCTTGCGCGCCGGCGCGCACGGCGGCGGCCACCACCCGGTCGATGGCGAGGTAGCTCTCCCGGGCGGGGGCCGGGCCGAGGCGCACCGCCGTGTCCGCTTCACGGACGTGGCGGGCGTCGGCGTCGGCGTCGCTGTAGACGGCCACCGAGCGGATGCCGAGCGCGCGCAGCGTGCGGATCACCCGCACCGCGATCTCGCCGCGATTGGCGACGAGCACGGTGTCGAACCCGACGGGAACGGATTTGTTCAGCATCGCCATCACATCCGGAATACGCCGTAGGAAACGGGTTCGAGCGGGGCTTGCGCGCACACCGAGAGAGCGAGCCCGAGCACGGTCCTGGTGTCGGCGGGATCGATGACGCCGTCGTCCCACAACCGGGCGGTCGAGTAGTAGGGGTTGCCCTGGCTTTCGTACTGCTCCCGGATCGGGGCCTTGAACGCCTCCTCGTCCTCGGCCGACCAGGGCTGCCCGCTGCTGTCGAGCTGGTCACCGCGCACAGTCGACAACACCGACGCGGCCTGCTCGCCGCCCATCACCGAGATGCGGGCGTTCGGCCACATCCACAGGAATCGCGGCGAATACGCGCGCCCGCACATCGAATAGTTGCCCGCGCCGTAGGAGCCGCCGATGACGACGGTGAGCTTCGGCACGCGCGCGCAGGCCACCGCGGTGACCATCTTCGCGCCGTGCTTGGCGATGCCGCCCGCCTCGTAGTCGCGGCCGACCATGAAGCCGGTGATGTTCTGCAAGAACAACAGCGGGATGCTGCGCTTGTCGCACAGCTCGATGAAATGCGCGCCTTTCATGGCGGATTCGCTGAACAGCACGCCGTTGTTGGCGACGATGCCCACCGGATGCCCGTGGATGTGCGCGAAGCCGGTGACCAGGGTCTTGCCGTAGCCGGCCTTGAACTCGTGGAAGCCGCTCTCGCCCTCCGCAGTCCCGTCGACCAGGCGGTGGATCACCTCACGCACGTCGTAGGGGGTGCGCAGATCCACCGGCACCACGTCGTAGAGCTCGGATTCCGGCGCGGCGGGCGCGATGACGGGCCGGAGGTCCCACGGGACCGGCGTGCGCGGTCCGAGGGTGGCCACGATGCGGCGCACGATGCGCAGCGCGTCCTGGTCGTCCTCGGCCAAGTGGTCGGTGACGCCCGAGGTGCGCGAGTGCAACTCGCCGCCGCCGAGTTCCTCGGCCGTGACCACCTCACCGGTCGCGGCCTTCACCAGCGGCGGGCCGCCGAGGAAGATGGTGCCCTGGTTGCGCACGATCACGGCCTCGTCGCTCATCGCGGGCACATAGGCGCCACCGGCGGTGCACGAGCCGAGCACCGCGGCGATCTGCGGGATTCCCTTGGCGCTCATGGTCGCCTGGTTGTAGAAGATGCGCCCGAAATGCTCCCGGTCGGGGAACACTTCGTCCTGGTGCGGCAGGTAGGCGCCGCCGGAGTCGACCAGGTACACACACGGCAAGCGGTTCTGCGCCGCGATCTCCTGCGCGCGCAGATGCTTCTTGACCGTCATCGGGTAGTAGGTGCCGCCCTTGACCGTCGCGTCGTTGGCCACGATTACGCATTCCCGGCCGGACACCCGTCCGATCCCGGTGATGATCCCGGCGCCGGGGGAGTCGTCGCCGTACATCCCGGTAGCGGCGAGCGGGGAGAGTTCGAGGAACGGGCTTCCCGGGTCCAGCAGCTGGTCCACCCGCTGCCGGGGCAGCAGTTTGCCCCGCGCGATATGGCGCTCGCGCGCCTTCGCGGGCCCGCCCAGCGCCGCGGCGTCCAGCCGGGCGCGCAGGTCGTCGACCAGCGCCGTGTGCGCGGCCCGGTTTCCGACGGCCTCTTCGGTAACGGTCATCACGCCATCCTGTCGTCCAGTTAGTCGACGATAACTGGAATTCAGGTTAGTGTTGATTAACCGAGATGTCCAGGTCGGTGGAGAGGAACGCGTGTGACCAGTGCCGAACCCGTCGCGCCCACCCGTCGCGAGCAACTGAAGGCGCAACGCAGGGCGCAACTGCTGGAAGCCGGAGCGCGGTTGATCGCCGATCGCGGCTTCCTCGGTATGCGCCTGGACGACCTGGGCGCGGCCGTCGGCATCAGCGGTCCCGCGGTCTACCGGCACTTCCCGAACAAAGAGGCACTGCTGGTGGAGCTGCTGGTCGGGGTGAGTCAGCGCCTGCTCGACGGCGGCAAGGCGGTGGTGGCGGGCACGAACTCCGCCGAGCTGGCGCTCGCCGGGCTGGTCGATCACCACCTGGACTTCGCGCTCGGCGAACCGGAGCTGATCCGCATCCAGGATCGCGACCTGGACAACGTGCCCGCCCCGGCCCGCAGGGAGATCCGCCGCACCCAGCGCCAGTACGTGGAGATCTGGGTGGGCGTGCTGCGCGAATTGCATCCGGAGCTACCCGAGGAGACGGCGCGGGTGCAGGCCCACGCCGTCTTCGGCCTGATCAACTCCACCCCGCACAGCGCGGGCGAGGCGACCGCCGCCCGGGCCCGGCCGGTGCTGCGCGGGATGGCGCTGACCGCGCTGGGCTGAGCGCGCCCTCATCGCGCGCTCCACCCGCCGTCCATCGTGTAGGCCGCACCGGTGACCATGCTCGCCTCCGGCGAGGCGAGCCAGCCCACCAGCGACGCGACCTCCTCCGGCTCGACGAGGCGTTTGATCGCGCTCTCGGTGAGCAGGATCTTCTCCACCACCTCCTGCTCGGGCACGCCGTGCGCCTTGGCCTGGTCGGCGATCTGCTTGTCCACCAGCGGTGTCCGCACATATCCCGGGTTGACGCAGTTGCTGGTCACGCCGTGCGGGCCGCCCTCGAGGGCGGTGACCTTCGACAGCCCCTCCAGCCCGTGTTTGGCCGTCACGTAGGCCACCTTGTACTCGGAGGCGCGCAGCCCGTGCACCGAGGAGATGTTGACGATCCGTCCCCAGCCCTGCCGGTACATGTGCGGCAGCGCCGCGCGCACCAGCAGGAACGGCGCCTCGACCATCAGGGTGAGCAGATCGCGGAACCGCTGCGGCGCGAAGTCCTCGATCGGGCTGACGTGCTGCACCCCGGCGTTGTTCACCAGGATGTCGGTGTCGAGTTCCAACCCTTCCAGCGACGCGACGTCGAGCAGATCCACCGCCCACGACTTGCCGCCCAGTTCCCTGGCCACCGCCTTCGCGCCGACATCGTCGACGTCGGCCACCGTCACCGTCGCGCCGCGCGCCGCGAGCACGCGGGCGCAGGCCGCGCCGATGCCGCTCGCGCCGCCGGTGACCAGGGCGCTGCGCCCGGCCAAATCGCTCATCGCACGGTCACTTCGGTCCGCGCGCCGAGGGTCTCGGCGTCGGCGTGATCGATGCTTTCCAAGGTCAGTCCCTTCGTCTCTCGTGCGGCGAGCACGGCGATCGCGCTCACCGCCGCGGCGCCCGCCAGGTACCAGGCGATCGGCACCGCGGAGTGATAGGTGTTCAGCAGGCGGACGGCGATGATCGGCGCGAGCGAACCGGCCACGATCGAGGTCACCTGATAGCCGAGGGACACGCCGGAATAGCGCATCCGGGTGGGGAACATCTCGGCCATGATCGCGGGCTGCCCGGCGTACATGAAGGCGTGGAAGATCAGGCCGATGATGATGGCGGACATGATGACCGCGTTGTGGCCGCTGTCCATCATCGGGAAGGCGAAGAAGCCCCAGGTGCCCGCGGCCAGCGCGCCGACCAGGTAGACCGGTCGCCTGCCGAAGCGGTCGGACAGGTTGCCCACCAGCGGGATCGTCACGAAGTGCACGGCGTGCGCGGCGAGCAGCCACCACAGGATCACCTGGGTGTCGGCGTGTACCTCGACCTTGAGATAGGTGATCGTGAACGTCACCACCAGGTAGTACATGACGTTCTCGCCGAAACGCAGCCCCATCGCGGTGAGCACGCCGCGCGGGTAGCGGCGCAGCACCTCGACCACGCTCAGCGAGGTCGCCTCGATCCGCTCGGCCTCCCGCTGCGCCGCGACGAAGATGGGCGCGTCGGTGATCTTCGTGCGGATGTAGTAGCCGATCAGCACCACCACCGCGGACAGCCAGAACGCCACCCGCCAGCCCCAGCCGAGGAACGCCTCGTCCGACAGCGTGGAGGTCAGCACCAGCAGCACCACGGTCGCCAGCAGATTGCCCGCGGGCACGCCCGCCTGCGGCCAGCTCGCCCAGAATCCGCGGCTGCGGCTCGGGCTGTGTTCGGCGACCAGCAGCACCGCGCCGCCCCACTCACCGCCGACCGCGAAACCCTGGATGAAGCGCAGGGCGACCAGCAGCGCGGGCGCCCAGTAGCCGATCTGTCCGAAGGTGGGCAGGCAGCCCATCAGGAAGGTCGCGCTGCCCACCAGTACCAGGCTGAATTGCAGCAGCTTCTTACGGCCGTATTTGTCGCCGAAGTGCCCGAAGACCACGCCGCCGAGCGGACGCGCCGCGAAGCCGACCGCGTAGGTCACGAACGCGGCCAGGATGGCGTCCAGGTCGCTGGTGTCCTTGGCGAAGAACACCTTGCTGAATACCAGCGTGGCGGCGGTGCCGTAGAGGAAGAACTCGTACCACTCCACGATCGTGCCCGCCATCGACGCGGCCACCACGCGGCGCAAGCCACTGGTCGTCGCGCCCGAATCCGCCGCCGCGGTCGCTGCGGCGCTGTGCTCCCTCATCGCACTTCTCCTTCGTGCCGGGGGCCACACTTCGTTCTCGATGTGACGGCCCCCACAATGCTTGGCTGCACCGAGTATTAGTGCAGACGAATCGTGCCGCAATGACCATTTGTGCAGTGCCTCTCTGCAAAGATGCAGATATGCGTCCGGCGTCGCCTGGTCGTCCCAGTGCCGACGACCTCCTCGTACTCCTGGCTGTGGGGCGGTCGGGCCGATTCGTCACGGCCGCCGAAGAACTCGGCATCAACCACACCACCATCTCCCGGCGCATCGCCGCCTTGGAGCAGACGCTCGGCGGCCGAGTGCTCACCAGGGTCACCGGTGGCTGGGAACTTACCGATCTCGGCAGGGCGGCCCTTGCCGCGGCCGAGGCGGTGGAGTCGGCGGTGAAATCGCTGGCCGCCGACGCCGGCGGCAACCTGGAGGGCGTGGTCCGGGTCTCGGCGACCGACGGCTTCAGCGCCTACATCGCCGCGCCCGCCGCCGCCGAGGTGCAGCGGCGGCATCCGAAGATCTCGGTCGAGATTGTGGCGACCACCCGGCGCGCGTCGCAGCAGCGATCGGGCCTGGACCTCGAGATAGTCGTGGGGGAGCCGCAGGTGCACCGCGCCACCGCCACGCATCTGGCCGACTACTGCCTGGGCCTGTACGGCTCCCGCGAATACCTGCGCGAACACGGCGCGCCCGCCACCATCGACGATCTGGCGCGGTATCCGCTGGTGTACTTCATCGATTCCATGCTGCAAGTCGACGATCTCGACCTGGCCTCCAGCTTCGTGCCCGCGATGCGCGAATCGGTCACCTCCACCAACGTTTTCGTGCACGTGGAAGCCACCCGCGCCGCCGCCGGTCTGGGCCTGCTGCCCTGCTTCATGGCCGACCGGCACGCGGATCTCGTTCGCGTCCTCGCCGATTCGGTGACCGTCACGCTCGGCTACTGGCTCGTTGCCCGCACCGAAACCCTCCGCCGCCCGGAAGTGGCCGCCGTCGTCACGGCGATCCGCGCCATGGTGGCCGACCGGCGCGACACCCTGCTCGGCCGCCCGCGCTGAGACTCGCTGGTCATCGGGAGTGCTCGGCGTCGTCGCCCACGTGCGCGGTCGACGGCTACCCGGACGGGGCCGCCCCCCCCCGTGGCGGCCCCGCGATCCTGGAGCCGGCCCGAGCCGCGAAGTAGCTTCGCGCGGTGCCGAGCGCGGCCGTCAGGGAGTGTCTGCGCGTGCGGCGGTCGCGGCCAGGGTGGTGTAGTCCATCGTGAAGGATCCGCCCAGCGAGTCGATGGCGGCGCCGACCGCGTCCAGTATCTCGGCCAGCTGATCGGCACGCAGTGGGGTGAGGCCGCCTGTGGTGGGGAGCAGCTCGAGCCATTGGTCGCGCGTATAGGGCTGCTGCCAGTCGAATCGCCACTGTTCGGGATCTCCGAATAGTTCGGTCTCGCGGATCTGGTCGGCGAATTTCGCGTATCCCGCTTGGTAGAGCTCGAGGGGGCGCCGAGCCGGTTGGCCGCTGAACGGGGAGTCCGGCGCGACCCGCCGGTAGGCGGCGGCGAACGGTTCCGCGACTTCGGCGGGTGGCTCGTACACGTGCCCGAAGATCGCCAGCCGTCCCCCTGGACGCAGCACGCCGGCCGCCTTCGCGGCACCGGTGCCCGGGTCCACCCAATGCCACGACTGAGCGGCGATCACCGCGTCGAACATCCGGTCGCCCGGCTGCCATGCCTCGAAGGTCGCCACCTCGACCCGCAGCCCGCGGGCTCGCGCGAAGTCGGCCATCCGCGCATCGGGTTCCACGCCGAGCACCGTGCACCCTGCGGCTTGGAACTGGCGACCGGCGATGCCGGTACCGCAGCCCACGTCGAGCACGTCCGTCCCCGGGGCCTCGGCGAGGATTCGCGCCACCAATGCGTCGGGGTAGGCGGGCCGGGCCTGGTCGTAGCGCTGTGTGTCCAACCCGAACGACACGGCCATCTGCTGGAACTGTCCCGGCTGCGCCGGGGGCGGTGCTGGTTGCTCCTGCGGCATTGTGGGCATGCGCCCACCTTAGTGGGCGCATGCCCACTGAGCAATAATGCCGCTGGATCTACGCACGAGAGGATTGGTGAGTGCCGACCGGGATGCACCTTCGCGACGCGCGGCAGCAACTGTTCGACGCCGCCGAGCGCGTGCTGCTGCGCGACGGGCCGAACGGGCTGACCAGCCGGGCTGTCACCGACGAGGCGGGCTGCGCCAAAGGCGTTCTGCACCGGCACTTCACCGACTTCGACACTTTCCTCACCGATCTCGTGCTCGATCGGGCCGCGCGGCTCGAAGCGCAGGCCGGTGCGCTATGCGCCTCCGCGGGCTCCGGCACGGTGGCCGCCAATCTGACCGGCGCTCTGACCATTCTGTTCGGCCCCGTGCCGCTGGCGATCATCCCGCTCATCACCTTCCGCGACGAACTGCGCGCCCGACTGCGGCAAGCCAGGCCCGGCGGCGGCATGGCGATCCTCGCCGAGGCGACGACCGCGATCTCCACTTACCTGACCGACGAGCGCGAACGGGGCCGCATCGCCGCCGACGCGGACATCGACTCACTGACCCTCTCCCTGGTCGGTGGCGCCCACCTGTTGTTCACAGACCGCGACCCCGGCCCCCCGACTACAGCGGCAGTCGAAAAGTTCGTCGCAGCAGTCATCTCCGACGCCGTGCGACGACGACCGGCCTGAACCCGGCCCGCATCGAGGGGACTGTGGATCCAAGGGCTCTTCTCTGTGTCACGCCTTGATGAGCAGAAGGCGCACCCAGACCGGCTGCGGCGGGTACGTCAGTAGGCGGGATCGAACAATTCACGCTGCTCATGGGCGAACTCGGCGAATGTAAACGGTCGTCGGCCGATCAACCGCTCGAGGCCGACCGGGTCGGCGGGCAATGTCGGTGCTCCGGCCGCCTGGATAGCCGCCCCGACCGCGCTGATGTGTGCGGCCATATCGGCGTTGATCATCGTGCCCTGCTGCGCCGCGGCAAGCGCGGTCAAGTCGTCCTGCCACGCCTGGCTGGATATCCCCTCGAAACGCACCGGTCGTCCCAGCTCCGCGGAGAGCACGCCGGCCAGTTCGGTATGCGAGGCGATCTCGGAGCCACTCAGTCGCTCGACGATGGCGCCGGAGAATCGCTCCGGGTGCAGCAGGGCGGTTACCGCCAGCTCTGCCGCGTCCCTGCCCGCGATCCACGGTGCCGGCGCGTCTCCGAAACTATTACCGAAGGTGTTGTTCTCGCGGATCGACTGGGCGTGCAGGACTGCCACATTCTCGTGGAACAACGCCGTGATACGCAGTATCAGCAGATCGATCCCCGCCCAGGTGAGGACTTCCTCGGCCAGCCATTGCGCACGGCCGAGATGGCTGGGGCTGTCGGGGAACGCGGGGCCCATCGACATCACCACCACTCGCGGCGAGCGGCCGACCTGTCGTACAGCGGCGGCGAAGTTGGCAGCCGCCGGGATCACCCCGTCGGCGATGGGGTAGGTCAGGTAGATCAAATCGACACCGTCCAATGCCGGGACCAGGCTCGCCCGGTTGTGCAGGTCGCCGACTACGATCTCGGCCCCCTGCGACGCCAGGTACGTCGTGTGCTCGGTCAACGCGCGAGTGAGCACCCGGACGTCATGGCCTTCCTCCAGTAGGCGACGCACCACATACCGGCCGGTGCCGCCGTGGCGGCCTGTCGCACCGGTGACGAGGATCGGCTTGGCGGGCTGGTTCATCGGTTCTCCTATCCATTTGCCTTGCGTCGCTGCGCGGCTATTCTCAGGCGCTCGTGAATTTCCGGCCCCGCTCCGGGGCCTGCGGTCAGAACGGCTCGCCGTTGGGCGATGGGTTCTCGGGTGGCGGCATCGACGACTATCGGGTCCATGACTGCGCCGTTGTCGCGGTCGATGAGTACGAGAGCCGGTCCTGCCGGGCCCGCCAGGTGGCGGTTGCCCCAAGCGAGCAGGGCCACCACGACGGGGTGAAAGTCGCGGCCTTTGTCTGTGAGGACATATTCGTCGCGCGGCGGTCGCTGACTGTAGCGGTGCCTGACTAGAAGGCCGTTCTCCACCAAGGCGGTTAACCGCCTGGTCAACGTGGTGGGTGCCACACCGAGGCTGCGCTGAAACTCGTCGAACCTGCGCAAGCCCAACATGGCGTCCCGCAGGATCAGAATGCTCCACCACTCCCCGACTTCCTCGAGGCTGCGGGCGACCGGACACTCCATGCCCAAGTAACTAGTCCGTTGCGTCACGATAGTGACAGTACGTGCCTAACTATCGTTATGCAACCAACTCTGGCGCAGGCCCACCGCGCTGTCGTCGTCCGCCGGGCGGTAGATCGATTCGAGCCCCTCGCAAAGCAGGATCGCGCTGGGATGCGCCATGACGATGGAGTTGCCCGCGTATTGCGTCATTGCCCGAGCCTGATCGCACTGCACCGGTGTGCGTCGAAAACGATCGATCGCGAGACACCCTCGGCGGCAACACGTTTGTCCAGGACGATTGTGTAAAGGTTGCCGTGTACGCGGCAATGTCAACCTATCGAGGGTTGGCGATACGCTGCGCCGCGTGCGAATCGGCTACGGGCGCGTCTCGACGCGCGATCAGCATCCCGAAGCACAACACGACGCGTTGACCGCGGCCGGCTCGACCAATCCTGCGCTGCGGATCCTCAAACGCCGGCTCTCCGACGTCGTCTACCGCGCGATGATCGCCGACCTCGATCACCCGTCAGCCGAAACTCCCACCGCTGCTTGACAGAGGAGCAATCCACAGTCCCGCTGGCCGCGTTCACCTCGATTTCAGGTGCTGGGTGGTCGGAGCCGAGAATCCGCTCAGAATCGGCACTGCGAGCTGCGGTGCTGGCTTAAACGGGCGGTGCGGGGCGTTCGGGTCATGCGGTGCGGGTGAGGGTGTCGAATCGAAGGCGGAAGTGTTGGGCGTCGTCGCTGTGTGTGTGGTCGGCGGCTGTGCGGACGGGGCGTAGTTCGGTCAGGAGGCGTGGTGAGTTGACCGGGCCTTCCAGCAGGGTGAGGGCGGTGTGGGCTTCGGTGATCGCGGAGGTGGTGTCGCCGAGGCCGGCGAGGGCGGCGGCGTAGTAGGTGCGGTACGACGCTTCGTCGCGCGGACGCTGGGTGCCGCCGTCACCGATCGTGTCGCGGTAGGTGCCGACTGCCCGGTCGTGCTGTCCCAAATAGACGCGGCCGCGTGCCTCGATCGATCTGATTTCGGTCGGTGTGACGTGATGCAGCCAGACCGGCTCGTCGACATCGTCGAGTCCACGATCGACCTCACGCCAGGCACGAGTCATCGCCTGCTCGAAATCCTGTCGTTCCCCGATTGCCGCGTGCGCCACGGCTTCACGGGCGGACCGGACCGCGTTCAGCCGAGCCGACGGGATGCGACGAGCCAGATGGCTGGCGCGCTGCGCCAGGCGCACCGGTTCTCGGCTGGCCGGTCTCTCGGTGGTCAGAAACGTCAAGCTGGCCAGCGCGTTGGCGAGCAGTTCGTCGTTGTCGGCCTGCTCGGCCATCAACACCGCTTCGATGTAGCACCGCCGCGCGACAGTGATGCGCCCAGCGTCCAGGCAGAGCCAACCAGCGCAGCGCGCAAGGCGGCTCGTCTCGGTCAACAGGCAGAGGCCGGTGTGTCGGCCATACACGCCGTGGTCCAGCAGGCGACGAGCCAAACCGTATTGACGGAGGGCGAACTCGGCGATGTCCCCGCCACCGAAGTGATTGTCGTGATTCCACATGCGCCGAGTCAGCGTCTGGAAGTAGTTCACATGGCCGGACCCGACCTGGAATGACGCGGAAGGTGCCGGGGCGCTGGCGGCCATCGTAGTGATCGTCGCTGCCAGGCCGAATTGTCTGCGGTCCATGTCGTCGGCTCCTTTACCCCCGTCTTCGATGGTCCTCGGATCAACCGGTCCCAGCAAGATTGGAAGCAACGCCTTACGCGGCACCCCCAGTGCGTCGGCGGCGCGGACCAATTCGCGAATGTCGAAGATGGTCCCCACTTCTCCGCGTTCCACCCGCCCCGCGTGGGTGCGGTCCCAATGCAGGAGGGCGCCGAAGTCGGCTTGGGAGAGTCCCATTTCCTTGCGGACGAGGGCGAGGGCTTGTCCGGGCTGCCCTTCGGCGAGCAACTTGCGGAATCGCGGCGTCGTCCACACGCCGTCCATCTCGTATTTGGTCACTTCCGGCCCCCTGACCCGAAATTATTGCTGTGCAAGAAATCTGAGCCACACAGCATGGATTATGCAAAGCAGCGGTGGATTCGCTCAGTTGAACCCGGGCGCTCGACAGTGGCGCGATGTGCCTTCGTACTTCGAGGTTCGAGCTACACGTGCCGTCAGGATGATGTCGTGTGGGCACGGCACTCCGGACGCTGTGAGCTGCGGGCGGTGGCTGAAACGCCCGGCGTTGGACGTTCGGGTCATGCCGTGGCGGCGAGGGTGTCGAATCGAAGGCGGAAGTGTTGGGCGTCGTCGCTGTGTGTGTGGTCGGCGGCTGTGCGGACGGGGCGTAGTTCGGTCAGGAGGCGTGGTGAGTTGACCGGGCCTTCCAGCAGGGTGAGGGCGGTGTGGGCTTCGGTGATCGCGGAGGTGGTGTCGCCGAGGCCGGCGAGGGCGGCGGCGTAGTAGGTGCGGTACGACGCTTCGTCGCGCGGGAAACAGCTCTCGTGGGAGACGCTCTCCCGACACAGCTCGGCCGCTCGCGCGTGGTGTCCGAGCATGCGGAGTCCGCGCGCCTCGTGAGCGCGCAGCTCGGCCTCGTTGACGTGCTCCAACCACGCCGGGTCGTCCGGGCTGTCGAGACCGCGATCGGCCTCACGCCAGACTCGCGCCATCGCGCGGTCGAATTCCTGTTCGTCACCGACGGCCGCGTACGCGGTTGCCTCCTCGGCGGCCTTCAGAGCGTTCATGCGAGCCGACGGTATGTTGCTGACGAGTTCGGTCGAGCGCCGGGCAATGCGCACGGGCTCGGCGAACGAGGCAGGGGAGGAGGCGGCCAGATTCGCGAGGTCTCCGAGGGCAGCGGCCAGCAAGGCGTTGTCACCGCACTGTTCGGCCAGCAGAACCGATTCCGTCAGGTGCCGCCGAGCAGTGCCCGGGTGATTACTGTCGCGAGCCAGCCAGGCAACGGTATTCGACAGCCATCCCGTGGCACTCAGCAATTCGGCTCCAATGCGGTGGCCGTATGACTTGGAGTCGAGCAGCCGCCGCACGGAAGCGTATTGCCGCGATGCGTAGTCGAATGCCCCGCCGCCTCCGTGCTGGTTGTCGTGCTCCCACAGCCGTTGCGTGAGCACACGGATATAGGTGATATGGCCGGTGCCGACTCGAATCGGTTCAGCCGCCCCGGTCGGCGGCATGGAGACGCCCGCCACCGCCGTAATCGTCGCTGCCAGGCCGAATTGTCTGCGGTCCACGTCATCGACTCCTTCGACCCCCCTGTAGTCGATGGTCCCCGGATCGGGTGTCGCGAGCAAGAGTGGCAGCAGCGCGGAGCGGGGAATACCCAGTGCGTCGGCGGCGCGGACCAATTCGCGAATGTCGAAGATGGTCCCCACTTCTCCGCGTTCCACCCGCCCCGCGTGGGTGCGGTCCCAATGCAGGAGGGCGCCGAAGTCGGCTTGGGAGAGTCCCATTTCCTTGCGGACGAGGGCGAGGGCTTGTCCGGGCTGCCCTTCGGCGAGCAACTTGCGGAATCGCGGCGTCGTCCATGCGCCGTTCATCTCGTGGTCGATCACTTTCCGGCCCCCTGTTCGGCGAAATCCGCTGTGATGAGCGAACTTTAAGCACAAGTTCCCAGGTGGGGAGGGACAACGGCAGATATCGCACACCTGGCCTCGCGCGCTTGACAGCGTCGCGGTGCGCTCTGCGTTCCTCGAGGCTCTAGGGGCGCGCGCCGCCGGGGCGATGTCGTGTCGGCACGGCACTCCGGACGCGGTGAGCCGCGAACGGTGGCGAAAGCCCCCGGCGGCGGGCGCTCCCATCGAACGAGAGGTGAACATGAAGCCGAAAGTGGTCGGGTATCTGCGCCGCGACATCTCCGGGCGGCGCGCGCGCAGGCACGAGATGGAAATCCGGGCGCTGGCGAAGGCGTCGGGTTTCGATCTGGCGCGCACGCTGGTCGCCGGTCCGACCGCCCCCGCGTCGCTCGCGGCGCTGCTCACCGTGGTGCGTCGCGTCGGCGCGGTCGCGGTGCTCACTCCGACGCTGAACCATGTGGAATTTCGTGCGGACGAGATCATGGCGGTGTGCGCGCTGATCACTCTCGAATCCCGGCAGATCCCGGCGCAGGGGCTCGGTCGGCGCCCGGCCGCGCCGCCACACCGTGGGTTCCCGGGCCACATGTGAGCGGAGGGACCGACGCGCGGGCCGCCTTCCTCGGCAGCCTTGACGCACCGGAGATCGAATGACCGCTGGACGATAGCGGGTCAGTAGCTTTGATATCGCCGTGCTGTAGCTCGCTCATGTCGCACTCGACGGCACGGCGCCCTCGCCGGAGTCGCTCATCACGCCCGGGTGGAACCGGGGTGCATCTGGAACCGGAGCGATCCACTCGCAGTGACTTCCTCCCGCTCCGGTAGTAGGTTGCTTCCATGAGACGTCAAGTCCGCTCCCGAGATGCCGCTCGGGTCGGAGGTCGTGCCGCTGTCGGACGTCTCGTCGCGGGTGAAGATGAGGGTTCATGGCCGAGTACACGCCGAGTTCGGTGGCGATCTATGACGTCGGTTATGCGCGACCACGCCGCGTAGCCGAATTTCGGTTGGACACCGATGGCGGTGTGACGCTCACCGTGACCGACCCTGACGGATGCTTGTTCGCCGAAAGGTTGTATGAGCGCGGTGTCGCAGCGTTCGACCCGCCCGCGCGGATGATGCCGACCGAAGGTCCGCCTTTCCTGCGTGCGTTGCTGGAGGCGCCGCCGACGAGTTACTACCGCGTCGTCGACGAAAGCCCGGAAGAAGCGCCGCGGCCGGGCCGTCGTACCCCGTGGTCCGCGAACCCGGCATCGGGTTCGGATGGCGCGTCGGCGCCGTCCTCGCGGTGAGAAACAGTGTCACCCCTCTACTTCGCAACATCACCCAACGCCTGACCAGAACCCTCGATCTGGGGTCGAGGAGGGCCGCGGGCACCTATCGGCGCACCAGTAGCACGTTGGACCTCGGTGCTCGCGAGTTCCGGGATGCCGACGAGCGGTCGTCGCATCTGCTGGAAGAGGCGCGTACCCGGATGCAGGTGCATCCGGCGCAGGCGGCTCGGCAGCGAACGTGGGATTACCAGCCCGGTGCGGCCGAATCCGCCATGCGTGCACGTCGGCTGACCACGGATGTCGGGTTCGAGGGCGAGATGAGGGGAGCCGTAGCGAAAAGCTCCACCGCAGTAAGGAGGATGCGCTCGGACGACGGCGAATTGAACATCTACAAACCGATCCATGGTGAGCACTACGACGCGGGGTTGCCTTTCGTGCATGCTCCCGGTGCGTTGACGAGTCGCGAGATCGCGGCATATCGAGTCGATGAACTACTCGGTTTCGGCAGGGTGCCACCGACCGCTCGGACGGACGGTGTGATCGGACCCGACGGCAGGGCCTCAGGGCCGGGCATGATCCAGCAGTTCGTCGAGTCCAAGCCCGCGCGGGCGGTCGGCGACTATCCGAAAGGCCAGCAACAGCAGGTCGCGGTACTCGATTACGTGATCGGTGCGCTCGATCGCCATCCCGGCAACTATCGCACCGTCGAACGCGACGGGCAGCTCGAAGTGGTCGCCATCGATCACGGTCGATCGTTTCCCCTGTCGACTCGACCGCTGGAAATCAATATCGATTCCGATTTCGCCATGGCGCAGAAGGGTGTGCGACTCGAGGGTGATGTGCTGCGCGGGGTTCATGGCGTCGATATGGACCGCTTCCGGGCGGCGCTCGGCGACGCCGGTCTCCACGACAACGCCATCAATGGCGCGGTGGCACGGTTGGAGAGGATACGAGAACTCGGCATGATCCCTGCCGATGCCAGGGTGCTGCCACCCTGATACGCGCATCAGCGGCGGAGTAGTTCTCCGGGGCGCTCGGTCTGCTCGCCCATCCGGAGCGCGGACGCCGTACGGGTCATCCGGCCTGTGGATGCGGGCGCAAGTCGATCGTGTTGCTCGCCCGTGCCCACACCGCCTGCACTTCGAATTCGGGGGCTTGCCACGAGTCGGTGGCGACGCGGACCCGGCCGCGCCATTTCCGCATGATGTCGGTGTGCACCGGCCAGCGCACGAACCGCCGCATGTCCTGCTCGGTTTCCCACACGGAGATCGAACCGCCGCGCGCCTCCGAGGGCCTACCCCACAGCCATAGGCCGACCGCGCCCTGCATCACGGGCCAGGTCCGGCCCAGTCGCATCCCCGTTTTGTAGATCTCCTGAACGTCCTCCTCGGAGGAGGCGAGGAAGTCGGTCACGCTGACGAACACCGGACTTGGTGTGTCGTGTCGCGGCCCGGCTTGCCAGGGCATCAGCACGGTCCCCGCGGAAAACGGCTGTTCGCCGGTGCCGCTGGACCGGTCGTCGGTCTGATGATCGGAGGAGTTAGTAAGCATTCGCAGATGATATGCGTTTGCGTATGAAATTGCCAGTGGGGTCGCCCTGAAGGGCATCCGCGGCGGGAATGTCAGGTGCGGATAGCGCGGTCGGTGCGCGAGTGTCGCGTGCTCGGTCATCGGCCGCGACCTAGGGTGAGCGGATGGCCTCTCTCTCCGATCCCGCAGTGCGCGACTTCCTGTCCCATGGCACCCGCACCGGCAAGGTGGCGTTCGTGGCCGCCGACGGCAGTCCGATGGTGACGCCGGTGTGGTTCGTCATCGACGGGGACGAGCTGGTCTTCAACACCGGCAGGTCCACCGCGAAGGGCAAGGCGTTCGCCAGGGACGGGCGCGTCTCGGTATGCGTGGACCTGGAGGAGCCGCCCTACGCGTCGGTCCAGTTGCGGGGCACGGTCACTCTCTCGGAAGACCCGGACGAACTGCTGCGCACCGCCACCGAGATCGGCGGCCGCTACATGGGCGCCGACCGCGCCGAGGAGTTCGGCAAGCGCAACGGCGTCCCCGGTGAACTCGTCGTCCGCCTGCGGCCCGACAAGGTGATCGCCCACTTCGACGCCACCGCCTGAGCGGCCGGCCCTGCATCCTGGGTGCTGGGTGGGCGGTGTGCGGTCAATACACTCGCGCGCATGACCGTGCACTTCATCGGGGCCGGGCCGGGCGCGGCCGATCTGCTGACGGTGCGCGCGGTCGAGTTGCTGCGCGCGTCGCCGGTGTGCCTGTACGCGGGGACCTATCTCGATCCCGGCGTGCTGGCGTACTGCGCGCCGGACGCCGAGCTGGTCGACACCCAGCACCTGGATCTCGACCAGATCATCGAGCGTCTGGTGCGCGCGGACCGTGCGGGTCAGGATGTGGCTCGTCTGTGCTCGGGTGACCCGTCGCTGTACTCGGCGCTGACCGAGCAGACCCGCAGACTCGACGCGCACGGGGTGCCGTGGGATGTCACGCCGGGCGTGCCCGCCTACGCCGCCGCGGCGGCGGTGCTCGGCGCGGAGCTGACGGTGCCGGAACTGGTGCAGTCCGTGGTGCTGACCCGCACCCAGGCCCGCTCCACCGCGATGCCCGAGTCCGAAGCGCTGGCGAACTTCGCCGCGACCGGCGCCACGCTCGCGCTGCACTTGGCCATCACCCGCATCCGCTCCCTGGCCGCCGAACTGGCCGCCGACTACGGATCGGACTGCCCGGCCGCCGTCGTCTACCGCGCCAGCCAACCCGAGCAACTGGTGTTGCGTGGCACCCTGGGCGACATCGCCGACCAGGTCGAGGCCGCCGGACTGCGGCAGGCAGCGGTGATCCTGGTGGGCCGCGCGCTCACCCCAACGGTCTCGTGCGCCGAATCCCACCTCTACGACCCGGCGCGGATCCGTGGGTCCGCTGCGGATAGCCGACCGGAGCGAGAGCAATCAGAAACCGGGCGGTATCCGCGCCGACGGGACGGAATGCGCTGATGAGGGGGGGTGATTCGGTGCCCGACGCAGACGCCGACGGCCGGTTCGATCTGCTGCTGTGCCGAGCGATTCCGCTGGTTCTCGCCCCGGCAGGTAACGCTGCCGGTCCCCGGGTACGTGGAGTGGTACGCGCTGGCTCCGGGCACGCGCGGATCGTGCTGTCATCCGACGCTGCGATGAGTTCCGGTGTCGCGGTCGATTACGAACTGACCCCCGACGTGGGTGGGCTGCTCGATGTGACCGGCGCGGTCGACCACGCGCGGTTCACCGTCGGGCCCGCTGTCACACAGTTGCTGGCAGTCCACTCGGACCGGCCGCGTGACAGTCACGGCAATACCGTCCTTACCGCGGTCGATTCCGGGTTCGACTACAAGGGCTCGGTAGATTCCGGTGACCAGCGCCTCTTCAGTCTGTTCAGCCTGCTGGTCGGTGGCGGGCTGCCGTGGTTCGCGGATGACTACAGCTTCGCCGGATTCATGTTTGTCGAGGCAGACACCTGTCGGATCTACGTACGTGTCACCCGCACGGACCACACCTACGGCATAGATTTGGCCGTCAGCGGCACCGACGGGCGTCCGACCGGTTACGCCTACCTCGCCCAGGAGCTGGCGCCGTTGGCCCGTAATGGCGACCTCGCGCGCCAACCGGTCCTCGACGACTCCGACGACTATTGCGATGCTGTCGTGGATCTGCGTGCGTGGATGGGACCAGCCGGGTCCAGTGCAGTCACTGCCGTCTGAGGACCGGGTTCGACTCGCAGGACGCCCTCCGCAGTCGTGATCGCCGCGGTGATCTTGGTCTCCGGCGCTCCTTTCGGTGGCTCCGGATGCTCTGCCGCCTCGGCGCGAAAGTGCCGGACTGGCGTATCGGTGACCTCTGTGAGAACCGCAACATCCTTCTGGCAAACCCGTGCGGCGCGTTTGCCTGCGGTGATGTCCAGTGGCTATCAGTGATGGTTGGTCGGGTGCCGGAGGCGACGGTAGATTGATCCGGTGATTCGCAAAGAAGGTCCCGGCGGAGCCGGTCAGTGGGTTCTGGGCACGGTCGAGCCCATGTAACAAGCCCGGCCCGTTGGACAGATAGTTCAAATGAACATTTTTTGCCTGATTTGATGTGAGAACTCAACCTGGAGACGCAGGCGCCACGCTCGGATAGGTGCGCGTCCCCTCCGGGTGTGGTCGGGGAGCGCTTGCGTGGTGTTCCGGAAGCGAGGTTACGGTTGGACCGGCTGGATTTCGGCGGAAACGGCGAAACTGGTGGCGAACGGGCACACGCTGGTTCCGGGGTAGAACCCGGCCTGTCCAGCGCCTTCCCGTTGTCACCTGCTCAGCTGGGCATCTGGTACGCGCAGCACGTGGACCCGCAGGTGCCGGTCAATATCGCGCAGTACGTCGACCTGCGCGGCGAGCTGGATGTCGAGCTGCTCAGCCGGGCCAGCATCGATGCCTCGCATGAGCTCGGCTCCGGCTTCCTGCGCATCGTCGAGCGCGACGGCGAGCCGTTGCAGTTCGTCGACCACTCGATCGCCGACTACGACCGGGTCGAGTACGTCGACCTGCGTGACGAGGACGACCCGGAAGCCGCCGCGCTGGCCTGGATGCGCGCCGAGTACAGCCGCCCGGTGGACCTGACCACCGACCGCCTGATCAAGGCCGCCGCGCTGCGCCTGGCCGACGATCACTGGTACTGGTACTCCCGCTCGCACCACATCGCTCTCGACGGCTTCGGCGCCATGACGAACGTCAACCGGATCGCCGAGCTGTACACCGCCTACGCCACCGGCGCCGAACCCGCGCCGTCCAAGGCGACCGATCTGCCCACGCTCTACGAGCAGGAGATCGCCTACCGGGACAGCACCCGCTTCGCCTCCGACAAGGAGTACTGGGCCCAGCGGGTGGCGGGGCTGGAGGAAGGCACCAGCCTGACCGGCCGTTCCGCGCCGCCGGCCGCGATCAACGGGATCGCCAGCGCCGCGCTGTCGGACGAGCAGAACGTCCAGTTGGAAGCGGCGGTCGCGCGGCACGATTCGTCGCCCGCCGGTCTGCTGCTGGCCGGTTTCGCCGCGTACCTGGCGCAGTGGAACGGCGTCGAGGACGTCATCCTCAGCCTGCCGGTGACCGCGCGCACCACCGCCGCGATGCGCCGCTCCGGTGGTGTGTCGTCGAACATCGTGCCGCTGCGGCTGCACGTCGGCCACGACACCACGGTGTCCGAGCTGCTCAAGCAGGTCCAGGTCGAGGTCTCCGGCGCGCTGCGCCACCAGCGCTACCGGCACGAGGACATCCGTCGCGACGCGGCCGGTGACGGCGTGGTGACCACCGAGTTCTTCGGGCCGTGGGTCAACATCATGCTGTTCCACGACGAGATCGCGCTCGGGCCGGTCGTCGGTCAGATGCACGTGCTGTCCACCGGCAGCATCGAGGATCTGGGCGTCAACTTCTACCAGTCGGTCGCGGGCACCCGCTCGCACATCGACTTCGAGACCAACCCCAACCTCTACACCGAGGACGAGGCGCGCCGTCACCACGGCCGCTTCCTGGAGTTCTTCGACCGCTTCCTCACGGCGGGCGTGGACGAGCGGGTGTGGAGCCTGCCGGTCGCCACCGCGGGCGAACGCGAGCGGACGCTGCTGGAGTGGAACGACTCCGAGCAGGACGTCCCGGAGACCACGCTCGTGGCGCTACTGGACGCGCAGATCCCGCTGACCCCCGACAACATCGCCCTCGACTTCGAGGGCGCGACTCTGACGTACGCGGAGTTCGACGCCCGGGTGAACCGGCTGGCCCGCTTCCTGATCGCCGACGGCGTCGGCCCGGAGTCGCTGGTCGCGCTGGGCATGCGCCGCTCGCTGGAGCTGGTGATCGGCATGCACGCGGTGCTGAAGGCCGGTGGCGCGTATGTGCCGATCGATCCGGATCACCCGGCCGAGCGCACCGCCTACATCCTCGACAGCGCCGCGCCGGTGTGCGTGCTGACGCAATCGGCCGACGAGCTGGAACTGCCGCAGGCGGTGCGCCGGGTGGAGATCGACACCCTGGACACCTCGGCGTACGCGCCGGACCCGGTCACCGACGCCGACCGCCTCGCGCCGCTGCGGCCGGACAACACCGCCTACGTCATCTACACCTCGGGTTCGACCGGTCGCCCCAAGGGCGTGGCGGTCACCCATCACGCGATCGTCAACCAGCAGCTGTGGATGCTCGACGAGTACCGGCTCACCGCGGCGGACGTGTACCTGCAGAAGACCGCGACCACGTTCGACGTGTCGCTGTGGGGCTACTTCCTGCCGCTGCTGGTGGGCGCGAAGCTGGTCATCGCGTCGCCGGACGGGCACCGCGACCCGCTGTACGTGGCGGAGATGATCTCCCGGCACGGGGTCACCGTGACCGACTTCGTCCCGTCCATGCTCACCGTGTTCGTCGCGCACGCCACCCCGGCCCAATGCGCCACGCTGCGCGCGGTTTTCGTGATCGGCGAGGCGCTGCCGCCGGAGACCGCGGCGGGTTTCCGCGCGATCACCGACGCGGGCTTGCACAACCTGTACGGCCCGACCGAGGCCGCGGTCTCGGTGACCTACTGGGAGGCGACGGCCGCCGACACGGTGACCGTGCCGATCGGTATCCCGGAGTGGAACGTCCAGGTGTACGTGCTGGATTCGCGGCTGCGCCCCGCCGCGATCGGCGCGCCGGGTGAGCTGTACCTCGGCGGGCGTCAGCTCGCCCGCGGCTACCGCGGCCGTCCGGATCTGACGTCGGATCGCTTCGTCGCCAACCCGCTGTCGAGCACGGGTGAGCGGATGTACCGCACCGGCGACCTGGTGCGGTGGAACGACGCGGGCACGCTGGAATACATCGGCCGCACCGACTTCCAGGTGAAGTTCCGCGGCCAGCGCATCGAGCTGGGCGAGATCGAGACCGACCTGCTCGCCCATCCCGCGGTCAGCCAGGCCGTGGTGCTGGTGGTGGACACCGCCACCGGTCAGCAGCTGGTGGCCTACGTCGTTCCCGCGCCCGGCCACACCGTGGAACCGGTGGAGCTGACCAGGTTCGCCGCCGAGAAGCTGCCCAGCTACATGGTGCCCGCGTCGATCATGGTGCTGGACGCCTTCCCGCTCAACACCAGCGGGAAGCTGGACCGCAAGGCCCTGCCGGAGCCGGTGTTCAGCGCCGACGCCGGTGATTTCCGCGCCCCGCGCACCCAGGCCGAGCAGATCGTGGCGGGCATCTTCGCCGACGTGCTCAGCCAGGAGCGCATCGGCATCGACGACAACTTCTTCGAGCTGGGCGGCAACTCGCTGGTCGCCACCCAGGTGGTGGCGCGCATCGGCGCCGCGTTCGGCGCCCAGATCGGGGTGCGCGCGCTGTTCGAGACCCCGACCGTCGCCGGTATCGCGGCGCGTGCGGAGAACGCCGCTCCCGTAGGCGAATCGCGTCCGCCGCTGGTGGCCCAGCAGCTCCCCGAACGGGTGCCGCTGTCGCTGGCGCAGCAGCGCATGTGGTTCATCAACCAGTTCGACCCCACCGTGCCGACCTACAACCTGCCGTTCGTGGTGCGGTTGCGCGGCCAGGTGGACCTGGCGGCGTTGCAGTCGGCGCTGCTGGACGTGGTCGAGCGGCAGCAGTCGCTGCGCACGATCTTCCCCGAGTCCGGCGACGGCGGCTACCAGCAGGTGCTTCCGGTCGACCAGGTCGATCTCGGCATCGAGGTGCAGCCGATCGACGAGGCCGAATTGCACGGCGCGCTGGCCGAATTCGCCGCGCGCGGCTTCGACGTCTCGCGGGAACTGCCGATCCGGGTGCGGGTGTTCGCGGTCACCGGCGGGCGCGGCAACGGCGTCGCCGACTACGCGGTGGCGTTCGTCGTGCACCACATCGCCGCCGACGGTTTCTCCTTCGGCCCGCTGGCCCGCGACGTGGCCGCCGCCTACCTGTCCCGCACCGCGGGCGAGGCGCCGAGCTGGGCGCCGCTGCCGGTGCAGTACCAGGACTTCAGCGTGTGGCAGCGCGAGTTGCTCGGCGCGGAGTCCGACCCCGCGTCCATGGCGGCGCGCGAGATCGCCTACTGGCGCAGGGCTCTCGCCGGCCTGCCGGATCAGCTCGACCTGCCCGCGGACCGCCCGCGCCCGCCGGTGCAGAGCTTCCACGGCAGCCGGGTGAGCTTCGACATCGACGTCGAGTTGCACCGGCGTCTGGTCGCGCTGGCCCGCGCGCAGGGCGTCAGCCTGTTCATGGTGATGCACGCCTCGCTGGCCGTGCTGCTGGCCCGGTTGTCCGGCACCAGCGACATCGCGATCGGAACGCCGGTCGCCGGACGTGGGGAGCAGGCGCTCGACGACCTGATCGGCATGTTCGTCAACACCCTCGTGCTGCGTTCGGAGGTGGACGGCAGCGAGCCGTTCGCCGAATTCCTCGGCCGCACCAGGGAAACCGACCTCGCCGCGTTCGCGTTCGCGGACGTGCCCTTCGAGCGCCTGGTCGAGGTGCTCAACCCGACCCGCTCGCAGGCGCGCCACCCGCTGTTCCAGGTGATGCTGTCGTTCCAGGAGATGTCGCACGCGACCCTGGAACTGCCCGGCCTCTCGGTCACCGCCGACGAGCTCGAGGTCGACATCGCCAAGTTCGACCTTCAGTGGACGGTCACCGAGGAGCGGGGCGCCGACGGCGAGCCCGCGGGCATGGGCGCGGTCATCTCCTTCGCCACCGACCTGTTCGACGCGCCGACCGTCGCCGAGTTCGGCCGCCGCTACCAGCGCGTGCTGGAAGCGGCCGTCGCCGCGCCGGGAACCGCCGTGCGCGACATCGAGATCCTCGACGACGCCGAGCGCGCCCGGGTGCTGACCGAGTGGAACCACACCGGTCACGACGTGCCCGCCACCACCGTGCTCGAGCTGTTCGAGGAGCAGGTGCGGGGCAGGCCCGACGATCCCGCCGTCGTGTTCGACGGCGGCTCGCGCGGCGCGGACGAATTCGGCCTGCCGGTCGAGCTGACCTACGCCGAGTTCGCCACCCGGGTCAATCGCCTGGCGCGCAAGCTGATCGACGCGGGCGTGGGCCCGGAAACGCTGGTCGCCGTCGGTATCCGCCGGTCGGTGGACATGCTGGTGGCGATCTACGCCACGCTGACCGCGGGCGGCGGCTACGTGCCGATCGATCCCGACCACCCGGCCGAGCGCACCGAATACGTGCTCGACAGCTCTTCGCCGGTGTGCGTGCTCACCACCACCGCCGACAACGTCACCGCCGCGGGCATCCCGGTGCTGACGCTGGACACGCTGGATCTGAGCGAATTCGGCGACGGACCCGTCACCGACGCCGAGCGCCGCGCGCCGCTGCGGGCCACCAACACCGCGTACGTGCTGTACACCTCCGGCTCCACCGGACGCCCCAAGGGCGTCGCGGTCAGTCACGCGTCGGTGGTCAATCAGATCGCCTGGATCACCGGCGAGTACCGCATCGGCCCCGCCGACGTGATCCTGCAGAAGACGCCGGTCACCTTCGACGTGTCGGTGTGGGAGCTGTTCGGCACGCTGGCCGTCGGCGCCCGCATGCTGATCGCCGCGCCCGACGGCCACCGCGATCCGATCTATCTCTCGGAGATCATCGGACGGCACCGGGTCACCATGACCTCGTTCGTGCCGTCCATGCTCTCGGTGTTCGCCGGGGCCGCGTCCACGGCCGAATGCGCTTCGCTGCGTGCGGTTCTCGTCGCCGGTGAGGCGCTGCCGCCCGCGACCGTCACCGCGTTCCGGCAGTTCTCCACCGCCGCGGTGCACAACCTGTACGGCCCCACCGAGTTCACCGTGCACGCCACCGCCTGGCACCTCAACGAGGTCGCGCCCACGTCGGTGCCGATCGGCCGCCCGGTGTGGAACGCGCAGACCTATGTGCTGGACGAGGGGCTCGCGCCCGTTCCGGTCGGTGTGCCCGGCGAGTTGTATCTCGGCGGCGTGCAGACCGCCCGCGGCTACCACGGGCGCCCCGACCTGTCCGCCGAACGCTTCGTCGCCGACCCGTTCGGCGCGCCCGGCTCCCGCCTGTACCGCACCGGCGACCTGGTGCGCTGGGTGCAGCCGCGCGATCCCGAGGTGGGCAGCGCGGGCGTGCTGGAGTACATCGGCCGCACCGACTTCCAGGTGAAGTTCCGCGGCCAGCGCATCGAGCTCGGCGAGATCGAGACAGCGCTGCTGGACCATCCGGCCGTCAACCAGGCCGTCGTGCTGGTGATGGAGACCGTCGCGGGCGACCAGCTGGTCGCGTATGTGGTCAGCACCGGTGGCCCGGTCGACATCGACAACATCAAGAACGCGCTGCACCGCACGCTCCCCGCGTACATGGTGCCCTCGGCGATCGTGGTGCTCGAGGCGTTCCCGCTGAACGCCTCCGGCAAGCTGGACCGCAAGGCGCTGCCCGCCCCGGTGTTCGAGGTGCGCGAATTCCGCGCTCCGACCACGCCGATCGAGGAGATCGTCGCGCAGATCTTCGGTGAGGTGCTCGGCATCTCCCGCGTCGGCGTGGACGACGACTTCTTCGAACTCGGCGGCAACTCGCTGATCGCCACCCAGGTCGCCTCCCGCCTCGGCATCGCGCTGGACACCAGGGTGCCCGTGCGCATGCTGTTCGAGGCGTCCACCGTCGCGGCGCTGGCCGCGCGGGTGGAGTCGCACGCCGGTGACGGCGCGCGCAAGGCGCTGGTCGCCAGGAACCGTCCGGAGCAGGTGCCGTTGTCGCTGGCACAGCAGCGCATGTGGTTCCTGAACCGGTTCGACACCTCCTCGGCGGTCAACAACATCCCGGTCGCCATCCGGCTGTCCGGTGATCTGGACATCGCCGCGTTGCAGGTGGCGGTCATCGACGTGATCGACCGGCACGAGTCGCTGCGAACGGTGTTCCCGGAGACCAAGTCCGGCCCGGTGCAGGTGGTGCTGGACGCCGCGCAGATCGTGCCGGACCTGACCCCGGTGCGGGTGACCGAGCACAATCTGATCGATCACCTGGTCGAGCTGGCCTCGATGGCGTTCGACGTGACCAACGAAGTGCCGTTGCACGCCCGGCTGTTCGAGATCAGCGAGACCGAGTACGTGCTCGGCATGGTGGTGCACCACATCTCGGCCGACGGCTGGTCGATGGGCCCGCTGGCCCGCGACGTCATGGTGGCCTACGCCGCCCGCACGTCGTGGGAGGCGCCGGCCTGGTCGGCGCTGCCGGTGCAGTACGCCGACTACGCGCTGTGGCAGCGCGAGGTGCTCGGTTCCGAGGACGACCCGAGTTCGCTGATCTCCAACCAGATCCGCTACTGGACGCGCGAACTGGCCGATCTGCCCGACGAATTGGTGCTGCCCTCGGACCGGCCGCGCCCGGCCGTGGCCTCCTACCGCGGCGGCACCTACCCGTTCGTGATCTCCGGCGAGACCCAGCGCGCCCTGATCGAGCTGGGCCGCAGGCACAACGCGTCGTTGTTCATGGTGCTGCACAGCGCGCTGGCGGTGTTGCTGGCCCGGGCCAGCGGCACCGGCGACATCGCGATCGGCACCCCGGTCGCCGGTCGCGGCGAGGCCGCGCTGGACGACCTGATCGGCATGTTCGTCAACACTCTCGTGCTGCGCACCGAGGTGGACGGCGCGACGAGCTTCGCCGATCTGCTCGCGCACGCCCGCGAGACCGACCTGCACGCGTTCGCGCACGCCGACGTGCCGTTCGAGCGGCTGGTCGAGGTGCTCAACCCGGCCCGTTCGCAGGCGCGTCACCCGCTGTTCCAGGTGATGCTGACCTTCCAGAACACCCGGCAGGCCAACCTGGAGCTGCCCGGTCTCTCGGTCAACGGCATCGACTACGACGCCCGGCTGGCCAAGTTCGACCTGCAGCTGACCCTCTCGGAGACCCAGGACGAACAGGGCGACTCGGCGGGTATGTCGGCCGAGTTCTCTTACGCGCTGGATCTTTTCGACGAGCCGACCGTAGCGGCGTTCGCCCGTCGCCTGGACCGCATCCTCGCGGCCGTGACCGCCGACCCGGACGTGCCGATCGGCGACATCGATCTGCTCGCGTCCGAGGAACGCGCGCGGGTGCTGATCGATTGGAACGACACCGGGCATCCGGTGGACCAGCACGCGACGCTGGTCTCGCTGTTCGACGCGCAGGCGGCGGCAACGCCCGACGCGATCGCGCTGGACTTCGAAGGCGAGCGGCTGACCTACCGCCAGTTCCAGGAACGGGCCAACCGCATCGCCCGGCAGCTGATCGGCGCGGGCGTCGGCCCGGAATCGCTGGTGGCGCTGGCACTGCGGCGTTCCACCGAACTGGTCGTCGCGATGTACGCGGTGGTGCAGACCGGTGCGGCCTACCTGCCGCTGGATCCGGATCAGCCCGCCGACCGGGTCAACTACATCATCGAGACCGCGCGTCCGCGGATGATCCTCTACCGCTCGGCGGACGGCTTCGGCCTGGACCCGCAGCCGGAGGTCACCGCGCTGTCGGTGGAGGGCATCGAGGGCGTGCCCGGTTTCGCCGCGACCAGCGGCGCGCCGATCACCGACGCCGAACGCACTCGCCCGCTGCGGCCGGAGAACACCGCGTACGTGATCTTCACCTCCGGTTCCACCGGTCGCCCGAAGGGGGTGGCGGTCAGCCATTCCGCGATCGTCAACCGGCTGCTGTGGATGCAGCACGAGTACCCGATCGGCCGCGAGGACGCGGTGCTGCAGAAGACGCCCGCCACCTTCGACGTGTCGGTGTGGGAGTTCTTCTGGCCGTTGCAGACCGGGGCCAGGCTGGTCGTCGCGAAGCCGGACGGGCATCGCGACCCGGTGTACCTGTCCCGGATCATCGCCGACGAGCAGATCACCACGGCGCATTTCGTGCCGTCGATGCTCTCGGTCTTCGTCTCCACGTTGGGCAACGAGAACGGCGACGGGCTCCCCGTGCCGCGGCTGCGGCAGGTCTTCGCCTCCGGTGAGGCGCTGCCCGCGCAGACCGCGCAGCGTTTGCGCGAGCTGACCGGCGCGCGGCTGCACAACCTGTACGGCCCGACCGAGGCCGCCGTCGACGTGACGTACCACGAGGCGACCGAAGCCGACGCGGTGTCGGTGCCGATCGGACGCCCGGTGTGGAACACCCGCGTCTTCGTGCTCGACAGCCGCCTGCACCCGGTGGCGCCGGGTGTCGCGGGTGAGCTGTATCTCGCGGGTGAGCAGCTGGCGCTCGGCTACCTGGGGCGCTCCGACCTGACCGCCGACCGGTTCGTGGCCAACCCCTACGGCGCCCCGGGCGAGCGGATGTACCGCACCGGCGACCTGGTGGCCTGGACCCCCGGTGGCGAGCTGGACTACTTGGGCCGCACCGACTTCCAGGTGAAGCTGCGCGGCCTGCGCATCGAGCTGGGCGAGATCGAGGCCGCGCTGCTGGCGCAGCCCGGGATCGCGCAGTCGGTGGTCGTGCTGCGCTCCGACGCGCACGCAGGCGATCAGCTGGTGGGCTACCTGGTTTGCGAACCGTATGTGGCCGTCGACATCGACGAGGTGAAGGCCGCGCTCGCCACGGCGCTGCCGGGCTACATGATCCCGGCCGCGCTGGTCGTGCTGGACGCCTTCCCGGTCAACGCCTCCGGCAAGCTGGACCGCAGGGCGCTGCCCGCCCCGGTGTTCGAGGCCAGGATCTTCCGCGCGCCGTCGACGCCGATCGAGGAGATCGTCGCGGAGATCTTCGCCGACCTGCTCGGCGTGCCGCGCGTCGGTGTGGACGACGACTTCTTCGAACTCGGCGGCAACTCGCTGGTGGCCACCCAGGTGGTCGCCCGCCTCAGCGCGGCGCTGAACACCGAGGTCGGTGTGCGCGTGCTGTTCGAGGCCCCGACCGTGGCCACGCTGGCCGCCCGGGTCGAGTCGCACGCCGGAAGCGGTGCGCGCCAGGCGCTCACGGCACAGGTGCGTCCCGAGCACCCGCCGCTGTCGCTCGCCCAGCAGCGCATGTGGTTCCTCAACCGCTTCGACGCCGACTCCGCCGCGAACAACATCCCGGCCGCGGTGCGGCTGGAAGGCGCGCTGGATCTGGACGCGCTGCGCGGCGCGATCGCCGACGTGGTGGCGCGGCACGAATCGCTGCGCACGATCTATCCGTCGCGTGACGGCGTGGCCTACCAGCGGGTGCTGAACGCCGCCAGGGCCATCCCCGAGCTGGACGTGGTCGAGGTGGCCGAGGGGCAGTTGCTCGGCGTGCTCTACGAATTCGTCGAGCGCGGCTTCGACGTGACCAGCCAGGCGCCGGTGCGCCTGCGCGCCTACCGGCTCGGTCCGGACGACTACGTCCTGGTCGTCGTGGTGCACCACATCGCGGCCGACGGCTTCTCCATGCGGCCGCTGGTGCGCGACCTGATGACCGCCTACGTAGCGCGTACCTCCGCGGCCCAGCCGGGCTGGCCGCCGCTGGCGGTCCAGTACGTGGACTTCGCGCTGTGGCAGCGCGACACGCTGGGCTCCGAGGACGATCCGACGTCGCTGATCTCCGAGCAACTCGACTACTGGCGCGATGCGCTGGCCGGTCTGCCCGACGAACTGCGCCTGGCCGGTCGTCCGCGGCCCGCCGTCGCCTCCTACGGCGCGGGCACCTACCGGTTCCGCGTTCCGGGCGATCTCATCGAGGACCTGAACCGGGTCGCGCAGACGCACGGCGGGACGCTGTTCATGGTGGTGCACAGCGCCTTCGCAGCCTTGCTCGCACGGTTGAGTGGCTCCGACGACATCGCCGTCGGCATCCCGGTCGCCGGTCGCGGCGAGCAGGCGCTCGACGATCTGGTCGGCATGTTCGTCAACACCCTGGTGCTGCGCGCTCAGGTGGACACCGCCGAGTCGTTCGCCGACCTGCTCGCCCGGGTCCGCGAGCGCGACCTGCAGGCGTTCGCGCACGCCGACGTGCCGTTCGAGCGGCTGGTCGAGGTGCTCAACCCGGCCCGCTCGCAGGCGCGCCACCCGCTGTTCCAGGTGATGCTGTCGTTCCAGAACCTCGGCCGCACCGCGCTGGAGCTGCCCGGGCTCACCGTCTCCGAGCTGGGCATCGACCAGCCGACGGCGAAGTTCGACCTCCAGCTCACGCTCAGCGAGGTCCCCGGCGGCGAGGCGGCGATGGACGCCGAACTCGTCTACGCCACCGATCTGTTCGACGGCGTGTTCGCCGGTACCTTCGCCGAGCGTTTCGTGCGGGTGCTGCGCGGGGTCGCGGCCGAGCCGTCGGTCACCGTCGGCGACATCGATCTGCTGGACGACGCCGAGCGGTCCTTGGTGATCGAGCGGTGGAACGCCACCGAGTTCCCGGTCGACGCCGCGCTCACCTCGCCGGTCGGCGACGCCGCCGCGACCCTGGTCTCGCTGTTCGAGGCGCAGGTCGCGCGCACCCCGGACAGTCCCGCGGTCACGTTCGAGGGGACAACTCCGGCCCACCCGTCGCCCGACCACCACCCCTCATCGAGTCGTGAAACGACGCTGACATATCTCGAGTTCGCCCGCCGGGTGCACCGGTTGGCGCGCTGGCTCAAGGTCAACGGCGTCGGGCCGGAATCGTATGTGGCCCTCGGCATGCGCCGCTCGATCGACCTGGTGGTCGGCATGTACGCGGTGAACGCCGCGGGTGGCGCGTACGTGCCGCTGGATCCGGACCATCCGGCCGAGCGCATCGACTACATCCTCGAGACCGCGCGCCCGGTGTGCGTGCTGACCTCCGGCTCCGACCTGGAGACCACCGTCTCCAGGCAGGTGCGCATCGATCAGCTCGACCTGTCGGAATTCGCCGACGGCCCACTGACCGACGCCGACCGGCACAAGCCGCTGCGTCCGGCCAACACCGCGTACGTGATCTTCACCTCCGGTTCGACCGGCCGCCCGAAGGGTGTGGCGGTCTCGCACGCCGCGATCGTCAACCGCCTGGTGTGGATGCACGCCGAATACGGGTTGGCGGCCTACGACGTGGTGTTGCAGAAGACGCCCGCGACCTTCGACGTGTCGGTGTGGGAGTTCTTCTGGCCCTTGCAGGTCGGCGCCCGGTTGGTGGTGGCGAAGCCGGACGGCCATCGCGATCCCGCGTACCTGGCGCGGCTGATCGTCGACGAGCAGGTCACCACGGTGCACTTCGTGCCGTCGATGCTGTCGGTATTCGTGGCCGAGGAACGCGCGGCCGAATGCACCAGCCTGCGTAACGTTTTCGCCTCCGGTGAGGCGCTGCCCGCGGTGACCGCGCAGAAATTGCGCGAGCTGACCGGCGCGCGGCTGCACAACCTGTACGGCCCGACCGAGGCCGCGGTCGATGTCACCTTCCACGAGGTGACCGAGGACGACACGGTGTCGGTGCCGATCGGCGCACCGGTGTTCAACACCCAGGTGTACGTGCTGGATTCGCGGCTGCGGCCGGTTCCGGTCGGTGTGCCCGGTGAGCTGTACCTCGCCGGCGCGCAGCTGGCGCACGGCTATGTCGGCCGCCCCGACCTGACCACCGAGCGTTTCGTGGCCAACCCGTTCGGCGACGCCGAGCGGATGTACCGCACCGGCGACCTGGTGGCCTGGACCGAAGACGGTGAGCTGGAGTACCTGGGCCGCACCGACTTCCAGGTGAAGGTGCGCGGTCTGCGCATCGAGCTGGGCGAGATCGAGTCGGCGCTGACGGCGCTGGAGTCGGTGGCGCAGGCGGTGGTCGTGGTGCGCGCCGATGAGCGGACCGGTGATCAGCTCGTCGCGTACCTGGTGACCGACCCGGACCGGGTGGTGGACGTCGAGTCGGTCAAGGCCGAACTCGGCGCGCGGCTGCCCGGCTACATGGTGCCCGCGGCCTACGTGGTGCTCGACGAGTTCCCGCTGAACGCCTCCGGCAAGCTGGACCGCAAGGCGCTGCCGGACCCGGTGTTCGAGGCCAAGGTTTTCCGCGCGCCCGCCACGCCGGTGCAGGAGATCGTGGCCGAGACCTTCGCCGAGGTGCTCGGCGTGGAGCGGGTCGGCCTGGACGACGACTTCTTCGAGCTGGGCGGCAACTCGCTGGTCGCGACGCAGGTGGCGGCGCGGCTCGGCGAGGCGCTGAACACCCAGGTTCCGGTGCGCGCGCTGTTCGAGGCGTCCACCGTGGTCGCGCTGGCGGCGAAGGTGGAATCGGCCGCCGGAGAGGGCGGCCGGACGCCGCTGGCCGCGCGGGAGCGCTCCGAGCTGGTGCCGCTCTCGCTCGCCCAGCAGCGGATGTGGTTCCTCAACCGGTTCGACAACCGCACCGCGGTGAACAACATCCCGGTCGCGCTGCGGCTGACCGGTGAGCTGGACATCACCGCGCTCGGCGCGGCCATCGGCGATGTGCTCGCGCGGCACGAGGCGCTGCGCACGATCTACCCCGAGGTAGAGGGCACCGGCTACCAGCGTGTGCTGCCGGTGAGCGAGGTCGCCTTCGACCTGGTCGCCGAACCCGTCGGGGCGGACGAGCTGCCCGCGCGGATCGTCGAGCTGGCGAGCGCCGGTTTCGACGTGACCGCCGAGATCGGGTTCCGGGCGAGCCTGCTCGCGCTGTCGGCGACCGACCATGTGGCGGTGCTGGTCATGCACCACATCAGCGCGGACGGCTTCTCGCTGCGGCCGCTGCTGCGCGATGTCGTGCTCGCCTACACCGAGCGCGCCCGTGGCGAGGTGCCGTCCTGGGCCCCGCTCGAGGTGCAGTACGCCGACTACGCGCTGTGGCAGCGTGAGGTCCTCGGCGCCGAGGACGACGCGGATTCCGTCGCGGCCCGGCAGATCGCCTACTGGACCGAACAGCTGCGCGACCTGCCCGACCAGATCGAACTGCCCGCCGACCGGCCGCGGCCGGAGAGCGCCTCCAACGCCGGTGGCACACACGATTTCTCGGTCGACGCGCAGGTGCACGAAGCGCTGTCGGAGCTGGCGCGCGCCCGTGGCGTGACGCTGTTCATGGTGGTGCACGCCGCGCTGGCGGTGTGGGCGGGCCGACTGTCGGGCAGCACCGATGTCGCGATCGGCACCCCGATCGCGGGCCGCGGTGAACGCGCGCTCGACGACGTCGTCGGCATGTTCGTCAACACGCTCGTGCTGCGCAGCGAAGTCGATCCGGGCGCTCGCTTCGACGAGCTGCTCGACCAGGTGCGCCGCACCGATCTGGCCGCCTTCGCCAACGCCGACGTGCCGTTCGAACGGCTGGTCGATGTGCTCAGCCCGGTGCGCTCGCAGGCGCACCACCCGCTGTTCCAGGTCGCGCTGACCTTCGAGGCCGCCTCGGCGGCCGATCTCGGCACCGTCGCGCTGCCCGGCGGCCTCGACGTCGCCGCCGTCGAGTTCGACCCGGGCACATCGAAATTCGACGTGCAGCTCACCGTCGGCGAGTCCGCCGAGGGCGGGCTGACGCTGTCGTGGAACTACGCCACCGAACTGTTCGACCCGGAGACGGTGGCCGCGTTCGCCGACCGTTTCGTGCGCATCCTGCGCGGTGTGGCCGAAGATCCGCGGGTCGCCATCGGCGATATCGATCTGCTCGGCGAGGGCGAGCGGCTGGACGTGTCGCAGCGCTGGGTGTCCTCCGGCGCCCAGAGCGTCGCCGGCGCGTTCGCCGATCCGGACATCACGCTGGTCGGGTTGTTCGACGCGGCCGTCGCCGCGCACCCGAACCGGATCGCGGCGCGCTTCGGCGTGGAGACGCTGACCTACGCCGAGCTGGACCGGCGCGCGAATGTGCTGGCGCGCAGGCTGATCAGTGACGGCGCGGGACCGGAGACCCTGGTCGCGGTGATCCTGCCGCGGTCGCTGGACCTCGTGGTCGCGCTGCTGGCCGTGGTGAAGACCGGCGCGGGTTACGTCCCGGTCGACCCGACCTACCCGGCCGAGCGCATCGCCTACGTGCTCGCCGATTCCCGGCCCACCAGCGTGGTGCTCGACTCCACGGTGCAGGTCGAGGTGCCCGCCGGGCTGCCCGCCGTCGTATTGGACGGGTTCGCGGTGGAGACCGGCAACGTCGAGGACGCCGACGACGCGCCGATCACCGACGCCGACCGCAACGCGGCGCTCACCCCCGACAACGTCGCGTACGTGATCTACACCTCCGGCTCGACCGGCCGCCCCAAGGGCGTCGCGGTCGCGCACCGCAATGTGGTGCGTTTGTTCGCGAACACCGACCGTGACTTCGGTTTCGGGCCCGAGGACACCTGGACGCTGTTCCACAGCTACGCGTTCGACTTCTCGGTGTGGGAGCTGTGGGGTCCGCTGCTGTTCGGCGGCACCCTCGTGGTGGTCGACTACTACACCTCGCGCTCGCCGGAGCAGTTCCTGGAACTGCTGCGCGCCGAACGCGTCACGGTGCTCAACCAGACCCCGTCCGCGTTCTACCAGCTGGCCGAGGCCGACCGGAACGCCGCGCCCGACGCCGCGCCGCTGGCGCTGCGGTATGTGGTGTTCGGCGGTGAGGCGCTGGAACTGCGCAGGCTGTCGGACTGGGTGGCGCGCCACGGCGACGGCACCGGTGCGTCCGCTGCCGGGCCGCTGCTGGTCAACATGTACGGCATCACCGAGACCACGGTGCACGTGTCCTACCGCGCGCTGGACGCCGCGACCATCGCCGCCGCCTCCGGCAGCGTGGTCGGCCGTGCCATCGCCGGTCTGCGGGTGTACGTGCTCGACAACCGGCTGCGTCCGGTGCCGGTCGGCGTCGCGGGCGAGATGTACGTGGCGGGCCCGCAGCTGGCCCGCGGCTACCTCGGCCGTCCCGATCTGTCGGCCACCCGCTTCGTCGCCGACCCGATGGGCGACGCGCCGGGCGGGCGACTGTACCGCTCCGGCGACCTGGCGCGCTGGAACCGGTTCGGCGAGCTGGAATACCTGGGCCGCGCCGACGACCAGGTGAAGGTGCGCGGCTTCCGCATCGAGCTCGGCGAGATCGAATCGGCGATCCTCGCCCAGCCCGGTATCGCGCAGGCCGCGGTCATCGTGCGCGAGGACCAGCCCGGCGATCAGCGGATCGTCGCCTACGTGGTGTCCGAGCCCGGCGCCGAGCCGGTGCTCGACGCGGTGCGCGACGGCGCCGCCGAGCAGCTGCCCGCCTACATGGTGCCCTCGGCCGTGGTGCGGCTGGAGTGGATCCCGCTGACCGTCAACGGCAAGCTGGACCGCCGTGCGCTGCCCGCCCCGACGGCGACCTCGCGCGCCTTCCGCGCGCCGGTCACCCCGGTGCAGGAAACCGTGGCCGCGGTGTTCGCCGACGTGCTCGGCCTGGAGCGGGTCGGCGTGGACGACGACTTCTTCGATCTGGGCGGCAACTCGTTGATCGCGACCAGGGTGGTCGCGCGCATCGGCGCCGCGCTCGGCGCGACCGTCGCCGTGCGCACGCTGTTCGAGGCCTCCACCGTGGAAGCCCTCGCCGCGCGGGTGGAATCGCACGCCGACGGCGCAGCCAGGGAGCGGCTGGTCGCGCGCGAGCGCGCGGCAGGCGAACTGGTGCCGCTGTCGTTCGCACAGCAGCGCATGTGGTTCCTGAACAAGTACGACACCGCCTCGGCGGCCTACAACCTGCCGATCGCCATCCGGCTCACCGGCGCGCTGGACGTCGAGGCGCTGCGCCTGGCGGTCGCCGACGTGGTGCGCAGGCACGAATCGCTGCGCACCCGCTACCCGGAGCACGGCGGCACCCCGGTCCAGGTGATCGTGCCCGCCGAGAACATCGTCCTGGATCTGCATCCCGTGCCGGTGGAGCAGGAGCGGCTGATCGAGACGGTGACCGAGTTCGTCACCACCGGATTCGACGTGGCCGAAGAGGTTCCGCTGCGCACCCGGCTGTACGCGGCCGGGCCCGACGAGCACGTGCTCGTCGTGGTGGTGCACCACATCGCCGCCGACGGCTTCTCGATGGGCCCGCTGACCCGCGACGTGATGGCCGCCTACACCGCGCGCAGCACCGGCAGCGCACCCGGCTGGGCTCCGCTGGCGGTGCAGTACGCCGACTTCGCGGTGTGGCAGCGCGAGATCCTCGGTTCCGAGGAGGATCCCGACTCGCTGCTGGCCGAGCAGGTCGCGTACTGGCGGCGCGCGCTCGACGACGTCCCCGACGAGCTGGCCCTGCCGACCGACCGCCCGCGACCGGCCGTCGCCTCGCACCGCGGCGCGACGCTGCACCGCGAGCTGTCCGGCGACCTGGTCGCCGCACTGGAGGAGGTCGCGCGGCAGCGCGGCGCGTCGCTGTTCATGGTGATGCACGGTGCGCTGGCGGTGCTGCTGTCGCGCCTGTCCGGCAGCGACGACGTCGCGGTGGGCACCCCGATCGCGGGCCGCGGCGAGGCCGCGCTCGACGACCTGGTCGGCATGTTCGTCAACACCCTGGTACTGCGGACCGGCATCGAGCCCGGCGAGTCGTTCGCCGACCTGCTCGGCCGCGTGCGCCGCACCGACCTGGACGCCTACGGCAACGCCGACGTGCCGTTCGAGCGGCTGGTGGAACTGCTCGCGCCGGAGCGCTCGCAGGCCCGCAACCCGCTGTTCCAGGTGATGCTGGCGTTCCAGAACCTGGAGCGCACCACCCTGGAGCTGCCCGGTCTTTCGGTGTCCGCGCTGGACCTGGAAGAGAACGTCGCGCGCTTCGACCTGCAATTCACCCTCGCCGAGCGCGGTGACACCGGTTCCGGCGCCATGGCTTTGGCGCTCACCTACGCCACCGAGCTGTTCGACGAGTCCACCGCGGCGGCCATCGTGGACCGCTGGGAACGCGTGCTCGCGGCGGTGGCGGCCGACGCGTCGGTCACCGTCGGCGCGATCGACGTGCTCGACGCTGCCGAGCGGGCCGACCTGCTCGCGCGCACCGGCGCGCCTGCCACGCCCGCGCGGACACTGCCGGACCTGATCGCCGAGGCCGCCGCCATCGATCCCGAGGCGCCCGCCGTGGTGTTCCGGGGCAGAAGTGTGGCCCACCCGTCGCCCGACCACCACCCCTCATCGAGTCGCTTCGCAACGCTGACATATGGCGAGCTGGACGCGCGGTCCAACCGCCTGGCCCGCTTGCTGATCGAACGTGGCATCGGCACCGAGGACCTGGTGGCGGTCGCCGTGCCGCGCTCGGACGAGTCGTACTTCGCCGAATGGGCGGTGTCCAAGTCCGGCGGCGCGTTCGTGCCGATCGACCCCACCTACCCGGCCGACCGCATCGCGCACATGGTCACCGATTCGGGCTGCCCGATCGGTCTCACCGTGGCCTCGGTGCGCGCCGAGCTGCCCGAGTCGGTCGAATGGCTGGTGCTCGACGAACTGGATCTCGACGGGTTCGACGACGCCGCGGTCACCGACGCCGACCGGGTGCGCCCGCTGCGGCCGGAGCATCCCGCGTACGTCATCTACACCTCCGGTTCCACCGGTCTGCCCAAGGGCGTCGTGGTCACCCACACCGGTCTGGCCAACTTCCGCGACGAGCAGAACGCCCGCTACGACGTCGATTCCGACACGCGCGCACTGCATTTCGCCTCGCCCAGCTTCGACGCCTCGATCCTGGAATTCCTGCTGGCGATCGGCCGCGGCGGCGCCCTGGTGGTCTGCCCGCCCGGCGTCTACGGCGGCGAGGAGCTGTCCGAGCTGATCCGCGCCGAGCGGGTCACCCACGCGTTCATCACCCCGTCGGTGCTCGCCTCGCTGGATTCGGCCGCGCTGGCCGGCATGCGGGTGATCGTGGCCGGTGGTGAAGCCGTGCCCGCCGATCTGGTCGCCAAGTGGGGTGGCGCGCCCGACGGTTCGGGCCGCCGCTTCCACAACGGCTACGGCCCGACCGAGACCACGATCATGACCAACATCAGCGACGCGCTCGCGCCGGGCGACCGGGTCACCATCGGTGGCCCGACCCGTGGCATGCAGTCGCTGATCCTGGACGCCCAGCTGCGGCCCGTTCCGGTGGGTGTCGCGGGTGAGCTGTATCTGTCGGGCGTCCAGCTGGCGCGTGGCTACCACGCGCGACCGGGCCTGTCGGCGGAGCGGTTCGTCGCCAACCCGTCGGTGCCCGGTGCACGGATGTACCGCACCGGTGACGTGGTCCGCTGGACCCGCACCGGCGAGGTGGAATACGTCGGGCGCTCCGACTTCCAGGTGAAGGTGCGCGGTTTCCGCATCGAGCTCGGCGAGATCGACGCCGCGCTGGCCTCGCACGAGACCGTCGACTTCGCGGTCACCGTCGGCCACAGGAGCGCCGCGGGCGCGGTGTCGCTGGTGTCGTACGTCGTCGCCGCGCAGGGACACTCGATCGACGTGGCCGCGCTGACCGCGCACGTCGAGGAGCGCCTGCCCGCCTACATGGTGCCCTCGTCGATCATGGTGATCGACCACGTGCCGCTCACCCCGGTGGGCAAACTGGACCGCAAGGCGCTGCCGGAACCGGTGTTCGCCACCGAGGTGGTGTTCCGCGCGGCCCGCACCCCGGTCGAGCAGACCATCGCCGAGGTGTTCGCCGAGGTGCTCGGCGTGGAGCGGGTCGGCGTGGACGACTCCTTCTTCGCGCTCGGCGGCGACAGCATCGTCTCCATCCAGCTGGTCTCGCGGGCCAAGGCGCGCGGCGTGGTGTTCACCCCGCGGCACGTCTTCGAGCAGCGCACCGTGGCCGGGCTGGCGTCCGTCGCCGAGACCACCGAGGCGGCCGAGGCATCGGCCACCACCCTGGCCGAGCCGCCCGGCGGCGGCATCGGCGCGATGCCGTTGACGCCGGTGGTCCGGTTCATGGCCGAGCGGCGCGGCTCGTTCGGGCGGTTCAACCAGACGCTGGCGCTGGAACTGCCGGTCGGCATCGACCGGGCGGGCATCGCCGCGACGGTCGGCGCGGTCATCGATCGACACGACATGCTGCGCGCGAGCCTGCGCCGCGACGGCGACGACTGGGTCGTCGAGACCGCCGCGCCCGGCACCGTCGAGGTGGACGCGCTGATCGACCGCACCGAGTTCGCCGCGAACGCCAGCGATGCCGAGTTGTTCGCGATCGCCTCGGCCGCACTGGACGAGTCGCTGGACCGGCTCGATCCCGCCGCGGGCGTGGTCATCCGGTTCGTCTGGCTGGAACCCGATTCCGCCGAACGCGCCGGACGCCTGATCGTCGTGGCCCACCACCTGGTGGTGGACGGCGTCTCCTGGCGCATCCTGGTGCCGGACTTCGTGACGGCGTGGGGTCAGCGGACCGCGGGGCAGACGCCCGAGCTGGTCGCTCCGGCCACCTCGATGCGCGCCTGGGCGCATGCGCTGGAACGCGAGGCCGCCAGCCCCGAGCGAGTGGCCGAGCTGGACTACTGGCGTTCGGTGGTCGCCGCGGCCGATCCGCTGCTGACCGAACGTCCGATGGACCCGGCCATCGACACTTCCGGCGTCATCGAGAAACTGCCGGTCGAGGTGTCCGCCGAGGTCACCAAGGCCCTGCTCACCACGGTTCCGGCGCTGTTCCACGGCAGCGTGAACGACGGTCTGCTCACCGCGTTGGCGCTGGCCACCGCGAAGTGGCGGGCGCGGCGGGTGGCCGCCAGGGGCGAGGACTCGCTGCTGATCCGCCTGGAGGGCCACGGCCGCGAGGAAGACGTGGTGGCGGGAGCCGATCTGTCGCGCACCGTCGGCTGGTTCACCGCGATCTACCCCGTCCGGTTCGATCTGGCCGGCATCGACGTCGACGCCGCGTTCACCGGCGGACCCGCGCTGGGCGCGGCCGTCAAGGCGGTCAAGGAGCAGTTGCTCTCGGTGCCGGACAAGGGCATCGGCTACGGCTTGCTGCGTTACCTGAACGCCGAGACCGCCGCCGAGCTGCCGCGCGAACTGCCCGGCCAGGTGAGCTTCAACTACCTCGGCCGGATCTCCGAGGGTGACGTGCCGGAGTCGCTGCGCGGCTTCGGCTGGATCCCCGCGCCGGAACTCGGCGCGCTGGGCGGAGCCTACGACGCGGACATGCCCGCGATGGCGCCGCTGGACGTCAACGCGATCGTGGTCGGCGACAAGCTGACCGCCAACATCGGCTACCCGGCGACCCTGCTGTCGGCCGCCGACGTGCGCGAGTTCGGCGAGCTGTGGACCGCCGCGCTGGAAGCGGTGGCGCGCCACGCCAATTCGGCGGGCGCGGGCGGGCACACCCCCTCGGACTTCGCGCTGGTGCGAAGCACGCAGCGCGACATCGACACCTGGGAGCGGCGCTTCCCGGCACTGGCCGACGTCTGGCCGCTGTCGGCGCTGCAGGCCGGTCTGCTGTTCCACGCCCGCCTCGCGGCGAGCTCGGTGGACGTGTACACCGCCCAGGCGGTGCTGACGCTCACCGGCCGGGTGGACGCCGCCCGGTTGCGCGCTGCCGCACAGGCATTGGTGGACCGCTACGAGAACCTGCGCACCGCGTTCGTCAGCGACCACGACGGCAACCCGGTGCAGATCGTGCTGGACAGCGTGCGCGTCGCGTGGGCCGAGCACGACCGGATCGAATCCGGTTCGGCCGAGGACCTGATCGAGGCCGACCGCATGCGGCGGTTCGACCTGGCCGCACCGCCGCTGATCCGCTTCACGCTGATCCAGGTGGCGCCCGACCGCTGGCAGTTCGTGGTGTCCAACCATCACATCCTGCTCGACGGCTGGTCGATGCCGCTGCTCATGCGGGATCTGCTGATGCTCTACGCCGTGCACGCGGATACCGCCGCGCTGCCCGCCGTGCGCTCCTACCGGCACTTCCTGGACTGGACCCGGCAGCAGGACCACGCGGCGTCGCTGGCCGCGTGGGCGCACGCGCTGCGCGGTGTCGGTGAGCCGACCCTGCTGGCGCGGCCGGACGCCGGTCGCGAGATCACCTCGCTGTCCGGCGAGTACTTCTTCGAGCTGGACGAGGCGACCACCGCGCGGCTGACCGCGCTGGCCGGCTCGCTCGGCGTCACCCCGAACACCGTGTTGCAGACGGCGTGGGGCATGCTCGTCGGCCGGATGACCAGCCGCGACGACGTGCTGTTCGGTACCACCGTCTCCGGGCGTCCCGCGCAGCTGTCCGGCGTGGAGGCGATGGTCGGTCTGTTCATCAACACCGTGCCGGTGCGGGTGCGCTTCGACTCGTCGGAGTCCGTGCGCGATCTGCTGGCCCGCACCCAGGGCGAGCAGGCCGACCTGCTCGACCACCACTACGTGGGCCTGGCCGACATCCAGTCGGTCGCGGGCATCGGCGGACTGTTCGACACGCTCGTGGTGTTCGAGTCCTACCCGGTGGACGCCGCGGGCCTCCAGGCGCAGGCCGCGGACATCGACGGCATGGCCGTGGTCGGCCTGGACGCGGCCGACGCCACGCACTACCCGCTGACCCTGATCGCGCAGCTGGATTCGCGGCTGCGGGTGCGCGCGGGCTACCTGCGCGACCTGTTCGACGAGCAGACGGTGCGCCGCATCGCCGACCGCCTGATCCGGGTGCTCACCGCGATCACCGCCGCGCCCGACGCGGTGGTCGGCGACATCGAGCTGCTCGACACCGCCGAGCGCGAACTCGTGCTGCGCGGCTGGAACGACACCGAGTTCGATGTGGCCGCGGTCTCCGCCGACGGCGCGACCCTGGCTTCGATGTTCTACGACCAGGTGGAACGCACCCCCGACGCGACCGCGATCACGTTCGAGGGGACAAGTCTGTCCTACGCCGAGTTCTCCTGGCGGGTGAACCAGCTGGCGCGCTGGCTGATCGCGCGCGGCGTGGGTGCGGAATCGTATGTGGCGCTCGGCATGCGGCGCTCGATCGATCTGGTGGTCGGCATGTACGCCGTCGTCGTGGCCGGTGGCTCGTACGTGCCGCTGGACCCGGATCACCCGGCCGAGCGCACCGAATACATCCTCGGCACGGCCGATCCGGTGTGCGTGCTGACCTCCGGCAGCGATCTGGACATCGACACCGCGCAGGTGCGCATCGATCTGCTGGACCTGAAGGGGTTGTCGGAGGCTCCGGTCACCGACGCGGATCGTCGTGCGCCGCTGCGTCCTTCGAACACCG
>NZ_BAFZ01000108.1 GCF_000308575.1 Nocardia exalbida NBRC 100660 | reverse complement strand
TCTCCTTGCTCCGCGCGGGCACGTCGAGCTTGTGGCCCAGCTCTTCGACCGTCCTGCCCAATTCCGCTCTGGCCTCGTCGCGGTCGCGCCGCAAGGCCGCGACGTCGTCGGTGGGCTGCCCGGCCCGGGGTCGGCTGTCGCTCATCCCCGCCTCCTGTCCTTGATCACCTCGATGTCCTCGCGCACGCCCTCGACCGCTTCCTGCGGTATCGGCGGCGCCGCGTGCTCCACGCTCTTCTTCCCGGACAGCCCGAGGACCGCCGCGACCACCAGCAGCGCGCCCGCGACGATGAGCGCGGCGGCCCAGCCCGGCAGGACCTCGGCGAGGCCGAGCACCGCCGCGGCGACCAACGCCGCGCCGCCGTAGAACGCCAGCAGCGCCCCGACCCCCGCCAAGCCGGCGCCGAGCCCGAACCGCTTGCCCTTCTCCCGCATCTCGACACGGGCGAGCTGTAGTTCGTCGCGGATGAGCCGGGACACCTGTGCGGTGGCGTCCTCCACCAGTTCGGTGACCGACCGAGCGTTCGCGGGCGGCCGAATCTGTGTCGTCTCGGTCATGAGACCTCCTTCGGCATGTCACACCTCCTCCACCGCGACTACCCGCGCGACCGGATTCCAATCGGACATCGGGCCGGTCGGACGCGGCTCGGGTAAGCGGTGCGCGGGCCGGGCCGACCCGCGCTCGCCGGGCGGCGACGGTCTCCGAAGCGATTGCGGTGCAAACGAAATCGCTGGGAGGTCACTCGATGTAGGCGCCGATCTGCGGAACGGCCTCGACCGGGTGCCGCGCCTGCAGGCCCGCGCCGATGCCCTCGAAGTGCCAGCCGCCGCCCGCGCGACGCACTCGACCGAGCACCATGCCGGTGTGCGAGCCGCCGCCGGTCAGCTCGTGGCGGGCGAGCTGGGTGCCCGCCGCGGTGTCGATCACCCGGCAGTAGGCGTTCGCGATCCGATCGAGCGTCCGGCCGGTGTAGCTGGTGATGAGCAACAGCACGGTGGTGACGTGTGGGGAGAGGCGGGACAGGTCCACGCTGATGACCTCGTCGTCGCCCTCCCCTTCTCCGGTGAGACTGTCGCCGTGCAGGCGGACCGCCCCGTCCGTCGAGGTGAGCTGCTCGTGATACACCACGTCGACGAGCCGGTCCGCGGCGAAGAGCAGGGCCGCGACGTTGAGATCGATCTCCTTGCGCCGGCCGAGCAAGCGCGAACGGGTAGCGGGGTCCCAGCCCAGTGCCACGGTGACGTGCTCGAGCGGGACGTCGCGTTCATCGCGGAGCACGGTGAGCATCGATATTCTCCTCTGCGTCGGAAAGCGGTCGGGTTCCGCCGTCGAGCGTGGACGTGCCCCGGGTCGTAGCGCGCGGCCTTTTCCCTGCACCCGGCAACGCCATGACCGAGACGATAGGGACGATTCCGGCGGACGAGCAGCGTACCCGTGTTCGTGCCGGATATGGCGAGAATCCAATCCGCGAGGCCGTTCGCCGCGAAGTCAAGGCATGCGGGTTGGCACAGGGCAGGTGCGCCGAAACCGCGGCGCGGGTCCCGCCACGCGCGGTCGTTCGCCTGCGGAGTCCAGGGACGGTTCGCGTGCGGAGGTAGCGGCGCGACGGGTGAATGGAGCGCACCCACGGCTACCGACCGGAGGTGCCCGGCGATGACCGGTACCGAGACCTCGCGCGCGGATCTGCTCGACCTGGCGTACCCCTACGCGATGGACGCGGTCGCCGAGATCGAGCGCAGGCGCATCGAAAACCGGCTTGCGAAGACCGATTCCGGCACCGCCGCGACGTTCGCGGCGGCGGTGCACGGGATCCGGGAGACGCTGGCGGCACTGAGCGCGACCGCCGCGGTGAATCCTCCACCGACCCTGGAGTCGAAGATCCTCGGGGCGATCGACGACTCGCGTCCCGGCGCGCGGCGCCGTCGCGAAATTCTCGCCCGCCGCCGTCGCCTCGCACGGTTGGTGGTGGCCGCCACTGTGGCCGTCGCGGCGGGTGCGGGCGCCGTGGTGGTGGCCGAGCGGACCGCGGGGTCGCATGCCGCGGCGGTCACGGCCGACCAGGTCTCGAGGCAACCGGACGCGCGTTCCCGGGTGATCGAACTGTCCGTCGGCGGCACGCTGACGGTAAGCACCTCCGACCGGCTCGGAGCGGTCGCGGTCACCTTCGACGCGGTACCCGCCCCACCGCCCGGCCGGGCATATCAGCTCTGGGTCGTGTCGTCCGCGGGTACGCCGCGTTCGGCGGGCGTGTTGACCGGCGTGCCGCGGGCGGGCGTGGCGACCGGAGTCGATCCCGCCGACATCGTCGCCGTCACCATCGAACCAGCGAAAGGATCGCCGCGGCCGACCTCGCCGCAGATCGCCGCTGTCACGCTGGGCTGAGCGTCTTCGAGCCGCCGGGGCCTGCGCCGAGACGCCCCTGGCTAGTCGCACCCTTCGAGGGTCGCGCGCGCGACCTCCTCGACGACGTCATCGATCTCGCCGCGCGCCCGCAGCGCCGCGACCTGCCTATGCGCGCCGTTGCCGCGCGCGAGCAGGTGTGCGAACGCCTCGTCGACGAACTGCCGGTCGCCTGCCTCGTCCAGCGCGGGCGCCACGTGCTCGATCAGCCGGAACAGCAGGTCGCGCACCGGCGCCACATTGCTGTCATAGGGATCGACGCCGTCGCCGTCCAATCCCGAACGGGCGGCTTTCCAGTACGCCGCCCGCAGCACTTCGGCGGGTACCGGCGGTGCGATCTGCCCCGCGGCCAACGATTTCCGCGCCGTGACGACGATGGCGCGTACCAGCGCCGCCAAGAGCGCGGTCTCCTCGACCGTGGCGGGAATGTCGCTCACCCGCACTTCGACCGTCGGGAACGAGACCGACGGGCGAACGTCCCAGTAGACCATCTGCTTGTCCAGGATGCTGCCGCTGTTGAGCATCATCGCGACCATCGCCTCGTAGTCACGGGCGGACTCGAAATACGGCGGTGGCCCCGCGCTGGGCCAGCGCCGCCACAGGATGCTGCGCCAGCTGGCGAATCCGGTTTCGGTGCCGCGGTAGATGGCCGAATTCGCGGTCATCGCCAGCAGTTGCGGTAGCCACGGCCGCAGGTGGTTGCTGACCTGGACCGCGGTTTCGGCGTCGGGGACGCCGATGTGCACGTGGCAGCCCGACAGTCCCTGTTCGTGGGCGAGCATGCCGAAGTTCTCGGCGATGCGCTGGTAGCGCGGCGTATCGGTGACGGGGAAGTCGTGCGGGACCGTGGGCGGGATGCCGACCGCGAGCAGGCGTGCGTCGTTGCGCTCGGCGCAGGCGGCGATATCGCGGCGCAATTCCCGCAACTGCCGGTGCAGTGCGCCGATATCGGTGTGGACCGCTGTACTGGTCTCCACCTGACAGCGCGTCAGCTCGAGTTGCAGGTCGACCCCGATCTCCTCGGCGGTGCGCGCCACTTCCACATTGCGCGCCAGCGGCGCGCCGGTACGGGGGTCGACAAGCAGGAATTCTTCTTCTACGCCGACCGTCAGGCGCCCATCGTCCATGTGCAGGCAATACCCAGGGGCGCCCCGGCTAGTCAGCCGAAACGCACGGCTCCCCATGGGCGGTGCTGCGGCAACGGCCCCCACGGGCCGGGGTCGATAATGTCGCCTCCATGCGGATCGTCGTCCTCGGCTCGGGCATCACGGGCCTGTCCACCGCGGCCGAACTGCTCCGGGCGCGGCACGAGGTCATCGTCGTCAGCGCGGAGCCGATCACGGCGACGACGTCTTTCCTGGCCGCCGCGGTCTGGTTTCCGACCGCCGCGGGCCCCGCCGATCGTGTGCGGGCCTGGGGCGCGATCACTTTCGAGCACTTGGCGGGGTTGGCCGCCGCGGGCGCGCCGGGTGTGCGGATGTGCTCGTCGATGGCGCTGTATCGCGACGAACCCCCGATACCGGCGTGGTCGCGGTCGGTGCGCTCGTTCCGGTCGGCCGAGCGCGCCGAACTGCCGCCGGGCTACCGATTCGGGTTCCGTTTCGAAGTTCCCTTGGTGGAGATGCCGACCTACTTGCCCTTCCTCAGTGCGCAAGTGGACGCGGCGGGCGCGCACCGCGTGCCGCGCACCGTGCGAGGGCTCGACGAACTCGCCGACCTGTCGCCGGACGTCGTGATCAACTGCGCAGGCCTGCGGGCCGCCGAGCTGGTCGGCGACCGGGAGGCGTATCCGATCCGCGGTCAGATCGTGCGGGTCGCGAATCCCGGACTGTCCGTCTCGGTCCGCGACGAGGCGCATCCGCTCGGCCGCGCCTACGTCCATCCGCGCGCGAACGACTGCGTGCTGGGCGGGTCCCTGGACATCGGTGAGTGGGACACGGCGCCGGCTCCCGGCCTCACTCGATCGATTCTGCGGCGCTGCCGCGATCTGGTTCCCGCTCTCGCGGGCAGCGAAGTGCTGGAAACCGTGGTGGGACTGCGCCCCGGTCGCCGGGAAGTCCGCGTGGAACTCGACACCGCCGTGCTGCCCGGCACGCCCGTCGTCCACAACTACGGCCACGGCGGCTCCGGCATCACCATCGGGTACGGATGCGCGCTGGAGAGCGCGGCGCTGGTCGCCGCGCTGTGAGCGGACCGCGACCCGGTCGGATCAGTTGGCGTAGCTGCGCGCCACGACCGAGTTCAGCGCCTCGAGGAATTCGCTGAGAACGCCGGGTTCGACCTGGTCACGTGGGGTGCGTCGCTCGGGCGAACCGGCTACGGGCCCGGCGAGGCCCGCGTCGACGCTGTCGCGCAGAACGGCGTGCACCGCTTCGATCGGGATGCCCGCCTGGGCGCACCGGGTGGCCGCGTGCTCGAACCGGCCCAGGGCGAGATTTCCGGCCGCCTCGGCCGCGTCGACCAGCACGAGGGCCAACTCCAGCCCCATTCGGATCAGCGCGTCGGGACCGCTGCGACGGGTGCCACGATCGGATCTCGCGGGCACCTCGGCGATGTCCCGATCTTTCTCGTGCGGGCCGATATTCATGGCCCTCCCTCCGCCCGGCGACCCTGCTGCTACCGACGTTACGACGGGGATCGAAAGAATTCGACCGCGCGAATACGACTTGTGATGCTTCACAGACGCGCACCGCGTGGTTCGGGTGGTGTCCCCAACCGGGGGCGCGACCCTCGGCACGTCGACCCGGTCAAGTTACCGTGGAGTACTTTCCGTGATCGGGGACTGAAGGAGTCACATGTCCATCACCGATTCGGCAGGCCCGGATCTGACCCTCTCGGGCCGCCCGGCCAGTTCTTCCCTGCGGGACGTGCGGAATCTGTCTCGCAAAATGGTCGGCCACTTCATCGAGACCGTCGCGCACTGCCGGACCCTCCCCGGCGAGGCGCTCAACGGCGACATCACCAACATCACCCGCTTGTGCCTGGAACTGGCCGTCAGCATGCTCGACGGCAGCGACATCCCGGAGAAGACCTTGCTGCTGCGCAACGCCGCGGCGGGCTGGGCGCGTGAGGGCATCCCGATCGACACCATCCACCACGCCGTGCACGAAGGGTTCAAGCTCGGCTTCGACCTGATCGTCGCGAACGCGACCGCCGCGGATTTCGACAGCCTCAAGGACATCAGCCGCCGCCTGCTGGAGATCCTGGACACCATCACCTCGACTGTCTCGCGCGCCTACGTGACCGAGTTGCGCGCGGTGGTCGGCGAGCATCACACGGCGGCGCACACCCTCGCCTCGGCCCTGCTCGGCGGACACCCCACCTTCACCATGGCCCGCGAGTGCGGCATCCAGATCGCCGACTCCTATTCGGTTCTCGCGCTGGCGATTCCACCCCATCCGGACGAACGCAATCCGCAACTCGACGGGGCGGTGGTGGCGCGGCGAAAACTGCGCCGGGTGCAATCCGAACTCGCGACCCGCTGCGGTGAGGCGGTGCTGTCGCTGCTGAGCGTGGACGGCGGCACCGTCTTGCTGCCGTCCGCCTCGTTCGAGGACAAGGCCCTCGACGACCTGGTGGAGGGGCTCGGCCGCGCGGCCCAGGTGCCGATCGTGGCGACGGTGATCGTCGCGGCACCGGTCGAGGTGCCGACGGCCGCCGACCGCGCCCACGAACTGCTCGACATGGTGCAGCGGCTGCGCTGGAGACGCGGGCTGTTCCGATTCGACGACCTGGCGCTGGAATACCAGCTCACCCGGCCGGGCCCCGGCTTGGAAACCCTCCGGACGCTGCTCGATCCGCTCGACGAGCACCCCGAACTCCTCGAAACGCTCAAACGGCATATCGGTACGAACCTGAATCGCCAGCGCACCGCGCGATCGCTGCACATCCACACCAACACCGTGGACTACCGGCTCAAGCGCATCGGTCAGCTCACCGGATTCGACCCCGCTCAGGCCTCCGGGGTCTGGTATCTGCGCGCCGCGCTGGTCGCCCGCAGCTACCGGGACAACGAGGACGAGTCGCCGGTCGGGGATTGGACCCGGGCGGCCGCGGTCTCCTCGTAGGTTCGCCGCCGAGGCTCCTTCGCGCCGATCAGTTCGTGAACCGCTTCGGGCGTCCATCGCCGGTCGGCGCCGGGACGAGTGGCGAGGTAGCCCGCGGTCGCCCGGCGGGACCAGCCGTGCGCGGCACGCAGGCCCGCGGCCAGGTGCCGCAGGTAGGCGGCGGCGGGCGGATTGCCCCGCACGTCGCGACAACGCCACGGTGCGGTGCAGGTGAGCACCGGGTGTCCGGTATGTGTTCCCGTGCAGACCAGGGTCTCGTACCGGCCGGGACCGAGCGTTGTCGTCCCCGTCTCGAGCACCTCGGTCAACTTCAGCTCCGTGCCCGGGGCGCGATACATCTCCTGCGCCACGATGTCGGAGAACTGGGCGGTGGTGAGCAGGTGGGCGCGCACGGCCATCTCGCCGGGGCAGCCCGGGTCGTAGAAGGCGCGGCCGCCGGTCCAGGTCAGCGATTCGGTGGCGAAATACAGCACGCCCGGGAGCAGGAGGGGGATCGAGCGGATCGGGTCGGCGTGGTCGCGGCAGCCGGGCAGGGTGAGCGCTCCGCCCTCCGGTCTGCCGCCGCGAAGGTAGGTGCGCAGCCTGGTCAGGCTCATATTGGAGCCGTACGCGGCGTACCAGACCAGGTCGCCGCGCGAGCGGTGCCGATCCGCGTCCGATGCCGCTCGGGGTGTCGCCGAGCCGGCCGTGCCCTCGAGATGCCGCGCCATCATGACACCCATTCTCGGCTCTTCGCCGTACCCGCACAGCGTCCCCGGCGCCCGACCGGAAACCGTGCGACGAAGTCGGCAGATTGCGGAAGCAAGTCTTCCGCAATAGACGCGACAGTGGCTCTCATGACGAACACGAAGCAGATCCGGCCTTTCCGCATCGACATCCCCCAGGCCGACCTCGACGACTTGCGGGAGCGGCTCGGCCGGGCGCGCTCGCCGTACGTGGTGCCGGGCACCGAGGGGGGCTGGGACCGCGGGATCGCGCCGAACTACCTGCGCGAACTGGCGCAGTACTGGCGTGACGAATTCGATTGGCGCGCGCAGGAGGCGCGGTTGAACGCCCACCCCCAGTTCACCACCGAGATCGACGGCCAGACCATCCACTTCTTCCATGTGCGCTCGCCCGAGCCGGACGCGATTCCGCTGCTGATCACCCACGGCTACCCGGGATCGGTGGTGGAGTTCCTGGAGCTGATCGGCCCGCTGACCGATCCGCGGGCGCACGGCGGTGACCCGGCGGATGCCTTCCACCTGGTGATCCCCTCGCTGCCCGGGTTCGGGTTCTCCACGCCCCTGGCCGCGACGGGGTGGGAGCTGGCGCGCACGACCGAGGCGTTCGCGGAACTGATGAGCAGGCTGGGTTACGAGAAGTTCGTGGCGCAGGGCGGCGACATCGGCGCGGGCGTCACCGGACGCCTTGCCGCCACCCATCCGGAGCGGGTGATCGCGACGCATGTGAACAGCGACCCGGGCACACTCGGCCTGGTGGGCGAGCAACTGCCGATGCCGGACGGGCTCACCGGCGACGAGCTCGCCGTTATCGGTGCTGAACGGGAGAAGTGGGCCCAGCAGAAGGGATACCTGACGCTGCAGACCACTCAGCCGAACGCCATAGCGGCCGCCCTGACCGATTCGCCCATCGCGCAGCTCGGCTGGATCGCGGAGAAGTTCCAAGCCTGGACCGACCCGGCACGGCCGGTGGGTGAGGCGGTGGATCGTGACCTGCTACTGACCAATGTCAGCATCTACTGGTTCACCCGCAGTGGCGCGTCGGCGGCGCAATTCCTCTGGGAGAACGCTCATTCCGGGATGGACTGGGTGATGCCATCCGGGGTGCCGCAGGGATGGGCGGTGTTCGGCACGCACCCGTTGATGCGCCGGGTGATGAATCCGGAGGGGCACATCGAGCATTTCACCGAATACAGCGAGGGCGGGCACTTCGCCGCGGCGGAGCAACCGGAGCTGTTCGTGGCCGATGTCCGCGCCTTCTTCCGCAAGCATCGCGGGTAGCGGTCGAGAGGGCGGCGGAGCGAGCGCGTCGCCGCCCACGTCCGCCGGAGAGCTACGCGCGAACGCGTAATGGCGAACCGTTCTCCGGTCGGATGTCTGCGCCGGTGTTCGGGTCTACCGTTTCCCTATGACGTGGAACGAGATGAGCCAGAGCAGGACCGTCCTGCTGACCACCTTCAAGAAGGACGGGACGCCGGTCGGCACACCGGTGTGGGTGGCTCCGGAGGGGGACCGGATCGTCGTCTGGACCAATCCGAAGACCTGGAAGGTCAAGCGGATCCGCCGCAACCCCGACGTCACGCTGCAGGTCTGTGACGGGCGCGGCCGCCCCACCGCGCAGGAGGTCCTGCCGGGCAGCGCCCGCATCCTCGACGCGGACGGCACGCAACGGGTCCGGGACCTGGTAGCGAGCAAGTACGGCCTCATCGGCCGGCTCGCCATTCGCGGCCACAAGCTGCTGCGCGGCGCGGACGCGTCCGTCGGCATCGCGATCGATCCGAGGACGACAGGCGATCTGCCCTAGGCGGATTCGGCGAGCCCCGCCGAGCGCCAGATGTCCGCGAGATCGTCGAGCGGGACCGCCAGCGCCTGCCCCAACGCGACGACGGTGCCGAAGGCCGGAGAGGGCAGCCGGCCGGTCTCGATCTTGCGCAGCGTCTCCGGGGAGATTCCGGCCGCCCGCGCGACCTCGGTGAGTTCGCGGTCCGCGCGAGCGGCGCGCAAGGCGGTGCCGAGGCGGCGGCCTGCCTCGATCTGCGCGGGGGTCAACGGGAGCCGGACCATGCGCTCAGGCTACGGACGGCCGGTGAGCACCGCAAGCGACCCGATTGGGATTAAAATACCGGCACGGCTATCGTGGTATTAAAATACCGATGTGCGGAGGATAGATGGTCGAGTTGAAGAGCCCCGGGGAGATCGCGCGAATGCGAGTGACAGGGCGTTTCGTCGCGGGCGTGCTCGCCGAGCTTCGTGAGCGCGCGCGGGTGGGAGTGAATCTGCTCGACCTGGAAGCCCACGTCCGCGAGCGCATCCGCGAACGCGGCGCGCAGTCCTGCTACTGGGACTACGCCCCCTCGTTCGGGCGCGGGCCGTTCCGCAACACCGTCTGCCTGTCGGTGAACGACGCGGTGCTGCACGGACTTCCGTTCGACTACACGCTGCGCGACGGCGACGTGCTGAGTATGGACCTCGCGGTCGGGATCGATGGCTGGGTCGCGGACGCGGCGACCACGGTGGTGACCGGTTCCGCCGCGGACGAGGACGCGCGGCTGGTGCGGGCCACCGAGGAGGCGCTGTCCGCGGCGATCGTGGCCGCGGTGCCCGGCAACCACATCGGCGATATCTCCGCCGCCATCGCCGCGGTGGCGCGTGCGTACGGCTACCCGGTGAATACGGAGTTCGGCGGACACGGCCTGGGCCGCACCATGCACGAGGACCCGCACGTGCCGAACGCGGGCAGGCCCGGGCGCGGCTATCGGCTGCGGCCCGGACTCACCATCGCGATCGAACCGTGGTTCGCGCGCACGACCGACCGCATCGTCACCGATCCCGATGGCTGGACCATCCGCTCGGCGGACGGCTCGCGGACCGCCCACTCCGAACACACCATCGCGATCACTCCGGACGGACCGGAGGTGCTGACCGCGGCGTGAGTGCGCCGACCGGCGGCTATGTCTCCGACAGCCAGGCCGTGAGGTCGTCGGAGGCGCGCAACTCCCCGGTGATGGACGCGCGTTCCCCGGCGGACAGCCCCATCGCGCGCAACCCGTCGCGGAACTGCTCGGCGCGACCCGGTTCTCCGATCGCGACGGCCAGTTCGGCGAGCGCCGCCAGCGCCCGGGCAACGTCCAGCCGCGGCGCCTCGGCACGGAACCGGCCGAGACCGACCTCGAGCACGCGGAACGCGGCCTTGTCGTCGGTCTTGAAATCACGCAGGATGCGGGCGTTGTCCAGCACTCTGGCCAGCCCGTCCAGCTTCTTCGATCCGCCGTATTCCACTTCCGGGGGTTCGTCGCGCTGGATGTAGATCACCTGATTACCCGCCGGATCGACCACGGTGAACCGGGACTGCCCCGGCCGGAAGCGGGTGATCCGGGGCAGACCCTTCGCGGGGACCTTGCCGTAGCGGGTGCGCAGCGCCGTGCTGAAAGCCTGATGCCTGCTCGCGACGTCGTCGACCAAGACGAGACAGCCCGCGCGTTCGGTGGGGACGTCGCCGTCCTTGGGTGCGGGCACGAAGTGCAGCGCGCAGCCGTGGTCCTCTATCGCGCCGTAGACGTAGGGGCGGGTCTGCTCGTGCGTCACCGTGTAACCGAGTGTTTTGTAGAAATCCAGCGTGCCGGACAGGTCGTCGGTCCAGAGCTGCGGTACCGCCATGTCGGCCATGAAATCCTCCCGATTACCTGCGGTAGTCAATTTTGATTAGCGAAGGGTAGGCCCCTGTCCGCCCGGAAGTCAAACTTGACTACCATGCGGTTCGGGAGGCGAAAGGAGTTCACGATGTCGGTGGTGCGCCTGCTGGTGCTGGGGGTGATGCGCCTGCGTCAGCCCGTACACGGGTACGCCCTGCGCCAGGAACTGCTGTCCTGGCGCGCCGAGACCTGGACGAATGTCAAGCCCGGCTCGATCTATCACGCGCTGAAACAGCTCACGCGGGAGGGGAAGCTGAGCGCGTTCGCGACCGAGAACAGCGACCAGGGCCCCGGGCGCACGCTGTTCGAGCTGACCGAATCGGGCGAGGCCGAATTCCGCAAGCTGATGGACGAGGCACTGGTCAGCGTCGACATGGAGGAACTCGGGGCGGGCATCGCCTTCATGGACGCGCTGCCCAGGGCGCACGTCATCGCGAAGCTGCGCGAACAGAGCCGCCGCAGTGCGGCGGTGCGCGCCGACCTGCTGGCCATGATCCCGGACTTCCCCGGGCGATACGAAGCGCCGCACGCGGCCGATCTGCTGGAGCTGTGGAGCGGCGTGTTCGCGAACCTGTCGACGTGGACCGAGGGCGTGCTGGCGCGCCTGGAAGCGGGGGAGTACCGGATGCCGGAATAGGTCGTCGGCGAGCAGGCCGCCTTTCCCGCCCGACTCCCCGCGCCGCGATGCGGGATACGCTGCCCGGCATGACGAATTCGCTGGACGCCGTCGCCGAAGCCGACTACGTGCTGCTGACCACCTTCCGTAAGGACGGAACTCCCGTCGGCACCGCGGTGTGGGCGGTGACCGACAACGGCAAACTGTACGTCTGGACCGTCACCGACAGCTGGAAGGTCAAGCGCTTGCGCCGCAATCCGGCGGTCACCCTGCAAGCGTGCAACGCCACCGGCAAGCCGCGCGGTGCGGTGATCGAAGGGACCGGGCGGCTGCTCGACGCCGAGGGCACCGAACGGGTGCGCAAACTGCTGCGCCGCAAGTACTGGCTCACCGGGCCGCTGGTCATCCTCGGCAGCAACCTGCGGCGCGGCAAGTCCGGCACCATCGGCATCGAGATCACCCCCGCTGCCTGACCCGCGCCGATCAGGTCGCCTGGCTGACCGACGACATGTGGAAGTCGGGAATCCGCAAGGGCGGCATGGCGGTCCGGGTGAACCAGTCCTTCCATTCGCGTGGCAGCGTGAGTTCGGTCGCGCCGGCCTCGCTCACCCGCCGGAGCAGGTCCAGTGGGCTCTCGTTGAACCGGAAGTTGTTCACCGCGGCGGTGACCTCGCCGTTCTCGACGAGGTACACCCCATCCCTGGTGAGTCCGGTGAGCAGCAGCGTCGCCGGGTCGACCTCGCGGATGTACCACAGCGTGGTCAGCAGCAGGCCGCGCTCGGTGTGCGCGATCATGTCATCGATCGTGGCTTCCGAACCGCCGGTGAGCAGCAGGTTCTCGCCGGGAACCGTGGCGGGGGCGTCGAACTCGGCGGCGCTGGCGCGCGGATAGATCAGCGCGGAGATCACGCCCTCGCGCAGCCAGTCGACGCGCTCGGCGGACAAGCCGTTGTCGAACACCGACATCGATTCCGACGACGCGGTCGCCGCCACGAACGGGCGGTATTCCAGGCCGGGGGCGTGCGGGTCGGAGTAGAGGGTGAGCGGGATATCGCTCAGGCGCTCGCCGACCCGGGTCCCGCCCGCCCGCGCGAACGCCGTGTGGCCCTCCTGCGCGCCCCGGCCCTCCATCGACCAGGCCAGATAGATCATCAGGTCGGCGACGGTGGAGGGCGGAAGCAACGTCTCGTAGCGGCCCGCGGGCAACTCGACCTTGCGCTCGGCCCAGTCCAGGCGACGGGACAGGTCCGCGAGCAGTCCGGAAACGTCGACGTCGGTGAAGTCCGCGGTGCCGACCCCTACCCACGCGCTGGCCAGATCCGCGCCTTCACCGCGCTTTCCGTTGATCTCCACCGAACCGGTCGGCTGCACGAAGCGGCGGCGGATGCCGGTCGAAGTGCCCAGCCACGTGGTGTGCATCTGATGGTGGGCGAAGCCGTAGAGCCGGTCGGCACTGTCGAATCCGGCGGCCAGGCCCTCGGCCAGATCGGTGAACACCTCGATGCCGGTACCACCCGCCGGGGCGGTCCAGTCGTCGTCGGCGGCGTCCGGCTCGAGCAGCGGCATCGCGTCTCGTGCGGGCTCGGCGTCGCGCGCCGCCGCCTCACTCGCCCGCACCACGGCCTCGATATCGCCGGGATCGACACTGGTCGAGGCGATCGTGCCGACCCGGGCGAGGGTAGGTCCGTCGCGGAACACCGAGACCACGGTCCAGTGCCGCGACACCGAGGACCCGTTGGTGGTCATGGAGTTCCCGGCCCAGCGCAGCGACGCCTCGTGCTCGTCGCGGACGATCACGATCGCCTCGTCGGCGCGCGACAGCGCCAGCGCCCGCTCCACGGTCGCGCTCGCGGGGAACAGATCGTCGCTCACTGGCCGGCCTCCGTCCGGGTGTTGAGAATGTTCACGCCGCGCACCAGGATCGACGGGCAGCCGTGGCTGACCGCGGCGACCTGGCCTGGCTGCGCTTTGCCACAGTTGAACGCGCCCCCGAGCTGCCAGGTGGACGGTCCGCCGACGGCTTCCATCGCGCCCCAGAATTCGGTGGTGGTGGCCTGGTAGGCGACGTCGCGCACCTGGCCGTCCAGCTTCCCGCCGCGGATGCGGAAGAACCGCTGGCCGGTGAACTGGAAGTTGTAGCGCTGCATATCGATCGACCACGACTTGTCGCCGACGATGTAGAGACCGTCGTCCACCCGCGAGATCAACTCCTCGGTGCTGGTGTCGCGGTCCGGATCGGGTTGCAGCGAGACGTTGGCCATCCGCTGGATCGGCACGTGATGCGCCGAGTCCGCGTACGAGCAGCCGTTGGACCGCCGCAGACCCAGGCGCGGCGCGAAAACCCGGTCCAGTTGATAACCGACCAGGACGCCGTCGCGGACCAGGTCCCAGCGCTGCCCCGCGACGCCTTCGTCGTCGTAGCCGACGCTGGCCAGCCCGTGCGATTCGGTGCGGTCGCCGGTCACGTGCATGATCGGGGTGCCGTAGCGCAGCGACCCGAGCTTGTCGGGCGTGGCGAAGGAGGTGCCCGCGTAGGCGGATTCGTAGCCGATGGCCCGGTCGTACTCGGTGGCGTGACCGATCGATTCGTGAATCGTCAGCCACAGGTTGGTCGGATCGATGACCAGATCGGTCGGGCCGGCCTGCACGCTGGGCGCTTTCACCTTCTCGGCCAGCCACTCCGGGATATGCGCGAGTTCGCCGTCCCAGTCCCACACGCCGTCGGCGCCGGTGACGTATTCCCACCCGCGGCCCACCGGCGCGGCCAGCGTGCGCATCGTCTCGAACACTCCCGCCGAGGTGTCCACCGTGATCGCCTCGAGGCTCGGGTGCAGCCGCACCCGCTGCTGGGTGATCGACGAGCCCGCGGTGTCGGCGTAGAAGGTCTGCTCCTTGACCTGCAGCACGCTCGCGGTGACGTGGTCCACCCCGTCGGCGTGCGACAGCCGCTCCGAATATTCCTGCAGCAGTGCCAGCTTCTCGCCGGTCGGCACGCTGAACGGGTCGATGTCGTAGGCCGACACCCAGCGCGCGTCGGCGTAGCGCGGCTCGTCGGCCAACTCGACGCGTTCGCGGTTGAGCGCTCGCAACGTGGTCGCGACGGTGACCGCGGTACGCGCCACCTCGGCGGCGGTGTCGGGTGTCAGCGCGGCGTGCGAGGCGAAACCCCAGGTGCCGTCGACGATCACCCGCACGGCCAAGCCGAGTCGGGTACTGTCGGTGACCGCCTCGACCCGGCCGTCGCGCAAGCGGATCGACTGGGTGACCAGGCGATGCACCCGCAGGTCGGCGTGTTCGGCGCCGGCTGCCGTCGCCGCGGCCAGGGCGGCGTCGGCGAGCGCGGCCAGCGGCAGGTCGAGGAACTCGGCGTCCACGTCTCTGGAAGTCGCGATGCTCACCCGCACCAACCTAGCCGGTGGCGCCGCGAGTGCGTGCGGGCGCGGTGATCACACGCCGTGCGAGAATGCATCGCGTGCCGGTTCGCGCGGAATGCGCCGCTGCCGCAGGGCCAACGGCGCGCGCGACACTCGTACCTCCGGCGTGTTGCTCGCCGGATGCCGTACTGTGCCCGCGTGCCGCCATCCGCCCTTCGTGACCGCAAACGCGAACGTACCCGCCGAGCCATCCTGGAAGCCGCAGCCGAGCTGTTCGAGACCAGAGGCTACGAGGAGACCACGGTGGCCGACATCGCCGCCGCGGCGGACGTCGGCACCCGCACGTTCTTCAACTATTTCGCCAGCAAGGAAGAGCTGCTCTTCCCGGAATCCGACCAGCGCGTGCGCGCCGCGGTGGCGGCCATCGCCAGCCGACGACCGGGAGAACGGCCGGTGGAGGTCTTGCTGCGCGCCTTGCGTGCCGCCGGTGACAACCCCGGCGAGCATCTCGTCGACGACCTCTATGCCCGGATCGGCGCGCTGCGCGCCCAGGTGTCACGGACCGTGCCCGCGGTGAGCGGCCGCGCCGCGCACGCCCAACTGGTCACCCAGCGCGAGATCGCCAGACAGTTGCACAAGGCGTTTCCCGGCGAACTCGACGAGGTCGGCGCCGCCGCCCTGGTCGGCGCGGTCGTCGGCGCGGTGTCGGGTGCGCTGACCGTGCTGTTCCAGCAGCCGGTGGCCGGTGTCGAGGACGCGGAGCGCCTGCAGCGCAGGATTCACGAGACGACATCGCAGGTGCTGCAACCCTGGCTCGCCACCCAGCGCGCCGAACCGGTGGGCTGATCAGCCGAACTGCTGCCAACCCAAGCGGATCACCATCACGATCACCACCACCAGCAGCACGACGCGCACGAACTCGGCGCCCTTGCGCAGCGCCATGCGCGCGCCGACCACGGCACCGAGGGCGTTCGCCACGGCCATCCCCGCGCCGAGCGCCCACAGGATGTGCCCCGTCGCCCCGAAGAAGATCAACGCTCCGACGTTGGAGCCGCAGTTGATCACCTTCGCCATGGCGGCGGCCCGCACGAACTCGGTGCCGAGCAGGGTCGCGAAGGTGATGATCAGGAACGTGCCGGTGCCGGGACCGAGCAGGCCGTCGTAGAAGCCGATCAACCCCGCCGCCAGCGCCACCGTGAGCACAATCTTGCGCCGGGTGGGCGGGTGAGTGGCCAAGGTGACGCCGATCGACGGACGCAGCGTGACGAACACGGCGACGCCGACCAGCACCACCATCACGATCGGGACGAACAGTTCGCGGTCGATCAGCGAGACCGCGGCGGCGCCCACCGCGGCCGCCGCCGCGGCGATCACCGCCGCGGGCAGCAGCACCCGCCAGCGCATCGGCACCTTGCGCGCGAAGGTCAGCACCGAGGCGCTCGTCCCGGCGACCGCGGCGAGCTTGTTGGTGCCCAGCGCGGTCTGCGGCGCGATGCCGGGGGCCACCACGAACAACGTCGGCAACACGATCAGCCCGCCGCCACCCACCACCGCGTCCACCCAGCCCGCGGCCGTCGCCGCCGTCAACAGAACCGCCCAGTCTCCGATCTCCACCCCGGTAGACAACCAGACCCCGGCCTGGCCGGGTGTTCGGCCCGCCATCGGTCCTGACCGGATACGCGTCGTCCTCGGAGAGACCGGCGCGCGTGCGGCCGCGATATCGTGCGCGGGCAACCCTCGGACGCCCCTCGACCAGGTCTCGACGGTGGTGTCGTGCCGGAGATCGCGCCCAGCTCCACCGTTCCGACGACCGGGAACACGTCGAACTCGCGCGCGATCTCCCCGAGGCCGGTGACGAATGGGCCGGTCAGGGGCTCGGAGCCGCTTCGGTCAGCGCGGCGGCCGACAACCGTCCGTGACGGAGCCCGCCGCCGGGCCCGCCTGCCTTCCAGGCGGGCGGATCTAGGCTGAGCGCGTGCGTCGTTTCAGTCTGTGGCTCCGGGGCAAGCCCGTCGTGGCCGATTCGGTGCTCGCTGCGGTGTTCGTGCTGCTCGAGATCATCGGCGCGGGTAGCGCGCACAACAAGCTCGCCTACCTGGCCATCGGGGTGCTGCTCCCGCTGCCGCTCACCCTGCGCCGGGTGTACCCCCGGGCCATGGCGGCCACCACCTTGGCACTGTCGTTGACGGCGACGCTGGTGGGCTTCCTGTCCGAGGACGACGCCGACCACATCGCGATGCTGTCGCACGGCATCATGCTCTACACCCTGGTCGCCTACGTCGGCAGGCGGGAGGGACTGTGGTACGGGCTCGGCCTGGCGGTGGATCTCGCGCTCTCGGTCGTGGCGATCGGGAAACCCTCCGGCTCCGACAGCGTGTTCACCATCATGTTCTACGCCTTGTGCTGGACGCTCGCGGAGTTCATCGGCGCGCGGCACGCCTACGACGCCGAGGTGGCGGCCCGGCTCGCGGTCGCCGACTACGACCGGGAGCGTCGCGCGCACGACGCCGTCGCGGCTGAACGCACCCGCATCGCGCGGGAACTGCACGACGTGGTGGCCCACGCGGTGAGCGTGATCATCGTGCAGGCCGACGGCGCGAGATACGCACTGCGCCGCGACCCGGACGCCGCCGAACAGGCGCTCTCCACCATCGCGGGCACCGGCCGCGAAGCACTGCGCGAACTGCGCAGAACCGTGGCTCTGCTGCGCACCGAACACGCTCCCGACCAGTTGCCCCAGCACGGTACCGCCGGCATCGCCAAGGTCGTGGAGATGATGCGGGGCACCGGTCTGGCCGTGGAACTCGAGCTGACCGGCGAACTCGACGACATCGCCCCCGAGGTGAGCCTCGGCGTGCATCGCATCGTGCAGGAATCGCTGACCAACACGCTGCGGCATGCCGGGCCGCACCCGAAGGCGTGGGTGCGGGTCCGCCGTACCGACGCCGACGTGCTGATCGACGTCACCGACACCGGCGGGGTCCCACTGCACGAATCGGGCACGCGCATCGAGGGCAGCGGGCTCGGCTTGGTCGGGATGCGCGAACGCGTCGCCGTCCTCGGCGGCAGTCTGGAAGCGGGCCGCGACGCCGACGGAGCCTGGCGCGTGCACGCCGGCATCCCGCTGCGACCGGTCGTAGCGGAGTGAGCCGGGCCACCTTATTCTTCCGCGACGCGTAGAGCGCTGCGCCGCACAGGGTTTCGGCCTCCACGGACTGGTGCGCGCGAGCCGTCACGGCACAGGTCGCCCGGCGCGCGGAAGCGGTCACGTTACATTGGGCAACGTGCCGATCACCGTGCTCGTCGTCGATGACCAGGAACTCATGCGGATGGGATTGAAGATGGTGCTCGGCGCGCACCCCGACATCGAAGTGATCGGCGAGGCGGCCAACGGCGCCGCCGCGGTCGCCGCAGCGGCGGAACTGCGCCCCGATGTGGTGCTGATGGACGTGCGGATGCCGGTGGTGGACGGGGTCGTCGCCACCACCCGCATCGTGGAGGCAGGTCATGGCAGCCGGGTGCTGGTGATGACGACCTTCGACCTCGACGAGCACGCGCTCGGCGCGCTTCGGGCGGGGGCGAGCGGATTCCTGTTGAAGGACACCCCACCGGAGGATCTCGTCTCGGCCATCCGCAGCGTTGCCGCCGGTGACGCCGTGGTCTCGCCCAAGGTCACCAAACGCCTGCTGGACCGGCTCATCGCGGAGAACCCGGCACGGACCCGCGACCCGGGCGTGCTCGACGTGCTCACCGCCCGCGAGCGCGAGGTGCTCGAGCAGATCGCGGCAGGACGCTCCAACGCCGAGATCGCCGAGCAGTTGTACCTGTCGGAGGCGACGGTCAAGACACACGTCGGCCGGGTGCTCACCAAACTCGGTCTGCGCGACCGGGTTCAGGCGGTCGTGCTGGCCTACGAGACGGGGCTGGTGCGGCCGGGCGGCTGATGCGAGGCGGATCTCAGCGCCTTATCAGGCGGATCGGGGAGAAAAACCCGGCTGCGGAACGTTGACCGGGTAGATCGTCCGAAAGGATCGCCATGCCCGCCCTGTTGTTCGTGCTGTACGTCGTCGTCGAAGTCGCCGCCCTGGTCGCGGTCGGTCAGCTGATCGGCGTGCTGCCGACCATCCTGGTGCTGATCGCCGGATCGGCCGCGGGCATGCTGCTGGTCGGCTCCCAGGGGCGGCGGGTGTTCGAGCAGTTCCGCCGGGCCGCGCGGGGGGAAGTGGCGCCCGGGACCGCCGTGGCCGACGGCGCCCTGGTCGCGGCGGGCGGGGTGCTGATGTTCGTGCCCGGCCTGGTCACGTCGCTGTTCGGCCTGCTCTTGCTGCTGCCTCCCACACGAGTTCTGGTGCGTCCCCTCGTGCTGGCCTTCGCCGCGCGCCGCTTCCGCAGGCTCGTCGCGGCCGCGCCCTATCGCGGCGTGGTGGTCGACGGAGGCGAAGTGGTCGACGGCGCCGTCATGGGGCAGTGGTACGACGACGGCCAGGGCAACGCACGCCGCGCGATCACCTCGGCCTGAGCGTCGGAGTCGGCGTACCCGGTTCCCTGTCGCGCCGCGAAGGGCTATCGTGGCGCGATGGCCACCGAGCAACTCACCGTAACGGTGAGCGAGGAGCTGGCTGCCGCGGTCAAACGAGCGGCGGCCGCTGCGGGACAGTCGATTTCCGGATTCACGGCCGCGGCGCTGCGGCTGGAGCTGATCGCCGTGGAGGCGGGCTGCCTGCCCCCGGCGGCCGCGGCGACCGGCGGTGCGCCGCCGGAATACGCGGAAGTGATGGCGGTGCTGGCGCAGCCGGAGGATCTGGCGCGCCACCCCCTGCTGAACGGCTGACCGAAACCGCCGGATCGGGCATACGGCAGACTGGTGCCTCGTGAGTACCCAGTTGCTGATCGGCGGTCGTTTCTACAGTGCCAGTTCACCCGACGCCACGGCGATGGCGGTGAGCGACGGCACCGTCGTCTGGCTGGGCGCCGAGCAACCGGGTCGCGCGCTGCACCCGGAGGCCGAGATCGTCGACCTCGACGGCGCCTTCGTCGCGCCCGCGTTCGTCGATCCGCACGTGCACGTCACCGCGCTGGGCCTGAAATCGACCGGGCTCGACCTCTCGGCCACCCGGTCGCTCGAGCACTGCCTGCGGTTGCTGCGCGAGTTCGCCGAGGCACAGCCCGACGGCGCGATCCTGGGCGACGGCTGGGACGAGACCACCTGGCCGGAGGGACGGCCGCCCACCGTCGAGGAGCTCGACACGGCGGCGGGTGCGGGCAGGCACGTCTACCTTTCGCGGGTGGACGCGCACTCCGCGGTGGCGTCCTCGGCGTTGCTGGACGCGCGGCCCGAACTGCCCGGCACCGACGGATTCACCCGTGGCGAGCCCGTACGCGCCGCCGCCCATCACGCGGTGCGCGCCGCCGCGCTCGCGAATCTCACCCGGGCGCAACGGGATCGAGCGCGCGCCGTGGCACTCGACCACGCCGCCGCGCGCGGTGTCGTCGCGGTCCACGAGTGCGCTGGCCCGGAGATCGCGGGCCGCGCCGACGTGCGCGAACTGCTCGAATTCGAACACGGCGTCCAGGTCCGGGCCTATTGGGGCGAGGCGGTGGGTAGCGCCGAGCAGGCCCGCGCCCTGATCGACGAACTCGGGGTGCACGCCCTCGGCGGTGACCTGTTCGTCGACGGCTCCCTCGGATCGCATACCGCATGGCTGCGTGCGCCTTATGCCGACGAATCCGGCTGCGGCCGAAGCTATCTCGACGCCGAGGCGATCGCCGTCCACGTCCGCGCCTGCACCGTCGCCGGTATCCAGGCCGGATTCCACGCGATCGGCGACGCCGCCATGGACGCCGTCCTCGCCGGTGTCGAACGGGTGGTCACCGAACTCGGCGTCCCGGCGGTCGCGGCACTCGGGCATCGCGTCGAACACGCCGAGCTCGTCCACGGCGAGCACATCGCCCGCCTGGCGCGCTGGGGTGTGATCGCCAGTGTGCAACCGGGATTCGACGCCGCGTGGGGTGGGCCGGGCGGCATGTACGCCGCGCGGCTCGGCGCCGAGCGCGCCGCGGCGTTGAACCCGTTCGCCGCCATGGCCTCCGCGGGCGTCGCCCTGGCGATCGGCTCCGACGCCCCGGTCACCGCGCTCGACCCGTGGGCGGCGGTGCGTGCCGCGACCGCTCACCGCACCCCCGGCCACGGCTTGTCCCCGCGCGCCGCGTTCGCAGCGGCCACCCGCGGCGCTTGGCGCGCGGGCGGCGTCCGCGACGGGGTGGCGGGCACCCTGGTACCCGGCGCGCCCGCTTCCTACGCGATCTGGGATACCGGCGAACTCGTCGTCGCCGCGGCCGCCGACTCGGTGCAGCGCTGGTCCACGGACCCGCGGTCGCGCGTGCCGGGGTTGCCCGCGCTCGAACCGGACGCACCGCTGCCCACGTGCCTGCGTACCGTGCACCGGGGAGTGACGATCTATGCGCGATGAGCGGGCGGCCGCGGAGCCCGCGACGGCTCCCGGCCCTCGGGTACGTAAATTGGGCCGGACATTCCCCTCTCGCTTTCCCTCTACGGGCCCCAGGTCGGCCGAACGGCGGACGCCGTATCTCCAGCCGACGACCGCAGGGCAGCCGGCGTCCAGTCCGGAGCGTGCGTGGAGGGCAGTCACAAAAGATGAAGTCCGCCGAGCGGAGTGCGTTTGCGGGAGTGCGGTAACCGGGTTTCTCAGGCCTGATCGCCGGACAGCGGGATGCTTACGCTCGATGACCCGGCGGAACTCGGGCCGCCACCTGTCCGCCGTGTGGCGCTACCGCGCCGGTACGAGGACGGGCATGGCACTGAGTGCCAGAGCGGCGGGTTCCCGGAAGAGCGGCGGTGCGAGCGCGGACGGGACTGCGAGGCAGCGGCCTCGCACGTTCGAGTGGCGAGTTCACCCGGCGCCAACTCGGGCTACCGGTTCGCTGGTTCCGGCCGGGAATTGCCGGTTTTTCCGGAGGAATGCGATCAGGAAGCCGACATCGTGGCAGCGGCGGTTAACGATCCGGTGGCTGGTGACGATTCTCAGGTGGACGCCCGATTGCCCGGATGCGGTCGTGGCTGGCGTAGTTCTGCGCCGTGCTCGGGTCGAGCCGGTCGTGCGGCGTGAGATCGCCGCCGGTCCGGCTCGGTCCGACCGGTGCGCCGAGGGCTGCCCGGCCGGGCCGCTTGTGGCGGCCTTGACTTTTCGTGTGACGAACGCCACATCATCTCGTCGTTCGGGATATGCCGAGCGGCGATCCTTCGGTGGGGTGCGTCCGGCGTCGTGCCGGTCGGCCCCACGGCGGTCGGCGGCTGACCGGCGGTCGCCGGTCCGATGGTGGGCAGTGGCCGAGTGATGGTGCGGGAGCGAGCGCTAGGGATGGGGCGGAAGGTGTCCGCGGTATTACGCGGGCATCCGGTGACGGCGCGCTCGGTGGCGGCGATCGTCGCGGGACTGCTGTTGTTCGGCAGTTTTCCGCCCAGGCCGTGGTGGTTTCTCGCGCCGCTCGGCGTTGCGATACTCACCCTCGCCGTACGCGGCGACGGTCGGCTGCGGGCTGGCTTCGGCTACGGATTGCTGGCCGGACTGGCGTTTTTCGTGCCGCTGCTGCCGTGGACCGGCATCTACGTCGGGCCGCTGCCGTGGCTGGCGCTGTCCCTCGTCTGCGGGCTGTACGTGGGGGTCTTCGGTCTGCTCGGCCGGCTCGTCGGTACGTTGCCCGGCTGGCCGCTGTGGGTGGCATCGGCATGGACGGCGGCCGAATGGGGCAGATCCAGCTTCCCGTTCGGCGGGTTCCCGTGGGGGCGTTTGGCGTTCGGACAGGCCGACGGTTGGTTCCTGTCGCTGGCAGCGGTCGGTGGCGCCCCGCTGGTCGGGTTCGCGGTGGCGCTCACCGGTACCGCTACGGCGGCGTTGGTCGCCCTGCTCCAATCCTCGCTTACCCCCGGAGGCGGGTGCGAAACCGGCGCTGACGAGACCGGTCCGCTCGGACCGGGCGCCGTGCGCGGTCCCGCGACCCGACTCGGATACGCCGCGGTGATTTTCACCGTGCTCGTTGTGCCGCTCACCGGTTTGCTGCTGCGATCCGCGCTGCCCGATCCGGACGTCGGCGTCCGAACGGTCACGGTCGCGGCGATCCAGGGCAGCGTGCCGCGCCTGGGGCTGGACTTCAACGCGCAACGGCGGGCCGTGCTGGACAACCACGTCCGGCGCACCGAAGAACTGGCCGAGGAGGTGGCGGCGGGCCGCGCGCCGCGCCCCGATGTGGTGATCTGGCCGGAGAACTCCTCCGACATCGATCCGCTGCGCAATACCGACGCCGCCGCCCTGATCACCGCGGCCTCCGAGCGGATCGGCGCGCCCATCCTGGTCGGCGCCGTGCTGATCAACCAGGACCGGACGACGACCAACTCGGTGATGGTGTGGAATGGCGCGGCGGGCCCGGGTGAGCGCCACGACAAGAAGATCATCCAGCCCTTCGGGGAATACCTGCCGATGCGGAGTTTTTTCCGGCTTTTCTCCGAATACGCCGATCGGGCCGGATATTTCGTACCGGGAAATGGTGACGGAGTTGTGCACGCGGCGGGTATCGACATCGGTGTCGCGACGTGCTATGAAGTGGCCTTCGACCGGTCGTTCGAGGACGCGCTGCGCGCGGGTGCGCAGTTGCTCACCGTGCCGACGAACAACGCGACCTTCGGCGACAGCGAGATGACTTATCAGCAACTGGCCATGTCTCGCATTCGTGCCGTCGAGCACGGACGATCGCTGGTCGTCGCGGCCACCTCGGGCGTGAGCGCCATTATCAGCGCCGACGGCACTATCCGGCAGGAAACCGCGTTATTCGTGCCCGCCGCTTTGGTCGCGGAGCTTCCGTTGCGGGACGACACCACTCTCGCAACGCGAATAGGTCCTGCGCCGGAGCGGATTTTCGTTATTCTGACGGCTGCCGCCGCGCTGGCCGCGGTCGCCCGGCGGCGAGCTGCGCGCAGGGCCCGGCCGACGCCCGGTCTCGTCGGCGAACGCTAGATTTTTCCCCGCCGACCGGAAGTTAACCGAACATTTGGTATGTTCTTGCCCCCATTGTCCCGGAAGTGAAGGTGCGTAATTAAGTTGCGCACTGTTCGCCAGACAACGTAGGCGCTCGCCGGGGTACCATCGAACGGTCTGGTCAGGGCCCGTTTTGCTTCGGATCGACCTAGTCGAGTCGCAATGTTTGCGGAAATGTAACCAACCAAAGTGGCCTTCTGCCAAGGACGTTGGATGTGACACAAATCCAAAACGTCGGCAATCCGGTTGATGCGACGCTCCGAATCATAGGGCGTGGATCACGTCCTACAGCTGGCGCGCGCGCTTGCTGGGGTGGTGCTCGGGGAGTTGCGTCAACAGCGGCAGAACGGAGTGATTGATGAGTTCATTGGCCACGGATCGCGTCGACCAATGTTCATCCGGCGAATTCTCTGCACAACCGTTTGCTCTGTCACCCGCACAGACTGCCCTCTGGTACGCGCAGCGCATTCGCCCCGACGTACCGTTGACGATCTCCCAGTACGTCGAGATACACGGCGACTTGGACGAGGGGCGGTTGCTGTACGCGATCGAGCGATTCGGTGCGGAGACCCAGGTGGGTCAAGTTCGCATGGTGGAGATAGATGGCACTCCGTATCAGATCGTGGACCCGGTGCACCGGCCGGGCTGGGTCCGCATCGACCTGCGTGGCGAGGCCGATCCGTACGCGGCGGCGCTGCGCTGGATGCACGAGCACACGAGTTCGCCGATCGACCTGGAACGCGACCCGCTGACCTCCAACGCGGTGCTGCGGATCGGAGACTCCGACTACCTCTGGTACTCGTTCGCCCATCACATCGTCATCGACGGCTACGGCGCGATGAACGCGCTCACCCGCACGGCGGAGATCTACACCGCGCTGGAGAATCGGACCGAGCCGGTCGCGTCCCGGGCGACCTCCCTGGCCGAGATCTACGCCGACGAGGCGCGCTACCACGACTCCAGTCGTTTCCAGAACGATCGCGAGTACTGGCTCGGGCAGCTGTCGGGCGTGGGCGAGCCGGTGAGCCTCGGTGGCGCCCGCCTCGGCACCATCACCCATGACGCGGGCCGCAGGCTGGCCACCGCCGTGCTGGACGACGGCCACCATGCCGCGATCGAGGCGGCGACCAGCGCGTGGAACACCACCGACTCGGCGGTGTTCGTCGCCGCGCTGGCCGCGTACGTGCGGTCGGTGACGGGCAACTCGGACGTGGTCCTGAGCCTGCCGGTCTCGGCGCGCACCACGGTGTCGCTGCGCCGCTCGGCGGGCGTGATCTCCAACGTCGTGCCGATCCGGCTGCGATTCGACGAGGCGACCACGATCGGCGACCTGGTGAAGGCGGCCGAGTTGCAGATCACCGGCGCCTTACGTCATCAGCGCTACCGCCACGACGACATCCGGCGCGACAGCGGCTACTCCCGTGACGCGCGCGGATTCTTCGGCCCGATGGTCAACCTGATGCTGTTCCACGACGAACTGCGTTTCGGCAGCCTGGTCGGTTCCATGCACGTGCTGGCCACCGGCCCGGTGGAGGATCTCTCGGTCAACGTCTACAACGGCGCGGGCGGCCGCCTGCACGTCGACTTCGAAGCAAACCCCCGCCTCTACGGTGAGGCCGAAGTGAGCGTGCACCATGCGCGCTACCTGGACTTCCTCGGCCGGTTCCTGGCCGCCGATCCGCTGTCGGCCGCCGAGTCCCTCGGCGCGATCACGCACGCCGAGCGGGAACAGGTGCTGCACGGCTGGAACGCCACCACGGCGCCCCGGCAAGACGGCACGCTCGCGAGCCTCTTCGCCGAGCGCGTCGCGTCGGACCCGGACGCGGTCGCGCTCGAATTCGGTGCCGAGGCGCTGACCTACGCCGAACTCGACGCCCGCGCCAACCGCCTGGCCAGGCTGCTGATCGCGCGCGGCGCCGGACCCGATACGACGGTCGGTCTGTGCCTGCGCCGCAGCCTCGACCTGGTGGTCGGCATGTACGCCATCGTCAAGGCGGGAGCGGCGTATCTGCCGCTGGACACCGAGCATCCGGCCGAGCGGATCGGGCAGATCGTGCGTCAGGCCGAACCGCTGTGCGTGCTCACGGCGTCCCGCGACGATGTCGAACTGCCCGCGACCGTCTCCCGGCTGGAGATCGACACCGCCCGGGTCTCCGGATTCGACGACGCGCCGATCACCGACGCCGACCGCAAGGCCACACTGCGTCCCGATCACCTCGCCTACGTCATCTTCACCTCGGGATCGACCGGAAAACCCAAGGGCGTCGGCGTAACCCATGCCGCGATCGTCAACCGGCTGCGCTGGATGCAGCACGAGTATCCGCTCACCCCCGGTGACGCGGTACTACAGAAGACCCCGGCCACCTTCGACGTCTCGGTGTGGGAGTTCTTCTGGCCGTTGCAGATCGGCGCTCGATTGGTGATCGCCGCACCGGACGGGCACCGCGACCCGGCGTACCTCGCCCGGATCATCTCCGAAAAACGGATCACGACAGCGCATTTCGTGCCGTCCATGCTATCGGTGTTCGTCACCGAGGCCGATCTGAGCGGCTGCGCCTGCCTGCACCGGGTGTTCTGCAGCGGTGAGGCGCTGCCCGCCGCCACCGTGCGGGAGTTCTACGCGGCGTTACCGGCCGCCGAACTGCACAATCTGTACGGCCCGACCGAGGCCGCCGTGGACGTCACCTACTGGGCGTGCCCACCCGACGCGAGCGTCGTGCCGATCGGCTCGCCGGTGTGGAACACCGAGACCTATGTGCTGGACGACCGGTTGCAGCCCGTCCCGCCCGGCGTGGTCGGCGAACTGTATCTCGCCGGAGTCCAGCTGGCTCGCGGCTACCTGAGGCAACCGTGGCTGACCGCGGACCGTTTCGTGGCCGATCCGTTCACCCCGGGTGCCAGGATGTACCGCACCGGTGACCTGGCGCGCTGGCAGATCGGCCGCTCCGGCGGCGAGCCCGGTGTGCTGGAATACCTGGGCCGCAGCGACTTCCAGGTCAAGATCCGTGGCCTGCGCATCGAGCTCGGCGAGATCGAGGCCGCACTGCTCGACGACCCGAAGGTCGCTCGCGCGGTGTGCGTGGCGCACACCGGACGCACCGGTGACGAGCTGGTCGCCTACGTGGTCGCGGCGAAGCACGAGGACGACGACGCTCCGCTGGACACGGCGGCGCTGCTGACCGCGCTGCGGCACACGCTGCCCGGGTACATGGTGCCTTCCGCGCTGATGGAACTCGACGAGCTGCCGCTGAGCGCCAACGGCAAGATCGATCGCAAAGCGCTGCCCGCTCCCGCGCCGAGCGTGCGGTCGATCCGGCCGATCGCCGAGCCGCGGACCGAGGTGGAGCGCGTCCTCGCGGGCATCTTCGCCGAGGTGCTCGACACCGAGGTCGGCGTCGAGGACAACTTCTTCGATCTGGGCGGCAACTCGCTCATCGCCGCGCGGGCGGTGTCCAGGATCAACGCCGCGCTCGGCACCGCGCTGACCATCCGCGATCTGTTCGAGGCCGCGACGATCGACGCGCTCACCCGTCGCTTCGCCACGCAGACCGCCGACGTCTCCTCACCGCGGCTGGCGCCCGCCGAACGACCGGAGCGGATCCCGCTGTCGCAGGCACAGCAGCGGCTGTGGATCCTGAACCGGTTCTCCGAGCATGCCGCCGCGTACAACATGCCGCTGGCGGTGGCGGTGGAGGGGCCGCTGGATGTGGCCGCGCTGCGGGCGGGTCTGGTGGACGTCATCGAACGGCACGAGAGCCTGCGCACCACCTTCCCGGAGTCGCCGGACGGGCCCTGCCAGCTGATCCACCCGGCCGAGGCGATCCCGCTGACGCTCGACCCGATCGATGCGGCCGAATCCGATGTGGCGGAACTGGCGACCGAATTCGCCGGGTACGGCTTCGATCTGCGCCGCCAGGCCCCGATCCGGGTGGCGCTCTACCGCACCGGTCCGCAGCGGCACGTCTTCCTCATCGTGTTGCATCACATCTGCGGTGACGGCTGGTCCATCGCACCGTTGGCCAAGGACCTGATGACGGCGGTGGCCGCGCGCGCGAACGGTGTCGCGCCGCAGTGGACGCAACTGCCGGTGCAGTACGCCGATTTCGCGCTCTGGCAGCGCGAACTGCTCGGCGAGGAGTCGGACCCGGGCAGCGCCCTCAGCAGGCAGCTCACCCACTGGCGCTCGGCGCTGGCCGGCCTGCCCGAGCAGCTCGACCTGCCGCTGGATCGCCCGCGCCCGCTACGCAGATCGACCGTCGGCGGCCGGGTCGAGTTCGCCATCCCGGCCGAGATCCGCCGGGGCGCGATCGAACTCGCGGCCAGCCGGGGCGTGAGCATGTTCATGGTGCTGCACGCGGCGCTGGCGACGTTGCTGTCGCGGCTGTGCGCGAGCGATGACATCGCGATCGGCACCCCGATCGCGGGCCGCTCCGATCCGGCGCTCGACGACCTGGTCGGCATGTTCGTCAACACCCTCGTCCTGCGAACCGCGGTCGACCCGGCGGTCGGATTCGACCGCATGCTCGACGTGGTGCGCGAGACCGATCTCAACGCCTTCGCCAACGCCGACGTGCCGTTCGAGCGGCTTGTCGAGGTGGTCAACCCGGAGCGTTCCCCGTCGCGGCACCCGTTGTTCCAGGTGATGCTGTCCTACGACCACGCGCCGGACCTGCGGATCGATCTGCCCGGGGTGCGCGCCGAGGTGCTGCCGATCGCTTCGGACGTCGCCAAGTTCGATCTGCAGCTGGTCGTCCACGACGACTCGGGCGACGGCCCGCTGTCGGCCGAATTCGGCTACACCACCGATGTTTTCGACCAATCCACGGTGCAGTCGTTCGCCCGCCGGTTCATCGCGGTGCTGGCGGGCGGCGTGGCGGCCCCGGAGCTTCCGGTGGGCGACCTGCCGATCCTGGACCGCAGGGAAACCGAGAACCTCGTGCCCATCGCGGGCGCGCCGGCCGAGCCGCCGATCACCCTGGCCACCTTGCTCACCGCCACCGCGCGCCGGCTGCCGGACGCGGTGGCGGTGCGCTACCTCGGTGCCGACACCACCTACCGCGAACTCGACGAGCGCTCGAACACGCTGGCGCGCGCCCTCATCCAGCACGGCGCCGGGCCCGAGACGGTCGTCGCGATCGCGCTGCCGCGCGGTCTCGACGCGATCACCGCGATCTGGGCCGTCGCCAAAACCGGTGCGGCCTATGTGCCCGTCGACCCGAACTACCCGACTGAGCGCATCGCGCACATGATCGGTGACTCCGGCGCGATGCTCGGCCTGACCGACTCCGATTGCCTGGCGGCCCTGCCCGCGTGGCCCTCGCGGGGCAAGCATCGCAAAGGTGAGGCCGACTGGCTGGTCCTGGGCTCCGGCGAACTGACCGCGGAGTCGTCGGGCCGCCCGGCGGACCCGATCACCGACGACGAGCGCCACCACCCGATGCGGGTGAGCCACCCGGCCTACCTCATCTACACCTCCGGGTCCACCGGCATGCCGAAAGCGGTCGTGGTGACCCACGCGGGCATCGCGTCCCTCGCCGCCGAGCAGAACTACCTGTTCGGCATCTCGGACGCGGCGCGTACGCTGCACTTCTCCTCGCCCAGCTTCGACGCATCGGTGCTGGAGATGCTGCTCGGCTTCGCCGCGGGCGCCACGATGGTGATCGCCCCCTCGGGCATGTACGGCGGCGCCGAGCTGGCCACACTGCTGCGCGATGAGCGGGTCACCCACGCCTTCGTCACTCCCGCCGCGCTGGCCACCGTGCCGAACGAGGGGCTCGACGAGCTGGAGACGGTCATCGTCGGCGGTGACGCCTGCTCGGAGGAACTCGTCGAGACCTGGACCGCCGGGCATCGTATGCACAACATGTACGGTCCCTCGGAGGCCACCGTCGCCGCGACCGCGAGCGGGCCGATGGAGCCGGGTCGCCCGGTGCCGCTCGGTTCGCCCGTCCGCGGCATGCGACTGTTCGTGCTGGACAACCGTTTGCACCCGGTGCCGCCGGGCACGCCCGGCGAGCTGTACGTGTCGGGTCCCGGCGTCGCCCGCGGCTACCACGGACGTTTCGCCCTGACCGCGCAGCGGTTCGTGGCCAACCCGCACGGCAGGCGCGGGGAGCGGATGTACCGCACCGGCGATCTGGTCGTCGTGGAGCGGACGGGGCGGCTGCGGTTCCTCGGACGCGCGGACGACCAGATCAAGATCCGCGGCTTCCGCATCGAACTGCGCGAGATCGACAATGTGCTGCGCCTGCATCCCGGCATCCGGTTCGCGCTCACCGTGGTGCACACCGATGAGCACGGCCAGGTACGGCTGGCGTCGTATGTCACGGCCGACCGGCCGGTCGAGACGCGGGCCGTGCTGGAGACCGCGCGCAGGCAGCTGCCCGGCTACATGGTGCCCGCCTCGGTGGCGGTGCTCGACGAGATCCCGGTCACCCCCGCGGGCAAGCTGGATCGAAAGGCGTTGCCCGCGCCGGTGTTCGCGGCCGCGGGAACCTCCCGCCCGCCGAGCACCGCGCTGGAGCTGGGCGTGGCGGGCGTGTTCGGCGGGGTGCTCGGACGCCCGGTCCTCGGAGCCGAGGACAGCTTCTTCGATCTCGGCGGCAACTCGCTGCTGGCCACCCGGCTCGCCGCCGCGCTGCACGCGGAGTTCGGTGTGGAGCTGCCGGTGCGGTCGATCTTCGAGGCGCCTACGGTCGCCGGGATCGCCGGGCAACTGGATCGAGCGCCCCGGACGCAGCGGCCGGCGCTGGCGGTGCGGACACCGCGTCCGGGACGTATTCCATTGTCGCTGCCGCAGCAGCGTTTGTGGTTCCTCAACCGATTCGCGCCCGAATCGAGTGCCTACAACATCGCTTTCGTGATCCGCGTTGCCGGTGATCTCGACGTGCCCGCACTGCGCGAAGCGCTCGCCGATGTGCTGCGGCGGCACGAGGTGCTGCGCACCGTCTTCCCGGAGGACGCTGAAGGCGCCCAGCAGGTGGTCCTGCCGGTCGAGCGCGCACTGCCGGAGGTGGCGGTCACCGACATCGACGACTCCGGCGCGAAGGCTGCCCTGGAAGCACTGGCGCACAACGGGTTCGACCTCACCGGTGAGCCGCCCCTGCGGCTGTCGCTGCTGCGCACCTCGCCCGAGCGCTACCTGCTCGGTGTCGTGCTGCACCACATCGCGGCCGACGGCTGGTCGCTCGGCCCGCTCACCGGGGACCTGGCCGCCGCCTATGCGGCACGGCACGAGGGCGAGGCGCCGTCGTGGACGCCGCTTCCGGTGCAGTACGCCGACTTCGGACTCTGGCAGCGTGCCTGCCTCGGTGAGGAGAGCGATCCGGACAGTGCCGCGGCGACCCAACTGGAGTACTGGCGCACCGCGCTGGCCGACCTCCCCGATCAGCTGCCGCTGCCGTATGACCGGCCGCGGCCCGCGGAGCCGACCCAGCAGGCCGGGACGGTGCGTTTCACGGTGCCGGAACAGGTGCAGCGCGAACTCGCCGCGCTGGCCCGCGAGCGCGGCGTCAGCAAGTTCATGGTGCTGCGTTCGGCGTTCGCGGTGCTGTTGCGCTGTGTCACCGGTGGTCGCGACATCGTGATCGGCACCCCCGTGGCGGGGCGCACCGACACCAAGCTCGACCGATTGGTCGGCATGTTCGTGAACACGTTGGTGCTGCGCTCCGACGTCGATCCGGACCGCAGCTTCACCGATCTGCTGCGCGCCGATCGGGACACCGAGCTGGCCGCGCTGGCGCATGCCGACATCCCGTTCGAGCGCATCGTGGACGAATTCGGCGCCGAAGCCCGCTCCTCGGGCAGGCACCCGCTGTTCCAGGTCGCACTGAGCGTGCAGGACGGTCCGGCGCCGACGCTGGAACTGCCCGGTCTCGCACTGCGCGCGGAGCCGCTGGACATCGCGTCCGCGAAGTTCGATCTGGAGCTGCGCGTCGCGAACGACACCGGCCGGCCGGGGTCCATCGCGGGCGAGGCGGACAGCGTCTTCGAATTCATCTACGCCGCCGAGCTTTTCGCCGCGATGACGATCGAGACGCTGGCGGACCGATTCTTGCGCGTGCTCACCGCCGTCACCGGCGACCCGCGCGTACTGATCCGCGACGTCGACGCGCGCACCGACCACGAGCGCCGCACCCTCGCCCCCGCGCGGGGCGGCCCGGCGGCCCCGCCGTGCACGCTGGCCGAGTACTTCACCGCGACCGCGCAGCGGTATCCACACCACACGGCGCTGTGCGCGGGCACGACGTCACTCACCTATGCCGAGCTCGACCGGCGCTCCAATCGCCTGGCGCGCGCGCTGATCGCGCGCGGACTCGGTCCGGGGACGCGGATGGCGCTCGGGCTCACCCGCTCGACCGATTCGGTGGTGGCGATGCTGGCGGCGGCGAAGTCCGGCGCGGCGTTCGTCCCGGTCGACCCGAAGTACCCCGCCGACCGCATCCGGCACATGCTCGCCGACTCCGGTTGCGCGACCGGCGTCGCGATCACCACGCATGTGCGGCACCTGCGCGAGGGCGCCCCGGCGGGGCGCGACATCGAGTGGTTGCTGCTGGACCGCCCCGAGTTCGCCGCCGAACTCGAAGGCCACGACGACGCCCCGATCCACGACCGCGAGCGTTCGCGCACCATCCAGGTGGCCGATCTGGCCTATCTGATCTACACCTCGGGGTCGACCGGAACGCCGAAGGGCGTCGCGGTGACCCACAGCGGTCTGGCCAACCTGGCCGACGAGATCCGCGACCGCATCGGCGTCGACGAGCATTCCCGCACACTGCACTTCGCGACGCCGAGTTTCGACGCGGCGATCCTGGACCTGTTGATCGCACTGGGGGCGGGCGCGGCGATGGTGATCTGCCCGACCGACATCTACGGCGGCGACGAGCTGGCCGCGCTGATGGAACGCGAGCGCGTCTCGCACGGCTTCATGACCCCGGCCGCACTGGCCACGATCGACCACGAACGGTGGCCGCTGCCGCATATGCGGGCGCTCATGGTCGGCGGCGAGGCGGTGGCGCCGGACCTGGTGTCGCGGTGGGCGCCGGGACGGGTGATGTGCGATGTGTACGGGCCCACCGAGACCACGGTGGTCATCACCATCTCCGGCCCGATGCGCGCCGGTGAGCCGATCACCATCGGCACCCTGGTGCGGGGTGCCCGGGCATCGGTTCTCGACGAGCGGCTGCGCCCGGTACCGGTCGGCGTCCCCGGCGAGTTGTACCTCTCGGGGCATGGCGTCGCACGCGGGTACTTCGACCGATTCGGCCTCACCGCGACACGTTTCGTGGCCGATCCGCACGGCCCCGCCGGCGCCAGGATGTACCGGACCGGCGACGTGGTGCGCTGGAACGCCTCGGGCGAGCTGGTCTACCTCGGGCGCAGCGACCACCAGGTGAAACTGCGCGGTTTCCGTGTCGAACTCGGCGAGATCACCGCCGCGCTCGGCGAACACCCGTCGGTGCGATTCGCGCACACCGAGGTGCGCCGCATCGCGGGCGCCGACCGGATCATCGCCTTCGTCCAGCCCGCCGACCGCACGGCCGGGGTGGACACCGAAGCGCTGCGCGCGTTCGTCGCGCACCGGCTGCCCACGCACATGGTGCCCTCCGGTGTCACCGTGCTGGACACCATCCCGCTCACCCCCGTCGGGAAGCTGGACGTCGGCGCACTGCCCGAGCCGCAGTCCGTCGGCGATTCGACCGGTCGTGCGCCCCGGACCGACACGGAGCGCTTGGTCGCCGCCGTGATGGGCGAGTTGATCGGGGCCGAGGGTGTGCACGCCGACGACAACTTCTTCGACATCGGCGGCAACTCGTTGCTGGCGACCCAGCTCGTCGCGCGGCTGGCCGCCGCGACGAACGTGCGGCTCGCCGTGCGCGCCGTGTTCGCCACGCCGACGGTCGCCGGACTCGCCGAGCTGCTGGACACGGGTGCGGCGTCCGACGCGGACCGCCCCGCGCTGGTGCGCAGGGAACGCCCGGAGCGCATACCGCTGTCGGCCGCGCAACGGCGGCTGTGGTTCCTCAACCGGTTCAACGCGGGCGGGTCGAGCGGGGGACAGTCGGCGGGCGCCTACAACATCCCGCTCGTGCTGCGCATGACCGGCGACCTGGATGTCGGCGCGCTGGTCTCGGCGCTGCGTGCGGTGCAGGTCAGGCACGAAACCCTGCGCACGGTGTTCCCGGAGACCGACGGCGCACCCGCCCAGGTCGTGCTCGACCCGGCCGAGGCGGCGATCCCGCTGGCGCGGATGACCGCGCGTCCGGAGGAGATCGAGACCGCCGTACGGCGTTTCGTCGCACCGGGATTCGATCTGGCCACCACCGTGCCGATCCGTGCGGCGCTGATCTCGGTGCCGAGCGGCGCCGACGAACCGGCGCAGCATGTTCTCGTCGTGGTCGTGCACCACATCGCGATGGACGGCTGGTCGCTCGAGCCGATGGCCGCCGACGTCGCGGTGGCCTATCGCGCCGCTCGCGGCGGCGGCGCACCGGACTTGCCGGAGCCGGAGGTGCAGTACGCCGACTACACCCTGTGGCAGCAGGACGTGCTCGGCAGCGAGGACGACCCGGACTCGGCGGTGAGCGGGCAGCTGGCCTACTGGCGGCAGGCCCTGGACGGCATCCCCGAGTTGCTGACCGTGCCCGCCGACCGCCCGCGCCCGCCCGCTCCGTCCTACCGGGGCGGCACCGTCGAGTGCGCGGTGGACCCGGTCACCCACCGCGAGCTGCAGACGATCGCGGGCAGCAACAACGTCAGCCTGTTCATGGTCCTGCACGCCGCGCTCGCGGTGCTGCTGCACCGGATGACCACTACCGACGACATCACCGTCGGCACCCCGATCGCGGGCCGCGGTCATCCCGCGCTGGACCGGCTGGTCGGCATGTTCGTCAACACCCTCGTGCTGCGCACACGGATCGACCCGGGCGCCCGGTTCACCGACTTGCTGCACACGGTGCGCGAAACCGACCTGGACGCCTTCGCCCACGCGGACCTGCCGTTCGAACGTCTCGTGGAGGTGCTCAATCCGGCCAGGTCCCAGGCGCACCATCCGATGTTCCAGGTGATGCTCTCGGTCCGCAACGAGCCGGTCGGGGGGCTGGACCTGCCGGGGATGCGCATCGAGGCCGCGGACATCGACACCGGGATCGCGAAGTTCGATCTCCAGTTCACCCTGACCGAAACGCAGACCGCGCACCGAGATCCGGCCGGCATCACGGTGTCGGTGAACTACGCGCGGGATCTGTTCGACGAGCCGACCGCCCAGCGGCTCGGCAAGCGCCTTGCCCGGCTGCTCGCCGCGATCGCCGCGAGCCCGACCACCGCGGTGGGCGATCTGGAGCTGCTCGACCCAGCCGAGTGGTCGGGGCTGGCTCCGGTACGCGGAGGGAAACCGGACCGGCCGATCACCTTCCCCGAGGTGTTCGAGCAGGCCGCGAGCGTCGATCGCGCCGCCGTCGCCTTGGTCTCCGACGGCACCGAGGTGACCTACGACGCCCTCGATCGCTGGACCAACCGGCTGGCGCGGGTGCTCATCGCCCGTGGCGTCGGCCCGGAAACCCTGGTGGCGCTCGGTATCCCGCGATCGATCGAGTCGGTGGCGACCGTGCTCGCGGTGGCCAAGGCCGGGGCGGCGTTCGTGCCGGTCGACCCGTTGTACCCGCAGCAGCGCATCACCCACATGCTGTCGGATTCCGGTGCGGCGCTGGGTATCACACTGGCGAGTTACCGCGGCGAGCTGCCCGAGGGCACGGAGTGGATCGTGCTCGACGATCCGGCCTTCCGCGCGCGGGTGCTCGACGCGCCGGACGCGCCGATCGCCGACACCGAGCGCCTCGCTCCACTGCGCATCGACAACCCGGCGTACGTGATCTACACCTCCGGCTCCACCGGCACACCGAAGGGCGTGATGGTCACGCACGGCGGATTGTCGAACTTCGCCGCCGAGACCGCCCACCGGTTCGACGTCCAGCCGGGATGCCGCGTGCTGCACTTCGCCACTCCGAGCTTCGACGCCGCGATGCTCGATCTGCTGCTGTCCCTCGGCGGCGCGGCGACCCTGGTGATCACGCCCGGCGGCGTGGTCGGCGGCGACGATCTGCGGCAGGTGTTCGCCGCGGAACGGATCACCCACGCGTTCATCACCACCTCCGCCCTCGGCACGGTCGACCCCACCGGCCTGCGCGAGTTGCAGCACGTGCTGGTCGGCGGTGAAGCGCTGCCGCCGGACCTGGTGACCAGATGGGCGCCCGGCCGCAGCCTGTACAACGTCTACGGTCCGACCGAGACCACCATCGTCACGGTCATCTCCCAGCCGATGACACCCGGCGAGCCGATCACCATCGGCGGACCCATCCGTGGCGTGAACGCGGCGATCCTGGACGCGCGGCTGCATCCGGCTCCGCTCGGGGTGACCGGTGAACTGCACCTGGCCGGTGACGCGCTGGCCCGCGGCTACCTGAACCGTCCGGGATTGACCGCCCAGCGGTTCGTCGCCAATCCGTTCGGCAAGCCGGGGGAGCGGATGTACCGCACCGGCGATCTGGTGCGCTGGTGGGCCGGGTCGCGCGAGCACGGGGCGGCGGTGGATGCCGCGCCGGAGATCGAGTACGTCGGCCGCACCGACCATCAGGTCAAGATCCGCGGCTTCCGCATCGAACTCGGCGAGGTCGACGCCGCGCTCGCCCGCCATGGCGCGGTGGCGTTCTCGACCACCATCGGGCATCGCACCCCGGCCGGCGCGACGGCGCTGGTGTCGTATGTGAAGGCGCGCGACGGGGTGACGCTCACCGCGGCCGAGTTGACCGGGCACCTGACCGGATTGATGCCGAACTACATGGTCCCCCAGTCGATCATGTTGCTCGACGAGGTGCCGCTCAGCCCGGTGGGCAAGCTGGATCGCGCGAAGCTGCCGGAGCCGGTGTTCACCGCGGGCGAGGGCTACCGCGCACCGTGCACCCCCGCGGAGGAGGCGTTGTGCGCGGCCTTCGCCGAGGTACTCGGTGTGGAGTCGGTGGGCGTCGACGATGGCTTCTTCGAACTCGGCGGCAACTCGCTGCTGGCCACGAAAGTGGTCGCGCACGTGCGGGAGACGGGTATCGATCTGCCGGTGCAGTTGATGTTCGGCGACGCGACGCCCGCGGCGATCGCGGCGCGGCTGGACGGGGCGGACGCGTCCTCGGGCAGCGCGGTGGCGGCGATGCTCGCGCCGGTGCTGCCGATCCGGCCGAGCACCGCGGCGAGTCAGGCGCCGTTGTTCTGCGTGCATCCGGCGATCGGATTGGCATGGTGCTACTCGGGGTTGCTCGCGCACCTGCCTGCGGATCGGCCGGTCTACGGCTTGCAGGCTCCGCACGTCGCGGGGGAGGACAGCTACGAGTCGATCGCCGAGGCCGCGGGTCACTACGTGGCCGCGATCAAGCAGATCCAACCGGAGGGCCCCTACCACTTGCTCGGCTGGTCGCTCGGCGGGCTGATCGCCCACGAGATGGCGGTGCAGCTGCAAGAGGCGGGCGAGGAGGTCGCCTTGCTGTCGATGATGGACAGCTACCGGCTGTCCGACGAATTGCTCGCGCACGCGACCCCGAGCGTCGCCGAGATCGTCGGAGAATTCGGCAACGACGACCTCGATGGCGAGATCGATCCGGACATGAGTCTGCGGGACGCGGCCGAACTGCTGCGCGCCCGGTCCGGGCCGTTCGCGGCGCTGACCGTGGAGCATCTGGAGCGGCTCTACGCGGGCTACGAGAACGGCACCGTGCTCGCGCACAGCTTCCGGCCCCGGCCGTTCGACGGCGATTTGCTGTTCTTCACCGCGGGCGACGACCCGGTCAACCGGAACGACCCCGACCGGCGCGCCGACGCCTGGCAGCCGCACGTCACCGGCGCCGTCCATGACCACGAGCTGCGCTGCGCGCATTCCGCGATGACCACCCCGGACGCGCTGGCGGTGATCGGGCCGGTGCTGCGGAGGTGGCTGGAGACGAAGGAGACGCCCAGGTGAGCTTCGCGGTGGAGGTAACCGGCCTGGTGAAGAACTACGGCCGGGTCCGCGTGCTGGACGAGGTCGACCTACGAATCCCCACCGGCACCGTGATGGGCCTGCTCGGCCCGAACGGCGCGGGTAAGACGACGACCGTGCGGATCGTCACCACGCTGCTGAAACCGTCCGCCGGGTCGGTGCGGGTAGCGGGGATCGACGTGCTGCGCGATCCCGCCGCGGCGCGCAAAAGGATCGGCCTGTCCGGCCAGTACGCCGCCGTCGACGGCAACCTGTCCGGCTACGAGAACCTGCGCATGGTGGCCCGGCTGTACGGGATGTCGCAACGCCAGGCCTCGGCCCGGGCCACCGAACTGCTCGGCGTCCTCGGGCTCGACTACGCCGCGCACCGCAGGGCAGGAACCTACTCCGGTGGCATGGCCCGGCGGCTCGACCTCGCCGGCGCGCTGGTCGCCAGGCCCGCCGTGGTGGTGCTGGACGAGCCGACCACCGGTCTGGACCCGCGCGGCAGGCTGGACATGTGGCGGGTGATCGGCGAGCTCGTCGACGACGGGACCACGGTGCTGCTCACCACGCAGTATCTCGAAGAGGCCGACCTGCTGGCCGACCGCATCACCGTCATCGACCACGGGCGGGTCATCGCCCGCGGCTCGGCCGACGAGCTGAAGACCTCGATCGGTGGCGACCGCCTCACCGTCACCCTGGCCGCCGGGCAGGCCGCCGAGCCCGCGCTGGTCGTCCTGGCGCAGATCGGCGTCGGCGAGCCCGGCCACGAGGCGGGCACCGACGAGGTGTCGGTGGTGGTCGGCGACGGTTCGCGCACCATGGTGGAGGCACTGCGCAGGCTCGACGACGCGGGTGTCTGCGTGGTCGACGCGAACGTGCACCGGCCGAGCCTCGACGACGTATTCCTTTCCCTCACCGGCAAACCGGGAGGCGCGCCCGCCACGGAACCGGAGACCGACGACGTACAAGAGGAGATCATGTCGTGAGCACGGCAATGGTGGGGGAGGCCACCCCGAAGGCGGAGCCGGAGCCGAGAAAAGCCGCCGCGCAGCCGAATTCCGCTCCGCGCCTGCGGCTGTTCCGGGACAGCGCGATCGTCGCCCACCGCAATCTGCTGACCATCCTGCGCGTGCCCACGCTGCTGGTGACCGCGACGATCCAGCCGCTGATGTTCGTGTTCCTGTTCGCCTACATCTTCGGCGCCTCACTGGGCGGGGGCCAGTACCGGGAATTCCTGCTCGCGGGCATCTTCACCCAGACGGTCGCGTTCAATGCCGCGTTCACCACGGTCGGACTGGCCGGGGACTTACAGAAGGGCATCATCGACCGGATGCGGGCGCTGCCGATGTCACGGCTGGCCGTGCTGATGGGCCGCACGCTGTCGGACCTCGTGGTGAACATCCTGAGCCTGGCGGTGATGGTCGGATGCGGGTACGTGGTCGGCTGGCGCATTCACGGCAGCGTCACCGATGCCGTGCTGGCGTTCGCGGTGATCCTGCTGTTCGCGTTCGCGATGTCCTGGATCGGCGCGCTGACCGGTTTGCTGTCACCGACCGTCGAGGTGGCGCAGAGCGCCGGGCTGATCTGGCTGTTCCCGCTGACGTTCATCTCCTCGGCGTTCATCTCGGCCGAGACGCTGCCCGGCCCGCTGCGCACGATCGCCGAGTGGAATCCGATCACCGCGGTATCGGCGGCGGGGCGAAAGTTGTTCGACAACGACTCGCCGCCCACGTTCGTCCCGCCCACCGGCTGGGCCGCCGACCACTGCGTCGAGTACGCGGTGGCCTGCTCGGTGGCGATCCTCGTGGTCGCTGTGCCGCTGGCGCTGCTGCGCTACCGCAAGGTGGCCAGTCGCTGACCGGTGTGTGCGAGACACGAACGGCCGCCGCATCCGATGATGCGGCGGCCGTTGTCCGTGAAGCGCGGACCGTCAGGCGCGGCGGCGGGTCTTGAGCAGTTCGAGGCGCTCCTTGAGCAACTCCTCGAGCTCCTCCTTGCTGCGGCGCTCCAGCAGCATGTCCCAGTGCGTGCGCGGCGGCTTGACCTTCTTGGTCTCCTGGCTGGTGCCCTCGATCAGCACGCCCTCCTGGCCGTTGCGGCACAGCCAGGTCGGCGGGATCTCGGCGTCGTCGGCGAAGGGAACATCGAATTCCTCGCCGTTGTCGGTCCGGTACCGGGCGATCCGACGCGGAGCCAGGTCGTGGTCGCGATCGGTCTCGTAGCTCACCGCTCCGAGCCGACTGCCTCGGAGTACGCGATCTGCCATGGTGTGCCTCTCCCTGTGTGCTCGAGTCTTCGTGCGCTGCGACCGTGTCCGCACGAGTGCGCGGGGGCACCCGCCGGACCTTACGTACAACGATCGGGCCTGCGCCGATAGTTCCCGACGCGGCCGCGGTGAACCGTTCCATTGTAGTGCCCGCGTCGCGCAGGCCTCGCCACGCCCGAGGCCGGGTGATTCGCGGCGGGGGTCGCTGAGCGGATCGCGGGTGGCGAGCGATTAGTGTTCTGCGTCATGTCGCGCCGCTTGTCCTGCCAGTGGTGTGGGCGGGAGATCGTGGAATCGGAGGCCGGCCGCCGTCGCCGGTACTGCCGCCAGTCCTGTCGCCAACGCGCCTACGAACACCGCAACAGCTTGAAGGGAACCGGAATTCCCGACGACGCGGTGGTGCTCAGTGCCCAGGAGGCCGCCGACCTGGCCGATCGCTGGTTCGCGGCCCGCTGCGCCGCCGAGGACGTCGCCACCGCCATCGGGGAGGGCGCGACGCCCGAGGAGCTGGCCGCGCTCGGCCGGACTCTGGTCGCGCTCACCCGTGACGCGGAACGTCTGCGCTGACCGGCCCCGCTGCCGGGTGGCGGTGCGCGGCTCCGGTGTCGCGGTGGCGCAGGTACACCGCACCGAGCAGTGCTCCGACGGTCGCGACGAGCCCGCCTGCCGCCAGCCAGGTGGCCGGGTCCGGGTGGACCAGTGACTGAGCGCGCATCGCCTGCCAGAAGACCAGCGCCAGCAGACCGGCGTACCCGGCCGCGAGCACACCCACGACGGCCGCGCGGGCGCGTTCCGTACGCAGCCAGCGGTAGCGCGGCGCGAGCCAGGCGAGGGTGACGGCCACCACCAGCAGCACCTGGATGCCGTGCAGTCCGACGAAATGCGGAACGCGCAGGTCACCGCCGACGGTGCTCCAGTGCGTGATCGGCATGCCGCCCATGGCGTCGCGCGGCGCGAGAT
>NZ_BAFZ01000109.1 GCF_000308575.1 Nocardia exalbida NBRC 100660 | reverse complement strand
CTTGGTGCCTTCTGGTGTTGTGGCTGGGTGGGATGCCGATGCCGGTGCCGATGCCGATGCCGATGCCGATGCCGATGCCGATGCCGGGACTGCGGCTGCTGTTGGTGCCGGTACTGCGGCTGCTGGCGGTGCCGATGCCGGTGCGGGTGTCGATGTGGCGCGGGTGAGGTCGGAGCTCACTGCTGTGTTGCCGTCGTACATGGTGCCGTCGGTGTTCGTGGTGCTGGATGCTTTGCCGTTGAATGTGAACGGCAAGTTGGATCGTAAGGCGTTGCCGGAGCCGGAGTTCGAGGTTCAGGTGTTTCGTGCGCCGTCGACTCCGATCGAGGAGATCGTGGCGTCGGTGTATGCCGAGGTGTTGGGTGTCGAGCGTGTCGGTGTCGATGATGATTTCTTCGCGCTCGGTGGTAACTCGTTGCTGGCAACGCAGGTGGCGGCGCGTATCGGTGCGGCGTTGGATGCTCGTGTTCCGGTGCGTGTGCTGTTCGAGGCCTCCACCGTGGCCGGACTCGCCACGAAGGTCGAACGGGGCTTCGGTGCGGGCAAGCGCACCCCATTGATCGCCGGACCGCGTCCGGACCGCGTCCCGCTGTCGTTCGCCCAGCAGCGCATGTGGTTCCTCAACCAGTTCGACACCTCGGCCTCGGTCTACAACATCCCGGCCGCGATCCGCTTGTCCGGCGACCTCGACGTGGCCGCGTTGCAGGACGCCGTCGCCGACATCGTCGCGCGTCACGAGATCCTGCGCACAATCTACCCGCAGACGCCGGACGGCCCGGTACAGCGAATCCTCGCTCCGCACGAGGTGCCGGTGGATCTGGCGCCCGTGCAACTCGATGACGAGGACCTCGCGCTCGAGGCGCAGCGGACCGTCGCCGCCGGCTTCGACGTGACCACCGAGGTGCCGTGCCGCACGCGGCTGTTCCAGCTCGCCGGCACCGAGTACGTGCTGGTCTTCGTCGCGCATCACATCAGCGCCGACGGCTGGTCGATGGGCCCGCTGACCAGGGATCTGATGCTGGCCTACGTGGCGCGCAGCGGCGGCCGCGAGCCGTCCTGGGCGCCGCTGCCGGTCCAGTACGCCGACTACGCGCTGTGGCAGCGCGAGGCGCTCGGCGCCGACGACGACCCCGAGTCGCCGGCGGGCGCGCAACTGGCCTACTGGACAACCGAACTCGCCGACCTGCCCGACGAGCTGAACCTGCCCGCGGACCGCCCGCGCCCGCCCGCCCAGTCCTTCGCGGGCGGCCGTACCGATTTCGTCGTCGACGCCGACGTGCACGCGGCGCTGGCCGACCTCGCGCGGGAGCACAACGCCACGTTGTTCATGGTGGTGCACACCGCGTTCGCGGTGTTCGTGGCTCGAATGTCCGGCACCGACGACATCGCCATCGGCACGCCCGTCGCGGGCCGCGGCGAGGTCGAACTCGACGATCTGATCGGCATGTTCGTCAACACCTTGGTGCTGCGCACCCGGGTCGCGCCCGATCTCGGCTTCACCGAGCTGCTGGCCCGCACCAGGGAAACGGATCTGCGCGCCTTCGCCAACGCCGACATCCCGTTCGAGCGGTTGGTCGAGGCGCTCGACCCGGAACGCTCGGCCGGTCGCCACCCGCTGTTCCAGGTGGCTCTGTCGTTCGAGAACCTATCCGCGACCAGCTTCGAACTACCCGGTCTGAGCTTCACGGCGCTCGACCCGGCCGCTGACACCGCTCAGTTCGACCTGCTGCTGACCGTGCGCGAGCAGCGCACCGAGTCGGGCGCGGAAGCCGGTATCGCCGCCGAATTCACCTACGCCCGCGATTTGTTCGACGAGCGGACCGTCGTCGAATTCGGCCGCAGGTTCCGTCGCGTCCTGGCCGCGATCGTCCGGCATCCCGGCACCGCGGTCGGCGATCTGGAGATCCTGGACGACGCGGAGCGCGCCGACCTGATCGCCCGTACCGGCGCACCCGCCGTGCCGCCGCGCACGCTGCCGGACCTGATGGCCGCCGCTGTCGCCGTGAACCCGGCCGGTGTCGCCGTGGTCGCCGACGACCGCACCTTCAGCTACGCCGAACTCGACGCGGCGTCCGCGCAATTGGCGCGCGCGCTGATCGACCGCGGGGCGGGGCCGGAGGTACCGGTCGCCATCGCGCTCCGTCGTTCGGTGGAAGCCGTGCTGGCCCTGTGGGCGGTGGCCAAGACCGGGGCGGCGTTCGTCCCGATCGACCCGGCCTATCCGGCCGACCGCATCGCGCACATGGTCGCCGATTCCGGCGTTTCGCTCGGCGTGACGCTCACCGCCGAGCTGGAGAATCTGCCCGTCCTCGCCGGCGGCACGTGGGTCGCTCTGGACGATCCCGACTTCACCCACGACGTCGCCGTGCGCTCCGACCAGCCGTTGCGGCCCGCCGAACTGCGCGGAGCGCTGCGCGCGGGCAACGCCGCGTACGTGATCTACACCTCCGGCTCGACCGGTCTGCCGAAGGGTGTCGTGATCACCCATGCGGGCCTGGCGAATTTCTGCGTCGAGCAGGTGGAGCGCTACCGGCTCGATCCGTCCGCCCGTGCGCTGGCGTTCGCGTCGCCCTCGTTCGACGCGTCGATGCTGGAACTACTGCTCGCGCTCGGCGCCGCGGGCGGGCTCGTGGTAGCGCCGCCGCTGACCTTCGGTGGCGAGGAGCTGGCCGAACTGATTCGCGCCGAGCGCGTCACGCACGCCTTCCTCACCCCCTCCGTGCTCGCCTCGCTCGACCCGGACGCGCTGACGGGGATGCGGACCGTCGTGGCGGGCGGTGAAGCGGTGCCCGCCGATCTGGCGGCCAGGTGGACCACCGTGCCGGAGCGCGATTTCCACAACGGCTACGGGCCGACCGAGACCACCATCATGACCAACATCAGCGATCCGCTGCGGCCCGGCGAACCGGTCACGATCGGTGGTCCGATCCGCGGCATGCGGTCGCTGGTGCTCGACAGCAGGCTGCGTCCGGTGCCCGAAGGTGTCACGGGCGAGTTGTATCTGGGCGGCATTCAGCTCGCGCGCGGCTACCACGCACGTCCCGCGCTCACCGCCGCCCGGTTCGTGGCCGACCCGTACGGCGCACCCGGTGAGCGCCTCTACCGCACCGGCGACTTGGTGCGCTGGCGTCGCGCCGGGACCGCGCCGGTGGTGGAATACGTGGGCCGCAACGACTTCCAAGTGAAAGTGCGCGGCTTCCGCATCGAACTCGGTGAGATCGACGCCGCGCTGGCGGCGCAGCCCGAGGTCGGCTTCGCGGTGACGCTCGGGCGTGCAACCCCATCCGGCGCGACGATGCTCGTCTCCTACGTACTGCCGGCCGGGGATGCCACGGTGGACCCGGCCGTGCTGACCGAGCGGGTCGGGCGCACGCTGCCGGAGTACATGGTTCCGACGGCGATCGTCGTGCTCGACGCGATCCCGCTGACGCCGGTGGGCAAGCTGGATCGCAAGGCCCTGCCGGAGCCCGAGCTGGACGCGCGCGCCCACCGTGCCCCGCGGACGGCGGCCGAACTCGTGATCGCCGAGGTGATCGGCGAGGTGCTCGGCGTCGACCGGGTCGGCCTGGACGACGACTTCTTCGCCCTCGGCGGCGACAGCATCGTGTCCATCCAGGTGGTCTCCCGGGCCCGCGCACGCGGGGTGAGTTTCTCGCCGCGCGACGTCTTCGAACATCGGACCGTCGCCGCGCTGGCCCGCGCCGCCGCCGTCGCGGGCGGCCCCGGCGACGAGGCGGGCGAACTACCGCTCACGCCGCACGCCGCGCGGATGCTGGACGAGGGCATCGAAGTGCGAGCCGTCGCGCTCGACGTCCCCGAGACCTGCCCCGTGGAGACGGTGCACGGCGCGGTGACCGCCGTGCTCGACCAGCACCCCATGCTGTGGGTGCAGGTGCGCTACGACGACGAAGGCGCCGCGTCGCTGCGCATTCCCCCGGCCGCCGAACGTACCGGCGAGGCGTTCCGCAGGCTGGACCCGCAGCGTGGCGAGACGTCGCTACCCATCGACGACGTGGTGCAGGCGGTCGCGGCCGCACTCGATCCCGAGCAGGGCCGCAACATCTACTTCGTGCTCACCGGTGGTCCGGAGGGTCGCTCCACGCTCATCGTCGTTGCCAGCAGCCTCGTGGTGGACGACGTCTCCTGGCGGGCCATCGTCGACCAGCTCACCGCCCGCTGGAACCGGGCACGCCACGCCGCGCCCGCGGGCCCCGAATCCGGTCTCGGCACGCTCGTGCGAACCTTGTCGGCCGCGGCGCACGATCCGGGCACCGTAGCCGAAATGGATTGGTGGCGAAGGGCCCTGGGCACGGTCGCGGAGGGCGCCGGCACCGACGGCCGAGATCTGCGCGCACGCAGCCGGGTGTCGCTGACGATCACCGCGGAGGGCGCGGAGGCCGTCGCCGCGGCCGCCGAGGCGTACCACGCCGGGGTGGACGACATCCTGCTCACCGCATTGGCGCTGGCCCTGCGGACCTCCGCGGGGGAGGCCGTCACCCGCGCCATCGGTTCGGTCGTCCGGCTGCCCGCCGACGGTCGCGCGGCCACCGGGGCCGACGCGGAGAGCACCGTGGGCGGCTTCGTCACCGAATTCCCGCTGCCACTGCGGCTGACCAGGATCGACATCGATGACGCCCTGATCGGCGGTCCGGCGGCGGGCACGGCGATCGCGCAGATCAAGGAGCTGCGGCGAGCGGTGCCCTCGCACGGTGTCGGCTACGGCCTGTTGCGCCACCTCAACGCCGAGACCGCCGCCGAACTGCGCGGTCTCGGGCGCGGCCGGTTCGCGCTGCGCTACCGGGATCTGCGCCCGGCGCGGGTGCACACCGACATCCCGTCCGACGATCTGCTGCTCGTGCTCACCGTCGACGCCACGGACGACGGCTTGCTCGCCCGGTTCGACTTCGCCGCCACGGCATTCCGCGGCGAGGACGCGAAAACCTTCGCCGAGCACTGGATTCGCGCACTCGGCGGCCTGGCCGAGCACGGCCTGCGCCCGGACGCGGGCGGCTTCACCCCGTCGGACTTCCCGCTGGTGCGGCTCAAGCAGCCCGATATCGATCGCTTCGCGCGCGCCTACCCGGACCTGTCCGACGCCTGGCCGCTCACGCCGCTGCAATCGGGGATGCTGTTCCACGCCCTGCTCGCGGAGCACTCGGTGGACGTCTACACCACTCAGTTCGTGCTCGATCTCGGCGGTGCGGTGGACGCCCACCGGATGCGGGCGGCCGCGCAGGCGGTGCTGGACCGGCACGACAACCTGCGGGTCGCCTTCGCCGACGACAGCGAGGGCAAGCCCGTGCAGATCGTGCAGGATGCGCTGGAGGTGCCGTGGCGGCTGATCGACCTGTGCCACCTGGAACCGGCCGCGGCCGCCGCCGAGCTGGAGCGGATCGAGGCGGCCGATCTGGCCGACCATTTCGACATGCGGACCGCCCCGCTGCTGCGTTTCGCGCTGATCCGGTCCGCCGCCGCCCGCTACCACCTGCTGGTGACCAGTCACCACATTCTCATCGACGGCTGGTCCATGCCGCTGCTGATGAAGGATCTGCTCACGCTGTACGCGTTCGGCGGTAACTCCCGGCATCTGCCTGCCGTACCGCCCTACCGCGACTACCTGGCGTGGCTGGTCGCGCAGGACACCGAAGCGGCCCGCGCCGCGTGGCGCGGCGCGCTGGCCGGTATCACCGAGCCGACGCCGTTGGCGCCGGTCGACCCGGGCCGCGAGATCTCCGCGGGCGTCGGCGAAGTCGGGTTCGAGCTGTCGCAGGCCGACACCACCGCGCTGACCCGGCTCGCGTCGGGGCTCGGCGTCACGGTGAACACCGTGGTGCAGGCGGCCTGGGGTCTGCTGATCGGACGCACCGTCGACCGCGACGACATCGTCTTCGGCGCCACCGTGTCGGGCAGGCCGCCCGAGCTCGACGGCGTCGAGGCGATGGTGGGGCTGTTCCTCAACGCGATCCCGGTGCGGGTGCGCCTGGACGCGACCAGCACGCTGAGCGGGGTGCTGCGCCGGTTGCAGGCCGAGCAGGCCGCGCTGCTGGACTACCACTACCTGGGCCTGAGCGACATCCAGGAAGCCGTCGGCGTGGAGGGGTTGTTCGACTCGCTGGTCGTGTTCGAGTCGTTCCCGGTGGACCGGGAGGGCCTGGACCAGGCCGGCGCCATCGACGGCATGAACGTCACCGGTGTCGGCGCGGTCAACGGCACCCACTATCCGTTCACGGTGATGGTGGTGCTGGACAGCCGGTTGCGCGTCTCGGTGAAGTACCTGCGCGACGTGACCGGCGAACCGGCGGCGCGTGCTCTCGCGCAGCGGCTCGCGGCGCTGATCGACCGTTTCGTGACCACCCCGCAGGCGCGCGTCGGCGAGATCGACGCGCTGCTGGACGACGAGCGCGCCGAACTGGCCGCGCGCAACGCCACCGGTGTGCCGGAGTTCCTCGACGACGCGACATTGCCGACGCTGTTCGACGCACAGGTGGCGCGCACACCGGACGCGCCGGCGGTGCGCTTCGGCGAAACCGTGCTCAGCTACGCCGAACTCGACTCGCGCGTCCGGTCCCTGGCCGTGGAGCTGATGCGCTGGGGAGTCGGCCCGGAGACGCTGGTCGCCGTGGCCATGCGGCGCGGCATCGATCTGGTCGTCGCGATCTACGCGGTGTTGCGGGCCGGTGGCGGCTACGTCCCGATCGATCCGGACCACCCGGCCGAGCGCAGCGATTACGTCCTCGGCAGCGCCGCTCCGATCTGTGTGCTGACCACCACCGCCGACGCGTTCGACACCGCCACCGATGTGCCGGTGGTCGCGGTGGACACGCTGTATCTGGCTCCGTACGAAGGCCGGTGGCCCCAGGAGCACGGGTATCCGGACACCGTCGCCTATGTCGTCTACACCTCCGGCTCGACCGGTCGGCCCAAGGGCGTGATGATCACGCACCGGCAGATGGTCAACCAGTTCCGCTGGGCGCAGGCGGCCTATCCGCACGACGGCGGCGACGTGGTGCTGCACAAGACGCCGATCACCTTCGACATCTCCGCATGGGAGTTGTTCTGGCCGTTGCAGACCGGCGCGTCGATCGTGATCGCCGCGCCCGACGGCCATCGCGACCCCGCCTACCTGGCCCGCCTCATCATCGAGAACGCCGTCACGACGGTGCATTTCGTGCCGTCGATGCTGGACGCGTTCCTGGACCCGGCCGCGAATCCGGCCGCGGAGTACCCGTCGCTGCGGCGGGTGTTCGCCGCGGGTGAGGCGTTGTCCGGGGAGACCGCGGCGGCTTTCGCCGCGGCCGTGCCCGGCGCCGCGCTGGTCAACTGGTACGGCCCGGCCGAGGCCACTGTGGTCACTGACCATCCCGTGCGCGACGGCGCCGCGGCGGCGATTCCGATCGGCGTTCCGGTGGCCAACACTCGCGTGCACGTACTCGACCGGCACTTGCGGCCGGTGCCGCCGGGCGCGGCGGGTGAGTTGTACGTCGCGGGTGTGCAGTTGGCGCGCGGCTATCTCGGCGCCCCGGCTCTCACCGCCGAGCGTTTCGTCGCCGATACGGGCGGCGCCAGGCTCTATCGCACCGGCGACATCGTGCGCTGGCGCGACGGTGCGCTGGAATATCTGGGCCGCGGCGACTTCCAGGTCAAGCTGCGCGGCCAGCGCGTGGAACTCGGTGAGATCGAGGCCGTGCTGACCGGCCATCCCCAGGTGCGGCAGGCCGCGGTCTCGGTGCTGCGTGGCGCGACCGGTGACCGGCTGGTCGCCCATGTGGTCGCCGCGCCGGGGGAGACCGTCGACGAGGCCGCGCTGCTGACACACGTCCGCGCCGCGCTGCCGTCGTACATGGTGCCCTCGGCTGTCGTCGCGCTCGCCGGGCTTCCGCTCAACGCCAGCGGCAAACTCGACCGCAAGGCGCTGCCCGAGCCGCGGCTGGTGACCCGTCCGTACCGGGCGCCCGGCACGCCGCTGGAGCGGACCGTGCTCGAGGTGTTCGACGAGGTGCTCGCGTCCGGCGCCGGACAGCGGGTCGGCATGGACGACGACTTCTTCGATCTCGGCGGCACCTCGCTCGTCGCCACCCGCGCGGTCAGCAGGCTGCGCGCGCTCACCGGCGCCGAGGTGCGGGTGCAGTGGTTCTTCACCGATCCCACTCCGGCGGCGCTGGCGGCCCGGATCCAGGTCGCGCTGGCCGACGACCACGACTACGACCAGGATTCGAACGCGGCGCTCGGTGTGCTGCTGCCGATCCGGACGATGGTGCCGCACGACGTGGCCGCCGCCCAGCCGCTGTTCTGCCTGCATCCGATGTACGGATTGTCTTGGTGCTACGCGGGTCTCGCCCGTTACGTGCCCGCGAGCACGCCGATCTTCGGCCTCCAGTCGCCCGCGCTGACCGAGGAGGGCTACCTGCCCGAGTCACTGGCCGAGATGGCGCACCGCTATGTGGCCGAGATCCGCGCGGTACAGCCGCACGGGCCCTACCGGCTGCTCGGCTGGTCGCTCGGCGGTGTGCTGGCGCACGCGGTGGCGACGCAGTTGCAGTCCGCGGGGGAGGAGATCGGGCTGCTGACCATGCTCGACAGCCACCCCGACATCGACGTCACCGACTTCCGTGCGGCGATCCGCGAGGCGCTGGCCGAACTGGGCATCGGCGCGGACGCGCTGCTGCCCGGCGACGGCGACATCCACGACCTGAGCGAAGAGGCGCTGGCCGCGCTGCACGCCACCATCCCGCCGGACATGGCGGTGCTCACCCCGGAGCGGGTGCGCCGGATCTACCGCAGCGCGGTGCGCTCGGCCGAGCTGATCGCCGAGCACCGGCCTGCGGTCTTCCGCGGCAGGCTGGACTACTTCAGCGCGGCCGGTCACGAGACCGCGGCGGACGGCTGGCAACCTTATGTCGACGGCCGGGTCGACGATCATCCCGTCGGCGTCCCGCACGATCAGATGACGGCGCCGGAAGCGCTTGCGCAGATCGGTCCCCGATTGTCCGAATTGCTGGACCCCCCGCGGTGGGAAGCGACACGGAACGTGGGGCGGTCATGATCGAACCGACACCGTTCGGGCATGATGGGGCAACGGTGCGGTAACGAAGTCCCCTGTCGTGACGACTACATAGGCCGTATGGTCGGGCGTGGTGCGTGGGCACCCACCCCGGCGCGTGGGGCATGCAGAGCGAATCTCGAGACGAAGCGAAGGTGCGAAATTGATACGTCGACAGAGCCGGCGCGGTGGCCTGCGGGTCGCGGCCGCGATCGCGGCAACCGCGGTGCTCGCGGGAGTGATGACCGGTCTCGGCGCGTCCAGCGCGACAGCTGATCCGATCATCGATTCCAAGAGCCTGCTGGGCAACCCGGTCGCCCCGGACGGTTCGCGTATCACCAAAGCCGAGTACAAGGACGAGCGCAGCATCCGCTTGTACGTGTACTCGGCGGCGATGGACGAGAAGATCATCATCGACGTCCAGCGCCCGGCCGACGCCTCCGTGCCGCGTCCCACGCTGTACCTGCTCAACGGCGCGGGCGGCGGCGAGGACGAGGCCTCGTGGCAGGCGAAGACCGACGCGCTGCAGTTCCTGTCGGACAAGAACGTCAACGTCATCCAGCCGATCGGCGGCAAGTGGAGCTACTACACCGACTGGATCAAGGACGACCCGGTACTCGGCCGCAACAAGTGGAAGACCTTCTTCACCGAGGAGCTGCCCCCGCTGGTGGACGGCGCGCTGGGCACCAACGGCGTGAACGCCATCGCGGGCCTGTCCACCTCGGGCACCACCGTGCTGGCGCTGCCGATCTCCAAGCCGGGCCTGTACAAGGCCGCCGCGGCCTACAGCGGTTGCGCGCAGACCAGTGACCCGGTGGGCTCGGAGTTCGTCAAGCTGACCGTCGAGACCTGGGGCGGCGGCAACACCGACAACATGTGGGGTCCGGAAGGCTCCCCCGACTGGGTGGCCAACGACCCGTACGTGAACGCCGAGGGGCTGCGCGGGCTCGACCTGTACATCTCCACCGGCAACGGCCTGCCCGGCCAGTACGACACGCTCAACGGCCAGTACGCCCTTCCCGGCGCGTACGGTCTGGCCAACCAGATCGTCATCGGCGGCGTGATCGAGGCGGGCACCAACTACTGCACGCACAACCTGCAGAACCGGCTGAACGAGCTGGGCATCCCGGCCACCTACAACTTCCGTAACTCCGGCACCCACTCCTGGGGCTACTGGCGCGACGAGTTCCTGCTGTCGTGGCCCGTGCTCGCGAAGGGTCTCGGCATCTGATCGCCACCGCGCTGATGCGCGAAGCCGGGACGCCCGGCTGAACACCCCGACCGCCTGGTCGCCGCGCTGCGGCAACCAGGCGGTCGGTTTTTGTAGGCCGAACGGCAACGAAAAGTTCGGGTACCCGTAAAATTCTGTTCGTGGGTATAACGTTGGTCGAGTCGACCAGGTCCGTCACCGGGCGAGCACGTGCCGTGACGGTCCTGCTGGGGCCCGCGTTCGTCGCGGCCATCGCCTATGTCGATCCCGGCAACGTCGCGTCGAATATCAGCGCGGGCGCGCAATTCGGCTACCTGCTGGTGTGGGTGATCGTCCTGGCCAACGTGATGGCGGGGCTGGTCCAGTTCCTGTCGGCCAAGCTCGGGCTGGTGACCGGCTGGTCGCTGCCGGAGGCGGTACGCGAGAAGGCGAGCGGCCCGGTCCGGCTGGCGTACTGGGGCCAGGCCGAGACGGTCGCGATGGCCACCGACCTGGCCGAGGTGGTCGGCGGCGCGATCGCGCTGCACCTGCTGTTCGGCCTGCCCATGCTGGTCGGTGGCGTGATCACCGGCGCCGTGTCGATGGGCCTGCTGGTGGTGCAGGACCGGCGCGGCCAGCAGCCGTTCGAGCGGGTGATCACCGGGATGCTCGCGATCATCGCGATCGGCTTCCTGGCGAGCGTGGTGATCTCCCCGCCGTCGGTCACGGGCACGGTCGGCGGTCTGCTGCCGCGCTTCCAGGGCACCGAGAGCGTCCTGCTCGCCGCCGCCATGATCGGTGCGACGGTCATGCCGCACGCGGTCTATCTGCATTCCGGTCTGGCCCGCGACCGGCACGGGCATCCGGCGGCGGGGCCGCTGCGCACCAGGCTGCTACGGGTCACCAAGATCGACGTCGGCCTGGCCATGGTCCTGGCGGGCACGGTGAACCTGGCCATGCTGCTGATGGCGGCGGGCACCCTGCGCGGGCGGGACGTCGAGACCATCGAGGACGCGCACGCCGCCGTCGGCGACGTCCTCGGCCCGGCCGCCGCGCTGCTGATCGCGATCGGCCTGCTCGCCTCCGGCCTGGCCTCCACGTCGGTCGGCGCCTACGCGGGCGCGATGATCATGCAGGGCCTGTTGCGCAAGCGGATCCCGCTGCTCACGCGCAGGCTGATCACGTTGATCCCGGCCGTCGCGGTCCTGGCCACCGGAATCGACCCGACGCGCGCGCTGATCATCTCCCAGGTGGTGTTGTCGTTCGGCATACCCTTCGCGCTGATCCCGCTGGTGCGCTTCACCAGCGACCCCGAGCTGATGGGCGAGGACGTCAACCGCCGGCTGACCACCGGGCTGGCCTGGGCGGTCGCCGCGATCATCTCCGTTCTCAACGCCGCCCTGATCTATCTCACCGTCACCGGGCGGTAGCCCGCCCGGTGCGGCGCGCCGATCAGACCCAGTTCTCGATCCAGTACTTCCAGATCCGCGGCGCGTAGGCGTCCAACGGCGGCACCCGGATGTCGGTGCCCGCCAGCGCCGCGCTGGTGTGCCTGCAGTCGAACCAGCAGGTGAATTCGCTGTGCTCCAGCACGTCCAGCGGCACGCCGACCCGGGGCAGCAGCCAGTTCGCGCCGGGGACGCGCAACATCATGTTCAGCGTGCGCTTGGGCACGACCTCCACCAGGTGTGGCGCGCCCGCCTCGTCGGCGAACAGGTTCAGCGCGTCCACCGCGCTCTGCCTGCGCGGATCCACCAGGTGGTAGGTGGTCTTGTCCGAGCCGGAGCGGTGCGCGATGTGGTCGAGGGCGCGGGCGACGAAATCGACCGGAACCATGTTTGTCTCGCCCAGCTCGGGCACCAGCACCGGCAGCAGCCGGGGCAGCTGCGCGGCCATGCGCAGCAGCCGGAAGAAGTAGTACGGGCCGTCGATGCGGTCGATCTCGCCGGTCCTGGAATGCCCGATCACGATCGAGGGCCGGTAGATACGCCAGCGAAGGGGCGAGTCGCGCACGATTCGTTCGGCCTCGAACCTCGCTCGTTGCGCGGGTGTGGTGAGCACTTGGCCGTGATCGAACATGTCCTCGGTGAACAGGCCCTCGCTGGACCCGGCCACCTCCACGGTCGAGACGTGGTGCAGCAGATCGGCCCGCAGCTCCTCGGCGACGTCGACCAGGTTCCTGGTGCCGCCGCCGCGCTCGGTCAGGTCGTAGCCGGCGGCGAGATGGAAGACGTGCTCGATGGCGCCGCGATGCCGGGCCAGCCAGGTCGGGTCGATGCCCAGCCCCGGGGCGCCCAGATCGCCGCGCACCGGACGGACGCGGTCGCCGCCCGCCCATTCCTGCGCGCAGCAGGCGAACCGGTCGGCCGAGGCGTCGCCCGGCCGGACCAGTACATGGATGTCACCCTCGCGTTTCAGCAGCTCGGGGATGAGGAACCGACCGATGAACCCAGTTGCCCCGGTAACCAGGTAAGTCATAGCCGATGAACATAGTCGCCTGCCGGGCGGTACGTTCCGGCGGGCCGATCAGTCGGCGAAGACGGGCTTGCGCTTGGTGAGCATCGCGGTGGCGCCCTCCATGAAGTCGGGGGAGCGCAGCAGCTCGGTCTGGCCCGCCTTCTCCGCCGCCAGGGCCGTGTCCAGCGCGGTCAGCGTGGCCTGGTTCAGCGCCTGCTTGGTGAGCTCCAGCGCGCGGCGCGGACCGGTCGCGATCTTCTCGACCCCGGCCTCGACCGCGGCATCGAGTTCGGCGTCGGGCACGACCGCGGTGAACAGGCCGGCGGCCGCGGCTTCCCGGGCGGGCAGCCGCTCGCCGAGCAGTGCCATCCGCGCGGCCAGCGGGCGGCCCGGCCGCCGCCGCGACCAGCGCGGCCGCGCC
>NZ_BAFZ01000110.1 GCF_000308575.1 Nocardia exalbida NBRC 100660 | reverse complement strand
AAGCGCTTCCGCCGAAGCCCGCGCATCGTCTTCGTGAGCTGACCGGTGCGGCGTTGCACAACCTTTACGGCCCTACGGAAGCGGCGGTTGACGTCACTTTCCATGAGGTCGTCGATGCTGACATCGAGTCGGTGCCGATCGGTGCTCCGGTGTTCAACACGCAGGTGTTCGTGCTGGATGGGCGTCTGCGTCCGGTGCCGGTGGGTGTCGCGGGTGAGTTGTATCTGGCGGGTGCCCAGTTGGCGCGTGGTTATGTCGCGCGTCCGGATCTGACCAGTGACCGGTTCGTCGCCAATCCCTATGGGGAGCCTGGTGTGCGGATGTATCGCACGGGTGACTTGGTGGCGTGGACCGAGCACGGTGAACTGGAGTATTTGGGCCGTACGGACTTCCAGGTGAAGTTGCGTGGTCTGCGTATCGAGTTGGGTGAGATCGAGCAGGCGCTGACCGGCCTCGAGGAAGTCGCACAAGCGGTCGTGGTCGTGCGCGATGACGCCGCAACCGGTGGGCGCCTCGTCGCCTACCTGATCGAAGCGCCCGGCGCGCGAGTCGACCTCGGCGCGGTCGAAGCGACGCTCACCCGGCGGTTACCGGCGTACATGATGCCCTCGGCATACGTCGCGTTGACCGAGTTCCCGGTCAACGCCTCCGGCAAGCTGGACCGCCGCGCGCTGCCCGCACCAGCGGTCGAGTCCGCGCGATTCCGTGCGCCCGCGACACCGGTACAGAAACTGGTCGCCGCCACGGTCGCTGAGCTGCTCGGCGTCGATCGGGTAGGGCTGGACGACGATTTCTTCGCCCTCGGCGGCAACTCGCTCACCGCCGCCCGGCTGGTGGCCCGGCTCGGCGCTGCGCTCGACACCCGACTGCCGGTGCGGGCGCTGTTCGACGCGCCGACGGTCGCCGCGCTGGCCGCGCGGGCCGAATCGCACCGCGGCGATGGTGGTCGGGCGCCGCTGCGCCCGCTCCCGCGGCCGGACCGGATTCCGCTGTCCCCGGCCCAGCAGCGCATCTGGTTCGTCAACCGCTTCCACGCCGACGGGCAAGCGGGCGCGATCGACAACATCCCGGTCGCGCTACGCCTCTCGGGTGATCTCGACCTCGCGGCGATGACCACGGCCTTGGCCGACCTGGTGGCCCGGCACGAGACCTTGCGCACCGTCTACCCGGACGGCCCCGATGGGCCCGAGCAACGGGTGCTGCCCTCGGCCGCGCCTGACGTCCCGGTAGTGCGCGTGACCGAAACTGCACTGCCGGAACGGCTTCGGCAGCTGGCTGCCGCGCCCTTCGATCTGGTGACCGAGACACCACTGCGCGCAGCGCTGTTCGCGATCGATGACGCGAGCCAGGAGTATGTGCTCGCCCTGGTGCTGCACCACATCGCCGCGGACGGATTCTCCCTCGGACCGCTGGCCGAGGATCTGATGACCGCCTACCTGGCGCGCCGCGCCGCCGCAGCGCCCGCATGGGACGCCCTGCCGGTGCAGTACGCCGACTACACGCTCTGGCAGGCCGATTCCGCCGACGCCGACCGGCAGCTCGACTACTGGCGTAGCGCCTTGGACGGCCTGCCGGACCAGCTCGAGCTGCCCACCGACCGTCCGCGCCCGCCGGTCTCGTCGCATCGCGGCGCGACACACCGCCTGCGCATCGACTCCGATCTGCACAGCGAACTGGGTGAGCTGGCGCGCAAGCGGGAGACCACGCTGTTCAGCACGGTGCACGCGGCGCTGGCGGTGCTGCTGGCCCGCCTGTCGGGCGGCTCGGACATCGCGATCGGCACCCCGGTCGCCGGACGCGGCGACGCGGCGCTGGACCGGCTCGTCGGCATGTTCGTCAACACGCTGGTGCTGCGGACCGCCGTCGACTCCAGAGCCCGCTTCGAGAGCGTGCTGGACGCGGTGCGCGACCAGGACATCGACGCGCTCTCGCATGCCGACGTGCCGTTCGAACGTCTCGTCGAAGTGCTCGCGCCCACCCGCTCGCGCACCCGTCATCCGCTGTTCCAGGTGGCGCTGAGCTTCCAGAACTTCACCCTGCCCGAGTTCGAGCTGCCGGGCCTGCGGGTGCGCGCGCAGGAGTTCGACGCGCCGGTCGCCGAATTCGACCTCCAGTTCACCGTGCTGGAGTCCAACGACCGGGACGGCCGCGCCGACGGCATGCAGGTCGAGATCCGGTACGCCGCCGACCTTTTCGACGCACCGGCGATCGCGGTGCTCGGCAGGCGGTTCACCCAGGTGCTCGCCGCCATCGCCGCCGATCCCACGGTGGTCGTCGGCGACATCCAGTTGCTCAGCGCCGAGGAACAGCACCGCGCGCTGTACGAATGGCCGGTCGGCGGGGACGACGTCGCCGATGTGGCAGGCAACCTGGCCGAGCGTTTCGCGCGGGCCGCCGCGCTGGACCCGGACACGGTCGCGGTGCGTGACGGTGCGCGGTCGCTGTCCTACGCCGAACTCGACGAGTGGTCCAATCGGTTGGCGCGGCGGCTGGCGGCCGCGGGTGTCGGGCCGGAAACGCTGGTGGCCGTCGCGCTGCCCCGCTCGGCGGAACTGGTGGTCGCCCTGCTCGCCGTGCTCAAGGCGGGCGGCGGGTACCTGCCGATCGACCCGGCCTACCCGGACGACCGGATCGAATACGTCCTCGACGACGCCCGCCCGATCTGCGCGATCGCCGGAGCCGCCACCGAGTTGCCGCGCGGCTGGTTCGGCGGACCGGTGATCGACGTCGACGCGCCGAACCTCACGGAGTTCAGCGGCGCGCCGGTCACGGACGCGGACCGGCGCGCCCCGCTGCATCGCGCACACGTGGCCTACGTCATCTACACCTCCGGCTCCACCGGCAGGCCCAAAGGTGTTGTGGTGCCGCACCACAACGTGCTGCGGCTGCTGGACAACACGCGGCGGCGCTTCGGTTTCGGGCCTGCGGACGTGTGGACCCTGTTCCACTCCTACGCCTTCGACTTCTCCGTGTGGGAACTGTGGGGCCCGCTGTCGACCGGCGCCACGGTGGTGGTGGTCGACTACTACACCTCGCGCTCGCCGCGGCAGTTCCGGGATCTGCTGATCGCCGAGCGGGTCACCGTGCTCAACCAGACGCCGTCGGCGTTCTACCAGCTCGTCGCCGCCGATGCGGCCGGACCGGAAGCCGGATTCGCCCTGCGCACCGTGATCTTCGGCGGTGAAGCGCTGGAGCCGCAGCGCCTGGCCGGTTGGTTCGCCCGCTATCCGGACGCGCCCCGCCTGGTGAACATGTACGGCATCACCGAGACCACGGTGCATGTGTCGTATCGCGAGATCGACCGGCACACCAGGTCGTCGAGCGTGATCGGTACGGCGCTGCCCGGACTGACCGTTCGCCTGCTCGACGATCGATTGCGGCCCGTCCCCGTGGGTGTGCCGGGGGAGATCTATGTGTCCGGCGGCCAGTTGGCGCGCGGCTACCTGCGCCGTCCCGCCCTGACCGCCGCCCGTTTCGTCGCGGACCCGTACGCGGGCGACGGCTCGCTCACCTACCGCTCCGGCGATCTGGCCCGCTGGACCTCCGATGGTGAGCTGGAGTACCTCGGGCGCGCCGACCAGCAGGTGAATCTGCGCGGCTTCCGTATCGAGCTGGGGGAGATCGAGGCCGCGCTGCTCGACGCCTGTGACGCGGTGCGGGAGGTGGCCGTGGTGGTGCGCACCGACCTGGTGGACGAACCGCGCATCGTGGCGTACGTGGTGGCCGTGGACGACTCGGACGACTCGATCGATGCCGCCGCGCTGCGGCAAGCCGTGGCCTACCGCCTGCCCGAGCACATGGTGCCCGCCGCGATCGTGCCGGTGCGGCGAATCCCGTTGACCGTCAACGGGAAGCTCGACCGCGCGGCGCTGCCCGCGCCACGGTTCGAATCGACGGTCTACCGGCCGCCGTCCACACCGAGCGAACGCGTCGTGGCCGAGGTGTTCGCCGAAGTACTCGGCTCGGCACGCCCCGTGGGCGCCGACGACGACTTCTTCGCGCTCGGCGGAAGTTCCCTGCTGGCCGCCAAGGCGGTCAGCCGAATCGGCGCGGCGCTGGGCCGGACGGTCGGGGTCCGAGCGCTGTTCGAAGCGCCCCGGGTCGCGGACCTGGCCGTCGTGGCGAGCACGGTGGCTATGGGCGGCACCCGGCCCGCACTGCTGGCGGCGCCGCGTCCGGAGCGGATGCCGTTGTCACCCGCGCAGCAGCGGATGTGGTTCCTGAACCGGTTCGACCCGTCCTCCACCGCCTACAACATTCCGGTGGCCCTGCGGCTGTCCGGGCGGCTGGACGTGGCCGCGTTGCAGGCCGCGCTCGGTGACGTGGTCGCCCGGCACGAGGCGCTGCGCACCCGTTATCCGCAGGTCGACGGCGAACCGGTGCAGCTCATCGCCGACGCCGCCGACGCCACCCCGGTGCTGCGGCCGATCGACATCGCGGAAGACGAGGTACCGCGGCGCATCCGGCAGCTGGCCGAGACGACCTTCGACGTCACCGCCGAGGTCCCGCTGCGGATGCGGCTGCTGCGGGTGGTGAGGGCGGGTGCGCGCCCCGCGGACGGGCACGGTGAATTCGTGCTGGCCGGAGTGCTGCACCACATCGCCGCCGACGGCTCGTCCATCGCGCCGTTCGTGCGGGACCTGATGCTCGCCTATACCGCCCGCCGCGACGGCACGGCGCCGGAGTGGACGCCGCTCGCCGTGCAGTACGCCGATTACGCCCTGTGGCAACGCGCCCTGCTCGGCGCCGAGGACGACGCCGATTCGGTGGCGGCCCGCGAGATCGCGTTCTGGAGCGAGACCCTCGCCGGGCTGCCCGACCAGCTGGCGCTGCCCACCGATCGCTCCCGTCCGGCGAAGCAGAGCCTGCGCGGGGACAAGGTGCCGCTGACGATCGGCGCGCGGCTGCACGCGGATCTCGTCGCGCTCGGCAGGCGGCACGGCGCGACGCTGTTCATGGTGGTGCACACCGCGTTCGCGGTGCTGCTCGCGCGCTGGTCGGGCGCCGGTGACATCGCCATCGGCACGCCGGTGGCCGGGCGCGGCGCGGCCGAACTCGACGACGTCATCGGGATGTTCGTCAACACCCTCGTGCTGCGCGTCGGCGTCGACGGCGGCGAGCCGTTCGCCGGACTCCTCGCGCGGGCGCGGGCCGCCGACCTCGCGGCGCTCGAACACGCCACCGTGCCGTTCGAGCGCCTGGTGGAAGTGCTCAACCCGGTGCGCTCGACCGCCCGGCACCCGCTGTTCCAGGTCGGCTACTCGTTCCAGAACCACGAGCGTGGACAGCTGCGGCTGCCCGGCCTCGAGGTCGACGAACTCGATTTCGACAACGGCGTGGCGCAATTCGACCTACACCTGTTCGCGGTGGACGCCTACGACACCGACGGCGTGCCCTACGGCATCGAGCTGGCCCTCCGTTACGCCACCGATCTGTTCGAGCGGCCCACCGCTTTCCGGTTCGCCGCACAGCTGCGCCGGGTGCTGGAAACGGTCGCGGCGCGCCCGGACCTGCCTGTCGGCGACATCGATCTGCTCGGGACCGACCGATCGCTGGTGCTGGCCGAATGGAACCGGACCCGGCAGCCGGTCCCGCCCGCCACGCCGGCGGATCTGATCGCCGCACAGATCGCGCGCAGCCCCGGGGCGGTCGCCCTGGTGGACGCGACGACCGGAGCCGAGCTGCGCTACGCCGAGTTCGGCGAACGGGTGAACCGATTGGCGCGCAAGCTCATCGCCCACGGTATCGGCCCGGAGTCGACGGTCGTGCTGGCGATGCGCCGTTCGCCGGAACTGGTCGTCGCCATGTACGCGGTGGTGTGCGCCGGGGGCGCGTATGTGCCCATCGATCCGGACCATCCGGCCGAGCGGATCGCCCACATCGTGTCCACCGCCGCGCCCGCCCTGCTCTTGACCACTTCGCGCGACGGCTTACCGGCCGGAACGAACCGCACGGCGATGGAGGTCGACCGACTCGACCTCGCCGAATTCGCCGCGACCCCGATCACGGACGCGGAGCGGGTGCGGGCGCTGCGTCCGGAGCATCCGGCCTACGTCATCTTCACCTCCGGTTCGACGGGCCTGCCCAAAGGTGTGACGATCCCGCACGCCGCCATCGTGAATCAGCTGGCCTGGATGACCACGGAATTCGGCCTCGGTCCGAACGACGCCGTGCTGCTGAAGACGCCCGCGACCTTCGACCTGTCCGTGTGGGAGTTCTGGTCTCCGCTGGTCACCGGAGGACGCCTGATCATCACCGCACCTGGCGCGGAACGCGATCCGGACCGGCTGCGCGCGCTGCTGCGCCGCCACGGCGTGACCGTGCTGTACGCCGTTCCCGCCTTGATCGGCATGCTGCTGGCGGTGGAGCCGGGAGCCGCGCTGCCGGAAACCCTGCGCCGCGTGCTCGCCATCGGCGAGGCGCTGCCGCCCGCCACGGCCGCGGACTTCCTGCGCCGCCACCGCGCCGGGACCGCGCTGGACAACCTCTACGGTCCCACCGAGGCGGCGGTGTCGATCACCGCGTTCCCGGTGCGCACACCGCCGGAGCACACCGTCCCGATCGGGTCGCCCGTCTGGAACAGCCGGGTCTACGTGCTGGACGCGCGATTGCGTCCCGCGCCGATCGGCGTGCCTGGCGAGTTGTACCTCGCGGGCGCGCAGCTGGCGCGGGGCTACCAGCGGCGTCCGGCGCTGACCGCTGACCGCTTCGTGGCCGATCCGTTCGCGGTGGAACTCGGCGCCGCGGCGGGCGAGCGGATGTACCGCACCGGCGACATCGTGCGCAGGCGTCCCGACGGAACGCTGGAATACCTGGAGCGCGCCGACTTCCAGGTGCAGATCGGCGGCTTCCGCATCGAGCTCGGCGAGGTGGAGGCCGCTCTGCGGCGGCAGCCCGGGGTGAGCGCTGCGGTCGCGGTGGCGCGGGCCGACGAACGCGCCGGAACGCGGCTCATCGCGTATGCCGCTGTGCCCGGCGCGGATCCGGAGTCGTACGCCGACTCGGCCGTTTCACTGCGCACGGCCGTGGCCGCGCAGCTGCCCGGGTACATGGTGCCCGCCGCCGTCGTCGTGCTGGCGGCGCTGCCGCTCACCGCCAACGGCAAGATCGATCGCACCGCGCTGCCGGAGCCGGTGTTCGCCGAGGCGGCTTCCCGTGCACCGGCCGGTGCGCTGGAGCGGCTGGTCGCGGATGCGTTCGCCGAGGTGATCGGCGTGCGGACGGTGAGCGTGGACGACGACTTCTTCGCCAGGGGCGGCAACTCCCTGATGGCCACCCGGCTCGCGGCCCGGCTCGGCGCGGCACTGGCCGGCCACGTCCCGGTGGCCGCGGTGTTCGACGCGCCGACGCCGGCCACGCTCGCCGAGCGCCTCGCGCACACCGAGCGCGGCGCGGCACGGCCCGCGCTGGTCCGCCGCGCGGATACCGGCCCGGTGCCGCTGGCGCCCGCGCAGCAACGCATGTGGGTGCTCGACCGGCTCACGCCGGACTCCTCGGCCTATCACATCCCCGCGGCGCTGCGGTTGCGCGGCGAGCTGGACGTGGCGGCGCTGGCGGTGGCCGTCGGCGATGTGCTCGACCGGCACGAGACGCTGCGCACCAGGTACCCCGATACCGAAGCGGGACCGGTCCAAGAGGTCGTGGCCGCGTCGCCGGTCGACCTGACGCCGATCCCGGTGTCTTCGGTCGAATTGAACACGCGCATAGCGGAATTCGTCTCTCTCGGATTCGATCTCGCCGCCGCGCCGCCCGTGCGCGCCGCCCTGTTCGCCACCGCCGCCGACGAACACCTCCTGGTCGTCGTGCTGCACCACATCGGCGCGGACGGGTATTCGATCGCGCCGTTGACCGCCGACCTGGTACGCGCCTACCTGGCCAGATCCGCCGGTCACGCGCCGGAGTGGGCCCCGCCGGCGATCCGGTACCGCGACTACAGCGCCTGGCAGCACGAGTTGCTCGGCGATCCCGCGGATCCGGACAGCCTGATGGCCCGCCAACTCGCCTTCTGGCGAACCGAATTGGCCGCAGCGCCGGAATCGCTGGCCCTGCCCACCGACCGCCCGCGCCCGGCGCGCCGGGACATGCGGGGCGCTACCGTCGTCCGCGAGATCGACGCCGAGCGCACCGCCCGGCTGGAGCGACTGGCCCGCGAACACGGCGGCACGCTGTTCACCCTGGTGCACAGCGCGCTCGCGGTGCTGCTGGCGAAACTGTCCGGCGCGGGGGACGTCACGGTGGGCGTCCCGGTCGCCGGGCGCGGCGTCCGCGAACTGGACGAGCTGGTCGGCATGTTCGTCAACACCGTGGCGCTGCGCACCGAGGTCGACCCGCGCACGAGCTTCGGCGAACTGCTGCGGCAGGCCACCCGGCGCGATCTGGCGGCGCTCTCGCACGCCGATGTCCCGTTCGATCAGGTGGTCGATGCGCTGGGCGTCACCCGTTCCGGCTCGCACGCGCCGCTGTGCCAAGTGCTGCTCACCTTCCAGAACATGCCGCAGGCCGCCGTGGAGCTGCCCGGACTCGCGGTCGAGGCGGTCGATCTCGCCTCGACGGAGGCGAAATTCGATCTACAGGTCACCGTGCTGGAGCGGTCCGGCGCCGGTCTGGAGTTGCGTGTCGGATACGCGACGGACATCTTCGACGAGCCGACCGCGCGGGCGTTCGGCGACCGGTTGCTGCGCGTGCTGGAGACGGTGGCCGCGGATCCGGCGGTGACCGTTCGCGCGATAGACATCCGGTCCGCGCGCGAACGGCGGCCGAGGCCGACCGCGACGGACCTGCCCGCTCTGATCGCTCGGGCGGCGCAGGCCGCGCCCGGCGCACCAGCGTTCGAGCATGGTGGTCGGTGGGTCCGCTTCGGCGAACTCGACGCGAAGCTCGCGACCGTCGCCAGGGCGATGGGCGCGGCGGCCAAACCCGAAGCCCTCATCCATGTCTCGCTCGCCGGGCTGGTGCCCGGCCTGCTCGCCGAACTCGGTGGCAGTGGCCTGACGGCCTTGTTGCGAACCCTGGCCGCCACCGCCGAGGCGCTGCTCGCCGACTCGGCGCGGGCTCTCGATTCGGAAGGAAACCGCTGATGACCCACGCAGACGCCGTCCGCCGCGCCTACGGCATCGACGACCTGCCCGGCCTCATCGCGACCGTCGCCGGACGGGAGCCGCACCGGGTGGCGCTGCGCCACGGCGAGGTCACCGTCACCTACGCGGCGCTGGCCGCGGAACTCGCGGCGCTGTCGGAGATCATGAGCGCGGATTCGCTGGTCCCCGTGGTGGTCTCCGGCCGGCTGCCCGCGCTGCTGGAGTCCGGTGACGGCGCGCTCGGCGCGGTGCTGGACGCACTGCTCGAGGACGCGCTCGCCGCCGTGCCCGATGCCCCGGCCACCGCCGCCGCACCGGTCGAGACGCTGGTGAGCCTGTTCGAGGAGCAGGCACGCCGCACCCCGGACGCGATCGCGCTCGACTACGCGGGCGTCACCCTGACCTACGCCGAATTCGACGGCCGGGTCAACGCGCTGGCCCAGCACTTGGCCGGACGCGGCGTGCGGCCGGACACGCTGGTGGGCTTGGCGGTCCGGCGCTCGATCGACCTGATGGTCGGCATGTACGCGATCCTGAAGGCGGGCGGTGCGTACGTGCCGATCGACCCGGATCATCCGGCCGACCGCATCGCCTACGTGCTCGCGGTCGCCGATCCGGTGCTCGTGCTGACCACTACGCACGACGAACCCGAGTTCGGGCGTCCGGTCGAGATGCTGCGGATCGATGCGTTCGCGGGCCCGCCCGCACCTGCCGCCCCCGTGGTCACCCGGTCGGCCGACGACACCGCTTACGTGATCTTCACCTCCGGCTCGACCGGCAGGCCGAAGGGCGTAGCCGTGTCGCATCGCTCGATCGTGGCGAATCTGCGCTGGCGGCAGCGGATGTACCGGCTGCGCGCCGACGACGTGGTGTTGCAGAAGACGCCGTTCACCTTCGACGTGTCGGTGTGGGAGTTCTTCTGGCCGTTACAGGTCGGCGCCCGGTTGGTCGTGGCGGAGCCGGACGGCCATCGCGACCCGGCCTACTTGGCGCGCGTGATCGGCGAGCGCGCCGTCACGGTGGCGCATTTCGTGCCGTCCATGCTCGCGGTCTTCGTCGCCGAGCCGCGCGCGGCCGCGGTGGACTCGCTGCGGCTGGTCTTCGCCTCGGGAGAGGCGCTCCCGGCCGCCACCGCCGCGGCGTTCCGCGACATCTGCGGCGCGACCCTGCACAACTTGTACGGGCCCACCGAGGCCGCCGTCGACGTGACCGCGCACGAGGTGACCGGCGCGGACGTGGCCGGAGTGCCGATCGGCGTCGCGGCCGACGACACGGAGTTGCTGGTGCTCGACGACAGCCTGCGCCCGGTGGCACGCGGCGTCGTCGGCGAGCTGTATCTGGCGGGCGTGCAACTGGCCCGCGGTTATGTGGCCCGCCCCGGCCTGACCGCCGAGCGATTCGTCGCCAACCCGGAGGGCCCGGCGGGGGAGCGGATGTACCGCACCGGCGACCTGGTGCGGTGGGCGCCCGGCGCGGAGGGCGGCCCGGACGAGCTGGAATACCTGGGCCGCAGCGACTTCCAGGTGAAGCTGCGCGGCCTGCGGATCGAGCTCGGCGAGGTCGAGGCGGCGCTGTCGCGTCATCCGATGGTGGCCCAGGCGGCGGTGACGCTGCACCGCCGGGCCGGCGGTGATCATCTGGTCGGTTATGTCGTCGGTGACTCGATCGACGCCGCCGATGTGCTCGAGCACGTCCGGCGCGAGCTGCCCGAGTACATGGTGCCCACCCTGCTCGTCCCGCTGGACGCTATGCCGCTGAACGCCAACGGGAAGCTGGACCGCCGGGCGTTGCCGGAGCCGGAATTCGGGTCCGGCGCACCGGCCTATCGGGCACCGGAGACCGAGGCGCAGGCGGCGGTGGCCGCGGTCTTCGCCGAGCTGCTCGGCCTGCCACGGGTGGGCGCCGACGACGATTTCTTCGCACTCGGCGGCAATTCGCTGCTCGCCACCCGCGCCATCGCCCGGTTCGCCGCGGCCCTCGGCGCGACCGTCGACGTGCGTGACTTCTTCGACCGCCCGACCGTGGCCGCGGTGGCCGCGCTGTCGCGTCCCGGCCCGGCGCGCCCGCCGCTGGTGGCGGGACCGCGCCCGGCGCACGTTCCGCTCTCGCCCGCGCAGCGGCGCATGTGGTTCCTCAACCGGTTCGACGCCGATACCGAGCAGGCCCGCGACCTGGGCGCCGCCGCCGTGGACAACATCCCGGTCGCGTTGCGCCTGCGCGGCCCGCTCGAGGTCTCCGCGCTGTCGGCGGCGATCACGGATCTGGTGGCCAGGCACGAAGTACTGCGCACCGTCTATCCGCAGACCGCCGACGGTCCGGCGCAATCGGTCCGGCGGGTGCACGCGGTGTTCGACCTGACGCCCGCCGACGTGCCGGAGGACCGGCTGGTCGCGGCGATCCGCCGGGCGGCGGGGCAGGGCTTCGACGTCGCCGAGGAGATCCCGGTGCGGGTGCGCCTGCTGCGCTGCGGGCCCGAGGACCACACGCTGGTGCTCGTCGTCCACCACATCGCGGCCGACGGTTTCTCGCTCGGTCCGCTGATGCGCGACCTGACCACCGCCTACGGCGCGCGGCGCGAGGGCCGGGCGCCGGAGTGGGCTCCGCTGCCGGTGCAGTACGCCGATTACGCGCTCTGGCAGCAGCGGGTGCTCGGCGCGGAGACCGACGCGGACTCCGTGGCCGCGCGCCAGCTCGCCTTCTGGCGTGCCGAATTGGCTGGGCTCCCCACGCAATTGGAACTGCCCGCGGATCGGCCGCGCCCGCCCGCGGCCTCCTATCAGGGCGCGACCTACGAGTTCGCCCTCGACGCCGCCTTGCGCGCCGACGTCGAGGCGGTCGCGGCGCGCGTTCGCGCCACGCCGTTCATGGTGCTGCACGCCGCGCTGGCGGCCCTGCTGGCGCGGCTGTCGGGTACCGCCGACATCGCGATCGGCACGCCGGTCGCGGGCCGGGGCGAGGCCGCGTTGGACGATCTGGTCGGCATGTTCGTCAACACGCTCGTGCTGCGCACCGAAGTGGACGGCACGCGCACCTTCGCCGAGTTCCTCGCGTATGCCGCCGATCGCGACCTGCGCGCCTTCGCACACGCCGACATCCCGTTCGAGCAATTGGTGGAAGCGCTGAACCCGGCGCGGTCGGCCGCGCGCCACCCGCTGTTCCAGGTCGCGTTGTTCATGCAGAACATCGGGCCGATCGCGCCGGCCATGCCCGGTCTGGACGTCGAGCCGGTCGACTTCGATCCCGGTTTCGCGAAATTCGATTTGCAGCTCACGGTCTCCGACGCCGCCGACGGATATCGCGCCGAATTCACCTACGCCACCGACCTGTTCGATGCGACGACCGTGCGGGAGTTCGCGGCGAAATTCGTCCGGCTGCTGCGTGCGGCGGTGGACGACCCGGACGCCCCGGTCGGGGATCTCCCGCTGCTCGACGCGGGCGAACTGGACTACGTCACCGCGAGCTGGAACGCCAGCGGGCACAAAGTGCCGGACCGTTTCCTGCACGAGGGCTTCGACGCGCAGGTACGCCGCACGCCGGATGCCGTCGCGCTGGTCGCCGGTACCGAGCGGCGGAGCTACACCGAGCTGTCGGACCGGGCCGACCGGCTGGCCAGGATGCTCATCGGGATCGGCGTCGGCCCGGAGGCGCTGGTCGTGCTGGCCCTGCCGCGCTCGATCGAGCTGGTCGTGGCCATGTACGCGGTGGCGCGGGCGGGCGGTGCGTACGTCCCGGTGGATCCGGCGCATCCGGCCGAACGCATCGGACACATCCTCGATACCGCGCGCCCGCAGGCGATCCTGACCAGCCGGGCGGCCGGATTCGATGCGGAGACCGCTTCCGCGCCGGTGTATCACCTGGACGAACTCGATCTCTCCGCCTACCCCTCCGGCAAGATCGGCGACCGTGAGCGCCGCGGCGTGCTGCACCCGCAGCACCCGGCCTACGTGATCTTCACCTCCGGGTCCACCGGCAGGCCGAAAGGCGTGGCGGTCAGCCATCAGGCCATCGCCAACCAGCTGGCCTGGATGCACGCGGAGTACCGTCCGCGGGTCGGCGATGTCTACCTGCAGAAGACCGCGAGCACCTTCGACGTCTCGCTGTGGGGGTACTTCCTGCCGCTGCGGGCGGGCGCCACTTTGGTGCTCGCGGCGGCGGACGGGCACCGCGATCCGCGCTACCTCGCCGAAACCATTGCCCACCACCAGGTGACGCTCACCGATTTCGTGCCGTCGATGCTCGCGGTGTTCGCCGCGCACGCGCAGCCGGGTGAACTGGATTCGCTGCGCGAGGTGTTCGTGATCGGCGAGGCGCTGCCTCCGCACACCGTCGCGGCGTTCCGGCAGGTGTGCGACGCGGGCCTGCACAATCTCTACGGCCCGACCGAGGCGGCGGTGTCCATCACCAACCGCGAGGTCACCGACGCGGACACACCGTACGTGCCGATCGGCGAGCCGGAGTGGAACGCGCAGGTCTACGTCCTGGACGGACGGTTGCGGCCCGCGCCGATCGGCGTGCCGGGCGAGCTGTACCTGGCGGGCGCGCAGCTGGCGCGCGGCTATCACGGCCGTGTCGACCTCACCGCCGATCGTTTCGTCGCGAACCCGTTCGGCGCGCCGGGCGCGCGCATGTACCGCACCGGTGACCTGGTGCGCTGGAGCGGCGACGGCGAACTGATCTATCTGGGCCGCACCGACTTCCAGGTGAAATTCCGCGGCAGGCGCATCGAGCTCGCCGAGATCGAGACCGCGTTGCTGGCGGTATCCGAGGTCGGGCAGGCCGCGGCACGGCTGGTCACCGGACCGGCGGGCGACTTCCTGGCGGGTTACGTGATCGCGGCGCCCGGCGTGACAGTCGACCTCGACGTGGTGAAAGCCGCTGTCGCTCAGCGGCTTCCCGCTTACATGGTGCCGACCGCACTGGTCGAACTGGACGAATTCCCCGTGAACACCAGCGGCAAGCTCGATCGCGCGGCACTGCCGGCCCCGGTGCTCGCCGCCGAGCGCTTCCGCCCGCCCGTCGACGCCGCGCAGCGGCTGGTCGCCGCGGTGTTCGCGGAGGTGCTGGGAGCCGAGCGAGCCGGGCTGGACGACGATTTCTTCGCCCTCGGCGGCAGCTCACTGGACGCCACCCAGGTCACCGCCCGCACAGGCGAGGCCGCGGGCGTGCGCGTGCCGGTGCGCGCGCTGTTCGACGCGCCCACGGTGGAGGGGTTCGCCGCCGCCGTCGGACGCCTCGGCGCGGCGGGAGCCCAGCGGCTCGCGCTGGTCCGCCGGGAGCGGCCCGAACGGGTGCCGCTCTCGCCCGCGCAGCAGCGACTGTGGTTCCTCAATCGGGTCGAGAGTCAGGACGGCGTCGACAGCGTCTACAACCTGCCGATCGTGCTGCGGCTGACCGGTCGCCTGGACGTGATCGCGCTGGAGCGCGCCGTGCTCGCCGTGCTCACCCGGCACGAGACGCTGCGCACCACCTACCCCGAAACCGACGGCGGCCCCTACCAATCCGTCCTCGACGCGGCCGACATCGGCTTGAGCCTGCATCCGGTGCCGATCGACCGCTCCGCGGTGCGCGACGCCGTGATCGGCATCGTCCGCGCCGGGTTCGATGTCACCGCCGAGCTGCCGTGCCGGGTCGCGCTGCTGGCCGTCGACCGGGTGGACGAGGCGCGCGGCGTCACCGGCGACGAATACGTGCTGGTGTTCGTCGTGCATCACATCGCCGCCGACGCCCTGTCGATGGCGCCGCTGGTCACCGACCTGGTCCGGGCCTACCTCGCGTGCCTGACCGGCCTGCGGCCGGACTGGGACGAGCTGACCGTGCAGTACGCCGACTACAGCCTCTGGCACCGGGAACTCCTCGGCGCCGAGGACGTCCCCGGCGACCTCGCCTACCAGCAGTTGCGCTTCTGGCGCGACGTGCTGGACGGCGCCCCGGCGCAACTGCCGCTCCCGGCCGATCGGCCCCGCCCCGCGGTCGCGTCGCACGAGGGAGCGGCCGTCGATTTCGTGATCGAGCCCGAGGTGGCCGCGGGCCTGCGCGCGCTCGCCCGGCGCAGCGGCGCGACACTGTTCATGACACTGCACGCGGCCTTCGCCGCCACCTTGGCCAGGATGAGCGGTAGCGCCGACATCGTGATCGGCTCGCCCGTCGGCGGGCGCGGTGAGCGAGCCCTGGACGCCCTCGTCGGCATGTTCGTCAACACCCTCGCACTGCGCACGCGGGTCGCCGCCGACGCCTCGTTCGCCGGGCTGCTCTCCGATGTCCGCGATGCCGACCTGGCCGCGTTCGCCAACGCCGATCTGCCGTTCGAGCGGCTGGTGGACGCCATGGCCGTGGATCGCTCCGCCGGTGCGCACCCGCTGTTCCAGGTGATGTTCAGCTTCGAGGCCGCGACGTCCGCCTTAGACGGACCGGCCATGGAGGTGCCGTGGCTGTCGGTGCGCCCGGTCGAGATTCCCGACAACGGTGCGAAGTTCGATCTGCACCTGGTGGTGGCGGAGCGGTCGGAATCGGCGGGCCTGTCGGCCACCCTGCGCTACGCCACCGACCTGTTCGACGCCGTGACGGCCGAGTCCTATGCCGATCGGTTCCGGCGCATGCTCGCCGCCGCCACGGCCGATCCAGGGGCGCGCATCGGTGACATCGAACTGTTGTCGGACGCCGAACGCGCGAGGGTGCTGCGGGAATGGAACGCCACCGCGCATCCGCTGCCCGAATCCGGCACGCTCGCCTCGCTGTTCGCAGCGCAAGCCGAACGCACACCGGACGCCGCGGCGATCAGCTTCGACGTGAGGACACCGGCCGACTCGTCATCGGACCACCACTCCTCGACACTGACGTATGCCGAGTTCGCCGGGCGGGTCAACCGCTTGGCGCGGTGGCTCGTCAGCCGGGGCGTCGGCCCGGAAACGCTGGTGGCGCTGGGCATGCGCCGTTCCGTCGACCTGGTGGTCGGCATGTACGCGGTGGTCGCGGCGGGCGGCGGCTACCTGCCGATCGACCCCGACCATCCGGCCGAGCGCACCGCGCACATCCTCGAAACGGCCGCGCCGGTGTGTGTGCTGACCGCGGGCGGGGACCTGAATTGCGGCCTGCCCGAGACGCGGATCGATCGGCTGGACCTGTCGGGCTACCCGGATACCCCGCTCACCGACGCCGACCGGCGCGCTGCGCTGCGCCCGGACAACACCGCCTACGTGCTGTTCACCTCCGGCTCCACCGGCACGCCGAAGGGCGTGGCCATGAGCCATCGCGGCATCGTCAACCGGCTGCGCTGGATGCAGTCGGCGTACGTCGCGCTCGGGCCGGGGGATGTCCTGTTGCAGAAGACGCCCGCCACCTTCGACGTGTCGGTGCCGGAGTTCTTCTGGCCGTTGCAGGTCGGCGCGCGCATGGTGCTGGCGCGGCCGGACGGGCATCGCGACCCGGCGTACCTGGCGCGCCTCATCCGTGCCGAGGGCGTCACCGCGGCGCACTTCGTGCCGTCCATGCTGGCCGTCTTCGTCGCGGGCGAGTTCGACGCGCCTTCGCTGCGCGAGGTGTTCTGCTCCGGTGAGGCGCTGCCGGCCGGCGTCGCCCACCGGATGCGCGAACTCACCGGTGCGCGGGTGCACAACGGCTACGGGCCCACCGAGGCCGCGGTGGAGGTGACCTTCCACGCGGTGTGCGACACCGACTTCGAGTCCGTGCCGATGGGCAAGCCGATCTGGAACACCCGGACGTATGTACTCGACGCGCGGCTGCGGCCGGTGCCGGAGGGTGTGCCCGGCGAACTGTATCTCGCCGGTGTCCAGCTGGCCCGCGGCTATCTGGGCCGTCCCGGCCGCACCGGTGACCGGTTCGTCGCAGACCCGTTCGGCCCGCCCGGTGAACGGATGTACCGCACCGGCGATCTGGTGCGGTGGACCCGCGCGGGCGAGCTGGAATTCCTCGGCCGCACCGATTCCCAGGTCAAGCTCCGCGGCTTGCGCATCGAACTCGGCGAGATCGAGTCGGCGCTGCTCGCGACGCCCGCCGTGACCCAGGCCGCCGTTGCGGTCCGCGACGATCGCGGCACGGGTGAGCAGCTGGTCGCCTACCTCGTGACGGACGCACCGGTCGAGATCGCGACGGTGCGCGACGCGGTGGCCCAGCGGCTGCCCGGCTATATGGTGCCGCAGGCGTTCGTGGTGCTGGACCGGTTGCCGGTGAACGCCTCCGGGAAGCTGGACCGATCCGCGCTGCCCGCGCCCGTGCTCGTGCCCGCGACCTTCCTGCCCCCGAGCGGCGCGGCGGAAACGCTTGTCGCCGAGACCTTCGAAGCCCTGCTCGGGGTGACCGAGGTGGGCGCCGAGGACGACTTCTTCGCCCTCGGCGGCAACTCCCTCAGCGCCACCCAGCTGGCCGCGCGGCTGGGTAAGGCCACCGGCGCCGAGGTGGCGGTGCGCACGATCTTCGACGCGCCCACGGTGCGGGCGCTGGCGCGGCGGATCACCATCGACGGCCCCGTCGAGACCACCGCGGTTGCGCTGCCGCCGATCACGCCGCAGGAGCGCGGCGGCCCGATCCCGTTGTCGATCGCCCAGCAGCGCATGTGGTTCCTGAACCGGTTCGACACCACCAGCGGCGCGTACAACATCCCGTTCGCGCTGCGCCTCACCGGTGCGCTGAACGTGCCCGCGTTGGAGGCGGCGATCGCCGACGTGATCGCCCGGCACGAGACGCTGCGCACGATCTATCCCGAACACGACGGCGGCTCGACCCAATTGGTGCTTCCCGCCGGGACGAGACTGGTCGAACTGGTCACCCGGCCGGTTTCCGCGCAGCAGGTGCCCGAACTCGTCACCGCCGCCGCGCGCACCGGCTTCGATGTGACCGCCGAGGTGCCGCTGCGCGTCCGCCTGCTGCGCGTCGAGGACGACCGGCCGGGCGCGCAGCAGGTCCACATCCTGCTGTTCGTCGTGCATCACATCGCCGCGGACGGTTGGTCTTTCGCGCCACTGACCAGGGACCTGGCCAACGCTTACGTCGCACGGTGCGCGGGCATGGCGCCCGCGCCGAGTTCCCTGCCGGTGCAGTACGCCGACTTCGCGATCTGGCAGCGCGCCGCGCTCGGCTCGGCCGACGACCCGGCCTCGGTGCTGTCGCGCCAGTTGGCCTACTGGACCGATCGGCTGGCCGGGCTGCCCGAGGTGCTGACGCTCCCGTCCGACCGGCCGCGTCCGGCGGTGGCCACCAACCGGGGCGGCGCGCTGACCGGCCGGCTGGACGCCGCCCTGCACGAGCGGATCCACGATCTGGCCGCCGCGCACCGGGTGACCCCGTTCATGGTGCTGCACACCGCGCTGGCCGTGCTGCTGAGCCGCTACGGCGCAGGCGCGGATGTGGTGATCGGCGCGCCGGTCGCGGGGCGCGGTGAGGAAGCGCTGGACGAGCTGGTCGGCATGTTCGTCAACACGCTGGTGCTGCGCACCGAGGTCCGCCCGGACGCGACCCTGGGCGAACTGCTGGCGTCCGTGCGCGCGGCCGACCTGGCCGCCTTCGACCACGCGGCGGTGCCGTTCGAGCAGTTGGTCGAGGTGCTGAACCCGGTTCGCTCGCAGGCGCACGCCCCGCTGTACCAGGTCGCGCTGACCTTGCAGAACCAGGCCACGCCGGAGTTCCGGCTGCACCGGCTGGCCATCGCCGCGCTCGAGGTGGGCGCGGCGCCGATCCAGCTCGACCTGGACTGGACATTCACCGACCGCTACACCGGCGAAGGCGCGCCGGACGGTATCGACGTGCACCTGCACTACGCGCTCGACCTGTTCGACGAACCGACCGTCGCCGGATTCCTCGCCGCCTTCGAACGCGTGCTGTGCGCGATGGCGCGCGACGCCCGCATCCCGGTCGGCGCGGTCGAGCTGATGTCGCAGGCCGAACGCGGCATGCTGCTGTCGGAACGCAACGCCACCGTGCAAGCGCTGCCCGCGGAGACGCTGGACGATCTGCTCACCGCGCGCGTCGCCGCCACGCCCGCGCGCGTCGGCGTGCGCTTCGAGGACGCGGCGGTGACCTACGCCGAGTTCGCCTCCCGGGTGAACCGGCTGGCCCGCAGGCTGATCGAGGCGGGTGTGGGCCCGGAGGACATCGTCGGCCTGGCCGCCGCGCGCTCGATCGACATGCTCGTGGCGATGTACGCGATCGTGCGCGCGGGCGCGGCGTACCTGCCGATCGATCCGGCGCACCCGGCCGAACGCCTGGCGCGGATCGTCGGAAGCGCCGCGCCGCGGCTGGTGCTGATCGCGGGCGGCGCGACGCTGCCCGCACTGGACGGTGTGGCCGTCCTCGATCTCGCCGATCTCGACCTCGACGGCGTCGCCGACGGCCCGGTCGCCGATGCCGAGCGCGTCGCGGCGCTGCGCCCGGACAACACCGCCTACGTGCTGTTCACCTCCGGCTCCACCGGGCGGCCGAAGGGCGTGGCCGTCACGCACCGCGCGATCATGAACCAGCTGCGGTGGCTGGAATTCCGCTACCGCGTCACCGCGTCCGATCGCATCCTGCAACGCGCGCCGCTGACCTTCGACGTGTCGGTGTGGGAATGCTTCCTGCCGGTCGCCGTCGGCGCGCCGCTGGTGATCGCCCGCCCCGGCGGCCACCTGGACCTGACCTACTTCGCGGACCTGTTGCGCGAACACCGCATCACGATCGCCGAGTACGTGCCCTCGGTGCTGGCCGCGCTGCTCGGCGAGGGCATGGGCGACGCGCTGCGGTCGTTCCGGCACCTGCACTGCGGCGGCGAAGCGCTCACCCCGGACCTGCTCGCCGCGCTGCGTGGCAGCTTCGACGGCGCGGTGCACAACGCCTACGGCCCCACCGAGGCGGCGATCTCGGCGATCTACCACGAGTTCACCGACGCCGACGCCGGAGCCGGCCGGGACGTGGCCATCGGCCGCCCGTGCTGGAACACCAGGGCCTACGTGCTGGACGCCCGGTTGCGCCCGGTGCCGATCGGCGTCACCGGAGAGCTGTATCTCGCGGGCGACCAACTGGCGCGCGGGTATCACGCCCGCCCGGGACTGACCGCCGAACGATTCGTCGCCGACCCGTTCGGGGTGCCCGGCCGCACGATGTACCGGACCGGTGACCTGGTGCGCTGGAACCGCGACGGCGATCTGGTGTATCTGGGCCGCAACGACTTCCAGGTCAAGTTGCGCGGCCAGCGGATCGAGCTGGGCGAGATCGAGGCGGTGCTCGCCGCCGCGACCGGCGTGACGAACGGGGCGGCGCGCGTGGCCCGCGACAGCGCGGGACAGGAATGCCTGGTCGGTTACGTCACCGGGGCGGACGTGGCGCCGGAGGCGGTGCTCGACGAGGCGCGCGCCCAGCTGCCCGCGTATATGGTGCCCACCCACGTCGTCGTGCTCGACGAGATGCCGTTGACCACCGTGGGCAAGCTCGACCGGTCGGCGCTGCCCGCCGTCGAACTCACTTCCGCGGGGGAGTTCCGTGCGCCGCGGGAGGGGACCGAGGCGGTGCTCGCCACGCTGGTCGCCGACCTGACCGGTGCGGCGCGGATCGGCGCGGACGACGACTTCTTCGCCCGCGGCGGCAATTCGCTGCTGGCCATGCGGCTGGTCGCCAGGGTCAACGCCGCCTTCGGGTGCGCGCTGACCGTGCGCGAAGTGTTCGAGACGCCGAGCGTGGCGGGGCTGGCGTCGCGGGTCGCCCGGTCGGAGCGCCCGGACACCGCAGGGCCCGCGCTCGCCCCGGCCGAGCGTCCCGCTCGAATCCCGTTGTCGCTGGCACAGACCCGCATGTGGCTGCTGCACCGGCTCGATCCGGATTCGGCGGTCTACCACATCCCGATCACCATCCGGCTCACCGGTGCGCTGGACGAGGCGGCGTTGCGGGCTGCCGTGCGCGACGTGATCGATCGGCACGAATCGCTGCGCACCGTCTTCCCGGCGGATGCCGACGGCCCGGCCCAAGTGGTGCTCAGCGGCGCGGATGTGCCCGAACTGCCGCTGCACCCGATCGAGGTGACCGAACCGGACCTGCGTGGCGCGGTACTGGCGGTGATCGCCGAGAGTTTCGACCTGTGCACACGTATCCCGGTGCGGGCGAGCCTGTTCCGCGTCGCGCCGGACGATCACCTGCTCGCCGTCGTGGTCCACCACATCGCCGCCGACGGCGTCTCCACCGCCCCGCTGGCCCGCGACCTCATGACGGCCTACACCGCGCGCGCCGCCGGAGAGACGCCGTCGTGGCGTCCGCTGCCAGTGCAATACGCCGACTTCACCCTCTGGCAGCGCGCCGCGCTGGGCTCCGCCGACGATCCGGACTCGGCGCTGTCGACCCAGATCGCCTACTGGCGGGCGGAACTCGCCGGACTCCCGCCGGTGCTGGAGCTGCCCGCCGACCGCCCCCGCCCGGCGGTGGCCTCCGGGCGCGGCGCCACCGTCGAGTTCGCGATCCCCGCCGACCTCACCGGCTCGATCGCCGAACTCGCTCGGCGGCGCGGGGTCTCGATGTTCATGGTGCTGCACGCCGCCTACGCCGCGCTGCTCGCACGGCTGGCCGCAGTGGACGACGTCGCCATCGGCACCCCGGTCGCGGGACGCGGCGAACAAGCGCTGGACGACCTGGTCGGCATGTTCGTCAACACCCTCGTGCTGCGCACGCCGGTCGCGGCGGACGCGTCCTTCGCCGAACTGCTCGCTCGCGTGCGCGAGGCCGATGTGCGGGCCTTCGCCCACGCCGACCTTCCCTTCGAGCGCCTGGTCGAGGAGCTGAACCCGGTCCGCTCGCAGGCGCATTCGCCGATCGTGCAGACACTGCTCACCTTCGAGCAGTACGACGACACCGTGCTGCGCCTGCCCGGTCTCACCGTGTCGGCCTATCCGCTGGACAATCGTGTCGCCCAGTTCGACCTGGCCGTGGAATTGACCGAGCACCGCGCGGCGACCGGTTACGCGCTGCGCGGTGTGCTGCGCTACGCCACGGACCTGTTCGACCGGACCACCGTCGAGACATTCGCGGCTCGCTTCGCGCGGGTGCTGCGGGCCGCGGTGGCCGACCCCTCGGTGCGCGTCGGCGACCTCGAACTCCTGGACGACGCCGAGCGGGCGCTGGTGCTCGACCGATGGAATGACACCGCCACCGCCGTCGACCCGGCGGCCACGCTGATCTCGCTGTTCGAGGCGCAGGTGGCCAGGACTCCGGACACGCCCGCGGTCACGGTCGAGGGGCACACCACGGCCCACTCGTCGCCCGACCACCACCCGCACATGAGTAGCTACGCGACGCTCACGTACTCCGAGTTCGCCGGGCGGGCGCGACAGCTGGCGCGCTGGCTGGCCGGGCAGGGCGTCGGCCCGGGCACCCCGGTCGCGCTCGGCATGCGCCGGTCGCTGGACCTGGTGCTCGGCATCTACGCGGTCACCCTCGCGGGCGGCGCGTACGTCCCGCTCGACCCCGACCATCCGGCCGAGCGACTGGAATACGTGCTGTCGACCGCACGGCCGGTGTGCGTGCTCACCTCCGGCCTCGATCTGGACGCGGGCGCGGCACGACAGGTCCGGCTCGACCGGCTGGACCTGACCGGCTACTCCACCGCCCCGCTGACCGCCCAGGACCGGCTCGGGTCACCCGCGCCCGGACACACCGCTTATGTGATCTTCACCTCCGGATCGACCGGGCAGCCGAAGGGCGTCGCGGTCACCCACGCGGCGATCGTGAATCGCCTCACATGGATGCAGTCGGCCTATCCGCTGGCCGCCGACGACGTGGTGCTGCAAAAGACCCCCGCCACCTTCGATGTTTCCGTCTGGGAGTTTTTCTGGCCCTTGGCTTTCGGCGCCCGACTGGTGGTCACTCGTCCAGATGGTCATCGCGACCCGGCCCATCTGGCTCGCGTGATCGTCGAGCAGCGCGTCACGACGGTGCACTTCGTACCCTCCATGCTGGGGGTTTTCCTGGCGGAACCACGCACAGGCGAGTGCATTACGCTGCGCAGCGTCTTCGCGTCGGGCGAGGCATTGCCCGCGGTTACCGCGCAGCGGGCGCGAGAGCTGATCGGAGCGCGGGTGCACAACCTGTACGGCCCTACCGAGGCCGCTGTCGACGTCACCTATCACGAGGTGACCGATGAGGACCTGGTGTCCGTGCCGATCGGCAGGCCGGTGGCCAACACCCGCTTGCTGGTGCTGGACGCGCGGCTGCGACCGGTGCCCGTCGGCGTGCCGGGGGAACTGTACCTGGCGGGCGCGCAGCTGGCGCAGGGTTACGTGGCGCGCCCCGAACTGACCGCCGATCGGTTCGTGGCCGGTCCGTTCGGGCCCGCCGGGGCGCGGATGTACCGCACGGGCGACCTCGTGGCCTGGCGGCCGGACGGTGAACTGGAGTATCTGGGTCGGACGGACTTCCAGGTGAAGCTGCGCGGTCTGCGCATCGAGCCGGGCGAGGTCGAATCGGCGCTGCTGGCGCTGGACGCGGTCGCGCAGGCGGTGGTGCTGGTCCGTTCGGACGAGCGGTTGGGCGATCAGCTGGTCGCCTACCTGGTCGCCTCGGGCAGCCACACGATCGACACCGAGCAGGTGCGCGCCGCGCTGAGCGCCGAACTGCCCGCGTATGCGGTACCGACGGCGTTCGTCGTCCTCGATCGGTTCCCGGTCAACGCTTCGGGCAAGCTGGACCGGGCCGCACTGCCCGCGCCGGAGTTCGCCACCGCGGGCTACCGGGCTCCGGCCACCCGCGTCGAGGCGACCGTCGCGCGGATCGTCGCGGCGCTGCTCGGCGTCGAGCGCGTCGGCGCGGACGACGACTTCTTCGCTCTCGGCGGCAACTCGCTGATCGCCACCCGGGTCGCCGCCCGGCTCGGCGCCGAACTGGACGCCGAGATCCCGGTGCGCCTGCTGTTCGAGGCGCCGACCGTGACCGCGCTGGCCGCACGGGCCGAACGGCTCGCGGGCACGGGCGCCGAGCCCGCGCTCGCGCCGCGGCCGCGTCCGGAACGCGTACCGCTCTCGCCCGCGCAGCAGCGCATGTGGTTCCTCAACCGCTTCGATCCCGCCGAGACCGTGCACAACATCGCCGTAGTGGTCCGCCTCACGGGCTATCTGGACCCGGCCACCCTGGCCGCCGCCGTCGGTGACCTGGTCGGCAGGCACGAAACCCTGCGCACCGTGTACCCCGACCACGACGGCATCGGCTACCAGCGCATTCTCGACGCCACCCACGTTCCGGCGATCCAGGTGCTGGACGCGGCGGGCGCGCTGCGGCAGTTCGTCGCCACTCCCTTCGACCTCGCCGCCGAGGTGCCGTTGCGCATCGGCTTGGTCACCCGGTCCGATCGCGATCACCTGCTGGCCCTGGTGGTGCACCACATCGCGGCCGACGGCTTCTCGATGGGCCCGCTGGCCCGCGATCTGGCCGCCGCCTACGCGGCCCGCGCGACGCGCACCGCCCCGGTCTGGACCGAACTCGACCTGCAATACGCCGACTACGCGCTCTGGCAGCGCGAGGTGCTCGGCGCCGAGGACGACCCGCACTCGGTGGCCGCGCGGCAGCTGGCGTACTGGCGCGAGACGCTGCGCGCGCTGCCCGCTCAGCTCGACCTGCCCGCCGACCGCCCGCGCCCCCCGATCGCCTCGCACGCCGCGGCGAGCACGACCACGACGCTGCCCGGCGAGGTGGGCGACGGAATCGCCGCCGTGGCCGCGCGCTACGAGGCCACACCGTTCATGGTCGTGCACGCCGCGCTGGCCACCCTGCTGGCCAGGCTGTCCGGCACGGACGACATCGCGATCGGCGCGCCCGTCGCGGGCCGCGGTGACGCGGCGCTGGACGATCTGGTCGGCATGTTCGTCAACACCGTGGTGTTGCGTGCGCGGGTCCCCGGCTCGGACACCTTCGCCACCGTGCTGCGCCGGGTGCGCGAGCACGACCTGGACGCCTTCGCCCACGCCGACGTGCCGTTCGAGCGCCTGGTCGAGGCGCTCGACCCGCCGCGCTCGCAGGCCCGGCACCCGCTGTTCCAGATCGCGCTGTTCTTCCAGAACCTGGCGCCGGTCACCCTGAACATGGCGGGTGTCGCCGTGTCCGATCACGAATTCGACTACGAGACAACGCCGTTCGACCTCCAGCTCACCGTCACCGGCGAGGCGCTGCGCTTCACCTACGCCACCGATCTGTTCGACGCCGCCACAGTCGAGACCTTCGGCGCGCGCTTCGCCCGCCTGCTCGCCGCGGTCACCGCCGACCCGGAACAGGTGGTCGGCGACATCGATCTGTTCGGCACGGGCGAACTGCACCGCGTGGTCACCGAGTGGAACGACTCCGCGCACACCGCCCTGGCCGACGAACTGCTTCTCGACGAATTCGAGGCCCAGGCCGCCGCGACGCCCGATGACCCGGCGCTGGTGTTCGTGCCCGACAGCGCGACGCCCCCGGCCACCGTGACCTACGGCGATCTGGACCGGCGCGCCAACCGGCTGGCCCGCCACCTGATCGCGGCGGGCGTCGGCCCCGAATCGCTGGTGGCGCTGGCGATCCGGCGCTCACCGGAGCTGGTGATCGCGATGTACGCCGTGCTCAAAGCGGGCGGCGCGTACGTGCCGATCGACCCCGACCACCCCGCGCGGCGCATCGCGCACATTCTCGAGACCGCGCGGCCCGTGGCCGTGCTCACCACGACGGCCGATCGGATCGACGCGGGCGAGTCCGTCGCCACCGTCCTGGTCGACGCCATCGCGCTGGACGGCTACTCCGGCGACCCCATCGCGGCGGACGAACGTTCCGCGCCGATCCACCCCGGCAGCCCGGCCTATGTGATCTTCACCAGCGGATCCACCGGAAAACCCAAGGGCGTCGGCGTGTCACACGCGGCGATCGTCAACCAGATGACCTGGATGCAATCGCGATACGGCCTCACCGCCGACGACGTGTACCTGCAAAAGACCGCGACCACGTTCGACGTGTCGCTGTGGGGCTATTTCCTGCCCCTGCGCGTCGGCGCCACACTGGTGCTGACCGCACCGGACGGCCACCGCGACCCGGGCTACCTCACCCAGGTGATCGCCGAGCGACGAGTCACCGTCACCGATTTCGTGCCGTCGATGCTCAGCGTCTTCGCCGGGCACGTCGCGGCCGCCGGACACAGCGCCGCCCTCGAGTCGCTGCACACGGTGTTCGTCATCGGCGAGGCGCTGCCCGCCGAGACCGTGCGGGCGTTCGGCGCGGTGAGCGCCGCACGGGTGCACAACCTGTACGGCCCGACCGAAGCGGCGGTGAGCATCACCCACCGCGACGTGACGGGCGTGAGCGACCGCGCCGTGCTTCCGATCGGCAACCCGGAATGGAACAGCCGGGTCTACGTGCTGGATTCGCGGCTGCGCCCGACACTGCCCGGCGTCGCGGGGGAGCTGTATCTCGCGGGCGTCCAGCTCGCGCGCGGCTACCACGGCAGGCCGGATCTCACCGCGGACCGCTTCGTGGCCAACCCGTTCGGCGCGCCGGGGCAGCGGATGTACCGCACCGGCGACCTGGTGCGCTGGGACACCGGCGGCGACACCCACGAACTGGTGTATCTGGGCCGCACCGACTTCCAGGTGAAGTTCCGCGGCCAGCGCGTCGAACTCGGCGAGATCGAGGCCGCCCTCGCGGCCGCGCCCGGAGTGGCGCAGGCGGCGGCCCGGGTGGTCACCACCGTCACCGGCGACGACCACCTGGTCGGCTACCTCACCGCCGAGCCGGGCGCGGCGCTGTCGGATGCCGAGGTGCTGCGCGCCGCCGCGGCCGGGCTGCCGTCGTACATGCTCCCCTCGGCGCTGGTCACGCTGGACGCCTTCCCGCTCAACACCTCCGGCAAGCTGGACCGCACGGCACTGCCGGAACCGGTGTTCGACCGCGTCGCCTACCGCGCCCCGGTGACGCCCGCCGAACGCGTGGTGGCCGACGCCGTCGAATCGGTGCTGGGCTCCGGCCCGATCGGCCTCGACGACCACTTCTTCGCCTTGGGCGGAAACTCGCTCAGCGCCACCCGGGTACTGGCCAGGATCGGCGACCGGCTGGGTCGCCGCGTCCCGGTGCGGCTGCTGTTCGAGGCGCCGACCGTGGGCGCGCTGGCCGAACTGCTCACCGCGGACGCCGCCGCGACCGAGCGGGTGGTGCCACTGGTGGCCGGGCCACGGCCGGAACGGATTCCGCTCGCGCCCGTCCAGCGCGGCATGTGGTTCCTCAACCGGCTCGACCCGGCTTCGCCCGCCCACAACATCCCGGTCGCGCTGCGCATCGAGGGCGAACTGAACGTCGAGGCCCTGGCGGCCGCGTTCGCCGACGTCGTGGCGCGGCACGAGAGCTTGCGCACGCTGTACCCGGCCGATGCGACCGGCGCGGCTCACCAGGTGATCCTGCCGCCGGACAGCGCCGCCGTGCGATTGACGGTCGAAGCGCCGGACGGCCGCGCCGTCGACGACCGGATCGCCGAAATCCGCTCCGCCGGTTTCGATGTCACCGCCGAGGTCCCGGTGCGTGCCACACTGCTGCGCGAGCACGCCACCAGTCACGTACTGGTCGCGGTGGCGCACCACATCGCGGCCGACGGCTACTCGATGAGCCCACTGCTGCGCGACCTGCTGACGGCCTATCTCTCCCGGGTCCTCGGCACCCGCCCGGTCTGGCCCGCTCTCGCCGCCCAGTACGCCGATTACGCCCTCTGGCAGGACGCCGAGCTGGAAAACGTCGCCGCGCAACAGCTTCCGTATTGGACCGCGACGTTGCGCGACCTGCGCGACGAACTCGAGTTGCCCGCCGACCGTCCACGTCCGGCCATCGCGACCGGGCGCGGCGCGAACGAGCGGGCCAGAATCGGCGGCGGTGTCGCCGCGCGCGTCGCCGAACTGGCCGCGCGACACGACGCGACGCCGTTCATGGTGGTCCACGCCGCCCTCGCCGTCCTGCTGGCTCGCCTGTCGGGCTCCGACGACATCCCGATCGGCACTCCGGTGGCAGGCCGCGGCGCGGCGGCCCTGGACGACCTGGTCGGCATGTTCGTCAACACCGTGGTGCTGCGCGTCCGCCCGGACCAGGACCGCTCCTTCACCGACCTGCTCGCCCGGACCAGGGCCGTCGATCTCGCCGCCTTCGAGCACGCGGGCGTGCCGTTCGACCGGGTGGTCGACGAACTCGGCGTCGAGCGCTCCCAGGCACGGCATCCGCTGTTCACCGTGGCGCTGAGCTACCTGAACGCCGGAACCGGCCCCTTCACGGTGCCGGGCCTCGAGCTGACCGCCGTCGAATTCGACGAGCCGGTGGCCCGATTCGACTGGCAGTTCACCGTGTCCGCCGAGCCGGACGCCGACGGGCATCTCGCGGTCGAACTGGACTACGCCACCGACCTGTTCGACGGCGCCACCGCCCGCGCCGTGCTGCGCCGCTTCGGCAGGCTGCTCGGCGTGCTCACGGCGCGACCGGACGCGCCGATCGGCACGGTCGACCTGCTGGCGCCCGCCGAGCGCGCCGACCTGCTCGGCCGCCGGGGCGACGCGCCGGTGCCGCCGCACACGCTGGCCGAACTCATGGCCGTCGCGGTCGCGTTCGACCCGGACGCGGTCGCGCTGGTCGCGAGCGACCGACAGCTGACCTACCGGACGCTGGACGAGCAGTCGTCGCGGTTGGCGCGCATGCTCATCGGACACGGAATCGGCG
>NZ_BAFZ01000111.1 GCF_000308575.1 Nocardia exalbida NBRC 100660 | reverse complement strand
GTTCGACGAAACCACCATCCAAACCCTCGGCCACCGCCTCCACCGCATCCTCACCACCATCGCCACCAACCCCCACACCCCCATCGGCGACATCGACATCCTCGACGCAACCGAACGGGAACGGATGGCGGTCGCGGCGGAGCGGGTGAGCGTCGAAGCGCCCACGGCCACCGCGGGTACGGCGTTGACCCAGGCGCTGGCGGCGGCGGTCGAGGACGACCCGGACGGCCCCGCCGTGGTCTCCGGCGAGAACGCTCTGTCCTACCAGGATCTCGACGCGCGCTCGTCGCGGTTGGCGCGCGTGCTCATCGCGCGCGGCTGCGGCCCCGGCGCGGGCGTGGCGGTGCGGCTGGATCGCGGCATCGAAGCGGTCATCGCCACCTGGGCGGTACTCAAAACCGGCGCCGCCGTGGTCCCGGTCGACGCACTCGACGCACAGCTGCCGCACGAACTCGAGATCAAGACCGGCTTGACGGTCGGCGGTGCGCACTCGGCCGCCGCGGTCGACTGGCTCGCCCTCGACGACCCGACCGTCGTCGCGGAGATCGCCGCCGAATCACCCCGGCCGGTCACCTACGCCCACCGCATTCGCGCCTTGCGCGGCGGCGACCCGGCGTTCATCGGCGCGCAGGCGCTCAGCTACGACGACCTCGCCATGGCCGCCGCACGGCTGCGCGCACGCACCGAACTGACTTTCGAATCGCGCACTTTCCAGCACGGCAGTCCGCAGTCGCCCGCCGCGCTGGTCGAGATGGTCGCCGCCGGATCGGTGGGCGCGTCGGTGGTGCTGGTCGACGCGGACGGCGCGCTGACCGAATCGCTCGCCGACGAGTGGGTAACCCATCTGGTGACGGATCGGACCGGGCTGGACACGCTCGACCCGATGGCACTGGAGGATTTGCACGCCGTGGTGCTGGACAATGGTGTCGGCGCGGTGCCCGAGGGGCCCTGGTCGAATGTGGCCGCGATCGTCGAGTTCACCGAGCTGTTCGACGCCCGGTGAAGTGATTCGCTGTCATGCGGAAGCTTTCAGTTGTGTGACCATGCACACAGCGGACTGGTTTGCTGTATCAGGCCGTCCGCTGGAAATGTGTCATGGACGTGTTCTTACAGGCAGGATGTGCAGAGTTTTCATGTTTCGCTTGTCGGGGAATAGTCTGCCGGCGCAGGGATCGGTGCCCAGGAAGCACGAAGCGGGGCTCGCGTGACGCGGCCCGCGCGGGTGCGGCCCACTCGTACCCGGCGACCTAGAGTCACTACCCTCCCGCAACTGATGGCAACCGCCGTCGAAGCGCATCCAACCGGCACCGCGGTTGTCTTCGCCGACGCGGTCAGCTCTCGCGGACATCTCACCTACGCGGAACTCGACGCCAGGTCCACGCGGTTGGCGCGGTTGCTGATCGATCGGGGGGTGGGTCCGGAGGATCTGGTCGCTGTTGGTGTTCCGCGTTCGGTGGAGTCGGTGGTCGCGGTGTGGGCGGTGGCCAAGACTGGTGCGGGTTTCGTGCCGGTGGATCCGAACTATCCGGCCGATCGTGTCGAGCACATGGTGAAGGACTCCGGCGCGGTACTCGGCCTCACCGTAGCGCGAGTGGTGGAGGACCTGCCGAGCGAGATCGAATGGCTGGTCATCGATTCGGACGCCTTCGTCCAGCAGTTGGAGGACTACCCGACCGAGCCGGTCACCTACGCGGATCGGCTGCGACAGTTGCGCGCCGAGCATCCCGCCTACGTCATCTACACCTCCGGCTCCACCGGTATGCCGAAGGGCGTGGTGGTCACTCAGGCGGGTTTGGCGAGTTTCTGTGCCGAGCAGCGTGATCGGTATCGGGTGACGAGTGCGTCGCGGACGTTGCATTTCGCGTCGCCGTCGTTCGACGCGTCGGTGCTGGAATTGCTGCTCGCGCTGGGCGGGGCGGCGACCATGGTCGTGGTCGCGCCGACGGTCTACGGTGGTGACGAGCTGGCCGCGCTCCTGCGCAGGGAGGCCGTCACCCACGCGTTCATCACCCCCGCCGCGCTCGCGTCGGTGGACCCGGCCGGGTTGGACGAGCTGCGCGTGGTGGTGGCCGGTGGCGAGGCGTGCCCGCCGGAACTGGTGCGGCGCTGGGTGCGCCCGATCGCCGAGGGCCGGCGCGAGTTCTACAACGGGTACGGCCCGACCGAAACCACGATCATGACCAACATCAGCGCGCCGCTGGTGCCCGGGGAACCGGTGACCATCGGCGCGCCGATCCAGGCGACCACCGAATACGTGCTGGACGAGCGGCTGGTGCCGGTTCCGATCGGCGTGGTCGGCGAGCTGTACATCGGTGGACCCCAGCTGGCGCGCGGTTACCAGCTGCGGCCCGGCCTCACCGCGGTGCGTTTCGTTCCGAATCCGTTCGACCCGAACCACTCTCGGCTCTACCGCACCGGCGACCTGGTTCGCTGGACGCCGAACGGCGAGTTGGAATACATGGGCCGCAACGACTTCCAGGTGAAGATTCGCGGTTTCCGTATCGAGCTGGGCGAGATCGACGCGGTGCTGGCCGCGCACGAGACGGTCGACTTCGCGGTCACCGTCGGGCATCAGTTGGACAGCGGCGCGACGATTCTCGCGTCGTACGTGCACGCGGCGAGCGGACGCTCCATCGACACCGACGAGTTGATCGCGCACGCCGAGCGCAGCCTGCCGGTGCACATGGTGCCGACCTCGCTCACCGTGCTGGATGAGATCCCGCTGACCCCGGTGGGCAAGCTGGATCGTCGTGCCCTGCCCGCTCCGCAGTTGCAGACCAAGGAATTCCGCGCCCCGTCGGGAGCGCTGGAGCAATTGGTCGCCGGCGTCTTCGGTGACCTGCTCAGCGCGGGTGACGAGATCGGCGCGGACGACGATTTCTTCGAGCTGGGCGGCAATTCGCTGATCGCGACGCAGGTCGCGGCCCGGCTCGGGGCGTCGATCGGCGCCCGGGTGCCCGCGCGGACGGTGTTCGAAGCGCCGACGGTCGCGCTGCTGGCCGCCCGCCTCGCCGAATTCGACACCGGTGCGGCGCGTCCCGCGTTGGTGGCGCTGCAGCGTCCGGAGCGGGTGCCGTTGTCGTTGGCGCAGCGGCGGATGTGGTTTTTGAATCAGTTCGATACGGGTTCGGCGGCGAATAATATTCCGTTCGCGGTGCGGTTGTCGGGTGTGTTGGATGTGGCGGCGTTGCAGGCGGCGGTCGCGGATGTGGTCGAGCGTCATGAGACGTTGCGGACGGTGTATCCGGCGGTGGACGGTACCGGTTACCAGGTCGTGCTGCCCGCCGCGCAAGCGATCCCGGACCTGACGCCGCACAGCCTGACCGCCGGAGAACTGCCGGACTGGCTGGGCACCTTCGCCGCAGCCGGTTTCGACGTCGCGGCCGAGGTGCCGCTGCGGCTTTCGCTCGCGCGGATCGGCTCCGACGATTACGTGCTCGCCGTGGTCGTGCACCACATCGCGGCCGACGGTACGTCCATAGCGCCGCTGGTACGCGATCTGATGACCGCCTATGTCGCGCGCAGCGCGGGCGAGGCGCCCGGCTGGGCCCCGCTGCCGGTGCAGTACGCGGACTACACGCTGTGGCAGCACGCCGTGCTCGGCGAGGAGAGCGACCCCCGCTCCGTGGCCGCGACGCAGATCGCCTTCTGGCGTGACGCTCTCGCGGGCATTCCCGATCGGCTCGACCTCCCTATGGATCGGCCGCGCCCCGCCTCGGCCTCGGGGCGCGGCGGCGTCTTCACCTTCACCGTCGACGCACCCATCCGGGCCCGGCTCGACGAACTCGCCCAGGCCCACGGCGCCTCGCTGTTCATGGTGGTGCACACCGCCTTCGCGGCGCTGCTGGCCCGACTGTCCGGCACCACCGACATCACCATCGGCACGCCGGTCGCCGGACGTGGCGAGGCGGAACTCGACGATCTGGTCGGCATGTTCGTCAACACGCTGGTGCTGCGCACCGCGGTGGACCCGGCCGCCTCCTTCGCCGGGCTGCTGGAGGCGACCAAGGAACGCGACCTTGCCGCGTTCTCGCACGCCGAACTGCCGTTCGAGCGGTTGGTCGAGGTGCTGGACCCGGTGCGGTCGCAGGCGCATCACCCGCTGTTCCAAGTGGCGCTGTTCTTCCAGAACATGGACCGAGCGCAGCTGGAGCTGCCCGGCCTGTCGGTCGGCGCGGTGGAGTTCGACGGCGCGGTGGCCAAATTCGATCTACAGCTGACGGTGACGCCGCAGGAGGGTCCGGACGCGGGCCTGTCCGCCATGTTCACCTATGCCACCGATCTGTTCGACGAGAGTTCGGTCGCCGAGTTCGCGGCGCGCTTGAACCGGTTGCTGCGCGCGGTCGCGGCCGACCCCGATCGCGCGCTGGGCGGTATCGACCTGCTCAACGTGGTCGAGCGGGATCGCATCCTGCACGAGTGGAACGACACCCGCTACCCGGTCCGCTCCGAGTTGCTGCTCGATGGTTATCGGCGGGCCGTCGAGGCGCATCCGGACGAGATCGCCGTCGCCTACGAGGGTGTCGAGCTTTCGTATCGTGGGTTCGATGCGCGGGTGAATCGTTTGGCGCGGTTGTTGATTTCGCAGGGTGTGGGTGCGGAGTCGTTGGTGGGGTTGGCGGTTCGGCGTTCGTTGGATCTTGTGGTGGGGATGTATGCGATCGTGGCGGCGGGTGGGGCTTATGTGCCGTTGGATCCGGATCATCCGGCCGAACGCATCGCTCACATCCTGGACACCGCTCGCCCCCTCTGCGTCGTGACGACCAGCGCGGACGCGGCCGCGCTGCCCGATGACGTCCGGACCCTCGCCGTGGACACGCTGGATCTCGCCGGCTTCGACGACAGCCCGGTTCGCGCGGAGGAACTCGTGCGTCCGGTGGTGCCTGCGCATCCGGCGTACGTGATCTTCACGTCGGGGTCGACGGGCCGCCCGAAGGGCGTCGCGGTGTCCCACGCGGCGATCAACAATCAGATCGAGTGGATGCTGGCGGAATACCCGCTCGACGCCGATGACGTGTACCTGCAGAAGACGGCGACGACGTTCGACGTCTCGCTGTGGGGCTACTTCATGCCGCTGCGCGTGGGCGCGAAGCTCGTCGTCGCCACACACGACGGCCACCGTGACCCCGCGTACGTCGCGGAAACCATTGCCTCCCAAGGCGTGACGGTGACCGACTTCGTGCCGTCCATGCTGACGGTTTTCGCGGCGCACACCGCCCCCGGCAGCTGCCCGACACTCGAACACGTCTTCGTGATCGGCGAGGCGCTCCCGCCGGAGACCGTGGGCGCCATGCACGCGGTGTCCGACGCCGCCGTGCACAACCTCTACGGCCCCACCGAGGCGGCGGTCTCGGTGACCTACTGGCCCGCGTCGCCCGACGAGCGCACCGTGCCGATCGGTCTGCCGCAGTGGAACACCCGAGTCTACGTCCTGGACTCGTGGTTGCGGCCGGTGCCGGTGGGTGTGCCCGGCGAGCTGTATCTCGCGGGCGACCAGTTGGCTCGCGGCTATGTGCGGCGCCCCGATCTCACCGCCGACCGGTTCGTCGCCGACCCGTTCGGCAACGGGGAGCGGATGTACCGCACGGGCGACCTCGTCGTGTGGCGCAAGGACGCCGACGACGCGGTGCTCGACTATCTCGGCCGGACCGATTTCCAGGTGAAGTTCCGCGGTCAGCGGATCGAGCTGGGTGAGATCGAGACGGCGCTGCTGGCCCAGCCGTCGGTGAGCCAGGCCGTGGCCCTCGTCGTGGCCTCGTCGCTGGGTGATCAGCTCGTCGCCTATGTGGTCCCCGCGCCGGGCGACCGGATCGACGCGCAGGCATTGCGGTCCGCGATCAGCGAGACTTTGCCCGCTTACATGGTTCCGGGTGCCGTCGTGGCGTTGGAGGCGTTCCCGCTGAACTCCAGTGGCAAGCTGGACCGTAAGGCTTTGCCCGAGCCCACGTTCGAGACCAAGCATTTCCGTGCGCCCGCGACGGCGGTGGAGGAGATCGTGGCCGGGGTGTTCGGTGAGGTGCTCGGTGTGGGCCGGGTGGGCGCGGATGATGATTTCTTCGCGCTGGGCGGTAATTCGCTGGTTGCCACGCAGGTGGTGGCTCGTTTGGGTGCGGCGGTGGATGCGCGGGTGCCGGTTCGGACTTTGTTCGAGGCGCCGACGGTGTCGGCGTTGGCGGCGGCGCTGGAGTCGGAGTCCGATGGTGAGCGCCGGGTGGAGTTGGGGAGTATTGCTCGGCCGGAGAAGTTGCCGTTGTCGTTGGCGCAGCGGCGGATGTGGTTTCTCAATCGGTTCGATCAGTCCGATGATGCTGGGGAGCGGATCGGTTCGGCGGCTTACAACTTGCCGTTCGCGCTGCGGCTGACCGGTGCGTTGGATGTGGTGGCGCTGGGTGCGGCGCTGCACGACGTGGTGGGCAGGCATGAGGTGCTGCGCACGGTGTATCCGGAGACCCCGGAGGGTCCGGTGCAGGTGGTGCTGCCCGCCGCGCAGGTTCATCTGGACCTCGCTCCCCGGGTGCTGGCCGAGTCCGACGTGGCGAGCAGCGTGTACGCCTTGGCGGCCACTCCGTTCGATGTGACGGCGGAGGTGCCGTTGCGGGCCGTGCTCATCCAGGTCGACGGAGCACCGGAGACGTTCGTGCTCGCGGTGGTGGTGCACCATATCGCGGCGGATGCGTCGTCGATGGGTCCGCTGGTGCGCGACGTGATGATCGCCTACGCGGCCCGTACCTCGGGCGACGTTCCGGGGTGGTCGCCGTTGCGGGTGCAGTACGCGGATTACGCGTTGTGGCAGCGTGCGGTGCTGGGGGACGAGTCCGATCCGGAATCGCCGGCGGCACGGCAGATCGCGTTCTGGCGCGCCGAGCTGGCCGAGCTGCCCGACCTGCTGGAGTTGCCGACCGACCGGCCGCGCCCGGCGGTGGCGTCGCTGGCGGGTGCGCGTGTGGATATCGCGATCGATGCGGCGACCCACGCGGGTCTCGTGGACTTGGCGCGTGCGCATGGCGCGACGTTGTTCATGGTCGTGCACACGGCTTTCGCGGTCTTGCTCGCTCGCTTGTCCGGCACCGCGGATATCGCCATCGGAACGCCGGTCGCGGGTCGTGGTGAGCGTGAACTCGATGATCTGATCGGGATGTTCGTCAACACCGTGGTGTTCCGGACGCGGTTCGAGCCGGATGAGTCGTTCATCGGCCTGCTGGGTAAGCAGCGCGAAGCGGATC
>NZ_BAFZ01000112.1 GCF_000308575.1 Nocardia exalbida NBRC 100660 | reverse complement strand
GTTGACCCCGAACGGGAAACTCGACCGCCGCGCGCTGCCCGCCCCGGAGGTCAACAGCACCGTCGCCTACCGGGCGCCGCAGACGGTCACCGAGCAAGCGGTGGCAGGCGCGTTCGCCGAACTGCTCGGCGCCGAGCGGGTCGGCCTGGATGACGACTTCTTCGGCCTCGGCGGCAACTCGCTGCTCGCGGCACAGGTGGTCGGGCGGCTGCGGGACGCGACCGGAGCGACGGTGCGCGTGCAGTGGTTCTTCACCGACGCCACGGTGGCGGGCTTGGCCGCCCGCATCGACGCCGGTGACGCCGACGCCACCGCCGCGCTGGACGTGCTGCTGCCGATCCGTGCGAGCGGATCGGCGACCCCGCTGTTCTGCCTGCACCCGATGTACGGCTTGGCCTGGTCGTATGCGGGCCTGGCCCAGTTCCTGCCCGCCGAGCAGCCGATCTTCGGCCTGCAATCGCCCGCACTGTCGGAAGATGGCGAACTGCCCGGTTCGCTCGCGCAGTTGGCCGAGCGCTACCTGTCGGAGATCAAGGCGGTGCAACCGCAGGGCCCGTACCGGTTGCTCGGCTGGTCGCTCGGCGGTGTGCTGGCCCATGCCATCGCCACCGCGTTGCAGGAGGCGGGCGAGCAGGTGGAGCTGCTGGCCATGATGGACAGCCATCCGAATCCGGACGTCGTCGGTTTCCGCGCCGCGGTGCGCGGCGCCCTGGCCGAACTCGGCCTCGGTACGGCGGCTGCCGAGGGCGAGGATGTCTACGAACTCGACGACGAGTCGTTGGCCGCGCTGCACGCCATGATCCCGGCGGATCTGGTGGCGGTGACGCCGGAACGGCTGCGCCGGATCTATCGCAGCGCGGTCCGCTCGGCGGAGCTGATCGCCGAGCACCGGCCCGGCGTCTTCCGCGGCACCGTGCAGTACTTCAGCGCGGCCGTCGCCGATCCCACCGACGAGTTGCGCGCCGCCGCGGCGGACTGGTGGCCGTATGTCCAAGGCATGGTCGTGGACCGGCCGGTCGAGGTCACCCATGCTCGGATGGCCGCGCCGGAGGCGCTGGCGGTGATCGGTCCGCAGCTGGCCGCTCTGCTCGACGGCCGCCGTTGATCGTCCCCGCCGACGCCGCGACCCGAATCCGGCGTCGGCAGGGAATAATCGTCCCCGGCACTCGTCATACGCGTCCGTTCCCGCGGCCCGGAACCCCACGGGTCGTGGCCGGTCGCGCTCGGCGTGCGCCGACGGTTCGGTAACGATCGGCATGCGCGCGCTCGATGATCACAGCGCGGGGAGCATGGTGACGTGCGTGTGGCGACGATAGACAGGGTGAGGCAGCACGATGGTTCGGGCGGTCGGGCAGCGGTGTGACGAAACTGCGGAAGCGGTGCGCCGATGACCCGCCCGGCGCGCGTGCGCCCGACCCGGACCCGCCGCCCCCGCGTCACCACCCTGCCCCAGTTGATGGCCACGGCCGTCGAGGCGAACCCGAGCGGCGCGGCCGTGGTGTTCGCCGACGCGACCAGCACCTTCGCCCAGCTGAGTTATGCCGAGCTGGACGAACGGTCTACGCGGTTGGCGCGGTTGCTCATCGATCGGGGGGTGGGTCCGGAGGATCTGGTCGCTGTTGGTGTTCCGCGTTCGGTGGAGTCGGTGGTCGCGGTGTGGGCGGTGGCCAAGACCGGTGCGGGTTTCGTGCCGGTGGATCCGAACTATCCGGCCGATCGTGTCGAGCACATGGTGAAGGACTCCGGCGCGGTCTTCGGGCTGACCGTCCAGGAGGTCCGCGCCGAGCTGCCGGACCGGGTCGAGTGGCTGTCGATCGACACCGCCGAGTGCGCGCGGCGGCTCGAGGAGTTCCCGGCCGATCCGGTGACCTACACCGATCGGGTGCGCCCGCTGCGCGGGGAGCATCCCGCCTACGTCATCTACACCTCCGGCTCCACCGGCAAGCCCAAGGGCGTGGTGGTCACCCAGGCGGGTTTGGCGAGCCTCTGCGCCGAGCAGCGTGATCGATATCGGGTGACGAGTGCGTCGCGGACGTTGCATTTCGCGTCGCCGTCGTTCGACGCGTCGGTACTGGAGTTGCTACTGGCGCTCGGTGGCGCGGCCACCATGGTCGTCGCGTCGCCCACGGTGTTCGGCGGCGAGGAATTCGCGTCCCTGGTGCGCAGGGAGGCGGTCACGCACGCGTTCGTGACGCCCGCCGCGCTCGCGTCGGTGGATCCGGCCGGGTTGGACGAGCTGCGCGTGGTGGTGGCCGGTGGCGAGGCGTGCCCACCGGAGCTGGTGCGGCGCTGGGTGCTACCGGTGTCGGGTGGGCGGACCCGCGAGTTCTTCAACGGCTACGGCCCGACCGAGACCACGATCATGACGAACATCAGCGCGCCGCTGGTGCCCGGGGAACCGGTGACCATCGGCGCGCCGATCCGGGCCGTCACGGAATACGTGCTGGACGAGCGGCTGGTGCCCGTGTCGAGCGGTGCGGTCGGCGAGCTGTACATCACCGGTGCGCAACTGGCCCGCGGCTACCACGAGCGCCCCGGGCTGACCGCGTCCCGCTTCGTGGCGAACCCCTTCGATGTGCACGGCTCCCGCCTCTATCGCACCGGTGACCTGGTGCGCTGGACGCCGGAGGGCGAGTTGGAATACCTGGGTCGCAACGACTTCCAGGTGAAGATTCGCGGTTTCCGTATCGAGCTGGGCGAGATCGACGCGGTGCTGGCCGCGCACGAGACGGTCGACTTCGCGGTCACCGTGGGGCACCATCTGGACAGTGGCGTCACCATTCTCGTCGCCTATGTGCACGCCGTGCCCGGGATGGCCGCCGACGCGGCGGAACTGGCCGCCTTCGCGCAGCAGAGCCTGCCCGCGCACATGGTGCCGACGGTGGTCATGGTGCTGGACGAGATCCCGCTGACCCCGGTGGGCAAGCTGGACCGCGACGCGCTGCCCACACCGCGGCTGCGGACCAAGGTGTTCCGCGCCCCGGTCGGCCCGCTGGAAGAGCTGGTCGGCGAGGTGTTCGCCGAAGTGCTCGGGCCTGGCGCGCCGGTCGGCGCGGACGACGATTTCTTCGAGCTGGGCGGCAATTCGCTGATCGCGACGCAGGTCGCGGCTCGGCTGGGCGCCGCCATCGCGGCCAGGGTGCCCGCACGGCTGATCTTCGAGAGTCCCACCGTGGCTGCGCTGGCGGCGCGGCTGGAGCCGTTGAAGGGTGCGGGGGACCGGCGCGCGTTGGTGGCGGTGGAGCGTCCGGAGCGGGTGCCGTTGTCGTTGGCGCAGCGGCGGATGTGGTTTTTGAATCAGTTCGATACGGGTTCGGCGGCGAATAATATTCCGTTCGCGGTGCGGTTGTCGGGTGTGTTGGATGTGGCGGCGTTGCAGGCGGCGGTCGCGGATGTGGTCGAGCGTCATGAGACGTTGCGGACGGTGTATCCGGCGGTGGACGGTACCGGTTACCAGGTCGTGCTGCCCGCCGCGCAAGCTGTTCCCGACCTCGCGCCGAAGCCCGTCGCCGAGCACGAGCTGACGGCCTGGCTGCGCGAATTCGTCTCGACCGGTTTCGATGTCGCGGCGGAGGTGCCGCTGCGCGTCGCGCTGGCCGAGATCGGGCCCGACGATCATGTGGTCGTCGTGGTGGTGCATCACATCGCCGCCGACGGTGCTTCGGTCGCGCCGTTCCTGCGGGATCTGCTCAGCGCGTTCCTCTCCCGGCGCAACAGGGCGAGGCCGTCTTGGAGACCGCTGCCGGTGCAGTACGCGGACTACACGCTGTGGCAGCGCGCGACGCTCGGTGACGAGAACGACCCCGATTCGGTGGCCGCGGCTCAGATCGCCTACTGGCGTCGCGCCTTGGCGGGCATCCCTGACCGGATCGACCTACCCTCGGATCGGCCGCGCCCGTCCGTCGCCTCCGGCCGGGGCGCGGAGTACACCTTCGCCGTGGACGCCGCGGTGCACCGAGGTATCGCCGAACTGGCGCACAGCGCGGGCGTCTCGGAGTTCATGGTGGTGCACAGCGCGCTCGCGGTGCTGCTCGCCCGGCTCACCGGCACCGATGACGTCACCGTCGGCACGCCCGTGGCGGGGCGTGGTGAACGGGAACTCGACGCGCTGATCGGCATGTTCGTCAACACGCTGGTGCTGCGCACCCGGATCGACCTCGGCGCGTCGTTCCGTGCGCTGCTCGCCCGGACGAAGGAAACGGATCTCGGCGCGTTCTCGCACGCCGAACTGCCGTTCGAGCGTTTGGTCGAGGTACTCGATCCGGTGCGGTCGCAGGCGCACCACCCGCTGTTCCAGGTGGCGCTGTTCTACCAGAACATGAGCAGGCCCGAGATAGAGCTGCCCGGACTGTCCGCTCGGGTACTCGAGTTCGACGGCGCGGTCGCGAAATTCGACCTGCAATTGACCGTGGTGCCCGACACCGAGGGGGAAGCCGCGGGCTTCACCGCGGGGTTCACCTACGCTACCGACCTGTTCGACGAGCGGACGATCGCCGAGTTCGCCTGGCGGCTGGATCGGCTGCTGGCCATCGCCGTCGCCGAGCCGGATCGGCCGGTCGGCGCGATCGATCTGCTCGCTCCCGTGGAGCGCGAACGCATCCTGCACGAGTGGAACGACACCCGGTATCCGGTTCCCGCCGAGTTGCTGCTCGACGGCTACCGGCGTGCGGCGGAGGCGTACGCGGACGAGGTCGCTCTCGTGTACGAGGGTGTCGAGCTTTCGTATCGTGGGTTCGATGCGCGGGTGAATCGTTTGGCGCGGTTGTTGATTTCGCAGGGTGTGGGTGCGGAGTCGTTGGTGGGGTTGGCGGTTCGGCGTTCGTTGGATCTCGTGGTGGGGATGTATGCGATCGTGGCGGCGGGTGGGGCTTATGTGCCGTTGGATCCGGATCATCCGGCCGAACGCATCGCCCACATCCTCGAAACGGCGCAGCCGGTCTGTGTGCTCACGACCTCCACCGACGCGGTCGACTTGCCCGAGGGCACCGCGGTGCTGCTGCTGGACGCTCTGGACCCGAATCGATTCGACGACGCCCCGGTGCGTGCCGACGAACTGGTACGCCCCGTGTTGCCGCACCATCCGGCCTACGTGATCTTCACATCGGGGTCGACCGGCCGCCCCAAGGGCGTGGCGGTTTCGCACTTCGCCATCCAGAACCAGATCAGCTGGATGCTTGCGGCGTATCCGCTCGACGCCGATGACGTGTACCTGCAGAAGACGGCGACGACGTTCGACGTCTCGCTGTGGGGCTACTTCATGCCGCTGCGCGTGGGCGCGAAGCTCGTCGTCGCCACACACGACGGCCACCGTGACCCCGCGTACGTCGCGGAAACCATTGCCTCCCAAGGCGTGACGGTGACCGACTTCGTGCCGTCCATGCTGGCGGTCTTCGCCGCGCACACCGCCCCCGGCTCGTGCCCCACCTTGCGCGACATCTTCGTGATCGGCGAGGCGCTGCCGCCGGAGACCGTCGCCGCGGTGCGTGCCGTGACCGACGCCGCCGTGCACAACCTCTACGGCCCCACCGAGGCGGCGGTCTCGGTGACCTACTGGCCCGCGACCGCCGTGGACGAGCGGTCCGTGCCGATCGGCGTCCCGCAGTGGAACACCCAGGTGTACGTGCTGGATTCGCGTCTGCAACCGGTGCCGACCGGTGTTCCGGGCGAGCTGTATCTCGCCGGTGACCAATTGGCCCGCGGCTATGTGCGGCGCCCCGATCTCACCGCCGACCGGTTCGTCGCCGACCCGTTCGGCAACGGCGCGCGGATGTATCGCACCGGTGACCTGGTGGTCTGGCGCGCCCCGACCGACGTGCTGCCGCACCGGCTCGACTATCTCGGCCGGACCGATTTCCAGGTGAAGTTCCGCGGTCAGCGGATCGAGCTGGGTGAGATCGAGACGGCGCTGCTGGCCCAGCCGTCGGTGAGCCAGGCCGTGGCCCTCGTCGTGGCCTCGTCGCTGGGTGATCAGCTCGTCGCCTATGTGGTCCCCGCGCCGGGGCAATCGATCGAGCAGGACCAATTGCTGGCGGCGATCGGTGCGACGCTGCCCGCCTACATGGTTCCGGCGGCGGTCGTCGTGCTGGAGGCGCTGCCGTTGAATCCCAGCGGCAAGCTCGACCGCAAGGCACTACCCGAGCCGACCTTCACCGCGCGGGAATTCCGTGCGCCCGCGACGGCGGTGGAGGAGATCGTGGCCGGGGTGTTCGGTGAGGTGCTCGGTGTGGGCCGGGTGGGCGCGGATGATGATTTCTTCGCGCTGGGCGGTAATTCGCTGGTTGCCACGCAGGTGGTGGCTCGTTTGGGTGCGGCGGTGGATGCGCGGGTGCCGGTTCGGACTTTGTTCGAGGCGCCGACGGTGTCGGCGTTGGCGGCGGCGCTGGAGTCGGAGTCCGATGGTGAGCGCCGGGTGGAGTTGGGGAGTATCGCTCGGCCGGAGAAGTTGCCGTTGTCGTTGGCGCAGCGGCGGATGTGGTTTCTCAATCGGTTCGATCAGTCCGATGATGCTGGGGAGCGGATCGGTTCGGCGGCTTACAACTTGCCGTTCGCGCTGCGGCTGACCGGTGCGTTGGATGTGGTGGCGCTGGGTGCGGCGCTGCACGACGTGGTGGGCAGGCATGAGGTGCTGCGCACGGTGTATCCGGAGACCCCGGAGGGTCCGGTGCAGGTGGTGCTGGCGGCGGGACAGGTGGCGTTGGATGTGGCCGTCCATCCGATCGGGGCGGCCGAGGTCGAGCACGAGGTGTACACGCTCGCGGCGGCACCCTTCGATGTGACCGATGAAGTGCCCGTCCGAGTGCGGCTACTGCGGATCGCGGATGCGCCGCAGGAGCATGTGCTCGCGGTGGTGGTGCATCATATCGCGGCGGATGCGTCGTCGATGGGTCCGTTGGTGCGGGATGTGATGGTGGCGTATTCGGCGCGGGTGGCTGGTGAGTCGCCGGGGTGGTTGCCGTTGCGGGTGCAGTATGTGGATTACGCGTTGTGGCAGCGTGCTGTGCTGGGGGATGAGTCGGATCCGGGGTCGATCGCGGCTCGGCAGATCGCGTTCTGGCGTGCGGAGTTGGCTGGTGTGCCGGATTTGCTGGAGTTGCCGATTGATCGGCCGCGTCCGGCGGTGGCGTCGTTGGCGGGCGCTCGGGTGCCTGTGGAGGTGGATGCGGCGACGCATGCGGGGTTGATCGAACTCGCCCGTGCGCATGGTGCGACGTTGTTCATGGTGGTGCATACGGCGTTTGCGGTGTTGTTGGCTCGGCTGTCGGGTTCGGGTGATATCGCCATCGGAACGCCGGTGGCGGGTCGTGGTGAGCGTGAGCTCGATGATTTGATCGGGATGTTTGTCAATACTGTGGTGTTCCGGTCGCGGATTGATGGTGGTGAGTCGTTCGCGGATGTCCTCGTCCGTCAGCGTGAGGCGGATT
>NZ_BAFZ01000113.1 GCF_000308575.1 Nocardia exalbida NBRC 100660 | reverse complement strand
CGGGGCCGGTTCGGGTTCGGGAGGCACGATCGTCGCCAGCCCGCGCAGCGCGCGCCCGAAATCCGGATCGATCAGATCGGAGGCCGGATCGTCGAGCGGTGAGACCGAGCCGCCGTGCGCGTCCGGCTGGTAACGCCAGTGCGCGGCGATCTCGGAACGCCCGTTCTGCCACTGCAACTGAGCGACCCAGTAGCCCTTCTCGTCCTTCCAGGCATCCCATTCGGCGCCCTCGATGTTGTGTCCGCGCGCGGTGAACGCGGCGGTGACCACATCGATGAGGGTGTCCACGGCGGGACCGTCGGGACGGACCGGGTGGGCCTTCTGGGCGAGTTCGGCGGCGCGGGCTCGCTCCAGCAGGACCGGATAGGCGAATCGCTCGACGCGACTGGCCGGCATTCCGGATTCTTCGGTGACCTGATCTACGGAGGCCCCTGCGCGAATACGGGCCTGGATATCGCGGGGACGCATAGTTGCTTCCATTTCGATCTCAATCTGGCCGAATCGGGCAAGGTCTCCGCGCGCGGCGGCTCGCAGTTTGTCGTCGGCGGGCAGCCGGAACTTCTGACCGGACTCGGTGTCGATACACACGATGTGCGTGGAGTCGGGCGTCACCCCGATCACTCGAAGTTCACGCACCGTTACCTCCTTATCGCGTCGACTCGCGACACCGCCCACTTTCCGAAACAGTAGTGCACATCTGAGATTCATGGGGCAGGACACGCGGCACGGAAATCTCCGGAGAGACGTCCGCGCCCCGCTAATCTGCTCTGTTTGCTCCGCTGCGCCTAATTCTGCGGCGTGTCGATCCCGGGCGTGTTGCGGCCGTCGGATCCGATTACGCGGCGCTCAGCCGAGATTCTGCACGACCCAGTCGATGGCGCGGGTCAGCTGGCTGACGTCGTCCGGATCGATCGCCGGGAACATGCCGATGCGCAGCTGGTTCCGGCCCAGTTTGCGGTACGGCTCGGTGTCCACGATGCCGTTGGCGCGCAGAATCTTCGCCACCGCGGCCGCGTCGACCGAATCGGCGAAATCGATGGTGCCGACCACCTGCGAGCGGTGCGCCGGGTCCGTGACATAGGGAGTGGCGTACTCGCTCGACTCGGCCCAGGAGTACAGCCGCGACGACGAGTCCAGCGTGCGCTTGACCGCCCAGTCCAGCCCGCCGTTGCCGTTGAGCCATTCGATCTGGTCGGCGAACAGCAGCAGGGTGCCCAGCGCGGGGGTGTTGTAGGTCTGGTCCTTGGTGCTGTTGTCGATCGCGATCGGCAGCGACAGGAAATCGGGCGTCCAGCGGCCCGACGCCTTGATCTCCTCCACCCGGGCCAGCGCCGCCGGGCTCATCAGCGCGACCCACAGGCCACCGTCGGAGGCGAAGCACTTCTGCGGGGCGAAGTAGTAGACGTCGGCGTCGGTGATGGTCACCGGGAGGCCGCCCGCGCCGGAGGTGGCGTCGATGGCGACGAGCGCGTGGTCCGAGCCCGCCGGACGCCGGACCGGGATGGAGACACCGGTCGAGGTCTCGTTGTGCGCCCAGCCGATCAGGTCCGCCGACGGGTCCGACACCGGCTCCGGCGCACTGCCGGGCTCGGACGAGACCACGATCGGATCGCCGATGAACGGGTTGCCCTTGGTCACCGCGGCGAACTTCGAGCTGAACTCACCGTTGGTCAGGTGCAGGGAACGCTCCCGGACCAGACCGAACGCGGCGGCGTCCCAGAACGCGGTGGTGCCGCCGTTGCCGAGCACGACCTCGTAGCCGTCCGGCAGGCCGAACAGCTCGCGCAAGCCCGAGCGCACGCGCGCCACCACGTCCTTGACCGGTTTCTGCCGATGCGAGGTTCCGAACACCGAGGCGCCGACGTTCACCAGCGACTGCAGCTGCTCCGGGCGCACCTTGGAGGGGCCGCAACCGAACCGTCCGTCGGCGGGCTTGAGATCGTCGGGAATGGTCGGAAACGCAGAGGTCATGGCGAACAGGGTAGTCGGTGGTATCGCTGTGGCGACGCCCACACTCCGGCTAACGTAAGCGCCCATGAGCATGGCGTCAGCTAACTCGGGGTGGCGACTGCGCGAGCGGGCACGGAACTTCCGGCTGCGCGGTGCGACGGTCTCGGACGCGATGCGGCGGGAGTTGCTGATCCGCGGGGAGTCGGGGACCGCGACGATCCTCGGCGTGCGTCCGCGGCGCACCGAACCGGGGCACGTGTTCTGGGTGCGGGTGCAGCTGGCGGGGGAATTCCCCTACGAGAGCAGGGTGCGGCAACGGGTGGCCGACGCGGATCTGGAATGGATGCGGGCGGGCGACGTCGTGTGCTGCCGGGTCGACCCGCGCGACCGCGACCGCCTCGTGCTGTACGTGCCCGACCTGGAGGAATCCGGCCGGGCGAGCATCGCGAAGATTCTCGCCGACGGCCGCCGCGCCGACGCCACCGTGCTCGCCGCCGCGCCGGTCGCGGCCGACTACTCCGGTCGCGACGACCCGGTGCTGCGTCTGGACCTCGAACTGCGCGCCTGGGACGAGGCCAAACCGTGGCGGGTGCGGCTGGTCCAGCCGGTGCCGTTGAACGCCATCCGTCTCGTCGACCTGGGCCAGCATCTGGAGGTCGCCTTCTTCGAGGTCGACCACGGCGAAACGGTCGCCGTCGACTGGACCGCGTCGCTCGAGGAGTGAACCGCGGGCGAATCGGCCGAGCGGCTACAGGTGCACGAAGGTGAAACCCATCGCGCGGATCTTCGGCAGCGCCGCGGCCATGCCCGCCGCGGTTCCCGAATGCGGCCGGTGCATATGGGCCAGCGCAATAGCGCCCGGGGCGGCGGCATTCATCGCCGTTTGCACTTTGGCGGCAGGCGCGGTCGCGCCGAAATCGGCGTTGATACCGAAACCGACCGGAGTTTCGCCCAATTCGTTGACGATGGACACCGCGACATCGTCGTAATGCGCGGTGCCCGCGCGGAAGAATCGCGGCGGCGCGCCGGTCAGCGCGGTCAGCAACTCGTGGTTGGCCCACACTTCGTCGGCGGCCTCCCGCGCCGACCCGGTGCCCGCGATGCCATAGGCTTCGCGGCCGTTCACCGAGAGCGGTTTGTGCGCGACGCCGTGATTGGCCAGTTCGAACAGCGAATTCGCCGCCAACTGCGCGGCACGCGCACGGTTGGCATCGATCCAGCGCTTGTTGAGGAACAGGGTCGCGGGAATCCGCTCGGTGATCAGGAAGTTCACCAGCGACTCATCGATGTCGTTGTTGCCCGGGCCGCCGCAGGCGTCGAATGTGAGCGCCATCTGTTTGCCGACGGCCGGGAAAGTGCTTGTGATTCCCGCCATATCGATGCCCCACCGCTGGGGCCGGATACCGGCGTATCGGGCGGCGACGGTGGCCGGCGGTCCGGCTGCCGGAGCTGCCGAGACCGGGGCGGCCCGCACCCCCGCGGCGGGGCTCGGCGCGGCCGACACGCGCGCCTGTGCGTAAGCCGTGTTCTGCGTGGCGCCGCACCCGGTGGCGGCGAATACTGCGGCCAGCGCGGCGCCGACGCCGAGCATCCCCCGCCTCGATATTCCTCTGTCCTGCATCCCTCTGGTCCTCTGGCTCCCCCGGATGCCACGTGAGCCGGAGGTGACCGCGGCGCAACGTCTTCCGCGGTCACGCCCGGCTCGCGGCCGCGCGTTCGTGGTCTTCGGCTACGTGTGCGCGATCGTCGCCCAGCCCGCGACCTCTTCGGGCTTGCGGGGGCCAGGGCCGGTGTAGATGGCCGCCGGGCGCACCAGCTTGCCCAGCTGCTTCTGCTCCAGGATGTGCGCGCACCAGCCCGCGGTGCGGCCACAGGTGAACATGGCGGGCATCATGTGCGCGGGCACCTCGGCGAAGTCCAGGATCACCGCGGCCCAGAACTCCACGTTGGTCTCGATGGCGCGGTCCGGACGACGCTCGCGCAGCTCCGCCAGGGCGGCCTGCTCGAGCGCGGCGGCGACCTCGTAGCGCGGCGCGGCCAGCCGCTTCGCGGTGGCGCGCAGGACTCGGGCGCGCGGGTCCTCGGCCCGGTAGACCCGGTGACCGAAGCCCATCAGCTTCTCCTTGCGGTCCAGGATGCCCTTGACCAGCGCTCGCGCGTCGCCGGTCCGCTCGACCTCCTCGATCATCGGCAGCACGCGCGCGGGCGCGCCGCCGTGCAGCGGACCGGACATGGCGCCGATCGCGCCGGACAGCGCGGCCGCGACGTCGGCGCCGGTCGAGGCGATCACCCGGGAGGTGAAGGTGGAGGCGTTCATGCCGTGCTCGGCGGCGGAGACCCAGTAGGCGTCGATGGCCTCGGTGTGGCGCGGGTCGGGGTCACCCTTCCAGCGGGTCATGAAACGCTCGGTGACCGTGGTGCACTCATCGATCTTCTTCTGCGGGACCGCGGGCTGGTAGATGCCGCGCGCGGACTGCGCGACGTAGGACAGCGCCATGACCGAGGCCCTGGCGAGGTTCTCGCGGGCGGTCTCGTCGTCGATGTCCAGCAGGGGCTGGTAGCCCCAGATCGGCGCGAGCATGGCCAGCCCGGCCTGCACGTCGACGCGCACGTCGCCGGTGTGCACCGGGAGCGGGAAGGGTTCGGCGGGCGGCAGGCCGCGCCCGAACGATCCGTCGACCAGCAGCGCCCACACGTCACCGAAGGTCACCCGGCCTTCGACGAGGTCCTCGATGTCGACGCCGCGGTAGCGCAGCGCGCCGCCGTCTTTGTCGGGTTCGGCGATGTCGGTGGTGAACGCCACCACGCCCTCGAGGCCACTGACGAAATCACTGGGGACGGTGGCCTGCCCACCGGAAACCGCGGGGCTGGTAGTCATGTCACGACTCTCCTTGCACTTGGTTCACACGTTCTCGCCGATGGGAAGATGTCGGATTTGACGAGCACATGCCGATCATCAAAACCTTAGCTCGCTGCTACCGGGGAGTAACGTCTGGCCCATGCGTGACCTGGACACTTCATCGGATCTGGCGGCCATGCGGGTCGACTACGGCGGCCTTCCGCACGGCGGCAACGACGACGTCGACCTGGACGAGACCTGGCTCGCCGGTGGCTGGGAGCCGCTGCTGCGGCACTGGATCGAACAGGCCACCGCGGTGGGCATCGCCGAACCCAACGCCATGGTGCTGGCCACGGTGTCGGTGGCCGACGGCACACCCCGGCCGGTCGCGCGGACCGTGCTGTGTAAAGGGCTCTCGCCGGAGGGTGTGATCTTCTACACCAATTACGACTCCGCCAAGGGCGCTCAGCTGACCGCCGTGCCGTACGCCGCGGTCACCTTCGTCTGGCCCGCGCTGGGCAGGCAGGTGCATCTGCGCGGCGCGGTCGAGCGCGTCCCCGCCGAGACGACGGCGGCGTACTGGCGTTCCAGGCCGCGGGACTCGCAGCTGGGCGCCTGGGCGTCGCGCCAGTCCCAGCCGATCGGCTCGCGGGCCGAACTGGATCGCACGCTGGCCGAGGCGACCGCGCGGTTCGCCGATGTCGACGAGATCCCCGTACCGCCGCACTGGGGCGGCTTCCTGGTGCGGCCCGACGAGGTCGAGTTCTGGCAAGGACGGCGCGGCAGGCTGCACAACCGCATCCGGGTGCGGATCGAGGACGGGACGACCACGGTCGAGCGCTTGCAACCCTGACGTATTCCCTGCCCGCCCGTGACAATTCTCGCGTCGAACCGGTCGCGACGACTGCGTACGCTGCGGCGGTGAAACTGCTCGCCGACATCACTCCGCTGCGAAATCCGGACTACCGACGCCTGTGGAGTTCGGGCATCGTCACCATGATCGGCGCGCAGCTGTCGGTGGTCGCGGTGCCGCAGCAGATCTTCCAGATCACCGGCAGTTCCGGCTACGTCGGACTGGCCGGGCTGTTCGGCTTGGTGCCGCTGATCGTGTTCGGCCTGTGGGGCGGCGCCCTCGCCGACGTACTGGACCGGCGCAGACTCCTGCTGATCACGAATTCGGGCACCGGGCTCACGGCGCTGGCCTTCTGGCTGCAAGCGGCGGCCGGGGTGCAGAACGTGTGGCTCGTGCTCGGCCTGTTCGCCGTGCAGCAGGCGTTCTTCGCGGTGAACCAGCCCACCCGCAGCGCCACCATTCCCCGCCTGCTGCCGGAAGACCAACTGGCCGCCGCGAATTCGCTGAACATGACGGTGATGCAGTTCGGCGCCATCGCCGGGCCGGTGCTGGCCGGTGCGCTCATCCCCGCGGTCGGCCTCGCCACGCTCTACCTGATCGACGCCGTCGCGCTGCTGGCCACCCTGTGGGCGGTGTGGCGGCTGCCCGCGCTGCCGCCGACCGGGACGGCGCGCCGCGCCGGATTCCGCACGGTGCTCGACGGTTTCGGCTACCTCGCCACGCAGCGGGTGCTGCTCGCGTCGTTCGCGGTGGACGTGATCGCCATGGTGTTCGGCATGCCGCGTGCGCTGTTCCCGCAGATCGCGCACGAGACCTTCGGCGACCCGGCGACCGGGGGTGTCGCACTCGGCCTGCTGTTCGCCTCGATGTCGGCGGGCGCGGTGCTCGGCGGGGTGTTCTCCGGCTGGATCCCGCGTATCCGCAGGCAGGGCCTCGCCGTGCTGGTGTGCATCGTGCTGTGGGGGCTGGCCATGGTCGGCTTCGGCCTCGCCGTCGGATTCACCGGCCGCGGCCTCGCCCTCGGCGCGGGCTTGTGGATCGCGCTGGCCTGCTCGGCCTTCGGCGGCGCGGTGGACATGGTCTCGGCCGCGCTGCGGGTCACGATGCTGCAGACGGTGGCAACCGACGATCTGCGTGGGCGGTTGCAAGGGGTGTTCACCGTGGTCGTCGCGGGTGGGCCGCGCATCGGTGATGTTGCCCACGGTTTCGCGGCGGCGAGCCTGGGTACCGCTGTGGCCGCCGCCGGTGGAGGCACGCTCGTGGTGGTGGGCGTGGTGCTCGCGGCGGTCGCGTTTCCGGCTTTCACGCGTTACCGTGTCGGGCGCGCTCACGCCGAAATCGCCGTGTGACGTGCACCGCGATCGCTCCGCTCCGTGCCTGCGGGACCTCACCGCGCCGGGATGTGTTTGTGAGCCGCCGCAGGACTACCCTCCGGTATTGTCCGCGTCGGTGAACGGCTAGCGTTGAGGCAAGCGCATCGTGTGCCGACCGCGCCGGTGCCTGTGGTTCTAGCCTGAGAGGGATCCTTCCGTGCCCGCTGAGAACATCATCAACGTCGACGACGACGCCAAGCCGGTCCTTTCCTACCCCGGCGGCGAGTTCCCGATGACGGTCACCAGGGCCGCCGAGGGCAACGACGGGATCGAGCTGGGAAAGCTGCTGGCCAGCACCGGGTACGTGACATACGACCCGGGTTTCATGAACACCGCCCCGACCAAGTCGGCGATCACCTACATCGACGGTGAGGCGGGCATCCTGCGCTACCGCGGCTACCCGATCGACCAGCTCGCGGGGGCCTCGACCTTCATCGAGGTCAGCTACCTGCTGATCTACGGCGAGCTGCCGACCCAGGCCCAGCTCGAGGACTTCACCGACCGCATCCGCAGGCACACCCTGCTGCACGAGGACCTGAAGCGGTTCTTCGACGGCTTCCCGCGCAACGCGCACCCGATGCCGGTGCTGTCCTCGGCGGTGAACGCGCTGTCGGCCTACTACCAGGACTCGCTGGACCCGCGCGACCCCGAACAGGTCGAGCTGTCCACCATCCGGCTGCTGGCGAAACTACCCACCATCGCGGCCTACTCGTACAAGAAGTCCGTAGGCCAGCCCTTCCTCTACCCGGACAACTCGCTGAGCCTGGTGGAGAACTTCCTGCGGATGACCTTCGGCTTCCCGGCCGAGCCCTACGAGGTGGACCCCGAGGTCGCCGCGGCGCTGGACATGCTGCTCATCCTGCACGCCGACCACGAGCAGAACTGCTCCACCTCGACCGTGCGCCTGGTCGGCTCGTCCGACGCCAACCTGTTCACCTCGGTGTCCGGCGGCATCAACGCGCTGTGGGGCCCGCTGCACGGCGGCGCGAACCAGGCCGTGCTGGAGATGCTCGACAGCATCAAGGCGGGCGGCAGCGACGTCAAGGAGTTCATCCGCAAGGTCAAGAACAAGGAAGACGGGGTGAAGCTCATGGGCTTCGGGCACCGCGTCTACCGTAACTACGACCCGCGCGCCTCGATCGCCAAGAAGCACGCCGACGCCATCCTGAGCAAGCTCGGCGGCCACGACGAGCTGTTCGACATCGCCCAGGCCCTGGAAGAGGCCGCGCTCACCGACGACTACTTCATCGAGCGCCGCCTGTACCCGAACGTCGACTTCTACACCGGCGTCATCTACAAGGCGATGGGCTTCCCGACCCGGATGTTCACCGTGCTGTTCGCCATGGGCCGGCTCCCCGGCTGGATCGCGCACTGGCGTGAGATGCACAGCGAACCGCTGAAGATCGGCCGTCCGCGGCAGATCTACACCGGCTACGGCGCCCGCGACTACCGCGAGATCACCAATCGTTGACGAAATCCATCCATCACCTATCGAAGGGGATAGCCGAATGACCAAACCGGAGATCGAGTTCCAGGCAGGGCCCGCGCCCACCGAGCTGGTGATCAAGGACATCATCGAGGGCGAAGGCAAGGAAGCCGTGCCCGGTGGCACTGTGGAAGTGCACTACGTGGGCGTCGAATTCGAATCCGGCGAAGAGTTCGACTCCTCCTGGAACCGCGGTGAGTCCATCACCTTCCCGCTGCGCGGCCTGATCCAGGGCTGGCAGGACGGCATCCCCGGGATGAAGGTCGGCGGTCGTCGTCAGCTGACCATCCCGCCGGAGCTGGCCTACGGCCCGTCGGGAGCCGGTCACCGCTTGTCCGGCAAGACCCTGGTCTTCGTGATCGACCTGCTGAACGCCAACTGATTCGCGGCGCGGCCCAGTGCCCGCCCGCAATCCGTGAGATGTATGGCCCGTGTTCCGCTGAGGGACACGGGCCATCGTCGTATCCGCCTATCGCCGGACGATCTCGACGGGGTCGATGAGGGCGGAGGCCAGTGCGGATTGCTGACTGCTGTTGCGCTGGGGGAGGGCGGCTACGGCCTTGTCGGTCTGGGTGTTGAGGTTGTGGACGATGCTCTGCAACTGGTCCACGCCGCCGGTGAGCCGGCTGATGGCGTCGACAAGCTGGGCGCCCCCCTGTTCGGCGAGCTGGGGTAGGCCCTCGGCGAGCTTCGCGCCCTCCGACAGCTGCGCGCTCGCACCGGTCAGGCGGTCGACGACGGTGCGAAGCAGAGTACCGAGATCGGTGTCCGGGTCGACCGCGCCGCCGACGAGCGAACCGAGGCCGGTCAGCTGAGAGCCCGCCTGCGCGGACACGCTGCGCAGGGCGTCCAATTTCCCGATGATGTCGGCCAGCGCCGGATCGTTCGCGAACGGCAGCGCGCGCAACAGCGGCAGGATCTGGTCCAGTCCGCCGCTCACCGTGTTCGCCGTGCGTTCCACCTGCGCGATCGTGATGCCGGTCGAATCGAGGGCGGCGGCGAGCTGGTCGGCTTGGGCGGCGGCGCCGTCGACGGTGGAATTCAGCAGCGCGATGGCCGAAGTGAGCTGCGCCGAACCCGATTCGGCTGACTCGAGGAAGCCGAGCAGCTGGTCGGCGCCTGCGCTGAACTGGTCGGCCCCCGCGGCGGCCGCGCCGACGCCCGCGTCGAGCAGTTGGGCGGTGAACCGCACCTGTGACAGCTGGGTCCTGGCCTGGGTGACGGCGGTGAGGGCGGCGTCGACCCCCACCGCCCCGATCCGCTGCGTCACCTCGGTCACCGCGCCGTGCACCAGGTCGGCGTCGGCGTCTTCGTTGGTGTCCACGGTGACCTCGGCCCGCTTCGGCTCGGGCCCGGCCAGGGTGCCCAGCGATTCCGTGAGATCGGCGGGCAGCGTGATGACCGCGGCGTAGTCGCCGGTGCTCGCCTCGCCCGGCGCGGCGGCGGTCCATTCGTAACCACCCGCGTCCTGCAACGCCTTGACCACGCGCGCACCGGTGGGCCCGGTATCGGCGTTGACCAGAGCGATTCCCGTCGGCCCCCGATCATTCCCGGTACACGCGGTGATTCCGGCGCCGAGGGCACCGGCCGAGAGGAGCGCAACGGCGAGAATGCCCCAGCGGGCCCGTTTTTCGATCACGCCGCAGACCCTAAACGCGAGTTATGGCGCGCTCCTGGGCGTTTCTCTGAGAGTTGAGTAAGGGTCGGTCAGTCCTCGCGCATCCAGGCGAGCATGATCCGTGTCTCGCGCAGCCGCCAGCCCGCGGGCGTGCGCACCACGGTGCAGGTCATGCGGAGTCCGCTGGTCTGATGGGGCGGTTGGCCGTCGCGGTAGAAGTACACGAACGAGTTCGCGGAGGCCGCGGCCCGGTCGCCGTCGACGTCCACCAGCAGGTCGGTGGTCGTGTGCTGGGTGAGTTCCCCTTCCACCTCGGACTGCCGCATGAATTCCACGACCTTGTCGATGCCACGGACGCGGATACGCGGCGAATGGACCTCCACATCGTCGGCGAAGACGGTACCGGCATCCGCCAACCGCTTCTCGTCGAGCAGGCGGGCGAAACGAGTGAACAGGTCGGCGATCTCGATGCGGTCGGCGAGCAGGGTATCGGTGGACATGACGCCATTTCGTTGGAGTGGCCAATGTTGGTATGACCAACAATACATCGGATGGTTGGCTACGCCAATGATCTTTTCGCGCTAGTCGCACCGACTGGTGCCGACCCTGAGGTTGTGCCGTGGTTTGGGGAGGAACTCGGAGGTCCAGGCGCGGTGTCGCGTTCGCAGGCCGACGTGCCCGGCTCACCCTCAACCCCGGGTTGCGAGCGAAGCGAGACCGAGCATGTTCCGTTCGCGGCCCGGCTCGCGTCCGAGTGGCCGCCGCGTCCGCGACGCAGTCGCCAGCGGTGGTCGCTCGGACGCGAGCCATAAAGGGGCCGCGAACACCCAGCGCCGCAGGCGCTGGAAATCAAACACTGCCGGGCAGATCCAGGACCAAGCGGATTCCGCCGAGCGTGCCTTCATCGAAATATGCTCGGCCGCCGTGTAATTGGGCCTGCTGGGCCACCAGCGCCAAGCCGAGGCCCGAGCCGCCCTTGCTCGCCTGGCTGCCGCGGAAGAAGCGGTCGAAGACGGCTTCGCGCTCCTCCGGCGGGATGCCGCGGCCGTTGTCGTCGATCGAGATCACGATGTGGCCGCCCCGCCCGCGGTGCGCGGAGACCAGGGCCTCGGTGGCTCCGCCGTGTTTGACCGAGTTGGCCAGCGCGTTGTCCACCGCCAGCCGCAGTCCGGCGGGCAGGCCGCGGGTGACCAGTTCGGCGTCGGAATCGATGCGCACGGTGAGGCCGGGGAAATGCCGCATGGCGTCGTGTGCGGCCTGGTCGCACAGGTCGCCGACGTCGGTGGCGACGTGGTCGCGCTCGTTGGTCAGGTCGCCGGTGGCCAGCCGCTCCAGCGCCGCGAGCGTGGTCTCCACGCGGCCCTGGCTGCGTTGCAGGTCGTCGAGGATCTCGGCCCGCTGCGCCTCGTCCAGGTCGAGGGTGCGCAGCACCTCGAGGTCGGTGCGCATCGCGGTGAGCGGGGTGCGCAGCTCGTGGGCGGATACGGCGGCGAAATCGCGGGCGGTCTCCAGTGCCGCGGCGGTCTGGGCATGCGCCTGATCAACCCGCTGCAACATGGTGTTCACCGCGTCGGCCAGCTGCTCGGCCTCGTGCACGCCCGCGCCCTCCACCCGCGCCTGTGGATTGCGGGGATCGGGATACGCGCTGCGCGCGCCTACCTGCCGGGTGAGCCGCACGATCGGACGCACCGCCGCGCCCGCGAGCAACCAGCCCAGTCCCGCGGCGGCGGCGATGGCCAGCAGAGCGCCGCCGAGCACCCACCGTTGCTGCTCGGCGGTGGCCTCGGCGGCGCCCGCGGCGGGGATGCCGAGCGAGACCACCCGGCCCGCGGGTTGATTCTCGGTGGTGGTCAGGATCCGGTACGGGGTGCCGCTCACCGCGACGGTGCGGGAACCGGTCGGCTGCGAGGGCAGTTCGGTGGGGGTGCTCGCGACGACATCGCCGTTGTCCCGGACGGTCACGGCCATGTCGTTGTTCAGCCCGGTCAGGCTGATGAACCGGACGGCGAGCTGCGGCTCGATCAGCACGATCCGCGCCGCGACGGCGAGCTGCTGGTCGGACTGCTGCACGTTGTTGCGCTCGATGGCACGAATGCTGATCAGGCTGATCAGGGTCACGATGATGATCGCGCCCGCGGCCGCGGCGCCCGCGACCCGGGTGCGCAGCGAAAACGACCGGCGCCGACGGGTTTCCGGCGGTGCGACGGCGGGCACGGTCATTTCGGTGCTCGGAGCACGAATCCGACGCCGCGGATCGTGTGCAGCAGCCTGGGGGTGCCGTCCACCTCGAGTTTGCGGCGCAGGTAGCCGACGAAGACGTCCACCACGTTCGTGTCGGCGGCGAAGTCGTACCCCCACACCAGTTCCAGCAGACGCTCCCGGCTCAGCACCACGCCGACGTTCCTGGCCAGGGTGGACAACAGCTCGAATTCCCGCTTGGTGAGCTCGATCTCGCGGCCGTGCAGCAGCGCGCGATATCCCGCGACGTCCACCTCGAGCGGGCCGACGGTGACCGCGCCCGGTGTGGTGGGGGCGGGTGCGTCGGACCGTCTGCGCAGCAGTGCCCGGATCCGTACCACCAGTTCCCTCAGCACGAACGGTTTGACCAGGTAATCGTCGGCGCCGGACTCCAGTCCGGAGATGCGGTCGTCCACCGACGCGCGAGCGCTGAGCACGCAGATCGGCACCTCGTTGCCCATCGCGCGCAAGGCGGTGACCACCCCGGCGCCGTCGAGCACGGGCATGTTCATGTCCAGCACGATGGCGTCGGGCGCGTTCTCGTTCACGCTGCGCAGCGCTTGCGCGCCGTCCCTGGCCACGAGGACTTGGAAGCCGGACAACCGCAGCCCGCGCTCGACCGAGGCGAGCACGTCCTCGTCGTCGTCGACAACGAGGACCGTCGGATTCGGAGTCGAGGTCACGTCATCCATTCTGCTCCCCGCCTCCGGTGAAACCTCGCGTTGTGCGAGTCGGGCACGCGGGATACGGGTTCACGACCCGCCGGGGTGCCGGAGCGAACCCGGCGAGTCGTCCATCTCCGCGCGGGATCAGTAGTTGTGGCAGGTCTCGGCCACGACCCGGATCGTGTCGCGCAACTGCGTGGTTCGCGGGTCGTTCTCCGCCTGGCGCACCGCGTCCGGGTTCTCGTCGATGGCCCGCCGCAACTCGGCCCGGCGCTGCTCGACCGGCTGGTCGAACCTGCGCTGCAACTCGGCCTTCTGCCTCGGGTTCGCGTCGAGCACCGCGGCCAGCTGCGGCGCCTTGTCGTGCAGCGCCGCGTCGACCTGGGCGAACGAGCAGTCCGAGGTCAGCAGCGGCTCTGCGTATTCCATCGGGCCCGCGCCTGCGATGGCGGGGCTCAGGAACAACGTGACCGTGGCGAATCCACCTGCGGCGAGAGCGGCGACGGCGGGGCGGCCTACGGAACGTTTCATGATGTGTTGCCTCCAGATCATCGATTCGGTTTCGGGGCGGTCTCGAGGCTATTTCGAACGGTTGGCACCGATCTGAACATCCTCTGAGGAAACTCTGAGGACGTTGCACCGGCGATATGGAAACCTAGGACGGCACAACCGGATCCACGCCGGGCGCCACCACGTCATCGGTGTTCTCGCTGTTGTCCCGCGCCGGGTCCCGCCACTCGGGGCGCGCCGCGCGGATCTGCTGCTCCAGCGCCGCGAGGACGTCCGGGTCCTCGATGGTGGAGGGCACTTCGAACGTCTCACCGGAGGTGATCTGCCGGATGGTCTTACGCAGGATCTTGCCCGACCTGGTCTTGGGCAGCGCCGTCACGACGACGGCGTCGTGCAGCGTGGCGATGGCGCCGACCTGGGCGCGCACCCGCTCGATCAGCTCGTCGCGCAGGCGGTCCGGATCGATGTCGACACCGGACTTGAGCACCACGTAGGCCAGCGGCCGGTGCCCCTTGAGTTCGTCGGGCAGCCCGATCACGGCGCATTCGGCGACCGCCTCGTGCCCCGCGATGGCCGCCTCGATGCTGCCCGCCGAGAGCCGGTGCCCGGCCATGTTGATCACGTCGTCGCTGCGGCCGAGGACGTACAGGTAGCCGTCCTCGTCGAAGTAGCCGGAGTCGCCGGTGAGGTAGTGACCGGGATAGGCGGAGAGATAGGAGCGCCCGTAGCGGGCGTCGTCGCGCCAGAGGCCGGTCAGCGTGCCGGGCGGCAGCGGCAGGCCGATGACGATGTTGCCCTCGGTGTTCGGCGCCACCGCGTTGCCGGAGGAGTCGAGCACCCGTAGTCGGTAGCCGGGTACCGGTACCGAGGCCGAGCCCGGTTTGATCGGCAGGCGCTGCAGGCCGAGCGGGTTAGCGCAGATCGGCCAGCCGGTCTCGGTCTGCCACCAGTGATCCACCACGGGGCAGTCCGAGCGACCCGCGAGCAGGGTTTCCTCGGCCCAGGTGTAGGTGGCCGGATCCAGGCGTTCGCCCGCGCAGAACAGAGCGCGCAGTGAGGACAGGTCGTGGCGGTGGGCCAGCTCGGCGCGAGGGTCCGCCTTGCGGATGGCGCGCAGCGCGGTCGGGGCGGTGAACAACACCTCGACCTTGTGCTTGTCCACCACCTCCCAGTACGCGCCCGCGTCCGGCGTTCCGACCGGCTTGCCTTCGTACAGCAGCGTGGTAGCTCCGACCAGCAGCGGCGCGTAGACGATGTAGGAGTGACCGACCACCCAGCCCACGTCGGAGGCGGCCCACATCACCTGGCCCGCGTCGATGTCGTAGATGTTGCGCATCGACCAGGCGAGGGCGACCGCGTGCCCGCCGTTGTCCCGGACCACGCCCTTCGGCTTACCGGTGGTGCCGGAGGTGTAGAGGATGTAGAGCGGATCGGTGGCGGCGACCGATACCGGATCGGCCGCGGGCGCGTCGCGTACGGCGTCGTCCCAGTCGAGCCACTGCGCGGCCACGGTCTGCGCCGAACTCGGCAGGTACTCGGTGGCGGGCTGCGGCGCGGGGAAAGGGATCGTGTCGAATTGCGGCCGCTGCTTGACGATCACCGTGCGCGGCGCGGTCGTCTCGGCGAGATCCAGCGCCTGCAACACGATGGGCGGGTATTCGATCTTCTTGCCCGGTTCCAGGCCGCCGGAGGCTGTGATGATCAGCACCGGCTCCGCGTCATCGATGCGGGCGGCCAGTTCCGGGGCCGCGAAGCCGCCGAACACCACCGAGTGGACCGCGCCGATGCGAGCGCAGGCCAGCATCGCGATCACCGCCTCGGGGATCATCGGCAGGTAGATCACCACCCGATCGCCCGCCGAGACGCCCAGCCGGGCCATCGCACCGGCGAACCGCGACACCTCGTCGAGCAGCTCGGCGTAGGTGTAGACGACGGTGGCGCCGATCATGGCCGAGTCGTAGATCAGGGCGGGCTGGTCGGCGAGATCGGGGGCGCCGGGCATGGTGGGGTGCACGTGCCGGTCGAGCGCGTTGAAGGAGGTGTTCAGGCGAGCGCCGGAGAACCACCTGGCCACCGGGCGGGCGCCGGTATCGACGATCTGCGCCGGAGGTACGTCCCAGTCGATCGCCTCGGCCGCGCCGGCCCAGAACTCGGCGGGATCCACCAAGCTGGTCTGATAGGCCGGTCGATACTCGTGCCGCACGTTCAACCCCGTGACTCCCTAGCCTCGCCTCGATGCCCGCCTCGATAGATCTGGTTGATTGTGGCAGACTTCACGCGACGCCCGGGCGGGTGCCGCTACCTTTGGTTTTGCCTGGAACTGGCAGGTCAATGATCGCGATATCACGCCCAGTCACCCAAGAAGTTATTGATCCGTTAGAATCTGATGTCACTTATTTGGGCCGTCGTAGACGCAATTTCTCGGCCAGCCGCAGCTCTCGGCCAGCTCCACCTGTCGAGCCAAGCACGCGAATGTGGAGGTTCGGTTGATGGCGCGTGGTAGAGGCCAGTTTGGAAAGTGAGTGGGAGATGCGTGACGCCGCTAGGTCCGGCAGCAGCCGCTGGGCTCTGGGCAACTGGGACCTGCGCTGGAAGGTGACGGCGGTGCTCGCCGTGCCTCTGGCGGTCGCGGTCGGGCTCGGCGTGTCCAGGATCTCATCGGAGTTCGCGGACTCGAACCGGCTCGCCGACATCTCGGAGAATGTCGCCGCGATCCCCTCGGTCACCGCGCTGAGCGCGCAGACCGCCACCACCGCGGGCTCGCAGATGATCTCGCTGGGCTCGAACCAGTCCGTGGTGACCGACCAGAACCTCGCGGATCTCGACAAGGCGATCGCCAACGCCGAGAAGGCGGTCACCAAGCTCGACGGCGTGCCCGGCGCGCGCACCGCCATCGACAGCATGCTCACCCAGGCCAAGGGCGTGCGTGCCCAGGGCAAATCGGTCTCCACCGGCCCGCCGTCGGACACTCTCGCCCTGATCGACCGCGTCCGCAGCGACAGCGTCCGGATCGTCGAGACCACGGTCGGCCAGGTCAGCGACACCGCCGTCGACGCCGCCAAACTGCGGCTGGTCGACTCGCTCAACACCCGTGCCACGCTGGTCAGCGAACTCGCCGCCTTCCCCGAGGTGCTGCGCTCCCAGCAGTCCGGCGTCCAGAACTTCCTCATCGCCTCCAACACCGAGCGCGCGCTGCTCAACGTGCTCGCGCATCGCTTCTCCGACGGTGACACCTCGATCGCCGACCTGCGCGCCGGCATCGACACCAGGATCGCGCTGTTGACCAGCCCGCAGGCGCAGGCGGGCCAGCTTCCCGTCGGCGACCTGAAGAAGTCGCTGACCGACAGCCTCGCGGTCTACGAGCATGTCGTCGGCAAGGCGACCAAGGACATCGACTCCGCGATGAACTCGCTGGTGACCACCGCCCAGCGCGACGCGTGGACCTACACCGCCGTCGTCATCGCGACCATCCTCGCCGCCCTCCTGCTCGCGGTCTTCGTCGCCCGCTCGATGATCGTCCCGCTGCACCGGCTGCGGTTGGCCGCGCTGCGCGTGGCCGAGAGCGACCTGCCGCACGAGGTCGCCCAGCTCCGTAACGGCGCCTCGCCGGAAGAGGTGCCGCTGGAGCCGATGCCGGTGCGCAGCACCGAGGAGATCGGCCAGCTGGCCCGCGCGGTCGACGACATCCACGGCCAGGCGCTGCGCCTGGCGAGTGACCAGGCGAAGATGCGTTCGCAGGTCAACGACATGTTCGAGACCCTGGCGCGGCGCTCGAAGTCGCTCGTCGACCATCAGCTCACCCTCATCGAGGCGATGGAGTACGACGAGAAGGACCCGCGCCTGCTGGAAAACCTCTTCCGGCTCGACCACCTCGCCGCCCGCATGCGCCGCAACGGCGACAACCTGCTGATTCTGGCCGGTACCAGGCAGCGCCGCGCCAAGTCCGCCCCGGTCGAGATCGCCGACGTGCTGCGTGCCGCGATCTCCGAGGTCGAGGACTACGAGCGCGTGAAGCTCGGCGCCACGCCGCGCGGTTCACTGAAGGAACCCGCTGCCTCCGACCTCGCGCACCTTTTCGCCGAGCTGCTGGACAACGCGCTGCGCGCCTCGCCGCCGGAGACCGACGTCAAGTTCACTTTCGCGCAGGCGCACGATCAGGGCCTGCTCATCGAGGTGGCCGACCGCGGCATCGGTATGCCGCCCGCCGAGATGGCCGACATCAACCACCGCTTGGAGCAGACCGCCGAGCCGGGGCCGGACACGGCCCGCCACATGGGTCTGTTCGTGGTCGGCAGGCTCGCCGAGCGGCACGGTGTCACCGTGCGGCTGCGCCCGACCTTCGACACCGCGCGCGATCCCGGCGTGACGGTGACCGTGCACGTGCCGGTCGGACTGATCGTCGCGGGCAAGCCGAGCGCGGCGCAGGCCGTCACCCCGCAGCCGCAGCCCGTCACCCCGCAGCCCTCGCCGCAGGCCGCCGCGCCGCAGCGTCCGTCGTCCATGCAGATGCGGGCCGTCACCCGGACTCCTGGGGGCAATGTCATGGTCACTGTCGATCCCGGGGTGAGCGGCCCGATTCCGGTCGCCGGCGCCAAGCCCACCGGCACGCCCAGCGGTCCGATCCCCACCGGCCCCGGCGGACTGCCGCAGCGGCAGCCGGGTTCGGCGATGTCGTCGAGCGGAATGCGCTCGGAGGCGCAGCAGTCGGCGACCAGCCTGCGGCCCGCGCCCGGACAGCAGGCGCCGAGCGGTCCGCAGCGCGGCAAGCTGGCCGCGGCCAACCTGCCCAAGCGCAACCTCACCCCTGGCGGTCCGCCGCCGCGCCAGCCCGGTGGTCCTGCGGAGCAGTCCGGTTCGGGCCTGCCGCCGCGCGACCCGAACTCGGGCGAACTGCCCCTGCGTCAGCCGGGTGCCAATGGTGTGCCGCAGCCGAGCACGGGTCTGCCGCAGCGGCAGCCGGGCACCAATGGTGTGCCGCAGCGGGACGCGTCCAGCGGCCTGCCGCAGCGCGAAGCCGCTTCCGGAGGTCTGCCGCAGCGCGACCCGGCGGGCGGTCTGCCACCGCGCGAGACCGGTCTGGGTGGTCTGCCGCCGCGGGAAAGCGGTTTGGGTGGTCTGCCGCAGCGTGAGTCCGCCGGTGGCCTTCCGCAGCGTGAGCCGGGTTCGACCGGCCTACCGCAGCGGCAGCCGGGTTCGAACGGTGCGCCGCAGCGTGACTCGGCCTCCGGTGGTTTGCCGCAGCGCGAGTCGGCTTTAGGCGGCTTGCCGCAGCGTGAGCCGGGTTCGACCGGTCTGCCGTCGCGTGAGTCGGCTTTGGGTGGTTTGCCGCAGCGTGAGCCGGCTCGACCGGCCTGCCGCCGCGGCATCCGGCGCCCAACCTCCCGCAGCGCGACGCCGCGCCCGGTGGTCTGCCACAGCGCGAACCCACCGGCGGTCTTCCGCAGCGGGATTCCGGCGCCCATCGCCTTCCGCAGCGCGATTCCGTCAACGGCTTGCCGCAGCGTGAGCCGGGCTCCGGCGCGCGTGCCCGCTGTCAACGGTCTGCCGCAACGGGATTCGGCTTCCAACGGTCTGCCGCAGCGTGACGCGCCGGGTGGTCTGCCGCAGCGTGAGGCGGGTGCGGTGAACGGTCTGCCGCAGCGTCCGCCCGCACCGTCGAGCCCGCCGCAGCGCGAGAGCGGGCTGACCGGTCTGCCGCAACGGCAGCCGGGCGCTCAAGCGCCGCAGCGCCAGCCGGTGCCGCCGGGTATCGCGCTGCCGCAGCGTGGCCAGCATGCCGCGAGCGAAGAGCAGCCCGCCACCGCGCCGGGGCGCGATCCGGGCAAGCACAGCTTCCGGTCCAACCCGGCCAAGACGGCCTCGTTCTTCCAGACCAGGTTGCAGCCCGCGGACGAGTCGGGGGCGTCGATGGGCGGAACGCCGATCTTCGCCGAGATGATGTCGGCGTGGCTGTCGGATCCCAACGCGGATCGGTCCCAGGTGGCCGCCTCCTTCGAATCGCCGGGTGACGAAGGTTGGCAAGCGGCTCGGCGCGCCAGTGAGGCGCAGCCCGAGACGAAAACGGCTGCCGGCTTGCCGCAACGCAATCCGGGCGGAAGGCTTGTCCCCGGCGGCGTAAGCGGTGCGGCGGATCGGGCGCCGCGCCGTGACCCAGAAACGATCAGGTCCAGCTTGAGTCGTCACCAGCAGGGCGTCCGGGATGGCCGCGCAATGAGAGCAATGAACCTAACCGGAGATAAAGGAGACCGATGAACCCCGATCTAGGTGGTACGAATCGTCAGCTGGATTGGCTGGTTTCGAACTTTGCCAACGAGGTTCCTGGCGTAGCCCATGCCGTCCTGGTCTCGGCGGACGGCCTACTCATGGCCGCGAGTGCCCAGCTGCCCGTCGACCGCGCCGAACAGCTCTCGGCCGTCACGGCCGGTCTGGCCAGCCTGTCGGTCGGCGTCTCGAATCTGTTCGAGGGCGGCACCGTGCTGCAGTCCGTCGTGGAGATGGAGCACGGCTACCTGCTACTCATGGCTGTCGGCGACGGTTCCTATCTCGCGGTGCTGACCAACACTTCGTGTGACATCGGTCAGGTCGGTTACGAGATGGCTCTGTTGGTCGAGCGTGTTGGCCAGACTGTTCAGGCCACGCCACGCGTCACGATGGGTTCCTGATGGTGGGATGGACATAGAAGATCACCGCGTGGGGAGCGCCGAGCCGAGCCTCGTACGCCCATACTCGCTGACCGCAGGCCGTACCAGGCCCGCGGTCGAGTTGGCGTTGGAGGCTCTCGTCGCATCGCATCCGGTCGCCCTCGAGCGGCAGTTCGAACTGACCAACATCGAGACGTCAATCGTGGAGTTGTGCAGAGAATCGCCGTCCGTTGCCGAGGTAGCAGCCCGATTGGGCATCCCTATCGGGGTGGCCCGTGTGCTCGTGGCCGATTTGATCGAGGCCGGGCACGTACGCGTATCGGCGACTTTGAAAGACGATTCCAGCGACGATGAGCGTCGCGAGCTGATCGAAAGGGTTCTCAGTGGACTCCGGCGTATTTGATTCGACGGCGCAGGTCGACACCCGTACCAGCAAGCCGACATCGGCGAAGATCGTGGTCGCCGGTGGCTTCGGCGTCGGGAAGACCACGTTGGTCGGTGCTGTGTCGGAGATCGTTCCGCTGCGCACCGAGGCGTTGGTGACCAACGCCAGCGCCGGGATCGACAACCTGACCGGCATTCCGATGAAGTCGACCACCACGGTGGCGATGGACTTCGGCCGGATCAGTCTCGCCGACGATCTGGTGTTGTACCTGTTCGGCACGCCTGGCCAGTATCGGTTCTGGTTCATGTGGGACGACCTGATCCGTGGCGCCATCGGCGCCGTCGTGCTGGTCGACACCCGCAGGTTGGAGGACAGCTTCGCGGCCGTCGACTACTTCGAAGCGCGCGGCCTGCCGTTCCTGGTGGCGCTCAACGAATTCGACGACGCGCCGCGGTACCCGATCGAGGACATCCGGCAGGCGCTCGCCGTGCCCGCCGATGTGCCGATCCTGTCCATCGACGCGCGTCGTCGTGAGCCGGCCAAGCAGGCGCTGGTCGCGCTCACCGAGTACGCGCTGCGCAAGGTGATGCAGGGCTACTGAGTGCTCGCGCGGCTCGCCGGAGCACCGGGTAGGGCCGGATAGGCTCGCCCGGTGCGTACTTCGGCGCGAGAGTTACTCGAGCAGTTGCTCGACACGGACTCGTTCGTCAGCTGGGACCGGCCGCCGGTGACGGTGGCCGCTTCCCCGCAGTACCGCGATGCCTTGCGAAAGGCGGCGGTCGCGGCGGGTACCGACGAATCGGTGCTCACCGGCGAAGGGCTGCTGCGCGGTCGCCGCGTGGCCGTGATCGCCTGCGAGTTCGGGTTCCTGGCCGGCTCGATCGGCGTGGCCGCGGCGGAGCGGATCGTCTCTGCGGTCGAGCGCGCCACCGAACTGGGACTGCCGCTGGTCGCTTCGCCGACCTCCGGTGGGACCAGGATGCAGGAGGGCACCGTCGCCTTCGTGCAGATGGTGAAGATCGCCGGTGCCGTGGCGGCCCACAAGTCGGCGGGTCATCCCTATGTGGTCTACCTCCGCAACCCGACGATGGGCGGCGTTTTCGCTTCCTGGGGCTCGTTGGGCCACATCACGTTCGCCGAGCCCGGGGCGCTCATCGGGTTTCTCGGCCCTCGGGTCTATCAAGCGTTGTACGGCAGGTCTTTTCCGGAAGGCGTGCAGACCGCGGAGAACTTGTATCGCCGCGGTGTCATCGACGGCGTCCTGACGATCCCGGTCTTCCGCCGCATCGCCCATCGCGCACTGAGCGTCTTCAGTGGCATCGAGCTGCCCGATTCCGCTGCGGTGCAGTCGAACTCCGAGCGAATCGCGCCGCGGCCGCAGGGCCCGGTTACGCCGGAACGTGCTCAGGAATCTGAAAGTGTTGAAGCGGAACGACTTCGGCTGGATGAAGGGCGAAGCCGTGCTGCGGACGATCGGGTGTGGCAGTCGGTCCTGATCTCCCGCCGCCCGGAGCGGCCCGGCATCCGGGAGCTCTTACGTCATGTGACGCAACGAGTTCCGCTCAGCGGCACCGGTCAGGGCGAGTCCGATCGCACCGCCGTGCTCGCCCTCGGTCGTTTCCGGGGCAGGCCGTGTGTGGTGTTCGGGCACGACCGGCGCGGCCAGCAGGGCGAGAACACCATGGGCCCGGCCGCGCTGCGTGAGGCGCGGCGCAGTATGGCGCTTGCTCGGGAGTTGCGGCTGCCGCTGGTGCTGGTCATCGATACGGTGGGCGCGGCGCTGTCGAAGGAGGCGGAGGAGCGCGGACTGGCACCCGAGATCGCCCGCTGCATCGCCGATCTGGTGACGCTGGACACCCCGACCGTCTCGGTGCTGCTCGGCCAGGGCACCGGCGGTGGCGCGCTGGCGCTGCTGCCCGCCGACCGGGTGCTCGCCGCCACGCACGCGTGGCTCGCCCCGTTGCCGCCGGAAGGGGCGAGCGCCATCGTCTTCCGCGATACCGACCATGCTGCGGAATTGGCCGCGACACAACGGATCGGTGCCGCCGACCTACTGGACGACGGCGTGGTGGACCGGATCGTGCCGGAGTTTCCCGACGCGGCGGACGAACCGGTGGACTTCGCCCGGCGGATGGTCGCGGCGATCGCGCACGAACTGGCGACCTTGCGCGCACGGCCGGAACCGGAGTTGCTCGCGGCGCGCCAAGCGCGGTACCGGCGGCTCGGTCTGCCCGGTATGACGGGCTGACCGCAGGTTTACCAGCAAATTGCAGGCCAACACACCAGAGCGCGTGATTGACGGTTCGCCGCCACACTTCTACCGTCGGAATGTGACCTTCAAAAGCGAGACCAGCACCGTTCCCTCGATCGTGCTGAACGACGGGAACGTGATCCCGCAGCTCGGCTTCGGCGTGTTCCAGGTACCCGCCGAGGACGTCTTCTCGGTCGTCACCACCGCGCTCGAGGTTGGCTACCGCAGCATCGACACCGCCGCGATCTACGGAAACGAGGAGGGCACCGGCCGGGCGATCCGGGAATACGGCCTGCCCCGCGACGAGATCTACGTCACCACCAAGCTGTGGAACGCCGACCAGGGCTACGACTCGACGCTGCGCGCGTTCGACGCCAGCATGCAGCGGCTCGGCCTGGACTACCTCGACCTCTACCTCATCCACTGGCCGGTGGCCGTGGCCGACCGCTTCGTGGACACCTTCCGCGCCTTCCAGGCGCTGAAGTCACAGGGCCGGGTGCGGTCGATCGGCGTCTCGAACTTCACGATCGCGCACATCCAGCGGCTCATCGCCGAGACCGGTGAGATCCCGGTGGTGAACCAGATCGAGCTGCACCCCAGCTTGGCGCAGCGCGAACTGCGTGAATTCCACGCCGCCAACGCGATCGCCACCGAGGCGTGGAGCCCGCTCGGACAGGGCACACTGCTCGACGACGCCACCATCGCCCAGGTGGCCGCCGAGGTCGGTCGCACGCCTGCGCAGGTGATCATCCGCTGGCATCTGCAACTCGGCAACGTCGTCATCCCGAAGTCGGTGACGCCGTCGCGGATCGCGGAGAATTTCGACGTGTTCGGCTTCGAGCTGACCGCGGAGCAGATGGACGCGATCAACGGCCTGGACAGCGGTTCGCGCATCGGCGGGGACCCGGATACGCTCACGCTCGGACTGATCGACTGACGACCCGGGCCGCGCGCACCGTCAGCGCAGTCCGAGATGCCGGGTGAGTTCCAGCGCCGCCGTGCGCCCCGCGCGATTGGCGCCAACGGTGCTGGCCGACGGCCCGTAGCCGATCAGGTGGATGCGCGGATCGGCGGCGACCTGGGTGGCCAGCCGTCCCGACATGGTGATGCCGCCGCCGGGCCCGCGCAGTCGCAGCGGCGCCAGGTGGTCGAGGGCGCTGCGGAAGCCGGTGGCCCACAGGATCACGTCCGCCTGCTGAAAGGTTCCGTCGGCCCACCGCACGCCGCCGGGCTCGATGCGCTCGAACATCGGCAGTCGGGTGAGCGCGCCGCGAGCTCGTGCCGCTCGTAACCGGTCGTCGAGCGGCAGCCCGGTGACCGAGACCACCGATCCCGGCGGCAGCCCGCGCCGGACCCGGTCCTCGACCATCGCGACAGCGGCTCGCCCCGCCTCTTCGGTGAACGGGCCCTCGCGGAAGCGCGGCGGTGTTCTCGTGACCCAGGTCGTCGTGGTGACCTGGGAGATCTCGTCGAGTAGTTGAACGGCCGATATGCCGCCGCCGACCACCACGACGTGCTTGCCCGCGAATTCCACGGCACTGTGGTAGTCGTGGGTGTGTAGCTGGCGACCGGTGAACGTCTGCGCACCGGGATAGTGCGGAACGAACGGATTCTCCCAGGTGCCGGTGCAGTTGATCAGGCCGCGAACCCGGATGACGCCGGCCGCGTCGGTCTCCGCGCCGAGCACAGCGCCGCGATCGGCCGGGTCGCCTTCCGCAGTGCGATCACAGACCACGGTGACCGATACCCTGCGGTGAACGCGCAGGTCGAACCGCTTTTCGTACAGCTCGTAGTAGTGCGGGACAGCGGATGCCGCGGGCGCGGACGACGACCCCGGCGGCAACGTCTCGACGAAGGACATACCGGGCAGATCGTGCACCCGGTTGACCGTGTCCAAGGTGAGGGAGGGCCAGCGGAACTGCCACGCGCCGCCGGGCCCGGGGGAGCGATCGACGAGCAGGAAGTGCCGTTCGGGCCGCAGCCCGAGGCGCTGGAGGTGGTAACCGGCCGACAGTCCCGCCTGACCAGCGCCGATCACCAGGATGTCGAAGTCGGTCGGCACAGCCGGAGATCGTATCGCCCGGCGCGGAATGGGTAGCCCCCTGTGGCAGAGTGAAGAGATCAGACGGACCGTTCAGTCGGGGAGGTCGCATGCTCGGGGTCAGCCGGGACGGTGACGTGGTCACCATCGAACTTCAGCGGGAAGAGCGCCGCAACGCGCTCAACTACGAACTCGTGACGCTGCTGCGCGAGGCCGTGCTCGCCGCTGTCGCCGACCAGGCGCGAGTCATCGTGTTGACCGGGCGCGGCCCGATCTTCAGTGCGGGCGCCGATCTGTCCGGGGTGTATTCCGGAGATTTCCTGTCCGAGTGGCTGGAAACGTTGCACACCATCGAATCCGCGCCGATCCCGGTGATTTCGGCGATCAACGGCGCCGCGATCGGGGCGGGCGTGCAACTGGCGCTCGCTTCGGACCTGCGGGTGGTCTCGCCGGAGGCGTACATCGCCATTCCCGCGGCGAAACTGGGCATCAGCGTGGATCGGTGGACCGTGCGCAGGCTGGTCGCCTTGATCGGCGGCGGTCCGGCGCGCACGGTGCTGCTGGGCGCCGAACAGATATCGGCCGCGGACGCCTACGCCTTCGGGTTCGCCAACCGGATCGGTACGGCGTCCGACGCGCAGGCCTGGGGCAAGCAGATCGCGGCATTGGCTCCGTTGTCTCTGCGGCACATGAAGTTGGTGCTCAATGATGACGGAACGCGTGATCCGGAGACCGCGCAGCAGCGCGCCGCGCTGGAGGCCGCGTGGACGAGCGAGGACGCCAAGGAGGGTCGTTTGGCCAGGCAGGAAAAGCGCGCCGCGAAATTCGTGGGGCGATGATGGACATCAGACGCATCGCGGGCGCCGCGGCGGGCACGCTCGGCATCACCTGGGTCGTCCGGGCGGTGTGGGACATCCCTTCGGCGATGGGCGCTTCGATCTCGGCGATCCAGCCGTACGCGGTGGGCGCGGCGACCTATCGCGACCGCCAGTTCCACAACACCGAACCCAGTAGCCAGGTGGTCGCGGGTTCGGCTCCCTCGCTGCTGGTCTCGGCGTTGACCCAGCGCAACGCGGGCAGGCCGCGGGGCCCCATCCCGCTGCGGACGCCGCAGCAGCCTGCCGCGGCGTCCGCGCTCGCCGTCACCTGGTACGGCCACGCCACGACGTTGGTCGAGGTCGACGGGTACCGCATTCTCACCGATCCGGTGTGGAGCGAACGAGTTTCGCCGTCGGCGCTGGTCGGGCCCGCGCGGATGCATCCGGTGCCGCAGCCGCTGGCCGACCTGCCCCCGATCGACGCGGTGCTCATCTCGCACGATCATTACGACCACCTGGACAAGTGGACCGTGCGGGAGTTGGTGGCACGCCAGAGCGCGCCGTTCCTGGTGCCGATCGGTATCGGCGCCCACCTCCGGCACTGGGGTGTGCCGGAGGATCGCATCGTCGAATTGGACTGGGGCGGTTCGGTGTCGCTCACCGAACTCGGCCGGGACCGCGACGGCGTGGATCTCGTGCTCACCTGCACGGAGGCGCGGCATTTCTCCGGGCGCGGTCTGCTGCGCAACACCACGTTGTGGGCCTCGTGGTCGATCGTCGGGCCGACGCGGCGCGCCTACTTCGGGGGCGACACCGGCTACACCAAGGCGTTCGCCGAGGCGGGCGCGGCGCTCGGTCCGTTCGACCTGACGCTGCTGCCGATCGGCGCCTACGACGAGCGCTGGCCGGATGTGCACATGAATCCCGAGGAGGCGGTGCGGGCACACGCCGACCTGTGCGGCGGGAATGCCGGTCACGGATTGCTGGTGCCCATTCACTGGGCCACCTTCAATCTCGCCTTCCACGGCTGGTCCGAGCCGGTCCGGCGCATGGTGGCGGCGGCGCGGGCGGCGGGCACCGAGGTCGCGGTGCCCGTGCCCGGGCAGCGCGTGGACCCGTCGAGTGCCCCACCTGCGGATTCTTGGTGGGAGAATGTGGAGTGAACGACTTCTGCTAGTTGGCGACAGGAAGGATCACGGCGATGAGTTTCGCGGATACGGTCAAAGGCCTGGTCGACAAGGGTAAGGACGCGGCGGCCAAGAACGCCGACAAGATCAATTCAGCGGTGGACAAGGCCGGTGACTTCATCGACCAGAAGACGCACGGCAAATACACCGACAAGATCACCAAGGGCAAGGAGGCCGCCAAGAAGGTGGTCCCGCCGGACCAGTCCGGACCGCACGCCTGAGCGAGCGGCGGAGACCACGACCGGGTCTCCGCCGCTACACTTCGGATATGGTGGCCCGCCGCGAGTTCGGTGGTATCGAGGTTGACCTGAGCAACCTCGACAAGGTGTTGTACCCGGCCACCGGAACCACCAAAGGCGAAGTCATCGCCTACTATTCGGCGATCGCGCCTGCCATGCTGCCGCATGTCGCCGGGCGGGCGGTCACCCGCAAGCGCTGGCCCGACGGCGTCGACGAACCGTCCTTCTTCGAGAAGAATCTCCCGTCGCACGCCCCGTCCTGGATGCAGCGGCGCACCCTGCGGCATTCCGATCGCAAGGTCGTCTATCCCCTGATCGATTCCGAGGCCGGGCTGGCCTGGCTCGCGCAGCAGGCCGCGCTGGAAGTGCATGTGCCGCAGTGGCGTTTCGACGGCGACGACATGGGCCCGGCCACCAGGCTGGTCTTCGACCTGGACCCGGGCGAGGGCGTCGGGCTCGCCGAATGCGCCGAGGTGGCGCTCGCGGTGCGCGAGATGGTCGAGGGCATCGGTTTGCGCACGTTCCCGGTGACCAGCGGCAGCAAGGGAATTCACCTCTATGTGCCGCTGGATCGCGAACTGAGTTCGGACGGCGCCTCCACCGTGGCGAAACAGGTGGCCACCAATCTGCAACGGCTACGCCCGGACCTGGTCACGGCGACGATGGCGAAGGCGGCTCGCGGCGGCAAGGTCTTCCTCGACTGGAGCCAGAACAACGCCGCCAAGACCACCATCGCGCCCTACTCGATGCGGGGGCGGCCGGAGCCGAACGTCGCCGCCCCACGCACCTGGAAAGAGATCGAGAACCGGAAGAAGCTGCGGCATCTGCGGTTCGACGAAGTACTCGCCCGATACCGATCGGACGGCGATCTGCTCGCCGAACTGGATGCGCCGCCCGCGGGAAACGGCTCGTCCGCGGCGGGAGCGGGCCCGGACGCGTTGACGAAGTACCGATCGATGCGGGATCCGTCCCGCACGCCCGAGCCCGTTCCCGCGCAGCCACCCGCGCCGGGGGCGGACAACCGCTACGTCGTGCAGGAGCACCACGCGCGGCGCCTGCACTGGGATGTGCGGCTGGAGCGCGACGGGGTCTTGGTGTCCTGGGCGGTACCGAAGGGCCCGCCGACCTCTCCCGAGCAGAACCGCCTCGCCGTGCACACCGAGGACCATCCGATGGAGTACCTCGACTTCCACGGAGCCATCCCGAAGGGCGAGTACGGCGCGGGCGAGATGACGATCTGGGACTCCGGCACCTACGAGACCGAGAAGTGGCGCGACGACGAGGTCATCGTGCGGTTCCACGGTAAGCGGCTCACCGGCCGGTACGCGCTGATTCAGACCAACGGCAACCAGTGGCTGATGCATCTGATGCGGGAGGGGAACGGAGCCGAAGAACCGCAGGTGCGGCAGCCGCCGGGCCGGATCATTCGTCCCGCCGACGGGCCCTCGCCGCTGCCGCGCGGCCTGTCGCCGATGCTCGCGACGCACGGTGACGTCGCCGATCTCGGTGCGGACGAGTGGTGCTTCGAGACGAAGTGGGACGGCTTCCGGCTGATCGCCGAGATCGACTCCGGCGCGATCACGTTGCACAGCCGGGCGGGCAACGTCGTGACCGACCGCTATCCGCGCATCGCGGCGCTGCGGCGGGAATTGTCCGGGCACCAGGTGGTGCTGGACGGTGAGGCCGTCGTCTTCGACGATCACGGCGTCGCGAACCTCGGCCTGCTGCAAGCCGACGCGGCGCGGGCGGTGTTCGTCGCGTTCGACGTGCTGTACCTGGACGGCACGTCGCTGCTGCGCAAAAGATATTCCGATCGCCGCAGGGTGCTGGAGGCGCTCGCCGCGAACGCGCCGTCGATGGTGGTGCCGCCACGACTGGACGGCTCGGGCGCCGAGGCCTTGCGCTACAGCCAGGAGCACGGGCTGGAGGGCGTGGTCGCGAAACGCAAGGATTCGGTGTATCTGCCGGGTAAGCGCGGGCATTCCTGGGTGAAGCAGCGCAACTGGCGCACTCAGCAGGTGCTGATCGGCGGGTGGCGGCGCAGCACGGCGCGAGAGTTCAAATCGCTGCTGGTCGGTATTCCGCACGACGGCAGGCTGGTCTACGTCGGACGGGTCGGCACCGGGTTCGACGACTCGGCCATGCGGGAGCTGGCCGCGCGGCTGCGCAAGCTGGAGCGCAAGACCTCGCCGTTCGACAACGACCTCACCGCCGAGGAACGCAAGGAGGCGGTGTGGGTGACGCCGAAACTCGGTGGCACCGTGCGGTTCATGAACTGGACCGAGACGGGCCGGTTGTGGCATCCGGCTTGGCTGGGCGCTGGGTAGGGTTGTCTCGCGGTTGTTCCCAGCGCGAAACGAGGAGTGCACGGTGGACTTCAAGAACCTGGCGGGTAAGGCGATGGACCTGGCCCAGAAGAACGCGGACAAGCTGGACGCGGTCATCGACAAGGCGGGCGACCTCGTCGACGAGAAGACGGGCGACAAGTTCACGAGCCAGGTCGACGCCGCCCAGGACGCGGCCAAGAAAGCCTTGCGGGAGAAGTGAGCGTCGAACGGGACCCGGTCGTGGCCGGGTCCCGTTCCGGGTCAGTTGCCGCCCGCGAGCAGCGGGGTGATGGTGGCGATGTCGGTGACCAGCGCGTGGCCCTGGAATTCGAAATCCGCGTAGGCCCGAGCCATGGCCTCCTTGTCCCGGCCACCGACCGCGTCGCTGATCACCACCGGGACGAATCCGAGATCGGTGGAATGCGTGACCGTGGGCGCGATGCCGATCTCCAGGGCGACGCCCGCGATCGCGTAGGCGCCGATGCGCAGATCGCGCAGCGTAGCGGCCAGCGGAGTCCCTTCGAAGGCAGACATCGACGTCTTGTCGAACACCACCTCGTCCGCGCGCGGCCGCAGCTCGGGAACCAGCTCGAAGGCCGGGGTGTCGCGCTGCAGGATGAAGCGCACCTCGTCCACCGAATCCACCTGCTGCCAGTTCACTGCCATGCGCAGCGCGAATGCTCCGCTCAGCCGCTCCGGCAGGAAGAAATGGCGCAGGAAGATCACCGGGTAGCCACCCGAGCGCGCCGCGTCGACCACCCGGACCACCCGCTCGATGATCTCCGGGCCGTCCGGCAACTGGCTGAGCACGCCGACCTGCATGTCGTAGACGATCACCGCCATCCGGTCGGGCGCGCACACGTCGGCGAGTCCCTCGGGGATGTCCAGTCCGTTGCCATGCCGCATGCTCGGCTACTCCTCTTCGTTGCGCTCGCGCTGTGGGCGGGGTGACGCCGGACAGCTATTCGATTGCGCCAGGGATGTTTTGGCCAACACTGTAGCCAGCCCCGCGGACAACGGCGGCGGTGGGTGTGACCTGCGATCGCCCGTTGCCGGGCCCGTCCGCCCAGCAGTACCGTTGAGGTCTGGAGGCCAGGTGAACCGGCGCCGACCGCACCGGGACACTCACCGCCTCGCCGGGACTGGGGAGGCCCTGATGAAGGATGTGCACGCAGCGCCTGTCACCGCGCAGGCGAGCAACCGCCCGGTGCGCACCGCGATCCTGGGGATCGCGCTGTCCGCGCTGATCGCTCTCGCCGCCGTCCCGGCGGCACACGCCGAGCTACCCTCGCCGGACCATGACCCGTTCTACGCGGCCCCCGCGGACCTCGAGAACTACCCCAACGGCGCCGTGCTGGAATCCCGCCCGATCGCGTTGTTCGGGCTCCCCCTGCCTGTTTCGGCATGGCAGGTGAAGTATCGCAGCACCGACGCGAGCGACGATCCCGTGGCCGACGTGGCGACCGTGATGGTCCCGATGCTGCCGTGGTTCGGCCCGGGCGCCCGGCCCCTGCTGTCGTATCAGGTGCCGGAGGACAGTCTCGGCACGCGGTGCGCGCCGTCGTTCGCGCTGCGCGGCGGCTGGGACAGCGGTGCGGTGAACACCCTCATCGACACGCCGTTCATGGCGGAGGCACTGCGGCGCGGGTGGGCGGTGGTGGCCGGCGACTATGAGGGGCCGCGGTCCCGGTTCCTGGACGGGGTGAACTCCGGACGCGGGGTGCTGGACGGCATCCGGGCGGCCCGTGACCTTCCGCAGGCCGGGCTCGGGCCCGCGACGCCCATCGGCGCCTGGGGCTATTCGGGCGGTGCGTTCGCCACGCTGTGGGCGGCGCAGATGCAGCCGTGGTACGCGCCGGACGTCCGGTTCGCGGGCATCACCTCGGGTGGCGTTCCGGCGGACTGGCCCGCCATAGCGCGCGAGGCGGACGGCACCGTGCAGGCCGGGCTGGCGTTGCTGATCCTGTTCGCCATCGCGCGCAACGATCCCGGCAACGGCGTGCTGGCGTTGCTCAACGATCGGGGGCGCGCGGCGCTGGTCGAGAATGCCACCATGTGTGGGTCAGACCTGGTGCCGAAGTACGTCGGCGCGCGGGTCGACGACTTCGCCGTCGTCCCGGATCTGCTGTCGCATCCGGCTTTCCGCGCCGCGACCGACGCCCAGGAACTCGGCGGCAGTGCGCCGGAGACGCCGATGTACCTGTACCACAGCCGCACCGACGACGTGATCCCCGTGGCGGGCTTCACCGACCTGGTCGGCCGGTACTGCGCGCAGGGAGCGGCGATCACCTCGGTGCATTCGATGCTGCCCACCCACAACCCGGCGGCGATCGGTGAGGCGCCGGGCGCGATGAACTTTCTGGGCGATCGGTTCGCGGGTCTGCCGGTGGCCGCCGGATGCCGGGAGCGGTGAATGGACGACCAGCTGAGCGTGGGCGCTGGTCGGCGCGCACCGTATCCGTCGACCAGCGTGGGTGCGTGAGGGCGGCGTCGGTCTCGGGAGTCATCGACGGTGCGTCTTCGTCGAGGGGCGGGGAGGTATGAGGGCGGTATTCGTCTCGGGGAGCCGCCGACGGTGCGGCACCGTATCCGTCGGCGGACGCGGATAGGTAGGGCGCTTCCGGCGAACCATCAACTGTCCGCGCAGACGAAAGCGCACCGAATCGTGGTCGATTCGGTGCGCGTAGCGCCCGGGGGCACCGGTCAGTTCTGCGAACGCCCGGTGGTGTCCATCCACTTGGTGCTGCCGGGCGGGGCGGCCAGTGTGCTGATCAGATCGATACCGGCGATGATCAGGGCCGGTCCACCGACGACGATGGTGCCGATGATGCCGCCGATACCCGCGCCGGCGAGCACAGTGGCGATACCGACGGGGCCGCCGATGAGGCCCGTCAGACCGACGAGCGCTCCGATCACCGTGCCGATGAATCCGCCGACCGCGGTGGCGATGCCGAACTGCGACAGGAAGGCGTCCATCGCGCGCTGGTTCTCGAACGGTGACGCGACCGGCGTGGCCGCGGGGCGCGCCTGCGCCGCGTCCTTGACGACGGTCAGCTCCAGCACCCGGCCCGCGTCCCGCACCACATGGGACATGGGGTATTCGAGCCCGTCCTGCCGGAAGGCGAGCGGCAGCGTGACCGCGACCTCGCCTGCCGCGTCCTTGATGTCGACGGCGTCGCCGCGCACCTCGAACGTGCCCGCGGTGAGCGTCGTGACGACCTTGTTCCCGATCAGCTCGGCTTGGTAGCCGATGTCCGGAACCGCTGTCGCGCCGGGTTCCGCGTGCGCGACACCGGACCCCACCGTGAGCGCGGCGACCAGTGGCACGACAGCGGCAGTGACTTTCCGCAGAATCATTTCTCGGTTTCCAATCTTCATCAGGCTTCGAGCAATAGAGAACGCGGCGCACGCCGAATTTCCTTCCCCCATCGGCGTGTACATCCGTGATGTGATCCAAAAGACAGTTACTTCCGAGTGATAACTGTACTGTGGCCGAAGGGGTTTGGGACACGAATTCAGAGGGTAATCCTCCGTCTTTCTCCCCGTCGCGGTGTTATAGCTTTCCGCTATTTATTGATCGAGCAATACGGGCGTTCGAGTGGGTCCGGTCGGGCTTCATTCACGCGTTGGGGTGCGATCTTCGAATCGAAGCATTGCATCCGAAGCATGCGTACACGGTTGTGCGCCAGGTGTAATCTTCAGCGCGGCAGTGTCTTTCGTGGGGCTCGGGACGCGTGCGGGAGAGGGGCGCGGCGTGGCCGTGATCCGGGCGGCAGAGTCGTGGCGTTGGCAGGTGGTCGGGTCTAGCTGGACTGGGTCGACGGCTACCGTTCCCGCCGAAGCGCGGGACGTGAACTGCCGACAGTGCTTTCCGCGTCATCGATCGGTCTTATCTCGAGTGGTACCAGGCGGTCTGCAAATATTCAGCGATTCCGGGGGCGGAATTCCGCCCCGCGGCCCATTAGGGGCCGCGACCGACCGAGACCCGGTTCTTCACCCGTTCACTTCTCTCGCGCGTATCAGAGCAGCGAGTGCAGCGCGACGGAGCCGAGGCAGACGCCGAAGACCAGCACGAGAGCGAGAGCGTCGCGCAGGCCGGGAGCGTTGGGATGGGCGGTGAGTTGCCCGGTGCCACCGCGTGCGGTGATCGCCTCACCCAGTTCACCGGCCCGGCGGGTGGCCACCGCCATGGCCGCGGTGAGGATGTCGATGAGCGGGTTGTCGACCGCGCGGGCGAGCATGCGGTCCTTGGGGCGGAGGCGACGGGCGGCGCGCAGCACCCGGATCTCCTCCATGAGCAACGGCAGACCGCGCAGGGTGAGCGCGACGACGACAGCCCATTCGTCCACCGGCATCCTGACCCTGCGCAACGGCGCGCCCAGTTTGGCGAGGGCGGGCGCGACGTCACCCATCGGTGTGGTCCACGCGATCAGGAACGAAGCGGTCACCAGGATCAGGGTGAAGATCGCGATCTGCGCGTAGCGCAGCACCGCCGCACCGCCGACGGGGACGGTGAGCAGGCCGCCGACGGCGAACAGCGCCCAGAACCACCAAGGCGGGCGCGGCAGCGTGCCGAGCGGCAGCCGGGCGACGACGCCGACGATCACCAGGAACCCCGTCATCACGGCGAGCACCGGCCAGGACGGCAGGAACATCAGCACCAGGCTGATCAGGAAAACCCCGATGATCTTGGTGCCCGCCCACAGCCGGTGCACCGGACTGGCGACCGGCACTTGACGCAGCAGAACCGTGCTCATCATCGACCTCCGTGCTCGAACCGCCAGGCCGATTCACCGGGCGCGTGCAGCGCTCCGGAGTCGGCTCGCGCGGCCGCCTCACTCGGCACCGGCGTGGCCGCCCACGCGGCTTCCGCGCTCAGGATGCGTCCCGATCGCAGGTGCACCGTGCGGTCGCACACCGCCGCCATGTCGGCCACGTCGTGCGAGATGACGATCAGCGTCAAACCGGCATCCCGGAGCCGGGCGAGCAGTTCCACGATGTCGGCTCGGCCCTCGGGGTCGAGTCCGGCCAGCGGTTCGTCGAGCACGACCACTTGGGGATGGCTGGCCACGATCGCGGCGAGCACCACCCGTTTGGCCTGTCCGCCGCTGAGTTCCTCGATCGATCGTGCGGCCAGCGACCGGTCCAGCCCGACCGCGTCCAGCGCGCGCCCGACCGCACCGGAGCCGGTGGCGCGTCCGCCCCAGTCCGCGATCTCCGCGCCGACGGTCTGCTTCTGCAATTGCAGGCGGGAATGCTGGAACGCGAGCCCGACCGCGCCGATCTGCTTGCCGACCGGCTTCCCGCGCAGTTCGCACCGGCCGGAACTCGGTTCGATCAGGCCGGCCATGATCCAGGCCAGGGTGGACTTGCCCGAGCCGTTCCCGCCGACGACGAGCAGCGCTTCGCCCTGCCGGACGGACAGGTCGACGCCGTGCAGCGCGGGCGCTTCCCACGGCGTCGCGCGGTTGTAGGTGTGCCGGACATCGCGCAGTTCGAGGACCGGTTCACCCATCGGCCTGCGGCGCGCGGCGCGTGCCGGACGGGGCCACGCGGGCAGGTGCGCGACCGTCCGTCCACCCGACAGGTGCACGACCCGGTCCGCGGCAGCGGCATCGGCTTCGTGATGGGTTACCAGGACCACCGCCATCGGGTGGCGTTTCGGCAGGCCCGCGAGCAGTTCCACCAGTTCCCCGCGCCCGTCCGGGTCGATCATGGAGGTCGCCTCGTCGGCGATCAGCAGTGCGGGCCGCCGGGCGAGTGCCGCCGCGACCGCCAGCCGCTGCTGCTGACCGCCGGAGAGCGTCGCGGTCTCCTTGCCGCCCATCCCGGCCAGACCGACCTCGCTCAGCAGTCCTTCCACGTCCACCTCGGCGGCCAGGTCCGCGGACAATCCCCACACCACGTCGTCGGCGACGAGCACGCCGAGGGTCTGACTCTCCGGCCGCTGCAACACCAGCGCCGTGCCGCCCAGCCGCCCCAGTCCGGCCGAGCCGGGCCGCCGCGCCGACCCCGAGGTGGGCGGCAGACCGGCCAGCAACCGGGTCAGCGTGGACTTGCCCGAGCCGTTGTGCCCCACCACGGCGACGAATTCCCCGACCTCGACGGTGAGGTCGACGTCGCTCAGGGCGTCGCGACCGGCGCCGGGGTAGCGGAACCCGGCGTGTTGCAGCGTGACCGGCAGCGGCGCGACGGGCCGGTCGTCGAGCGGTGCGTCGAGCCGGTCCCGGCCGGGCAGCCAGTCGAGCCGGTCCAGCACCGAGCCCAGGACATACCAGGAGCACACCCCGGTGGCCATCATGCCGAGCGCGACGCCGCCGCCCAGCCACACCCACCACGAGCGCAGCACGGCGTCGGCCAGATCCGCCACGACCCGCCCGAGCGGAGTCACGCCCACCCGGGCGGCGAGATCCTGCAGGCCGCGCGCGCCGTTGCGGATGTTGTCGAAGACCAGCTCGCGCGCGCTCGACAGTACGAGCAGCGAACCGACAGCCAGCGCGGCCCACACCAGCCCGGTGAGCAGCGAGAGTCCCAGCACCGCGACGAGCCCGCCACCGCGCCGCTTCACGGTGCCGATGATGCCGCCCATGGTGGCCGAGGCGATCAGCACCGTCGCCGACGCCATACCGGCCGCCACGAAGGTGACCAGCGTGGCGGCGATGGTCGCGGTGATCAGGGCGCGCGGCCGGAAGCGATGCGCGATCAGCCCGATGGGGACCGCCGCGACCAACTGCAGCGCACCGGCGAACGGGATCACCGACCCGATGGTCACCAGTCCGACGGTGGCTCCACCGAGCACGGCGCCGGTGGCCAGCTCGATCGGACGCAGCGGCCCGCGCTGCTCCGATGCGCCCGGACGGGCCAGTTCATTCACAGCACAAGTCTGCCAGCCCGGCGGGCGGTGCCGGGTCGAGTCGATTCCGAGCGGGGCCGACAGCCGTGCGATCGGTCACGAGACCGGGTCGAGGGTGTAGTGCCGGGGATCGAAGCGCCGGGTGCGGCGGCGGTAGCTGGTCTGCGAGCCGGGCCAGTTGTTGGTGATGCGGCCCGCGGAATTGCGGTACCAGCTCGCGCAGAAGTTCCACGGGGTGCGGGCCAGGCGTTGCTGGAGCGCGGCGTTGTAGTCCTCCTCCAGGTCCGCCCGGACGTCGACACAGTGGCCGGGGTGGTCGGCGAGCCACCGCACCGCCTGTCGGATGTAGCGGGTCTGCGACTCGATCATGTAGATGATCGAGCCGACGCCGAGGTTGGTGTTCGGCCCGTAGACCAGGAAGAGGTTCGGGAAGTCGGGCACCGCGATGCCGTAGTACGCGTGCGCCCCCTCGGCCCAGGCGTCGGCCAGCCTGCGGCCCCGGCGGCCGTAGACCTCCATCGGCCACAGGAACTCCGTGCCCTTGAAGCCGGTGCCGTAGACGATCACGTCCACCTCGTGCGTCGCACCGTCGGCGGTGCGTACGCCCTGCGGAGTGATCTCGCTGATCGCGGTGGTCTCCACCCGCACGTTCGGCTGGGTGAGCGCCGGGTAATAGTCGTTGGAGAACAGGGCGCGTTTGCACCCGATCGGGTAGTCCGGGGTGAGTTTCGCGCGCAGCTGCGGATCCTCGACCTGCTCGGCCAGGTGCCGGGAGGCGATGCGGGCCACCCACCGGGCGATGGCGGGGATCTCGACCAGCCCGAGCGAGACGAACTCCGCGATCGACCACCACCCGAATCGTTCGGCCAGCAGCGCGCCGGGCATCCGCGCGAACAGGTTGTGCTGGATCGGCGAGTAGTCGGTGTCGAACTTGGGGATCACCCAGGCCGGTGTGCGCTGGAAAAGCGTGAGATGGGCGACCTCGGGCTGGATCTCGGGAATGTACTGGACAGCGCTCGCTCCGGTGCCGACGCAGGCGACGCGTTTGCCGCGGAGGTCGACCTCGTGGTCCCACTCGGCCGAATGGAACGACGGGCCCGCGAAGGTGTCGATGCCGGGTATGGCGGGCAGGGACGGACGCGACAGCTGACCCACCGCCGAGATCAGCACGTCCACGACGCGGCTGTCCCCGTCGGCGGTGCGGACGGTCCACCGGCCGGTGGCGTCGTCGAATTCGGCGTCGGTGACGCTGGTGCCGAAGCGGATCGCCGACAGCACGCCGTGCCGCTCGGCGACGCCGCGCAGGTAGGCATGGATGGCGGCGCGCCCCGAGTACCGCTGCGGCCAGTCCGGCTTGGGTTCGAACGAATACGAGTACAGCGGCGAGGGGACGTCGCAGGCCGCACCGGGGTAGGTGTTCTCCCGCCACACCCCGCCGAGGTCGGCGGCGCGTTCCAGCACGGTGATGTCGTCGAAGCCGTTGCGGCGCAACTCGATGGCCATGCCGATGCCGCCGAAGCCCGCGCCGATGATGAGGATCGACGGCCGGCCGCGCGTTGTCATGTGACACTCCTCACTCCGACCGTAGTTGTCTCCACTGTAGGAGCCGCCGTGCCGTCGCATAGAGAAATTCGGCCATAATGTCCGCGTGGAGCGGGTGCAGGATCCGGATATCCGCGATTGGAACTTTCCGCGCGGCGTGGCCAGCGTGGCACTGATGGTCGGCTACGCGGCCGAACACGACGTGCCCGCGGCGCGCATGCTGCACGGCACCGCGCTGACCGAGCAGCAACTGCGCGATCCGGACGCGCAGATCGATGCGCACACCGAACTGGCGGTCATCCGCAACCTCGTTCGCGAACTCGCCGGCCGTCCCGCGCTGGGCGTCGAGGTGGGCCGCCGCTACCGGATCACCACCTTCGGCATCTTCGGCTTCGCCTGCGTCAGCAGCCCGACGCTGGGGGAGGCGATCAGCTTCGCGCTGCGCTACCTGGACCTCAGCTTCACCTTCTGCCTACCGGTGGCCGAGTGGGGCGACAACGAGTTCGTCGCGGTGGTGCACGACGAGTCGGTGCCGACGGATGTGCGCCAGTTCCTCGTCGAACGCGACGTCACCGCGATGCATCAGGTGATGAGCGATCTGCTCGGCACGCGCCTGCCGCTGACCAGGGCCGAATTCCGTTTTCCCGCACCGGGCTACGCCGATCGGATCGCGGAGGTCACCCTGGTGGCCCCGCGGTTCGACATGCCGCGCAACCTGTTCGCCATCGAACCCATGCTGCTGGAGCAGCCGTTGCCGCAGGCCAACGAGCACACGTGGGCGATGTGCCTGGCGCAGTGCCGGGAGTTGGTGCACCGCCGCAGGGCCCGCACCGGCATCGCGGCCGAGGTGCGCGAGCGCTTGGTCCCGCGCGGCGGCGCGGACGGGTTCGCCGCGCCGCCCGGCATCGACGCCGTGGCGAACGATCTCAACATGAGCACGCGCACGCTGCGCAGGCATCTCGACGCGGCGGGCACCAGCTATCGGGCGCTGCTGGACGAGGTGCGGCGTGCCCTGGCCGAGGAAATGCTCACCGCCACACCACTGTCGGTGAGCGATGTCGCGATCCGCCTCGGTTACGCCGAAGCCTCGACGTTCATCTTCGCCTTCAAGCGGTGGACCGGTAACACCCCGGCCGCCTATCGCCGCGAACGCGTCGTCCGGCGCTAAGCCCCTTCGCCGCGGCCGCTGCGGCTGCCCGTGTAGGCCAGTTCGCGGATCTTGCCGATGGCTTTGGGGAACAACTCCACCTCGGCAGGGTGGTTGAGCATCGGATCGAAGTAATCCGTGCGATGCTCGGCGGATTCGGCGGGCCGCAGCGTGATTTCGGCGACCCGCCAGGTGGGTCCGCCGAGACGGCCCGCGCTGAGGGTGAAGCTCACCAGATCCTCGTTCAGATGGGCTTGCATCGCCTCGAGCGACGCCGAAGCGGGCTGCACACCGTCTGGCTCGGCGAAGAACCAGGTCGGCGCGGAGTTGCTGATCCGGTAGGGCATCAGGCAGCCGTAGCGCGCGCTGGCCCAGCCGCGCGCGGGGGTGATCACCAGCCGGCCCAGCGCTCCCTGCCCCGTAGTGGCCAGCGCGAAGTCCCAGGGCTCGTCGTCCCGGTCGAGTACTCGGAACGCCAGGCCGAGCACGTCGGGCAGGCCGTTCGGTAGTCCGACGCCCTTGGACAGCCGCGCGATCACCGCGCGTTCGCCGGCGCCGAACAGCGGCTCGAACTCGGGTTCGGCGTGCAGGCGACCGGCCAGGTGCAATCCGTTCGGGTGGAACACCCGCGCATGCCGGATCCGCGCTCCGGTCGCGAACGCGCTCTTCACCACTGCGGCTGGCAGGTCGACCATGGTGCATCCTCCCGGGTAGGCGTCTCGTGCCTCCCGATTGCCCCGGCTGGTGCCGGGTAAACCGCGCTCAAGCCGGTTGCACGCCGATCCGGCCGCCCATCGGAACGGTCCGGAAATGGGTGGTGAGCCGGTGATCGTCGCCGATGACGTGCAGCGAGACCGTCGGGTCCGGCGCGTAGTCCATGACGTGGTCGGGCAGGTCGAGTTCCCACTCGCCGCTGAGCACCGACGCGGTGCTCGGGCCGACCAGCAGCGGGCGTCCGCCGAACGTGGTCGTCGCCGCGGAATGCGCGTGCCCGGTGAGCACGGCGACGATCCGGTCGTCACCGGCCACCAGGTCGGCGAGCCGCTGGGGATCGGCGAGGGAGATCCCGTCGACGATCGGGCTGTACAGGTGCGCGGGCGGGTGGTGCAGGGCGAGCAGGATCGGTTTGGCCGGGGGCGCGGCGTCGAGTACGCCGCTCAGCCAACGGTAGGTCTCCTCGGCGAGTCGTCCGCCGGGCTCCCCGGGAATGCTCGAATCCAAGAGCGCGAGGGTGAGATCACCGATTCGGTGCGAGCGGTTGATGGGGGCGTCGGAGGCGGGCTCGCCGAGTAAGGCGGTACGGAAGCCCGCGCGGTCGTCGTGGTTGCCGGGGATGGCGTACACCGGGATCTCGGTGTCGAACGCGAGCTTGGCTTCCGCGTACTGTTCGGCTTTGCCGGAATCGGTGATGTCGCCGGTCACGAGGATGGCGTCGGGCCTGTGGCGCAACCCGGCGAAGAACTCCATCACCCGCTGGACACGCTGGGCGTTGCGGGTGCCGAGATCGAAATGGGTGTCGCTGACCTGAGCCACCAGGATCATCGGCATTCGCTTTCGCTAGGGGTTCGCTGCATTGCGTCAGAGTGTGCGCGCGCTGCGGCTGCCGCACGTCATCAGGCTAGTTGACCTGCGCATTACGAGTCGTCATGACGCTCGCCACCATGCGAACGGTGCTCGGCGATATGTGTCACGGGACACAATGCGCGGTTCGCGGTCAGGGTTTGGACTGCTCGGATACCGCGGCGGAGAGGGTGCGCAGGGCGCGCACGAACACTCGGCGGTCCGGGGCGGGGAGTCGCTCCAGCAGTTTCTCCTCGCCGGTTTGGATGTCGCGCTGGACGCGGTCGCGGAGGGCGCGGCCCTCGTCGGTCAGCGACACCAGGTTGACCCGCCGGTCGGACGGGTCCGGTTCGCGCGTGATCAGGCCCCGGCGCTGCAACTCGTCCAGCACGCCGATGATGCGGGTCTTGTCCGCGCCGATCGCCTTGGCCAGCGCCGCTTGGGTGTAGACCGGTTCCGCATCCAGGCCGAGCAGGACGGAGTAACCCCACATGGATAGTTCGTGGCGCTCCAGGATGGGCGTTTCCGCGGCGATGAGCGCCCGCACGAGCGGCACGATCATCGCGGCCAGATCGGGACGAGCGTTGGACATGGACCGACGATACTGCTTGGCATATCGTAAGCTTGAGCATACGATATGCGCATGCTTACTGATGCCACGAAAGAATTGCGCGACCAGCACGCTCGGTCGGTTCGAGCGAGCGTGGAGGCCGTAGCCCGCGTACGTCCCGATCAACTGGATTCCGGAACACCCTGCGCCGGTTGGCGCCTTCGTGACCTGCTGGAACACATGATCGCGCAGAATCACGGCTTCGCCGCCGCCGCGCGGGGCAGCGGTGATCCCGATGTCTGGGCCGTTCGCGCGTCCGACGATCCGGTCGCCGACTATCGCGCCTCGGCCGACGACGTGCTCGCGGGCTTCGCCGCGGAGGATGTCTTCGAGCGCGCACTGCTGCTGCCGGAAGTCCTGCCCGATCGCGGCATCCCGGCCCACTTGGCGATCGGCTTCCACCTCGTGGACAGCGTCGTCCACGCCTGGGATGTGGCGCGGTCGATCGGCGAAACCGTCATCCTCGATCCCGATGTGGCCGAAGCGGCGCTGCGCATCGCCCTCGCCGTCCCCGACGGGCCCGAACGCACCGCCCCCGGCGCGGCCTTCGCCCCGGCACTGTCCGTTCCGGGGGAAACCCCGGCCCTCGACCAGATCCTCCTGCTCCTCGGCCGCTCCCCGAACTGGCCGAACTGACCTGCTGACGCGGATTTCCACTCGCGGCCGCGCGCCGACTCGACCGAATTCACCTGCTGATGCGGATCTTCGCTCCTCGGCCCCGCGTCGAACTGACCTACCGACGTGGACCTCCACGCGGCTTGCCCTTACCGGCTGTGTGGGATCCGGGCGTTGCCTGGGGATGACTGTGGACCGATCGCTAGCCGCCGTTCATCGCTCTGGGGTGAGCAGCGGGACGGTTGGTTTGCCCGAACCACCCCTCCCTGGGGGCAGCCGCCCGGCCAGGTCGCGGCCGTACCAGCCGGAGACCAGGCACGGAGAAGGCAGGCACAAGGAAGCGGTTCGGCGGTCGACGCTCAGGCGAGGAGCCCGTGGTCGATGCGGAGGGGAAGGGGGCGCTAGCCGAGCGTCCGCAGCGCGTGGGCAGCGCGTTCGAGGGCGGCCGGTTCGGCGGGTGTGTCCAGCGGGCGCCAGAAATCGGGGTCCGGCTCGGCGGTCAACGTCAGTTCCGGCGGGGTGCGCCACGAGGCGGCGAGGCCGAGACGCCAAGAGTGCAGGTAGGTCCGGGCATGGGCGCCGGAGCGGTCGAACAACGGGTCGCCGACTATCGGGTGTCCGGTCCAGGCCAGGTGGACGCGGATCTGGTGGCGGCGGCCGGTGACCGGGCGCAGCGCGAGAACGGTGTGCGCCGGGCCGCGCAGCACCGTCGCGAACCGGGTGATCGAGGGGTAGTTCTTGGCGGGCAGCAGGTCGGCGTCGTCGACGAACCAGCGGCCCGCCTCGTGGTGGATGCTTTCGCGGGGCGCCGCGATCCGCACCCGGTTCTTGCGGCCCACACTGAGCGGCAGCTCGAATACGCCGGTATCGGGCAGGCCGGTGGCGGCCACGACGGCCAGGTACGCCTTCTCTGCGGTCTGCTTGTTGAACTGCCTGGTCAGTTCGCCGTGCGCGCGCAGTTCCTTCGCGAACAGGATCAGGCCGGAGGTCACCTTGTCGATCCGGTGCACCGGATACAGCGTTTCCCCCGCTTCGGCGGCCAGTTCGACGAGGTCGGTGTCGTGGCGCTCGCCGGTGACGGAGATCCCGGCAGGTTTGTGCAGGGCCAGGATCGCCGCGTCCTCCTCGACGAGGCAGCGGGCGCGCAGCTGTGACCAGTCCTTGTCCACCGGACGAGCCTAGGGTGGCCGCTCGCGGCAGGCGGCACGTGGTCTCGGCTACCTGCCGTTCTTGCCGTTGCGGCGCAGCAGGTGCGGGCGCAGGCGGTTGAAGCCGCGCACCCGGACGCTGCGCAGGTGCTTGATGGCGAATGCCGGGTCGCCCTCCAGCGCGGCGGCGGCGTGGTCATCGATCAGGACGGTGCCCGGCCGGGCGACGCCGGTGAGCCTGGAGGCGATGTTCACGACCGAGCCGTACAGGTCCCCGAAACGTTGCAGGACCGGGCCGTAGGCGACAGCCACCCGCAGGTCCGGGGTGCCGCCGACCATCATGGTGGACTCCTGGATGGCCAGGGCGATGCGGGCGGCCTCGGTGGCGGTTTCCGTGGCGAACATGACTTCGTCGCCCACGTTCTTGATCACCCATCCGCCGTTCTCGGTGATGGCGGCGGTGGTGGTGGATTCGAACGCCTCCAGCAGCGTGGACAGCTCGTCGGGATGCAGATGCCTGGTCAGCCTGGTGTAGCCGACCATGTCGGCGAAACCGACGGCCAGTTCCCGCACCGACTCGCCGGCGCTGGTCCCCGGGTCGAGCGAGCGCGACAGCGCCGCGGCGAGATGGCGCCGCCAGGCGTAGACGTTCAACTGCTCCAGCGTGGCGATGGCGCCCTCGGTGGCGGTGCGCACCGCCTGCTCGGGGTCGGTACCGGGCTCGGCTCGGGCGATCCGCTCCTCGATCTCCGCGAGCACCAGGTCGACCTGCCATTCCGCCAGGCGTGCCATGCCCTGGCCGAGCGTGCGCACGGTCGCCGACTGTTGCTTGGTGTCGGCCGAGGACAACACGTTCAGCTGCTCGAAGTCGCGCACCGCCGCGACGTCGGCGTCGGCGTAGTCGACCGCTTCGTCGCCGATGCTCGACGGAAAACCGAGCGCGATCCACAATCGCTTGGTGAGCGCCGTCGTCGTCCCCGACTGCTCGGCGACCTCGGTGCGGTTGTACCGGCGCGCTCCGTCGAGCAGGTAGGACTCGACGACCGATCGCACCAACTCGGACCTCTCGGTGGGCACCATGACCGGTACCTTACGGGGCGAATCCGGTGAGCCGGCTTTCCTTGGGGCAGTTCACATACTCACCGCGCCGTCTTCGGTCCCGCGCTGCGGGCAGGCACATCTCGGTGACACCCGGATCTGCCGCCGAGCGTGGTGCGGTCGGTCCGCGTGTGCGCGCATGCGAAGGCGCGCCGGTTTGCGAACGACTTCGCTCAGCGCCTGATTCCGGACGTGGAGGGCGTGCGCCCGCGGAAGGTACGGCGCAGATCGTCGACCCATCGGTCCGGTATCTCCCACGGGATGAAGTGACCACCTCGATCGTGAACGGTGAGGTTGACGTGGTTGTACCAATCGCCCCGGTCGCTGTCGACGAAGGCCTGCACACGGCGGTCGGTGGTGACGCCGGGCGGGTTCTCGTAGCCGACGAAGGTGATGCCGGTGGGGGCCTCGATCGGGGGCTGCCGGTCGTGCGACGGCGTCCACGGATAGCGGTTGTTGTTGGCGTAGGTGCGGATCGACGTGCCGATGGAATTGGTGACCCAGAAGATCATCGCGTGGGTGAGCAGGTCGTCCTTGTCGAAGACGGACTCGATGTCGCCGCCGTTGTCGCTCCAGCTCACCCAGCGTTGCAGGATCCAGGCGAGCAGCCCGGCGGGTGAGTCGGACAACCCGTAGGCGAGGGTGCTCGGTTCGAGCACATGCGCGGCCAGATGGACGGCGAAACGTCGTTCCAGTTCGATGATCCGGTCGTGCACGGCCGCGGGTATGCCCTCCGGGATGGGTCTGCCGCCACTGACGTCCCAGCCCCGGTCGCCGTCGAACAAGGTGAGTTTCTGGCCGGAGCCGATGTGGATGCCGTACAGCTCGTCGGCGTACTTGTGCCCGAGCTGCCCGGTGACCAGGGCGCCGACGTCGCAGCCCGCCGCGGCATATTTCGTATGGCCGAGCGTCTCGGTCATGAGGACGTGCCAGAGGTCGGCGACCTTCCAGAAGTTCATGTCCGGGTTGTGCGGCAGCGGTGCGGAGAAGCCGAATCCGGGAAACGACGGGACGATCACATCGAAGGCGTCGGCCGGGTCGCCGCCGAATGCCGCGGGGTCGGCCAGCGGATCGACCACCTTCGCCCAATGCCAGAAGGTCCAGGGCCACCCATGGGTGAGGATCAGCGGCGTCGGGTCGGGCCCCACGCCCGGCTTCCGCATGAAATGCACCGGTACCCCGTCGACCTCGACGAAGTAGTGCGCATAGGCATTGATCGCGGCCTCGGCGGCACGCCAGTCGTAACCGGTGCGCCAGTACTCGACCAGCTCCTGTAGATAGCCTCGCGACACACCGTAGGACCAGTCCTCGTTGCCCGCGTCGACCGGCCAGCGCGTCAGTTCCAGCCGTTGCCGAAGGTCGGCGAGCACGTCGTCGGATACCTGAATGGGCGTGGGGAGCAGCGGGAACGGCCGCGTCTCGACACCACGCGGGGAAGGCTCGTGACTCACCGGACCAGTATGCTCCGGGCGTTTCCCGCGTCCGGAGCCACTGCGCGGCAACCGAACGGTGCGATCGACCACGGAGGCGCGCGATCACAGGTGCGCAGTCGGCGGTCCGCCCGACATGGTGCCGGTGGTCGAGACCCACACCGCTGCTCGATGTTCCCCATCGAGCGACTCGGCGGCGCGCAGGTAACCATTCGGCCCCGGCATGGCCCCGGCACATCGTCACCGCGGACCGAGACATCGCAGCCCCCTGGCGTGGCCGGTACGCCGCCGGTTCCCGCAGTGGCCCGGGCTTTGGCCGGGCGATGGCTTCTGGACGTTCGATCGGCAGCGTCGGTCCGGTGGGCGGGCTGCTCATGGCTTGGGGGTGGGGGTCCAGTAGCCGGTGCGACGCTTGTCGGCGGCTGCGCGGATGGCCGCGCGGAAGCGTTCGGCCAGGCGGGTGGGAGCCGAAAGGTCGTCCCAGCGCCAGCGGACCACCACCCAGCCGAGGGCACGGAGCCGGGCTTCGCGCTCCTGCTCCGCTGTGCTGATCTGTGTGGCGGGCACCGGGCCCCTTGGTGTGGCTCGACGGTCGATCGTTCCGTCGAACTCGCCGATCACGCCGAGATCCGGGAACAGGAAATCCACGCGGCCGACGCAGATCTCGTCGTCGGAGAAGACCCGGGCCTGCACCTGGGGAGCGGGGAGACCGGCTTGGTGCAGCAGGATCCGGCTGCGGGATTCGCCGACGTCCTCGCTGCGGCCGTCCAGGAAATCGAGGACGAGGGCGGCTCGGCGGCAGCCGGGCCGGTGCCGGGCGCGGCGGAGGTGTTCGCGCAATTCCGTCGTGGTCGTCAGCCCTCGGCGCAGCGCGGAATCCCCGACCGCGACCGACTGTTCGAACCCTTCCGAGCGAGCGATATCGAGGACCGTCCGCGCCGGTGTGGTCACTCGTATGTCGTCGACCAGGGTGATCTCATCGGGTTCGATCTGCGCCGAATGGACCACGACCCGTCTGCTCAGCCGGCCGCCGTTGATCCGATTCCTGGTCAGGTGGACGCGGTCGAGCGAAATGCCCCAGATCGCCAGGCCGTGCAGAACCGCCGCCGAACAGTGGCTCGTGACGGCGGAGTCGGACGTGGACTCCGCGGTCGCCAGCGTCATCAGCAGATGCCTGCCGGTTTCGCCGAGACCGGAGCCCGGCGAGTTCAGATAGTGCCCGGCGCGCAGGCGCTGCCATTGCCCGGTTCGGCACAGCCGGTGCAGCGCCTTGTCGGACAGCCCGGAGGCCAGTGCTTGCCGACGTGAGATCAGTTGCGGTGCTTCCATACCGACGATCGTGATCCTCCGGCGCCCCCGGAGGACCCGCCGCGGCAGTGGATGTGGATAACACACCGGCTGTGGACAACTCCGGGGTCACCCCATCTGGGTCATCCCGGCCGCGACCACCTGCGCCACGTTCAGCACTTCCTCGGCGGTGGGCAGTGGCAGACCGTCGAGCGCGTGCAGCCGGTCGGTGCTGGCGATGGCGAACATCGCCGAGACCCAGGCCGCCGCGCACGCGCGCAGGGTGCCCGGCCGCACCGGGGCGGGGGCGCTCGCCTGCAGCACCTTGGTGGTGACCTCCAGCAGTTGAACGCGCAGGCGGCGCAGTTGCCGCCGCACGTCGGGATGGGTGTCGGCTTCCCGCCACAGGATCACCCGCAGCACCGACGAGTGGTGGTCGCGCAGGTTCAGGGCGGCATCGAGGTTGACCAGGCTGGTCGCCGGATCTCCCGGGGCCACCACCGTGCCGATGTCATCGATCGGCTGGGCGGGCACCCGTTCGGACATCAAGGCGGACAGGATCGAGTCCTTGGTCGGGAAGTAGTAGAAGACGAGTCCTTTGGGGACGCCTGCCGCGGCGGCGATGGCCGCCGTCGCGGTGGCGTCGTATCCCTGTGCCGCGAAGAGTTTCTCCGCGGCGTCGAGGATGAGTTGCCGCGCGTCGCCGTCGGCTTTCGCGCTGCGGCGACGCCCGGCCCGCCGGGTTCCTGGCATCTGCGTCAGTGATGCGGGGCCATGTCGTGCAGACGTCCCGACACCGTCGGCAGCGCCGCTACCGCGACCACCGCCGTCACCACGCCGACTACCCATGCGGTCCAGGATGCGCTGCGGTACTCCGTGAAGTCCATGACCCACGGGGAGAGGAACAGCAGTGCGCCGCACAGGCCCATCACGTAATCCGCCGCCGCCATGTCGGGGCGGGCCATCTGTGCCAGACCGGTGAGAGCGATGAGCACGCCGAGCACGATCAGCGACCACATGGCGTTGTCGTTGGTGTCCACCCAGAGGGGGGACAGCGCGGCGAAGGCTCCGAGCACGACAGCCAGGAAATCTTGCGCGCGGCTCTCGGTGAACATGGGTACCTCCTGAGGCTGTGAGTGTGTGCTTTCCCCGGTATAACTCTGATTGACCGCCCGATCAATAGCGGAACGAACACGATTGCGCGGCTGTTGCACCGGCCATTGACGCGTGATGGTCGTCACAGGGCAATGCACCAAGCAGAGGTTAGGGTGGGCTTCGTCGCACCGCCGGTTCCGTGGGATCGGCTGCCGGGTTCCAAGGAAGGGATGGCCGCATGACCGCGCCGATCGTGATCGTCGGAGCAGGCCTCGCCGGCCTGCGCACCGCGGAAGAACTGCGCCGCGCGGGCTACGCCGGTGAACTCGTGCTCATCGGTGACGAGCCGCGGTTGCCCTACGACCGGCCGCCGCTGTCCAAGCAGTTCGTGCGCGGCGAGACCGACGACACCACATTGCGTCCGAGCGAGTTCTTCGCCGAGAAGCAGATCGATCTGCGTGCGGGCACCGAAGCGGTCGGCGTCGACACCGGCGCGCGACGCGTCCGCCTCGCCGACGGGACGACGCTGGACTACGACCAGCTGATCATCGCCACCGGCCTGCGCCCGCGCCGCCTTCCCGGCCTGCCCGATCTCGCCGGCGTGCACGTGCTGCGCGGTCATTCCGACGCCGTCGCCCTGCGCGCCGACCTCAGCGAAGCCCGGACGGCGCTCGTCGTCGGCGCCGGTTTCATCGGCTGCGAACTCGCGGCGAGTTTCCGTGCCCAAGGGGTGGATGTAGTGCTGGTCGAACCGCAGGCGACGCCGCTGGCCTCGGTGCTCGGCAGCGAAGTAGGCGAATTGGTGGCGCGGATGCACCGCGCGGAAGGGGTCGATCTGCGCTGCGGCATCGGCGTGGACACGCTGCTCGGCGACGACGCGGGGCGGGTGCGCGGCGCCCGGTTGTCCGACGGTGGTGAGATCGCCGCCGACCTCGTCGTGATCGGGGTCGGCTCGCGGCCGGTGACCGAGTGGCTGAGCGATTCGGGGATCGCGCTGGCGGAGCCGTCGGCCGGTGGCGGCGTGCTCGCCGACGAGGTGGGGCGCACCTCGGCCGAAGGCGTGTGGGCGGTGGGCGACGTGGCGGCCTGGCTGCACGACACCGGCTCGCGCAAACGCGTCGAACACTGGACCAACGCGGGCGAGCAGGCCAAATTGGTCGCCTGCGCGCTGCTGGGGGCGCAACCGCCCACGGCCGCCCGCGTCCCGTATTTCTGGAGCGACCAGTACGACGTCAAGATCCAAGCCCTCGGCACCCCCGGCGCGGCCGACGAGGTGCACATCGCCTCCGACGACGGCCGCAAGTTCCTCGCCTACTACTCCCAGGGCGGCAACCTCACCGGCGTCGTCGGCGCGGGCATGACCGCCCAGGTGATGAAGGCGCGCGCCAAGATCGCCGCGGGCGCTCCGGTGACCGAACTGCTCGCGCCGAGCTGACCTCGCATCGGCTGCCCGGTGAGACGGGGCTTTCCGGCGAAACGCGGCTGCCACCCTCGGCTCGGCGGTCGGCATACCTCCGGTCGAACGCGGCGCGGCTTGCTACCGGGCTCAGTAGGGCATTGCCGTCCGAGGAGCGGCCTTCGCGGCAGGCACGAACGAACTCCTACGCGGTCGGCGGATGGGTCGCGTCTGTCGTGGGGATGTTCGCCGGGCCACGAACGGCATGCGGCGCTGTCATGAGGCTGTAATACGGTGGTGCCGTGATCGTCGCGCTCATCGACTCGGGTCTGGGGTTGCTGCCCACCTCCGCTTGGTTGCGCAAGTTGCGGCCGGATGTGGATCTGCTGCTGCAGCTGGACCCGGACGGCGCGCCGTGGGGGCCGAAGCCGGAGGACTGGGTGGTCGAGCGAGTGGTGAACGCCGCGCGGACCTCGCTTCGTTCCGGGGCCGAGGTGATCGTCCTGCCGTGCAACACCGCCAGCGTCACGGCGCTGGAGCACGTGCGCGCCGACGTCGGGCCCGACGTGCCGGTGATCGGCACCGTGCCCGCGATCAAGCCCGCGGCGGCCGTGTGCCGATCGGTGGCGGTCTGGGCCACCGCGGCGACGACGGCCAGCCGGTATCAGGCCGATCTGATCGCGAAATTCGGCGGGGAGGCCGACGTGGTGGGCGTGGCATGCCACGGGTTGGCGGACGCGATCGACCGCGGTGATCTCGCCGCCGCGCACGACGCGATCGCGGGCGCCGCCGCGCGGACTCCGCCGGACGTGGAAGGCGTGGTGCTCGGGTGCACGCACTACCCCCTGGTGACCGACGCGATCGTCGCCGCGCTGCCGAACGGGGTCCGTCTGTTCGACAGTGCGCAAGCCGTTGCGGCGCAGACGATCCGGCGTATCGAGGCGCTGGGCCGCCCGAGCACCGGCAACGGCGAGGTCCGGGTGCTGAACAGCGGACGCCCCGGTGCGCTGCCCGCCAGCGCGGCCGCCTTCGAGTCGGGGCGTGTACTGGGCGCGCAGGGTTGAACCGCGACTCGGTGACCGCGGCGGACGTGCGGACGGCTTTGCGGGAACTGGCGAATCCGGCCGACGCGGCGCACTTGCAGCGGTTCTTCAAATCCGGGCCCGGTGAGTACGGCGAGGGTGACGTGTTCCTCGGCGTGCGGGTCCCGGTGAGCCGTGGTGTCGCGAAACGCTTCGCGGCGCTTCCGTTGGACGAGATCGACAAGCTGCTCGACAGCGAGGTGCACGAGGACCGGTTCGTCGCGCTGGTCATCCTGAACGCGCGCTTCGCCGCGGCGTCCCGGCCGCGCTCCTTCGACGACGCCGCGCGCGCCGCCATGGTGGAGCTGTATCTGGCGGCCGTGCGGCGCGGCCGGGTGAACAACTGGGATCTCGTGGACGTGTCCGCGGAGAACATCGTCGGCCCGTGGCTGCTGGACAAACCGCGTGACCTGCTGTTCCAGCTGGCGCGGTCCGAGTCGCTCTGGGAGCGGCGGGTGGCGCTGCTGTCCACCTTCGCCTTCATCAAGGCGGGTGACGCCTCGACCACCTTCGCGCTGAGCGAGCTGCTGCTCGGCGATCGGCGCGATCTGATCCAGAAGGCGGTGGGCTGGATGCTGCGCGAAGTCGGCAAGCGCGTGGACCGCAGCCTGCTGACCGGATTCCTCGACCGGCACGCCCCGGCCATGGGACGCACCGCGCTGAGCTACGCGACCGAACATCTACCGCCCGAAGTGCGCGCCGAATACCGCGCGCGATAGGCGGCGCAATCGATCGGCTAATGGCGCTATTTCGGGCGAACGCAAAATTGCGTTCGAAATGGCGGATGGTTCAGAACTGGATCTTCAGGTGGTCGGTCACCGGATGCGCCTGGCAGCCGAGAATGTAGCCGTTCTCGATATCCTCCGGGTCGAGGATTTCGGCGTTGTCCATTTCGACCTTGCCCTCCAGCACCGTGCACGCGCACGAACCGCATTCGCCTTCCTGGCAGGAATAGGGCACGTCCAATCCCTTGGCCAGCATGATGTCCACCAGCGTCTGCTTGCGCGGCCATTTCAGCTGGTGGACTTCGCCGTCCAACTCGACCTCGACCGTCGCCGCGTCGGCCGCCTCCTCGTCGGAGACCTCGACCGGCGCCTGGTCGGCGAACGGGTCGCCCGCCAGCGAGTTGAACACCTCGGCGTGCGTGCGAGCGCGCGGCACGCCCAGTTGCGCGAGCGCGTCGTGTACCCGGTCCATGAACGGCTTCGGGCCGCACATGAACGCGTCGTAGCCGCGATAGGGGGCGACCAGGGTGGCCAGCGCGTCGGCCGTCGGCAAGCCCTGGAGATACTCCAGCCAGTGGATCACGGTGAGCCGCTGCGGGTGCTTGTCCGCCAGATCGCGCAGCTCACCGGCGAAGATCACCGACTCGTGGTCGCGGTTGGCGTAGACCAGCACGATGCGGCCGGTGCCGCGGGCCAGCGCCGACTTCAGGATGGACATCACCGGCGTGATGCCGCTGCCGGCGCCGAACAGCAGCAGATCGTCGTCCAGGTCCTTCGGGGTGAAGACGCCCGAGGGCGGCAGCACCTCGATCCGGTCGCCCTCTTTCACGTTGTCGCACACCCAGTTCGACCCGTAGCCGCCCTCGGTCCGCTTGACGGTCACCTTGGGGCGGTCGTCGGTGTGCGGGGAGCTGGCCAGCGAGTAGCACCGCGCCACCGAGCCGGTCCGGTCGCTGGGGATGCGCAGGGTGAGGAACTGCCCCGGCTGGTAGCGGAACTTCTCGGCCAGCTCGGCGGGAACGTCGAAGACCAGCGAGCGGGTGTCGGCCGTCTCGGTGATGACCGCGGACACCCGCAGCACGACCGAGCGCGAGCCGTGTGGAACCTCGACAGTCGTCATGTCGTCCTCTCGAACCTGGCACGGGCTTCCCGCGACGCAAAAACTAGAACGTGTTTCAGTTTCATCGTACGTCGGGCGTCGCCTGGCGGACAAGCTGGGCCTCCAGCCCGGCGATCAGCACCTCCATGCCGAAGTCGTAGGAGTAGCGTCCGCGCAGGTCGCCGATGTGCCGCGTGGCCCGCTCGACCACGGGAGGCAGGGTGACGTCGGCGGGGGCGGAGCGGTCGCGCGGGTTCACCCGGCTGCGGCCGAACAGGTAGGTGTGGATGGTCGCGTAGGCGGCCAGGATGTTGCGGTCGCCGAAGCCCGCGTCGTCCAGGATGTCCATGATCGCGGCGATCAGGTCCAGCTGTTTGCCGAGCATCTGCTCGATGAGGATGTCGCCGAGACCGGGATGCTTGCGCAGCTTCTCGTCGATCTGGTCGACCAGGTCGCGCAGCCGGTGCTGCCACGACCCGGACTCGGCCGGTGGCGTGCGCAGTCCGGTCAGCGCCGCGCTGGCGACGAGGTCCAGCAGCTCGCGTTTGTCGGCGACGTAGTAGTAGGGCGCCATCGGGGAGACGCCGAGTTCGCGGGATAGTCGCCGCATCGACAATTTCTCCACGCCATCCTCGCGCACCACCCGCAGCGCGGCCTCGACGATCTCGGACTCCGACAGCGTTCGACTCGTGGTGCTCGCGGGCCCTCCGTGGTTACGCAAGCTTCCGCCTCCAGGCCCGATGCTCACACCACTGTGTGCCGCCGCCCCCGTTCGCCTGCATTCGTCCGACTCCCATGCCACCTCTACCGCCGCGGGCTTGTGTTGCCCGTCACACTCTGTTCCGCTGCTTGCCATCCGCAGTCTAGAGCGCCGGGTATCGCTCCCGTCGCCGCCTGCTGCACCCGGCGGGCGGCGAACGGGCCGGTCGCGCGGGTCGAGCGGCGGCCGGAATCCCGGGCTTCGCGGATTCGGTGACTGAAACCTGTTGTTTTGTCAGTTGATGACGTTATTGTGTGAGCACGAACTGCACCGAGCAATTCGCACACGGATCGTCCTCGCGGAGGTAGCCATGCCGGAATACGGGTCCAACGGACACGCCGACACCGACAACACCGGACGGATGGAGACCGCCGCCGCGCGGTCTGCCGAAGAGGCGCCGCTGGTCGAGGAGAGCCTCATCGAAGAGGTATCCATCGACGGCATGTGCGGCGTCTACTGACGGGCGGCGGACCACGATGCTCGATCTCGATACCCGCTGGCAGCTGCACCCGCGTGTGGCGCTGCGCCCGGAGCCGTTCGGCGCGCTGCTCTACCACTTCGGCACGCGCAAGCTGTCCTTCCTGAAAAGTCCGCGGATCGTCGAGATCGTCCGCTCGCTGCCGGAGCACGCGTCGGCCCGCACCGCCTTGCACGCCGCAGGCGTGCCGGAGGCGGGTGCGGGCGTCTACGTCGACGCGCTGACCCAGCTCGCCGATTCGGACATGATCATCGGTGCGCCGGAAGGCGCGCCGATGCCGGCGGCGATCGCGAACGCGGCTCCCGTCGCGGGGGCTGTCGCGTCCGGCGGGGTGGTGCGCCTGGTCGATCGCTTCGAGTCCGGCTTGGCCGCGCCGATCTGCCTGACCTGGGAGCTCACCTACGCCTGCAACCTCTCCTGCGTGCACTGCCTGTCCTCCTCGGGCCGCCGGGACCCGCGCGAACTGAGCACCGAGCAGTGCAAGGCGCTGATCGACGAGTTCGAGCGCATGCAGGTGTTCTACGTGAACATCGGCGGCGGCGAGCCCACGGTGCGCCCGGACTTCTGGGAACTGGTCGACTACGCGACCGCGCACCACGTGGGCGTGAAGTTCTCCACCAACGGGGTGCGGATCACGCCCGAGGTCGCGGCCCGGCTGGCGGCCAGCGACTACGTCGACGTGCAGGTGTCGCTGGACGGCGCCGACGCCGCGGTCAACGACGCCGTGCGCGGCCCCGGCTCCTACGCCATGGCCATTCGCGCGCTGGAGAACCTCGCCGCGGCGGGTTTCCGGGACGCGAAACTGTCGGTGGTGGCGACCAGGCACAACATCGGGCAGCTCGACGAGTTCCGCGCCATCGCCGAAAGGTACGGCGCCACCTTGCGGCTGACCAGGCTGCGGCCCTCGGGGCGGGGTGCGGACGTATGGGACGAGCTGCACCCGACGCCCGATCAGCAGCGGGTGCTCTACGACTGGCTGCTGCGCAACGGGGAAGGTGTGCTCACCGGCGACTCGTTCTTCCATCTCTCCGCGTTCGGTCAGACGCTGCCGGGCTTGAACATGTGCGGCGCGGGCCGGGTGGTCTGCCTGGTCGATCCGATCGGTGACGTCTATGCCTGCCCGTTCGCCATCCACGATCGATTCCGTGCCGGAAATGTCGTGGCCGACGGCGGTTTCGGCGCCGTGTGGCGGTCCTCGGACCTGTTCGGGGAGCTGCGCGAGCCCAGCGGCGGCGGCGCGTGCGCGTCGTGCAGCCACTACGACGCCTGCCGAGGCGGCTGCATGGCGGCGAAGTTCTTCACCGGGTTGCCCGCCGACGGTCCGGATCCGGAATGCGTCCAGGGCTACGGCGAGGCGGCGCTGGCCGACACCGCGCGGATGATCCCGCGTTCGTCGGTCGACCATTCCCGCCGGGTCGCCCCCCGCGCGAGCGGGCGCAAGAGTACACCGGTCCCGTTGACGTTGAGCGCGACTCGCCCGGCCGGCTTCGCGCCGGAACGCCGCCCGTCGCGGGCTTGCGACGAGAGTCCGCTGGCCTGAGGCAATGAAGTTTGCCAAAAGTGTGCCACCAGTGCGGCCATGGCTATCGTCCGGTCCACGACCGGGCGATAGCCGTCGTGTTGCCGGATGCTGGGAAACAGCTGTCGGCGAACTCTCGGCATCGGGTGCCGCGCAGGCCGCTTCCGGTGGCGGGCCGGTTTCGCCCGGAAATCTGCCGTTTTTTCCGGACTGTTGATGTCTGGCCGCGAAACTCCGCCTAGCATGCCAGGAATGCGCCATGATCGCCTGCCCGATGGATTCGGGGTGCGGATCGATCCCCGGGTACGCGCATACTCCGGCGGGCGGGTTCTGATCGGCGGTTCGCCGGCCAGGTTGCTGCGACTTGCCCCGGAGGCCGCCGAGATGATCGGCGACGGGTACCTCGAGGTGACCGGCCCGAAGTCCGCTGTCGTTGCCAGACGGCTGCTCGACTCCGGAGTGGCCAATCCCCGCCCCCGGCTGCTGCCGTCGCCGGAGGACGTCACCGTCATCGTGCCGCTGCACAACAACGCCGAGGGTCTGGCTCGCCTGCTCGCCGCGTTGCGCGGGCACAACGTCATCGTGGTCGACGACGGGTCCGACCAGCCGGTCCGGATCCCGCGCAACCGAGGTACCCGCTGCCGGGTGACCGTGCTGCGGCACGACCGCAAGCAGGGGCCCGCGGCGGCGCGCAACGCCGGCTTGCGCGCGGCGACAACCGACTTCGTCGCGTTCCTGGACTCCGACGTGGTGCCGCGCAGCGGATGGCTGGAGGTGATGCTCGGCCACTTCAGCGACCCGGGGGTGGCGCTGGTCGCGCCGCGGATCGTCGCGCTGGACCCGGAGTCCAACGCGCTGGCGCGCTACGAGCACACCCGCTCCTCGCTCGACCTGGGCAGGCGCGAGGCGGCCGTGCACTCGGGCGGGCTGGTGTCCTACGTGCCGAGCGCGGCGCTGCTGGCGCGGCGCAGGGCGCTGCTGGAACAGGGCGGTTTCGACGAGTCCATGCACGTCGCCGAGGACGTCGACCTGTGCTGGCGGCTGGAGCGGGCGGGCTGGCGGCTGCGCTACGAGCCCGCGGCGCACGTGGCGCACGACCACCGGGTCCGCTTCCGCGCCTGGTTCGGCCGGAAGCTGTTCTACGGCACCGGCGCCGCACCGCTGGGCGATCGGCACGCGGGCACGGTGTCACCGCTGTCGGTGCCGTCCTGGACGTTGCTGGCCGCGTTCCTGTTCGCCACGCTGACCAAGTGGGGGCTGCTCGGCGGCATCGGCACCCTGATCACCGCGCTGGCCCGATTGCGCCGCGTCTTCGCCGAACTGGACAACCCCACCCGGATCGCCGCGATCTATCTGGCGCGCGGCTTCTTCGCCGGGCTCTGGCGGATGGCCTCGGCGATGTGCAGGCACTACTGGCCGATCACGCTGGTGGCGATGGTCCTGTCGCGGCGCGTCCGGCGCATCGCGATCACCATGGCCCTCGCCGACGGCCTGGCCGACTGGTTCACCCACCGGGACGCGGGCGGCCTCGATCCCGTGCGCTACGTGGCCTACAAGCGTCTCGACGACATCGCCTACGGCACCGGCCTGTGGCTCGGCGCGTTCCGCGCGCGCAGCGTGGAAGCGCTGAAACCCACCACGCCCTCGCGCTGATCGACTCGTACGACCCGCGACGACCCTGGATCTTGGCTACCGAACGGGAGTCCGAATGGCCGACACACTCATCGTCGGGGGCGGTACCGCCGGGTGTGTCCTCGCGGCGCGGTTGAGCGCCGATCCGGCGCACGTGGTGCGGCTGCTCGAGGCCGGTGCGCTGTGGACGGGCCTCGACGCGATGCCCGCCGAGTTGCTGGACGCGGCGGCGTTGCCGATCGGTCCGGAGGTGGGGTGGCTGTGGCGCTACGAGGTCGTTCTCGCCGCGGACCCGCCCGTGCCGGGAACCATCGTGCGCGGCAAGGTGATCGGCGGGTCGGGCGCGGTCAACGGCGGCTACTTCGTCCGCGCCACGGCGGCGGACTTCGAGGACTGGAACCGGGTGCTCGGCGGCTCGGACACCTGGTCGTCGGACGCGGTGCTGCCGTTCTACTGCCGGACCGAGCGCGACCTGGACTTCGGCGATCGACCTTGGCACGGTGATCAGGGCCCGATTCCGGTGGTGCGCACCGCGGATCCCGCCCCGGTCAGTGCGGTGTTCACGGACGCCTGCCTCGCCGCCGGGTTCGCCGAGGTGCCCGATCTCAATGCCCCCGACAGCGGCGATGGTGTCGGCGTCGTGCCGTGCAATTGCGACAACGGCATGCGGATCGGCCCGGCCATCGGCTATCTGCTGCCCGCTCTGGACCGCCCGAACTTGACGGTGCGCGGAGAAACGTTGGTCACGCGCATCCGTTTCGACGGGACGCGGGCGGTCGGCGTCGAGTGGCTCCGCGACGGCGAGAGCGGCGTCGAACGAGCCGACCGCATCGTGCTCTGCGCGGGGGCGATCGAGTCGGCGGCGCTGCTGCTGCGTTCGGGCATCGGCGACCCGCGGCAGCTTCGACCGCTCGGCATCCCGGTCGTACACGCCGCCCCGGTCGGCGCCTGGCTCGGCGACCATCCGGAAGTGGGGATCTCCTACCTGCTCGACCTGGCCGAACCGCCGGCCGTCCCGCTGGAGACCGTGCTCGAGGTCGGCGATGTCGAAATCCGCCCCTACGCCGTGTCCTTCACCCCCGGGGTGCGCAGGCTCGGCGTCACGCTGATGCGCCCGCGGTCCTCCGGGACGCTCCGCTTGCGATCGGCCGAACCGGGCGTCGCGCCGCTCATCGATTACCGATACCTCGCCGCGGAGACGGATCGTGCCCGGCTGCGCGAAGCGGTGGCGACCGCGGGCGAACTGCTGCGCCGGATGAACGCGCGGCCGGTCGATCCGATTCCGCGGACCGGGGATCTCGACGCTTGGTTACGCGCGAATCTCGCCACTTCGCAACATTTGTCCGGCACCTGCCGAATGGGCCGGGAAAACGACGCGGCGGCCGTGGTGGACGAGCTGTGCCGAGTGCACGGAGTAACCGGGTTGTCGATAGTGGATCTGTCCGTCGTGCCGGTGCCATTGGGTCGTGGGCCGCAGGCCACGACCATGATGATCGCGGAAAAGGCGGCCGCGCATCTGCTCTCATAAGTGAAAGACGGTTAGGTCACAATTTGCCGGGGTCGGCATCGGGTGTGACCTGGCGGACAAACCCGAACATCGGTCGGTGCCGCCCGGTATGCGCCGGTACAGTTTGGGGCGGAAAGAAAGGCAAATGGTCAGCAACATCGCAGGTGGGCGACCCCCACGGCCGGGCGTCGAACCGGGCGCCCAACTCGGTGCGCTCGAAGTCTACGCCGCGCAGGCGCACGGATATCTCAGCGCGGGCGGCGATCAACTTGCCCGGCTCGCCGGTTTGTTGCGCCCCGCCGTGCTGGAGTCCTGGTTGCGCAGCGTGCGCGGCGGGATCGATCCGATGGACGCGGTCGACGGTCGCGGCCTGCGCGGGGCCGATTTGCAGCGCTATCTCCAGGCCCATCCGATCGCCGCCCTGATGCCGCTGATCGACAAATTGCTCGTACAGGACACGGCCAGAACGGGTTTGATCGTCGTGGTCGCCGATCAGTTCGGCCGGGTGCTCTCGGTGCACGGCGGCGCCGAGCAGGTCGCGGCCGCCGCGGAGATCGGCCTGCGCGCAGGCGACGATCTGAGCGAGCGCCGGATCGGCACGAACGCGGTCGGCCTGGTGGTGCGCACCGGGCGCGCCACCTGGATCCACGGTCCGGAACATTTCCTGCACCGGATGCACCAGCTCACCGGCGCGGCGGCGCCGGTGCACGATCCGGACGGAAGGCTGGTCGGCGTGCTGATGATCGCCGGCGGCGTCCGCGTGGCCAAACCGGAGATCCTCGCGCTGGTCAAGGCCACCGCCACCGCCGCGGAAATGGACTTGCTGCTCACCGCGATGCGGTCCGGGGAGCGCGGAACGGGTCGCGGCAGACGCGACCCGGCGACGCCGCACCCGGCGGGCCGCCTCGCGCTCGACGTGCTCGGCCTCGGGCAGCCGCAATTGAGCGTCGCGGATGATCGGGTGCCTTTGTCGCAGCGGCATGCCGAGATCCTGTTGCTGCTGGCCGAGCATCCGGAGGGGCTCGGCGCCGATCATCTCGCGCTGCTGCTCGACGACACCGATCTGGACAACGGCACCATTCGCGCGGCCGTGTCCCGATTGCGGGCGGTGGTCGGCCCGACCGTGTTCGGCTCCCGGCCTTACCGTCTCCGCGTTCCGGTCGCAACCGATGTGGAGGCGCTGCGCGCCGCGCTCGACTCCGGTGATGTCGATTCCGCATTACGGCTCTATGCCGGGCCGGTGCTGCCGCGTTCGACCGCGCCGGGAATCATCGATATTCGCGACGAACTGCGGGTGCGATTGCGCACCGCGGTACTGGGATCGGGAGACGCCGCGGCGCTGCGCCGGTGGACCGCTTGCCCGGAGGGGCGCGACGACGCCGCGGCATGGGCGGCCTACCGGGCGACGGTGGATCGTGACTCGCCGCTGTATGCGCAGATCGAGGCCAAGATCCGGGTGCTGGACCGCCGCCTCGGCGCCGATGCAACGCGAATGCAACGTTTCGGCTCATAATCTGCACAGCCATCGGTGTGTGAACGCTTCGCCGTGGTCGAACACGATCGCGCGCCCAGGTCTGTCCTGGACTTCCGCCGCTGGTAGCCGCATTGGACGCCTGTCCAGAAGTTTTTAGTGCAAATAGTTCCTTTTTATTACAGAAGCGCCTAATGTTCGCACTGCACGGATGACGACCGTGTGACGTAGCTGACATAACCGTGGCGTCCGCTCCACGGGCATGACGTTGGAGGATCGATCGAACGCTAGGCGAGAACGTCGGCGGACGCGACGCTCGCCGAAGCGGTGACCACCCGGTCGCCGATCTCGCGTAAATCTGCCGAATTCCGCGCGATGCCCTTCGCATCGCTCGCGCTTCTCATCGAATCGCACGTGGTGTTCACGCCATGCGCCCGGACTGGGCAGCCGGGTGTAGCGGCTTGTTCGTGCTGCCCAAAAGCGTTCGGACAGCGGTTCTTTCGCCGAGTAGGAGGCTCTGGTGCACGATACGGAGTTGGGTGGGTACAGCGGGTTGCCGCAGCGTTCCGTCGAGCCGAAGCCGTCCCAGGCCGCACCCGAGCCGTTCGCTCTGGCGCCCGCCCAGCTCGGCGTCTGGTACGCGCAACTGCTCGAGCCGGACGTGCCGATCAACGTCGCCCAGTACGTGGACGTGCGCGGCGAGCTGGATGCCGCTCTGTTACAGGAGGTCTCGGACGAGGCGGCGCGCGAGTACGAGTCGGTGCTGGTGCGGCTCGGCGAATCCGGCGGCGTCCCGCACCAGTACGTCGACTTCGGGCTCTCGGTCGACATCCCGTTGATCGACCTGCGCGACCAGGCCGACCCGGTGGCCGCGGCGCACGACTGGATGCGCGCGGACGCGAGCGCGCCGGTCGACCTGCGCGCCGACCGGCTGTTCGCGGGCGCCGTGCTGCGCGTCGCCGAGCGCCGGTACTTCTGGTACCTGCGGGTCCATCACATCGTGCTGGACGGCTACGGCGCGCTGACCAACACCATGCGGGTGGCCGAGCTGTACACCGCCCGGCTGCTCGGCGCCGAACCCGAGGCCGTGCGGCCCGGGACGCTCGCCTCGCTGACCCAGGCCGAACTCGCCTACCGGGAAAGCCCCCGTTTCGAGTCCGATCGCGCGCACTGGGCGGGGCGGGTGGCCGGGCTGGACGGCGCGACCGGCCTCGCCGGTCGCCGCGCGCCGCGCTGCGCGACCAACCGGATCGCCGGGCGAGCGCTCGCCCCCGAGCTGGTCGAGCGGATCGGCTCCCTTGCCGTGAGCCAGGATTCGACGATCGCGGTGGTGCTGCTCGCGGCGTTCGCCGCCTACCTCGGGCGGCTGACCGACCGGGACGAGGCGGTGCTGAGCCTGCCGGTGACCGCGCGCACCGACGCGGCGCTGCGCCGCTCGGCGGGCATGCTGTCGAACATCGTGCCGCTGCGGTTGCCCGTCGGCGGGAGCTGGGGCGAATTGCTGCGCGCCACCCGCGTCGAGGTCGCGGGCGCGCTGCGCCACCAGCGCTACCGGCACGAGGACATCCAGCGCGACGCCGAGCACGTCGCCGGTCTGGCGCACCGCGGGTTGTTCGGGCCGCTGGCCAACATCATGCTGTTCCGCACCGATCTCACCCTCGGCGCGACCGTGGGGCGCTACCACGTGCTGTCCACCGGCCCGGTGGAAGACCTCGGCCTCAACGTCTACTACGGCGACCGCGACCGGGTGCACGTCGACTTCGAGGCCAACCCGCATCTCTACACCGCCGACGACACCGCACGGCAGCACGCCCGGTTCCTCCGCTACCTGGAGCGCCTGGTCGCCACCGAGCCGGATACCGCGCTCGCCGCCGTCGACGTCGCGACCGAGCTGGAGCTCGAGGTCAGCACCCGGATCTGGAACGAGACGGGTTTCGACGTGGAAGCGCGGCTGCCGGGCCGCTCGGCGGGGTCGGCTCCCATGGCGACGCTGGTGTCGATGTTCGAGGCGCAGGCGGCCCGCACGCCGAGCGCGGTGGCGCTGCGGGCCGCCGGTGCGCCCGACCTGACCTACCGTGACCTCGCGGAGCGCAGCCACCGGCTCGCGCGCGCCCTGATCGCGCTGGGTGTGGGACCCGAGACGGTGGTGGCGCTGCACCTGCCGCGCTCGCCGGAACTGGTGATCGCGATGTACGCGGTGCTCGCGGCGGGCGGCGCCTACCTGCCGCTGGACCCGGATCACCCGCCGGAGCGCACCGCGCACATCCTGGCCACGGCCCGTCCGGCCTGCGTGCTGACCGCGGGGGACGCTCATCCGCCCGTACCGACCGGCCTGCCGGTGCTGCGGGTGGACCGGGTCGATGAAGCCCTCGCCGCCGCGCCGGTGTGGGATCGGGAACGCGTCGCGGCCCTGCGACCCGAGCATCCGGCGTATGTGATCTTCACCTCGGGATCGACCGGTCTGCCCAAGGGCGTCGCGATCACCCACCGGGCGATCGTGAACCGGTTGGTGTGGATGCAGCAGACCTATCGACTATCCGGGAAAGACGTTGTCTTGCAGAAGACTCCGGCGACGTTCGACGTGTCGGTGTGGGAATTCTTCTGGCCGTTGCAGATCGGCGCGACGCTGGTGCTCGCCCAGCCGGACGGGCACCGCGATCCCGCTTATCTGCGCCGGGCGATCGACGAATTCGGCATCACCACAGCGCATTTCGTGCCGTCCATGCTCGCGGCCTTCCTCGCGGACCGGCATGACGCGTACCGTACGTCGCTGCGCACGGTGTTCGCCTCCGGGGAGGCGCTGCCCGCCGCGCTCGCCCAGCGGCTGCGCGCCCTGACCGGCGCGCGCCTGCACAATCTGTATGGTCCCACGGAAGCGGCGGTAGACGTCACCTTCCATGAAGTCGCCGACACCGATACCCTCTCGGTGCCGATCGGCGCGCCGGTGTTCAACACCAGGCTCTACGTCCTCGATTCGCGGCTGCGGCCGGTACCGGTCGGGGCGCCGGGTGAGCTGTATCTGTCGGGGGTACAGCTCGCCCGGGGCTACGTCGCGCGACCGGAGCTGACCGCGGCGCGGTTCGTGGCCGACCCGTTCGGCGGCCCGCCCGCGCGGCCGGGCGGGCGGATGTATCGCACCGGTGACCTGGTGCGGTGGACTCCCCACGGCGAACTGGAGTATCTCGGACGCACCGACTTCCAGGTGAAGCTGCGCGGCCTGCGCATCGAGCTCGGCGAGATCGAGGCCGTGCTCGGCCGGGTGGACGCGGTGGACCGCGCGGTGGTCGTATTGCGCGACGACGCGGGCGTCGGCCGGCAGTTGGTGGCCTACGTCGTGGAAGCGGAGCCGGGCGCGGTGCGCATGGACCGGCTGCGCGTCGCTGCGGCCGAGGCGCTGCCCGGATATATGGTGCCCGCCGCCTTCGTGCTGCTCGACACACTGCCGGTGAACGCCTCGGGGAAGTTGGATCGCCGCGCGCTACCCGCTCCGAGCAGGGCTTCGACCGGCTACACCGCGCCCGTCACCGCCGTGGAGCTCGCGGTCGCGCGGGTGTTCGCCGAAGTGCTCGGTAACAAGCTGGTCGGTCGCGACGACGACTTCTTCGCACTCGGCGGAAACAGTCTGGTGGCCACGCAGGTCGCCGCCCGGCTGTCCGCCGACCTGAACTGCCCGCTCGGAGTCCGCGACGTGTTCGCCGCCTGCACGGTGGCCGAACTCGCCGCACTCGTCGAGCGGGCCGGTGGATCCGGCGGCGCGTCCTTGGTCGCGCAGCTGCGGGCACGGCCACGGCCGCCGCTGGTTCCGCTTTCTCCGGCGCAGCGGCGCATCTGGTTCCTCAACCGGTTCGAGCGATCCGGCGCGAGCTACAACATGCCGTTCGTGGTGCGCTTGCGCGGCGCGGTGGACGTCACCGCCCTGCGGCAGGCGCTCGAGGACGTGGTCATCCGGCACGAGGTGCTGCGCACGATCTTCCCCGCGCTGCTGCCCGGCGACAGCGGCGGCCCGGCCGCACGGCAGATCGTGCTGTCGGTGGCGGAGGTGGCGGGCGCGCCGGAGGCGATCGGCGCCGCCGAGCTCGACGGGCGCCTGAGCGCGTTCGCCACGCGGGGCTTCGACCTGGAACGCGAGATTCCGCTCCGTGCCCGGATCTTCGCTGTGGACGACGGCGGTTACGCGCTCGCGCTGGTCCTGCACCACATCGCCGCCGACGGTCTGTCGCTGCGCGTGCTCGCCCGCGACGTGATGACCGCGTACGCGGCGCGCCGCGGCGGCCTCGCGCCCGCCTGGGCCCCGCTACCGGTCCAGTACGCCGACTACAGCCTCTGGCAGCACGAACTGCTCGGCTCCCCGGACGATCCGTTCGCGGCCACCCAGCTGTCGTTCTGGACCGGGACGTTGACGGGCGCACCCGACCAGCTCGACCTGCCCGCCGATCGCCCCCGCCCGGCGGTCGCCACCGGCCGGGGCGCGGTGTTCGGCTTCGAGCTACCCGGCGAACTGGCCGCTCGGATGAGCGAACTCGCTCGTGCACAAGGTATTTCGAACTTCATGCTGACGCACGCCGCGCTGGCCGCGCTGCTGTCGCGACTGTCCGGCAGCGGCGACATCGTGATCGGCACCCCGGTCGCCGGTCGTGGCGAGCGCGCCCTCGACGACCTGATCGGCATGTTCGTCAACACCCTGGCACTGCGCACCCGGGTCGATGCCGCCGAGCCGTTCTCCGCCCTGCTGGCGCGGGTCGGGGAACAGGACCTCGCCGCCTTCGGGCATGCCGAACTGCCGTTCGAGCAGGTGGTCGCCGCGCTGGATCCGCCGCGCTCACAGGCGCGCCACCCGCTGTTCCAAGTGCTGCTCGCCTTCGACAATGCCGAGCCAATCGCCTTCGAACTGCCCGAACTGTCGGTCGCCACCAGTACCCTGGACACCGGAGTGACCAAGCTGGATCTCCAGCTCACGGTCACCGAGAACTCCGCCGGCGCCGGACTCGGGGAAGGTTCGGCACCGGCGGGGGTTCCCGCGGAATTCGGTTACGCCACGGATCTGTTCGATGAAGCCACCATCGCCGGCTACGCCCGCGCGCTGATCCGCTTCCTGTGGGCGGCCACCGCCGATCCCGGGATCGCGGTAGGCGATCTGCCCCTTCTCGATCACGCGGAGCAAGCGCGCGCCCTCGCGGCGGGGCAGGCGGAGGCGGGCGCCCGAGATCCGGCGGCGACCTTGCTCACCGCCTTCGAGGCGCAGGTGCGGCGCACCCCGGACGCGGTCGCGGTACTGGACGATGAACGGCGGCTGACCTACGCGGAGTTCGCGGGCGCGGTCAACCGATTGGCGCGCAGGCTGATCGTCGCGGGCGTCGGCCCGGAGCGGACGGTCGTCCTGGGCATGCGGCGTTCGGCCGACCTCGTGGTGGCCGCATACGCGGTGCTGACCGCGGGCGGCGGGTACGTGCCGGTGGACCCCGACCAGCCCGCGGCCCGGATCGCGCAGGTGATCGCGGAGGCTCGCCCGGTCTGCGTGCTTGCGCGTTCCCAGGACGACCTAGCGGAACTCGCCGATCGGTGCGCGCTCGCGGAGCGTCCGGCGACACCGATCATCACCGCCGACTCCCCGGATCTCGCGGACTACTCCGACGCCCCGGTCACCGACGCACACCGCCTGGCCCCCTTGCACGCGTCCGGCGTCGCGTACGTCATCTTCACCTCGGGGTCCACCGGCCGTCCCAAAGGCGTCGCGGTGCAACACGACTCGGCGGTGAATCAGATCGAGTGGATCGCGGGCGAATACCGGATCGACGCCGACGACGTGGTGCTGTTCAAGACCCCGGCCACCTTCGACGTCTCGGTGTGGGAGCTGTTCGCCCCGCTCACCCGTGGCGCGCTGATGGTCGTCGCCGCCCACGACGGGCACCGCGACCCCCGGTCCCTCGCCGCGACCATCGCCGCGCACCGGGTCACGATGACCTCGTTCGTCCCGTCCATGCTCACGGTGTTCGCCGCCGCCGCGGCGCCGGAGGCGATCGCGTCCCTGCGCACCGTGCTGGTGGCGGGCGAGGCGATGACCGGTGAGGCCGCCGCCGCGTTCGCGGCGGTGAGCCCCGCGCGGCTGCACAACCTCTACGGGCCCACCGAATTCACCGTGCACGCCACGCACGCCCCCGTCGCCCCGGCCGCGAGCGGTCCCGCGCCGATCGGGCGTCCGGTGCCGGGCAGCCGGGCCATGGTCCTCGACGCGCGGCTGCGACCGGTTCCGGATGCCGTGGTCGGCGAGCTGTACCTGTCCGGCGCGCAGCTGGCGCGCGGCTACCACGGCCGCGCCGACCTGAGCGCGGAGCGTTTCGTCGCCGACCCGTACGGGCCGGCGGGCAGCCGGATGTACCGGACCGGCGATCTGGTGCGTCGCCGCCGCGACGGAGCGCTGGAGTATCTGGGCCGCGGTGACTTCCAGGTGAAGCTGCGCGGCCAGCGGATCGAACTCGGCGAGATCGAGGCCGCCCTGCTCGCCATGGACGACGTGCGCGCCGCGGCGGTGCGGATTGTCGCGCAGCCGTCCGGCGAGACGCTGGCCGCCTACGTGGTCGGCGCCGTCGCGCCCGAACAACTCGTCACGGAGTTGGCGCAACGACTTCGCCGGGTGCTGCCCTCGTACATGGTGCCCACCGCGTACGTCCCGCTGGACGCCATGCCCCTGACCGCCTCCGGCAAGCTCGACCGCCGGGCGCTGCCGGATCCCGCGCCGGTCACCGAGGCCTTCCGCGCGCCCCGCACGCCGCAGGAGCGGACCGTCGCCGCGGTGTTCGCGCAGGTGCTGAGCGTCGATCCGGTCGGCGCGGACGACGACTTCTTCGCACTGGGCGGGAATTCGCTGGTCGCCACGCAGATCGCGGCCCGTCTGGCGGACGCGCTGGACACCGAGGTGCCGGTGCGGGCGCTGTTCGAGTATCCGACCGTCGCGGCGCTGGCCGCGCACCTGTCCGGCGGCCGCCGGGTGCGTAACCGCAGGCCGCTGGTCGCCGGGCCGCGCCCCACGCTGGTCCCGCTGTCCTACGCGCAGCAGCGCATGTGGTTCCTGAACCAGTTCGACGCGGCGTCGGTGGCCGACAATCTGGTCGCCGCCATCCGGCTGCGCGGCGCGCTCGAGCAGACGGCGCTGGCCGAAGCGGTCGCCGACGTGCTCGCCAGGCACGAGTCGCTGCGCACCGTTTTCCCCGCGGCGGAGGGTATCCCGTATCAACTGGTGCTGCCGGTCGACGAGGCGCGGGTCGAGCTGGTCGTGGAAACGATCGGCGCGCAGGCGCTGATGCGGCGGGTTCGCGAAGTGGTGGCCATGCCCTTCCGGGTGGATCGCGAGCCTCCGGTGCGCCTGGTACTGCTGCGCCTCGGCGACGACGAGCACGTGCTCGTCGTCGCGCTGCACCACATCGGCGCCGACGGCTGGTCGCTCGCACCGCTCACCCGTGATCTCGTGCGCGCCTACCATGCGCGCCGCGCGGGCGTCGCACCCGACTGGACGCCACTGCCCGTCCATTACGCCGACTACGCGCTGTGGCAGCGGGCGAGCCTCGGCTCCGAGGACGACCCGGATTCGGTACTGGCCGAACAGATCCGGTTCTGGCAGGGGGAACTGGCCGGCCTGCCGGACGTGTCGGCGCTGCCGACCGACCGACCGCGCCCGGCCGCCGCGTCGGGTCGCGGCGCGCGCCACGCCTTCACCATCGATGCCGCGACCAAGCGCCGGTTGCGCGAGATCGCGGACGGGGCGAACGCCTCGCTGTTCATGGTGCTGCACGCCGCGTTCGCCATGCTGCTGGCCACACTGTCCGGGCAGCGGGACATCGTGATCGGCACCCCGGTGGCCGGTCGCGGCGACCGCGCGCTCGACGACCTGGTCGGCATGTTCGTCAACACGGTCGTGCTGCGCGCCGATGTCCGGGCCGATCTGACGTTCACCGACTTGGTCGCGGCGGTGCGCGATCGCGACCTGGCCGCCTTCGCCCACGCCGACGCGCCGTTCGAGCGCTTGGTCGAGGTGCTCGCGCCGGAGCGGTCGGCGGCCAGGCATCCGCTGTTCCAGGTGATGCTCGACTTGCAGAACACCGCGCGGACCGAACTCGAGCTGCCCGGCCTGACCGCGACCGGACTCGATATCGACACGGGGACCGCCAAATTCGATCTGCACCTGTCCGTGGCGGAAGCGGCGGACGGTTCCGGGCTCGCCGCGGTGTTCGAATACGCGACCGATCTGTTCGACCCCGCCACCGTCGAGGCGTTCGCGTCGCGCTTGCACCGTGTGCTCGACGCGGTGGTCGCCGATCCGCGGGTGTGCCTCGGCACGATCGATGTGCTGAGTCCCGGCGAACGCGCCCTCGTCCTGGACGCGTGGAACGCCACCGGGCACCCGGTGGACCCGGCCGCGACGCTGGTGTCGCTGTTCGAGGCGCAGGCGGCCCGGACGCCCGAGGCGATCGCGCTGAGGTTCGAGGGTGAATCGCTCAGCTACGCCGAGTTCGCGCGCCGGGTGCACCGGATGGCCAGGCTGCTGGTGTCGGTCGGCGTGCGTCCGGAGAAGTCCGTAGCGGTGGGCATGCGTCGGTCGGCCGATCTCGTGGTGGCGCTGTACGCGGTGCTCGCGGCGGGCGGAGCCTATGTCCCGATCGATCCGGAGCATCCGGCCGAGCGGGTCGCCGACGTCTTGCGGACGGTGCGTCCGGTCTGCGTGCTGACCCGCTCCGAGGACGGGCTCGAGCTGCCCGATCCGGCCACCGATGGGCTGTGGGCGGTGCTGGATATCGACCTGTTCGACACCGAGGACTACGCCGAGGAACCGCTGACCGATGCGGACCTGCTCGGGACGGTCACCGCGTCGAATACGG
>NZ_BAFZ01000114.1 GCF_000308575.1 Nocardia exalbida NBRC 100660 | reverse complement strand
GTCGTCCGACGGCGCCGCGATCGAGATGCGTGACGGCGACGACGAGGACTTGGAGCGTGCGGCGGCCAATCTCGGCATCAACCTGTCGAGGAACGAAGCGGCCACCGTCGACGATCTGGCGAACTAGGCGGTCGGCCGGATGCCGTCACCGGCGGCATCCGGCCCGCACCGCGCGGATTACCGGACGTGCTCGGCCGAGCGAAGTCTCGGCAGACACTCACTAGTGAACTTTTGCTCGAATTCGACCCGCACAGGGGAAAGGAAGTTACGTGCTAGACGTCAACTTCTTCGATGAACTCCGGATCGGCCTGGCCACCGCCGAGGACATCCGTCAGTGGTCCTACGGCGAGGTGAAGAAGCCGGAGACCATCAACTACCGCACGCTCAAGCCGGAGAAGGACGGCCTGTTCTGCGAGAAGATCTTCGGTCCCACCCGGGACTGGGAGTGCTACTGCGGCAAGTACAAGCGCGTCCGCTTCAAGGGCATCATCTGTGAGCGCTGTGGCGTCGAGGTGACTCGCGCCAAGGTGCGCCGCGAGCGCATGGGCCACATCGAACTGGCCGCTCCGGTCACCCACATCTGGTACTTCAAGGGCGTGCCCTCGCGCCTGGGCTACCTGCTCGACCTCGCGCCGAAGGATCTGGAAAAGATCATCTACTTCGCCGCCTACGTCATCGTGGCGGTCGACGAGGAACTGCGGCACAACGAGCTGTCCACGCTCGAGGCCGAGATGGAGGTCGAGAAGAAGGCGGTCGCCGATCAGCGCGACGCCGACCTCGAGGCCCGCGCCCAGAAGCTCGAGGCCGACCTGGCCGAGCTCGAGGCCGAAGGCGCCAAGTCCGACGTGCGCCGCAAGGTGAAGGACGGCGGCGAGCGGGAGATGCGCCAGCTCCGCGACCGCGCCCAGCGTGAGCTGGACCGGCTGGAGGAGATCTGGACCACCTTCACCAAGCTGGCGCCCAAGCAGCTCATCGTCGACGAGGTGCTCTACCGCGAGCTGGTCGACCGCTACGGCGAGTACTTCACCGGCGCCATGGGCGCGGAGTCGATCCAGAAGCTGATGGAGAGCTTCGACATCGAGGCCGAGGCCGAGTCGCTGCGCGAGACCATCCGCTCCGGCAAGGGCCAGAAGAAGCTGCGCGCGCTCAAGCGGCTCAAGGTCGTCGCGGCCTTCCAGGCCAACGGCAACTCGCCCATGGGCATGGTGCTCGACGCCGTTCCGGTGATCCCGCCGGAGCTGCGCCCGATGGTTCAGCTCGACGGTGGCCGCTTCGCCACCTCCGACCTGAACGACCTGTACCGTCGCGTGATCAACCGCAACAACCGCCTCAAGCGACTGATCGACCTCGGCGCGCCCGAGATCATCGTCAACAACGAGAAGCGGATGCTGCAGGAGTCCGTGGACGCCCTGTTCGACAACGGCCGCCGCGGCCGTCCGGTCACCGGACCGGGCAACCGTCCGCTCAAGTCGCTGTCCGACCTGCTCAAGGGCAAGCAGGGCCGGTTCAGGCAGAACCTGCTCGGTAAGCGCGTCGACTACTCGGGCCGTTCGGTCATCGTCGTCGGCCCGCAGCTGAAGCTGCACCAGTGCGGTCTGCCCAAGCTGATGGCGCTGGAGCTGTTCAAGCCGTTCGTGATGAAGCGCCTGGTCGACCTGAACCACGCGCAGAACATCAAGTCGGCCAAGCGGATGGTGGAGCGGCAGCGGCCGCAGGTGTGGGACGTCCTCGAAGAGGTCATCGCCGAACACCCGGTGCTGCTCAACCGCGCGCCCACGCTGCACCGCCTCGGTATCCAGGCCTTCGAGCCGCAGCTGGTGGAAGGCAAGGCCATCCAGCTGCACCCGCTGGTCTGTGAGGCGTTCAACGCCGACTTCGACGGTGACCAGATGGCCGTGCACCTGCCGCTGTCGGCGGAGGCGCAGGCCGAGGCACGCGTGCTGATGCTGTCGTCGAACAACATCCTGTCGCCCGCCTCCGGTCGGCCGCTGGCCATGCCGCGTCTGGACATGGTGACCGGCCTGTACTACCTGACCCGTCTGGAAGAGGGCGCGAAGGGTTCCTACGAGCCGGCCACCGCCGACGGTCCGGAGCGGGGCGTGTACTCCTCGCCCGCCGAGGCGCAGATGGCGGTGGACCGCGGTGAGCTCACCGTGCGTTCGCTGATCAAGGTCCGGCTGACCGACCAGCGTCCGCCGAAGGACGTCGAGGCGGAGCTGTTCCCGGAGGGCTGGCGTCGTGGCGACGCGTGGACCACCGAGACCACGCTGGGCCGGGTGCTGTTCAACGAGCTGCTGCCGGTGGACTACGCGTTCATCAACGAGCAGATGCCGAAGAAGCGTCAGGCGACGATCATCAACGATCTCGCCGAGCGCTACCCGATGATCGTGGTCGCCCAGACCGTCGACAAGCTCAAGGACGCGGGCTTCTACTGGGCCACGCGTTCCGGCGTGACGGTCTCCATGTCCGACGTGCTCGTGCCGCCGGAGAAGGCCGAGATCATGGAGCGCTACGAGGCGCAGTCGGATCAGATCGAGAAGAAGTACCAGCGTGGTGCGCTCGATCACCAGGAGCGCAACAACGCCCTGGTCAAGATCTGGCAGGAGGCGACCGAGGAGGTCGGTAGGGCGCTGCGCGCGCACTACCCGGCCGACAACCCGATCATCACGATCGTCGACTCGGGCGCCACGGGTAACTTCACCCAGACCCGTACCCTCGCCGGTATGAAGGGCCTGGTGACGAACCCGAAGGGTGAGTTCATCCCGCGGCCGATCAAGTCCTCCTTCCGTGAGGGCCTGACGGTTCTGGAGTACTTCATCAACACCCACGGCGCTCGTAAGGGTCTGGCCGACACCGCGCTGCGCACCGCCGACTCGGGTTACCTGACCCGTCGTCTGGTGGACGTCTCGCAGGATGTCATCGTGCGCGAGCACGACTGCGGCACCGAGCGCGGCATCGTGGTGCCGATCGCGGAGAAGCAGCTCGACGGCTCGATCATCCGCGACGCGCACGTGGAGACCTCCACCTACGCGCGCACGCTCGCGGCCGACGCGGTCGACGCGCAGGGCAACGTCATCGTGGCGAAGGGCGCCGACCTCGGCGATCCGGCGCTGGAGGCGCTGCTGGAGGCCGGTATCACCGAGGTGAAGGTCCGCTCCGTGCTGACCTGCACCACCGGTACCGGTGTGTGCGCGACCTGCTACGGCCGCTCGATGGCGACCGGCAAGCTGGTCGACATCGGTGAGGCCGTCGGTATCGTCGCCGCGCAGTCCATCGGTGAGCCCGGTACCCAGCTGACCATGCGTACCTTCCACCAGGGTGGTGTCGCGGGTGACGACATCACCGGCGGTCTGCCGCGTGTGCAGGAGCTGTTCGAGGCGCGCGTGCCGAAGGGCAAGGCGCCCATCGCCGAGGTCTCCGGTCGCGTGCGGCTGGAGGACGACGATCGCTTCTACAAGATCACCATCATCCCGGATGACGGTGGCGAAGAGGTTGTCTACGACAAGCTCTCGAAGCGGCAGCGTCTGCGGGTGTTCAAGCACGACGACGGCACCGAGCGTCTGCTCTCGGACGGTGACCACGTCGAGGTCGGCCAGCAGCTGCTGGAAGGCGCGGCGGATCCGCACGAGGTGCTGCGCATCATGGGCCCCCGTCAGGTCCAGGTCCACCTGGTCCACGAGGTCCAGGAGGTCTACCGCTCGCAGGGTGTGTCGATCCACGACAAGCACATCGAGGTGATCGTGCGCCAGATGCTGCGTCGCGTGACGATCATCGACTCGGGCGCCACGGAGTTCCTGCCCGGCTCGCTCACCGAGCGCGCCGAGTTCGAGGCCGCCAACCGTCGGGTCGTCGCCGAGGGCAACGAGCCCGCGGCGGGTCGTCCGGTGCTGATGGGTATCACCAAGGCGTCGCTGGCCACCGATTCGTGGCTGTCGGCGGCGTCCTTCCAGGAGACCACCCGAGTCCTGACGGACGCGGCGATCAACTGCCGCTCCGACAAGCTCATCGGCCTCAAGGAGAACGTGATCATCGGTAAGCTGATCCCGGCCGGTACCGGTATCAACCGGTACCGCAACATCCAGGTGCAGCCGACCGAGGAAGCCCGTGCCGCCGCGTACGCGGTGCCGTCCTACGACGACACCTACTACAGCCCGGACAGCTTCGGTCAGACCACCGGCGCCGCAGTCCCGCTCGACGACTACGGCTTCAGCGACTACCGGTAATCCGTCGCAACGAGATCGGCCCCCGCTTCCTTGTGGAGCGGGGGCCGAATTCGTTCGGTGACGGGTCCGTGGTGGACAACCGGGGCGGGAGGCAGTAGGAAAATAGAACAGGTTTCAGTTCTGCTCGGAGGTGGCGGTGGACGGCGCGGCGTTGGGTGATCTGGTGGTAGCCGGATTCCGGAAGCTCGGTTTCATCCAGTACGCGGGGATCGAGTGGGAGGAGTTCGCGGCGGGGCGGAACGTGGTGTCGATCGTGCCGCGGGCGCAGCATTTGAACCACAACGGAGATCTGCACGCCGCCGTGTTGTTCGGGATGGCGGAGACCGCCGCCATGGGTGCGTCGGTGTCGGGGATCGTCGATCTGATGGGGGAGACGTTCATCGTCGCCAAGGACGGACGCATCGAATACAAAGCCCGCGCGAAGGGGGACGCGGGGCCGTTCCGCGCCACTTCCGCGTTCTCCGCGCAGACGCTGGCGAAGATGCGGGCGGACATCGAGGCAAAAGTGCCGCTCGAACTCGACGTGCCGGTGGACATCACCGACAGCGCCGGAAAGACCGTGGCCGCAGCGATGTTCACGGCTGTGCTGCGTCCGCGCCGGGCCTGATCGCATCGAGACGCTCAGCCGGGCATGATTCGCGTCTGCGGCACCGCGCGTCGTGCGGAGGCCGCCGGGATGACGCTGCAGGCCCACGACGTGGGCACGCTTCGGCGGTGATGCCGCCTGGGTCATTCCGACACCGTGTGCCTCGGCGAGCGGCCGGTCCAGTTCGGCTGTGCGATCCGCCGGGCTTCGGCTCGTTCGGAGCGCGGCTCGGCCGCCGCGCTCCGAACGGACTCAGCGCTCGCTGTCGAGCGTCGCCATCAGCGGCGTGGCGTAGCGCTCGCCCGCGACCCGGTCGGCGGGCACGGCCGCTTCGATAGTGGACAACTCCTCGTCGGTGAACGAGAGGTCCAGCGCGCCCACCGCCTCCGCCCAGCGTTCGCGGCGGCGGGTGCCGATGAGCGGCACGATGTCCTCGCCGCGGGTCAGCGCCCACGCGATGGCCAGTTGCGCCACCGAGGCGTCCTTGCGCGCCGCGATCTCGTTCAGCGCGCGCACCAGTTCGAGATTCCGGTCCAGGTTCTCGCCTTGGAAGCGCGGGCTGTGGGCGCGGAAATCGTTCGGAGCGAAGGTGGCCCCGGGCGCGAACGCGTCGCTCAGCAGGCCCCGGGACAGCACGCCGTAGGCCGTGACGCCGATGCCGAGTTCGCGGCAGACGGGCAGGATCTGCTCCTCGATGCCACGGGAGAGCAGCGAGTACTCGATCTGCAGGTCCACGATGGGGTGTACGGCCGCCGCGCGCCGGATGGTGTCCGCGCCGACCTCGGACAGGCCGACATGACGCACGTACCCTGCTTCGATCAGCTCGCCGATGGCGCCGACGGTGTCCTCGATCGGCACGGCCGGATCGAGTCGTGCGGGGCGATAGATGTCGATGTAGTCGACGCCGAGCCGCTGGAGGCTGTAGGTCAGGAAATTGCGCAGCGCGGCGGGCCGGCTGTCCACGCCCGCGAAGGCGCCGTCGGGACCGCGCAGCGCGCCGAATTTCACGCTCAGCACCACGTCCTCGCGTGGACGTTCGGCGATGGCCTTGCCGATCAGCGTCTCGTTGTGTCCCGCGCCGTAGAAATCGCCGGTGTCGATCAGGTTGACGCCGGAATCCAGCGCCGCGTGGATGGTCGCGGTCGATTCGGCGTCGTCGGTCGCGCCGTACGCGCCGGACATGCCCATCGCCCCGAGGCCGATCCGGCCGACCGTCGGGCCGGTGGCCCCGAGCCGCACTTCGTGGATTTTCGTTGTCGTCATGGGACCAGCCTGAACCGTGCGCCGCCGCCGCGGGAGAGACCGTTTATCGGGGGAGTGGCGATCCCTGGCTGAGGGTGCCGTTTCCGAGGACAGTAAGGGCATGGACCGCGCCGAACTCGCCGATTTCCTGCGCCGCCGCCGAGAGCAGCTCACCCCCGCCGACGTCGGGTTGCCGCCGGGCGTCCGGCGGCGCACGCCGGGTCTGCGCCGCGACGAAGTCGCGCTGCTGGCGGGCATGTCGACGGACTACTACACCAGGCTGGAGCAGGCGCGCGGTCCGCGTCCGTCCACCCAGGTCCTCGCCTCGCTCGCGCGCGCCCTGCGTCTCGACAACGACGAACGCGACCATCTCTACCATCTGTGCGACCACGCGCCGCCGGGACGCGATGCGACCGACAAGCACGTGGGCCCCGGGCTGATGCACCTGCTCGCCAAGCTGGACGACACCGCGGCCACCGTCGTCACCGATCTCGGCGAGGTGCTCGTGCAGAACCGGATGCACACCTTGCTCGTCGGCGATCACGGTGACCGTCGTGGGTGGGAGCGGTACTACGCCCACCGCTGGTTCACCGACCCTTCGTCGCGCGCGCTCTTCCCCGAGGAGGACTGGGATCGGCTCGGCCGCAACCACGTCGCCGATCTGCGTGCCACGGCCGCGCGCCGTGCGGGCGACGCGGACGTGCTGGAGCTGGTGGCCGAGCTGCGTTCCGCGAGCGCCGAGTTCGACCGACTGTGGGACGAACATCAAGTGGCCGTGCGGCTTTCGGATATCAAGCGGATCCGGCATCCGCAGGTCGGCCTGATCGACGTCGTCTGCGAAACGTTGCTCACGCCCAACGCCGCCCAGCGCCTGCTGGTCTACCTGCCGCGGCCGGGCACGGACGCGGCCGAGAAGCTGGACCTGCTGCGCGTGATCGGCACGCAGCGGCTGACGCCCGTCGGCGGGCTCGACTAGGGCGCGGTGACGTACTCGAGCGCCGCGTCGACGGCGGGTTGCCCACCGCCGATGACGAATCCGGCCATCGCGCCGATCGCGGCGCCCGCCACCGCGGCGGCGGGCACCGTGATGAAGTCGATCACGAACAGGCCGAGCGGGAATCCGACGATGAAGCCGATGGCGGCGCCGATGCCCGCGCCCGCGAGGATGGTCGGCATGGCCTTCTCGGCCTCGGCGTAGAACCGCTCCTGGGCGCCGATGTCGCGCAGTGGGGTGTCGGTCATCGCGACCGGTGCGACGGTGAGCCGGTGGCCCGCGTCCTCGAGCACGGGGTCCAGGACCACGCGCTGATCACCGATGCGCAGCGTCATCGGCAGTGCGGCCACCACGTTGCCGTCGCGATCGGAGACCGTCACGACCCGGCCGTCGTGGGTCGATTCGAACGTCCCGTCCTGGATGGTGGCCACGGCGGCGCGCCGGTCGCTGGTGGCGGCGACCTCGTAGGCGACCTGGTGGAACGATCCGCGCAGGTCGAGCGGGGCGTCGGTGGGCGCGGGCTGTGCGTGCGCGGCGCTCGTGGTGAGTGCGGTGGCCGCCAGCGCGACCAGCGTCGTCGCGGTGAATCGAGAGGTCCTCATCGTGCTCTTTCCGTGTGCCGCCCCCGTGTCCGGTTCGTCGGGAAAAGATACCGCTCGGCGGCCCCGATCAGAAGGGGCTGAGCGACAGTTCTTCGCCGAGTCCGGTCGCGAAAGCCGCTGTCGTACATCGCGGCACAGTGGGGACGGGGCCGGTTGGGCGGCTTCCGCTGCGGCTGGATCCGCCGACGGCACGTCCCGGATCAGCGGTCGCGTCGCTGGTCCGGCCGGGTTTCGGAGCGGTGGGATTTCCCTCTTGACGTCCGCCCTCATCTCCGCAACACTGAACTAGATGGTTCAGTATGACTTCTTGGATGACTCCTTCGGGGCGCTCGCGGATCCCACCCGGCGTGGGATCCTGGAACGTCTCGGCAGTGGGCCCGCCACCGTCAGCGAGCTGGCGGAGCGCTTCGAGATGACGCTCACCGGCGTCAAGAAGCACATCCAGCTGCTGGAGGCGGCGGGCATGGTGGTCACGGAGAAGCGCGGCCGGGTGCGGTACTGCCGCCTCGGCGAGAACGTCTTCGACCGCGAAGTGGCCTGGATGCAGGGCTACCGGCGGATGGTGGAAGCGCGGCTGGACCGTCTCGGCGAATTCCTCGAGCGAACGGAGCAGGACCGATGAGCACAACCACGAACGACGCGGTCATCACGACCGACACCGACCGCACGATCCACATCGAGCGGATCTTCGATGCCCCGCGCGAGCGCGTGTGGGACGCCTACAGCCGGATCGAATTGCTCGCTCAGTGGTGGGGGCGCGGCAATCGGCTGGACATCGAGCGCTGGGAATTCCGTCCGGGTGGGCATTGGCGCTTCGTCGAGCACTCCGACGAGGGAGCCCATGGCTTCGAGGGCCGCTTCCGCGAGGTCACCCCGCAGGAGCGCATCGTGTACTCCTTCGAGTGGGACGGCATGCCCGCCCATGTGGCGATCGACAGCGTCAGCTTCGTCGACCTCGGCGACGACCGCACCAAGGTGGTCACCGACGGCCAGTTCCACACGCCGCAGGAGCGCGACGGCATGCTCCAGTCGGGCATGGAGACCGGGCTCAACGAGAGCTACCGCGCGCTGGACGCACTGCTCGCGCGCGGCTGAGCCCGGGCGCCTCGGCTCCGCTCACGGGTCGCGTGGGCGGAGTCGAAGGGGGCGGTGGAATCGGGTGTGTGCCGCGATCAGTCCCTGGCCGGACCGATCCGGCGCTTGCGCGGCTTCAGGTGTAGTCCGGGCAGGGGCGGCGCGGGAATGCGCTGTCGCGGGGTGTGGCCCGCGATGTCGGCGAACCGGGTGACATCGTGGTTCTCCCAATCCGCCCGGGCGGCGAGGATGTCCTCGTGGCTGCGGCCGACGAAGTTCCACCACATCACCAGTTCCTCGGTGAACGGTTCGCCGCCGATCAGGGCGAAGTGCGCGCCGCCTGTGGTGGCGAGCCGGAGTTCGTCGCGCTCGGTGCCCAGGTACAGCAGCGGGCCGGGAGCCAGTTCGTCGCCCGCGACGGTCATCTCGCCCTCGATCACCAGCACCGCGTGCTCGAAACGAGGGTCGAGCGGGAGGCCGACCTCGGCCCCGGGCTCCAACCGGACGTCGGCGCCGACGATGGGCGTGTAGGCGATCGCGGGTGAGGTCTTCCCGGCCAGGGATCCGATCAGCACGATCGCGCGGAGGCCGGGCGCCTCGACGACGGGCAGTTCCCGATACTGCTCGAAATGCGGAGCGATGCCGGTGTGGTCGCCCGGCAGCGCGATCCACAGCTGCAAGCCGTGTCCGGCGGGCGCGCCCGCAACGGCGTACTCGGAATGTGCGATGCCGCGTCCGGAGGTCATCAGATTCAGCTGACCGGGTTCGATCTGCACGTCCGAGCCCACCGAGTCGCGATGCCGGATCCGGCCCTCGAACGGCCAGGTCACCGTTTGCAGGCCGATGTGCGGATGCGGATCGATGTCCGGCGGCGCACCGGTCTTGGTGACCGTCGGCGCGCCGAAGTGGTCGAGGAAGCACCACGCGCCGACGGTCGGCAGGTCGCGTTGCGGCAGCACGCGTTCGACAAAAACGCCGCGCACCCCGCCGAGCGGCACCTCACGGGCCGGATACCGCTCCGCGACCGGCCCCGGACCCGGCGCGGGTTCGCAGAGCGTCTCGGCCGGGCGCGGATCCAGATCACTCACCGATCGACGCCCTTGCCGATCACGTGGGCGTCGTACTGAGGGTGCTTGTCCAGATACGCCTTGATGAACGGGCACACCGGCCGGATCACGCGCTCGCGCCCGACGGCGTCCTCGATGGCCTTCCGGGCCAGGACGGACCCGAGACCTTTCCCGGAGAACGCGCCGTCGACCTCGGTGTGCGTGAACACCGTCTCGTCGTCGCGTTCCTCGTAGTCGGCGAAGCCGGCCAGCTCCCCGCCGTAGAACACCTCGTAGCGATGCCGCTCGTCGTTGCGGACGACCTCGGACTCCGATGCCGATTCGCTCATGGTTCCCTTCTCCTTCCGGGCGCGTACCGGATGCCTGCTGAGAATCGAGACCCGGTTGAACGCGCCGATCGTGGTGGCCACCCAGACGACGACGGACAGCTGATCATCCGTCAGATGCCGGCGAGCCGAAGCGTACTCACGCTCGATGACGTTTTCGTCCGGAAGCATCGCCGTGATTTCCGCGATCGCGAGCACCGCCTGCTCGAACGGGGTGTACGTGCCGCCGCGCCGCCATCCGGGCAGCACCGCGATCTCCTGTTCGGTGACCCCGGCGGCCAGGGCGGCGCGGTAGTGCACATCCAGGCAGTACGCGCAGCCGTTGAGCTGGGAGACGCGCAGATTGATCAGTTCGATGATCCGGCGATCCAGCCCCACCGCCGCGCCCGCGGCCCTGACCTCGTTCGCGACGCCGTTGAGCGCGCGGAACGCGGCCGGCGTCTGCTTATCGATCCAGACGCGATCACGCGGCATTTCGGGCTTCATATTCGTGGGATGTTAGTCGCCGCCGGTGAACGGCGCGGAGCAGGCCACCGGATAAGCGGACTCCGGTCCGCCGGACCGTCGTACGGTCACTCGATCTCGGTGAACCGCCGCAGCTGGAACGGTTCGACGAGCACTTCCTGTAGCGCGGTGGCGAGAGCCTTCAGGTGCGGCGTCCGGAAGTGCGCGTCCAGCGCGTCGGCATCCGCCCACTCCTCCAGCAACACCATCCGGCTCGGATCGGTGGGATGCAGGTAGAGCTCGTAACGGATGCAGCCACCCTCCGCGAGCGTCGGCTCGATCATGCCTTGCAGCAGATCTCGCAGTTCCGCCTCGCGACCAGGCTTGGCGGTGAAGCGAACGTTCAGCGTCAACGTCGACATGGGCGTCTCCTGCTCTCGAGGAAGTGTTCCCGGCTCGTTGTCATACCTTGATCTCTTCGCTGTCGTGCGCGGTGACCACGTCCGGCTCGATCGCTCGCGCCTTGCCTTCGTACAGAGCGATCTTGTGGTCCAGCACGGCCAGAGTCTGACGAAGTTCATCGATCTTGGCGAGCACCTCGGCGCGGGTATCCCGGAACATCGCCAGCCGTTGCGGGAACGTCGCGTCTCCGGCCCGCACCAGCTCGGCATAGCGGAGCATGTCCGCCACCGACATGCCGGTCGTGCGCAGCCGCCCGATCAGTGCCAGCCATTCCAAGTCCCGGTCGCTGAACCGCCGCTTGCCGGTGTGGTCGCGCCCGATGTAGTCCATCAGGCCGATCCGTTCGTACCAGCGCAGCGTGTCCCGGCTCAGTCCCGATCGCTCGGACACCTCGCCGATCGAGTACCGGGGTTGCTCCCGGTCGTCGCGCGCGCTCGCGTATGGCGCGGTTTCGCTCATGCACTCGCCCTTCCCGTGGAACATCGACGACGCTAGTCACCTGGAGTGCACTCCAAGCAAGGGGCGGTATGTTCAGCTGCTGTAGTCGGGCAGTTGCTGGACCGCCCATTTGTTGCCGTCCGGATCGGCGAAGAAGGTGAACAGGCCCCAGCCGAGGTCCTGGACCGGAGTGGCATCCACGCCCGCGGCGATCAACTGCCGGTAGGCGTCCTCGGCGCTGGCCACCACCATCTGCATGCCTTGGACGCTGCCGGGCGCCGCGTCGGTGATGCCTTCGCCGAGGCAGATCGAGCAGCCGGAGCCGGGTGGGGTCAGCTGTACGAAGCGCAGGTTTTCATCGACCCGGTGATCGTGATCGGCATTGAAACCGATCTTGGTGTAGAAGTCCTTGGCGCGGTCGACGTCGGTCACCGGAATGGCGACGAGCTCGATTTTCCAGTCCATCCGGCGAGCATTCCATCAGCCGCCGACAAAGTCCCGGATTCCGGCCTACGCTGGGAACATGCCTGGAAAGGACATCGACCGGATCAGGGCTCGTTCGGCCTGGGCGACGGTCAGGGAAAGCCCGGTGATCACCGCGATCGCGATCGCGCCGTTCGCGATCGCGCTCGGCGTGGTGTGGTGGTTGTTCGGCGGTCTGGCCGCGTTCGCCCTGCTGCTCGTGCTCGGTGCGGGCGTTGTGGTCGGCGGCAGGTTACTGCGCTGACCGCGCGCGAGCCGCGTGCGGTCAGCGTGGGATGTGGAAATGCGTCAGTTCGCCGGTCCCCGGATCGATGTCCGCCCAATCGCGGTCGAAGCGCAGCACCGCGAGTGCTGAGGTCGGGAACTTCCGGCTGAGCTCGACGGCCGGGGCACTGTCGCGGTTGCTCGCCAATTCCCAAGCCGTCCACGGCATGCCGGGCGCGTGCCCGATCACCAGCAGGGTGGCCACGTCGTCGTCGCCGAGGCGGACCAGTTCGATCAGCGTCTCCGGGGCGGCCTCGTAGATCCCGGGTTCGAAGACGGCCGGCGCGGTGACGCCGGTGGCCGACAGCGTCTCCCTGGTCCGTGTCGCGGTGGAGCAGCGCACGGCGTCGATCGGCGGTTGAGTAGCTCGCAGCCACCGACCCGCCAGTCCCGCCTCGCGTCTGCCCCGCGGCGCCAACGGCCGCTCGTGATCGTCGACGCCCTCGGGATAGGCCGACTTACCGTGCCGCATGAGGATCAGAGTCCGCGCCATGGAGATACGGTAAGGCCTCCGGGCGAGAGGTCTCGACCACACTCGAGGCAAACTGAAAGCGGCATCACATCACGTGCTCTCGCGGGCGATCCCCGCGGCGGACGTGACGGACGCCGCTCATCTGTCCACCACAACCCCATGGGTGGCCACGGCCCACGTACTTCTTCGAGGATCAGCACAATATGGCCTACGTAATCACGCAGCGTTGTTGCAACGACGCCAGCTGCGTCTCCGAGTGCCCGGTCGACTGCATCCGTCCCACGCCGGACCAGCCGGAGTTCGCGACGACCGAGATGCTCTACATCGACCCCGACACCTGTATCGACTGCGGCGCCTGTGTCGACGCGTGCCCGGTGGAGGCCATCTTCTCCGAGGACGACCTGACCGCTTCGCTGGCGCGATTCCGCGACATCAACGCCGACTATTTCCAACGGCATCCGCTGGAATCGAACTTCGACCCGATCGTCACCCCCGCGCGTCCGCCGAAGGAGCTGGGCACCCTGCGCGTCGCGATCGTCGGCGCCGGGCCCGCGGCCTGCTACGCCGCCGACGAACTGCTGCGCAGGGCCGACGTGGAAATCGAGATGTTCGACCGGCTGCCCACCCCGTGGGGCCTGGTCCGGGCAGGCGTCGCGCCCGACCATCCGGGCACCAAGACCGTCTCGGGCATGTTCGAGTCCGCCTTCCGCCGTGAGACGCTGCAGTACTACCTCAATGTCGAAGTGGGCACCCACATCTCGCATGAGGAACTGCTGCGCCACCACCACGCGGTGATCTACGCCGTCGGCGCCTCCAGCGACCGGAAGATGGGCGTCCCTGGCGAGGACCTGCCGGGCAGCCACTCCGCCACCGAGTTCGTCGCCTGGTACAACGGCCACCCCGACTACGCCGACCGGACCTTCGACCTGTCCGGGGAGCGGGCGGTGATCGTCGGCAACGGCAACGTCGCGCTGGACGTGGCGCGCGTGCTGACCGTCGACCCGGACGAACTCGCCAAGACCGACATCGCCGACCACGCGCTGGACGCCCTCCGGCAGAGCAATATCCGCGAAGTGGTCGTGCTGGGCAGGCGCGGCCCGCTGCAAGCGGCCTACACCTCCCCGGAGTTCCTCGCCCTCGCGCATCTGAAGGGCGTCGACGTCATCGTCGAGGAGACCGACCTGGCACTGGACCACGCCAGCCAGGCGATCGTGGACGACCCGCAGGTCGAGCCGTCGCTGAAACTGAAGTACACCCTCGCCCAGGAGTACGCGGGCGGTCGCCGGGCCGAAGGCAACAAGCGGATCGTGTTCCGCTATCTCACCTCGCCCACCGCGCTCACCGGCACCGACCGGGTCGAGTCCATCGAGATCGTGCACAACGAGCTGTTCGAGGAAGACGGTCAGCTCGTCGCACGGCCGACCGACCGCACCGAGAGCATCGGCACCTCGCTGGTTCTGCGGTCGATCGGGTACCGCGGCGAGCGGGTCGGTGAACTGCCGTTCGACGAGCGGCGGGGTGTCGTGCCGAACGAGCACGGCCGGGTTATCGCCGACGACGGAACCATGCTCAGCGGCGTGTACGTCAGCGGGTGGATCAAGCGTGGCCCGCGCGGTGTGATCGGTTCGAACCGGATCGACTCCGAGGAGACGGTGGAGCTGCTGCTCGCCGACTTCACCGCGGGCAAACTCGCCGCGCCGCAGGCCGACCGCGCCGCGCTGCGGGCCCTGCTCGCCGAGCGCCAGGCCGACTTGGTCGACCGGGCGGGCTGGCGAGCGATCGACCAGGCGGAGAAGACCGCGGGCAAGTCCGCAGGCCGCCCGCGCGTCAAATTCACCACCCGCGAAGACCTGCTCAAAGCCGCCCGCGGCTGACGATGCAGGAGGCCGGTCGGAACACCGCGTTCCGACCGGCCCGGTTCCCTGGCCCCGACCGAGCCGTGCGGCAAATCTCGTCGCCTGACGTCACGACTGCGCCGACCGGGTCTCGCCGGAACCGGCCAACCGATTTCGCAAGAACATGGGTAACTCGCCGGGTACGCCCGAAACCCGAGCGGCACCCGACGCAGGACCTGCACGGGAATCCCGTATCCCCGACTGGTATGGCCTGAAAACCCGGAGAGGCGGGGGAGCCTAAAACCCTGGAGAGGCGGGAGCGCCGGGTAAGGGCATGATGCGGACCACGGTGGTGGTGGTCCCACCGACCACGAACCACAGCCGGAGCACCGGCTGCCCGGTGCGATCTCCCGGCTCGTACCGGCTGCGCACGCTCACGTGCTGGCGGGCCAGCACCGGCGCCACGTATTCGATCACCGCGCGGTGCGGGCCCGCGAGCAGCTTGGGATATTCGACCAGGAACTGTTCCACCGCTTGCCAGTAACAGGCGTTGTTGACGTGGTTGTACTGGTCGATGTCGGTGGCGCGTACCGGGAACGGCAGGTCGGTGTCGGACTCCGGCGGCGTGGCGTCGGTCAGATAGGGCCGCCACCGCAAACGGTGCTCGCCGGAGGTGCGCGCGAGGTAGGCGAGGCCCTCGTCGCTGATCCGCGCGGGCATGCCGGTGGACTCGCTGATATTGATCCAGAAGCCCTCGGTCTCGATCAGGCCGCCGTTTCCGCTGGTGATCCGCACGCGCATGTTGGTCCACCGGGTGGACATCGCCGAGCACCACCGCAGCAACTGCACCTCGTCCGGCCACAGAATCGGCCGGATGACGTCGATGACCGTGCGCCGGATGATCCAGTTCGGGTCGGTCCGATGGAAGAACGTCTTATGCAGGTTTTCCCAGGCGATATCTTGCAAGTAGCGGGCGACGGCATCGAACCGCAACCGGTCGTAGGGATCCACATCACCAGCCCGGATGGGCCACGCCGAAGTAAAGCCCATGCCCTCCTGGGGAAGCGGGGCGAGTGGCTGATCGAGTGACACTTGTGCTCCTCGCGCTGCACGGTGTGCCGCGTTTCTTCATGCGGTGCTGTTGTGACGACTTTACGGGGCGTACGTCACACCCTCGCGTCGAGCCGTCCCTACCTCCTTAATAGTCCGTCAGCCGGGTCGTGGGCCAGCAAAAATGGGGTTTTCTGTGCGCGGCACCGGTACGCGATCATGCGCGCTCGGCAGTCGGCGGGCGCAGGCCCTGGCCGTGAGCGGGTCAGTAGCCCTGGTACGCGCCGCCCGAGTTGACCGCGGCGACACCGGGGACGTTGCCGAGCGACCCGTAGCGATCGATGGAGTAGCGCACTCCGGCGATGATGTTGTCGACCGGGTTCCAGACGTCGTCGTGGCCGGGCGCCTTGTAGGCGTTGAACGTGCTGTCGATGGTCTGCATGAGACCCTTCGACGGATGTCCGGCCACCCAGTTGCTGTCCCAGCGGTTCTCCGCGTAAGGATTGCCCGCGGATTCGTGCTCGATGATCAGGGCGATGGCTCGTTCATCGATGTCGGCGGGGTCGTACCCCATCGCGATGAGTTTCTGCTTCGCCTCGGCGATCCATCGCGCGACGTCACCGCTGGGCAGCGGGCCGGTCGGCGCGGACGAACTCGGCCCGCCGTGATACGGCGTTCCCGACGACGTGCCGTGGGATGTTCCCGAGTCGTGGTGCCCGGACATCAGCTGGCTCGACCGATCCGGTGAAGGCGCGGAGACCGGGGTTCCCGACGCGGCGGCCGGTGTGGTGGCGGCGGGCGCGGTGGGGGCCGCGGGTACGTTCGCGCTCGGCTCACCGAGCCCGGCGAACGCCGCCTCCAATTTGCCTGCCGCGCCGTCGACCTGTGTCTCGGCTCGGTTCGCCACATCTTCGGCGGTCTTCAAGGCGTTGGTCAGCTCCCACGTCCGCGAGGCCGCCTGGAGCGCTTCCTGGAAGACCAGCTCCTCGACGTCGGCCTTGTCCGCGTGCGCCCGGAGGTAGTCGATTCGCGTCTTGGCATCGACGGTGCCGTTGGGCGCGACATCGAAGGGCGGCGTCTGGTTCAGTGCGTCGTCGCGCAGGCTCAGTACCTTGGCCTTCGCCTCGGTCAGGTTCTGCACCTGGGTGGTGAGCGCGGTCTTCAACTCGAGTAGCGCGGCGCTCACCGCGGAGGCGCGCGTCTTCTCGGTCTGCATCCGGGCGTTCGCCGCGTCGCCGGCGGATCCGGACCACTGCTTCGTGTCGGCGAGCGCTTTCGTGTCGTCCGCGCCCTTGCCGACCGCGTTGTCCAGCCCCTGCGACATCCGTTCGGCGAGCGCGCCCGCCGCCGAAAGCTGTTCCGGCTGCCAGTTCTCGACGTCTGGAATGGTGAGCGTCATGGCAGCTGGAGCCCTATGGCGCGCAGCTTCGCCGCGAAGTCGTCCTCGGCCAGTTCGTACTTGCCCGCCGCGTTGTGCAGGTTGTCGGCGATGGTGGTCAGGCGCGATCCGATCCGCTCCAGGCAGCGGTGCGCGGCGTCGTTCGCGCGCTGGGCCACCGGACCGAAATCGGTGCCGGGCAGCGCGCCCACCGCGACGCCGAGACCCTCGCCTGCGCCGAGGTCGGTGACCGACGTGGCCTCCGTGCGCAGCGCCTGCGCGAAGGAGCGCAGCGCCGCCGGGTCGACCTGCATCGTCGTCGCAGGTTGTGACTGGTTTTGCTCGACCATGAATCCCCCTTCCCTCCCGACCGCGAGGTCGCGGCCAGCATAGCAAAATCGGGCGTCCGGACGGGCGTGCTCGGGGGGCGCCCGTTATGTTGTCGGTGTGGCGCCGGCGCGGATCAGGCCGGGGCGAGGACAGAGAGGTCGGCACATGCGCGCAGCCCAGGTCAGCAAGCTGGAGGGACCGGAAGCGGTTCGGATCGTCGATATCCCCGAGCCCGCGGTCTTCCCGGGCGGCGTCGTGATCGACGTGCACGCGGCGGGCGTGGCCTTCCCGGACGTGCTGATGACGCGCGGCCTCTACCAGATGAAGCCCGAATTGCCGTTCGTCGTGGGCGGCGAGGTCGCGGGCATCGTCCGGGAGGCTCCCGAGGACGCGCACGTGCGGCCGGGTGACCGGGTGGTCGCGCTGACCATGCTCGGCAACGCGATGGCCGAGACGGCCGTCACGCCAACCCAGATGGTCTTCCGGCTCCCCGACAACGTCTCGCTGGAGGCGGGCGCAGGCATCCTGTTCAACGACCTGACCGTGCACTTCTGCCTGCGCACCAGGGGCAGGCTGGCGGAGGGGGAGACGGTGCTGGTGCACGGCGCCGCGGGCGGCATCGGCACCTCGACGCTGCGGCTGGCGGCCGCGCTGGGTGCGGGCCGGGTGATCGCCGTGGTGAGCACCGAGGAGAAGGCCGAGGTCGCGCGCGCCAACGGCGCCACCGATGTGGTGCTGACCGACGGCTGGCTGGCGGCGGTGAAGGAGCTGACCGGTGGTCGCGGCGTGGACATCGTCCTGGATCCGGTCGGCGGTGACCGTTTCACCGACAGCATCCGTTCGCTCGCCTCGGCGGGCCGGTTGCTGGTCGTCGGCTTCACCGCGGGGGAGATCCCGACCGTGAAGGTCAACCGGCTGCTGCTGAAGAACGTCGAGGTGACCGGCGCGGCGTGGGGCGAATGGGTGATGTCGCATCCCGGCTACCTGCAGGAGCAGTGGGCCGAGGTGGAGCCGCTGCTGGCCGCCGGCAAGATCGCGCCGCCGCAACCGGTGCTGTACCCGCTGGACAAAGCCGCGGAGGCGGTCGCCTCGCTGGACAACCGGACGGCCACCGGCAAGGTCGTGGTCACCCTGCGCTGACTCGTCCGGTCCGCCCCCAGTCATGAAACTGTCCAACCGGGTATTGAACCGGACCCTGCTGGCTCGCCAGCATCTGCTCGAGCGCTCGTCGTGGACGGCGCACGAAATGTGTGATCATCTCGTCGGATTGCAGGCGCAGGATTCGCCGCCGCCGTTCGTCGGATTGTGGAGCCGCATAGCGGCTTTCGATCCGTCGACGGTGTCGGACGCGCTGGAGGACCGCTCGCTGGTCCGGATCACCTTGATGCGCGGCACCATTCATCTGGTCACGCCGCCCGACGCGCTGCGGATCGCGCCCCATGTGCAGCCGGAACTGGAGAAAGCGCCCTTCCGCAAGGGCTTCAACTACGGCGCCATGGTCGGACTCGATCCGGAGGAGGTGCGCGGGCAGGGCGAAGCGGTGCTCGGTGACGAGCCGATGTCGGCGGCGGACCTGCGCGCCCACGCCGCCGAGCGCTACCCCGACCGCGACCCGGGCGCGGTGGTGCAGACCTGGCTGTATCAGCTGCCGGTGTTGCAGACCCCGCCGCGCGGGAAGTGGAAGAACAGCAGCAGGCCGATCTGGTCGCGGGTCGAGCCCTGGTTGGGCGCGCCGCTGGACCCCACATATCCGTTGGCGGAGCTGATCTTTCGCTACCTGCGTGCGTTCGGTCCGGCGAGCACCATGGACATGCAGACCTGGTCGAAGCTGCCCGGGATGAAGAAGGCCGTCGCCGAACTCGGCGATCGGGTGCGCACCTACACCGACGAGCGCGGCCGCACGCTCTACGACGTCGCCGACGGCGCGCTGGCCGATCCGGACGTCCCCGCTCCGGTGCGGCTGCTCGGCTGGTACGACAACGTTCTGTTGTCGCACCAGGATCGGACGCGGATCGTGCCCGACGGCGCCGCTCCTCCGCTGCGCGCGTTCGCGGCTCAGGTCTCTCCGGTGCTGGTCGACGGCTTTCTCGCGGGCCTTTACAAGGTCTTCGCGGATGCGAAGTCCGCCCGGCTGCGCATCAGCCCGACCCGGAGCTGGACGAACGCGGAGCGCGCGGAGGTCGAGGCCGAGGCGCACGCTCTGCTCGCCTTCTCGGAGGAGGGCAAGCGGGGAAGCGTGGAAATCCTCGACGTGCGCGCCGACCTGCGCCCCTGAGCCGGATCGGTTACGGCTCCCGGGCTGGACGATAGGCGGGCGCCTTGGTGGTGCCGGTCGGGCTCAGCGTGCGCAACAGCGGCAGCGCCCGGCGTTCGACCACGGTGGACAGCACGATGACGCTGTGCGAGCGCACCACCGATGAGGTCCGGTCGATGCTCAGCAGCACCGCCTGCAACCCGGCGTGCGAGTCGGCGCCGATCCGGCACAGCACGTCGCCGGTGCCGGTGGTGGCGTAGGCCTCCAGCACCCCGGGGATGGCGTCGAGTTCGGCGGCCACCGCGTCCAGCGCGCCCTGGGCGATCTCCAGCGTGACGAACGCCTGCACGTCGAACCCCGCCGCGGTGACGTCGATCTGCGGGTCGTAGGAGGCGATCACGCCCGACTCCTCCATGCGCGCGATCCGGGACTGCACCGTGGCCCTGGCGACCCTGGTCCGGCGGGACAGCTCGAGAATGCCCGCCTTTTGGTACTCGTGCATCGCGGTGAGGATGGCGAGGTCGAGTTCGTCGAGCTTCGCCGATGTGCGCGCCATGGCGGCCTCCGTTCGGGCACCGGGAGGGGCTTGCTGCCCGTCCCCTCGATGCTATTCAAATTGTCCAGCACCATGCGCCATTTGCTAGACGAATTCGCCACCCTGCCTATCCGGATCAGACGCTGTTGCCTATCCGGCGGACCCGGCGATTTCCTTGGTCCATGACCATCGAGCACTTGCCGGGCGCCCGGTCCGGCGCCGTCCCCAGCGACGGCGAGCTGCGCACGCTCGTGGGGTTGGTAGACCACGACGACAGCGGTGACCCGTTTCCGGTCATCGGGTGGGACGCCCTGGTCTGGGTGGTGGGCAACGCCACGCAGACCGCGCACTTCCTGGAATCCGCCTTCGGGATGCGGTTGGAGGCGTATTCGGGTCCGGAGACCGGCAATCGCGACCACAAGGCGTTCGTTCTGCGCAGCGGCGCGGCGCGCTTCGTGATCACCGGAGCGGTGCATGCGGACAGTCCGCTGGTCGCCCACCACGATCGGCACGGCGACGGCGTGGTCGACATCGCCCTCGAAGTACCCGACGTCGACCGATGTGTCGCGTGGGCGCGCGCACACGGCGCGAAAGTACTGGTCGAACCGCACGACGACACCGACGACTTCGGCACGGTCCGCTCGGCCGCGCTGGCCACCTATGGCGAGACCAGGCATACCTTGGTCGACCGGTCCGGCTACTTCGGGCCCTACCTGCCCGGTTATGTCGCCCGCCGCTCCCACTATCAACGGCGCGACGGCGCGCCCGCCCGGCTGTTCCAGGCGATCGACCACGTCGTTGGCAACGTGGAACTCGGGCAGATGGACGAGTGGGTCGAGTTCTACCGGCGGGTCATGGGGTTCACGAACATGGCCGAATTCGTCGGCGACGATATCGCCACCGAGTATTCGGCGCTGATGAGCAAGGTCGTCGCCAACGGAAACCACCGGGTGAAGTTCCCCCTCAACGAGCCGGCCATCGGCAAGAAGCGCTCGCAGATCGACGAGTATCTGGAGTTCTACCGCGGCCCCGGCGTCCAGCACATCGCGCTCGCCACCAACGACATCCTGACCTGCGTGGACGCCTTGCGCCGGGAGGGCGTCGAATTCCTGGAGACCCCCGCCGCCTATTACGAGGACCCGGAACTACGCGCCCGCATCGGCAGGGTCCGCGTCCCGGTCGAGGAACTCCAGCGCCGTGGCATCCTGGTCGACCGCGACGAGGACGGTTACCTGTTGCAGATCTTCACCAGGCCGCTCACCGACCGCCCTACGGTCTTCTTCGAACTGATCGAGCGCCACGGCTCCCTCGGCTTCGGCAAGGGCAATTTCAAGGCCCTGTTCCAGGCGATCGAACGCGAGCAGGAGGCCAGGGGCAATCTGTGATCGGGGCGGGCGATCTTGTCCAGCCTCTTGGGCGTGCGCGTCGGTAGAGTTCTTCGCATGCGGATCAAGTCGGCAGTCGGCATCACGGCAGCCTTGGTGCTCGCACTGGCGGGGTGCGGTTCGGGGGAGGAGACCGAGGACTCGGGTCCGTCCCGTCCGGCGCCGAAAGTGGTGGCGCTCGGACCGTTCGTCGGGGAGTGTGGTCACGTGACCGACGACGAGGTGCGCACTCTCGGTGGGCTCGGCCGGATCTCCGGAGTGTTCCGCAACGCCATCGGCTGCAACTGGCAGTCGGCCGGAATCGGTTCGCCGAGTATCACATTCGCTTCCTACCGGGGCAGTCCCATCGAACGGGAACGGGCGTGGGTGACGGTCAACGGCCGCGCGCCCGATCCGATAAAAGTGGGTGGGAGGGATGGCTTCGCCGCTTTGGATCCCACCGGCGTGATCTGCGATCTGGCGGTGCAACTCGGCGACGACTTCTTCGAGTGGTCCACCAACATCGGCTCGTTCGGCGCGGTGTCCGGCAACCCGTGTGACCGGAGCCGCGCTCTGGCCGAGCTGACTCTGCAACGGATTCAGTGAGGGGTGACGAGTGAACGTCGGCCGAGACCTGTGCAGGCGCGGCGCGGCCGCTGCCGCCGCGGTGGTCCTCGCGTTGTCCGTGGTCGGGTGCAGCCAGGTGATCTCCGGAAACGCGCAGCCGGTGGGCGCGAGCCAGCCGGTCAACACCAGGCTGGATAAATTGCTGCGGGAATGCGAGATCCTCTCCCACGACCAGATCGGCGAGGCGATCGGTGAGAGCGTCCAGGTGAGCGACTCGTTCTTCGGCGCCGTCTGCATGTGGGACCTGATCGGCGCGCCCGGCGGTAATGGGATGGCCACGCTCAACTGGTACGAGAACGGGACGCTGAGCAACGAGAAGCAGACGAACAGCAAGCTCGGCTACGAAACCACCAACATCACCATCCAGAGTTCGCTGGCATTGCAGATCCGCAGGCCGAAGGACCCGGACTCCTGCGGTGTGACGGCGAGTGCGCCGGACAACGGCGTGATCGGCTGGTGGATCAACTACCGGCCCGGCTCGGGCCACCCTGATCCGTGCGACGCGGCGAAGAAGCTGATGGAAATGACCTTGAACCTGGCCAGGTAGACGATCCTCGAACCGACCCGCTTTGACCCTGTGTCCCGGCCACGGGTATCGTGGATCGCTGTGCCCGGAAGCATACGGGCAAGTTCGTGCGTGACCGTAGGCCAGCGAAAGCGGCCGACGACTCCAGCGTGCCCGGATTAAGGGCTCCGCGCCGCGCGCGACACGCCCGACCTCGGGACGCGAGAAACGTGGCCGGACGTGCGAGTGAAAGCTCGATGACAGCGGTGTGAACGACGGGCCCGGAAATGGAAGCTTGCTTCCACGACGGGCCCCGGGAGCGCCGCGAACTCATAACAGACATGAAGTCCACACACCGCGTTAACTAATAAGGAAAGCCGGTCTATGCCAACCATCAACCAGCTGGTCCGCAAGGGTCGCCGCGACAAGGTCTCCAAGACGAAGACCGCGGCCCTGAAGGGGAGCCCGCAGCGTCGTGGCGTGTGCACCCGCGTGTACACCACGACCCCGAAGAAGCCGAACTCCGCGCTGCGCAAGGTCGCGCGTGTTCGCCTGACCAGCTCGGTCGAGGTCACGGCCTACATTCCGGGCGAGGGCCACAACCTGCAGGAGCACTCGATGGTGCTCGTGCGTGGCGGTCGTGTGAAGGACCTCCCCGGTGTCCGCTACAAGATCATCCGTGGCTCGCTCGACACCCAGGGTGTGAAGAACCGCAAGCAGGCCCGCAGCCGTTACGGCGCCAAGAAGGAGAAGAGCTGATATGCCACGCAAGGGCCCCGCACCCAAGCGTCCGCTGATCAACGACCCGGTCTACGGGTCGCCGCTGGTCACTCAGCTGGTCAACAAGATCTTGCTGGACGGCAAGAAGTCCACCGCCGAGCGCATCGTCTACGGCGCGCTGGAGCAGGCGCGCGAGAAGACCGGCACCGATCCGGTCGTCACGCTCAAGCGCGCGCTGGACAACGTCAAGCCCGCACTCGAGGTCAAGCCGCGCCGCGTCGGTGGCGCCACCTACCAGGTGCCGGTGGAGGTCCGTCCGGGCCGCTCCAACACGCTGGCGCTGCGCTGGCTGGTCAACTACTCGCGGGCTCGCCGGGAGAAGACCATGGTCGAGCGCCTGGCCAACGAACTGCTCGACGCCAGCAACGGCCTCGGCGCCTCGGTCAAGCGTCGCGAGGACACCCACAAGATGGCCGAGTCCAACCGGGCCTTCGCGCACTACCGCTGGTGACGTCTACCCGGCCCGCCGTCTGGGTCGGGAGGCACAGCCGGAACGCGGCACTCACCGGCCGCGTCCGGCGTTGACATAGAGGCGACCACAGGGTCGTCCCCGATAATCCCAACTAGCTACGAGCGGGGAAGATTTCCGTGGCACAGGACGTGCTCACCGACCTGAACAAGGTCCGCAACATCGGCATCATGGCCCACATCGATGCGGGCAAGACGACCACAACCGAACGCATCCTCTTCTACACCGGCATCACCTACAAGATCGGTGAGGTCCACGACGGCGCCGCCACGATGGACTGGATGGAGCAGGAGCAGGAGCGTGGTATCACCATCACCTCCGCGGCTACCACGTGCTTCTGGAAAGACAACCAGATCAACATCATCGACACCCCCGGGCACGTCGACTTCACCGTGGAGGTGGAGCGGTCGCTGCGCGTGCTCGACGGCGCCGTCGCGGTGTTCGACGGCAAGGAAGGCGTCGAGCCGCAGTCCGAGCAGGTGTGGCGTCAGGCGGACAAGTACGACGTGCCGCGGATCTGCTTCGTCAACAAGATGGACAAGCTCGGTGCGGACTTCTACTTCACCGTGCAGACCATCAAGGACCGCCTCGGCGCGAAGCCGCTGGTCATCCAGCTGCCGATCGGCGCGGAGGACACCTTCGAGGGCATCATCGACCTGGTCGAGAACAACGCGAAGGTCTGGCGCGGCGAGACCAAGCTCGGCGAGCAGTACGAGGTCGTCGAGATCCCGGACGACCTGAAGGAGAGGGCCGAGCAGTACCGCCAGGAGCTGCTCGAGACCGTCGCCGAGTCGGACGAGGCGCTGCTGGAGAAGTTCTTCGGCGGCGAAGAGCTGACTGTCGAGGAGATCAAGGGCGCCATCCGCAAGCTGACGGTGACCTCCGAGCTCTACCCGGTGCTGTGCGGCTCCGCGTTCAAGAACAAGGGCGTGCAGCCCATGCTGGACGCGGTCATCGACTACCTGCCCTCGCCGCTGGACGTGGAGGCCACCACCGGCCACGTGCCCGGCAAGGAAGAGGAGCTGCTCACCCGCAAGCCGAGCGCCGACGAGCCGTTCGCGGCCCTGGCGTTCAAGATCGCGGTGCACCCGTTCTTCGGCAAGCTGACCTACGTCCGGGTGTACTCCGGCAAGGTCGACTCCGGCGCCCAGGTCATCAACTCGACCAAGGGCAAGAAGGAGCGTCTGGGCAAGCTGTTCCAGATGCACTCCAACAAGGAGAACCCGGTCGGCGCCGCCTCGGCGGGCCACATCTACGCGGTCATCGGCCTGAAGGACACCACCACCGGTGACACCCTGTGCGATCCGCAGAACCAGATCGTGCTCGAGTCCATGACCTTCCCGGACCCGGTCATCGAGGTCTCCATCGAGCCGAAGACCAAGTCCGACCAGGAGAAGCTGGGCACCGCGATCCAGCGCCTGTCCGAAGAGGACCCGACCTTCTCGGTCAAGCTCGACCAGGAGACCGGCCAGACCGTCATCGGCGGTATGGGCGAGCTCCACCTCGACATCCTGGTCGACCGCATGCGCCGCGAGTTCAAGGTCGAGGCGAACGTCGGTAAGCCGCAGGTGGCCTACCGCGAGACGATCACCAAGCGGGTCGAGAAGCTCGAGTACACGCACAAGAAGCAGACCGGTGGTTCCGGCCAGTTCGCGAAGGTGATCATCGCGCTCGAGCCGTTCGTCGGCGAAGACGGCGCGCACTACGAATTCGAGAACAAGGTCACCGGTGGCCGTGTGCCGAAGGAGTACATCCCTTCGGTGGACGCCGGCGCCCAGGACGCCATGCAGTACGGTGTGCTCGCCGGCTACCCGCTGGTGAACATGAAGGTCACGCTGCTCGACGGTGCCTACCACGACGTCGACTCGTCGGAAATGGCGTTCAAGATCGCAGGTGCGCAGGCGCTCAAGGAAGCGGCTCGCAAGGCCGGTCCGGTGATCCTCGAGCCGCTGATGGCGGTCGAGGTCACCACGCCCGAGGACTACATGGGCGACGTGATCGGCGACCTGAACTCCCGCCGTGGTCAGATCCAGGCCATGGAGGAACGCAGTGGTGCCCGTGTCGTCAAGGCGCTGGTTCCGCTCTCGGAGATGTTCGGTTACATCGGTGACCTGCGGTCGAAGACCCAGGGCCGGGCGAACTACTCCATGGTGTTCGACTCGTACGCGGAGGTTCCGGCCAACGTGTCGAAGGAGATCATCGCCAAGGCGACCGGCGAGTAAATGGCTCCCGGGCGTTTGTAATACCCCTTTCCCCGTCTCCGCGGGGATGACCCCGCACTGCTGCAACTGCACGCACCAACAAGTCCAGGAGGACAAACAGTGGCGAAGGCGAAGTTCGAGCGGACGAAGCCGCACGTCAACATCGGCACCATCGGTCACGTCGACCACGGCAAGACCACGCTGACCGCAGCGATCACCAAGGTGCTGGCTGACAAGTACCCGGATCTGAACGAGAGCTTCGCGTTCGATCAGATCGACAAGGCGCCGGAGGAGAAGGCTCGTGGTATCACGATCAACATCTCCCACGTCGAATACCAGACGGAGAAGCGCCACTACGCGCACGTCGACGCCCCGGGTCACGCCGACTACATCAAGAACATGATCACCGGTGCGGCGCAGATGGACGGTGCCATCCTCGTGGTCGCCGCCACCGACGGCCCGATGCCGCAGACCCGTGAGCACGTGCTGCTCGCCCGTCAGGTCGGCGTGCCCTACATCCTGGTCGCGCTGAACAAGGCCGACATGGTCGACGACGAGGAGATCCTCGAGCTCGTCGAGATGGAGGTCCGCGAGCTGCTGGCCTCGCAGGAGTTCGACGAGGACGCGCCGGTCGTGCGGGTCTCCGGTCTGAAGGCGCTCGAGGGCGACCCGAAGTGGTCGGAGTCGGTGCTGGAGCTGATGGCCGCGGTGGACGAGTCCATCCCGGACCCGGTTCGTGAGACCGACAAGCCGTTCCTGATGCCGGTCGAGGACGTGTTCACGATCACCGGTCGTGGCACCGTCGTCACCGGTCGCGTCGAGCGTGGCGTGATCAACGTGAACGAGGAAGTCGAGATCGTCGGCATCCGCCCGGAGAAGACCAAGACCACGGTCACCGGTATCGAGATGTTCCGCAAGCTGCTCGACCAGGGCCAGGCGGGCGACAACGTCGGTCTGCTGGTTCGTGGTATCAAGCGTGAGGACGTGGAGCGCGGCCAGGTCGTCGTGAAGCCGGGCACCACCACCCCGCACACCGAGTTCGAGGGCCAGGCGTACATCCTGTCGAAGGACGAGGGCGGCCGCCACACCCCGTTCTTCAACAACTACCGTCCGCAGTTCTACTTCCGTACGACTGACGTGACGGGCGTTGTGACCCTGCCCGAGGGCACCGAGATGGTCATGCCCGGTGACAACACCGAGATGCTCGTCAAGCTGATCCAGCCGGTCGCCATGGACGAGGGTCTGCGCTTCGCGATCCGCGAGGGTGGCCGCACCGTCGGCGCCGGTCGCGTCACGAAGATCATCAAGTGATTCACTGAATCGCTGGGAACGGCGCCGCTCCGAAAGGGGCGGCGCCGTTCGCGTTTTCGGGGGCGAACGGCTGTGCAGATGCGCCGAGCGCCGATGCGGGGATCGGGTGCTACAGCTCAGCAGGCGTAAGCGCGGCCGACAACCGATTCGCGCTCCGCATCCGGTAGTTCGCGCAGGCAGCCGAGCGGAACGACGCCTTCACTGCTCAGCTGGACGCCACTGCCCGTAGTGGGGTTCACGCAGGTGAGGCCGGTCGTCGCGAGGCGGCAGAGGTACGCGCCGAAGGTGACGGTGCTGTCATACGGCAACGTCGCGCCCTCGCCGTTGATGAAAAGTCCTGGATCACCACGGAACCGGCCCACGGTCAATCGCTGACCGGAATAGGACACATACCCGCCGAACCATTGGCCGTAGCCCTCACCCGGCGCGGGGACCGGGTCCGTCAGGCTGACCATGCAGTCGAATCCGTCCATTTCCAGGGCGGTCCCGGTGATGCAACTGATCTTGCGGGTCGGGCTGACGAACGCGATATCTTCCCGCAGGTCGGTCACCGGACCGCCGTCGATCCGAGCCGAGTGAAAGCCGGTGAGATCAACCGGTGTACCTTGCCGAACCCAGGCGATCCGATCGCGCAGGTCCCCGGCCGTCTCCGGCGCGCCCGACTGCGAGGCCCCCGCTACCGGGTGCGGCCTTCCCGTCGTGGTGTGCGCGCAGCCACCCAGCAGCAGCACCAATCCCACCGCAACCATCCATCGCATGCTGCTCACAATATCTCTGCGCCGCAGTCGAATTCGCCTTCGCGGACCGGGCCGTCGCGCTCCCCGCATTTTCATTGGCATGCGGGGGAGTTCGCGGTGGTGACCAGCAGGTGGTGCAGCACCTGCGCGGGCGGCGCGGCCTGTGTGGCGTTGAGGACGACGTCGGTGAAGGCCTCGGCGAGCGCGGCGGCGGGCTGAAACCGCCCGCGGTCGAAGCTGTGGCCGCTCAACCGCGACCGCCATTCCTGGAAGCCGGCCACCGTGCGATTCAGCGAGCTCTTGTCCTCCGGGTTCAGCTGCGGTAGATACGCCGTCAGCAGCGCACGCCGCGCGGCGTCGCGAGCACGGAAGCGGCCTGCCCCGTCGAGCGCTCTACCGAGTTCTCGCACGATCGACGAGTACACCGGCCGCCGTGCGCATCCCGGCGCGAGCAGGCCCGCGTTGTCGGCCGTGGTGACGGTTCGCTGCAATTGCCGGGGATCGGTGGCAGCACGCAGCGCCAGCACGATACGTGCGGTAGGCAGCGTTTCGGCCGCCCCCGGAAGGTGCTGATCGGGAGCGCCATCGAAGTCGCGCGCTGCGTCCGGTGCGGTGACCGAATCCCATTCCAGCAGAGCCGTTTCACCGTCGGTCAGTTCCTCGATCCCGATGGCGCGCAGGGCTATCTGCGGGTATCGCGGCAGCACGTCGTCCACTGCGGCGACGATCTCGGTCAGTACCTCTACCGCTACACCCGGAGTGTCGAAGCCGAAGGCTCGCACGCCGTGGCGCTCGGCCAGTTCTCTGGCCAGACGGGCCGCGATCGACTCGCCGGAGGCGTTCACCTTCCGGTCCGGTTTCTCGTCTTTCCGATCGGGTCGTGCGGTGGGTCGGCCGGGCATCCGCGGCGGAGAACTGGGTGTGCCCGCGTCCGGGGCGGACACTCTCGGCGGTCGACCTGCGGTGTTGGACCACGGTGTGCTCGACCCCGGCGCGGCGGATTGCTTCGCGGCGGATGGCGTGGCGGCGGCTTGCGAGGCAGCGGTTCGCCTCGTTTCGGCATTGGTTCTCGTCCACGGCGACGACGGCCGATTGTCCGGTGCGGGCCGGGTGAGCGCGGCATCCGCCCGATGAGCCGGGTTCACACTCGGGCCGGGTGAGCCCGGCTGCTCGGTGCCGCGATGATCGGCGCCGTTCGGATTCCCCTCGGCCTGGCCCGGCCGTTGACCCGAGGCGGACTCGTCGCCGGGCGTGCCCGGGGTTCGAGCGGGTGGCGCAGACGAGAGCGGTGCCCGATCAGCCGGTGAGCCGGCGTCGGAAGTCGGTTGTCTCGGCGCCGGCGCCGAGACGGCCGCAGTGGGCACGGGAGATCCCGCGAACGGCTGCGCGGCGGCGGTGGGTACGTCCGCGGCGCTGGGGTCGAGCCGATGGGTGGGGCCGGCGTCGACACGCACTGGAAGCGCGGCCGGATCGTTCCGGATTCCATCGGCGGCGTTGTGGATACGCTGCCCGATGGCCCGGTCCTGGTTCTCGAAGTTCTCCGCGAGGTGGCGCAGATCGGTGCCGGCCTGTTGGAGGGCCTCGACGAGGCTGTTCAAGTCGGTCATCGTCCGTTGGTATTCCGGAACGTAGGATTCGGCGAACGCGTGGCCGGCATCGTCTTTGCCCCAGGGTTCGCCTTCCCCCGCCAGGGCAGTGCGCAGCTTCCGCACGGTAGCCGCCACATCCGCCCCGATCTGGTCGAACCGCGGTGCGTGATCGCGCAACTTATCCGGGTCGACCGAAAATTTCTCGCCCACACCTGCTCCCTACGTACTGCGATCCATTGTCGCGGCAGCGCGGTCGCATTTCTCGCCTGCGGTGAGACCGCCGCCGCACGGAGCGTTCGATCGCGGCCACACCTCCCCGGGCCCCCGAAAGTATTGTCTGGCGGAATGCTGGGTTCGGAGATAAAGGTTCGAATTGCTGTCTCCTCCGGTAGTTGCATTCTGAACAGTTCGTGACCGTGTCGCGCTGCCTGTCGGCCGGTATCTCTCCTGGTCGGGCTTATCGCCACAGTTGGGAATAGTTCGCGCGGTCCGTTATGTCTAGATAGTCTCGCAGCGACTGTGAGGGTGCCGGGAGGCAAGCTGCGATGGAATCGAGCGGTTTGCTGGCCGAGGTGCCCTCGGCTGTACGGGAATTGGTCCTCGGCCACTGGCCGGAGACCGACGTCGACGGAATGCGTCGTAATGGCGACGCGTACCTGGTGGCGTCCGGTGAATTGAACAACTCGGCCGACCGATACGAGACCGAGGCGGCGGGCACCGAGCAGGCCGTTGAGGGCGCCACGTCGACGGCGCTGATCGAACGCCACGGTGTGGTCGTGAAATCCATGCGTGATCAGGCGGCGGTGTGTCAGAGCCTGGGCAAGCAGTGCCACGACGTCGCCGATTCGGCTGTTCAGACGCAACATCTGCTGACCGCGATGGGGATCGCGCTGGCGGCTCAATTGGCCTATGACGCACTGCTGTTCTTCCAAGGTGGTGGCGCGAAGGCGCTGATCGATCGGATCGAGGCCGAGCAGGCGATGGCCGCCGCGGCTGCGCGACTGGCCGCGGAGGTGGGCGAGCGGGCGGTCGCGGGCGCGGCGGAACGAGCCGCGCTGCACACCGCAGTCCACGCGGCGAAGATCGGGCTTCTGACAAGTGCCGCGATCAGTGGTGGCGCACAGCTGTGGGACCTCGAGGCCGGCGTGCGCGACAAGTTCGACGTGGGCGCCTTCTTGGAAATGCTCCTGGGTGGTGTGGTCGGCGGCGTTGCGGGTGCGGAGGTCGGGCGCAGGCTCGCGCCGCGCGTGCTGGGCTGGACGCGCGGCAGAGCGGTCAGTCCCTCCGGCCGGCTCGCCGCGCACTTGGGCGGCACGATGCTGCTCGGCGGCGCCGGCGGCCTCGCGGGTGGTCTGGCCGGTGCGGTGCCCTCGGTACTGATCCACCTGGACGAGATCCACAGCCTCGGTGATCTGTTCAAGATGGTTCGCGAATCCGCGATCACCGGCTTCGGCAGCGGGTTCGTCGGCGCGGCGGGTAGTGCGATCCGAGTCCACGCCGCGGGCCGCAACGCGGTGCGTTCCGAAAGCGACGCACCTCGACTCGGTCTGCGCCACTGGGAATTCGCGTCACGCGTCAATGAGCTGTTGAGCTCGGGTGAACCACCGCGGGTGGAGGCGATCGAGCGATTCACCACCGAGGGCAAGTCGGCGAAAGTGGTGGAGCGGCTCGTCTTCCACGACGGCACCGAGGTGATCCACAAGGTGGTCTCCGATCCGCAACACGCACACGCGGAATTCCTGAGTTCGCTGGTCGGCGACGCGGTGGGCGCACGGGTGCCCGCGGTGCATGTCATCGGCGACCACGTCTACATGGAGGTCGTGCCCGGCACGGTGGCGGCGGACACGTATCCGCGAAGGGCGTTCCCGCCGGACGTCATCAGCGGTCCTACCGGAATGCGCCAAGGCGTCATGGACGTGCTGATACGAATGCCCGATCGCAATAGCGATAACTGGATGGTCGACCCGGCCGGGAACGTGTGGGGAATAGACCACAGCCGCGCATTCGAGAACTTCCCCGACGCGCAGTATGTCGCCGGGCCCTTCGCGGAGAACTTCCTGCGCTACGGAGACAACTCCGAAATCCTGTGGAACGACCACACTCTTACTCGACCGGAACTGCACGAGATCCGGCAGCGGGTCGAAGAGCTGAGCCCGGTCTTCCACGCCGCGGGCCATCGGGACTGGTACGACGGCATGCTCCAGCGGATGACCGCGTTGGAGGATCATGCCGCGGGTGGTGGTGGTGACGCCGGGCGTGGGGTCCTGCCGCCCGTGTCACCGCAGTCCCCCGGCTCCGCGCCGGGAATGGTCCCTGGTGACGGGCGTGCGGTGTCCGTCACGCCACGACAAGACCGGCCGCCGGGGACCGACGCGTATGGGCGCGACAGCAGACCGCCCACACCGCGCGGTAACGAGGTCAGCGGCTCGGCGGTCGCGCCACGCGGCCGCAGCGACCAGCCGCCGCCGCTGCCACGGAATGCCGATGGCCCGCTCGTGCGGCAGGAGGAGCTGACGCCGCGGGTCCCGGTCGACGAGGTGGCCTCGGATGGTCGGCCGCCGGTGCGGGACGATTCGCGGGTTCCGGACGAGTCGAGTCCGCGTCCTCCGGTCGATGAGGCGAACCCGGCCGGGCGTCAGTCGACAGCCGATGAGGCTCCGGCGACGCCCAATGATCCGACGCCTCGCGCGCGGACCGACGAACCGACGTATGACGGCCCGCCGACACGGCCGCAGCCGCGGGTCGAGCTACACGACCAACCGGCGAGCCAGGACGGCTACAGGCTCGCGGCGGATGCCCCTCCCGCCGGATTCACCCAGTTCTACCGTCATCCCGACGGTGGCTACGTCGACATGGTGCTGAACGGCCCCGACAACGCGCGCCTTCAGCTTCGCCTGATTCCAGGCCAGGAGTACGTGCTCGGTCGTGGTGACGGCGCGCTGCTGGAACACATGGCAGGCGAGCGAGTTTCGCGCCGCCACGCGACTATAACGGTGGACGAGCAAGGCCACGTCCTGCTTCGAGACGACAACTCGATGAACGGCACCTTCGTCGACGGTAAACAGCTGACCGACGGTCGCTGGGTGCGGATCTACGACGGCCAAGACGTCATGTTCAGTCGCGATCTGGAACTCGGCGTCACGTTCCAGCGTCAGATGGCCGAGGTGCGACTGTTCGGCAACGACGGACCCGTTCTGAAGCTCCACCGCGGCCAGGAGATCGAGATCGGTCGTGGGATGGTGCACCCCGAAGCGCCCGGGCGCGAGAGTATCTCGCGACGCCACGCGATCGTCGGCATGGATGAGAACGGCCGGGTATGGATCCGGGACGCTGATTCCAGCAACGGCACCAGAGTCAACGGCGATCGGCTCGGCACGGGCGAGCGCCGGATACTGGAGCCGGGGGACGACCTGCGCCTCGGCTGGTATGACAGTACGGCGCAATTCGTCCCGACGGATGCGACGATCGAGGTCGATCCGGTCCGCGTGCGAATCGGGAGTGGCGCGGACGCGACACCGGTGCGGCTCGCGCCGGGAGAAACGGTCGTGATCGGTACCGACCAGAACTCACCGTTCGCGTCTCAATTGCGCGGGGTCCCCAATGTCGGCGAACGACACGCGACTCTCGGCTTGGACCACGACGGCCGACTGTGGATCCGGGACCACCCGGGTTCCGAAGGGGTATGGGTCAACGGGGACCGCATCGCTCCGAACCAAAGAGTGACCCTCGCCGAAGGCGACAATCTGGGGATCGGTCCGGATTACGTCGGCACCGCCCGCATCGGTGGCGAGGCGCCGCCCCAGCATCCACCTGCCGAACTGCATTTCGACGCGTTCAAGCGCAAGCTTCCGATTCGCCTCGCACCGGGCCAGGAGGTGTCCGTCGACACCAGTGCGCTCAACGGTCATGCGATGGTGATCGGAAGGCCGGGCAGGGAAGTGGTCGTCGGGCGCGATCTAGACGGTCGTGTCTGGGTGCGCGACCCGGACGGAGACAGCTGGATCGGAACCAAGGTCAACGACGAGACCATCCCGGCGGGGGAGAAGCGGTACCTGAACCCCGGAGACAAGGTGACCTTCGGCGAGGTGTCCAGCAGACTCCAGGTGGGCGAAGAAGCGCCGCTGCAGTTGAGATTGTCCGACGACGAGAGTCTGCCCCCGCTAAGCCTGCGGCGCGGCGAGGAGCTGGTGATCGGCCGTGGGCAGGACTCGCCGATGGCGGATCACCTGGCCGAGAACACGACGGTGTCGCGCCGTCACGCCACCATCTACCGCGACGAGTACGGCGACGTGTATCTGCGCGACGAGAACTCGACCAGAGGGACCTGGGTCGACAACCGCAAGGTCGATCCGGACGTGCCGGTGCGCCTGCGCCCGGGCGACCAGATTCGCCTCGGCGATTGGGTGGGGGCGGCGCGATTCGAGGACGGCCTCCGGGAAAGCGTGCCGCGCGCATTGCCGGTGAAGCTGAACAATGTACACGGCGACGTGTCCCTCGACTTGACACGTGGTGGCGAGCCGCTGCTGCTCGGCCGGGACAGCGCGGAACTGCCCGACAACCTCTCCAACACCAACGCGATATCCCGTCGGCACGCCAGTCTCGGCGTCCACCCATCCGGCCGGGTCTGGATCCGTGACGAAGGATCGACGAACGGCACCTACGTCAATGGGAAACAGGTCCAGCCGGGGACGAAGGTCATGCTGCATCCGGGCGACAGCGTGCGGCTGGCGGACGCGTTCGAGTTCGTCGTCGCCTATCCGCCACCCGAGGGCGGCGCATTCGTGAACATCATCGATCGGACACCCGAGACGTTGCGGATGGTCCAGGACATCGCTCGCGTGCCCAGCCATATCTACGCGCGGGTCAGTGAGCACATGAACGCGGTTCCGGGGGGCGGGATCGTCATCGGAAATCGCCCGATGCTCGAACTGCCCGGTACGGAAAGCCTGGCAGGCAGCACCCCGTACGGCCGCAAACCTGGGACGAGCTGGAATACCGTGCGAGGCGTATACCTGGGCGGCCCGCGGCGGATCGTGATCAACTCCGGCGGGCGGGGCGGTAGCCTCAACGTGGTTCTGCACGAATTCGGGCACGCCGTGGACGCGGCGTACGGTACCGGTGGGAAATGGCTCAGCGATTCGCAGGGGTGGCGCGACCTGCACTCGGTGATGCTCCAGTCCATCGGCAAGAGCAAACAGTGGAACAGTTATTACGATTCACCCAGCGAAGCGTTCGGCGAGGCGTTTTCGGCGTGGCTGCACGGTCCGCAGCAGCTTCGCGATTTCGCTCTCGGTGACCGGCAACTCGCGAACCGGCTGAAGGATTATTTTGACGGCGTATTCGGATGACACCAGCCCGCCCATGCTCGCCGAGGACGGCGAGACGATCCTCGTCCGCTTGCGCGGCCGGACTGAGGACGGCGTCTTCTACAGCGGCTTCGAGGAGTTCCATCCCGGCGACCCCGGTTACGACGAGATGCTCCCGGTCGCGAGAGAAAACCCGGTCTCGGAGTCGGAGCCCATGGAGCGTCCGGTAGACGAAGACACCTTGGCCCGCATCCTGCGGGAAGCAGGATTGGACGGGATGGACTTCGGCAGCGAGTAGCTGGGCCCTCGGCAGGGCACGCAAAACATCGGGCGAGTGGCCGGTCGCCATGTGCAGGGGTCTGCGCTTCGCGATCCGCGAGAGTGGCCACGCATTGGGTGCCGTGAGCGATCTGATCGAGATTAGCTATTCGGATGCTGAAGCTCGGGATGCGTGAATTGGTGGGTGAAATCCGGCTGATTTAAGCATTCAGGCAGCAGAATATGGCGATGCGGACATTTGCCAGATTGTTGCAGTCTGTCGTTGCCGGGGTGCTGGTCGTGGTAGTCGGCCAAGGCATCGTGGCCGCCCCCGCTGTGAGCGACGCCCATTTCCAGTTGCCGTGGCCGACGTCTGAGCTGGACGCGGTGCGGGCGTCGGGAGCAGCGCTGGCGGACGGGATTACCGGCACGGTGCTGTGGTCGCGACAGCCGAACACCTCGGTTCCCATAGCCAGCATCACGAAGGTGATGACAGCACTGGTCGTGATCAACGCAGGCGACCTCGATCGGGCCATCACCGTGCCGCGAGAAGTCATCGCCTACTGCGCCGAGTATGACGGAAGCGACGCAGGCCTGGTCCCCGGCGAGGTGCTCACCGCGCGACAGCTCCTCTACGCGATGATGTTGCCCTCCGGCTGTGACGCCGCCTACGCCCTTGCCGACGCCTACGGTCCCGGTCAAGACGGCTTCATCGCCGAAATGAACCACACTGCGCGTCACATGGGCCTGGCAGGAACATATTTCACCGACCCCAGCGGGCTGCCCACCCCCACCGACCACTCCACCTACTCCACACCGGCGGACCTGGTGGCTCTCGCTCTGCGCGCGATGAGCCTGCCGGTGTTCCGTGACGTCGCCGGGGCGCAGAGCTATCACGTGCCCGCCGGGCCGGGCAACCGCGCTCACTCGTGGCAGACCACGAACCGGCTGCTACGCGACTATCCCGGCACCATCGGCATCAAGACCGGATGGACCGACGCTGCGGGAACCTGCCTGCTGTTCGAGACGGTCAGGGCAGGAATACCGCTGATCGGTGTGGTCCTGCACAGCTCACCCGACAGCGACGTCGCCGCGAAGGACGACGCCGCGCGCATGTTGAACTGGGCCTACGGCCCGATACTGAGCGCGCTGCCGATCGGATAGCGTCGAGTGCGCGGGCTCCTGCGCATTTCGTTGTGCACCAGACGATCTCCGACCTCGGGACGACTGTGGCCGTTGCCCGCGGGCTCGTACAGCCGGCGCATGCAGGCACACAGGGGACAGGTGCGGAC
>NZ_BAFZ01000115.1 GCF_000308575.1 Nocardia exalbida NBRC 100660 | reverse complement strand
GACAAGATCCACGCGCGTTCGACCGGTCCGTACTCGATGATCACCCAGCAGCCGCTGGGTGGTAAGGCGCAGTTCGGTGGTCAGCGTTTCGGTGAGATGGAGTGCTGGGCCATGCAGGCCTACGGTGCGGCGTACACGCTGCAGGAGTTGTTGACCATCAAGTCCGACGACGTCGTCGGTCGCGTGAAGGTCTACGAGGCGATCGTCAAGGGCGAGAACATCCCGGAGCCGGGCATTCCGGAATCGTTCAAGGTCTTGCTCAAGGAACTCCAGTCGCTGTGCCTCAACGTCGAGGTGCT
>NZ_BAFZ01000116.1 GCF_000308575.1 Nocardia exalbida NBRC 100660 | reverse complement strand
GGGGAACCGGAGATGATCCCCACCGGCTCCGCTACCACTACTTCCCGGCGGCAAAGCGCTTTGGGCGGCGGAAGCCGTGCGACGCGCTGGCCGCCCGCGAACTGGAGAGGGCTGCCCGCCGGGGTCGTGGCCGGTTTGCGGTCGGCGCGAGCGAGGGCGACGCCGATCAGACCGTGGACGAACTCGGGTTCGTGATCCGGACGGTCACCGGCGATCGAGCCCGTGCCCGCCGAACGCTGTCTCCAGCGGCTGAGCGGGTTTCGTCGCGCTGACGTACTGGAGCAGGCGATGGACCCGCTGGTCGATCTCCACCAAGCCCTGTTCGGCGAAGAGGGTCGGGAAAGTCCGCGTGCCGAATACCCGCAGACCGCTCAGACCGCCGACCACGCGGCTCACCTCGCCGATGGGGTTGGCGGCCCGATGGCTGGTGGTGATCGCGATGCGGCCACCGGGGGCGAGGACGCGAATCATCTCGCGGGCGGCGACGAGCGGGTCGGGAATGAGGTAGAGCGCGCCGAAACAGCAGACGGCGTCGAAGGTGCCGTCCGCGAACGGGAGTGTGCGCGCGTCGCCGCGCAGATATCCGACGCGCGGTCCGGCGTTGTCGGCGACGGCGCGCGCCAGCATCGGCTCGGAGTAGTCCAAGCCGATCGCGTAGCCGTCGCCGGACAGCGCCTCGCTCAGATATCGGGTGAAATTGCCTGGCCCGCAGGCGATGTCGAGCACCTTCTGTGCGCCGCCGAGCCGCAGGGTGGCGACCGCGTCACGCCGGTCCGCCTCGGTCGTCCGCCCGCTGGCGAGATAGAACAGCGTCGGCCGCCAGGCTCGCTCGTACACCGCCGCGAGCGCGGGGGCGTTCATCGTTTTTCGTGCGAGGTTCACCGGTGTGCGTCTCTCAGGCGCGGTCCACGGTGATGGTCATGCCCGCCGCGCGCAGCCGCTCGGTGAGCGCGTCGCCCATCGCGGCGGCGGGTGTGAGGATGCCCGCGAGCTCGGGCTGGTTGTCGGTGTCGAACGCCAGGCACAGGCCGCTCTGGACGAGCAGTACCGCGGTGGCCTGGTAGCCGGGATCGCCGGTGCCGGAGAAGGTGGCCACGTACTTCGCGCCCGAGGTGGTGTGCGCGAACGTCTTCATGGTGAACCAGCCGCTCTTGCGCGCCTTCTCGTCCGGCCCGGTACCCGGCTTGGGCAGCACGCGGTCCAGCAGCTTGCGGCCCGCGGCGGCCCGCGACAGCAGCGCGCCCGCGGTCAAGCCCGCCACGATGCCGCCCGCCATGCCCGCCGCGACCAGCGGCGCCATCCGCGACCTTCCCGCGCTCATCACTTCGCGGTAGCGGAAGTTCTTGCCGTACACCCAGCCGAGCAGGCCGTTGGTGCGCCGCACGACCTTGGTGTTGTGCGCGGCCATGACGAACGTGCTCACCCACCCGTCCAGGCTCGGGTCGACCGCACTCGCCCGGGACAGCGCCTGATCGGACTGGCGGCCGACGTCGGGATCCATCGACTTGTCCGGGCTCAGCGAGTACGGGTGCGAGAGAACCTTGCCCTTGGCCGGATCGGCGGCGACCGCCTCCATCATGGCCCGGCCGGAATCGATGGTGCCGCCGCTGACGCCGCCCTTGAGCGAAGCCACCAGCGTGGTGTCGACGAGTTCGCCGGTGTTGTCCTCGACCGTGCGGCGGTAGAGCTGGTAGACGCTCAAATCGGACGGAATCGAGTCGTAGCCGCACGAATTGACGATTTTCGCGCCCGTGGCGACGGCCTGTTCGTGATAGGCGTCGATGGCTTCGCGGATGAACAGCGGCTCACCGGTGAGGTCGGCGTAATGGGTGCCCGCCTTGGCGCACGCCGCCACCAGCGGCAACCCGTAGCGCAGGTACGGGCCGACCGTCGTGACCACGACCTTGGTGCGTGCCGCCAGCTGGTCCAGTGCGGCCTGGTCTTTCGAGTCGGCCACCACCAGGCCCCAGCTCGCGGCCTTCGGGCCGAGGTCGTCGCGCACGGCGGTCAGCTTGTCCAGCGACCGTCCCGCCAGCGCGATCCGCGCGGATTCGGGGGCGGCCCCGGTGAGGTACTCCGCGGTCAGCTTGCCGACGAAACCGGTGGCGCCGAAGAGGACTAGGTCGTATTCCCGAGTGTCTGCCATGGGTCTTCCGTTCTGCGGTCGTGCCGCCGTTCGGCGGCTACTTCGTGGTCTTCTTGCGCGGCCGTTGCGACGCTGCCTGCCGGCGGCCGTCGAGCCAGGCGTGATGGACGCGGCCGAGTTCGGTGGCCGGTGGTTCGTCGTAGAGCCATTCCCGGGCGATGCGATGCCAGTTCGCGGTGCAGCCGAGCTGGCCGAGCATGCCGAAGGTCAGGAAGTCGGCGCGGCGGGAGAAGAGATGTTCCGGTGGCAGGTTCTGCTGCTTCATGCCGGTGAACTCGCTGGCCCTCGGGTCCACCGCGAGCAGGAAGGCGCCGCTGGCCAGCTCCGGGGTGATGGTCAGTTCCTCGTCGACCAGACACCATTCCGAGGCGGCGAGCACGTATTCCAGGCACTCCTCGGCGCCGATCTCCTCCGGTGAATCGATGACGCCGCGCCGGATCATCAACTCGCGCAGATCTTCCGCGCGGTCTTCGGCGGCGGCGCGCAGACAGACCAGCTCGAACTGCACGTGCTCGGGATCCATCCGGTTGAACAGCCCGAAATCCAGGAACCCGACCCGCCCGTCGGCGGCCAGCAGGACGTTGCCCGGATGCGGGTCGCCGCAGAACTCGTTGAAGGTGAACAGCGACCCCATGTAGAACCGGTAGATGATCTCGCCGATCCGGTCGCGCTCCGCCTGGGGCAGCTGCCGGATCTCGTCGAAACCCTTGCCCTGCACGTACTCGGTGACCAGGACCCGCGTGCTGGAGAACTCCGGCAGCGAGCGCGGCACGATGACGAACGGGTGCTCGGCGTAGAGCTCGGCGATCTGCAACTGGGTGGCCGCCTCGGCCCGGTAGTCGAGTTCGGCCTCCATGTTCAGCCGCAGCTCGTCCAGTACCGCGGGCGTCACCCACGGCATCGCGGACTGTAGTACGCGCCGGAACATGGCGAGATTCTTCAGGTCCGCGCGCACCGCGGCGTCGATGCCCGGGTACTGCACCTTCACCGCGACCTGGCGGCCGTCGTGTAGTCGCGCCCGATACACCTGGCCGATCGAGGCGGCGGCGACGGGCTCGGCGTCGAACTCGGCGAAGACGACGTCCAGCGGCTTGCCGAAATCGTCCTCGATCACTTGGCGCATGGCCGCGAAGGACACCGTCGGGGCCGCGTTGCGCAGCACGGCCAGGCGTTTCTGGAACCGCTCCCGGTGGTCCTCGGGAACCAGGTCCAGATCGAGCACCGACATCATCTGCCCGAGCTTCATCGCGACGCCCTTCATGGTGCCCAGCACCATGACCACCTGCTCGGTGGTGCGGATCATGGATTCCTCGGCCATCTTCGCCCGGACGGCCTCGGATCTGCCCCGCATGGTCAACCGCGTGCGCTGGGTGCGAAGCACCGAGCTGGCTGCCACCGCACCCAGCTTGGTGCCACGAGCAAGCCGAGAGGTCGGTACTTGCTTCGCCATCGAGGTACCTCCGTTGGTGCCGCGGTCGGAGCGACGGACGCGCAGGCGGCAGCGTGCGGGCCGTCGTGTCCCGCGCGGACCGCCGTCGAGTACGGCGCCGGCGGTGACGCAGCGCACTCGGCGCACCGCTCGGGTTCAGACTAGCCAAGGTTCGGGCAAAGTCGACAGTGCCCGTGAACTTCAGCAAGCGGTCCAGCTAGCACCTGGGCCGACGGCCCGAGTCAGTCCTGCGGGGGCGCCTCGGGGGAGGGCAGCACGTGCTGCTGCGCGTTGAAGGTCGCGGGCGAGCCGCCCGCACGGGCCATGCCCTCGATGGCGCTCCAGGCCAGCATGGTGAGGTAGTCGATCACGTCCTCGCGGGACAGCGACTTGTTGGTGGTCCACCAGTGCGTCGCCAGCTGAATGCCGCCGACCAGCACGTACGACGCCAGCGCGGCGCCCTCGGTGGCTACGCCCCGCTCCCCGGCGCGCTCGGTGATGACGGTGCACACCACTTCGGCGAACAGTTTCTCGAACTCGGCGAGCGAGGACTGGTCGGCCGAACCGTTGCCCATGATGAACCGGTAGACCTCCGGGTCCTCGTCCACCGTCCCGACGTATTCGGCGAGCGCCGAGCGCACCAGCTGGTATTCGTCGGCGTCCAGGCTGATCGCGCCGTACACCCGCGGCATCAGCGTGGTCTCGATGAACCGCTGCATGGTCGCGTGGACCAGGTCGTTCTTGTCGGAGAAGTAGCGGTAGAGCACGGTCTTGGAGACGCCGATCTCCGCGGCGATCTCGTCCATGCCCGCGTTGCTGCCGCGGGCGCGCACCGCGGCGAGGGTTCCGTCGACGAGTTCCTCGCGGCGGTCGATCTTGTGTTGCCGCCACCGGCGCTTGCGGCCGTCCATCCGGCCGCCGCGCACCGCCGACGGTCGCTCGTCGATATCGACAAGGTCTTCGGTGGACAGCGTGGGCTCCCTCGTTCGTTCGGGCTCGGTGGCTCCAGCTTAGGTCCCCGCTACCCGTGATATGCGCTTTTGAGCCCGGATGCGGTAGGAACCACAGCTTCGGGCGCGTCCGGCGTGTCCTCATCGCGCTCGCCCGCTCGTCTACTTCGCCGCGCACAGCAGAATGGGAGGCATGGAGAAAGCTCCCGGCAACACCGCGGTGGCGGACGCCCCCGCCGGGCCTGCCGCCGCGCCCTTCGGCTTAGCCGCCGTACTCGACGAGGCGGCCAAGCGTCGTGACCTCTGGCGGATGAAGGCGTTCGCCACCGGCCTGCTCGCCCTGGCCACCGTGATCTATCTGTTCTGCCGCTGGACCGAATCGCGGGGGGCGGGTGGCGACTGGGTCGGCTACCTGCGGGCCGCGTCGGAGGCGGGCATGGTCGGCGCGCTGGCGGACTGGTTCGCGGTGACCGCCCTGTTCCGTCATCCACTCGGCCTGCCGATTCCGCACACGGCGATCATCCGGCGCAAGAAAGACCAGCTCGGCGCCAGCCTCGGTAGCTTCGTCGGCACGAACTTCCTGGCGCCGGAGGTGGTGTCGGCGAAGGTGAACTCGGCGCAGGTCTCCTGGCGGGTCGGGCGGTGGATGGCCGATCCCGGTCATGCCGCTCGCGTGGCGCAGGAGAGTTCGACGATCCTGCGGGCCGTCGTCGGCGTGCTGCGCGACGAGGACGTGGAGCAGGTGATCGACAACACCATCGTCAAGCGGATCGCCGAGCCGCTGTGGGGGCCGCCGATCGGGCGGGTGCTCGCGGAACTGCTCGCCGACAACCGGCAACTGGCGCTGCTGGATCTGCTCGCCGAGCGCGCGCACCAATGGGCGCTGGGCTCGCAGGAGACGATCGATCGGATCGTGCTGCGGGACGCGCCGCAATGGGCGCCGAAATTCGTCAACATCCTGCTTTCCGAACGGATCTACCGGGAACTGGTCGAGTTCACCTGGAAGATCCGCTCCGATCCGGAGCACGAGGTCCGCCTCGCCGCGAATCGGTTCCTGGAGGAATTCGCCGAGGACCTGCAGAACGACGACGCCATGATCAAGAAGGCGGAGCGCATCAAGGCGCAGATCATGGGCAGGGAGGAAATCACCGGACTCGCCTCGGCCACCTGGCGCGCGGCGAAGCGGCTGATCCTGGAGTCCGCCGACGATCCGCGCAGCACGCTGCGGCGCAAGGTCGCCGAGAACGTGCAGCAGCTCGGCGAGCGATTGCGCGACGACGCGGACATGCGCGCAAACGTGGACGGCTGGATCGACCGCGGCGCGCGCTACTTGGTGGAAAACTATGCCGGTGAGATCAGCACCCTGGTCACCGACACGGTTGCCAGGTGGGATGCCGAAGAGGCGAGCAAGAAGATCGAATTGCAGGTCGGCCGGGATCTGCAATTCATCCGCATCAACGGAACCGTCGTCGGTTCGCTTGCCGGACTGGCGATCTACACGATTTCCCATTTGATGTTCGGCGGTTGAGCCGCGGCATGCGGACCGTTTGCCCGAACACTGCTAGCAGACTGCTTGCAATAGCTAGCACCCTGTCCTAGAATCGACTCGTACAACCGCCAGAAGGTGAGTGATGGCAGACCAGCCCGAGGTTTCCGCCGAGTACACCGACAGATCGGACGAGCACTCGTCCGGCGTCGGCGAACGAGGGGGACGCGTCGTCAACGCGGCGCACGACATCGGAGGCTTCATCAGGGCACAGCGAGAAGCCGCGCAAGTCTCGCTGCGTCAGCTCGCCCAGCTGGCGGGGGTGAGCAATCCGTACCTCAGCCAGATCGAGCGCGGACTGCGCAATCCGTCCGCCGAGGTGCTAACGCAGATCGCGAAAGCGCTGCGGGTCTCCTCGGAGGTCTTGTACGTACGGGCCGGCTATCTCGAGCAGCGGCCGCACAGCCCGATCCGGGATGCCCTGCTCGCCGACACGTCTATCAGTGAGCGGCAGAAGCAGGTGCTGCTGGACATCTATGAATCGTTTCGCCGGGAAAACGGAGGAAACGAGGCAGGGGGGGACGTATGGGACAGCGACGTTCCGCGCACGACAACCGACACTCCGCCACGCCAGGAGAACGAAACATCATGACCGAGAAGAACGCCACCGTCACCAAGCCCTTGCTCGCCACCGTCGGTGCGGGTGACGCCCTCTACGCCGCCGTCAACGACGTGGTCGCGCAGGTGCGCGAACGCGCGGTCACCACCGACGTGCAGGCCCGGGTCGAGGAGGCGCGCGAGCGCTTCGCCACCGTCCCCGCCGACGTCCAGGCGCAGTTCGAGTCGCTGCGCGGGCGGCTGTCCGGGCTGCCGTCGGAGCTGCCGGAGGACCTCGCCGAGCTGCGCGAGAAGTTCACCGCCGAGGAGCTGCGCACGCTGGCCGAGAAGTACTACCGGCAGGCGCTGGACCTCTACGCCGACCTGGCCGTCCGCGGTGAGGAGGCCATCGATCGGCTGCGCGCCAATCACTTGGTCGAGGAGCGGATCGGCAAGGTCGAGACCATCTACGGCGACGCGGTGAGCCGCGCCGAGGACGTGTTCGGGCGCGTCAACGGGCTGCTCGGCCGCCCGGCCAAGGTCGAGGAGACCGAGGCCGCGCCGGTGGCCGAGGCCGCGCCGGTCGTCGACGCCGAGGTCGTCGAGGTGACCACCGAGGCCACCCCGGCTCCGGTGACGAACGGTGCGCCGAAGAAGGCTCCGGCCAAGAAGGCGGCCACCCCCGCCGCCGCGGCCAAGAAGGCTCCGGCGAAGAAGGCCGCTCCCAAGAAGGCCTGACCGCCCGCAGCCGAAGCTGTCCGACGCCCCCGTGCACCCCTGGTGCGCGGGGGCGTTGCTTCTATGATGGGTGGGGTGAATATGGTGCACGGATTGACCGGGATGATCCTGCTGGTGTTGTGGCTGGCGGCGCTCGGTGCGACGATTTTCGCGCTGATCCACGCCGTTCGTCAGCGTCCGGACGCGTTCACCGCGGTGGACAAGCTGACCAAGCCCATCTGGCTGGCGATTCTCGGAGCGGCCGTGCTCGTGCTCCTCCTCTCGCCCGCGGGTCTGGGCCTGCTTTCCTTCGCGGCGATCATCGCCACCGGCGTCTACCTGGCCGACGTCCGGCCCAAGGTCGACGAGGTGCAGCGGGGTCCACGCTGGTGAGGGCGGAGATCGCCGACCGGTAAGGGTGCTTGCACTAGCAAGCGGTACGAATCGGGGTTACTGTATCTAGCAGTAACACAAAGGAGTGTCCGATGCGTGCCATGCTGCCGACCGCGTTGACGAGCTTCCCGGGGCTGCTCCGGAGCTTGCGCGACGCGCACAGCGCCGACTTGCGTTCCCGTACCTACCGGATCGCGGCGTTCAACCCCCCGACCGTGCCCCACCAGGTGATCCCGGTCCGCGCAGGGGACGGAGCCCGGCTGCGCGTCCACGCCTACGGTTCGTCGGACAAGCCGGTCATCGTGCTCGTGCACGGGTGGACCTGCTGCATCGAATACTGGAATCCGCAGATCAACGCGTTCGCGGGTGAGTACCGAGTGATCGCCTACGACCAGCGCGGCCACGGCGAGAGTGAATACGGGTCGAGCGAGTTGAGCATGGACCTGCTGGCCGACGACTTGGCGGCGGTGCTCGACGCCGCGCTCGCGCCCGGACAGCGTGCCGTGCTGGTCGGGCACAGTCTCGGCGGCATGACGCTGCAGGCGTGGGCGGGACGCTACCCGGAGCGGGTCGCGCGCCAGGCGCAGGCGGTGCTGCTGACCAATACCGCGGCCGATCGGCTGATCCTGGAGACCACGGTGGTGCCGCTGCTGAACCGGCCGTGGCGGCTGCTGCAATTGAAGGTGCCGCTGCCCTTCCTGTTCGGCAGGCTGGGGCTCGGCGCCCCGATGGTCTTCCCGCCCATCGCGCCGGTGCGCTGGCTGTTCGCGCGCCAGATCCTGAGCACCGCGGCCAAAGGCGAGCTGCTGGACTTCAGCATGGCCATCGTGCGGTCCTGCCCTGCCCGGGTGCGTTCCAGGTTCGGTTTCCTGCTCGCCACGATGGATGTGGGGGAGTCGGCGCGCAATCTCGTGGTCCCCACGACGGTGCTCTCCGGACAATTCGACGACATGACGCCGCCGGTCCACTCCGAGCGGATCGTCGAGCTGCTGCGGGAGACCGGCAGCCTGATGCGTTACCAGATGCTGCCGACCGGCCATCTCGGCAATGTCGAGGCCTACGAGCGGTTCAACGAGGAACTCGGGCGCCTGCTCGCCGAGGTGGGCAAGCGCGCCCGCGCCGACCTCGCGGGCTGACGCGCCGGGGCGGCGTACGCCCCGTCACGAGAAGACGACCGTCCGGCGGCCGTGCACCAGCACGCGTCCCTCCAGATGCCAGCGCAGCCCGCGCGCCAGGACCACCCGCTCGATGTCGCGGCCCTGGCGGACCATGTCGCGCACTTCGTCCGCGTGATCGATGCGGATGACGTCCTGCTCGATGATCGGGCCCGCGTCCAGTTCCGCGGTCACGTAGTGACAGGTGGCGCCGATCAGTTTCACGCCGCGGGCGAACGCCTGGTGGTAGGGGCGAGCGCCGACGAACGACGGCAAGAAGCTGTGATGGATGTTGATGGCCTTGCCCGCCCAGTGCTCGCACAGCTCGGCGGGCAGGACCTGCATGAACCGTGCCAGCACCACCGCGTGCGGGTTGTGCGCGTCCACCAGGGCGCGGACCTCCTCGAACGCCGGACCGCGCTCGGCCGGGTCCTTCGGGAACGGCACGTGGTGGAACTTCACCCCGTGCGCCTCGGTCATCGCAGCGAGATCCGGGTGGTTGCCGATCACCGCCTCGATGGTGGCGGGCAGTTCACCGCTGGCGGCGCGCCCGAGCAGATCGTGCAGGCAGTGGCCGTCCTTGCTGACCAGCAGGACCGCGCGGCGGCGGGCGCGGGAGTCCAGCAGTTGCCATTCGGTCTGCGGACCCAGGTCGGCCGCCACCCCGGCGAACCGGTCGCGCAGTTCCTCGATCCCGAACGGCACCGTCGCCGCCTTGATCGCCTGGCGAGTGAAGAACCAGCCCGTCTCCACGTCGGAGTGGTACCCCGCCTCCACGATCGAGCCGCCGAACTCGGCGATGAACGACGTGATCCCGGCGATGATGCCCGGACGATCCGGGCAGCCGAGCGTCAGCACGTAGCGGCGGTCGTCCAGGACGGGTGGAGCGGAACTCATGCGTTCATCCTCGCAGGTGCGCCGGGCGGGATTCGCCGCGCCTTCGTCTGACCTTCGGAAGGCGGCGAGGCTCCCGAGCATGTACCTGTCGGCGGTTACCGTGGCCGAACTGCGGTTCGGCATTGCCGCGATGCCAGAGGGTAGGCGACGAGAAGTCCTGCGCGACAGGCTCGAGACTCGGGTGTTGCCTCTGTTCGCGGGGCGAGTTCTCGCTTTCGACCTGGCCGCATCCACCGCGTACCCCGAACTCATGGCCACCGCCCGCGCCGCCGGAGCCGCGATCGGCACCGCCGACGGCTATATCGCCGCGACGGCGGGCGCCGCGAACATGACCGTGGCTACTCGCGATACCGCGCCCTTCCAGGCTGCCGGAGTATCTGTCATCAACCCGTGGGTTCAGTGCCCGTTATGTGCTCGGCTCAGGGCAGGACTCCACCCGGCCGACACCGTGCATTCCTGGCGCTGGGTCGTCTCGGCTCGGTGAGCCGGTGTCGTGCTCAGAGGTTGTAAAACGGCTCCGCGTAGTGGAATTCGCCGGCGATCCGGGAGTCGTAGGCCGACAGGGAGCGGACCTGGAAGTGGCTGATCCAGGCCGGGTCGTCCGGGGTGATGCCGAGACGGGCGGCGGGGACGAAACCGAAGCGCGGGTAGAACTCCAGGCTGCCGAGCAGGCCGATCAGGGGTTCGTCGAGGGCGTCGGCGGCGCCGAGCGCCGCGTGCATGAGGGCCGAACCGACCCCGGAGCCTTGATGATCGGCGAGCACACCGATCGGGCCGAGCGCCAGCACGGGGAACGGGCCGACGGAGGCTCTGGTCAGGCACAGGTGGCCGACCACGCTGTCGTGCTCGATCGCCACCAGGGAGAGCGTCGGGATCCAGCCTTCATCGCTGCGCAACCGGGTGATCAGGTTCACCTCGGGCGGATCGGCGCCGTCACCGGGCACGCCGGCGCCATCGGTATCGCCGGCATCGGCATAGCGCGGTGCGAATGCGCTGCGGTGCACCGCAGCGATGACAGCGGCGTCGTCGGCGCGTTCGCGACGGATCAGCACGGTCGTCTCCTCCCGAACGAAGTAGGGCCCATCCGCACACGTTAGTCAGTCGACCGTGGCGAAACGTTCTCCGATGCGCCATCAGCTACGAGTGTGCGGGAAGTGCCGCCAGGCGCGCAACGGAATTCGCCTCTGGTGTGCCAGACTCTCACCCCATGGCAAGTTCCGCGTCGCTGACCAGGGCCGAAGTGGCCGCCATGATCGATCACACGCTGCTCGCCCCGGAGGCGACGTCCGCCGAGGTCGACGGGTTGATCGAGGACGCGCGGGCATTGGGCGTGCTCGCGATCTGTGTGTCGCCGTCCATGTTGCCGGTGCGCGCGCCAGGACTGGTGGTCGCGACGGTCGCCGGATTCCCTTCGGGGAAGCATCATTCGCTGGTGAAGGGCGCCGAGGCGCGGCTCGCGGCGGACCAGGGCGCGGCCGAGGTCGACATGGTCATCGATGTCGGCGCGGCCCGCGCGGGGGATTACACGGCGGTGCTCGCCGACATCGTCACGGTGCGCGAAGCGGTGGGCGATCGAACCCTGTTGAAAGTGATCATCGAATCCGCCGCCCTGCCGGATGATGCGATCGTGCAGGTGTGCCGGGTCGCCGAGCGTGCGGGAGCCGATTTCGTGAAGACCTCCACCGGGTTTCATCCCGCCGGCGGCGCGAGCGTCCACGCCGTGCGGTTGATGGCCGATACGGTCGGCGGGCGGCTCGGCATCAAGGCCAGCGGCGGGATCCGGACCGCCGAGGCGGCCGCGGAGCTGATCGCGGCGGGCGCGACCCGGCTCGGGCTGTCGAGATCCCGCGAGGTGCTCGACGGCTTCGCGCCGTGATCGGCACCCGAAAAGCGTTCGCGGATATCCGGTCTTCCCCCGTGCGCCTCCGCAACGCCCGAAGACGTTGTGGAGGGGGGCGTTCAGCAGCGCATGTCGGAGCTGTCGCCCGCGGGCTCGAGCTGAGTGCGTCCACCCGACAGGTGGACCGCGACGCCGGAGTCGGTGACCTGTAGTTCGGTCGCCGCCATGCCGAGCGGGTAGCTCTGCAGACTCTGGGTGAACAGGTCGACGATGCTCTGCACCAGGTCGGCGGGCAGGCCCATGCCGAGCAGTTCCGCCGACATCGTCTCCACCTGCACCGTCCCGTTCACGATCTGGGGTTTCAGCTGGAGCTGGGCGAGGCCGCCGAGCACCGACAGGGTGAGCAGGCCGCTGCTCGCCGAGGAGCTCACGTCACTGACCATGCTGCCGAGGGTCTCCTTGATCCCCTCGTTGCTCCACGTGACATCGGCCGAGGAACTGCCGATCTCGCCGCCACCGTGGTCGGTGAGGTCGACGTCCCGGAAGACGGCGTGCACCACCATCCCGACGGCGGGACCGAACTTGGTGTCGTCGCTGTTCACCCGCACCGAGGGCACCTTGCCGTCGATCCAGGTGATCAGCATCGGCTTGGGGCCGAAGCCGACGTCGATCTTCGATCCCATCTCCTTCTCGAACTGCGAACTGATGCACTTCGACACCGTGTGCCTGGCGTAGGCCTCGCCGCCGACCAGGATCGTGGCGAGCAGAACAGCTACCACGGTCAGGGCGATCAGCAGGGCTCGCCGGTTGATCGTCTTGGTGGAGGTTGTGTTCGTACTCATGGCGAAAATTCTTCCCGACCTTTCTGTGCCGTCTCTGAGGAGGCAGTGAGGGGTTCGAATGTGACATGCAGCACAAAAACCGAGCGTAGCCTGATGCCCATGGCTGGCGATGTGGCAAGCCGCGCGATCGGATCCGCGGAACAAGGATGGCGTGTTCTGCGCCGCTGGGCCGGTCGGCACGCCGGTTTCTTCACGACTCGGCAGGTACTGCGCACGGGGTGCGGGGCGCGAGTGCGGGCAGGCCTCGGCGACGGTTCGGTGGAAAGGGCAGGAATCGGCATGCTGCGGTTGGCCGGGTGGCCGGAAGGTCCGCTCGACGAATACGCGATGTGGGCTGCCTGGTTCGACGGCGCCGCGGTGGTCTCCCATCAGAGTGCGGCGGAGCTGCACGGGCTCGGCAGCCTCGGCCCGCGGTTCCTGCACCTGTCCGTGCGCGTGGGACGTCCACCGGTGACGCCGCGGCTGGCGGTCGTGCGCCGGTCGCTGGCCGGCTCGGACGTGGAATCGGCGGGTCCTTTCCTGGTGACGACGCCGGTACGCACGGTGCTGGACCTGGCCGAGGGCGATATCGGGCAGGCGGCGTTGAACGAGGTGGTCGCCGACGCGGTCGCCATCGACCGCTGCGCGGGCCGGGAGATCACCGACGCGGGAGCGCGCCTCTCGCCCCGCGCCGCGAGACGGGTGTACCAGGCGCTAGCCGTAGCGTGACGAAACTCTGGCTAGCTCGGATCGAGCGGCGCGACGGCCGACCACGGGACCGAGAGCACATTGTCGCGTAGGCGACGGCGGTAGGGGCGGATCGGGAAGCCTTCCGCGCGCAAGGCCTGGGCAGCCGCACGCCAGCGGACACGAGGACCGAACGGCGCCATCGGCGCGGCGTGGGCCCACGCACGATCGGCTGCCGCGAGCAGCGCGTGGATGGGTTCTCCGGGGACATTGCGGTGGATCAGCGCCTTGGGCAGGCGTTCGGCGAGGTCGGAGGGCCGCTCGACGGTGAACGGATCCCAGGCCAGCGTGAGCGAACGCGGCCCGTCCCGGTCGAGCAGGATCCACGCGCAGCGCCTGCCCAATTCGTCGCAGGTGCCGTCGACCAGCAGTCCGTCCGGAGCCAGCCCCGCCAGGACGGTCGACCACGCGTCCGGGACCGCCGATTCCGGATATTGCCGCAGCACATTGAAGGCGCGAACGAGGACCGGTCGCAGCCCCGCCAATTCGAAGCCGCCGCGTGCGAAGGTGACGCCGTCGCGTCCGGGCACCACGCGCTGCGGGTCGATCTCGAGCCCCACCACGCGCACGTCGGCGCGGATCGTGCGCAGGCGCGCCGCCAGCTCGAAGGTGGTCCACGGGCTCGCGCCGTAACCGAGGTCGACCACCAGCGGATCGGGTGCGCGGGCCAGCCGGTCGGCGACGAGATCGTCGTTGATCAGCCGGCGGTCGCTGCGCCGGAGGCGGTTGACGGCGGTGGTGCCACGGGTGATGTTGCCGACCGGTCTGGTCAGCGGGTGGGGTGCTGTTCTTCCAGCCACTTGACCGTGAACTCGGCCTCGCCGCGGAACAGGTCGACCAGGTTCACCAGCATCAGCTGCTCCAGGCGCGGCCCGACCATCGGGATGAACACCTTCGCCTCCGAGGAGAAGCGCATGGTGCAGCCGGTGTCGGTGGGGAAAAGTCGGATGGCGCCGCCGAGGCTGCCGGGGCCCGCCGGAATGGCCGCCGAGTACTTGCCGGTGACCTCGTCCGGGGCGAACGGGCTGTAGGTCTCCTTGCGGGTGATCACCATGTCCTTGCGGATGACCGTCTGGGCGATCTCCGGCAGCATCTCGCGGGGCAGGATGTGGTGCAGTTCGACGTCGATCCCGCCGTCGCCCGCCTCCAGCCGGACCACCTCGTTGCCGGGCGAGTACTTCCTCATCTCCTGCATCCGCGCGTCCCAGTAATCGCGGTTCGACAGCGCCGCGTACAGCTCTTTTGTGGTGTGCAGCGGATAGCGGGCGGAGTAGTCCAATCGGCGTGCCATGGGCTCACACGTTACTGGGTGCGGCGCCGCCGACCTCGGCGGGCGGGTGGAGTGCGGACCTGCCACGAACGCGGGGACCGCGCGGTGTGACGTCGAACAATGTCCGCATTCCTCGCGTGGATCAGTGCTCCGCGAGCCAGCGGCCGGTGAATTCCGCCTCGTTCTTCAGCAGCTCGGTGAGGTGCTCCGCGATCGCCTTCTCGATCTTGCTGCCGAACAGCGGGATCTTCACCTCGATGCTGCCCTCGACCGTGGCGACGGCGCCGGAGCCGTCGGCGGCCAGCGTGACGGTGCCGCGCACCTCGGCGGGCGCGCCCTCGACGCGGGCTTCGAAGTCGGCCCGATCGCCGGTCCAGTCTTCGACGCGCGGGATGATCAGATCGCCGGGGCGCACCGCGGTGACCGCGGCGGGCAGCTGTTCGGCGGCGATGGCCTGCACCATCTCGACGCGCACCTGATCACCGCTGACGGTGACCGAATCCAGCCGGGCATTGGGGCCGCCGACCGCCGCGATGCGATCCTTCCAGTACTGATCGTTCGCGAACGCCGCGCGCACCGCGGCGGGCGGATGAGAGTAGCGGGCCGTGTACGCCAGCGGTGTAGCCATGGGTGCACACGCTACCGTGCAGCGCCGGAGCCCTACGAGTGGTGTTGTCCGATCCGCTCACGGGCCGGACGACGCCCCCTGCGGCCATCGGCGCGCCAGCCACCGGGTTGCGCTCGTGCTGTCCGAGTGGTGCCATCCGGTCCGCCGCGAGAGGAATACACCAGCGTCCAGCCGTCAGCGCGCACGCTACCGTTTAGCACCGTGCGAACTTCACGAGTTGTGCCGTCGGACCTCCTCGCCGGTACCGGTGCGCGACTGCGCGCCGACGTGCGGCTGGCGGAGCTGACCACACTGCGGGTCGGCGGCCCCGCCCTGGTCGCCGAATGCGCGACGACCGAGGCCTTGGTCGCGACGGTGCGCGCGCTGGACGCGGCGGGCGTCCCGGTCCTGCTGCTCGCGGGCGGCTCCAATCTGCTCATCAGCGACGACGGCTTCGACGGCGTGGTGGTCCTGGTCGCCACCACCGGCGTCGAGATCGGCGACTGCGGTGTAATCGCCGAGGCGGGCGCGAACTGGGACGCCGTGGTGCGTGCGACAGTCGAGGCCGGTCTCGGGGGACTGGAGTGCCTGTCCGGCATTCCCGGTTCGGCGGGCGCGACGCCCGTGCAGAACGTGGGCGCCTACGGCGCGGAGGTGGCGGCCCTGCTGCGCCGGGTGCGCCTGCTGGACCGCGCGAGCGGGGAGATCCGCTGGGTGGAGCCCGGCGAACTCGGCTTCGGTTATCGCACCAGCGTGCTCAAGCACCGTGACGACGCCGTCGTGCTCGCGGTCGAGTTCGCGCTGCGCCCGGACGGTTCCAGCGTGCCGCTGCGTTACGGCGAACTGGCCTCGGTGCTGGGCGCCGGGGACGGGGAGTCCCGGCCCGCGGCGCAGGTCCGGGACGCGGTGCTGCGGTTGCGCGTGGGCAAAGGCATGGTGCTCGATCCCGCCGACCACGACACCTGGAGTGCGGGCTCGTTTTTCACCAATCCGGTCGTCGCGCCGGAGCGGGAGGCGCAGGTGCGCGCCGCGATCGCCGCGCACCTGGGCGATGTCGCGGTGCCCACCTACCCGGCGCCGGACGGGGTCAAGTTCTCGGCGGGCTGGCTGATCGAGCGGGCGGGTTTCGCCAAGGGCTTCCCCGGCGCCGGAGCGCCCGCTCGGCTGTCGACGAAACACACACTGGCGCTGACCAATCGCGGCGCCGCCGGTGCCGCCGATCTGGTGGCGCTGGCCCGGACGGTCCGCGACGGCGTCGCCGAGCGCTTCGGGATCCGGCTGGAGCCGGAGCCGGTCACAGTGGGCGTCACGCTCTGACGCGCTGAGGCCGACACCACACGCCGCGGAAACGAGACCGGTAGCGCGCCGCGCGTAGATTCGACGAAGTGAACCACCGTCCGATGATCCGCCGATCGGTTGCCGTGGCGTCGGCCGTCCTGCTGGTGGTCGTCGCCCTGGTGGCCGGTTGCACGATAGACCGTGACTCCGGCCCGTCGAGTCGCGACTCCGGCCCGATCGCCAAAGTGAAGTTGACCCCCGCCGACGACGACACCGACGTCAACCCGACCGCCCCGGTCTCGGTGACGATCAGCGACGGCACCATCGATCAGGTCGCGCTGACCAACGCCGCGGGCAAGCAGGTGCGCGGTGAGCTCGCTCCGGACCGGCGCGGCTACACCATCACCGAGCCGCTCGGCTACGACGCCACCTACACCTGGTCGGGCACCGCCGTCGGTACCGACGGCAAGCCGATCCCGATCGATGGCTCGTTCCGCACCCTCGCGCCCAAGAACACCGTCCCCGCGACCCTGAATATCGGTGACAACCAGGAGGTCGGCATCGCGGCGCCGATCATCTTGCAGTTCAAGTCCTCGGTCGTGAACAAGGCCGCGGTGGAGAAGGCGCTCACGATCACCACCGACCCGCCCACCGAGGGCGCGTGGGCCTGGTTCCCGGACGACGGCGGCTCACGCCTGCACTGGCGTCCGAAGAACTACTGGACCCCGGGGACGAGCGTGCACGTCTCGGCCCGGCTCTACGGACTGGACCTGGGCGCGGGCAACTACGGCGATTCCGATCTGACCACGGATTTCCGCGTCGGCCGCAGCCAGATCGTGAAGGCGAGCGCTCCCAGTCACCGCATCCAGGTGGTGCGTGACGGGCGGACCGTGTTCGATCTCGCGGCCAGTTACGGCGAGGGCAACGAACCGCGCAACGTGACCCGCTCCGGCGTTCACGTGGTCACCGAGAAATACGAAGACTTCATGATGTCGAACCCGCCGTACTACACCAACGTTCGCGAACGCTGGGCGGTACGAATCTCCAACAACGGCGAATTCATCCACGCCAACCCGGAATCGCTGTCGGCGCAAGGCTCGGCGAATGTCACCAACGGGTGCATCAACCTGTCGCCCGCCGACGCCCAGGCCTTTTTCCCCACGGCCTTGTACGGCGATCCGGTGGAGGTGACCGGAACCTCGATCCCGCTCTCGGCCGCCGACGGCGACCTCTACGACTGGACCATCGACTGGAGCACCTGGAAGACCATGTCGGCGTTGCAAGGTTCGCCGTCGCCCGTGGTCTCCGCCACGCCCCTGCCCCCGCAGCCCGCGGGAGCGCGCTGACCGGCTCTAGCGCGCCTTCACGTTCTGCTCTTCGAACTCGCTGTCGTCCGAGTGTTCCGCTTCGATTCTGCGGTCGGCGGATTGTTGCGCGCGAACCGCTTCGTGCCGCTCGGCGAGCAGGTCGCGGATCTCGGTCAGCAGCTCGATCTGGGTCGGTTCGGCGGCCTTGGGGGTGCCGAAGCGGTTCTTGATCGTCTTCATGGGCAGGATCAGCACGAAGTACAGCACCGCGGCGACCATGACGAAATCGATGGCGGCCGTGATGATCGGGCCGATGGCGATGAAGGTGGCGGGCTTGGAGGGGATCAGCTGAACGCCGAGGCCGAGCGCGTTGGTGCTGCCGAACACCGCGAGCAGCGGATTGACGACGCCCTTCGTCACCGAGGTCACCACGGAGGTGAACGCGGTGCCCATCACGACGGCGACCGCGAGGTCGATGACGTTCCCGCGCATCACGAACTCTTTGAAGCCCTTGAGCATGAGCCGAACCACTCCCATCCGATGTCCTTGAACTGACGCTTTTCGGATGCTAACGGCTCGAAACGCACAGCGAAGACCGAACAATCCGCGACCCCGGCCCAGGTCGCCGAATGAGTAATGCTATTCGGCTATGAAATGTTCAGGTGCGGCGGGCGAACCGCCCCGCGTCGGCCTGGTCACGCGGCTTGATGATGATCTGGTCCAGATTGACGTGCGCGGGCCGCGACGCGACGAACCCGATGACCTCCGCGATGTCCTGGGCGACCAGCGGGTCGATGCCCTCGTACACCTTTGCCGCCCGCTCGGCGTCGCCCTGGAATCGCACCAGCGAGAACTCGGTTTCCACCGCGCCGGGAGCGATCTCCGTCAGGCGTACCGGCTGCCCGAGCAGTTCACCGCGCAGGGTGCGGTGCAGCACGGCCTGGGCGTGTTTGGCGGAGGTGTAACCGGAACCGTTGTCGTAGGCGGTGAACGCGGCCACCGAGGTGACGGTGACGATCAATCCGTCGCCCGAGGCGATCAGTTTCGGCAGCAGGGTTTTGGTGACGCGCAGCGTGCCGAGCACGTTGGTCTCCCACATCCAGCGCCAGTCGTCCAGGTCGGCCTCGGCCACCGGCGCCAGGCCCTTGGCGCCGCCCGCGTTGTTGACCAGCACGTCGACGCGTTCGACCGCTTCGCCGAACGCGCGCACGGACTCGTCGGAGGTGACGTCGAGTTCCACTGCGGTGCCGCCGATCTCCTCGGCGAGGCGGCGCAGCCGATCGACCCGGCGCGCACCGACGTAGACGTGATAGCCCTGCTTCGCCAGCTCCCGGGCGGTGGCCTCGCCGATGCCCGAGCTTGCTCCGGTGACGACGGCGCTGCGAGTGCTCATGTCGTTAGATCCTAGGTGCGCGAGGTTTGCCCGATCGCCCGCGGTCACCGGAACGACGGTTAGCCTCGGTGGCATGGCTATTCGGGACGTGGTGAGCGCGGACGGAACGAACATCGTCTATCGGGTGAGTGGTCCGGCGCACGGGCGCCCCTTGCTGCTGGTGCACGGATGGTCGGCGAATCTGCGCTGCTGGGGTGCGGCCGCCGACGACCTCGCCGCGCGCTACCGGGTGATCGCCGTCGACCTGCGCGGCCACGGCTACTCCGACGCGCCCGCGGCGGGCTACGACGATCCGAAGAACTGGGCGGCCGACCTCGCGGCGGTACTGGCGGCCGAGGACATCGCGTCCGGCGCGGTGCTGCTCGGCTGGTCCTACGGGGGGATCGTGCTGTCGGACTACTTGACCGCCTACGGCACGGACGCCGTCTCGGGCGTCGTCTACACCGGCTCGATGGCGAACATCGGCCCCGGTGTGCCGGGCGCGGCGACCGGCCGCATGATGGGCGAGGCCATACCGGGCGTCTTCGAGGAGAGCGCGGGGCGGGCCGTGCGTGCCTTCGGTGTGTTCGGCAACGCCAATACCGGACCGGGCGCGGACAAGGGGCCCGACGCGCAGCGCCTGTTCGGTGCCAGCCTCGCCACCCCGCCCGCGGTGCGCAAGGCGCTGTTCTACCGGACCGTCGACAACACCGAGACACTGCGCACGCTGGACGTTCCCGTGCTCGTCCTGCACGGCACGGCCGACCAGGTCGTCCCGATCGAGAACGGCCGCTACATCGCCGAGGCCGTCCCGGACGCGCGTGCGTCGTTCTGGGAAGGGGCCCAGCACGGGCTGTTCATCGAGGACCGTTCCCGCTTCGTCACCGAGGTGAGCGCGTTCGTCGACAGCCTGTGATCGGATTCACGTCCGCCCTGTGATAGCTCTCACTTGCCGCGGATAGCGTGTCTGGGCCGGGGAACGCAACGTGCACTATGGATAGTGTGAGTCAACGCCCGGACCTACGGCCGAACCGTATCGCCGTGTTATCGGTGCACACCTCACCACTCGCGCAGCCGGGCACCGGCGACGCGGGCGGCATGAACGTCTATGTCCTGCAGACGGCCGTCGAGCTGGCCCGGCGCGGCACCGAGGTGGAGATCTTCACCCGGGCCACGTCGTCGAACGTCCCGCCCGTCCAGGAGGCCGCGCCCGGTGTGCTGGTGCGCAACGTGGTGGCAGGCCCGTTCGAGGGGCTGGACAAGCACGATCTGCCCACCCAGCTGTGCCCCTTCACCGCGGAGGTGCTGCGGCAAGAGGCCCGGCATCTGCCCGGTTACTACGACCTGGTGCATTCGCACTACTGGCTGTCCGGCCAGGTCGGCTGGCTGGCCAGGGACCGGTGGCGGGTGCCGCTGGTGCACACCGCGCACACCCTGGCGGCGGTGAAGAATTCCGCGCTGGCCGAAGGCGACTGTCCCGAACCGGTGACCCGCGAGATCGGCGAGAAACAGGTGATCGCCGAATCCGATCGGCTGGTCGCGAACACCGCCGAGGAGGCACGCCAGCTGGTCGAGCTCTACGGCGCCGACCCGGAGCGCATCGACGTCGTCCCGCCCGGCGCCGACCTGGGCCGCTACCACCCCGGTGACAAGGCGGCCGCCCGCGCCGAACTGGGGCTGGCCGCCGACGAGCTGATCGTCGCGTTCGTCGGCCGGATCCAACCGTTGAAGGCGCCCGATGTGCTGGTGCGCGCCGCGGCGGAGGTGTTGCGCGCCGACCCGCAGCGCAAGCTGCGCGTGCTGATCGTGGGCGGTCCGTCCGGCAGCGGGTTGGAGCGGCCGCACGCGCTGATCGATCTGGCCGCCGAGCTGGGCATCGCCACACGGGTCAGCTTCCTGCCCCCGCAGCCCCCGCAGCGGCTGGTGCAGGTCTACCGCGCCGCCGACCTGGTCGCGGTGCCGAGCTACAACGAGTCCTTCGGCTTGGTCGCCATCGAGGCGCAGGCCAGCGGCACGCCGGTGCTGGCCGCCGACGTCGGTGGTCTCGGCACGGCCGTGCGGCACGATGTCTCCGGTCTGCTGGTCCCTGGGCACCGCACCGCCGACTGGGCGAACGCGCTGGGCCTGCTGCTGGACGACCCCGACCGCCTGCGCCGGATGAGCGAGCAGGCCGTCACGCACGCGGCCAATTTCTCCTGGGCGCACACCGCCGACGGGCTGCTGGCCAGCTACGCCGCGGCCCTGGCCGGTTTCCGGGAGGAGCGGACGGCGCTGGGCGGCCGCGGCTTGGCGCACAGCGTCGTGCGGGAGGATGCGTACGACCCGGACTCCGCCGACCGCACCGGCCCCGCCGGAGAGCGGACGGCAGCCCTGCTCGGTGAGACCAGCCAGGCCAGATCACGGGCGCTGTGGCGGCGCCGGACGGGAGTACGCCGGTGAACGAGGTGCAGGCGACCGCGCAGCTCATCGACGAGACGCTGCGCGACAGGGAGATCGAGTACACCCGGCCGGGCGAGGAGACCTTCGTCGTCATCCTCCCCGGTGAGCGCAAACTCAAGACCACGGTGATGCTCACGGTGGGCAAGCACGGTGTCCGGGTCGAATCGTTCGTCTGCCGCAAGCCGGACGAGAACTTCGAAGGCGTCTACAAGTTCCTGCTGCGCCGCAACCGCAGGCTCTACGCCGTCGCCTACACCCTCGACCGGGTCGGCGACATCTATCTGGTCGGCCGCCTGTCCGCGCATGCCGTCACCCCTGACGAACTGGACCGGGTGTTCGGGCAGATTCTCGAGGCCGTCGACGCCGACTTCAACGTCCTGCTGGAACTCGGCTTCGCCGAATCGATTCGGCGGGAATGGAAGTGGCGCGTCTCGCGCGGTGAATCGTTGCAGAACCTGCGCGCCTTCGAGCATCTGGTCGACTCCGCCGACAAGCCCTGACCGGTCGCCGGATCCGGCCCGCCGTGGCACCGATCGGGTGACAATCGCAGGTGGCTCGGCTCGGCGAAGGGACACGGCGTTGGCGATTCTCGCTCTGGACATCGGCGCGACCAAGTTCGCGGCCGGAGTGGTGTGCCCCGGTCCCGAGGTGCGCGAAGTCCGCCGGGTGGACGTGCCGGACGCGAATGTATGGGAGGCCTGTCGGGAACTGCTGCTCGCGGTGGCGGGGGCGGAACCGGTCAGCGCCGTAGGGATAGGTGCGGCCGGTCCGGTGGACGTGCGGGCCGGCGTCACCGGTCCGTTGAACATTCCCGAGTGGAAAGCGGGCTTCCCGGTGGTCGCCGCCGTGCGAGAGCTGTTCCCGGCCGCCACGATTCGTTTCGCCATCGACGGCGCCTGTCTCGCGCTGGCCGAACACCGCCTCGGCGCGCTGCGCGGAGTGCCCGACGCGCTGGCCATGACGGTGTCGTCGGGGATCGGCGGTGGGATCGTCGCGGGCGGAAAGGTGCTGCTCGGGCGCACCGGCAACGCGGGCCACGTGGGGCACATCGTCGTGCCCGGCTGGGACACACCTTGCGGTTGCGGCGGCCGCGGCTGCGTCGAGGCGATCGCCAGCGGCATGTCGTCGGTGCGCTGGGCGCGCGAGCAGGGCTGGTCCGGCGGCACGGGTGCGCGACTGGCCGCGGACGCGCACGCGGGTGACGAAGTCGCGGTCGCCGCCCTGCGCCGGGCGGGCACCGCGCTCGGCGTGGCGATCGTCTCGGCCGCCGCCCTGCTGGACGTCGACCGGGTGGTGATCGGCGGCGGGTTCGCGCAATCCGGTGCGCCGCTGTGGGATCCGCTGCGCGCCGCGGTGGACGCGCACGCCGGGCTGAGTTTCCTGCACGGCCTGCGGGTGGAGCTCTCCGCGATCACCGAGGGCGCGACGCTGGTGGGCGCGGGCGTGCTCGCCGCCGATGAACCGGTCTGACATCGTGCTTTGCCGCGCGGGCGGTGGCGGCGGGGCGGGAACCGATGCGACCCGGCCGGGCGCGCATGGGAGGATGGCGGCATGACGTACACCCTCGTGCTGCTGCGCCACGGCGAAAGCGAATGGAACGCCCTGAACCTGTTCACCGGCTGGGTGGACGTGCATCTGACCGACAAGGGCATCGCCGAGGGCAAGCGCGCCGGGGAGCTGTTGGCCGAGCACGGCATCCTGCCGGACGTCGTCTACACATCCCTGCTGCGCCGGGCGATCTCCACCGCGAACATCGCGCTGGACGCCGCCGACCGGCACTGGATCCCGGTGATCCGGGACTGGCGGCTCAACGAGCGCCACTACGGTGAGCTGCAGGGCAAGAACAAGGCGCAGGTCCGGGAGAAGTACGGCGACGAGCAGTTCATGCTGTGGCGCCGCAGCTACGACACCCCGCCGCCGCCGATCGACCCGGCCAACGAGTACAGCCAGGAAGGCGATCCGCGCTACGCGGGAATCGATGTCCCGAAGACCGAGTGCCTGCTCGACGTGGTCAACCGGATGGTTCCGTACTGGGAGTCGACCATCTCCAAGGACCTGCTCTCCGGCAAGACCGTGCTGGTCGCCGCGCACGGCAACTCGCTGCGCGCCCTGGTCAAGCACCTCGACCAGATCTCCGACGAGGACATCGCGGGCCTGAACATCCCCACCGGGATCCCGCTGCGCTACGAGCTGGATGAGGACCTCCGCCCGGTGCGCCCGCACGAGTACCTGGACCCCGAGGCGGCCGCCGCGGGCGCCGCGGCCGTCGCCGGTCAGGGCGGCAAATAGCCGGCACATCGCGAACTCCGCAACGCGCTGTCACCCCTTCGGGTGGCAGCGCGTTGTCGTTTCGGACGCGGGCTCAGGGTGTTGCGGGCGACACGCCGGTAGAGGGGCCATCGAACGGTGCTACAGCATCGGCCGATTAAGTTACCCACTGTTTTTACCGGCAAGTAGGTCGGTACACTCTGGTCGTTCGACCAGCCGAGAGGTGGATCACGTCCGATGAAGTACGCGTTGCGGGCCACGGTGGCGGCAGTTGCCGTCACGATGCTCGTCCCCTTCCTCGCAGGCGGCGCGGATGCCGTCGCGCCGCCCACCGGCCCGGACGGCGGCGCCGCCGGAGCGGACTGGGCGGCCACGCAAGACGGCCCCCAGCAGTACCCGGGCATCAACATCCAATGGGACGTCCCCATCACGATGAGTGACGGGACCGTCCTGAAGGGCAACGTCTACCGCCCCGCGGACGCCTCCGGCCGGCCCATCGACACGCCCACGCCGACGATCGTCAACCTCACGCCCTACACCAAGCTGGTGTCGAACCTGGCCGATCACGCGCAGTCGATTCCCGGCCTGTCCGACGCGCTGATCGAGCTGTTCCGCCAGATCGACATGAGCGGCACCCCGCTGTCCGGCGTCACCGATCTCACCAAGGCGTTCGGCGGCGGCGAACTGCGCAACTTCACCGTCGACCGGCAGCTGATCAAGAGCGGCTACTCGCAGGTGGTCGTCGACGTGCGCGGCACCGGTTTCTCCCAGGGTGTCTGGGACATGCTGCGCGACCGCGAGCAGCAGGACACGGTCGAGGTGATCGACTGGGCGTCCCGGCAGCCGTGGTCCAACGGCCGGATCGGCATGAACGGCATCTCCTACTCCGGGATCAACCAGGTGCAGGCCGCCGAGCAGCGCCCACCCGCCTTGCGGGCGATCTTCCCGGTCGTGCCGGGCAGCGACCTGGTCAACGACGTGCTCGCGCCCGGTGGCGGCTTCGGTTTCAACTTCATCCCGCTGTGGCTGACCGCGATCAACGGCCTCAAGCTGATTCCCGATCTGGCATCGGTGCTCAACGGGCAACTGGACACCACCTGGCTGGCCGACCGCGCCCGAGATCCGTTGACCTTCATGGACGTCCTGCTGAACGTCTACACCACCGCGCGTCTCGAGGATCTCGACCCGCGCGCCAAGGAACTGCTGACCGACGGTTCCCGGCCGCGCCAGGACTGGCTCGGTGATCCGAGCGGGATCCGGACGCCGACCTTCGTCACCGGCGGTTGGCACGACCTGTTCGCCTACTCGGAATCCAAGATCTACAACGAGATTCCGCTGCCGCCGGGCCAGAAGCAATTGCTGATGGGCAACACCTACCACCTCAATTCGGGCAACGAGTACGGCGAGCCGGGCCTGCCGCCGCGGCTGGACGTGTTGCAGCGCGCGTGGTTCGACAAATGGCTCAAGGACGTCGACAACGGCATCGACCGGTACGGCCCGATCACTCTGCGCCAGCAGGGTGGGGGCTGGATCACCACCGACTCGTTCGCCGCGCCGAGCCCCGCGGCGGAGGCGCAACAGGCGGTGCACCGCAGGATGTATCTGTCCGCCGCGCCCAGCGGCACCGCCGACAGTGTCCACGACGGTTCGCTCAGCCCCGACGACAGCGGCGAACCCGCCCGCCTGACCGTCGCGCCCGGCCTGACCAGCCTGTGCTCCAACGACGCCGCGCAAGGCAGCGCCGGTGTGCTCTCGGTGATCGACGGTTGCGCCAAGGACTCCAGGGTCGAGGAGCTGAACGGCCTGACCTTCACCAGTGCACCGGTCGCCGAGCCGACCTCGATCTCCGGGCGGATCGCGGTGCGGCTCAACACCGTGCAGGACGCGGCCGACGGCTACTGGGTGGTCACCGTGAACGACGTCGCGCCGGACGGGCAGTCCAGCGTGCTGTCGTCGGGCCAGCTGATGGCTTCGCTGCGGGCGATCGACGACGCGAACAGCAGCAGGTCGGCCAACGGCGACTACACCGATCCGCGGCCGTTCACCTCGCTGGAGAATCGGCGGCCGACGGTCCCCGGCGAGGCGACCACGCTGGACATCGCGCTGCCCGCCACCGAGGCGCTCTTGCAGCCGGGCCACCGCCTGCGCGTCGACGTGTACGCGGGCAACTTCCCCAAGGGCCTGCCCATCCTGCCGATGCTGATCGACACCGGCCTGCGGCCACAGCATCTGGAGCTGGATCCCGGCCGTCCGAGCTTCGTCAACATCCCGGTCAGAGGAAATCCGGGCTGGTAGATCCGGGCGTGTGCCCTTCGCGCATCATGATCGACGCCGCGGGGTATGGGCGAGGGCACACGCTCCGATCGAAGGTCCGGCGAACCGGATCGAAAAAATCTCGGCGCGTCTGTCGATCTCCGAAGGCCCTCGTTCGACCTAGGGGTGAGAGGGTCCGGAGAGGGACCCGGACAGCCAGGGAGACAACCATGAAGTACATGCTGATCATGCGCGCCACCGACGAGGCCTACGCGGGGATGGTGAACACCGACTTCGACCAGCTGCTCGACACCATGGGCAAGTTCAACGACGAGCTGATCCGGGCGGGCGTGCTGCTCGCGGCGGAGGGATTGGAGGACGCCGCCGAGGGCGTGGTCGTCGACTACTCCTCCGAGACACCCGTCGTCACCGACGGCCCGTACGGCGAGACCAAGGAGCTGTTCGGCGGGTTCTACATTCTCAACGTGGCCTCGAAGGAGGAGGCGATCGAATGGGCCAAGCGGATGCCGATGACCGGTCCCGGCTTCAAGACCGAGATCCGCCGGGTCCCAACGATCGACGAGTTCCCGCAGGACAACGTGTGGATTCAGAAGGAGCGGGCGTGGCGCGAGGCCACCGGTCAGCTCTGAGCGGATCGAGCGGCGATGGGCGACCACACCGGCCGTGAGGCCGTCGCCGCGGTCTGGCGGATCGAGTCGGCCCGGATCGTCGGTGCGCTCGCGCGGTATACCGGCGACTTCGCGCTGGCCGAGGATCTGGCGCAGGAGGCGCTGGCCGAGGCGCTCGTGACCTGGCCGCGCGACGGCGTGCCGCGCAATCCCGCCGGGTGGTTGCTCACCGTCGGCCGCCGCCGCGCGATCGACGCGTTCCGGCGGCGCTCCGCCCTCGACGAGCGGTACACCGCCCTCGCCCGGGATCTGGGCGAGGGCGGCGCCGTCTCGGGAGGAGCGCCGGCCGATCCGGCCCGAGACGCCGAGGATGTGCTGTGGGATCCGGACCGGATCGATGACGACCTGCTCGCGCTGATGTTCATCTCCTGCCATCCCGTGCTGTCCCGGGAGGCGCGGGTCGCGCTCACCCTGCGTGTGGTCGGCGGTCTGACGAGCGACGAGATCGCCAAGGCTTTCCTCGTTCCGGCCGCCACCGTGCAGGCCCGGATCACCAGGGCGAAGAAGACCCTCGCGGCGGCCAGGGTGCCTTTCGAGGTGCCACCGGCCGAGCAGCGCGCCGAGCGCCTCGGCTCGGTGCTCAGCGTGGTCTACCTGATCTTCACCGAGGGGTCATCGGCCAGCTCCGGCGCGGACCTGATCCGGCTCGACCTCGCCGGCGGGGCACTGCGCCTGGCCCGGGTGCTGACCCGGCTGGTGCCGGAGGCGCCCGAGACGCACGGCCTGCTGGCGCTGCTCGAACTGACCACGGCGCGATTCCCCGCCCGCACCGGCCCGGACGGTGAGCCGGTGCTCCTCGAGCACCAGGACCGCCGCCGCTGGGACCGCGCCGCCATCCGCCGGGGCCGAGCCGCCCTGGCCCGCGCCGAGCAGGTCGGCCGGGGACTGGGCGTCTACGGGTTGCAGGCGGCGATCGCCGAATGCCATGCCATGGCCCCGTCGGTCGAGGAGACGAACTGGGAGCGGATCGTGCTCATCTACGAGGCGCTCGGCAGGCTCGCGCCCTCGCCCGTGGTCGACCTCAACCGGGCGGTGGCCGTCTCGATGGCGCGCGGGCCCGCCGCGGCGCTGCCGATCGTGGACGAACTCGCCGCCGCCGCGGCGCTGTCGCATTGGCACCTGCTGCCGAGCGTTCGCGGGGAACTGCTCGTCCGGCTGGGACGCACGAAGGAGGCGCGCACCGAACTGGAGCGCGCCATCGGGTTGTGCGGCAACCAGCGCGAGCGGGCGGTGCTGGAGCGCAAGCTCGCCGACCTCGGGTCGGTCGATCCGCCTTGACTTCCGGCCGGTCAGTCGGTGACGGCGAACGCGGCGTCCACGGGCGGGAACATCGCGCGGACGTCGTGTCCGGCGAACCAGAGACCGACGGTGAACACCGATACGGCCTCCAGATAGCGGGCCCGGTGCAGCCCGCCCGCCGGGATCGGTTGCAGCCCGAGGTCTTCGGCCAGCGCCGCGACCGCTCGCACCGCCGCCTCGTCGTCGCCGCACAGCGGCATCGCCAGGCGGCGGCCGTCGAAGATACGCTCCTTCGCCTCCCACACCTCGGCGGCACAGAGGTTGAACGCCTTCACCACGTGCGCACCGGGCACCTGCGCCGCGATCCCCTCCGCGACAGCGTCTTCGGTGAGCACGAACGCGGTGGTTCCCTCGGGTGCCGCGGCATCCGGTGCGAAAGCGTTCGTACAGTCGACGATCGTGCGGCCGGTCAGCAGGGTTCCGACGGCGTGCAGCACCTCCGGCAACGCCTGGACCGGTAACGCGAGCACGACGACATCGCCGAATCCGGCCGCTTCCCTGATGGTTCCGGCCCGCGCGCCGATCGTGGCGGCCAGTTCTCCCGCGGCGGTGGCGGACCGGGCGCCGACGAGCACCTCGTGACCGGCCGCACTCCAGCCGCCGCCGAGCGCCCGCGCCATCGCTCCGGCGCCGATGATTCCGATTCGCATTCCAACTCCTGACTCGACAGTGTTCGCTCACCACGCTAGGAATCCCGATGGGCACTCCGGGGTGCGCGACGACGCTGGCAAGCTGGAACGGTGAGCACGGCACCGATCGAACCGGTCACCGCCGAGCGGGTGGAGTTCGCGCCGTACGGCGACTTCGAATCCGATTGCCCCGCGCGGATGGGTGTGGACATCTTCGGCAACTCCTGGTTGCCGGTGATCGTGTACATGCTGCGCGAGGGGCCCATGCGGCCCGGCGAGCTGCGCGCGGCCATCGGCGGGATCAGCCAGAAGATGCTGACCCAGACGCTGCGCCGGATGGAGCGGATGACGCTGGTGCGCCGTCACCGCTACGCCGAGGCGCCGCCGCGAGTCGAATACGAACTGACCGCCGCGGGCGCGGACCTGCTGATCCCGATCTACGCCCTCGGCGACTGGGTGGACAAGCACGGTCGCGCCGTGAACGAGGCGCTCGCCGACGCCGACGACGAAGCGGACTGACCGCCCGGTGAATACGTCGCCGGTACCCCATGTCGAACAGTGCGTAAACATGCGGCTAACGGGGCCGGAAGGGCCTGTGACCTGCGCGAAACTTCACGTACCCGGCGGTGGCCTACTGGTCGGCGACCGTACGATTCAAGTGTGAGTGTTCCCCAGGCCGTGCTGCTGGCCATCTTGGCGGCTGTCGTCGGCCTGGCAGTCGGCGGGCTATTGATCCCGTATGTGAATGCCAGGCAGGCCGCGCGCAGGCAGGCCGATTCCGGTCTCACCATGTCCCAGGTGCTCGACCTGATCGTGCTCGCCTCCGAGAGCGGTATCGCGGTCGTCGATGAATACCGCGACGTCGTGCTGGTCAACCCGCGCGCGGAAGAGCTCGGACTGGTCCGCAATCGCCTGCTCGACGAGCGCGCCTGGGCCGCGGTGGAGAAGGTGCTGGCCACCGGCGAATCCGCCGAGTTCGACCTCACCGCGAAGAATCCGGTCCCCGGCCGGGGCCGCATCGCGGTACGCGGCGTCGCCAGGCAACTGTCGCGCGAGGAGACCACCTTCACCGTGCTGTTCGCCGACGACGATTCCGAACAGGCCCGCATGGAGGCCACCCGCCGCGACTTCGTCGCAAACGTCAGCCACGAGCTCAAGACCCCGGTCGGCGCGATGAGCCTGCTTGCCGAGGCTCTCCTGGAATCCGCCGAGGACCCCGACGCCGTGCGACACTTCGGTCAGCGCGTGCTCGGCGAATCGCGCCGCCTCGGCAAGATGGTGACCGAGCTGATCGCCCTCTCCCGCCTGCAGGGCGCGGAGAAACTGCCCGAACTCGAGGTGGTGGACGTGGACACCGTGGTCACGCAGGCGGTCGATCGTTCCCGCACCGCCGCCGAAGCCGCCGGGATCACGGTCAGCACCGACCGCCCGAGCGGGCTCGAGGTGCTCGGCGACGAAACCCTGCTGGTCACCGCCCTGTCCAACCTGGTGGAGAACGCGATCGCGTACTCACCGGCCGGTTCGCACGTGTCGGTGAGCCGCTCGCTGCGCGGCGATCACGTGGCGATGGCGGTCACCGACCGCGGCATCGGCATCGCCAAGGAGGACCAGGAGCGGGTGTTCGAGCGATTCTTCCGGTCCGACAAGGCGCGTTCGCGTCAGACGGGCGGCACCGGACTGGGCCTGGCTATCGTCAAACACGTGGCCGCCAACCACAACGGGGAAATCACCCTGTGGAGCAAGTTGGGCACCGGATCGACGTTCACCTTGCGCATACCCGCCCACCACGAATCAGGCGCCGACGACGATCACGACGGCGCCGTGGTGAGCACGATAGAAACAAGCCCGCGTCCTACCGGACCGGGCCGACCGAATGGTGTGGAGGCACGCAGATGACGAGTGTTCTGATCGTCGAGGATGAGGAGTCGCTGGCCGATCCGCTCGCGTTCCTGCTGCGCAAGGAGGGTTTCGAGGTCACCGTGGTCGGTGACGGGCCGTCCGCGCTCGCCGAGTTCGACCGGTCCGGTGCGGACATCGTCCTGCTCGACCTCATGCTGCCGGGCATGAGCGGCACCGACGTGTGCAAGCAGTTGCGCACCCGCAGCGGTGTCCCGGTGATCATGGTCACCGCGCGCGACAGCGAGATCGACAAGGTGGTCGGCCTGGAGCTGGGCGCCGACGACTACGTCACCAAGCCGTATTCCGCACGCGAACTCATCGCGCGCATCCGCGCCGTGCTGCGCCGCGGCGCGGGCGACGAACTGGACGGCACCAGCGAGAGCGGCGTGCTGGAAGCCGGTCCGGTCCGGATGGACGTGGACCGGCACACCGTGATGGTGAACGGCAAGCCGGTCACGTTGCCGCTCAAGGAGTTCGATCTGCTCGAATACCTGCTGCGCAATTCCGGGCGGGTGCTCACCCGCGGTCAGTTGATCGACCGCGTGTGGGGCGCCGACTACGTCGGTGACACCAAGACTTTGGACGTGCACGTCAAGCGACTGCGCTCGAAGATCGAGGCGGACCCGGCCAAGCCGGAACACCTGGTCACCGTGCGCGGCCTCGGCTACAAACTGGAGGCGTGACCGCGCGCGCGGCGCGGAACACGAACGGCCGAGAGCACTGCGGTGCGCTCGGCCGTCGCGTCGGCGGATGTCAGGGGAAGTAGATCCAGGTGGTGCCGAGCGGGGTCTCGGTCTTCTGCAGGGTGATCCAGCCCAGATCGTCTTCCTGCATGCAGTCGTAGAGGTCCGCGGTGTTGGTGCCGCGGCAGGCGATGGTGTGCGAGGTGCCGTACGGGCTGGCGATCAGGAGCTTGCCCGCGGCCTTGGCGTTGACCGCCGCCGGGTCGGTCGCCGCCACGAACTCCGTGGTGAAGTCGTAGAACTTGTGCGGGTCGCCGTTCGGCTCCGCGTGGGCTACTCCGGTCAGCGAGAGGGCGGCGCCCAGGGCGATGGTCGCCGCGGTGAGAACTTTCTTGGACATAACGGCACATCAAACCCCATCGGAGTGAAGTGCGCATGGCGACGGGGTGAACCACGCGCGGTAGCGCGCGGCGAACGGCCGCCCTATCGGGCGCTCGGTCGGCAAACGATCAGGCGAGCGGATCAAGTGGAATCGGGCATCCGCTCGGCATGCACCGTTGCCGGATGGATGGCGATCAGGCCGAGGCCCTCGCGGCGTTTGCAATGCCTGGCCAGCTCCGCGTAGGCGGGCGCGCCGATCAGTTCGGTCAGCTCGGGGCCGTAGGACTGCCAGACCGGCTTGCTGCCGACGTGCGCGTCGGGGGAGCCGGAGCAGTACCAGTCCAGATCGGCGCCGCCGGGCCCCCAGCCGCGGCGGTCGTACTCGGTGATCACGGTGCGCAGGATCTGCACGCCGTCGGGCCGGTCCACCCAGTCCTGGGTGCGGCGGATCGGCAGCTGCCAGCACACGTCCGGCTTCACCTCCAGCGGCTCGATGCCGCGCCGCAGCGCCATGGTGTGCAGTGCGCAGCCGACGCCCCCCGCGAAGCCGGGGCGATTCAGGAAGATGCAGGCGCCCTCGAACCGGCGGGTGCGCAGCGCGGGCTCGTCGTCCAGTTCGTCGAGTTCCAGGTAGCCGCCCCTGGTGATCTTGCCCTGCGCGTTGGTCGCCTCGCCCCGCAGCTGCCAGTCCTGGGGTGTGAGCATCTTCACAGCACGACCCAGCCGTTTGCGGTCGTCCTCGTCGGAGAGGAACGCGCCGTGCGAGCAGCAGCCGTCATCCGGCCGGTCGGACAGGATGCCCTGACAGGCGGGGGTGCCGAACACGCACGTCCACCTCGACAGCAGCCAGGTCAGATCGGCGACGATCAGATGCTCGTCGTTTGCCGGATCGATGAACTCGATCCACTCCCGGGGAAAGTCGGGATCGACTTCGGGGGCTGGGTCGATCTTCCCCGCTGGTCGGGGCCGGGTCTGGCTGCTCTGGGATGCGCCTACCGTCACGAAATACGACGCTAACAGTTCAGTCGCCTGGGTTGTAGTGCCGCGCCACCCAGTACCGTGTTCATGTGCGGCTTGGGGTACTCGATGTCGGAAGCAATACCGTTCACCTGCTCGTGGTGGACGCGCATCGTGGCGGTCACCCCCTGCCGATGAGCTCGACCAAGGCCACCTTGCGGCTGGCGGAGAACATCGACGCCGCGGGTTGCATCACCGAGGCGGGCGCGCAGCGGCTGATCGACACCGTCGCCGAATTCGCCAGCATCGCCGAGACGTCCAAATGCGTCGAGCTGATGCCGTTCGCCACCTCGGCGCTGCGCGAGGCGGCCAACTCCGAAGAGGTGCTCGGCCGCGTGCGCGCCGCGACGGGCGTCGACCTGCGGGTGCTGACCGGCGTCGACGAGGCGCGGCTGACCTTTCTCGCGGTGCGCCGGTGGTACGGCTGGAGCGCCGGGCGGATTCTCAATCTGGACATCGGCGGCGGCTCGCTGGAAATGACCAACGGCGGCGACGAGGAACCCGACGTCGCGGTGTCCCTGCAGCTCGGTGCGGGCCGGTTGACCAGGGAATGGCTGCGCGAGGACCCGCCGGGCAAGCGGCGGGTGGCCGTGCTGCGCGACTGGCTCGACGCCGAGTTGGTGGTGCCCGCGAAGAAGCTGCTCGAGCCGGGCAAGCCCGATCTGGCCGTTGGCACTTCGAAGACATTCCGGTCCCTGGCCCGACTGACCGGAGCGGCGCCCTCGGCCGCGGGCCCGCGTGCGCGTCGTACACTCACGAGCTCGGGCCTGCGCCAACTGATTGCGTTCATCTCGCGAATGACGGCGGCGGACCGTGCAGAATTGGAAGGCGTAAGTTCCGATCGGTCACAGCAATTGGTGGCCGGCGCATTGGTCGCGGAGGCGAGTATGCGGGCACTTTCGCTTGATTCCTTGGAGATTTGTCCGTGGGCGCTGCGTGAAGGGCTCATCCTGCGCAAACTGGATACCGATATGAATGGTGGACCCGAAGCAACGTACTCAGCGGGCACGGCGACCGGAGACGGTCGGCCTGCGTCCGGCGGCGGCACGCCCGCGCCGGGCTCGATCGGGACGGTGTCGTCATGAGTGAGGACTCCAAACAGCTGTCGGTCGCGGAGCTGCTGGCACGAAACGGCCAGCAGAGCGGTGGCTCGTCCGGTGGTGGCAGGCGCCGCCGCAGTGGCCGGGGCATCTCCGTCGCCGAACTGACCGGCGACCTGCCGGTCATCCGGGAAGGCGGTGGTCACTCCGCGCACGCGGCGCCCGATGCCGCAGCGGAGGAGCCCGCCTACGCGCCGCCCTCGTTCGATCCGCCCCCGCCGGAGCCCGCGTCTTACGCGCCCGAGCCGCAGCCCGACCCGTCGTCGTATTCGCCCATGTCGGGCCCGATTTCGATGTACGACCCGCTGGCCGGCTACGCGCAGCCCGACCCACCGCGAGCCGATCCGCCCCCCGGGCGATCCAGCCGGGTCATGCCCGGCCGGGACATGCCCTCCGCGCGGCACGGCACGTCCTACGATCCGCTGTCGCCGGATACCCCGGTGTCGGACCTGTTTTCGGCGGCCCCCGGTCCGTACGTGCCCGACCTGCCGGGTGGCGTGCCCGAGACGCCTCCGCGCTCGGGGCGCAGGCGCAGGCGGGAGGAACCGGAGGAGGAGGCCACCGAGGTCCGGTCCTGGCACGAGGTCCGGCCCGAGCCGTTCGGCCGGGAGCCGCTGCCCGGTCGCGGAGCAGGCGAACCGGGCCGCAACGGTCACGCGGAGTTCGACGAGCCCGGCTTCGGCCGCTCGCCTCTTCCCGAGCGTAACGGCGCCAGGGGCGGTCGCGCCGCGCGGCGCAGGGCGGCGGAGGCCGCCGAAGCGGCCGAGGATCTCGGCCCGTCCACCACGGCCTGGTCACCCGCCACCGGTGGTTTCGCCCCGGAGTCGGAACCGCTGCCCCTCCCGCCGCCGCCCGATCCGCGTCCGAAGCCGGGCAGGCCCGCGGCGCCCGAGCCGCCGCCGGATGCGCATCGAAGACCAGCTCGCCGGGAGGGCGTCGGCGAGAACGGTCTACCGGCCTGGTCGGCCCGGCGGCACAAGCCGCAGGGCGATCCCCCGCCGGAAGCCGGCGGCATTCCGACGGCCGCTTGGTCGCTGGCCAACCAGGACCAGCAGTTGCTCTCCGGTCAGACCGTCGCGGGTGACCTGCTACGCGATGGCGTCGACCGGGCCGAGCGCGACGCGGCGCGGCGGGGCGGTCGCGGCGGTCGCGGTGGGCGCGGTGGGCGCGCCGCCGAGGTGGCGGAGATGGACGGCGTCACCGACGTCTACGAGCCGATCGAGCTGGACGAGGACGACGATGACGACCTCGCCGACGAACCTCGCGCCGCCACCAGGGCGACCGCGCCGCGCCGGTCCAGGGCGGCCAAGAAGGCGGAGGACGACGAAAACCGGCGCCAGTGGATGATCCTCGGCGGTCAGAGCATCGGCGCCGCTGTCGCGGGCATGCTGCTGTTCAAAGGCTTCGAGCGCATGTGGGAGATGCTCCCGTGGGTGGCGCTGGCGCTGGCGATGATCGTGATTCTCGGTCTGGTGGCCCTCGTGCGGATTCTGCGCAGGACCGACGACATCCTCAGCACCGTGATCGCCGTGGTCGTGGGCATCTTCGTCACGCTGGGGCCGTTGGCATTTCTTCTCAGCACGAACTGAGCAGGGAGCAGTCGTGGCGAATATAGGACAGGCGAACGAGACCGGGGTGGGGTCGCGCACCGGCGCGGGCCCCCCGGAAGACGGCGGGGATCTGTCCCGGCCGAAGCCGATTCAGGTGGGGCTCTCGACCGCCTCGGTGTACCCGCAGAATACGGAGGCCGCGTTCCGCTACGCCGCCGAACTCGGTTACGACGGCGTCGAGCTGATGGTCTGGGCCGAGCCCGCCAGTCAGAGCATCGCCACCGTGCAGGCCTACTCGCGCCAGTACGGTGTGCCGGTGCTCGCGGTGCACGCGCCATGCCTGTTGATCTCGCAGCGGGTGTGGGGTTCGGATCCCGTGGCGAAACTCGAGCGCAGTGTGCGTACCGCCGAGTCGCTCGGCGCGAGCACGGTGGTCGTGCACCCGCCGTTCCGCTGGCAGCGCCGCTATGCCGCCGGGTTCGCCGCGCAGGTGGCCGAGCTGGAAGACAACAGCCCGGTGATCGTCGCCGTGGAGAACATGTTCCCGATGCGGGCGGACACGCTGTTCGGCCGGCGCGAGGGCGCGGTGAAACGGCTGGAGCGGCGCGGCGGCCCCGGGCCGGCGCTCACCGCCTTCAGCCCCTCCTACGACCCGACCGACACCGGCTTCCGCCACTACACGCTGGATCTGTCGCACACCGCCACCGCCGGTGCCGACCCCTTGGCCCTGGCCGCCCGCATGGGCCCCGGTCTGGCCCATCTGCATCTGGCCGACGGCCGGGGCGCCGCGCACGACGAACATTTGGTTCCCGGCGAGGGCTCCCAACCGTGCGTGGAGGTGTGCGCGACCCTGGTCCGCACCGGGTTCACCGGTCAGGTCGTCGCCGAGATCAATACGCAGAACGCGCGCACCACCAAGGAGCGGGCCGACATGCTGCATCGCACGCTGGCCTTCGCCCGCCAGCATCTGGCCGTGGCCGCCGCGCCCACGCCCGCCGGCGCGAGCCGGAGGTCGCCCGAACCACCGATGTGACGCTCGTCGCTACTCCGGTATGCGGCGATGCGATCCTGTCGGAGATGCGTTGTACGCTGTACGAACCCCTCGGCGGCCGTCCGGCTACGCAGCCGCGAATGCCGCCATCGGGTGGGGTCGACGGAGGACAGGAGTGAGGATGACGACGGAGCTGACGGCCGATTTCGGCCCGGCGGCCACGACCGACGCACCGTTCAGCCGGGTGTGCGCGCTGGAAGAGGCGCCGCCCACCAGCCCGGGAACCGGTCGCTATCTGGGCGTCATCGACGACATCTGGACCGTCGGGCCGAAAGTGCACGGCGGGACGATGGTCGCCGCGAGTGCGGCAGCGGCGACGAATTGGCTGCGTGCGTCCGATCCCGCGCTGGTCGGCATGGCGCCGATCGCCGCCAGTTCCGATTTCCTCGGCGCCCCGAACCCCGGCGAGGTCGAATACGAGGTGCGGGTTCGTAAGATCGGTCGGCAGATCTGCCTGGCCGACACCGACCTCGTCCAGGACGGTCGCGTCCTGGTGCGCACGGCGCTGACGTTCAGCCGCCTCGACGACGCCGACCCGATCTACGCCCCGGAGCATTCCGACATGCCCGAGCAGCCGCCTGCCGACGCCGTCGGATACGAGCCCGGTTCGACGATGGGCGACATCGTGCACGTCGGCCGCGGCGCCGAGATCCATCTCGACCGCGAATGGGCCCGCTTCCTCGAAGGCGCGAAGGGCGAACCGCGGCTGCGGATGTGGATGCGCCCGAGGCCGGGCGACGAACAGGACCCCGACGTCGCGATGTACTTCGCCATGATGAGCGCCGACATGAGTCCGCCGGTGCCGATGAACCTCGGTCACTTCGGCTGGGCCCCCACCGTGCAGATGACCACCTACCTGCGTCGCAGGCCCGCGCCGGGCTGGCTGCGGATCATCGCGACCACGCACGAGGTGGGCGGCCGCATGTTCGACGAGGACCAGCTGGTGCTCGACTCGACCGGCGCGGTCGTCGCGCAGAGTCGTCAGCTGGCGCTCGTTCCCCAGCGCTGAGCCCCGGCGCGCGCCGTCTAGCCTTGAGCCCCATGACGAGAATTGCGGTGATCGGTGGCGGGCGCATCGGGGAGGCGTTGGTCGCCGGGTTGCTGGAGTCCGGGCGGCTGACCAAGGACCTGGTGGTCGTGGAGACCCACCGCGAGCGGGCCCATCAGCTCGCCGACCGCTTCGGGATCCGGGTCACCGACGACTTGGCCGATGCCGCCATCGGCGCGGATCTGCTGGTGATCGCGGTGAAACCAGGCGATGTGGACGCCGTGCTCGCGCCGCTCGGCAAGGCGGAGATCGACAGCGACCGCGATCAGGTCCTGGTCTCGCTGGCCGCCGGTGTGCCGACCGCGCGGCTGGAGGGCAAGATGCCCGCCGGGTTCCCGGTGGTGCGGGTGATGCCGAATACGCCGATGCTGGTGGGGCAGGGGATGAGCGTCATCGCTCCGGGGCGCTACGCGCGCGAGCAGCATCTGGAGCTGGTCGCCGAGATCCTCGGCGCGGTCGGCAAGGTGGTCACGGTGGCGGAGAGCCAGATGGACGCGGTCACCGCCGTGTCCGGATCGGGGCCCGCCTATTTCTTCCTGGTCGTGGAGGCCATGGTCGACGCGGGCGTCGGGCTGGGGCTCACCAGGGATGTGGCCACCCAGCTCGTCGTGCAGACCATGGTCGGCTCGGCCGCCCTGCTGGACGGCTCCGGTCAGACCGCCGCGGAACTGCGCGCCGCGGTCACCTCGCCTGCGGGCACCACCGCCGCGGCGATCCGCGAGCTGGAGCGCGCAGGACTACGCTCGGCATTCTTGGAAGCGCTCTTCGCGGCCAAGCAACGGTCGGTCGAACAAGGCGCGTCCGCGGAGTGACCGGTCTGTATGAAATCGGAAAACCCGATTTCTCACTCCCGTCGCAGTAACACCACTGGTCCCGCTAAGCTTCAAGGAGCACGTGCGTGTCTGTTCCGCCGGTGGGGAAGCCGGTGGCGCGGACGTGCCGGAGGTCAATGGTGCAATGATGTCTGCGAACAAGATGTCTGCGAATTCCGGAGCGTCCGGCGGCTCCGGTCCCGCGGGCGGTCGGGGGAATTCCCGTACTCAGCGTGAGGCCGCGACGCAGGGGCAATCCGTGCTCGGCGGCGGCACCCAGTTTCTCACCGTCGCGGAAGTGGCGAGTCTGATGCGGGTGTCCAAGATGACGGTCTACCGGCTGGTGCACTCGGGCGAGTTGCCCGCCGTGCGCGTCGGCCGATCGTTCCGGGTGCACGCCAAGGCGGTACACGACTATCTGGAAACGTCCTATTTCGACGCCGGATGAGGCGGTTTCGAGACCAGCGGGGCGTGCCGGTACGATAGATCCTCGGTTCGTGTTCGCCCGCCGGTGGCATCGCTGTTCGTTGCCTCGTGGTATCCGGCGGCGCGAACACGGGGCGTGAGCTTGCCCAGCGACCCCGGCCCGTCGGCCGGGGCCGGGGCGGACGGACGTCCGGCAATCGCGCACGGGCAGCGTGCGCGCCGAGTAGAGAGAACGCGAGGACAACCCTATGGGTTCTGTGATCAAGAAGCGCCGCAAGCGCATGTCGAAGAAGAAGCACCGCAAGCTGCTTCGCCGCACGCGTGTCCAGCGGCGCAAACTCGGCAAGTAGGCATCGCTGCGTGTTAGCTGCGAGGGGCCCGTCACCAATAGGTGACGGGCCCTTTTGTTTGAAATTTGAAATTTTGGAATCGCCATTTGTATCAAGTGACTGAAGTCATCGTTAGATCCTGGTTAATACTCTCGGTGAGCGGTAGGCAGCCGCTACCCTGGGCACTGGGAATAATCACAAGGGCGGGCTGGCAAGGGAAAGGGTGCCGGTGGGTTCTGAGGGTCGGGAAGGACACGCGCCGAAGGTCGTGCTGGTCACTGGAGCCAGCCGCTTCTTCGGCGGCACGGTTGTCGCACGCCTCGCCCAGGATGCCGGGATCGAGCGCATTCTCGCCGTCGACACGATGACCCCCGGCCGAGAGTTGCAGCGGCGCATGGGCCGCGCCGAATTCGTGCGAGCGGACATCCGAAACCCGTTGATCCGTAAGGTGATCGATGGTGCTGAGGTGGACACCGTGGTGCACGCCGCCCTGCTGACCCGCCCGCCCGCTGGCGGCGGTCGCCCGGTGATGAAGGATCACAACGTCCTCGGTGCGATGCAGTTGTTCGCGGTGTGCCAGAAGGTGGCTTCGGTGCGCCGGGTGGTGCTGCGCTCCTCGTCGGCGGTGTACGGGTGCAGTGCGAAGGATCCCGCGAAATTCAGCGAGGAAATGAGCGCTCGCACGCCACCGCGCGGCGGGTTCGCACGCGACATGATCGATATAGAGGGTTATGTTCGCGGCCTCGCCCGGCGGCGTCCCGATATCGCCACGTCGATTTTGCGATTCGCACCGATCGTCGGCCCGCGGCTGGCCGCCCGCGGTGCGCAATATCTGCGTTCGCCGGTGACTCCGACCGTATTCGGCCGCGACGCCAGGATGCAGCTGTTACACGAGGAGGACGCGGTGGCCGCGCTCACCCATGCGGCACGGCGCACGGTCAGTGGCACGTATAACATCGCGGGTGACGGCGCGCTGTCGCTGTCGCAGGCGGTCCGGCGGGCGGGCCGGATCGAGTTGCCCGTTCCCTTCACGATGTTCCGCACCGCGGGTCGCTTCCTCATGGGCCCGGTGATGCGGGAGTTCTCCGCCGAACAGCTCGACTATTTCCACTTCGGCTGTGGCCTGGACACCACGCGCATGCGCACCGAGCTCGAGTTCGAGCCGCGCTGGACGACGGTGCAGGCGTTCGACGACTTCATCGGGGGCGCAGCGTTGCGGCCCGTAGTCGATCCAGCGTGGATCGACGCCGCAGAACACAAACTGCTCGGCCTGCTCGGGGCCGGTACGGGAGCACACCAATGAATGACGTAGCGAAAGTCATCCAACTCCACGATCTTCAGATCGAGACGCGCCAGCGTCCGGCGCCACGCCGCCTGGCCGCTCCGAGTCCGGTGACCTCGCTGGTCGAGCGGCGCGCGGCGGTGACGCCCGCCGCGCCGCAATCGCTGTCCGGGATGCTGCGCGGCGCGCTCGGCAAGCAGATCTCCAAGACCGCGGACTTCGCGCGCCGCAGGCTCACCGGCGACTACGAGGTCGACGAATTCGGGTTCGACGAGCACCTGCTCGAGTCGGTCATCCTGCCCGCCCTGCGCCCGCTGTCGGACCTGTGGTTCCGGGTGGAGGTCAGTGGAATCGAAAATCTGCCGGAGGCGGGCGGCGCGCTGATCGTGGCCAACCACGCGGGCACCGTGCCGCTGGACGGCCTGATGCTGCAGCTGGCCGTGCACGACCGGCACCCCAAGCAGCGCGCGCTGCGCTTGCTGGCGGCCGACCTGATCTTCGAGACACCGGTGCTCGGTGTGCTGGCGCGCCGCGCGGGCCACACCCTGGCCTGCCGGGAGGATGCCGAACGACTGCTGCGCTCCGGCGAGTTGACCGGCGTGTTCCCGGAAGGATTCAAGGGCGTCGGCAAGCAGTACACCGATCGCTACAAGCTGCAACGCTTCGGCCGGGGCGGCTTCGTCGCCGCGGCGGTGCGCACCGGCGTGCCGATCATCCCGTGCTCGATCGTCGGCTCCGAGGAGATCTACCCGAAGCTGGCCGATCTCAAGCCGCTGGCCCGGTTGCTCGGCCTCCCGTACTTCCCGGTGACGCCGCTGTTCCCGCACCTGGGCCCGCTGGGCGCGGTACCGCTGCCGTCCAAGTGGTACATCGAATTCGGCACTCCCGTCCCGACAACGCCTTACGAGCCGGAGGCCGCCGACGACCCGATGACCATGTTCGAGGTCACCGACCAGGTACGCGAGACCATCCAGCAGACGCTCTACAAGCTGCTCACCAAGCGCCGCAACGTCTTCACCGGGTAGGGGTTGCTAGTGGTCGTCGCGGCGGCGGGTTACGGCGGCGGCGACGGCGCCACCTGCCGCGCCGAGGGCGAGGGCGGTGGGCACGCCGATCTTCGCGGCCTTGCGGCCGGTGCGGAAGTCGCGGATCTCCCAGCCGCGGTTCTTGGCGACTTCGCGTAGGTCCGAGTCCGGGTTGATCGCCACGGCGGTGCCGACCAGCGAGAGCATCGGCACGTCGTTGTGGCTGTCGGAATACGCGGTGCAGCGCTTGAGGTTCAGGCCCTCGCGGATCGCCAGGGTGCGCACCGCGTGCGCTTTGCCCAGGCCGTGCAGGATGTCGCCGACCAGCCGCCCGGTGAACGTGCCGTCCACGCTTTCGGCCACGGTGCCCAGCGCTCCGGTGAGGCCGAGCCGCTTGGCGATCACCTGCGCCAGCTCCACCGGGGTCGCGGTCACCAGCCACACCTGCTGGCCCGCGTCCAGATGCATCTGCGCGAGCGCGCGAGTGCCGGGCCAGATCTTGTCGGCGATGATCTCGTCGTAGATCTCCTCGCCCAGCGCGGCCAGTTCGGCGGTCGAGCGCCCGGCGATGAACGCCAGCGCCTTCTCCTTGCCGCTGGCCATATCGGTGCTGCTCTCCTTGCCGGTGACCCGGAATTTCACCTGTTTCCAGGCGACGTCCACCAGATCGGAGGTCTTGAAGTACTTGCGCGCCGCCAGACCGCGGGCGAAATGCACGATGGACGCGCCCTGCACCATGGTGTTGTCGACGTCGAAGAACGCCGCCGCGGTCAGGTCGCGCGGCGCCTCGAGGCCGGCCTCCGCCTCGCCCGCGGCGAGTTCCGCGTCGTGCAGGGTCAGCGCCGCGTCGGCGCTCGCCTCACCGGCCAGATTGGCCCGCAATTCCTCTTCACTCGGGCCGAAGGGGCTGCGCGAGATGCGGGCGAGCTGGTCTTGCAGACCCTGGCCCATCTGGCTCAGATTCCACCGCGCCGGAAACTCACCGAATCGTCCCGCGATGAATCCGGCCCTCGCCACCTTCGATCGTTCCGGCACCAGTACCTCCGCCCGTCGCGCGAACCATGTCAACAGTAGCCGGATCATGCGACAGTCACGGCAGAAGGCGGCGCGCGACACATTCGCGTGGCGCACACCGAGCCCTCGCGGTGTTCGGCCCCGGATTAAATTTCGGTCATGACCAATCACACACATTCGGTGACATTGCTGACTCGCGCGGGGTGCGGGCTGTGTGCGACGGCACTGCGTCAGCTGAGCGTGATCTGCGCCGAATTCGGTATCGAACCGGAGACCGTCGACGTCGACGAAGCCGCCGCCACCGACCCTGGCCTGCGGGCGGAGTACGGCGACCGGCTTCCCGTCGTTCTGCTCGACGGCCGCGAACACAGCTATTTCGATGTCGACGAGACCCGATTACGGGCTGACCTGAAGCGCTGAGTACCCGGTTTTCCGTCCGATTCGGCCGCTGCGCTGGTCGCGGCGGAAAATGAGGCCAATTTCACCGACTTTGTGCAGGGCTTCACAAGCAGTTACGGTGGTGGCACGCGACCCGCATGCCGAGGCTGCGGAGCCGCCCCGAAATCCGAAACTTCGACACCATGGCACCGGACCGCCCCCGGGTCAGCGGGGTCGAGCGACGAACCGGAGCCCGAGGCCCGGGACGAGGAGCCGACGACGTGACAGAGCAGCATGAGGCGCCGGGTGGCGTCTCCGGCAGGGCTCTGCAGAAGGACATCCCGCAGGCCACCGTCGCGCGACTGGCTACCTACCTCCGGGTCCTCGCCATGTTGGCCGACGACGGTGTTGCCATCGTATCTAGTGAGGAACTGGCTGTCGCGGCGGGTGTCAATTCGGCCAAATTGCGCAAGGATCTGTCCTTCCTCGGCCCCAATGGAGTTCGCGGCGTCGGCTACGACGTGGCCAAGCTCCGCGCCCGGATCGAGGGCGTCCTCGGCCTGTCCCAGGGCCACCGTGTCGTGCTGGTCGGCGCGGGGAACCTGGGCCGCGCCCTGGTCGGCTACGGCGGATTCCGGCGGCGCGGTTTCACGGTGGTCGGCATTTTCGACAGCGACCCCGGCGTGATCGGCATACCGGTCGCGGGCCTGGTGGTGCGTGATGTCACCGAGTTGCCCGCCGCGGTCGCCGATCTGAAGCCGACTATCGCGGTCATCACCGTGCCCGACGATGCCGCCCAGGATGTGTGCGACCGGCTCGTCGCGTCCGGACTGCAGTCGATTCTGAGCTTCGCCCCCTGCGAGCTGGTCGCACCGGCGGCGGTCGAGGTCCGTCGCGTCGACCTGGCCGTCGAGATGCAGATGCTCTCGTTCGAACGGGTGCGCAACGCCGAGCAGCCTCCGCTGCCGGAGGTCGCGCACGCCGGGTCGGGGCGCATCGCGCACCGTCTGCCCGCGCCGCACGCGGCGCCCGCGCACCCGGCGCTCCAGCACTCGGCAACCCCGCATACGGCAACCTCGCATACGGCAACGGAGCCAAGCAGCAAGGGATCGGTGGTCACACCATGAGTGAGCGCAGCGAGCGAATCATGCAGCACAGCACGGCGGTGTGCCCCGCCCGTGCCGGGATGGTGGCGGCATGAGCGTTCTCCTCGTCGGCATCTCGCATCGCAGCGCCCCGGTTCCGGTCCTGGAGAAGGTGGCCGTCACCGATGCCGACCGGCCGAAACTGATCGACCGCCTGATCTCCTCCAGCCACGTGTCCGAGGCGATGATCGTCTCCACCTGCAACCGGGTGGAGGTCTACGCGGTGGTCGACGCCTTCCACGGCGGCCTCGCCGAGATCGGTGACCTGCTGACCAAGCATTCCGGCCTGCCGATGCCCGATCTGACCAAGCACGCCTACGTCCGTTACTCCGAGGCCGCCGCCGAGCATCTGTTCGCCGTGGCCAGCGGACTGGACTCGATGGTGGTCGGCGAGCAGCAGGTGCTCAGCCAGATCCGCGGCGCCTACGCCTCCGCCGACGCGCAGCAGGCGGTCGGACGGACCCTGCACGAACTGGCCCAGCACGCGCTGCGGGTCGGCAAGCGGGTGCACGCCGAAACCGGCATCGATCGCGCGGGCGCGTCGGTGGTTTCGGTGGCGCTCGATCGCGCGCAGCAGGTACTCGGCCCGCTGGCCGGACGGACCGCCGCGGTGGTCGGAGCGGGCGCCATGGGCGGTCTCGCGGTCGCGCATCTCTCGCGCGCCGGGATCGGCCGGATCATCGTGGTGAACCGCACTCTCGCGCGGGCGCGCAGACTCGCCGAGACCGCGCGAACGCACGGCGTCGAGGCCGAGGCCATGGAGCTGTCGCGGCTCACCGAGGCGATGGCCGCGTCCGACGTGGTGGTCACCTGCACCGGTGCGGTCGGCACGGTCGTGACGCTCGCCGACACCCACCGCGCGCTCACCGAGCGCGAGCGCGGCGAGGAATTCGCCACCGTGGAGCGGCCGTTGGTGTTCTGCGATCTCGGCTTGCCGCGCGATGTCGAGCACGCCGTCGCCGGACTGCCCGGCGTCACGCTCATCGATATCGAGACATTGCAACGCGATCCGGCTGCGGGCGCCGCCGCCGACGACACCGCGGCCGCGCGGTCGATCGTGGCCGACGAATTGGCCAAATACCTTGCCGGTCAGCGGATGGCAGAGGTCACCCCGACGGTGGCGGCGCTGCGCCAGCGCGCCGCGGAGGTGGTCGAAGCCGAGCTGCTGCGGCTGGATTCGCGGTTGCCCGGCCTGGCCGACCCGGAACGTGACGAGGTCGCGCGCACGGTGCGCCGGGTGGTCGACAAGCTGCTGCACGCGCCGACGGTGCGGGTGAAGCAGCTCGCGTCCACGCCGGGCGGCGACAGCTACGCCGAAGCGCTGCGCGAATTGTTCGAACTCAAACCAGGTGCGGCCCAAGCGGTCGCCGCGCCGATGGAGATCACCGCGCTCGCCGGAGATCATGCGGAGATCACAGCGGCCGACGCGGAGATCGCGCTGGCCGACGACTTCACCGCAGGCCATCGCGGCGAGGAACAGGGGCAGACGGCATGACCATGGTGCAGCGAGAAGACAAGGCGACCGCGGAGGGCACCCGTCCCCCGTGGCGGATCGGCACCCGGGGGAGCCTGCTCGCGCTCACCCAGGCCGGCACGGTGCGCGACGCGCTGATCGCGGCCGGGCAGCCGGCCGAGCTCGTCGTCATCAAGACCGCTGGCGACCTGTCGTCGGACCCGGTGCAGCAGATCGGCGTCGGCGTGTTCACCTCCGCGCTCCGCGACGAGCTGGCGGCGGGCGCGATCGACATCGCCGTGCACTCATACAAGGATCTGCCCACCGCGCAGGACCCGCGCTTCACCATCGCCGCCATCCCGCCCAGGGAGGACCCGCGCGACGCCCTGGTCGCACGCGGCGGGCTGGTGCTCGGCGAGCTGCCCGCCGGTGCCAAGGTCGGCACCTCCGCGCCACGCCGCGCGGCGCAGCTGCGAGCGCTCGGCCTCGGCCTCGACGTCGTTCCGCTGCGCGGCAACCTGGACACCCGGCTGCGCAAGGTCAGCGAGGGCGAACTGGACGCCGTGGTGGTGGCCAGAGCCGGACTGGCTCGCATCGACCGGCTGGACGCGGTCACCGAGGCTTTGGAGCCGGTGCAGATGCTGTCGGCGCCCGCTCAGGGCGCGCTCGCGGTGGAATGCCGCAGCGACCACGCCGCGCTGGTGGAGATCCTCTCCGGACTGGACGACGCGGCCACCCGCGCGTCGGTCGTAGCGGAGCGGTCGCTGCTGGCCGAGCTGGAGGCGGGCTGCACCGCGCCGATCGGCGCGCTCGCCGAAGTGGTCGAATCGCTCGACGACGACGGGCGGATCGTGGACGAGCTGTCGTTGCGCGCCTGCGCGGCGGCCGTCGACGGATCCGCCGTGCTGCGTGCCTCGGTGGTCGGCGCGCCGGCCGACGCGGAGCAACTCGGCCGTGCGCTTGCCCGCGAATTGCTCGACATGGGTGCGCGCGAGTTGCTCGCCGCCGAACCGGACGACGGTTCCCCCGCCCGGGCGGTGAGTTCGCCCGCCACAGACTTGCCCAACCCCAGCCCAATGGAGAACAGCCGATGAGCGGAAGCACAGGCACCGTGCCCTCGGGTATGCCGGAGCCGAGCGCAAGCGAGGTGCAGGCATGAGCCGAGCCACGAAGAAGCACCCCGGTCGCATCCTTTTCGTCGGATCAGGTCCTGGTGACCCGGCGCTGCTCACCGTCCGGGCTCGTGAGGTGATCGGGCGGGCGACGCTGGCGTTCACCGACCCGGACGTCGACAAGGGCGTGCTCGCCCTGATCGGCACCTCGGTCGAGCCGGGGCCGGACGGGGAACGTCCCGTCGACGTGCGGCCCGCGCTCGGCGAGCCCGCCGAGGTGGCCAAGACACTGATCGCCGAAGCGCGCGCCGGGCACGACGTGGTGCGCGTGGTCGCGGGCGACCCACTGACCACCGACTCGGTGATCGCCGAAGTCAACGCCGTCACCAGGTCGCACATGGTCTTCGAGGTGCTGCCCGGCCTGCCCAACGGCTCCGCGGTGCCCAGCTACGCGGGCATCGCACTGGGTTCCGGGCACACCGAGGCGGACGTGCGCGGCGAGGTCGACTGGGCCGCGCTCGCGGCCGCCCCCGGCCCGCTCGTGCTGCACGCGACCTCCGGGCATCTCGCCGAGACCGCGAGCGCCCTCGTCGAGCACGGCATGGCGCCGCAGACCCCGGTCGCGGTGACGGTGCGGGGCACCACCCGTCAGCAGCGCACCATCGAAGCCACCCTGGCCACGCTGAACAGCGCGGCCTCGGAACTGGTCGGCCCGCTGGTGGTGACCATCGGCAAGGTGGTCGCGCACCGGTCGAAGATGTCCTGGTGGGAGTCGCGCGCGCTGTACGGCTGGACCGTGCTGGTGCCGCGCACCAAGGATCAGGCCGCGGAGATGAGCGAACGGCTCGTCACGCACGGCGCCATCCCGATGGAGGTGCCGACCATCGCGGTCGAGCCACCGCGCAGCCCCGCCCAGATGGAGCGCGCGGTCAAGGGTTTGGTCGACGGGCGCTACCAGTGGGTGGTGTTCACCTCGACCAACGCGGTGCGCGCGGTCTGGGAGAAGTTCGCCGAGTTCGGCCTGGACGCGCGGGCGTTCTCCGGCGTGAAGATCGCCTGCGTCGGCGAGGCCACCGCGGAGAAGGTGCGGTCGTTCGGCATCAACCCGGAGCTGGTGCCCAGCGGCGAGCAGTCCTCCGAGGGGCTGCTGGCCGACTTCCCGCCCTACGACGACGTGTTCGACCCGGTGAACCGGGTGCTGCTGCCGCGCGCCGACATCGCCACCGAGACGCTGGCCGAGGGCCTGCGCGACCGCGGCTGGGAGATCGATGACGTGACGGCCTACCGCACGGTGCGCGCCTCGCCGCCGCCCGCGGAGACCCGCGAGATGATCAAGACCGGCGGCTTCGACGCGGTCCTGTTCACCTCGTCCTCCACGGTGCGCAACCTGGTGGGCATCGCGGGCAAGCCGCACGCGCGCACCATCGTGGCGTGCATCGGCCCCAAGACCGCTGAGACCGCCATCGAATTCGGCCTGCGCGTGGACGTGCAGCCCGAGGTGGCCCAGGTCGGTCCCCTGGTCGAAGCGCTGGCCGAGCACGCGGCCCGGCTGCGCGCCGAAGGCCTCCTGCCGCCTCCGCGGAAGAAGAGCCGCCGCAGTAGGTAGCTGTGTTTATTTTGCCGCGCCTTCGGGCCGCGAACGGAACATGCTCGGTCTCGCTTCGCTCGAAAGACGTGGTTGGGGTGCGCTGGGTGCGTAAGGACGACCGCTGCGGATCGGAGCTCGCCGTTCTGGGTGCGGAGGGCGGTCCCAGTCGGCGGCCGCGTTTACGCCCTGGGCCGCAAGGGGCGATGCTCGGTCTCGGGCTCGCTGCCGGGTACGCAGGCCAGGTGGTCGATGCGGCGTCGGCGCGTTACGACCTGCGTCGTGATGTGGGCTCGCGCTGTTCGCTGACTGTGGCTCCGAGGAATTCCCGGCCTCGTGATATCCCTGCTCACAGGAACCGAACCCGACTGGACGGTCGTGCGCCCGAGTGGCCTGTACACCTCTGCGCTCGTCATGATCCTTGTCGGCCCGCGGGTGGACGAACAGGGCATCTACCCCGGCCGCCCTCCGTTGGTTCGCGGTCGCGAATACGCACTGCGTCAAGCGCGACGTGGCTTCGCGACCGCGAACCGATCGAGTGATCGGCGCTCAGTACCGCTTGCGCATCAAGGTGCGGACCATGGAGCAGGTGGCGTCGGACGGAGGCCGGATGCCGATCACCTCGGCGGTGTGCCTGATTCGCTTGTTCGTGGCATAACTCGGGGCGTAGACGCCGGAGTCGAGCAGCGCGATCGCCAGGCGCATCGCCTTCAGTCGCCGGTTGTGCAGGACATACCACGCCCGCGGACGGCCCGCGGGCAGCCTGCGCTTCTCCAGCGGGGCATAGGGGCGATCGATGAGAACGGTTTGCGGTGTGCGCATTGGCATCCCTCCCGTAGCGATCGGGGGCCGGAAGCCCCCTCGAACGTACCTTCGATTCTACCTGGGGACACCGACAAAGTTCGCAGGCCACAAGGGCTTTCACTCGGCCAGCGGCTCACAGATCGTGCAATAGCCGCAGCGACTGCGGATGGCCCAGCGCGGCCGCGCGTTCCAGCCACCGCCGAGCTTCCCGCTGCGCCGGTGTGCGGCCGGTCGCGATGGCGGCGGCGGTTCGCAGCACCTCGGGGTCGGCGAAATCGCCTGCCAGGTAAGGCGAGTTGGCCGCGCGAAGGAATAGTGCGAGATGGAACATCGAGTCGGGGTCACCCGCTTCGGCGCCCGTGCGTAGCCACCGCTCACCCTCGGTTCGGTCGCCACGGTCCAGGTGCAGCGCGCCGAGCACCGCCATCGCATCGGTTCTTCCGCGGCGCGCGGCCTCGGTGAGCAGGTCGATCGCACGGTCGAATTCGCCGCGACGCGCCAGGTACAGGCCCAGGCTGCGCATAGCCGTCGGGTTTCCGGCACGAACCGCTCGTTCGTACCACTGCTCGGCCTCTTCGTCGCGGCCGCGCCGATTCGCGAGTACGCCCATGTTGCAGAGGGCTTCGGGCAAGCCCCGCTCGGCCGCGGGGCGCAGCCAGCGCTCGGCCTCGTCCAGATTTCCGCGCTCGGTGTGCAGCAGGCCCAGCTGCATCCCCGCCGCCTCGTTGCCGCGCGCGGCGGCGGTCTCCAGCCAGCTGATCCCCTCGCCGATCCGGCCGTCGGCCCCCAGCAGGGCGCCGAGCATTCCCATGGCGGGCGCGCTGCCACCCGCGGCGGCCCGGCGCAGCCAGTGTTCGGCGCCCGCCGCGTCGCCCGCGTCCCACAGCGCTTCGGCGCGTCGTTGCATGGCGAGCAGTTCGACCTCGCTCGGTCGCTCGGTCATCTCAGCACCCCGCCTCGCGAGACTCCGCGGAATCCACGCTGTCCATCATCGCGCCTGTTGGAGCGGGGCGCGGTACCCGTTCGCCCGCGCGTACTCGGCCAGCTGCGCGTCGTAGTTGCGAAGGCTGTCCAGTAGCCAGGTGTGTCCGGTGTCCTTGACGACCACGATCGGCCCGCGGCTGCCCGGCGGAAGTGTGGGAACGGAGCCGTCGAGGTACCAGGATGTGGTCGACCACGGGAAGATGAAGGCCCAGCCGATGTCGGCGACCCGCTGCGGCGGACCGAGCTGCAAGGGGTCGGCGGGGGTGGCATGGCGTGCGCTGTGCTCGGCCAGCAAGTGCCGTGCGCTGTTGCGGGCCACCCGCACGTCGAGCGGCCCCGAAGTGGTGCAGGGGAACCGCAGGCTGATTTCCGCCCCGGGGCGCAGCAGCCGGCCCGCCTCTTCCAGCACCCGGCACGGCCTGCTCTGCAAGCGCAGGAAGACGCTGCGGGTGGTCTCGGAGAACCGCAGCTGGACCGTGGCGTCCTCGGTGCCGCCGACCAGGTGCGTGCCCCGGCTGCGCACCCACTCGTGCTCGTCGGGACGGATACCGAGGCTGGGAAAGGCGACGTGCGCGCAGGGCATCACCCCGGACGCGGCCGATTGCCGGGCGAGGAACTCCACGCTGAAGTTCTGCCCCGTGGCGTCGGTGGCGCGCCAGGTTCGCAGAGCGGCCGCGGGCGGGGGCAGACCGTCGGTCAGTACCGGCCACCAGTCCGACAGCAGTACCGCCACCCACGACTCGAAGTCGGCGGCTCTGGCCAGCGAGATGTCGATGTGCGGATCGGTCATGCTGTCCCCCAGCGGGTCTCGCCCCTAGTCGGAGTATGCGCCTCCGCGCGCGGTGCGAGGTGTGATTTCACACACCGTTATCAGTCGGATGACATGGCCGATCGCCGCGTAACGGGCCGGGGGCCGAAAGCGGGCGACGGGCGCTCGCGACAGCCGATCACGCCGGGCGTATCGTGCGATTCATGACCGGAATGGACCGCCCACGGCGGTTGCGCCGCACCCCGGCTTTGCGTCGTCTCGTGGCCGAAACGACACTCGAACCACGACAATTGGTACTACCGATGTTCGTGGCCGACGGCTTGGCGGAACCGCGCCCGATCGGCTCCATGCCGGGCGTGGTGCAGCACTCGCTGGACTCGCTGCGCAAGACGGCCGTCGAGGCCGTCACGGCCGGTGTGGGCGGCATCATGCTCTTCGGGGTGCCGCGCCCGGAGGACAAGGACGCCGTCGGCAGCGCCGCCAGCGACCCGCGCGGCATTCTCAACCGCGGCCTGCGCGCGCTCGCCGACGAGGTGGGCGACTCGACCGTGGTCATGGCGGACACCTGCCTGGACGAGTTCACCGACCACGGCCACTGCGGCGTGCTCGCCGCCGACGGCGCGGTCGACAACGACGCGACGCTGGACCGCTACGTCGAGATGGCGCTGGCCCAGGCCGAGGCGGGCGCCGACCTGCTCGGTACCAGCGGCATGATGGACGGCCAGGTCGGCGCGATCCGGCGCGGCCTGGACGCGGCCGGACGCATCGACACCGGCATCCTGGCCTACTCCGCGAAATACGCCTCGGCGTTCTACGGCCCGTTCCGGGAGGCCGTCGGCTCCTCGCTGGAAGGCGACCGGCGCACCTACCAGCAGGACCCGGCCAATCGCCGCGAGGCGATCCGCGAACTGGAATTGGACCTGGCCGAGGGTGCGGACATCGTCATGGTGAAGCCGGCCATGTCGTATCTGGACATCCTGCGCGAGGTCGCCGATCGCACGACGGTCCCGGTCGCCGCCTATCAGATATCCGGTGAGTACGCGATGATCACCGCCGCCGCCGAGCGCGGCTGGATCGACCGCCGTGGCGCCGTCCTCGAGTCACTGATGAGTATCCGCCGCGCGGGCGCGGATATCGTGCTCACCTACTGGGCGACCGAGGCCGCGAACTGGCTGTCGTGACGAACATGGCGGGACCGTTCGCCGCGGGCCCGGCCCGGCCCCCGATGCCGGAGGATGTCGGTACCGCGCGGCAGCTGTGGTGGGGTGTGATCGGATTCGGCGTCGTGCAGTTGATCGCCTCGATCGTCGCCGCGCTGGATCAGCGGCGCACGTTCGCCGAAGAGGTCTTCGAGCAGGCCAGGGTGCAGGATCCACAGGTCACGATGGCCAGCGCGGAATTGATGGTGTCGCTGGTCTACGTCGTCGTGGTGCTGATCGGGCTGGGCGTCGCGGCGCTGGCGGCGGTGATCGTGCACCAGTTCGGGCGTGGCAAGCCGTGGGCGCGCACCGTGCTGACGGTGCTCGGCGCGTGGGTGGTGGTGATCGGCGTCGGCGCGCTGCTGGCGATCGACGCGGTGGCCGGGACGGCTTCGCTCGTCGCGGGCGGCGCGTCCATCGTGCAGGCGGTGCTGGCGGTGGGCGCCATCTATCTGTCCCACCGGCCCGATTCCACCGCCTACTTCCAGCCGGGCGGGCGCTGATGCAACACGTTCCCAATTTGTCCGAGACAGTCCGGCATGTATGGTGAGGGTTGTCACAGTGGACGTGGGAACCGGTAGTCGTTTGTCATGCGTTGTCGTGTATTCCGTGCGGGAACTCGGCAGATGGCTCCGGAGGATCGGAGGCATCGATGCGAGTGGTGATCCAGCAGCCGCACAGCATTCGGCGGGATCTGGCCGTCTTGAGCCTGTTGATCCTGTTCGCCGTGTTGACCGTCGCCGTGCTGTTGCTGCCCGGCCTGAGTCGCTGATCTCACTTCTCGCCGTGTCGGCGCGCGCTGCCGCGGGAGGCCCGGCGTGACCGCTGCCGCCGTCTTGTTCGCCGAACCGGGCGCCCGCTGGCGCGCGGTGGCCTACGGCCCGATCCTGTGCCTGGCCGTTCTCGTCCTCGAATTCGCCACGGGCGGTGCCGTGCACTGGTTCGCCCTGGTGTTCTGCGCCGCGCTGATCGCGGGTTTCGTCGCCCTGCAGGTGGTCGCGGGCAAGCGGCACGTCAGTGTCGAGCTCACCGAGGAGACGCTGCGGTCGGGCACCGAGTCGCTACCGCTGGACTCGATCGCGGAGGTGCTTCCCGAGCGCGACGAGGATTCCTGGGACGACGAGGAGTGGGAGTCGGCCAGGGCGCTCGGCGAGCTGAGCGGGGTGCCCCGCCGCCGCACCGGCATCGGGCTGCGGCTGGCCGACGGCGGCCTGGTGCAGGCATGGGCCAGAGACCACAAGGCGCTGCGAACGGCGTTGACCGAAGCCGTCCAGCGCAGTTCGGACGGAGTCGACCGTTGAGGCGCTGGATCGTCGCGGTGCTCGTGGAACTGGATCTGTTCGTGCTCGCCCTGATCGCGGCGGCGCTGAGCGCGCGCGCAGGCGTGCGCACCACCGACTTCGCGGCGGCCGGCGACGCCCCGGGTTTCACCGCCACCCGCTACGCGGGCCCTTGGTGGCTGCTGGCCACGTTGCTCGTCGCGGTGGCCGGTGTGCTCGCCATCGACGCCGTGGCCCGTCTGTGGCGCGGTCGCCGTGGCGCCGCGACCGGCGGCTGATCGGCGCGAGTCCATTTGCGGCCGTTTGACCTCGCGGAACGCGGGAACGCCACGGACATGAAACCAACTGTCCAGCGAACACTTTTCGGTGCGGTGGCGGCCGGTGTGATCGGCGCGGCCGCGGCCGTACCCGTCACCGCGTCCGCCGAAGCCGTTCCCGGAACGCCTGTTCCGGTGACACCGGTCTTCGCCGCCACTCCGCCCGCACCGTTGCTGCATTTGCTACCCACGCCGTTGGCGTGCCTGGTGACCACCGGGTTCGCCAAGTTCTGCCTGGGCCTGACGTAGCCACGGAGTGCCTGCGAACCGCTGCGGACGGCGCGCGAGCGAGTTACCGTGCACCCGCGCTCCGTCCGCGGCCCGACGCCTGCCGACTGTGCGCTTTGGCTGGAATGGCTCTGGGGCCGTTAGTATTTCGGCGGTAGTTGGAACGCGCGTCAATGAAGGAAAGTGTTTGATGAACCGGTTCGCCCTGAAGATCTGTGCCGCGTTTGCCGTGGCCGCCGCCCTCGGACTCGGGGCCGCGCCCGCGGGCGCGAACCCGGGATTGCCCCTGGAGGACGCGAACCCGGTCGACGCGCCGATTCTCGTGCCGGATACGGGTTCGGCGGGCCCCTACAACGGGTTCATGTGCTTCCTGCACACCATGTCGGCGCAGGTCCCGTGCATGTACGCCTGACGGCGGCGTCGCGGCGCCCGCTTCAGTTCCAGTGCTGGTAGATGTCCAGCACCCGGCCGTTGCGGGCGCCGGGAGCATTGAGATAGACGGTGACCGTCCCGTCCGGATGGCCCGCGGCCTCCAAGACCACTTGGCGCAAGGTGGCGTGCACCGCGCCGCGATCGTCGCGGTAGATCGCCGAGTCGTCCTTCAGCCCGGCGCCGATCCGGTTCGGCGGGACGACCATGGTGACCAGCGCCGGGATCGGTCCGCCTGCCAGCATGGTGGTCGCCGTGTGGTCCAGCGGGACGGCCAGCCGCGCCTGATCGAGTTGATCGAACGGCTGCGCGGCGGCGGACCCGGCCCCGAGAGTCACGGCGGCTCCCGCGACGACGGCGAGCACACCCACGCTGACGATGGCAATCCGCATGCAGACCCTCCCGAACGATGGACGAATGTGAGCTGAGACTACGCACCGGCAACCGTCCAGCGATCGAATTTCGCGTGAACCTCACCTCGGCGTGTTGCCAGGCGGCTGCGGCCTGCATCACTGCACTACACCCTGTCGTCGAACCGATTTTCCGGTGCTGCGAGACTGGAACGCGTGAGTTCTTCTCCGCGCGTGACCAGTGCGACCGTGCCGGTTTCCGCTCAGCTCTTCGACCGGGCGAGTTCGGTGATTCCGGGGGGCGTCAACTCTCCGGTGCGGGCATTTCGATCCGTCGGCGGCACACCGCGATTCATCGCCTCGGCCGCCGGCTGCACGCTCGTCGACGCCGACGGCAACGAGTACGTCGACCTGGTTTGTTCCTGGGGGCCGATGATCCTCGGCCACGCGCACCCCGCGGTCGTCGAGGCGGTGCGCCGCGCGGCGAGCGGCGGCCTGTCCTTCGGTGCGCCGACCGAAGCCGAGATCGAACTCGCCGAGGCGATCGTGCGCCGGGTCACGCCGGTGGAGCGGGTCCGGCTGGTGAACTCCGGCACCGAGGCAACCATGAGCGCGGTCCGGCTGGCCCGCGGCTACACCGGCCGGACCAAGATCATCAAGTTCGCCGGTTGTTATCACGGTCACGTCGACGCGCTGCTCGCCGACGCGGGCTCGGGTGTCGCCACGCTCGGGCTGCCCACCTCACCGGGGGTGACGGGCGCGCAGGCGGCCGACACCATCGTGCTGCCCTACAACGACCTCGACGCCGTCGCCGCCGCCTTCGCCGCGAACCCCGGCGAGATCGCCTGCGTGATCACCGAGGCGGCGGCGGGCAACATGGGCGCCGTCGCGCCGCTGCCCGGCTTCAACGCGGGCCTGCGCGCGCTCACCACCGAGCACGGTGCGCTGCTCGTCATGGACGAGGTGATGACCGGCTTCCGGGTCAGCAGTGCGGGCTGGTTCGGCCGGGAAGGCGTCGCGGGCGATCTCTACACCTTCGGCAAGGTGATGAGCGGCGGACTGCCTGCGGCCGCGTTCGGCGGACGCGCCGAGATCATGAACCACCTCGCGCCGCTCGGCCTGGTCTACCAGGCGGGCACGCTGTCCGGTAACCCGGTCGCGGTGGCCGCAGGCCTCGCCACGCTGCGGGCGGCCGACGACGCGGTCTACGCCGCACTCGACCGCAACGCGCAGCGGCTCGGCGAGCTGTTCGGCTCGGCGCTGAGTGCCGCGGGGGTCGGGCACCAGGTGCAATTCGCAGGCAATATGGTGAGCGTGTTCTTCGCCGAACGCCCGGTCACCGATTACGCCGCCGCCAAGGCGAGCGAGACCTGGCGCTACCCCGCGTTCTTCCACGCCCTGCTCGACGGTGGCGTGTACGCGCCGCCGAGCGCGTTCGAAGCGTGGTTCGTCTCCGCGGCGCTCGACGAGGACGCGTTCGACCGTATCGCTGCCGCCCTGCCCGCCGCCGCGCACGCGGCGGCGGCCGCCACCCCCGAAGGATCCCGCGCGTGACCTCCGACCTCGATCAGCCCGATGCCGACCGGCGCGAGCCGGCCAAGCCGTCCGCCGAGCCGGACGTGACCGCGACCAACGGCGCGGTCGCCGTCGCATCGGTCGTCGACCCGGTCGCGGAGGCGACCGTGATCGACGCGGGTGAGCAGTTCGCCGCCGCGACCCGGTCCGCGACCACCGAGCCCGTGGCATCCAGCCTGGTCGACGCGGGCGCTCACTTCGCCGCGTCCGCGGGGACGACGTCGCAGGCCGGGGGAGAAGAGGCCCCCGAGGGCCCGGCGGAGGACGAGGCCCCCGAGCCGGTGGAACGCGCCGAGGGCCGGATCAGCGCCGCCGAGCGGGTGCACGACGGCGGCGCCGCCATCGAGACGATCGTCCACGTGCTGCGGCACGGCGAGGTGCACAACCCGAACGGCATCCTCTACGGCCGCCTGCCCGGCTTCAGCCTGTCGGTGACGGGGCGCGCGCAGGCCGCCGCCGTCGCGCGGACCCTGGCCGATCACGACATCGCGCTGGTCATCGCCTCGCCGTTGCAGCGCGCCCAGGAGACCGCCGAGCCGATCGCCGCGCAGCACGACATCATCGTCCGCACCGACGAGAACCTCATCGAGGCGGGCAACACCTTCGAGGGCCTGCGCGTGTCGGTCGGCGACGGCGCCCTGCGAAAGCCGCGCCACTGGTGGAAGCTGCGCGATCCCTTCACCCCCTCCTGGGGCGAGCCCTACCTGCAGATCGCGCACCGCATGCTGGCGGCGGTGAACAAAGCCCGGGTCGAAGCGGCCGGTCGGGAGGCGGTGCTGGTCTCGCACCAGCTACCGGTGTGGACGCTGCGGCGGTTCCTCCAGGGGCAGCGGCTCTGGCACGACCCGCGCCAGCGGCAGTGCTCGCTCGCGTCGCTGACCTCGCTGGTCTACCACGGCGACACGCTCGTCGACATCGTCTACTCCGAGCCCGCGGGCGGCTCGGACCCGTCGGTGCACGGCGCATGACCCGCTCCACCGCGTTCCCCCTCCCCCCCTCGGTGCGCACCGGGCGGGCGCTGCCGGTTCTGCTCGTGTGCGTGGCGCTGATCGCCGCGCTCGCGGGTTGTTCGACCGGTTCGGACGCGGTGGCCTCGGGCGGCACCTTCGAATTCGTCTCGCCCGGCGGCAAGACCGACATCCGCTACGACCCGCCCGCCGCGCGCGGCACCATCGGCAAACTGGCCGGTCCCGACCTGATGACGGCGGGCAAGACCACCTCGGTCGAGGACTACGCGGGCAAGGTCGTGGTGCTCAACCTGTGGGGCCAGTGGTGCGGTCCGTGCCGCGCCGAGGCGCCCGCCCTGGAGCAGGTCTACGAGGCGACCAAGGACAAAGGCGTCGCGTTCCTCGGAATCAACGTCCGCGATCCGCAACAGGACAAGGCCCAGGATTTCGTGGTCGACAACAAGGTCGGCTACCCGTCCGTCTACGACCCGTCGATGCGCACGCTCTTGGCGCTCGGCGGGAATTTCCCTACCAGTGTCATCCCAACCACGCTCGTCCTCGACCGGCAACACCGGGTCGCCGCGGTCTTCCTGCGGTCCCTGCTGGCCGAGGATCTACAGCCGGTAATCGAAAGTATCGCCGCGGAGGAATCACAGTGAATCGCGACCGCCGTACCCGCCACCTGCGTGCCTGCCGGCCACGGCAGGGCGCCCGACGCATCGGCGGAGGATGGGCCGTCGACGACCGGTGGGCGGGTATCGCCACCGTGCCGCGCAGCGTCGCCGCCGACTCCCTCTTGGACTTCGCCGTATTCGAGGCGGCCGAGGAACCCACCGCCACCGAGCACAAGGTGTCGTTGCGCCGCGGCGCCGGACGATCGCCAGAGGACACGCCGGAGGAATCGGTGTGACGCTTGCGCGCACCGCGCCGGATACCGGGGAGGACCTGTGATGGTGCTCGCCGGAGTCGGTGATTCGTTCCAGCAGACGGCGGCCTCCGGGCCGCTGCTGCTGGCGCTCGGCGCGTGCCTGCTCGCGGGTCTGGTGTCCTTCGCCTCGCCGTGTGTGGTGCCGCTCGTGCCCGGCTACCTCTCCTACCTGGCCGGACTGGTCGGCGCCGAGGCGCCGCCCGCCACCGTCGCACAGGCCACCGGGGGCCGTACCGGAGGAGCGGTGACCGCCGCCGAGTCGCTTCGCGCGGGGCGGATGCGGGTCGCGGGTGCGGCCGGCTTGTTCGTGGCCGGTTTCACCGTGGTCTTCGTGCTCGCCACGGCGACCGTCTTCGGCGTCATCCAGACCCTCAACGTGAACCGTGAACTGCTGCAACGCATCGGCGGCGTGGTGACGATCCTGATGGGTTTGGTCTTCATCGGCCTGGTGCCCGCGTTGCAGCGCGACACCCGGATGGAGCCGCGCAGGCTCACCAGCATCATGGGCGCGCCGCTGCTGGGCGGAGTGTTCGCGCTGGGCTGGACACCGTGCCTTGGCCCCACGCTTTCCGGCGTCATGGCCGTGGCCGCGGGCACCGACGGGACGACGGCGGTGCGCGGGGTCGCGCTGATCGTCGCCTACTGTCTGGGACTCGGTCTGCCGTTCGTCGTGCTGGCCTTCGGTTCGGCGAGCGCGTTGCGCGGGGTGGGGTGGCTGCGCCGCAATTCCCGCACCATCCAGATCATCGGGGGCCTGTTGCTCGTGGCGGTCGGCGCCGCGCTGGTCACCGGGGCGTGGGACCAGTTCGTCGCCTGGGTGCGCGACGCGTTCGTCTCCGAGGTGACCTTGCCGATATGACCGTGACCGACCAGCCGACGATCGAAAGCACCGAGCGGCCGCCGCGCCAATCCCTGCCCGGACGGGCCTGGGCATTGCTGCGCAACACCTGGCGCGGGCTGACCAGCATGCGCACCGCCCTGGTGCTGCTGTTCCTGCTCGCCTTGGCCGCGATTCCCGGCGCGTTGCTGCCGCAGCGCAACCTCAACGAGCAGAAGGTCGAGCAGTACATCGCCGACCGGCCCACGCTCGGCCCGTGGATGGACCGCTTCGAGCTGTTCGACGTGTTCTCCAGCTTCTGGTTCACCGCCGTCTACGTGCTGCTGTTCATCTCCCTGGTCGGTTGCATCCTGCCGCGCACACTCGACCACTACCGCGCGCTGCGCACACCGCCGGTGCGGGCGCCGCGCAACCTGACCAGGCTGCCGCACCACTACTCGGGCCTGGCCGAGCGGTCGCCCCGGGAACTCGCCGACCACGCCCGCGCCCAGCTGCGCGGCTGGCGCACCGTGGTCCGCCCCGGCCCCCGCGAGGGTGAACTGGCGCTCTCGGCGGAGAAGGGCTACACCCGCGAACTCGGCAACCTGGTGTTCCATCTGGCGCTGGTCGGGCTGCTGATCGCCATCGCGGCGGGCAAGCTGTTCGGCTACGAGGGCAGCGTCATCGTGCTGGCGAACAACGGCCCCGGCTTCTGCACCACCTCGCCCGCGGTGTTCGACTCGTTCAAGGCGGGCAACGTCAACGACGGCACCGGGATGACCCCGATCTGCGTGCGGGTGAAGGATTTCCGAGCCGACTACCTGACCAACGGGCAAGCGGAGATGTTCACCGCGAATCTCGCCTACCAGGCGGGCGACGACCTGCGGACGAACACGTGGCGCGATACCCAAGTGCAGGTCAACCACCCCTTGCGCGTCGCAGGCGACCGGCTCTACCTGCAAGGTCACGGCTACGCGCCGACCTTCACGGTCACCTTCCCCAACGGCCAGACCCGCACCGAGTCCATCCAGTGGCGTCCCGACGACGCCTCCACGTTCCTGTCCAGCGGCGTGCTGCGGATCGACCCGCCCGGTGGCATGTACGCCACCGACGAGGAGCGCCGCAAGAACCAGATCGCGATCGAGGGGTTGTTCGCGCCCACGGCGATGTTCCACGGGTCGTTGCTGACCTCGGCGTTCCCCGCGATGAACGATCCCGCCGTCGCGGTCGACATCTATCGCGGCGACACCGGCCTGGACACCGGGAAGCCGCAGTCGCTGTTCGCGCTGGACCCCGAGCAGGTCAAACAGGGCCGGCTGGCCAAGGAGGCCAGGGTCAATCTGCGCCCCGGCGAGTCGACCACGCTGCCGAACGGCACCAAGGTCACCTTCGACGGCGCGCAGGAGTTCGTCAATCTCCAGGTCTCGCACGATCCCGCGCAGAAGTGGGTGCTGGTGAGCGCGCTGTTCATGATGGCGGGCCTGCTGGTCTCGCTGCTGATCAAGCGCAGGCGGATCTGGGTGCGGGTCTACCCGGCCGAGGACACGGCCGGTACCGTAGACCAACGACGCACTGTAGTAGAGATGGGCGGGCTGGCCAGGACCGACCAGGCGGGCTGGGGCGGCGAGTTCGACCGGTTGCGCGCCCGCCTGCTCGACGAGCACGCCGAGACCACGGGAGAGTGACCATGCCGATCGACGAAACCATCGCCAGGTACAGCGATCTCGCGTTCAAGACGGCGATCGTGGTGTACGCGCTGGTGCTGGTACTGCTGATCTGGCAGTACGCGACGGCGCGCAGCCGCCAGGTCAGCGAGCGTGAACTGGTGACCGTGGGCGGCGGATCGACACCGCAGGGCCCCGGCCGGGTCGTCGAGCCCGCGCGGCGGCCGCTGTCGGAGCGGCTCGGCAACATGGCGTTCTCGGTGCTGATGGTCGCCATCGTGCTGCACGTCGGCGCGATCGTGTTGCGCGGCTTCGCGACCAACCGCTTCCCGCTGGGCAACATGTACGAGTTCGTCACCATGGCGACGGCCGCCGCCGTGCTGGTCGGGGTGGTACTGCTGCGCGAGCAGCGCTACCGCGCGATGTGGGCGTTCCTGCTCGTCCCGGTATTGATCCTGCTGTTCCTCGCGGGCACGGTGCTCTACGCCGACGCCGCGCCCGTGGTGCCCGCGTTGAAGTCGTTCTGGCTGCCGGTGCACGTCACCATCGTGAGCGTGGGCAGTGGCGTGTTCCTGTTCGCGGGCGTGGCGAGCATGCTGTTCCTCTACCGCCTGCGCCAACCGGAGGGCCAGGAGTCCGACAACGTCCTCGGCGTCATCGCCCGCCGCCTGCCCGACGCCCGCACCCTGGACCGCCTGGCCTACAAGGCCACCATCATCGGTTTCCCGCTGTTCGGCGCCGGTGTCATCCTGGGCGCCATTTGGGCCGAGGCCGCCTGGGGCCGCTTCTGGGGCTGGGACCCGAAGGAAACCTGCTCCTTCATCGCCTGGGTCCTCTACGCCGCCTACCTGCACGCCCGCGCCACCTCCGGCTGGCGCGACACCAAGGCCGCCTGGATCAACATCGCCGCCTTCGTCGCGATGCTGTTCAATCTGTTCATCATCAACATGGTGATCAGCGGGCTGCACTCCTACGCTGGGCTGAACTGAGGCTTGACCCGCGCTTCCTGCGCTCGGTGGCGGACTCGTCCGGTACGCCGCGATCGCCACCGTCCGCGCTTACGGTCTGGACATCGGCCATGCGCAGCTTCCGGACGGGGTTCACCCGCTTCGCACCGCCAACTACATTCTCGCGGCCGAGTGGACCCACCGGGACCCGGACGGCGTCGAGTTCGACTTTCCGTTCCCGATCAGCATTCCGTGGGCCGAACTCGAATACTGAGGAGATCGGCTCGCACATTGATGCGGCTCGCCAGTGTGCGCAGCCGCATGCCGGCACCGCGATCGGTCACAGGGCCGCTGCGCCGATGATGCGGGCGTGCGGCCGGTGCGGGCCGGGGTTGTGGTCGGGTTTCCTGCCGGGGTTCAGGTTGGTCTGTCCGCCGGGTGCCGGATTCGCCTGCGGGCCGCACGCCGGATCGGGCCAGGAACAGCTCGCCAGGTTCTGGTCCTGACCGGCTTGGGCGACACCGGCCGTCACCAGGCCCATCCCGAGCAGGGCGGGTGCGGCGGCGATCGCGAGAGCGCGGGCGAGCCGATGGGTGCGGCGGGTCGAGCGCTGGTTTCGCATCATGTGGTGTGCTCCTCGGTGTTCGTGTGGCGGGGCGGTCCCGCTGTCGTGATGACGCTGTCCAGCCTCATGGACACGGGAATGCGCCGAAAGGACACCAAGGGTGCACGGCCACCCACCCCTTGCGGTAAGCCGATTCCCCCGAGGTGGGCTTCCGTTCCGTCATCCGGCGGTAGGGGTCATCGACGATCCGCGATAGTTGAAAACGCAGCTTCACCAGGCTCGATGCCTCGGGCGTTTCGCGCACACGTGCCACCGAACGATTTGCGTTGGTGGTGGAGATCGCGCTCGGCGATCATCTTCTGGTGCGGAGGAACTCGGAGCCGGCCGGGAAACGTCGAGTACCGGAATTGGACGCAGCAGCAGGCGATTTGAGGCTCAGACCTCGGCAGATGTCCTCTGCCGATATCGATCTCGTGCGGGAAGCGGCGGATGACGAGCTCATTCCGCTGATCACCACGGTGCCGTCGGTCTACACCGCCGAGGTTCTCGCCGCCCGTGCAGGTTGCGAGGGCATTGCCGGGACCGCGGTGGCGAGCTGTGGGAGGCAATCGGGATCACTGAACGCCGCGACCTGTACCGGTGCGTACCCGGAATGGTCATTTCCCGGAATACTGTAATTTTTATTGGCGTCTTTGTGCCGGAACGATCTGGAGGAAAACATTTTCAGAGTTTGTGGCCGAATTGCGCGGGATTGCCTTCGGTTCGCGATGCGCGCAAAGCTTCGGTCGGCAATGCGCTGAATATCCCACAGTGGAACCGATAACGCTACGAGTCCATCGTCCTACGAGACACGAGACTTCGCATGTCTGTTAACTGACCGTGCGAGCGTCTACGGGAATGCCCGCGTTACGGCAGCCGGGGTGGGTCTAGAGCCGCGCGACGCAGACGACGAAATGCCGTTGCTGGTAGACGATTCCGCTGTCGGCCGAGCCGCAGGCGTTGACGTCGACGGTGTTCTGCTTGATGTCGATCACCCGGACCGCGCCGGGGGCGGGGGCCGCGCAATCCAGTCGCTTGGGATTGCCGGGGGTCAGTTCCATGCAGCCGCCGACTACCCAGTCGATGTCCAGGCACAGCGCGGCCTGTGCCGCCCCGTGCAGGGTTTCGTTGTAGGTGTGGTCGGCGTCGGTGGGGCACGCGGCGTTCGCGGGCGCCTTCTCGATGACCTTGTAGACGGAGTTAGGGCTGCCACAAGCGGTTTTGTCGATCCCGCCTGCGCCGCCGAGCTGCACGCAGTCGCCGATGCTCACCTGCAGGCTGGTGGCGCTCTTGTTCGACGCGCCACGCATCGCCGAGGTGGTCGGCAGTGGCTCGGTGGTGGTCGGCAGTTCCTCGGTCGTCGGCGGAGGTGTCGATGTGGTTGGTGCGGTGGCGGTCTGGGCGGCTGCGGCCGGCTCCTCGGCGGGGCCGGACATCGATAGCGCGGCGACGACCACGAGGGTGGCCGCCAGTCCGGTCCCGACCATGAAGGCGGCCAGGGTGATACCGGCGCGGACACGTTGGCGCGACACGTACGTCCTCCAGAGCTGTGAACCCTTCGACCCACCTAGCGACTCGAAGTTGTGAATCTTGCGGATTGAAGACCACGCCATGCTTACACTACGCGGCACGTCCGCGTCGAGTTTTGCTTCCCAGGCATAGTGATCCGCCCCGAAATTCACCTGGGTGCGCGCATCCGAAGCCATAGTGATCACAATCGGATAACGAACCGCTCGATCGTGTGTGCCGACCGCCAGATCTGGAAACAAGTCACGGGCGCTGTACAGTCACACGCCATCCGGCCTCCGGAGCCGGTGTCTCGGTGAGAAGGAATTCCAGAATGAAGTTCGGCACTATTGCCGCCATTACGCTCGGTGCGGTTGCCGCAGTGGGCATCACGGCGGGGGCCGCGAACGCGCAACCCGTAGAACCGGATCGAGAGATCACGACAGCAGGTGTCGAGCAGGGGGTGGACTATCGCACCACGGTCTCGCGCGAGACCGGGGCCATCAGCACCGCCGTCGAGCACGGCACCTTCGCGGTGGTCGATGACGGCACCAAGATCAAGCTGACCTCCGATACCGGAGCCGTGGTCGCCGAAGTGCCGCTGACCTTCCAGGTTTCCGGCAGCAAGCTCTCGGTGGCGCACGAAATCTCCGACAGCGGACGGCGTCTCGCGCTCACCCCGAAGGCGGATGCCAAGGAGATCGGCGAGATGCAGCCGATCAGCTCGATGAACCGGCTCATCGCCGAACTGAACCAGAACGTCGTCGGCGTGGTCGGCGGCGCGCTGCTCGGCGGACTGCTCGGGGCCCTGATCGGCCTGGGCTTCTTCAGCATCATCACCGGCCCGATCGGCTTGGTCGTCGGCGCGATCGCGGGCGGAGCCATCCAGGGCGGGCAGCCGTTCATGGACGCGCTGATGGCGGTCGTCAACGGCGAACCCTGATCGGTACCCGCGGATCGGGTGTGGCAGGCGCACCGCAGCGCGCCTGCCACACCCGGACCGGGGTGTCGATCGCCGTGGTGTCCGGCGAGGGAGAGGGAGTTCCCCCGGCGGACGGCCACGGTTGATACGCGGAACAAAGAGAACGCGCGAACGCCGGATATCCCTGGACGCGTGCTATCGCGCGGGTACTGCGAACGATCAGCGCTCGGCGGAACCGGACTCGCCGTCGCGGTGCTGGCGAGATAGTCGCCAGAGGAACTCCGGGTCGTCGTCGGGTCCGATGACGCGCTTGCGCTGTGGTGAACGGGTCTGCGGGGCAATGGGTCCAGTCCGCTCGGGGCCGAACGCCTTCCAGCACAACACCGCTATTGCCACCACCGCGATGAGTGCCAACAGGTACGTCACGTCGCTCACCTCCTGATTACGAGGGTAGTCGCGGAGGTGACTCCCGCACACCGCAGACGCAGAAAATGGTCTACGGGCGAGCGCGGACCCGAGCACGACGGGCCCGCGTGCCCTGCGATCAGCGTGCGGTCGCCTCGGTGGTCAGCGACTTGAGCAGCTGGAGTACTTCCGATTCGCGAAACCGGCGATGTCCGCCCGGTGTGCGCAACGACCCGAGGCGCCCGGCGTGGGCCCAGCGCGTCACGGTCTTGGGGTCGACGTGGAACAGGGCAGCAACCTGGCCCGGAGTCAGCAGGGTGTCCTGGCCGCCGACGGTGATCGCAGTCATAGCAAACCTCTCCGTTCTCGACAGTTCCCTCATCAGATGGCGCCATCGTCGCACTGAAACCCCTAGGTACTCGAACCACCTACAGTTGGTAAAGGGGAGGTAATAGACAAATCGGATGTGCGCCCCACCCCCGGCATTGGGCGTGCACCGGGGGCGGGCAACAGCTTCGCATAGGCTGAGGGATGTGCGTGACGCAACTCCACCAAAAGGTGCTTCCGGACAGCAAACGGCTGGCGCAGGTCGTCGGCTGGCCCGCAATCTGGCCCTGTACACCGTCGCCAGGTTGGGTCTCGTGGTAGTGCTGACCGCGGTGATCGTGCTGGCCGCGCGACTGGTGTCGGTGGACATTCCGTTGGTGGTCGCGGCCCTGTTCGCGCTCATCATCGCGATGCCGCTGTCGCTGGCCCTGTTCAAGCGGCTGCGGGCCAAGGTCAACGAGGACATCGCCGTGGTCGACGAGCGCAGGCGCCGCGACAAGGCCGAGCTACGGGCGCGGTTGCGCGGCGACGAACCGCCCACCCCGCCGGAGTCGGGGACGTCTTCGTGAAGTCCTGCGATCACACCGCGCCGCGCGACTGGGTCGACAACGCGGTGCGGTTGATCGATGCCGACTCCCAGCGCAGCGCGGATACCCACTTGCTGCGCTACCCGCTACCCGCCGGGTGGAACGTCCAGCTCTACCTCAAGGACGAGTCCACGCACATCACCGGCAGCCTCAAGCACCGCCTGGCCCGCTCGCTGTTCCTGTACGCCATCTGCAACGGCTGGGTCACCGAGGGGACGACCGTGGTGGAGGCGTCCTCCGGTTCGACCGCGGTCAGCGAGGCGTACTTCGCGAACCTACTCGGCTTGGACTTCGTGGCGGTGATGCCCGCGAGCACCTCCCCGCAGAAGATCGCGCTGATCGAGGCGCAGGGCGGTCGCTGCCATTTCGTGCGGCGCCCGCCGGACATGTACACCGAGGCGGCGCGGCTGGCGGCCGAATGCGGCGGTCACTACATGGACCAGTTCACCCACGCCGAGCGCGCCACCGACTGGCGCGGCAACAACAACATCGCCGAGTCGATCTTCCAGCAGATGGCGTTGGAGGCCGATCCGGTGCCGGAATGGATCGTGGTCGGCGCGGGCACGGGCGGCACCAGCGCCACGATCGGCCGCTACATCCGGTATCGCAGGCATGCGACGAAGCTGGCCGTGGTCGATCCGGAGAACTCCGCTTTCTACGGCGGTTACGAGACGCGGGACGCGGGCTATCAGACCGGCATGTCCTCGCGGATCGAAGGCATCGGCCGCCCACGGGTGGAGCCCTCGTTCGTCGGCCAAGTGGTGGACCGCATGTTCGAGGTGCCCGACGCGGCGTCCATAGCGGCGGCCAGGTTCGCCAGCGCGCGGCTGGGCCGCCGGGTCGGCGGATCGACCGGGACCAACCTGTGGGGCGTGTTCGCCCTGATCGCCGAGATGCTCGCCGACGGGCGCGGCGGCAGCGTCGTCACCCTGCTGTGTGACGGCGGGGACCGCTATGCCGGAACGTATTTCGACGATGCGTGGGTCGCGGCCCAAGGGCTGGATCTCGCCGAGCCCACCGCGGTCCTGGAGAAGTTCGTGGCGACCGGAATCTGGGACGCCTGATCGGTTCAGGCCTCGCCTGAGCGCGAAGCCTTCTTGTTCGCCGAGCGTGGAATCGGGCTCTGCCATGCCTTCGCGTGTCAATTTTTGTTGACATCGCGCGCAAGCGTCAATAAAAATTGACGACATGACAGAAGCAACCACCCTGGCGGCCGCCGCGGGCAGCCCCGATCCCAAGGTCGGGCTGCGCGCGGTGCTCGCGCTACGCAGGCTGCTCGAACGTCTCGAAGCGATCCAGGTGGCCAACGCCCGCGCCCAGGGCTGGTCCTGGCAGGCGATCGCGGAAGCGCTCGAGGTGAGCAAGCAGGCGGTCCATCAGAAATACAACCGGAAAGGCAGGAGCCGCTGATGTTCGAACGGTTCAGCAGGTCGGCGCGCACGGCGATCGTCGTCGCCCAGGAGGACGCGCGCGAACTCCGCGCGTCGAATATCGAGGTCGAACACGTGTTGCTCGGATTGCTCGGCCAAGCCGAGCCGGAGTTGGCAGCGTTGCTCGCGGAGGCGGGACTCACGCGCGACGGCGTGCGCCGCGCGCTGGCCGAGCAGGGCAACGGGGTTCCCCTCGGACCCGAGGACGCCGAGGCACTGCGGTCCATCGGCATCGATCTGGACGCCGTCCGGGAGTCACTGGAGGCGCATTTCGGTGAGGACGCGCTCGACCGCGCCGCGCCGGATCCGCGACGTGGGTCGTTCCCGTGGGGTCGCGGCGGGTACTACGGGCACATCCCGTTCACCAGGGAAGCGAAGAAAGTGCTCGAGCTATCCCTGCGGGAGGCGCTCGGCCGCAAGGACAAGAGCATCGAATCCGGGCACATGCTGCTCGGCATCCTGCGTGCCCCCAACGAGACGACGGTGCGCCTGTTCGGCGGGCCCACCGTGATCAAGGAGTTGCGCCCCAAGGTGCACGCCCTGCTCGACCGTGCCGCCTGAGCCCGCGGACATGCGCAGGCGGAGTTCATGTCTTCCAGCGGCGCATGTCCGCACCCTGGGCCTAGCATTGGGCCATGCAGCTCGTGATTCGGTTGATCATCAACGCGGTGGCCATCTGGCTGGCCGCCTTTTGGGTCGACAAGATCGACATCCTCGCTCCCGAAGGCGGCAACGGCGCCAAGATCGCGGTCGTCCTCGCGGTGGCCGCGGTGTTCACGGTGGTGAACGCGCTGGTCAAGCCGATCGTGAAGTTGCTGTCACTGCCACTGGTGATCGTGACGCTCGGCCTGTTCCTGCTCGTGATCAACGCGTTCATGCTGTGGCTGACCGCCGAGATCACCGAAGCGTTCACCGATTACGGCCTGCGCGTCGAAGGTTTCTGGGCCGCGGTGATCGGCGGCATCATCGTCTCGATCGTGAACTGGGTGCTGGGCATCCTGGTGCCGGACGAGGACTAGTCCGCCACGCCGCTCGTGCGGAACTCGTCACCGGGCCGCGTCGGTCGGCACGCGCGCTAGCCCAGCCCGACCGCGAGCGCGGTGACCGCCGACCAGACCAGCAGGGCCAGTCCGGAATCCCGCAGCGCGGGAATCAGTTCCAGGCCGCCCTTGCCGCCGCGCACCGGCGCGTTGGCGCGCACCGCGAGCGGGATCGCGATCAAGCCGGCCAGTGCCCACGGTGTGCGGGCGACCAGCGCCAACGTCACGAGGAACGGCACGGCGAGCAATGCGAGGTGCAGCGTGCGGGTGCGCGGGTCGCCGAGTTTCACCGCGAGCGTGACCTTCCCGGACTCGGTGTCGGTGGGAATGTCGCGCAGGTTGTTCGCGACGAGCACGGCGCTGGAGAACGCGCCCACCGCGACCGCGAGCAGCGCGCCCACCCAGTCGATCCGGTCCGCCTGCACGAACTGGGTGCCGAGCACCGCGACCAGGCCGAAGAAGACGAACACCGCCACTTCGCCGAATCCGCTGTAGCCGTACGGGTTGCTGCCACCGGTGTAGTACCAAGCCCCGGCCAGGCAGGCCGCGCCGATGAGCAGCAGCCACCACGCGCTGGTGAACACCAGCACCAAGCCGAAGACGGCGCCGATGACCAGGCTGACGATCGCGGCCGTCTTCACCGCGCCTGGCGAGGCCAGTTTCTGCCCGACCAGGCGCAACGGGCCGACCCGGATGTCGTCGGTGCCGCGGACGCCGTCGGAGTAGTCGTTGGCGTAGTTCACGCCGATGATCAGCGCCAGGGAAACGAGCAGCGCGAGAATCGCTTTCCACCACACCGCACCGTCGACGGACGCGGCGGCTCCGGTTCCGGCGAGCACCGGGGCGATCGCGTTCGGCAGGGTGCGGGGTCGCGCGCCCTCGATCCATTGCGCTGCAGTAGCCATGTCCGCAGCATAATGGGCGCATTCGGACACGGTCCGCCCTCAGCTCGCGCGCGGCGATCAAGCCGTTTCGGTCGTCGCCGCCTGCTGCAACCGCGCGAGCCCCTTTTCGAAGTCCCGGCCGACGAATTTGTCCATCGGGATGAACTTGCCGATGACGCCCATCAGGCCGGTCTGCCTGCCGGTCATCCGCCAAGTCACTTCGGTGCCTGTCTCGACCGGGTCCAGAATGAAGGTCACCATGTTGGTCGCCTTCATCGGCTTCAGGAAATCCAGGCGAACGCCGATCTCGCGGTCGGCGCTGCCGATGATCTCCATGCTGCCCGCGCCGGCCTTGCGGTTGCCGCTCCAGGCGTAGCGCGCGCCGACACCGGAGTCCGCGCCGGAATAACTGCGCTGCAGCTGCGGGTCGAGGTCCTCCCACGGCGACCACTCGACCCACTTGTGGAAATCGTTGATCAGCCTGTGCACACGCGCGGGCTCGGCCGTGACCACGGCCGATCGGACCACCTCGAACTCAGCCATGGGGGTCAGACTATGCCACCGACCGCTCACAGTCCCGGCAAAGAAATCGTGTCGGCCCCGTGGGGTCGGCTCGCCTACGATGACCGCGGGATGTTTCCGGAGCGCAGCGGCCCGCACGGCCACAGTCGAGCAGTGACGACGCCCGCAGGCGAATCGGTCGTGGTGGCCCTGCTGGGCGAGGTCGCGCTGCGCCGGGACGGCCTGCTGACGCCGCTGCCAGGCGCGCGATCCCGGCTGCTGCTCACCGCCCTCGCGCTGCGACCCGGCCGCAGCCGCGGCGCGCACGCCCTGATCGAGGATGTCTGGGGCGAACAGCCGCCGCGGTCGCCGATGAACGCGCTGCACACCCAGGTCTCCCGGCTGCGCTCGGCGCTGCCGGAGGGCGCGCTGGAAATCGGCCCGGCGGGCTACCGGTTGACGCTCGCCGCCGAACAGGTCGATTTGTCCTCGGTAGGCGAGCGCGTCACGCGGGCGCGCGAGCTGCACGCCGCGGGTGACCTTTCCGGATGCCTGGCGCAGATCGCGGACGCGCGGGCGCTGTGGCGCGGGGATCCCGGCGCCGACCTGCCACGGGGTGACCTCGCCGACGAGCTACGCCACGCGGCCGGGCGGCGAAGCGCCGAACTCGATGAGCTCGAACTCGCCGCACGCGAGGGCGGCGGCGACATCGACGGCGCCTTGGACCTCGCTCGGCTACGCGCCGCCGCGGACCCGTTGGACGAGCCCGCGCAGCTGACCCTGATGCGTCTGCTCGCCGCCTCGGGACGGAGCAACGAGGCGCTGGAATCGTTCGCGGCGTTCCGTTCGCGATTGGCCGACCAGCTCGGCGCCGATCCCGGACCGGCGCTTTCCGCGGCGCACACGGCGATCTTGCGCGGAGAGCCGATCGGGCCCACCGCGCCGCCGCGTGCCCCGACGCCGATAACGAGCGCGGGATACCGACCAGGGTTCCCGGCTACTTCCACGCCCTCGGCCGAAGCGGCCCCGGAACCGCCGCCCGCCGCGATGGGGCTGCGCGCCGCCCCCAACGCGCTGCTCGGCCGGACGGACGACCTCGCCGCGCTCACCGATCTGCTGGACGACTCCAGGGTGGTGACCGTGCTCGGCCCGGGCGGCGCGGGCAAGACCAGGGTCGCGAACGAGCTCGGTGCGCGGGTGGCGCACACCCGCCCGGTGGCACTGGTGGAACTGGCCTCGGTGCGTGCCGAAGGAGGCGACGCCAGGGTCGAGATCGAGGCGGCGATCGCCGCGGTGCTCGGGCTCAGCGAGGTCACCTTCGACACGGCGACGCTGCGCTCCGGGCAGACGGTCGATCTGCGCAGGCGGTTGCGCGACGCGGTGTCGGCGCGCTCGATGCTGCTGATCCTGGACAACTGCGAGCATCTGGTCGACGCGGTCGCCGTGGTGGTCGCCGACCTGATCGGCGTCGCGCCACGGCTGACCGTGCTCACCACGAGCCGATCGCCGCTGACGATCACCGCGGAGACCGTGTATCCGTTGCCGCCGCTGACCATCGATCCGGCGGGCTCACCCGCCACGGAGCTGTTCGCCGCCCGCGCCAGGGCCGTGCGCCCGGCGGTCCGGCTCGACCCCGAGATCGTCGCCCAGCTCTGCCACACACTCGACGGGCTGCCGCTGGCCATCGAACTGGCCGCCGCCCGCGTCCGGACGATGAGCGTCGAGGAGATCAACGAGCGATTGGCCGATCGGTTCGCGCTGCTGCGCCACGGCGACCGCAGTTCGCCCGAACGGCATCGCACGCTGCACGCGGTGATCGACTGGAGCTGGAACCTGCTCGATACCGAACAGCAGGCGACACTGCGCCGGTTGTGCCGCTTTCCGGCCGGTTTCACGCTCTCGGCCGCGGAGGCGGTCGCGGGTGGAGCCGACGTGACCGATGTCGCCGCGGCCGTCGACGGTCTGGTCAACCAATCGCTGCTCACCGTGCTGGACGACGAGTTGCTCGGCACCCGCTATCGCATGCTGGAGACGGTGCGGGAATTCGGTGAAGAGCGGCTGACCGCCACGGCGGGGGAGCCGGAGGCGGTCGACACTCGGATGATGCGGTGGGCCAAGGACTACGCCGACGACGCGGCGAGCCGGTATATGACCGGCGATCAGGTTCACCTCGCCCTCTCCGTGGCGGCGGAGCTGGACAACTTGCTCGCCGCGCTGCGTTGTGGCATCGAACGACGGGACGCGGCGACGGCCTACACGGTGTTCCCGGTCGTCGCCACGCTGTGGGTGATCCGCGGATCGCACATGGAAGTGATCGCCTGGGCCCAGCGGGTCATCGAACTGGAGCCGGCCGATTTCGGCCGGGAAGGTCCGCGTCCGGACCTCGTGCTCGTCACCTACCAGATGACGTTCCTGCATCTCGCTTACACCAACGGCAGCGCCAGGGAGATCGCCGTGCTGCGCCTGCGCGTGCGCCGATTGCTTCGTCGCTCCGTCGAACTCAGCGAGAACAACCGATTCATCGCCCGGGTGGTGCTCACCAGGGCCGACACACGCGGACTCAGCAGGCTGCTCGCGGAGGCGGCGCGATCGGCCGATCCGGAAACCCGGGGCACGGCGCTGCTGTTGCGGGCCAACATGCGCGAGAACCAAGGTGACGTGCGCGGCTCCACCATCGACGCGATCAACGCGCTGGATGTCCTCGGGCGCGAGAACGTCTGGAGCGTGGCCATGGTGAGCAGGCACCTCGGACAGGTCTGTGGACAGATCGCCCAGTACGCCGAATCGGTGACCTATTACCGCCGCTCGCTCGACTTGCTGCAGCGGCTCGGCGCCTACGAGGACACGGTGGAGATCCGCAGCCTGCTGGTGGCTTCGCTGGTAGGTGCCGGCGATCTGGAGCAGGCCCGGCGGGAACTCGACCTCGCGCTGGGGACGCCCGACCTGGACACCTCGTCTCTCGGACAGAATCGGCTGCTGTCCACGGTGATGCAGAGTTCCGCGGAAGTGGCGTTCGCGATGGGTGACATCGCAGGCGGTTTCGCGCGCTACGAGCGGGCACTGGAGCTGTTCGGCTGGCCGGACCAGGCGCTCGGTCCCGGGCCCGGCGCCCTGATGCTCGCCGCGGCGGCGCTCGCCGCGCAGGTACTCCACGGCGGCGTCGGCTCGAGCGCGGTCCTGGCCGCACAGCTGGCCGAACTCACCGTGCCGATGATGACCCAGTACCGGGACCTGCCGCAGATCGGCGGCGTCGCCTGCGCGGTCGGGTCGTATCTCATCGCCGTCGACCGCGAGGCCGGCACGGGTCTGGACTTGCTGATGCTGGCGCCGAACGTCTTCTGCCGTCAGGATTTCCCCTCCATGCGCTGGCAACGGCACCTGGACGCGGCAGTCGCGAAGCTCGGTGCCGACCAGGTCGCGCAAGCCAGCCGCCGCCTCGGCCACCTGCGCCGCAGTGAATCCGCCGACCGCATCTTGCGAATGCTGCACAGCCTGAGCGCCACCCACTGACGGTCTTCGCTCACGTCATTCGTTCTTCGCCGACGCTCCGGCGTGCGCGAGGGATTCCGGTGTCGTACGAAATACGCCGAAAGCAGGCCGGGTAACAGTCGTCACCCGGCCTGCTCGTGTGTGGAGAGGGCTCACGCCCGCCGCATGTACGCCTTGACCGTCAGCGGTGCGAAGATCGCGATGACGACCAGCGCGCCGATCAACGACCACGCCAGGTCGCCGCCGAAACCGGCGCCGTTCATCAATCCGCGGCACGCGTTCACCATGTAGTACACGGGGTTCACGTGATTGAGCCCCTGCATCCAACCCGGCATCGTGCTCACCATGGCGAAGGCACCGGACATGAAGGTCAGCGGGAACATGATCATCATCGAGATGCCCTGCACGCCCGCGGCGCTCTTGCCGGTGACCCCGACCAGCGCCCAGATCCAGCTGATCGCGAACGAGCAGACCACGATCACCAGACCCGCCGCGACCACGCCGAGCACACCGCCCTCCGGGCGATAGCCGATGGCGACGCCGACGACGATGGTGAGCACGGTCGCGATGACGTAGCGCACCATGTCGGCCAGCAGCGCGCCCGCCAGCGCCGAGATGCGGGCGATGGGCAGGGACTTGAACCGGTCGAAGACGCCCTTGTCCATGTCCTCACGCAACTGGGTGCCGGTGACCACCGAGGTGAGCACCACGGTCTGCACCAGGATGCCGGGGATCAGGACCGGCAGATAGTCGTGCACGCTGCCGCCGATGGCGCCGCCGAAGATGTAGGCGAACAAGGCGGTGAACAGGATCGGCTGGATCGTCACGTCGAACAGCTGCTCGGGCTTGTGCTTGATCTTCAGCAGGCCGCGGTAGGCCATGGTGAACGAATTCGATACCGCCTGGCCCAGCGGAACGTGGTTGCTGACTTCGGGAATCTTCGTCGGCGCGGCATGGCGCGCCGCGGTCGTGGTGATGGTGGTCATGCTGGGTTCCTTATCGGCGTGCGCGGGCGCTTCGTGGTCGCGCAGGCTGCCGCCTGCGGGCCGGGCGTTCACGCCGCGCTCTTCTCGGACTCGTCGGTGCTGTCGTCGGCGGGGTGGCCGGTGATGGTGAGGAAGACCTCGTCCAGGCTCGGCTTGGTCACGGTGATCTCGTCGACGCCGATCTCCCGCTCGCGCAGGCGGATCAGCAGATCGGCGGTGACGCCCGCGTCGGTCAGCGGCGCGGTGAGCCGCCCGGCCTCCGGGGTGATCTGCGCTTCGACGCCGAGGAAATCGCCGATGATGTGGCGTGCCTCATCGAGTCTGCCGCGATCGACCAGGGTCAGGTGCAGGCTGGAGCCGCCCACGGAGGCCTTCAGTTCGTCGGCCGTGCCGTCGGCGATCACCTTGCCGTGGTCGATCACCGCGATCCGGTCGGCCAGCTGATCTGCCTCGTCCAGATACTGGGTGGTGAGCAGCACCGTCGCGCCTTCGCGGACGAGGCGGCGGATGGTCTCCCACATCTGGGCGCGGGTGCGCGGGTCGAGGCCGGTCGTCGGTTCGTCGAGGAACAGCAGCGGCGGCGTCGCGATCAGGCTGGCCGCCAGATCGAGCCTGCGCCGCATGCCGCCGGAGAAGTTCCGCAGCGGCTTGTTCGCCGCCTCGGTGAGATCGAACTCCTCCAGCAGGTCGGCCGCTTTGCGCCGGGCGTCGATGCTGCTGAGCCCGAGCAGGCGGGAGAAGACGATCAGGTTCTCGGTGGCGGTCAGGTCCTCGTCGACGGAGGCGTACTGGCCGGTGACGCCGATGAGCGAGCGGACCGCCGTCGGCTCGGCCACCACGTCGTGGCCGAAGATGCGGCCGCGGCCGCCGTCCGGTCGCAGCAGGGTCGCGAGCATGCGGATGGTCGTGGTCTTGCCTGCGCCGTTCGGACCGAGCACGCCGTACACCGAGCCCTGCGGCACCGCCAGGCTCACCCCATCGACGGCACGCTGTTCCCCGAACACCTTGACCAGGCCGTCCGCCTCGACGGCGAGCGCTGAAGTTGGTGCGAAAGAAGTCATGTGGACAACTGTGGACACCGAGACTTGCACGGCTCTTGCACGGCGCTGTCGCATTGGGCTGTGTTGGTTTTTCCAGCGCCTGCGGCGCTGGGTGTTCGCGGCCCCTTTGTGGCTCGCGTTTGCGCGACCGCCGCTTGCTCCTTCGTCGCCTACGCGACGGCCGCGCAAACGCGAGCCGGGCCGCGAACGGGCGCATGCTCGGTCTCGCTTCGCTCGAAACCGGGAGTTGGGGTGTGTTGGGAGCGTGGGATGGTGGCGGCCTGATTCGGGGTACGCGGTCGCCGGTGGCGCGACTCGGCGCGCTGTGCCGCGGGCGCTGCCCCGCTGTCGCTAGTGGGTCGAGTCGGCCAAGAGGTATTCGCGGACTGCGGCGCGGTCGGGCTTCCCGGGGCCGCGGAGGGGGAACTCGTCGAGAACGGCGAGTTCGCGGGGAGCGGCGATGGAGTCCAGTTCGTCGGCGACGTATTCGCGCAGTTCCGCCAGGTCGGGGGTGGCGCCCGGGGCCGGGATCACGGCGACGGCGACGCGCTGGCCGAGGCGTTCGTCCGGCAGGCCGACGACGACCACCTCGCTGATCGTGGGGTGGTTGATCAGCACGGCCTCGACCACCTGCGGGATCACCAGCAGGCCGCCGGTGGTGATCGCCTCGTCGAGCCGTCCGGTGATGCTCAGCAGGCCGTTGTCGAAGGTGCCCGCGTCCTCGGTGCGGAACCAGCCCGGTTCGGCGAAGGCGGGATGGTCGGGCTGATTGCGGTAGCCCGTGGCGATCATGGCGCCGCCAAGCACCACCCGGCCGTCTTCGATCCGGACCTTCGTGCCCTCCAGCGGCACGCCGTCGTATACGCAGCCGCCGCAGGTCTCGCTCATGCCATAAGTGCGCACCACGGTGATGCCCGCGGCTCTCGCGCGTTCGTAGACCGGCAGCGGGGTGGCCGCGCCGCCCACCAGCACGCCGTCGAGTTCGGCCAGCGCGGTGGTGGCCACCGGCGATTCGAGCGCCTTGATCAGCTGGGTCGGGACCAGGGATGTGTAGCGCCGTTCACCGCGCATACCCGTGATCGCGCCGGCCAGCGCCTCGGGCAGGAATCCGCCGGACACGTCCAGCACGGTGGGTTCGGTTCCCGCCAGGATGCTGCGCAGCAGCACCTGGATACCGGCGATGTGATGGGTGGGCAAGGCCAGCAACCAGTTGCCGGGACCGCCGAGCCGGTCGTGTGTGGCGGTGCCGCTCGCGCGCAGGGCCGCCGAACTCAGCATCGCGCCCTTCGGCACACCCGTGGTGCCGGAGGTGGTCACCACCAGAGCGACTTCCTCGTCGATCGGCTCGCCGGGGGAGAGGGCGTCACTCAGGCGTCTCGACTCGCGTCGATCGCTGTTGGGAACGGGCAGCCACGCGGCCCCGCTACCTTCCAGCGCCGCGCGCAGATGGGGCATGACATCGCCGAGACCGGACCCGGTGGGCATCGGCAAGGTGCGCAGTGTCTTACTCATGCCGTGCCTCGCCGCTCGCCAGGCCCGGTCGTGCCCAGAGCCGCTGTCCCCATGGCTCGCTCGCTGCACTCCCTCACGGTAGGGATCGTGTCATGCCCGCGTAACCGCGTGCGGAACGGGTCGGTATGCCGGAGTGGCGCACCCGCGGCGCGGTCACCCGGTCGGATCGGGGCTCAAGTACGACAGACATCGAGACTGCGATTCACTCGGTCGGACGGGACACGGACACAGCCGGCCCGGACGTCGGCGGTCGGGTGGCCGTCCGAGCGTTATCGTCCTCGCCGGTTCTCGCGTTGGCAACTCGGTGGCGCCCGCCGAACCACCGATCCGAGCCGTTGCTACGACGGCGACCAGCGGGAATCCCGCCTGATCGGATGCGACGGCGGGACCTCCACCAGGACGATCGGCACGCCGTCGGGATCGCGCACCCACATCTCGTGCAAGCCCCACGGCTCCTCGACCGGTGCGCGGTCGATCGCGATGCCCTTCAGCGCCAGTTCCACGGCGGCGGCGGACACGTCGCGCACCTGGAGCCAGATGGCGCCCTCGAACGACGACGATTCCCCCGACCCGCCGTGCGCGGCCACCTCGATCAGCGACTGGCCCGCGAAGAAGACGGTGCCGCCCGGATATTCCCGCGCGATGGCCAGCTCCAGGCCGTCGCGGTAGAACGCGAGCGTGGCCTGGTAATCGGCGGGCCGCAGGATGATCCGGCTGCTGAGGATGTCCATGTCAGAAGTACCAGGGGTAGGGCGACCAGTCCGGCTCGCGTTTCTGCAGGAACGCGTCGCGGCCTTCCACGGCTTCGTCGGTCATGTAGGCCATCCTGGTCGCCTCGCCCGCGAAGAGTTGCTGGCCGACCAGACCGTCGTCCAGCAAATTGAACGCGTACTTCAGCATGCGCTGCGCCTGCGGGGATTTGCCGTTGATGTCGGCGGTCCACTCCAGTGCGACGTCCTCCAGTTCGGCGTGGTCGACGACTTTGTTCACCGCGCCCATCTGGTGCATTTCCTCGGCGGTGTAGGGGCGGCCGAGGAAGAAGATCTCGCGGGCGAACTTCTGGCCGACCATCTTGGCCAGGTAGGCGCTGCCGTAGCCGCCGTCGAAGCTGCCCACGTCGGCGTCGGTCTGCTTGAAGCGGGCGTGCTCGCGACTGGCCAGGGTGAGGTCGCAGACCACGTGCAGGCTGTGACCACCGCCCGCGGCCCACCCGTTCACCAGGGCGATCACCACCTTCGGCATGAAACGGATCAACCGCTGCACCTCCAGGATGTGCAGGCGGCCCGCGCGGGCCTGGTCGACCGTGTCCGCGGTGTCACCGCTGGCGTACTGGTATCCGCTGCGGCCGCGGATGCGCTGGTCGCCGCCGGAGCAGAACGCCCAGCCGCCGTCCTTGGGGCTGGGGCCGTTGCCGGTGAGCAGCACCGCGCCGACATCCGAAGTCATCCGCGCGTGGTCGAGTGCCCGGAAGAGTTCGTCGACCGTGTGCGGGCGGAACGCATTGCGCACCTCCGGCCGGTCGAACGCCACACGCACGGTGCCCTGCTCGATGTGCCGGTGATAGGTGATGTCGGTCAGGTTCTCGAATCCCGGAACGGGACGCCACAGCTTCGGATTGAACGTCACCCGGGCAATGCTAGGTCGCGCTGCGCCCGAAAGTCGTGAGCGGGCAGCGGGATCTCGATTTGACGGTGTAAAAATACGCGTTACCGTGCAAGTTATGAGCGAGCAAGTGAAACCGGTTATCGACCGGAGCGCGGTGGACGGGTCCCGGTACGAGAAGCACGGCGGATTTCCGAAGGTCACCCCCGCGCGGGTCGGACCGAACTTCGGCGGATTCGTGGAAGCCATGCGGACATTGCAGGATCTCGCCGTGTCCGTGGACGCGCCCGACGACGTGTTCGGGGCCGCGCAGGCCAAAGCCTGCGAGCTGATCGATCTGCTGGAGCCCTACCGCGCGCCCGAGTTGCAGGGACCGGCGGGCCGCGCCGTCGAACTGCCGGGACGGGGAAGCCTTCTGCTGCTGCCGTGGCAGGTGGTCGAGGCGGGGCCGGACGGCATCGAGATGACGGGTGTGTTCCGCCGTTTCCATCTCGGCGGCAACGGCGCCGCGCACGGCGGTGTGCTGCCGCTGCTGTTCGACGATCTGCTCGGCATGATCGTGCACTACGCCGGACGGCCGATCAGCCGCACCGCGTACCTTCATGTGAACTACCGCAAGATCACTCCGCTGGAAACACAACTGACGGTTCGCGGACGGGTCGACCGGATCGAAGGGCGCAAAACTTTCATCGCGGCCGAATTGCTCGATGAGCAGGGCGATCTGCTCGCAGACTGCGAAGGTCTGATGGTTGAGTTGCTGCCGTGGCAGCCGTAGCCGGGTGAATGCTGGCGCGGGTGCGTATAGTTGCCCTCGCTCGTTCATCGATACCGATCCGGAGGAACCTGAAAGTGGTTGCAGCACTGTCTGAATCCCTGCTCGACGACGCGAAGCGCCCGGCTTTCCTTGCCGATGCCGTCGAGGTTCTCGATGCCGAGGTCTCGGACAAGGGTGGTGCGTCCGGCCTGGCTGTGAAGGGTGGCTACGCGGCGGTCAAGAAGATCAGCCCGTCCATCGTGCCCGATGCGCTGGAGTCGTTGGCGCCCAAGTTCGTCGCGCAGCTGGAGCCGTTCTGGCAGGAGTACACGGCGTCGGGCTCCGGCAAGTTCGCCGATCTGCTCGTCGCCAAGTCGGACGAGGTCGCCGAGGCGTTGCTCGCCGTCACCGACGCTCGGGCCGAATCCTCCACTCGCCCGGCCCTGAAGAAGGTCTACTCCTCGATGCGTTCCTCGGCGAAGAAGAACGTCATCGAGGCGCTGCCGCGCTTGGGCGACCTGATCCAGAAGCACGCTCAGTAGGTTTTTCCAGCGCCTGCGGCGCTGGGTGTTCGCGGCCCCTTCATGGCTCGCGTCCGAGCAACCACCGCTTGCGACTTCGTCGCGTACGCGGCGGCCACTCGGACGCGAGCCGGGCTGTGTTGGTTTTGCCGCGACTTCGTCGCGGCGTGTTCGCGGCCCCCTCTTGGCTCGCGTCCGAGCGACCACCGCTTGCGACTTCGTCGCGTACGCGGCGGCCACTCGGACGCGAGCCGGGCCGCGAACGGCGCATGCTCGGTCTCGCTTCGCTCGAAACCGGGAGCTGAGCGGTGTGGTCGAGTGAGTAGGCAGGGCCGCGATTTGAGCCCTGCCCTGCAACGGTCGTGTCCGAGTGGTGACCGCTGGCCCTGCTGGTTGCGGACCTAGTCGGGGTTCGGACGGTTTGGACGTGAGCTGGGTGGTGTGCGCCTGCGAGGCCGCAGTGTTGCGGGTCCCTCCTTGGAATGCGACTGAGCACCTATCGATAGCGGCCTCCCTGCGGCATGCTCGGACGCCAGCCGGGCCACGCGGGCTCCTCGGGAGCGAACCACCCCTGCGTCCCGGAGGCAGTGTCCGAGGACACAGTGTGATTGCGAGCCTCCCGGCGGCGACTTCTAGTTGACTGTCTGCCAGTCTGGAGACGTGAACCCGTCAACAGCACAAGCGCAGGTCGTCGTCGACGAACTCGTGCGCGGGGGCGTGCGGGATGTCGTCCTGTGCCCCGGCTCCCGGAACGCTCCGCTGGCCTTCGCCCTCCAGGCTGCCGACGCGGTGGGGCGGCTGCGGCTGCACATGCGGATCGACGAGCGAACGGCGGGCTTTCTGGCCGTCGGGCTCGCGATCGCGAGCGGGCACCCGGTCCCGGTCGTGATGACCTCGGGTACCGCGGTGGCCAACCTCGGGCCCGCCGTGCTGGAGGCGAATTACGCCCGCGTACCGCTGGTGGTGCTCAGCGCCAACCGGCCCTACGAACTGCTCGGCTCCGGAGCCAACCAGACCGTCGAACAGCTCGGCCTGTTCGGCAGCCAGGTCCGCGCCACCATCTCGCTCGGGCTGGCGGAGGAGGAGGCCGGGGACGCCGAGCACCCGCCCTACGGCCAGCAGAACAGCCAGTGGCGTTCGGCGGTGTGCCGGGTGCTGGCGGCGGCGCGCGGCACCCGCTCCGGCAACGCGGGCCCGGTGCACTTCGATGTCCCGCTGCGTGAGCCGCTGGTCCCCGACCTGGCGCCGGGTGAGTCGGCTCCTACGGGTCGCGCGGGCGAGTGCGCCTGGACCGAGACCCAGTACGCCACCCTGGACGTGCCGCTCGATCTCGACCTCACACCGGACACGGTGGTGATCTCCGGACACGGCGCCGGGTTGCGCCCGGAGCTGGCGGATCTGCCGACCGTCGCCGAGCCCACCGCCCCCATGCACGGGCCCGCGCTGCATCCGCTGGTGCTGTCGCTGCTGCGGCCGAAGCAGGCGATCATCACCGGCCGCCCGACCCTGCACCGGCAGGTCTCGAAGGTGCTCGCCGATCCGGACGTCCGGGTCTACGCGCTCACCACGGGTCCGCGCTGGCCGGACGTGTCCGGCAACGTGGTCGGTACCGGCACGCGCGCCGTCATCAGCGGAGCCCCCAGCGCGCGATGGCTGGAGCACTGTCGTGAACTGAACGCGAAAGCCGACCAGGTGGTGCGCGCCGAACTCGCGCGGCACCCGAAGCCCACCGGGCTGCACGTCGCCGCGGTCGTGATGGACGCGCTGCGGGACGGCGACCAACTGCTGCTCGGCGCCTCGAACCCGGTGCGGGACGCCGCGCTGGTGTCGCATCCGCGGCCGGGGATCAAGGTGCTGTCGAATCGCGGCGTGGCGGGGATCGACGGCACGGTGTCCACCGCGGTGGGCGCCGCCCTGCACCACGAGGGGCGCACCATCGCGCTGATCGGTGACCTGACCTTCCTGCACGACGCGTCCGGTCTGCTCATCGGCCCCGGCGAACCGCGACCGGCCGACTTGACCATCGTGGTGGCCAACGACGACGGCGGCGGCATCTTCGAGCTGCTCGAGCAGGGCGACCCGCAGTACGCGGGCGTGTTCGAACGGGTCTTCGGCACCCCGCACGGCATGGATCTCGCCGCCTTGTGCGCCGCCTACCGCATCCCGCACCGGCAGGTGGACCCGCAACAGCTGGCCGTCGAGCTGACCGGGCACGCCCATGGCATGCGGGTGCTCGAGGTGGCTACCGAGCGGTCCAGCCTGCGCGAACTGCACGCGACGGTGCGGGCGAAGATCCAGCCCTGAGCCCTGAGGTCAGAAGCCGAATTCCTCCTCGGGATCGTCGTCCATCGGAACCACGATGGACTGCTCGAGCACGTCCGCCGGATTCGCCTCCAGGACGTCGCGCTCGGGAATCGCCCGTCCGGCGGCATCGTCTTGCTCCGGCAGGTCGTCGGCGACCACCGGCTCCTCCGGATATGCCGGGACGGACTGCTCGGCGAGATCCGCCTCCGGGACCGCGTCGGCAAGGGGATCTGACATCGTGCGCTCCTCTCCGCGTAGGCGTCTCGATGGGCATACCCGTCGCGGGATGCCGCAATCGAGGCGGACGATCGACTCCGACTGCATCGAGGATGCCCGTGGCCGGGACGGACGGCAAGCGTTTTCGCCTCAGCGTTGTCGCTCTTCGTCGGCCCGCGCCGCCGCGGCATCGGCGGGGTGCTCGACCAGTGCGAGCGTGCGCCCGGCCATGAACCGCGCGGTCCGCACCGCCGTCCCCGATCGCGTCACTTCGCTGACTTCGACCACGCCACGCGCGATCCTGACCTCGACGCGCCGCCCCGCCCGGGTAGCCGCGATCTCGTAACTGCGAGATCCGTCGCCGACGTCGACGACGATCTCCACCCGATCACCCTTCATCTACCAACTATCCGCTTTTCCAGCGCATTTCGCCGCTACGAGTGCGTAACGGCGGTACCTCGCGCGCCGGTCGAGACGGCCCGGTCGCGCGGTCACCGAGCGGGCCGGCGCGGTCCGATTCCCAGCCTGCGTGCCGCCCGGCCCATGAGGCGAGACATTCCGGCCGGAAAGGAATCCGGTTCGGGAACCGTCACCGGGCGGATCCGGCCATTGTGGATCGCGGTTATCCGCCAGCCCTCGGAGGTACGTACCAGCACCAGCGTCTGGCGCGATCGCCTGCGCTCGGGCAGCCGCGAGCGCCACGGCATCAATACCGACGCCGTGCCGTGCAGGATCGCCACGTCCGGGGTGACGAAGCGAATCGACTCCAGGTCGCCGACCAGTGCGGAGCCTGCCAGCACGCCTCGGAAGAGCTTGTCGTGATTGCGCTGGTGCTCCGATCGGCCGATCGCGCGAGTGCCGTCATAGGACACATAGTCGGAGTCGGCGGTGAAGTGGTGGGCGTAGGCCTCGGCGTCGTTGTCGGTCCAGGCCTGCATGAGGTCGCGGAACAGCGTGCGGATCTCGGCGTCGTCGATTTCGGTGTCGTGCATGGCAGCGTCCTTGTGCGTGCTATTATTTCGATGAACGAAAGATACGATAGCAGAAAGTTTCGAATGTCGAAAGAAACTCTTATCGGTGCCATCGGCACGCAGTTGCGACTGCTCCAGCAGAGCTTCGACGTCTTCGACGAGGCGGTGGCCGCGCACCTGGGCATGAACCGCACCGATCTTCGCTGCCTAGATGTGGTGCTCGGCCGTGGCCCGCTGCCCGCGGGTGAGTTGAGTGCGGCGGTGCGACTCAGCCCCGCGGCCACCACCGCGGTGATCGATCGACTGGAGCGGGCGGGATTCGTCACACGCGGTCAGGATCCGGCCAATCGGCGCCGTGTGCTGGTAGCCGCCACTGCCGCCGCGCACGACGTGGCGGAGCGGATCTTCGAGCCGGTCGGCAGGGAGGGTGCGCGCGCTCTCGGTCGCTACGACCCCGACCAGCTCTCGCTGATTCTCGACTTCCTGCACACGGCCCTGGATGTGCATCGCGCGCAGACCGACCGCATCACTTCGCAGAGCTGACCGGAGCGCTACCTCCCGACTTCGCGTTCTTTCGGACCGATGAGTTCGGCCCGGCTGGGCCGTCTGCATGGGTGAACCTGTCCCCAGCTCAGGAGATTCGATGAATCCGGAATTCGATTTCGAACCCGCCGCTGTCGCTCTGTCGTCCGTGGTCGGCCGCATCACCGACGACCAGCTCGCCGCGCCGACGCCGTGCGCCGACACCACGGTGCGTGATCTGCTCGCGCACGTGCTCGATCTGACCGAGGCGTTTCGTCAAGCGGCCACCAAGGAGGCCGTCGGTGGCTCGGTCGCGCCGCCTCCGCCGGTGGATCGCGCCTTGCCGGAGGATTGGCGCGAGCGCGTTCCGGCCCAGCTCGATGCCCTGGTGGCAGCGTGGCGGGAGCCCGTGGCCTGGGATGGCGTGACCGAGGCGGGCGGCGTGAGCGAACCGGCCACGGTGATGGCCAGGATCGCCCTGGACGAGGTGGTGGTGCACGGCTGGGATCTCGCGAAGGCCACGGGGCAGCCCTTCGCCTGCGACGACGGGCACTTGGCGATCCTGCTGGACATGCTGCGTGAAACCCCGGCCGAAGGGGTGCCCGGTCTGTTCGGGCCGGTGGTGCCGGTCGCACCCGATGCGCCGGCCTTGACGCGAACGCTCGCTTACACCGGCCGCCGCGCCGACTGGACCGCGGACGTCAGGGGAGCGGTGCTCGGCTAGCCGCGCGGCGGATCGGGGAGTACGAAAGTGCCCGCGCGCACGGCATCGACCGCGGCGTGCGCGGCGGTATCCGCGGCGGCGTCGTCGATCGGGTCGCCGCTGGCGAGCAGCCGGTAGTAGAGCGGGGCCGACACCGCGGACAGCACCGCGCGTGCGTCGGTGCGCTCCGGCGCTTCGCCGCGCGCGACGGCGGCCGCTACGCACGCCGACCACTCGGTGAGCCGCACGTCGTAGAAGCGGCGCAGCGCGGCCGCGGCGGACTCGTCGCAGGTGGCGGCGGCGATCACGGCGCGGAAGAGTTTGCCTTGGCGGGGGTCGGACAGCGTTTTCGCGACCAGGCGGGCGTTGGCGGTGAGATCTCCGAGCAGCGAGCCGGTGTCGGCGTGTGGCAGCGACTGCTCGGCCATGTCGGTCAGCAGGTCGGCGATCAGGCCGGTGGGCGTGCGCCAGCGGCGGTAGACGGTGGTCTTGCCGACCTCGGCGCGCGCCGCGACCTCGGCGAGGTCGAGGTGGGCGAACCCGTGTTCGGCCAGTAGGTCGCCCGCCGCGCGCAGGACGGCGGCGCGGACCCGCGCGGTCCGCCCACCGGGTCGAACCGATCCGGGCGTGGTCTCTTCCGGCTCCATAACGGCACTCCAGTTTCATTTATCGGCGAACGGGTGTACCGTCCGAAGGGTTAACGGAACTATAGACCCTTTAGGAGGGCTGTCCAGTGAACATTCGGATGGTCGACACGCAGATGGAGTACCGGCGGCTCGGCGCATCAGGTCTGCACGTCCCGGCCTTGAGCTTCGGCGCGGGAACTTTCGGCGGCCGGGGTGAACTGTTCGGCGCGTGGGGCGACACCGATGCCGAACAGGCGCGGCGACTGGTCGACATCAGCTTGGACGCGGGTGTGAACATGTTCGACACCGCCGACGTCTACTCCGACGGCGCCTCGGAGGAGGTGCTGGGCGCCGCCGTCCGGGGCAGGCGTGATCGGGTGCTGCTGTCCACCAAGGCGACGCTGCCGACCGGCCCCGGCCCGGCGGACGCCGGTTCCGGCCGGGCCAGGCTGATCGGTGCGGTGGAGGCGTCGCTGCGCAGGCTGGGCACGGACTACATCGATCTGTTCCAGCTGCATGCCTTCGACTCGGGCACGCCGGTGGAGGAAGTCGTCGCGGCCCTGGACGATCTGGTGCGCGCGGGCAAGATCCGCTACGTCGGCGCGTCGAACTTCGCGGGCTGGCAGCTGATGAAATCCCTTGCCGCGGCGGATCGCAACGGACTGACCAGGTACGTCGCGCACCAGGTCTACTACTCGCTGGTCGGGCGGGACTACGAGTGGGAGCTCATGCCGCTCGGCCGCGACCAAGGTGTCGGCGCGGTGGTCTGGAGTCCACTCGGCTGGGGCAGGCTCACCGGCAAGATCCGTCGCGGCCAACCGCTTCCGGAAGGCAGCCGCCTGCACCGGACCGCCGAGGCCGGTCCGCCGGTGGACGAGGAGAAGCTCTACGACGTGGTCGACGTCCTCGACGAGCTGGCCGCCGAAACCGGCAAGACGGTGCCGCAGATCGCCCTCAACTGGTTGCTGCGCCGCCCCACCGTCGCCACCGTCATCGTCGGCGCCCGCAACGAGGAGCAGCTACGCCAGAACCTCGGCGCGATCGGCTGGGAACTCGACGCCGACCAGATCGCCCGCCTGGACAAAGCGAGCGCCACCACCCCGCCCTACCCCTACTACCCGTACTACCGCCTCCCCGACTTCACCCGCCTGAACCCACCCGCGGTGTGAGCCGCGGCCGTCAATCCGCTCGGGTCGGCGTCGCGGTGAAGCCGAACTTTCCGATGGTGATCACGGCCGGACCGCCCACGCGGTCCAGGTCGTACATCGCCTCCCCGAGGTGGGTGGACATCAAGTCCATCCACCACTCCCAAGGGGATTCGGGTCTGCCACGCAGGGCATCCTCCGCGATCTTGCGGTAGTACTCGTGCAGTGTGTCCGGCGTGAAGCGCATGGCGACCGGAGGAGTCAGCGCCGCGCCATCGCGTTCGACAATGTACGGAATGCCGTCCCTCATGCGAGTTTCGAGCCCTTCCCAGTTCGCGGCTCGAACGATGGAGTCCGTCAGCTCTTCGTAGGTCGGCTCATGCACGGCAAGCCTTTCCTCCCAAGTAAGCGGTGATGATCGTTCGGCACCGGCCGGTTCCGGATTGTGACCGCGATCACTGATCGAGGCAAGCGGTGTGAAATGGGGCCGTCAGTAGACGTCGCGGACGTAGCGCTTTTCGGCGACGAGCTGCTTCTTGAAGGCCAGTGCGCCGTCCTCGTCGAGCTTGCCGTGGATGCGCGCGATCCGCAGGAGGGCCTCGTCGACGTCTTTGGCCATGCGGCTCGCGTCGCCGCAGACGTAGAAGTGGGCGCCGTCGCGCAGCCAGGACCACAGCTCGGCGCCGTGTTCGATCATGCGGTGCTGTACGTAGATCCGCTCCCGCTGGTCCCGGGAGAAGGCCAGGTCGAGGCGGGTCAGGAAGCCGGAACGGAACATGTCCTCCAGTTCGGCGCGGTAGTAGAAGTTCTGCGCCGCATGCTGATCGCCGAAGAACAGCCAGTTGCGCCCGGTGCAGCCGAGGGCCCTGCGCTCGTGCAGGAACCCACGGAAGGGCGCGATGCCGGTGCCAGGGCCCACCATGATCATCGGCGCGGCCGGGTCGGCCGGAGGACGGAAGTGCGGTGCGCGTTGCAGGAAGATCGGCACCGCCGCGCCGGTGTAATCGGCGGCCGCCCGATCGGCGAGGAAGGTCGAGCACACTCCGCCGCGCCGCGCCGCCGAACCGGTGGCGGCCGGATCGCCGTAGCGCACGATGCCGACGGTCAGCTCCACCTCGTCCGGGCTGACCAGCGGACTCGACGAGATCGAATACTGGCGCGGCTGCAGCTTCTTCAGCGTGCCGAGCCACTCCACCAGATCGGCTCGAATCGGGAAGTCGCGCAGCACGTCCACGGCCTGCCGGTCCCACAGGTAACTCGCCAGTTCGTTGCGGTTGTCGCGGCGCAGCAGTTTGGCGAGTTTGCCGCTGTGATTGTGCTCGGCGAGGAAGCCGAGCAGATCCTGACCGACCTTGGTGATGTCGTAGTGCGTGCGCAGCGCCTCCGCCAGTGAGAGTTCGCGCTCGTCGACCTCGACCACGCGGCGACCGTCCAGCCCGGTGGCGTCCAGCCATTCGGTGACCAGGGCGGCGCTGTTCACCGGCCAGACGCCCAAGGAGTCGCCCACCTCGTAGGTGGCGTCCAGGCCGCGCAGATCGAACCCGAAGCGGCGCACCTCTTTCGTCGATCCTCCGGTCGACAGCAGCTCGTTGCGCAGCAGCGGGGCACGCAGCGGCGCGGTGCGGGTGAACGGCGCGGAAGCGGTGCGGGTGCGCCCGGGCGCCGGTGCGGCACTTGGCATTTCCAGCGTCGCGACCCCGCCGCCCCGGGGCGTGGCGCGGCCGGTGCCGCCTGCTCCTCGCACCGGCGGATCGGCGGGTGCCCCGGGTTCCTCGGCGCCGAACGCGGCGAGCACGTCGTCGAGCCAGCGCTGCGCCGCGTCTTCGTAGTCGGGTTCGCTGTCGACGCGCGGAAGCAATCGGGTCGCGCCGAGTTCGGCGAATTTCTCGTCGAGTTTGCGACCGTAACCGCAGAAGTCGTCATAGGAGGAGTCGCCGAGGGCGAACACCGCGTAGCGCACACCGGTCAGCCGCACGACGGTGTCGGCCAGGCGATCCCAGAAATCGGCTCCGTTGTCCGGCGGCCCTCCGTCGCCGAACGTGCTGCTGACCACCAGCACGTCGCCCTGCAGCGTGCTGAGGTCACAGGAGTCCAGGTCCAGTAGTCGCGGCGTGAAGCCGTGCCCGGCGAGGTGTGCCGAGACGGTGGCCGCGAATTCCTCCGCGGTGCCGGTCTGCGAGGCCCACAGCACGGTGATCGCGCGGGCGGCCGCACCCTCGTCCACCGCGGGCGCCGGGCCCGCCGCACCGCGGGAATACATCCCCGCCAGCAACCCGTCGACCCACAGCCTGCTGTGCGCCGACATCGGCGCCGAGTCCGGAAGCACCGGCTGACCGGTCACCGGAAGCGCTTGCAGCGCGGCCAGGTATCCGCTGAGGTAGATCCGCTCGGTTTCGCTGAGCGTGGGGGCGTTGCCGCTGTCGAGACCGAGCACGGCCGCCAGCGGATGCGCCGAGTCCGCGGCGGGCAGTGTGGCGGGCGTCTCGGGCCGCGGCACGACGGCCACCTTGCGCAGCGCCACGGCGCACGCCTTGAATTCCGGTTGCAGCGAGGCCGGATCGACCGCGTCGTTGGTGACGGCGTTGATGGTCAGGTATTCGCCCTGCTCGTCGTTCCAGTGGAACGGCGCGAAGCAATCGCCCGGCCGCACACGGTCGCCGATCTGGACCGGAAGCACCGCTCGACCCCGGCGCGAGGCGATCTCGAGCTGGTCGCCCTCGCGCAGACCGAGGCGCTCGGCATCGGCCGGGTGCACCTCGACGAACGGAGCGCCGGTCAGCTTGGTCAGCTTGTCGATCCTGCCGGTCTTGGTCATCGTGTGCCACTGGTGCTGCAGGCGTCCGGTGTTGAGCAGGAACGGGTAGTCGTCGTCCGGCATCTCCGCGGGCAGCAGGTGCGGGCGCGGCCAGAACACCGCCCGGCGGCTCGGCGTGGCGAACGCCAGCCGGGGCCGGTGGCCGTGGGCGTCGACGAACAACGTCTGGCTGACACCGTCGTTGCGGTACCGGATCGGATTGCGCCTGCGCTCCGGCTCGGCGCACGGCCACTGCATCGGCCCGTCACGCAGCGCCTCGTAGCTGACGCCGCGCAGGTCGTAGCCGGTCGCGGGATTCGCGAAGCGCTTGATCTCCTCGAAGATCTCGGCACCGGAGGCGAAGCCGAAACCGGGGAACCCCATGGCGGTGGCGATGTCGGCGATGATCCGCCAGTCCGGCCGCGCGTCGCCGGTGGGCGGGACCGACTGCCGCATCAGGGTGAGGTTGCGCTCGGAATTCACCATCACGCCCTCGGCTTCCGCCCACAGCGTGGCGGGAAGCAGCAGGTCGGCGTAGGCGTTGGTCGCGGTCTCGGTGTAGGCGTCCTGCGCGATCACCAGTTCGGCGGCTTCCAGGCCCGCGATCACGGTCTTGCGGTTCGACACGGTGGCGACGGGATTGGTGCAGATGATCCAGGCGGCTTTGATCGTGCCTTCGGACAGGTTGCGGAACATCTCCACCGTCCCGGGCCCGGCTTCGGTGCGCAGCGTGCCGGGCTCGAGGTCCCACACGGTCTCCACGAACGCGCGGTCCTCGGCGGAGAGCACGCTGCGCTGGCCGGGCAGGCCGGGGCCCATGTACCCCATCTCCCGGCCGCCCATCGCGTTCGGCTGCCCGGTGAGCGAGAACGGCCCGCTGCCGGGACGGCAGATGGCGCCCGTGGCCAGGTGCAGGTTGCACAGCGCGTTGGTGTTCCAGGTGCCGTGCGTGGACTGGTTGAGTCCCATCGTCCACAGCGACATCCATTTGCCTGCTTCGCCGATCCACTGCGCGGCGGTGCGGATGTCGGCCTCGGCCAGCCCGGTGATATCCGCCACCCGCTGCGGCGGATAGTCGGCCAGGAACTCCGGCATCGCCTCCCAGCCCTCGGTGTGCTCGGCGATGAACTCCTCGTCGATGTGGCCGCCCTCGACCAGCAGGTGCAGCAGCCCGTTCAACAGGGCGAGATCCGTGCCGGGAGCGATCTGCAGGAAGAGATCGGCGCGCGCGGCGGTCTCGGTGCGGCGCGGGTCGACCACGATGAGCCGCGCGCCCGCCTTGAGCCGGTCGGCCATCCGCAGGAACAGAATCGGATGGCAGTCGGCCATGTTCGCGCCGATCACGAAAAACAGGTCGGCGTGTTCGAAGTCGTCGTAAGAGCCGGGCGGTCCGTCCGCGCCGAGCGACTGCTTGTACCCGGTCCCGGCGCTGGCCATGCACAGCCGCGAGTTCGCCTCGATGTGCACCGTGCGCAGGTAACCCTTGGCGAGCTTGGTGGCGAGGTACTGCGCCTCCAGCGACATCTGCCCGGAAACGTAGAGCGCGATCGCGTCGGGACCGTGCTCGTCCAGGATCGCCCGCAATCGGGTGGCCGCCTCGTGCACCGCCTCGTCCACGGGGAAGGGCACCGGGACCTGGCCGCGCTCCGAGCGCCGGTAGGCGGTCTCCATCCGTCCGGTGGCGCGCATCAGCTCCGCGTGCGTCGCGCCTTTGGTGCACAGTCTGCCCGCGTTGGACGGGTGCAACTTGTCGCCGCTGACCTTGGCGATCACCGGTTTCCCCGCGTCGTCCGCGGCGGTCGTCACGGTGATCCCGCAGCCCACGCCGCAGTACGAGCATGCCGTTCGGGCGGTGCCGTCGCTGTGGCCGGTCGCTGGGTCGGACATGCCTTCGATCATGCGGACCGCCGATTGCGCGGGATTTACCCCGCGTTATCGCCAGGTGACATTCCACCTCACCGTGCTCGAATCCGGCGGTGAGGTGTGACCGGGGTCTCCGGTTCAGCCGAGTTTGTAGGCCCGGTGCAGGGCGACGACGCCCCCGGTGAGGTTGCGCCACTTCACCGACGACCACCCGTTCGCCGCGATCCGCATCGCCAACCTGCGCTGATTGGGCCACTCCGTGATGGATTCGGCGAGGTAGACGTAGGCGTCGGGGTTGCTGCTCACCACGCGCGCCACCTTCGGCAGCGCTTTCATCAGATACTCCAGGTACACCGTGCGGAACACCGGGAGCACCGGCGCGGAGAATTCGCACACCACCAGCCTGCCGCCGGGCTTGGTGACCCGCAGCATCTCGCGCAGGGCGAGGTCGGTGTCGGCCACGTTGCGCAGCCCGAACGAGATGGTCACCGCGTCGAAGGAGTCGTCGGCGAACGGCAGCGCCATCGCGTCGGCGGCCACCATCGGCACGTCGCGGAACCGGCCCGCGCTGAGCATGCCCTTGGAGAAGTCGGCCGCGAGGCACCAGGCGCCGGACTTCCGCAGCTCCAGCGTCGAGACACCCGTGCCCGCGGCGAGATCGAGCAGCCGCTCACCCGGCCGCGGCGCCAGCGCCTTGCGGGTCGCCCAGCGCCAGTAGCGATCCTGCCCCGCGGAGATCACGGTGTTGGTCAGGTCGTATCGCCGGGCGACGCCGTCGAACATCGCCGCGACTTCGTGCGGCTGCTTGTCCAAGGAGGCCCGGTTCGATTGCGTTTTCGCCACGCGAAGACCCTAACTCGCGGTCTGTTACGAACCGAGCGTGGCGCGGGATACTTCCGTCACGCCGGAGCGCGGTTCAGGCCGTATGGGGCAAGGAGGTCCGGGCGCCCGACACCTCGGCGTAGTGGCCCATCAGCTGGGTACAGACGGCGGGCCAGGTCCGCGACAGCACCGACTTCCTGGCCGCCCCGGCGAACCGGGTCCGCAGCCGCGGATCGTGCAACGCCCCGACGGCACTGGGCAGCAACTCGCCGAAACGGTCCACCGGAAGCAGATAGCCGTTCCGGCAGTGGGCGATCAGGTCGCGCGGCCCACCCGCGTCGGGGCCGATCACCGGGACGCCCGACGCCAGCGCCTCCTGCACGCCCTGGCAGAACGTCTCGTGCTCGCCCGCGTGCACCATGACGTCGAGGCTGGCGTACGCCCGCGCCAGCTCGTCGCCGCCGAGTTCGCCGGTGAACACCGCGGTCGGCATCAGCCGGGCGAGCCGCCTGCGTTCCGGCCCGTCGCCGACGATCACCAGCTGGACATCCGGGTCGGTCCCGAGCACCGCGAGCCGCTCGACGTGCTTCTCCGGCGCGAGCCGCCCCACGAAGCCCACCAGCAGGCGGTCGCGGCCGGCGAGCCAGGCGGCGCGCAGCTCGGCGGAGCGGGCGTCGGGCGTGAACCGCGCGATGTCGACGCCGCGCCCCCACCGGTGCACGCGCGGGACGCCGTGCCGGGCCAAGTCCTCCGCCGCCGCCCGGGACGGCGCGAGCGTGCGGGTGGCTCCCTCGTGGATGCGCCGGGTCCAGGCCCAGGCGGCACGGCTCGTCAGCCCGAGCCCGTAACTCTTGGCGAAGCCCGCGACGTCGGTCTGATACACCGCGACAGTCGGGAGGTCCAGCCGCAGCGCCGCCCCCAGTCCGCCCGCGCCGAGCAGGAACGGGGAGGCCAGGTGGACCACGTCGGCGTCGAAGTCGTCGATGGCCGAGACGATGCCCGGCTGCGGCAGCCCGACCGGCAGCGAGCTGATCTTCGGCACCATGACCGCGGGGACTCGGTGCACCCGGAAACGGTGATACTCCCGCGGCGCGGCAGGCTGCCCGCGCGGCGTGTCGGGCGCGATGATCAGGGCGTCGTGCCCGTGCCGGTCCAAGTGCTCCAGCACCCGCAGCACGGAGTTGACGACGCCGTTCATATTCGGCAGAAACGACTCCGCGACGATCGCTACACGCACATTCCCAGCCTGACCGGTGCACCGCGCCGTCCCGCCACACCGAAGTGAAGGGCGCGGAAAGATCCGGCGAACTGTCGGGGCGCGCGGATCAACCCACCGGCGTCGGGCCACGCCTGTTCACGCGGGACAGCAACCACAGTGCGGGCAGCGCGAGCAGCCACACCACCACGATGACCGACAACGCGGGCGGAACGGCGACGCGCACGTCCCGGCCTTCCACGCGCACCAGGTCGGGATCGCTGCGGCTGTATTCCACGCGAATCCGCTCACCCGCGGTCAGGTTCGTCGGATACAGGACGCCGACCTTCGGATTGTGCGTCTCACCGTCCGGTGTGACGTACATGACCGCCGAGCGCAGCCGCCCCGCCGAGAGCACCTCGGCCGTGGTGCTGCCCTTGTCGGAGCTGATCAGATAGTCGTTGCGCCACGCGGCCAGCACCAGCAGCCCGACGAGCACGCTCACCGCCGTCGCGGCGATCAGCACCCCGATCCTGGCCCGCCGCAGGCGGATCGGCCGCCCGTTGGACTGGCTGGTTTCCGACACCGCCACAGGCTACCGACCGGCTCGGCTACGGTGGCGGCCATGTCCCGAAAATTCAGCTTCACCGTGCCGTACGCAGTCCCGGTCGAAGATCTCCACCGGGCACTCACCACCGATGACGTCTGGCGGGCCCGCTTCGCCGACGCACCCACCGCCACGCTGGAGGTGTCGCATCCCGGCGGCGCGGGCACCATTCGCATCCATATGACCGAAAAGGCCGCCGAAGACAAGGTACCCGCGCTGGTCCGCAAAGTACTCAAGAGCGAACTCACGTTCTCCCGCACCGACGACTGGCAGCCGCTGGTCGGCGAGGTCGCGAAAGGCACCTTCGAGGCCACCACCGGCGGCATCAACACCGTGATGTCCGGTTCCTACGAAATCCGCTCCACCGCGGAAGGATCCGAGATCGAGGTCGCGGGCACCGTGCAGGTGAAGGTGCCCGTGGTCGGCGGCGCGATCGAGCCGCTCGCCGAGCAGTTGCACCATCGGGTGCTCAACAGCGAGCGCAAATTCATCGAGGAGTGGCTCTCGGCGAAGCCGACCGCCTGAGCACGGGTGTTGCCCCGGCAGGAGCTGGGGCAACATCGCCGCGTCCTAGGCGAAGTCCTGCGGCGAGTACTCCTTCCGCTCCACCAGGACCAGCCAGTTCCCGGAGTTGTCCCGGACCACCGCCTCGGTCCCGTAGGGCCGCTCGGCGGGCGGCTGGACGAACTCCACCCCCTTGGCGGTCAGCTCTTCGAAGGTCTTCTGGCAGTTCTCGGTTCGCAGGCCGAGCGAGCCGTGCGTGCCGTTGGCCAGCGCGCGCCGGACGGCCTCGGCGTAGTGCTCGTCCAGCGGCGGGCCCGGGATCATCAGCGTGATCTCCAGCTCCGGGTGCGCGGGGTGGGCGATGGTCACCCAGCGGAAACCGTTGTCGCCCATGGTGACGTCGGCGGTCTCCACGAATCCCAGCTTGTCGATGTACCACTCCTTGGCCGCGTCCTGGTCCGTGACGTACACCGTGACCAGGGAAACGTTCGTAATCGTCGTCATGCGGGCCAGGCTATGGCCCGCGCCGTGCCACCGGCTTCTCCGAAATTGCGCCGTTTGCTCAGCCGGGCGGCTTGCGGTCGGACAGCCCGTGCATGAAGACGAAACAGCCGGGGATGCGCGGCGCGCCGTCGGCGAACTTCGCCTGGTACTCCGACGGCGTCACACCGACCAGCTGCCGGAACTTGCTGCTGAACGAGCCGAGGCTGCTGTAGCCGACCAGCATGCACACCTCGGTGACGGTGAGATTGGTCGCGCGCAGCAGATCCTGGGCGCGTTCGATGCGCCGCTCGGCCAGGTACGCGGCGGGGGTCAGGCCGTAGACCGCGGCGAACGCGCGCAGGAAGTGGTATTTCGACACCCCCGCGGCCGCCGCCAGCCCATCCAGATTCAGCGGGTCGGCGTAGTGACGGTCCGCCACGTCCTTCGCTCGGCGCAGATGTGGCAGCAGATACAGCGCGGGCAGTCCGCGCGCTCGCTGTTCGCCCATCGCGCCACCCGTTCCTAGGCGAACGGCGGACGCTCGTCGAAACGCAGCGACGCCCGCCCCGCCATCCGCCAAGCCCGCGCGGTCAGGTCGACGTCCTCGTCGGTCACCAGGTTGCCCATCACCCGGACCGCGGTGCGCTGTAAATACCGCGAGCGCATCACGGGCGGACCGCCCAGCGGCACCATGCGCGGGTGCGTGGCCAGGCCCGCGATCCGCCGGGCCACCGAGAACGTGCGTCCGTAGCGGGCGCGCAGCACCTGCGGCCAGATCGCGGTGAGGTCGGGCTCGTCCAGCAGCTCCGACAGTAGGTGACCGCCCTCCAAGCCGTAATCGATGCCTTCGCCGTTGAGCGGGTTCACACAACCCGCGGCGTCACCGATCAGCACCCAGTTGCGCCCGGCGACGTTCGAGACCGCCCCGCCCATCGGCAGCAGGGCCGAGGCCACCGCGCGCAGCGAGCCCTCGAACTCCCATTCCTCCCTGCGCTGCGCGGTGTAGTGCGCCAGCAAAGGCTTCAACGCGATGTGCGAGGGCCGGCGTTCCGTGGCCAGTGACCCGACCCCGATGTTCACCTCGCCATTGCCCAGCGGGAACACCCAGCCGTAGCCGGGAACCAGCTCGCCGGAGGCGTCGCGCAACTCCAGATGCGAGGTGATCCACTGATCGTCGCTGCGTCCCGACTTGATGTAGGCCCGCGCCGCGGTGCCGTACGCGTACTGCCGATGCCAGACGCGCCCGAGCAGCCGCCCGATCGGTGAACGCACCCCGTCGGCGACCACCAGCGTCCGGCAGCCGATCGTGCGCGTGCCGTCGGCTGTTCGCACCGTCACGCCCGTGACCCGGTCACCCTCGCGGGTGACGTCGACCACTTTCGTCCCGTCCACCATGCGCGCGCCGGACTTCACCGCCGTCTCGCGCAGTTTGTCGTCGAGTTCGGTTCGAGGAACCGCGCTTCCGTAGGTCGGGAAGGATCCGCCCGGCCAGCTCAGCAGCGCCTCGCGGCCGAAGCCGGTCATCCGGAGGCCGTGGTTGACCACGTGCGCGCGTACCCACTCGCCGAGGCCGAGCTGCTCCAGTTCCGCGGTCGCGCGCGGGGTCAGCCCGTCGCCGCAGGTCTTGTCCCTGGGAAAGACGGCGGAATCGATGAGCACCACGTCCCGTCCCGCCCGTGCCGCCCAGGCCGCCGACGCCGACCCGGCCGGGCCCGCGCCGACGACCAGCACCTCGGCTCGGCTGGGCAACGCGTCCTCGTCGCGCGCGGGACTCGCTTCCGGTGCACCCATGCGGTCCATACTCGCAGGGCCGTCTCATCCATGTCGACGGCGGCCGCGTGCGCGTCGTGGATGATCACCGGCGACGCGGCGCGTGAATGGCCGATACACCACAGAGTGACGGTGTTCATGGGCCATCCGCCGGGGACACGCTAGGTTCTCTACCGTGGGGTCGGACGCATCGCTGGGAGAAGAAATGAGCACATCGGCCATGAGCGAGCGCAGCGAGCGAATCATGGACACGGCGCACGGCGGGCACAGCGGAGCCGCGGGCGACGTGAGCACGGTCGTGGCCGGGGTCGACCTCGGTGACGCCGGGCTCGCCGACACGGTGCGCGACGGCCTGGCCGAGGTGGAGAAACTCCTGGTCGAGGAGCTGTCCGACGGTGCGGAATTCCTCCAGGAAGCCGCGCTGCACCTGGCCAAGGCCGGCGGCAAGCGCTTCCGTCCGCTCTTCACCATCCTCACCGGACAGCTCGGCCCGCGCCCCACCGATCCCGCCCTGATCACGGCGGGCACCGTCGTCGAACTCGTGCACCTGGCCACGCTGTACCACGACGACGTGATGGACGAGGCCACCATGCGCCGCGGCGCCCCGAGCGTCAACTCGCGGTGGGGCAACAACATCGCGATCCTCGCGGGCGACTATCTGTTCGCGCACGCGTCCCGGCTCACCTCCACCCTCGGCCCCGACGCGGTGCGCATCATCGCCGAGACCTTCGCCGAACTCGTCACCGGTCAGATGCGCGAGACCATGGGCGCCCGCGAATCCCAGGACCCGGTCGAGCACTACCTGCGCGTGGTGTGGGAGAAGACCGGTTCGCTCATCGCCGCGGCCGGGCGTTTCGGCGGCACCTTCTCGGGCGCGGACGCGGAGCACGTCGAACGGCTGGCCCGCCTCGGCGACGCGGTCGGCACCGCCTTCCAGATCTCCGACGACATCATCGATATCTCCTCCGCGTCCGAGCAATCGGGCAAGACCCCCGGCACCGACCTGCGGGAGGGTGTGCACACCCTGCCGGTGCTGTACGCGCTGCGCGAGCAGGGCGCCGACGGCGACCGCCTGCGCAAGCTGCTGGCCCGTCCGCTGGAAACCGACGACGAGGTCGACGAGGCACTCGCCTTGCTCGCCGATTCCCGGGGCATGGCGCTGGCCAAGGAGAAACTCCAGGGCTATGCCGACCTCGCCTACGCCGAGCTGTCCGCCCTGCCCGACGGCCCGGCCAACGACGCGCTCGAGCGGCTGGTCCGCTACACCATCGAACGCGTGGGGTGAGGGTGCGTTGTCGGCGCGGCGCGGGCTGCCCCGGAACTTTGCTCGCCGCTTCTATCGTTGAGCTGCTGTAAGGCAACTCGGTGAACGGGGGAGCGGCAAGGGAGACGTATGCACGGGCACGGGTTTGCGAACGGGCTGAAAACCTTCGCGCTGATGGTGGGCCTCTCCGCCATGATCGTGTTCATCGGTGCGCTGTTCCGCAACCCGACGATCCTCGTCGTCGCGATCGTGCTCGCGGTGGGCATGAACGCCTACGCGTACTTCAACAGCGACAAGATCGCGCTCAAGGCCATGCACGCGCAGCCGGTCAGCGAGCTGGAAGCCCCGGTCATGTACCGGATCGTGCGTGAGCTGGCCACCATCGCGCGGCAGCCGATGCCCCGGCTGTACATCAGCCCGACGAACGCGCCCAACGCCTTCGCCACCGGACGCAATCCCCGCCGCGCCGCGGTCTGTTGCACCAGCGGCATCCTGCAGATTCTCGACGAACGGGAACTGCGGGCCGTGCTGGGGCACGAACTCTCCCACGTCTACAACCGCGACATCCTCATTTCCTCGATCGCGGGCGCGCTCGCAGCCGTCATCTCGGGCGTGGCGAACCTGGCGGTGTACCTGTCGATGTTCGGCGGCAACCGCAACGGCGAGGGCCCGAACGTGCTCGCCGTGCTGCTGGTGTCGCTGCTCGGTCCGATCGCCGCGTCGCTGATCAAGCTGGCCGTCTCGCGCTCGCGCGAATTCCAGGCCGACCAGTCCGGCGCCGAACTGACCGGCGACCCGCTGGCGCTGGCGTCGGCGCTGCGGAAGATCGAACGCGGCGTGCACGCCGCCCCGCTCCCGCCCGAGCCCCGGCTGGCGGCGCAGTCGCATCTGATGATCGCCAACCCGTTCCGTCCGGGCGAGAAGGTCGCGCGCTGGTTCTCCACCCATCCGCCGATGAACGAACGCATCGCCCGGCTGGAGGAGATGGCAGGCGGCCCGCACCGGTACTGAGTCCCGGCAGGGTCAGTCGTCCGAGGCCAGCTGGTCTTCGTACGCGCGAAACGTATCGACGAACAACTTCCGCTGCTGCGCGGTGAGCGGCTCGAGGACCGTACGCCAGGCTCGGGCACTGCGCCCCAGCCATTTGCGCACGGACTTCTCGTGCGCCGGTGCGATGGCGACGATCGTGCGTCTGCGGTCGTCCGGATCCGCGCCGCGGTCGAGCACCCCCTGCTTGCTGAGTTCGCCGACCATCAAGCTCACCGTCGTGGGCGCCACCTCGAGGCGGGCGGCCAGATCCGTCACCGTGGTCGGTCCGTCGAACACCAGGTTGGCCAGCAGCGACAGGTGCCGAGGCGCCAGCGAGAACGATTCCAGCTCCTTGGGCACCCCCAGTTTCTTGGCCCGTCCGACGACACGCGGCATGAGCAGCAGCAGCATGCGGATGCCGTCGTCCACGCCGAGCCCGTTGCGCTCCTCGGTTGACATGCCGACCGCCTCTCAATAGCCTTTGTTTACAAAATAGTTTTGCTTTCAAAGCAAAACTCCCTCTCGTCATCAGGCTATAACCGGCGGTCGCGGTGCGCGGCACGTCGTGGAAGGGGCATGGACATGACCGAACCGGAGCGGATCCAGCCGGGAGAGTTCAACCGGGCGATCATCGCGGAGTTCCGCGCGAACGGGGGCGAAGTCGGCGGGATGTTCGAGGGGGCGCCGCTGCTATTGCTCACCACCGTCGGAGCGAGAACCGGACGTGGGCATACCGTGCCGGTCGTCTACCGCCGCGACGGTGCCCGCGTGCTGGTGTTCGGATCCAACGCGGGCGCGGACATCCATCCCGCCTGGTTCCACAATGTGCGGGCGAATCCGCAGGTCACCGTGGAGATCAGGGCGGGGGACCGGATCGAGACCTACGTGGCCGACGCTCGAATTCTGCAGGGCGCGGAGCGGGACCGGCACTACGCCGCGCAAGCGAGCGACGATCCGGCCTTCGCCGCCTATCAGGCGGCGACCGATCGGACCATCCCCGTGGTCGCGGTGGAGCGGGTGACACCTGCCGGGCTGGGCCGGCGCCGCTTCCTGGTGGGAGCGGGTGCCACCGTCACCGCGGCGGCGGGTGTCGCCGGTGCGACGGCCCTGGCCGGCTCGCCTGAGGCGGCCGCGCCCGGGCAACAGCGCGCGGCGGCGATCGGCGACCACCTCCGTCACGTCCATGCCCAGCTGCGCCGCGATCTCGCCGACGTCCGAACGGGCCTCGAGCAGCACGTACGCGCGCCGGACGGGGTGGGCAAGCCGGAACTGCCGCAGGATCTGCGCACCCATTGTCTCGCGTTCTGCGGCGCGCTCGGCGAACATCACACCGGCGAGGACGGCGTCTTCCCGGCCCTGGCCCGGCTGCACCCCGAACTCGTGCCGGTGATCGACCGGCTGAATCGCGAGCACGGTGTGGTCGCGGGCGCGTTGACCGAGCTGCGGACGCTCCTGCACGCCGCGGAACCGGGCGACCCGGCGCGGCTGCTCGCCGAATTCGACCGCCTCGCAACGGAACTGGAAGCCCACTTCACCTACGAGGAGAACACGCTCCTGGACACGCTGAACGCGACCGATCCGGCCGCGCTCCGGCCCGGTCAGCGGTAGTTGACGAACTGCAGCGCGATCCCGAAATCCTCGCCCTTCAGCAGCGCGATCACCGCTTGGAGATCGTCGCGCTTCTTGCTGCTCACCCGCAGCTCGTCGCCCTGGATCTGCGCCTTCACGCCCTTGGGGCCCTCGTCCCGGATCTTCTTGGAGATCTTCTTCGCGTGCTCGGAGTCGATGCCCTGCACCAGCGAGCCGGTGATCTTGTACACCTTGCCGGAGGAGACCGGCTCGCCCGCGTCGAACGCCTTCAGCGAGATGTCGCGGCGGATCAGCTTCTCCTTGAACACCTCCAGCGCGGCCTTGACGCGCTCTTCCGCCTCCGCGGTGAGCACGATCTTGTCCTCGCCGGACCATTCGATCGTCGCGCCGGTGCCGCGGAAGTCGTAGCGGGTGCCGAGTTCCTTCTCCGCCTGATGCAGGGCGTTGTCGACCTCCTGCCGGTCGACCTTGCTCACAACATCGAAAGACGAATCAGCCACGCTGCGCTCCTGTTCTGACGGTCCGACGGGTGAGCTGAGCGGGACGCTTCCAGCCATCGTCAGTTCTACCCGGAGCACCGAGGGTAGTCGCGTCGCAGGGCCGATAGCCAGCCGGTTTGCATTCAGGGTGCGGGTTCGATGTATTCTGCTCAGCGCGTGAAACAATGCGCGAACGGCAGGTTGCCCGAGCGGCCAATGGGAGCAGACTGTAAATCTGTCGGTGAAAGCCTACGTAGGTTCGAATCCTACACCTGCCACCGTCGTTCGCTGAGTGAGCCCTGTACGCGGAAAGCGCGTACAGGGCTCACTTTGTGTTTCGTGGGGTGCAACCCCCACGCCCCGCCCGGCGGGGCTTCGCCCCCGGACCCCCCTTCCAGTGGTCGCGTTGGTCGCGGGTGTTTCGCTGGTCGTTCGCACGGGCGCGTCGATGGCCGACGTTCCTTGTCGAGCCGGATCGCGTTTTGGTGCGGCCGGGCTCTGTTTCACGGCGATTCGCCGGTCGCTTCGGTCGTCACCGCGTCGGTCGGCCGCTTCGGTTCCGGCCTCGAACCGGCCGCTGTTCGGTCGAAGGCGCACGGCGTGCTCGCTCGAGGCCGCCACATTTTCGGGTTGGCGTGGGACGCGCAGTTCGTGTCCACGCGCAGTGCGCAGTTTGTCTCCACTTGCAGCGTGTTTCTTGTGATCGTTCCTCGGCCACGTTGCGTCGCAGTGGCCAGGTTTGTGGGGGAACGGGCCGTATCTCGCGAGCAGGCGTTACTCCAGAGGGCCGTGAGGTGCGCCGAATCGCTGCGATTGTGCGTGGAAAACAACCCTCTGACCACGCGGTTTGGTACGAAGACCGGTGAGTGTGTAACCTCGTTCAAGACTTCACCGCGCTGAGGTCGAGTATTCGGGGCTCGGTGCGGAAGTAGTCATGCCCCCTTAGCTCAGTCGGCAGAGCGTTTCCATGGTAAGGAAAAGGTCAACGGTTCGATTCCGTTAGGGGGCTCGCCGGATTGCCGGTGGTGACCGACTCGGCATCGCTCCCGTAGTGCGGGCTCGGCACCATGGCAATGCGACGCCGTGGCGGTGTAGCTCAGTCGGTAGAGCAAACGACTCATAATCGTTGTGTCGCCGGTTCAAGTCCGGCCATCGCTACCACAACCCGATACAAGACCATCAGGTACCGGAAAGAAGGCATATCGTGGCCGCGAAGTCCACCGATGTCCGGCCAAAGATCACCTTGGCCTGCGAGCAGTGCAAGCACCGCAACTACATCACCAAGAAGAACCGGCGCAACGACCCGGACCGGCTGGAGCTGAAGAAGTTCTGCCCGAACTGCGGCACGCACCGGGCGCACCGCGAATCCCGCTAGTCCTCCACGCGTGAACTACCGCGTGGTGTAGCGCCGGGAGTCGCATCCCGGTATCTCGGGCCGTGGCACCGCGAGGGCCGGACAACTGTCCGGCCCTGACGCATTTTCACGGTGTGGGTGCGGTGGTGAGCGCTCCGCAGACTCCGGGTGACGGGGTCAGATAGGTACAGTCCTCCCGTGACAATCAACACCGGTACAGACGAAGCGGTCCAGACGGGCGAGCAGCTCGACCCCGCGGCGAACGCCGCGGCGATGGTCGGTCACCACTACCGCGTCGACGACTACTACGAGGTCGGCCGCGAAAAGGTGCGTGAGTACGCCCGCGCCGTGCAGGACTACCACCCGGTGCACTGGGACGAGGACGCGGCGCAGGAGTACGGGTACGACAACCTGCTCGCGCCGGTCACCTTCATCTCCCTGGTCGGGATTCTCGCGCAGCGCAAATTGTTCGAAGAGGTCGTCACCGGCTACGACCTCAGCCAGATCATGCAGACCGACCAGATCCTGGAATTCCATCGCCCGATCAAGGTCGGCGACCAGCTCACCTGCGATGTCCACCTGCACTCGTTCCGGCAGGCCTTCGGCGGCGACATCATCGTGACCAAGAACATCGTCACCGCGCAGAACGACGAACTGGTGCTCACCACCTACACCACCCTCGTCGGGCGCAGCGGTGGCGACATCGACCCGAACCTCAACGCCGCCGTCCGCAACGTGCTCATGCACGGCATCGGCGAGGACGCGCCGGGGCATCACCCGCGCAGCGCGCTCGCGGTGACCGAATCGCCGACTCCGGTCGTGCCGTCCGCGGAAGGGGTGCGCACGAAGCACGCCATCCGCTTCGAGGACGTCTCCGCCGGCGACGAACTGCCCGCGCGCATCGTCCGGCTCACCCGCGGCGATCTGGTGAACTACGCGGGCGTCTCCGGCGACGCCAACCCGATCCACTGGAGCGACGAGGTCGTGAAGCTCGTCGGCCTGGACAACGTCGTGGCGCACGGCATGCTCACCATGGGCCTAGGCGGCGGATTCGTCACCTCGTGGCTCGGCGACCCCGGCGCGATCAAGGAGTACAACGTCCGCTTCACCAGCCCGGTCTACGTGGGCTCCGACGAGGCCGCCGAGGTCGAGTACACCGGTAAGGTGAAATCGGTCGATCCGGAGACCAGGACCGCGGTCGTGGCCATCGTGGCGAAGGCGGCGGGCAAGAAGATCTTCGGCCGCGCCACCGCGACTGTGCAACTGGCCTGACCAGGGACAGCGACCCGGATTGGCTAATGCCGCGCACGGTAACGTACACTCAGGTTTCTGGGGTCGCCAGCCGCTGCGCGCTGCTCTGAGGGGCTGGTTCCAGGCGGTCCGTGAGGATCGTCCAAGGGGCCGGCAACTGCCGGAGTGGCGCGCGTGTTGTGTGACACCAGGGAACAACTGAATATCGAACAGTGGTTGGACAGCCAACACCGTCCGACCAAAGGGGCGTAGCTCAACTGGCAGAGCAGCGGTCTCCAAAACCGCAGGTTGCAGGTTCAAGTCCTGTCGCCCCTGCCCTGGATGCCAGCGACGAGAGAGGACCGACGTGAGCGAGCGTAGCGAGCGAGCCATTGGCACAGCGCGCATCGCGCACGGCGGCACCGAGCGCAGCGAGGAGAAGGCGTGAGCGACGAGCGGGACCCTCGCCGCGGCGCACATGCCGCCGACGACGGCGACGACACCGCCGCAGCGACACGACCGAGCGGAAAGCGTTCCGCCCGGCGGACCCGCACTGCGTCCTCGCAGGTCGATACGGGCGCTGTCGCCACGCTCGACCGTCCGTCGCGGAAGGCAGCCAAGACAACCGACCGGGCCGAACGCAAGACGACGGGTAATCCGTTCAAGCGTTTGCTCAAGTTCCTGCGTGAGGTCATCGCGGAACTGCGCAAGGTGATCTGGCCCAACCGGAAGCAGATGGTCACCTATACGAGCGTTGTTCTGGTGTTCGTGATTTTCATGGTCGCGTACATCAGCGGGTTGGATCTGGCGTTCATCAAGGGCGTCAACTGGCTGTTCGGCTAGCTGAACGACGCCGACGCCGGTAGCCGATCCCGGGGCGGACACGGGTGGAAGCGATTTCGCCGCGCGCCCGGCCCCGGCACGCAGAGGATGTACGTGACGACACAGGAAGCGAGTGCCCCAGTGAGCACCCCGGAGAACGACACACACGACAAGTTCCCGGCCGACGACGCGGTGGCCGAGCCCACCGACTCCGTCGAGGAGTTCGCGACCGACGAGCCCGCGGTCGAGGAATCGGAGCCCGCTGAGCCCGCTGAGTCCGTCCCCGCCGCTCCGATCGATGCCGAGCCCGCCGATCCGGTCGCCGAGATGAAGGCAGCGCTGCGGCGCGCCCCCGGCGAGTGGTACGTGATCCACTCCTACGCCGGCTACGAGAACAAGGTGAAGGCCAACCTCGAGACCCGCGTGCAGAACCTGGACCTGGAGGACTACATCTTCCAGGTCGAGGTGCCCACCGAAGAGGTCACCGAGATCAAGAACGGGCAGCGCAAGCACGTCAACCGCAAGGTGCTGCCCGGTTACATCCTGGTCCGCATGGAGCTCAACGACGAGTCGTGGGGCGCGGTGCGCAACACCCCCGGCGTCACCGGCTTCGTCGGCGCCACCTCCCGTCCGTCGCCGCTGTCCATCGACGACGTGGTGAAGTTCCTCGTGCCCGCCGCCCAGCAGCAGAAGAAGCCCGCTGCCGCGGCCGCGTCGGGGGCCGCCGAGTCCGCGGGTGGCGAGGTCGCGCCGAAGCCGGTCATCGAGGTCGACTTCGAGGTCGGCGAGTCGGTGACCGTCATGGACGGCCCCTTCGCGACGTTGCCCGCCAGCATCTCCGAGGTCAACGCCGAACAGCAGAAGCTCAAGGTGCTCGTGTCGATCTTCGGCCGCGAGACCCCGGTCGAGCTGGCGTTCACCCAGGTCGCGAAGATCTAGATCCGTTCCGTCGACGACGGGATGAATCGGCCCGCGCGGCGGGTTGATTCACAGACTTGCAAAGAGCAAGGACACCAAACACCTAGGAAAGAAAGATGCCCCCCAAGAAGAAGAAGCTCGCCGGGATCATCAAGCTTCAGATCCAGGCCGGCCAGGCGAACCCGGCCCCTCCGGTCGGCCCCGCGCTCGGTCAGCACGGCGTCAACATCATGGAGTTCTGCAAGGCGTACAACGCCGCGACCGAGTCGCAGCGTGGCAACGTCATCCCGGTCGAGATCTCGGTGTACGAGGACCGGTCGTTCGACTTCAAGCTGAAGACCCCGCCCGCCGCCAAGCTGCTGCTCAAGGCCGCAGGCGTGCAGAAGGGTTCGGCGGAGCCGCACCGCCTCAAGGTCGCCAAGGTGACCATGGACCAGGTGCGCGAGATCGCCAAGACCAAGCAGGAAGATCTGAACGCCAACGACGTCGAGCAGGCGGCCAAGATCATCGCGGGTACCGCGCGTTCGATGGGCATCACCGTCGAAGGCTGAGCGGACTCGCTCCCCGGTGGGAGGGCCGGCCAGGCCCGATAACCACGTCTGAACTACCAACACAGCGGCGCGAGCGATGGACTCGCCAGGCGGAAGCCTGCGTGACCACGCAGAGTCCCGGGAGCGCCGCGGATCGAACAGGACAGAGAATCATGGCAAAACGAAGCAAGGCGTACCTCGCCGCGGCCGAGAAGGTCGATCGCACCCAGCTCTACTCTCCGCTGGCCGCCGCGCGCCTGGCGAAGGAGACCGCCAGCACCAAGACGGACGCGACCGTCGAGGTCGCCGTGCGTCTCGGTGTGGATCCCCGTAAGGCCGACCAGATGGTCCGCGGCACGGTCAACCTGCCGCACGGCACCGGTAAGACCGCCCGCGTCATCGTCTTCGCCGCGGGCGAGAAGGCCGCCGAAGCCGAGGCCGCTGGCGCGGATGCCGTCGGCGCCGAGGACCTGATCGAGCGGATCCAGGGCGGCTGGCTGGACTTCGACGCCGCGATCGCCACCCCGGACCAGATGGCCAAGGTCGGCCGGATCGCGCGTGTTCTCGGCCCGCGCGGCCTGATGCCGAACCCGAAGACGGGCACGGTCACCACCGACGTGACCAAGGCCGTCAACGACATCAAGGGCGGCAAGATCAACTTCCGCGTCGACAAGCAGGCCAACCTGCACTTCGTCATCGGCAAGGCGTCCTTCGACGACGCCAAGCTGGTGGAGAACTACGGCGCCGCGCTGGACGAGATCCTGCGTGCCAAGCCGTCGACCGCCAAGGGCCGCTACGTCAAGAAGGTGACGGTCTCGACGAACACCGGACCGGGCATCCCGGTGGACCCGAACCGCACCCGCAACCTCCTCGACGAGGACGCGTAAACAGCGGCTGAGCCGACCGTGACGGCGGGAACGCGTAATGCGTTCCCGCCGTCGCGCGTTTGCGGACTAATCCGCCCGGCGGCGTGGTTGGGGTTCGGTGTGACCGTCGTTCTTCTGATCTCCGGCAGCACTCGCGCCGCCTCCACCAATGCCGCCGCGCTCCGGTCCGCCTCGGCCGTCGCCCCGGACGGCGTCGAAACCGTCTGGTACGACGGTCTCGCGGACTTGCCCGCGTTCAACCCGGACGACGACGGCACCGCTCATCCCTCGGTCGTCGCGCTGCGCGAACACCTTTCGCGCGCCGACGCCGTGCTGTTCTGCACCCCCGAATACGCGGGCACCTTGCCGGGCAGCCTGAAGAACCTGCTGGACTGGACCGTCGGGACCGGTGATCTCTATCGCAAGCCGGTCGCCTGGATCACCGTGGCGGCCCCTGGGCGTGGTGACGGCGCGACCGCGACGCTGCGCAGCGTGCTCGGCTATGTCGGGGCCGAGATCGATCCGGATGTCTGCCGGCGATTGCCCGTGCTGCGCGAGGAGGTCGGCCCGGACGGGCTGATCGCCGACGCCGAATTCCGGTCCGGCGCCGTGGCCGCGTTGCGCGGGCTCGCCCGGTTCGCGGAAAGCGCGACGCCGTGAGAAGAGTCACCGGCAGGTGCGGAGCGGCTGGCATCGAACGGGCGTGACGGAAAGGCGTGGCGCCGCACAACGATTCGACGACCGGCAGGTTTCGGTCAGGCGTCCTGCCCGGGCCCGTTTTGGCAGATGGGAACCCGTCCGGGTACATTGGACACCAGTTATCGACGAGTTCGATCGCTACCCAATCCGTTCTACCGAAGACCGTTGGTCGCCGAGCCCGCATGGGTTCGGTCGAAGGTCCGGCGACATTGCCGGCGGCCCACGCAGGGAGAGCCGAGGCTGGGAATTGATCCGGGTACGTCCCGGCTCGGTTTTCTGTTGCGCCCCGGAACGCTCTGCGTTCGGGGCGTTTGTTTTGTCGCCGGCCCCTGATCGGTAGTTCGCGTACACGAACCGACCAATCAGAGAGGAGGCGAAGTATGGCAAAACCCGAGAAGGTCACCGCGGTCGAGGAGATCGCGGAGCAGTTCAAGAGCTCGACGGCCACCGTCGTCACGGAATACCGTGGCCTGTCGGTCGGCAAGCTCACCGAGCTGCGGCGCGCGCTCGGCGCCGACGCCACGTACTCCGTCGCCAAGAACACCCTGGTCAAGCGTGCCGCCGCCGAGGCGGGCGTGGAAGGCCTCGACGAACTGTTCGTCGGGCCGACCGCGATCACCTTCATCACCGGTGAGCCGGTCAACGCGGCCAAGGCCCTGAAGACCTTCGCGAAGGACAACAAGGCGCTCATCATCAAGGGCGGCTACATGGACGGCGCGCCGCTGTCCGTGTCCGAGGTCGAGCGGATCGCCGACCTGGAGACCCGTGAGGTGCTGCTGGCCAAGCTGGCCGGCGCGCTCAAGGGCAACCTCGCAAAGGCCGCCGGTCTGTTCAACGCTCCCGCCTCGCAGGTGGCCCGCCTGGCCGCCGCGCTGCAGGAGAAGAAGCAGGCCGAAGAAGGCGGATCTGCCGCCGAGTAATGCCGTGTGGCACGACTCCCCGCTCAGACATTCACTACCGAAAGGAAAACAACAATGGCCAACGTTGACGAACTGCTCGAGACCTTCGGCAACATGACCCTGCTCGAGCTGTCGGACTTCGTGAAGAAGTTCGAGGAGAAGTTCGAGGTCACCGCGGCTGCTCCGGTCGCCGTCGCCGCCGTCGGCGGTGCCGCCGCTCCGGCCGAGGCCGTCGAGGAGCAGGACGAGTTCGACGTCGTGCTCGAGGGTGCGGGCGACAAGAAGATCCAGGTCATCAAGGTGGTCCGCGAGATCGTCTCCGGCCTGGGCCTGAAGGAAGCCAAGGACCTGGTCGAGAGCGCCCCGAAGCCGATCCTGGAGAAGGTCGCCAAGGACGCCGCCGAGGCCGCCAAGGCGAAGCTGGAAGAGGCCGGCGCCAAGGTCTCGGTCAAGTAATTCACGACCGAACACGCCGAACGGGCGATCCCCTGTGGGGGATCGCCCGTTCGCGTTTTCCGGCAATCTCGCCGCTATCGTCGATACCGAAACTATTGCGGAGTTACTACGCAGTCAGGTTGGGGTGTGCCCGATCTGTCCCATGAGTTACAGTGACCGAACCCACTGTGACGTGACGCACCGCGATATCCGAGCGCGCGGTTCGCCGGTGGGCAGCTCGCTGAGAATTGTGGAGGTTGGCGTGGGCGTCGAGGTCAGGACCGAGAGTGTAACCAAGTCTTTCGGTTCCCAGCGAATTTGGCAGGACGTGTCTCTGACGTTGCCCTCGGGCGAGGTCAGCGCGCTGCTGGGCCCATCGGGCACCGGTAAGTCGGTGTTCCTGAAGTCGCTGATCGGACTTCTGCGCCCCGAGCGCGGCTCGATCTACATCGACGGCACCGATATCACCACCTGCTCCAACAAGGAGCTCTACGAGATCCGCAAGCTCTTCGGCGTGCTGTTCCAGGACGGCGCGCTGTTCGGCTCGATGAATCTGTTCGACAACGTGGCCTTCCCGCTGCGCGAGCACACCAAGAAGAGCGAATCCGAGATCAAGAAGATCGTCATGGAGAAGCTGGAGCTCACCGGTCTGCTCGGGGCCGAGGGCAAGCTGCCCGGCGAGATCTCCGGCGGTATGCGCAAGCGCGCCGGACTGGCCCGCGCCCTGGTGCTGGATCCGCAGATCATCCTCGTCGACGAGCCGGACTCGGGTCTGGACCCGGTCCGCACCTCGTACCTGAGCCAGCTGCTGATCGACATCAACGCTCAGATCGACGCCACGATCCTGATCGTCACGCACAACATCAACCTGGCGCGCACGGTGCCGGACAACATCGGCATGCTCTTCCGCCGCCAGCTGGTCATGTTCGGCCCCCGCGAGGTGCTGCTCACCTCGGACGAGCCGGTGGTCAAGCAGTTCCTCAACGGCCGCATGATCGGCCCGATCGGTATGTCCGAGGAGAAGGACGAGGCGCAGATGGCGCGCGAGCAGGCGCTCGTGGACGCCGGGCACCACCACGGCGGCGCCGAGGAGGTCGAGGGCATCATCCCGCAGATGCGCGCGACCCCGGGTATGCCGGTGCGCCAGGGCGTGCTTCGCCGCAAGGAACGTGTGCGCGAAATCATGCACACGCTGCCGCATGCGGCCCAGGTCGCGATCCGCGAATCACTTGCGGAGAACGACGATACGCAGGTGATGGCGTACAACAGCGGCGACCTGGCTAATTATCAGGGCGGCTCGTACGACACCACCGTGCGACACAACACAACTAACGGGTAACATCTGCGATCGTGAATTCGACCCTGGCGCGATTGCGAACTCCCCTGGAGTCGGGGTTTGCCCAGGCCGGCAATATCTTTGCGCTGCTCATCGACGTTTTGCGGAAGACATTCCGTCGCCCCTTCGAGTGGCGGGAGTTCATCGAGCAGTCGTGGTTCATCGCGAGTGTCTCGATCCTGCCCAGCGCGCTGGTCGCGATTCCGTTCGGCGCGGTCGTGGCACTGCAGACCGGTTCGCTGATCAAACAGCTCGGCGCGGAATCGTTCACCGGCGCGACCAGTGTGCTGGCAACCGTCCAGCAGGCGGCTCCCGTCGTGACGGCCCTGATCATCGCGGGCGCGGCCGGGTCGGCGGTGGCCGCCGATCTCGGCTCGCGCACCATCCGCGAGGAGATCGACGCGATGGAAGTGCTCGGCATCGATCCGGTCCGAAAGCTGGTGGTGCCGCGCGTGCTCGGCATGATGCTGGTCGCGCTGCTGCTCAACGGCCTGGTCTCGGTGGTCGGCATCGCGGGCGGGTACTTCTTCAACGTGCTGCTGCAGGGCGGCACGCCCGGCGCCTACCTGGCGTCGTTCTCCGCGCTCGCTCAATTGCCAGACCTGTGGATCGGCGAGATCAAGGCGGCGGTGTTCGGTCTGCTCGCCGGCGTCATCGCCGCGTACAAGGGGCTGCATCCCAAGGGGGGCCCGAAAGGAGTCGGTGACGCGGTGAACCAATCCGTGGTGATCACGTTCATGGTGCTGTTCTTCGTGAATCTCATCCTGACCCTGGTGTACCTACAGGTCGTTCCGGCCAAGGGCGCCTGACCGATGGCCACGTCGTACCGAACCCCGGTCGCCAAGTCCATGCGCCGGGTGGGTGAAATCGCTCGGATGCCGCTCAACGTGATCGATCGCGCGGGCGAGCAGATGTCGTTCTACACGCGAGCCATCGCGTGGATCCCGCGGACCGCGGTGCACTACCGCAAGGAAGTCATGCGGCTGCTCGCCGAGGTCACCTTCGGCACCGGAGCTCTCGCGGTGATCGGCGGCACCATCGGCGTCATCGTGTTCATGTCCGGTTCCGTCGGTGTCGTCGTCGGGCTCCAGGGCTTCAAGGCCCTCGACGCGCTCGGCAGCTCGGTGCTCACCGGCTTCCTCACCGCCTACATCAACACCCGCGAGATCGCGCCACTGGTCGCCGCGCTCGCCCTGTCCGCCACGGTCGGTTGTGGTTTCACCGCGCAGTTGGGCGCCATGCGGATCTCCGAGGAGATCGATGCGCTCGAGGTGATGGCGGTGCCGGGCGTGCCGTTCCTGGTGACCAGCCGGGTGATCGCCGGATTCCTCGCGGTGATCCCGCTCTACATCGTCGGGCTGCTCGGCACGTTCCTGGCGTCGCGGGCGATCAGCATCTGGTTCAACGGGCAATCCAGCGGGTCCTACGACCACTACTTCAGTTTGTTCCTGCCACCGGAGGACGTGCTCTATTCGTTCCTCAAAGTGCTGGTCTTCGCCTTCGTGATCATCATGGTGCACTGCTACTACGGGTTCCACGCCACCGGCGGACCGGCAGGCGTCGGCGTCGCGGTCGGCCGCGCGGTCCGCGCCGCGATCGTCCTGGTGAATGTGCTCGACTTCTTCCTCAGCCTCGCGATCTGGGGCACCACCACCACGGTGCGGGTGGCCGGATGAGCCGCACCCAGGCCTTGCGCTCGACCGCGAAACTACGCATCCGAGTGCTGGGGATCGCCTTCTTCGTCGTGGTCGCGTTGTTCCTCTGGACCACCGTCGCGATCTACAACAAGCAGTTCGTGCGCACCGTGCACGTCGACTTGATCACCGACAGCGTGGGCAACGCGCTGACCCGCAATGCCGACGTGAAGGTGCGCGGCATCACCGTCGGCGAGGTGCGCTCGAGCAGTTCCGAGGGTGGCGAGGTGACCTTGGACTTGGCCATCAATCCGGACAAGGCGCAGCAGATCCCGGCCAACGCGACCGCGCGCCTGCTGCCCAAGACGCTGTTCGGCGAGCGCTATGTGGATCTGGTGATCCCGGAGAACCCGAGCCCCCAGCATCTGACCGACGGCCTGACGCTGCACCAGGACGTCAGCGGCAACGCCATCGAGCTGAGCAAACTGCTCGACGACCTGCTCCCGCTGCTGCAGTCCATCCCGCCGCAGGATCTCGCGGCCACCCTCGGCGCGCTGTCGCAGGCGCTGGCCGGTCGGGGCTCCGCGCTCGGCGAGACCGTGGACAAGCTGGACGACGCCTTCCGTCAGGTCAACGTGGTGCTGCCGGACCTGCAGGCGGACCTGCGCAGCTTCGCGGAGGTGGCGGCCACCTATTCCGACGCTGCCCCCCAGCTGATCCAGGCACTGGACAACCTGCGCACGACCAACGCCACCATCGTGCAGCGGCGCACCGACATCGACGTCCTCTACGCGACGTTGACGCCGACCGCGGCCACCACCACCGATTTCCTGATCGCCAACCGCGACAACATCATCGACGTGGCCGCCGATTCCCGGCCCGCGCTGGAGCAGCTGGCCTACTACTCGCCGAACTACGCCTGCTCGCTGGCGAACTTCGCACAGCTCAAGCCGCGCATCGATCGGATCTTCGGTAAGGGCACCGACCTGCCCGGCTCGCGGGTGACCATCGAACTCACCAACACGCGCGGCAAGTACCTGCCCAACCAGGACGAACCGCGCTGGCTGGACCCCAGGGGGCCGTGGTGCATCCCAGAGATGCCGCTGGGCGTCGACCCCGGCCAATACACCGGCGGCCCGAACAACGACGGCTCCTACGCCGTCCCCAGCCGCAACCCCGGTGACCAGCAGATCGGAAATCTGGAACCGCCGCAGTTCGGCGTCCACCCGGCGAGCAAGATGCCGACGATCGCCGGTTCGCCCATGGAGCAGCAGTCGCTCGGCGCGATCTACGGCGCGGCCAATGGCGTCGCTCCGGATCAGGTGCCCGGCTGGGTGACCAGGGCCGGTGCGCCCGCGTTCCGCGGAAGCGAGGTGAGCGTGCGATGAAGCAGCATCTGCGCGGCCTGGGCGGCCCGCTGACCAAGCTGGTCATCTTCGTCGTGGTGACCCTGTTCGTGACGGTCATGCTCGCGCTGTCCATCGCCAACTACAGCGGCGGCGGCACCGGGTTCAAGGCCAGGTTCACCGACGTCACCGCGCTCAATCCCGGCGACGAGGTCCGCATCGCGGGCGTTCGGGTCGGCAAGGTCACCGACGTCTCGATCGTGGACAAGCGCCTGGCCGAGGTGAAGTTCGAACTCAGCGACCGGGATTGGCTGCCGTCATCGACCACCGCCACGATCAAGTACCGCAACCTGGTCGGCCAGCGCTACATCGCGCTTGAGCAGGGGACCGGCGAGCAGGGCCGCAAGCTGAACGAGGGCGGCACCATCCCGCTCGAGCACACCAGGCCCGCGCTGAACCTGACCACGCTGTTCAACGGCTTCCGGCCGCTGTTCCGCACACTGACCGCCGACGACGTCAACAAGCTGTCGTTCGAGATCATCCAGGTCTTCCAGGGCGAGCAGGGCACCATTCACGATCTGGTGGCGACCACAGCGAACCTGACCAACAAGATCGCAGACAAGGACGCGGTGATCGGTGAGCTGACCCGCAACCTGACCGCCGTGCTGGACACCGTGAACCAGCGCGACGATCAGTTCGACCAGTTGATCGTGAACACCGAGGCGCTGATCAGCGGCCTGAACGCCGAGCGCGACACGATCGGGCGCTCGGTGACCTCGCTCGCCGACCTGACCTCGGCGACGTCCGACCTGCTCGTCCCGGTGCGCCCGACGCTGCAAGGGTCGATCGCGGGCCTGAGCCAATTGACCGGCACGCTCGACGAGCGCCAGGACGAGGTGAACGAAGCGCTGTACAACCTGCCGCTGAAGATGGAGAAGCTCGGCCGCGCCGCCAGCTACGGCTCCTGGTTCCAGTTCTATCTGTGCGGCATCGACATCGTCGTGGGACCGGGCGCCGTCGACGCGCCGCAACTCAACCTGCCCGCGGGCATGCCGACGATCAATCAGCCGCTGTACACCAACGCCGCGCCGCGCTGCCACGGGAAGGCTCGCTGATGGACGACCGCATTCTGCTCGGCAAGCGCAGCCCGGCGTTCCTGGGCGCGCTCGGCATCGCCGTCGTGCTGTTGGTGACGGTGTCGGCCTTCTTCCTGGATCGGTTGCCGATCATCGGGGCGGGGACGAAGTACACCGCGGAATTCAGCGAGGCGGCGGGCCTGAAGAAGGGCAACGAAGTCCGGGTGGCGGGCGTCAAGGTGGGCTCGGTGTCCGATGTCCGGCTCGACGGGGACCGCGTGCTCGTGGACTTCCGCACCAAGGACACCTGGATCGGCAACGAGACCACCGCGTCCATCCAGATCAAGACGCTGCTCGGGCAGAAGTACCTCGCGCTCGACCCGAGGGGTTCCAAGCCGGCCACGCCGAGTTCGCGGATCCCGCTCTCGCGCACCGTCTCCCCGTACGACGTGGTGGACGCGTTCACCGACGCCGCGCGAACCCTCGACCAGATCGACACCACGCAGCTGGCCAAGAGCATGCAAGTGCTGTCGGAGGCGTTCGAGACGACGCCGCCGGAGATCCGCGGGTCCATCGACGGTGTCGCCCGGCTGTCGGAGACGCTGGCCAAACGCGATCAGGAGCTGAAGAAGCTGTTCGCCGCGACCAGGCAGACCACCCAGATCCTCGCCGACCGCAACGCCGAGTTCGAGCGGCTGCTGGCCAACGGCGGCCAGCTGCTGGCCGAGCTGAACATCAGGCAGCAGTCGATCAAGCAGTTGCTGGTCGGCGCGCAGACGGTGTCGACCGAACTGAGCGCCCTCGTGCACGACAACGAGGAGCAGATCGGCCCGGCGCTGAAGAATCTGCGCGCCGCGATCGATCTGCTCAACTCCAACCAGCAGAACGTCTCCAAGACGCTGGAACTCGCGGCGCCGTTCTACAGCCTCTACGCCAACGTGCTCGGCACCGGACGCTGGTTCGACGCGGTGATCGTCAACGTGCTGCCGCCCGCCCTGCCCGACATCCCCGGCTACCGTCAGCCGATCCGCACTCTGGGAGGTAACTGACGTGGCGGACAACTGGCGTAGCGATCCGGTCGGCGCGGTGCGCGGTTCCAGCCGCGGCGCCAAGGTGGGCATCGCGCTGGTCCTCGTCCTCGCCGTGCTGGTCGCGGTGGTGCTGTGGTGGCTGTTCAACCGGCTGACCACCACCAAGATCACCGCTTACTTCGATCGCTCGGTCGGCATCTACGAGGGCTCGGACGTCCGGATCCTCGGCGTGCCGGTCGGTTCGGTGGATTCGGTGGAGCCCCAAGGCGATCAGGTCAAGATCGTGATGAGCGTGGACCGCAAGTACGACGTGCCCGCGGGCGCGCGGGCCGCGCAGATCACGCCCTCCATCGTGTCGGACCGCTACATCCAGCTCACCCCCGTCTACACCGGTGGCCCGAAGATGGCGCGCGACGCGACTATTCCCCGCGAGCGCACAGCCACGCCCGTCGAAGTGGACCAGCTGTACAAGAGCATCACCGAACTCTCCGAGGCGCTGGGACCCAACGGCGCCAACGCCGACGGAGCGGTGAACGACCTGGTGCGCACCGGCGCGGCGAACCTGGCGGGCAACGGCGAGGCGCTGGCCAACAGCCTCACCCAGTTGTCCCGGGCGGCCCGCTACCTGTCGGACGCGCGTGGCGACATCTTCGACACGGTCAAGAACCTGCAGTCCTTCATCACCATGCTGGCCCAGAACGACCAGCAGGTGCGGCAATTCAACACGCAGCTGGCCGACCTGTCGACGTTCCTCGCCGACGAGCGGCAGGATCTCGGCGCGGCACTGAATCTGCTGTCGATCGCGCTGGGCGACGTCGCGCGCTTCATCGACGACAACCGGGGCTTGATCGCGAGCAATGCCGAAGGGCTGATCCAGCTCACCAAGACGCTGTCCGATCAGCGCGACGACGTGGCAGCCCTGCTGCCTGTCCTGCCGTTGGCGTTGAGCAACCTGATCAACGTGCACAATGCCGAATCGGGCACCCTCGACATGCGCGCGAACTTCCCCGAAACCCAGGACCCGTTCGGCGCGGTGTGCAAGATGCTGGACCTGTCCAAACTGATGCCCGGCGATCCCAAGTTCGAGGCGCTCGGCAAGCAGATGCGGCCGATCCTGGACCACTGCAAGGAGATCACCGACCAGATCACCGCCGGGGTGCAGACTCCGACGTTGAACCTGCCGTTCGGCATCCTCAGCGGCGAGAACCAGCAGCGTGACCCGGTCCCGGGCACCGTGCCCGGCACGCCGTCGGACCGGCTTCCGCCGTCGCAGGGAGGGGAGCGATGAGCATTCGAATCCGTTCCGTCGCACGCGGTCTCGGCGCGGTGCTGGCGCTCGGCCTGTCCGCGACGCTGGTCACCTCGTGTGCCTCCGACGGCATCTACAGCGTGCCGCTGCCCGGCGGCGCCGACGTGGGCGAGCACCCGATGCACATCGACATCCAGTTCGACGACGTCCTCGATCTGGTCCCGCAGTCCGCGGTCAAGGTCGAGGGCGTGCCGGTGGGCCGGGTCGAGAAGATCAGCATCGGCAAGGATCAGTGGACCGCCACCGTGCGCGCCTTGGTCAACTCGTCGGTGAGCCTGCCCGCGAACGCGCACGCCGAGGTCCGGCAGTCGAACCTGCTCGGCGAGAAGTTCATCGAGCTGTCCCGCCCCTCGGCCGATCCGGAACCCGGCAGGCTGGCCGACGGCTCGGTGATCCCGGTCGACCGCACCCGGCACGCCACCGAGATCGAACAGGTGCTCGGCGCGCTGTCGCTGCTGCTCAACGGCGGCGGCGTCGCGCAGTTGCAGCCGATCGTCACCGAACTGAACAAGACATTCGGCGGCCGGGAAGACCGGGTGCGCTCGCTGATCGAGCAGGCGAACACGCTGATCGGCGGCCTGAACCAGCAGGTGGACGACATCACCCGCGCGCTCGACGGCCTCGACGTGCTCAGCAGCCGGGTGAGCAGGCAGACCGATCAGATCGGCAAGATCCTCGACCAGCTGCCCCAGGGCATCAAGATCCTGGAGGAGCAGCGCCCGCAACTGATCGCCCTGCTGGCCCAGCTGGACCGGCTCGGTCAGGCGGGCTTCGATGTGCTGAACACCTCGAAGGACGACCTGATCCGCGACCTCACCTCGCTGCGGCCGACATTGCAGGAGCTGGGGCGCGCCGCGCCGGATCTGGTCACGGCGGTGCCGCTGATCCCGACCTATCCGTTCCCCGACTCGGCGCTGGAGAGCACCTTCGGCGGCAGCGTGAACACGTGGTTGTCGGTGGATCAGCAGATCGGCGTCACGCTCAGCAATCTCGGTGTGGGCAAGCCCGATCCGGTGTACATCCCGCCGGTCGGTCCGCCCGTGCCGGTGAACCCGACCAATCCGTATTACAACGGCAACGGCCCGCGTCCGGGCTGGCCCACTGTGTCGATCCTGCCGCTGCCGCCGCTGATGGCGCAGCCGCCCGCACCCGGCGTGCCCGGTCCGGTCGGGGCGATCCTCGAGCAACTCGGCGTAGGGAGTGGTCCGCGATGACCCGTCTGGTGCGGTGGCAGCTCATCGCGTTCGTGGTGATCGCGGTGCTCGGCGTCGTGTACGTCGGCGGCCGGTACATCCGGCTCGACCACATGTTCGGGCTCAACGAGTACACGGTGAAGCTGCGGGCGGCCCAGACCGGCGGCATCTACAAGGGCGCCGAGGTGACCTACCGCGGCGTCCCGGTGGGCCGGGTCGGCGAGCTGGAACTCACCGGTGAGGGCGTCGTGATGAATCTCGTCATCGACACGAGTTCACCGAAGATCCCGGCGTCGGCGAAAGCCGTGGTGGCCAACCGGTCCGCGATCGGTGAGCAGTACGTCGACCTGCAGCCCGACTCGGACGCGGGCCCGTACCTGCGCGACAACTCCGTGATCACCTCGGCGACCCTGCCGGTGCCGGTCGAGGAGCTGGTGTCCAGCGTGGACACCTTCGCGCACTCGGTGGACCTGAACGCGCTCAACACGACGGTTCGCGAACTGGGCAAAGCGTTCGACGGCAAGGGCGACGATCTGCAAGTGCTGATCGACTCGCTGAACAAATTCACCGAGACCTTCCACGCGACGCTGCCGCAGACCGTTCAGCTGATCCGCGACGGCCGCATCGCCCTGGGCACGCAGGCCGAGCAGTCCTCGCAGATCCGCGAGTTCAGCGACGGCCTGGACAAGCTCACCGCCCAGTTGCGCTCCAGCGACCCCGATGTGCGCAGGCTCATCGGCACCGGAACCGACGCGGGTGAGCAGCTCGGCGCGCTGATCGACGAGAGCGGTGGCTCGCTCACCCAGGACCTGGCCAACCTGCGGCTGCTGCTGCAGGCGATCTCGCCGAAGTTCTACGCGATCAAGCCGTTGCTGCAGATGCTCCCGCAGTTGTCGATCGGCGGCTCTTCCACCGCGCCCGGCGACGGGACCAGCCACTTCGGCCTGGTGCTCGAGGTGAACAACCCACCCACCTGTACCGTGGGCTACGAGGGCACGCATCGGATTCTCGAACAGATGAAGGCGCAGAACCCGGACTTCGACGACACGCGCGACGAGTTCCCCTTCAACAAAGACGCCAGATGTCTTGTGCCGTTCGGTAATCCGACCGCCGTCCGGGGTGGCGCGCGAGCCGAATACGCCGATCCGGCCATCGTCCAGCCCTGGGATTCCAACCCCAAAACCGATCCGGAAAAGCTGAACCTGACTCCTGCCGCCGTGCAGCTGTCGACCCTGCTGGGGGTCACGCCGAAGCGGTGACCAGGAGCAATGACGTTAGGGTGTCTCGCGTGAGTGACTGCAGCGAGCGAACCACGGCCATCAGGCCCTGGGGCGCGACCGAGCCGACCGACGGCGAGGCGATGTCGTGACCGCCGATCAGACCAAGCGGTCCGATTCGGCGTCGCAGGACACGCCGGACACCGCGACGACAGCGGCGGACACGTCCGCCCTCTCCGCGAAGCCGGACGCGAGCCCCTCCGCGAAGCCGGACGCGAGCGATCGGAAGTCTGCCGAGCGGACCGGCGGCGCGTCCGAGCACGTGGTCGGCGCCTCCGGGCTCGGCCGGGTGGCCTTGGTCTGCTCCGCCGTGGTGCTCGTGATCGCGTTGGCCGGCGCCGCGTGGTTCGGTGCGGGCTGGGTGCGGGCCGCGCTCACCGACGGCCCGCGCGCGGACGCCCGCGACACCGCGCTGGACGCCGCCCGTCAAGCCGCGATCAACATGACCTCGATGAACCTGGACGACGTGCCCGGCTCGCTGGCGCTGGCCAGGTCCTCGATGACCGGCGCGCTGCTGGACTCGGCCACGAAGAACAAGGACCAGGCGGAGAAGCTGGCCCAGCAGAGCGGGGTCGCGATGAACTCGAAGGTGCTCGGCGCCGCGCTCACCTCGCTCAACAGCGAGGAGGACAAGGCATCGGCGCTGGTCGTGCTGCAAGTCACCGAGAACGGCAAGGACAAGCCCGCCGCCGACTACCGCTACACCTGGACCGTCGACGTGGCCAAGGATGGCGACGTCTGGAAGGCCGAGCAGATCTCCTCGCTCGGCCAGCCGGTGTTGCTGAGCGGCGGCCCCGCCGCGCAGACGTCCGCACCGGCGGGCGAGCAGTCGCCCGCCGTGCCGAAGCCGGGATCGTAGGAGGACACCCATGACGTCTCGCCGACCGGTCAACCGGGTCACCTCCAAGCGCAGGCCCGCCACCGAAACGGCGCGCGCCGCGTCCGCGCGGCCCGCAGCGGCCCGCAAACCGCGCGTGGCGGGAGTTTCCCGTACCGCCGCGGGACAGGACACCCTGCGCGCCGAACAGCGGTCTGTGGCCGCGCCCGGTTCGTCGTGGTGGCGCACGATCGCGTCGCGTGGGAACGGCCGCCCGCGGCGGCGGCCCGCCGGGCGTGCGCGCTGGGGCGTCAGCGCGGCCATGCTGATCGCCGCGGTCCTGCTGGGCGGTTTCGCATGGCTCGCCGCGCAGCAGCCCGGGGTGAACACGTCGAATCAGGCGTATGTGGACAACGAGGCCACCCAGGAGGTGCGGGCGGCCGCCGACAACGCGCTGCGGACCGTCTACGCCTATGACGTGAAGAACATCGACGGGTACCGGGACACCGCGAAGCAGGTGCTCACCGGAAAGATGCTCGCCGATCTGGACAAGTACGCCGACACCACGATTTCGGCCGTCAAACAGGCGCGGACCAGTGCCGACGCGAAAGCTGACCCGATTGCTGTGACGTTGCTCACGGATGATCGCGCGGAGCTGATCGTCAACTTGGTGGTCAGTGCCACCAAGGACGGCGTGGCGCAGCAGAGCGTCGCCGGACCCGTGGTCCTGCACATGCAGAAGGTGGACGGACGCTGGCTGGCCAGCGACATCGTCGACCAGTAGCCGCTACCGCGACGGCCGGGATGACGCAGCGCGGCAGGCGATCTCGACGGCGCCCGGACCGGGCCTGCCACTTGACGAGTTTCGCCCGAACCGTCACGCTATTCACAACAGCGGCAGCTGTCACAGTGGCTTCCAGCGCACCGCGGCTCACGACGCAGCCAGCGAATTCGGCCCGGCGCGCCAGCCATGCGGACGATCACACGGGTGGTACTTTGACACCCCCGTGTACTTGGGTGTAGGTTTGGACGTTGCGCTGGCTGCCTCCTGTCCATACCTCGAATCGCACTCGTGAGTTCACCCTTCCGGTGTTACTTCCGTTGGTGCCTGTTTCGAGTTTCGTTCGGGTAGTAACCAGCGGAATTCGTAGCAGACAAGCGACGGTCGCGGACCACCACGCGACGCGCGTGAGGTGCTGGAAGGACGCATCTTGGCAGTCTCCACCCAGACCAAGGCAGTTGCCGGAATCCCCGGAGCCCCGTTGCGGGTGTCTTTCGCGAAGATCCGTGAACCCTTGGAGGTGCCCGGACTTCTCGATCTACAGACGGACTCGTTTTCTTGGCTGATCGGTTCAGCTGACTGGCGTGAGAAAGCCGCGGCCCGCGGCGACGTCGGCCTAGTCGGTGGCCTCGAGGAGGTGCTCGAGGAACTCTCGCCGATCGAGGACTTCTCCGGCTCCATGTCGCTGTCGTTCTCCGACCCGCGCTTCGAGGAGGTCAAGGCCTCGATCGATGAGTGCAAAGACAAGGACATGACGTATGCGGCTCCGCTGTTCGTGACGGCGGAGTTCATCAACAACAACACCGGTGAGATCAAGAGCCAGACGGTCTTCATGGGTGATTTCCCGATGATGACCGACAAGGGCACGTTCATCATCAACGGCACCGAGCGTGTCGTGGTGTCGCAGCTGGTGCGTTCGCCGGGTGTCTACTTCGACCACAGTGTCGACAAGGGCACGGAGAAGGATCTGCACAGTGTGCGGGTGATTCCGTCGCGCGGTGCGTGGCTGGAGTTCGACGTGGACAAGCGCGACACCGTGGGTGTGCGCATCGACCGCAAACGCCGCCAGCCGGTCACCGTGCTGCTGAAGGCGCTGGGCTGGACCACCGAGGAGATCGTCGAGCGCTTCGGCTTCTCCGAGATCATGATGTCGACCCTGGAGAAGGACAACACCGCCGGTCAGGACGAGGCGCTGCTGGACATCTACCGCAAGCTGCGTCCGGGTGAGCCGCCGACCAAGGAGTCCGCGCAGACCCTGCTGGAGAACCTGTTCTTCAAGGAGAAGCGCTACGACCTGGCGCGCGTCGGTCGCTACAAGATCAACAAGAAGCTCGGCATCCACGTGGGCGAGCAGGTCGTCGGTTCGGTGCTGACGAAGGAAGACATCGTCAACACCATCGAGTACCTGGTCCGCCTGCACTCGGGCGACAAGACCATGACCGCCCCCGGTGGCGCCGAGGTTCCGGTGGAAGTGGACGACATCGACCACTTCGGCAACCGTCGCCTGCGCACCGTCGGCGAGCTGATCCAGAACCAGATCCGGGTCGGTCTCTCCCGTATGGAACGTGTGGTCCGCGAGCGGATGACCACTCAGGACGTCGAGGCGATCACGCCGCAGACCCTGATCAACATCCGCCCGGTCGTCGCCGCGATCAAGGAGTTCTTCGGAACCTCCCAGCTGTCGCAGTTCATGGACCAGAACAACCCGCTGTCGGGCCTGACCCACAAGCGCCGCCTCTCGGCGCTGGGCCCTGGTGGTCTGTCCCGTGAGCGCGCCGGCCTGGAAGTCCGTGACGTCCACCCGTCGCACTACGGCCGGATGTGCCCGATCGAGACCCCGGAAGGCCCGAACATCGGCCTGATCGGCTCGTTGTCGGTGTACGCGCGGGTCAACCCGTTCGGCTTCATCGAAACGCCGTACCGCAAGGTCGTCGACGGCCGGGTGACCGACGAGGTTCGTTACCTGACCGCCGACGAGGAGGACCGGCACGTTCGCGCGCAGGCCAACTCGCCGGTCGACGCCGAAGGCCGCTTCCTCGAGGACCGCGTGCTGTGCCGGCGTGGCAATGAGGAGAACGAGCTCGTCGCCGCCAACGAGGTCGACTACATGGACGTGTCGCCGCGTCAGATGGTGTCGGTCGCGACGGCGATGATCCCGTTCCTCGAGCACGACGACGCCAACCGCGCCCTGATGGGTGCGAACATGCAGCGTCAGGCGGTTCCGCTGATCCGTTCCGAGGCCCCGATCGTGGGCACCGGCATGGAGCTGCGCGCGGCCGTGGACGCGGGTGACGTGGTGGTGAACGAGAAGCCC
>NZ_BAFZ01000117.1 GCF_000308575.1 Nocardia exalbida NBRC 100660 | reverse complement strand
GGCGTCGGCCACCGCGTCGCCCTCCGCGACGGCCAGCGCGGCCGCCGTGGCGGCCCGCACGCGCGGCAGCAGCGCCAAACAGTCCGCGGCCGCGGCGCGGTCGGCCGGGGTGAGGTCGGTGGCGTCCTCGGCGGCGGATTGCCATGCCGCGGTGGCGATCACCTCGTGCAGCCAGTTGAGCAGTTCCACCCGCAGCGGTTGCGGCTCGCGCAGCCAGGCGCGGGCGTAGGTCACTTCGGTGCGCTCGTGCAGCAGGGCGCCGAGCACGACTTCGGCGGCGGGCGCGGTGACGGAGTAGATCGACCCTTGATGCAGGACGGCGGAGAACAGGAAGACGACCCCGCGCACCTGGTCGTCGACATCCGCGCCGATCAGATCGGCGAGCATGGCCGGAGCGTCGCCCGCGGACCCGTGGGCGTGCGCCAGCGCCGCCCAGTCCGTCTCGCGCAGCACGGTCGCGGCGCGCTCGTGGTAGGTCGGAGCGAGTGCGGCCGCCGCCCGGGTGCGGGCTTCGGCATCCGCCGAATCCAGCGCACGCTGGAACGCCGCCAGCGCCACGTCCGGTTCGCCGAGCCGCTCGCTGAACACGCCGACCTCGAAGCTGGCCCGCGCGGCGACCGCGGGATCGTCCGATGCTGCCATGGTCCGGCTGATTTCCCTGGCGCCCGCCCAATCGCCCGCCTCGCCGAGATGCTGCACCAGATCGCCCGCGACGATGAGCGCCTGATCCCCGGGCCAGTCGTCGATCACGGACTGGTAGGCGGCCTTCACGCCGACGAGGTCGTCCTCGGTGCGCAGGAGGTAGGCCAGGTTGGACAGCGCCAGCCGGGCGATATCGCCGGGTCCGGCGTCGATAGCGTGCTGGTAGGCCGTGCGCGCCGCGTCCGAGTCGCCGCGCTTGGCCCGCGAGTAGCCGAGATTGATCCAGGCCCGTGGTGCGGCGTCGGCATGGCCGGACGCGGCGGCGCGCTCGTACATCGCTTCGGCCGCCGCGGTATCGCCGCGCTCGGCGAGCAGCAGGCCGAGATTGTAGGCCGCGCGCGGCGCCGCGTCTTCGTGGCCGGAGTCGACCGCGACGTGGTAGGCGCCTTCCGCGGCCGGCTTGTCGCCCGACGCGCTGAGCAGCCCGCCCAGCTCCGCGGCGGCCAACGGCGCCCAGTTCGGATGACCGGAGGCGATCGCGATCTGGAACGCCTCGCGCGCGGCCGCCAGGTCGTTGCGCCTGCGGTGCATCTTGCCGAGGTCGAAGGCGAGGTCCGGCGGCCGCTTCAGCATTGTTCCCATCCAGCCTCGGCACCGAGTGGTGCGAATCGTTTCCGAGAAGTTCTACATCGGCGCGCGATCCCTGGCTACCCATGGCGTGGGATACGCCGGTCACCGGCGTGGGCTCATTCCTCGGGTGGGTTGTGACGGCCCGCCAGGCGGAGGGTCAACTGCCTTGCGAACTTTCGGCGCCGCTTCGGCGGACCCGTGCGCTCGATGTCGGCCTCCATGTCCGCGGGGACGTCGTAGCGGCGGATGTAGGCGCCGGCGAACGCCTGCACCGTCGCGGTGACCGGGATGGCAAGCAGTGCGCCGGTCGCGCCGCGCAGCGCGGCGCCCGCCAGCACCGCCCCGAACGCGACGGCCGGGTGCATGTCCAAGGTGGAGGCGGTGATCCGCGGTTGCAGCACGTAGTTCTCGAATTGCTGGTAGAGCACGATGAACCCGAGAATCCACAGCGCGGTGCTCGGGCCGTGCACGAGCCCGACGATCACCGGCAGCGCGCCGGCGAGATAGGTGCCGACCGTGGGGATGAACTGGGAGACCACGCCGACCCACAGCGCCAGGGCGAACGCGGACGGCACGTCGAGTACCCGCAGCATCACGTAGTGCGCCAGCGTCGAGACGAGGGCGAGCAGCCCGCGCGAGAAGATGTAACCGCCGGTCTTCGCCACCGCGATGTCCCACGCGCGCAATATGTGTCGCTGGCGCCGCGGCGGCAGCAGCGAACAGACGGCCGTGCGGATTCTGGGCCCGTCGGCGGCGAAGTAGTAGGTGAACAGCAGAATGCCGAGGCCCTGGAAGAGCGCGCCGAGCGCGGCGGTGCCGATGCCCCACACGTTGCCCGCCAACCCGGTGAGGTAGCCCTCGAGGGTCGAGCTCCAGTCGGTGGCGTACTTCTGGATGTCGGTACTGGACAGATCCTGATGGAAGGTGTGGTTGATCCACTCCACGCCCCGGTCGGCGTATTCGGGGGCGTTCTTCACCAAGGTGGTGACCTGCTCGACCAGCAGGGCGCCCAGCGTCCAGAGGAAGCCGAAGACGAGGGCCGCCAGGACGAGGAACACCAATCCGGTCGCGGGACCGCGCCGCATGCCGCGCCGTGCCAGCCAGTTCACCGCGGGTTCGATCGCGAAGGCGAGGAACAGCGAGACCAGCAGAACCGTCAGCAGGCCCTGTAGCCGCTCGAGCACCCAGAAGGCCGCCAGCAACCCGGTGATCGTCGCCGCGGCGAGCAGGAACGCGCGCGGCAGCCACGGCGGCATGCCGCTGGCGGCCTCGGCGGGTGGCGTCTCGTCGTCGTCCTGCACAGACACAACGCCAAGGTACCCACGCCGCGACCGGTTCGGTGCCGGACTACGCGGGGCCGCGCCGATACGGCGAGCAGGCTCACATGGTCGAGACGTCGATGACGAACCGGTAGCGCACGTCGCTGGCCACGACCCGGTCGTAGGCGCCGTCGATCTCGTCGGCGGCGATCAGCTCGATCTCGGCGCCGATGCCGTGCTCGGCGCAGAAGTTCAGCATCTCCTGGGTCTGCGCGATGCCGCCGATCATCGAGCCCGCCAGCGAGCGGCGGTACCCGGCGAGGTTGAACGGCTTGACGCTCATCGGGTTGTCGGGGAGACCGAGGATCACCAGGGTGCCGTCCAGGTTCAGCAGCCGCAGGTAGTCATCGATCGGCAGGTCCGCCGACACGGTGTTGAGAATCAGGTCGAATCGGCCGCGCAGTTCGCGGAAGGTCTGCTTGTCGCTGGTCGCGTAGTAGGCGCTCGCGCCGAAGAGCTTGCCGTCGTCCTGTTTGCTCAGCGAATGGCTCAGCACGGTCACCTCGGCGCCCATGGCGGCCGCCAGCTTGACCCCGACGTGGCCGAGCCCGCCCATGCCGATGACCGCGACCTTCTTGCCCGGTCCGGCGTTCCAGTGCCGCAGCGGCGAGTACAGCGTGACGCCCGCGCACAGCAGCGGCGCGGCCACATCCAGGCCGATTCCCTCGGGGATGGCGACGACGAAGTTCTCGGTCACCACGATCTGCGTGGCGTAGCCGCCGAGGGTGTGCCCGCCGGGCTGCACCGCCGGGTCGACCGGGCTGTTGTAGGTCATGGTCGCGCCCGCGGTGCAGTACTGCTCCTCGTCGGCCAGGCAGGGCGCGCAGACCCCGCAGGAATCGACCATGCAGCCGACGCCGACGCGGTCGCCGACCTGATGCCTGGTCACCGCGGCCCCGACCGCGGCGACCACACCCGCGATCTCGTGGCCCGGCACGCAGGGGTAGCGGGTTCTGCCCCACTCGTCACGGGCGGTGTGGATGTCGGAGTGGCAGATGCCCGCGAATTTTATGTCGATCAGCACGTCGCGCGGGCCCAGGTCCCTGCGTTGGATCGTGACTTTCTCGAACGAGCCATCAGGGGTGGACAGGGCGTAGGCGGCGGCAGTGCTCATGAGGACATGCCTACCGTCGCATGGGTGCGATTGCCAACTGTGACACGGAAAAGGGCCGCTCACGGCACATTTTCCGCCGGATCGATGATCTTCGGCGGCGTTCTCCGGCGACAATGGATTCGGTGAGCGGTTCGGCCGAGGCGGGAGTGCCATGGACGAAGAACGGCAGCAGTGGACCGGAGCGCGGCGCACGCCGCGTGGTGGCCGGGTGTGCGTGCTCGTCGTCGCCCTCGTGCTCGCGGTCGCCGCGTTTCTCGGATATCGCGGCGAACCGGCCGGTAGCGACCGGCCCGGCCCGGCCGGGACCGCGGCCCCGGTCGCGTTCGCTCCGCCCGAGCCGCTGGACCTCGGGCTCGTCACCGCGGCGGTGCGACCGGCGCTGGTCAACATCAACGCCTCGACCGAGCGGTCCGGGCCCGGCGCGGCGGGATCCGGCATCGTCCTCACCGCCGACGGCGAGGTGCTCACCAGTCATCACGTCGTCAAGGGCGCCGACACCGTGACCGTCACCGACGTGGGCAACGGCAAGGTCTACGACGCGGAGGTACTCGGCTACGACGCCGAGGCCGACATCGCGCTGCTCGACCTGGCCGCCGCCACCGAACTGCCCACCGCGACCATCGGCACGTCGGCCGGACTGCGCGTGCGCGAGGAGGTCCTGGCGATCGGCAACGCGGGCGGGACCGGCGGCACACCGACCGCGGTGCACGGCCCCCTCACCGACCTGGACACCGCGATCGTGGCGGTCAACGCCGCCGATCTGTCGCGCAAAGCGCTCAGCGGGATGCTGGAGGTCGCGGCGGCGGTGACGCCGGGACAGTCCGGGGGAGCGCTGGTCGATCGGAAGGCCTCCGTGGTCGGCGTCATCGCGGCGGCGTCGGGCGAGGGAGCGCGGGCGGCCGACCACCCGGCGAACGGCTACGCGGTGCCGATCGACGCCGCGATGCGGGTGGTCGATCAGATTCGCTCCGGCACCCCGACCGACACCGTGCACATCGGACCAACGGCCACTCTCGGTGTGCTGGTCTCCAACGCACTGCCGGTCGGTACCGGAGCCCGGGTGGACGCGGCGCTGTACGGGTTGCCCGCCCATGCCGCCGGTCTGGCCGCCGGTGACGTGATCACCTCGATCGACGACCGCACCGTCACCAACGCCCAGTCCCTGCGCAGTGCGCTGAACACACACAAGCCCAACGACACCATTCGCTTGGGCATCACCGGCGCGAATGGCCGACGCACGGTACCGGTGGCGCTGGTCGCAGGCCCGCCGAACTGATCCGGATCAGGCCAGCGACAGCCAGTAATCCTGGAAGCGCAGGAACACCAGCAGCAGTACCACCGCGAAGAACAGCGCGACGATCGTCCAGCGCCATTCGGCGAGCACGCGGAGCGGACCACGGGAACGCCCCCACAGCTGATCGGTGCTCACCGCGAGCAGCGGCGTGATGATCGCCCAGACCACCATGCAGTACGGGCACAGCGCGTTGATCCGGTACAGGCTCTCGAAGATCAGCCAGCAGACGAAGGCGAGCCCGAGCAGGTTGCCCAGCCACAGTCCACCCCAGACCCAGCGCGGGAAGCCGACGCCGGCCACCGACAGCGCGGCCAGCGTGACGACGACCGTGAACCCGACGATCCCCATCAAGGGGTTGGGGAACCCGAAGACCGCGGCCTGGTCGGTCACCATCACCGACCCGCAGGACAGGATCGGGTTGATGCTGCACGACGGCGTGTAACCGGGATCGGTGAACAGCTTGAACCGTTCCACGGTCAGCGCCACCGCGGCCAGCCACCCGGCCAGCCCGCCGATCAACAGGACCCAGGCCGCCCGGGGCCCCGCGGTGATCATCGGCCCGCGGCGGCGCTGATCACGGGTGCGAGGGCGCCGTTACCGAAGATCTCCTGGCTGGACTCGATCTTCTTACCGTCGACGAACACCGATGGCGTCGACTGGATACCGCTGTCCAGCACTTCCTTGGTGCGGGCCTGGATGTACTTGTCGTACTTGTGGTCGGTGATGCACTGGGCGACGGCGTCGTCGGTGTAGCCCGCGCTCTTGGCGATCTGGACCAGCTGGTCGTCGGACAGACCCGCGCCGCCCTCCGGCGGCTGCTGCGCGAACATCGCCTTCAGCCAAGCCTGGTACTTCGACGGGTCGGCTTCGGCGACGCAGTAGGAGGCGCTGCCAGCGCGCGAGGAGTACCGCGTGGTGGAGGCCTTGTCCAGGAACGCGATTATGTTGTATTCGACGGCCGCGGTGCCGTTGGCCACCGCGTCCTCGAGCACCTGTCCGTTGGCCGCCTCGAAGGCCTTGCAGGCGGGGCACTGGAGGTCGGCGACGACGCGCACGGTGACCTTCGCGTCCGGCTTGCCGATCCGGATGGCGCCGTTGTCGGTGATCGAGGCGGGCACGGGGCCCGCGTTCGTGGTGCCGGTCGCCGCGATGGACGGGGTGGGGCCGGGATCGTCGTTGCGGGCCTTCTTCACCGCGATGCCGATGCCGATCGCCGCGATCAGCGCGACGAGCACGGCGGCGACGGCCACCTGGATCAAGATCTTGCGGTTGCGGTCGGCGCGTTCCGCCGCCAGCAGCGGGTTCGACTTCCCACCCTGGTTTTTGCTCACCGTGCGCTCACCACGCCTTTCGCTCGCCGGACAGTTCCTGCCGCCACGATCGTAGATCCGCAGGCCACCTACCCGCGTGATCGGCCTACGGTGGTCATCATGGTCGGCTTTCCTGAGAGATTCCGAAACATTCGTCCCGTCACCGGTGATACCGGCCGAATCACGCCGGCGGCGTGGTCAGCGCGGTTCGATGCCGGTGAGGATCAGATCGACGGCGTGACGGGCCAGGCCGGGCGGCAGCCCGCCGCCGAGCTGCGTGACGTGCAGATGGACCAGGCCGCCCAGTGTCAGCATGGTCAGCCGGGGGTCCACCGTCGCCGCCACGTCCCCGCGGGCGATACCGCGCCGGACGATCTCTTCCGACGACGACAGCCGCCGCAGCCAGAATTCGCGCCGGATGGCCTCTACCTCGGGATCGGACTCGGCAATCACGGTGCCACGGATCAGGGCCCGGCCCGACGGAGTCTCCGCGAAGCGAATGAGATCGGTCATGAACCGCTCCAGATCGCCGCGCAAGGAACCGGTGTCCGGGAGTGGGATCTGTTCGCCCACCCGGGACAGCAGCGCGTCCAGGAGCAAGCGGGGCAGCGATTTCCACCGACGGTAGATCGAGGTCTCGTGCACGCCCGCGTCCGTGGCGACATCGGCGATCCGCACGTCGCCGATGCCGGCCGACTCGATGCGGGCCAGCGTCGCGTCGAGCACGGCCTTCTGTAACCGCGCACCGCGGATCTGTGCGGGGGAGTCGCCCATGCGGCGATTATCGCAAGTCCTCTTGCGTTCCTCCGACGTGGAGCCTTAGCGTGGATCTATCGCAAGTCAACTTGCGATAGCAGGAGGAAGTGGCATGGAGCAGGTGGTGGCGTCCGGTCGCTGGCGTGGGGAGGCCCGCGATGCGGTCGTGGTGTTCCGCGGGATTCCCTACGCGCGGGCCGAGCGGTTCGGCGCGCCGGAGCCGGTCGAGGCCCACGAGGGGGTGTACGACGCGACGCACCGGTACGCCATCGCACCGCAGTTGCCGGGACGGCTCGAGGGCGTGATGGGGCGGGCGGAGGCCCTGGAGCAATCGGAGGACTGCCTCGCCCTCACCGTCACCACCCCGGCAGGCGCGGAGCCGGGCAGCTGTCCGGTGCTGGTGTGGCTGCACGGCGGCGCCTATCTCGCGGGCAGCGGGCAATGGAACCTGTACGACGCGGACCGGCTGGTGCGGCAGACCGGCATCGTGGTGGTGTCGGTGAGCTACCGGCTCGGCGTGCTGGGCTACCTCCGCGCACCGGGCGTCTCGGCGGGAAATCTCGGTGTGCGCGACCAGATCGCGGCGCTGCGGTGGGTGCGGGAGCACATCGCCGAGTTCGGCGGTGATCCGGAACGCGTCACCGTATCGGGGCAGTCGGCGGGCGCGCAGTCGGTCGTCGCGCTGCTGGGGATCGCGGAAGCGCGGCGGCTGTTCGCCCGGGCGATCGTGCAGAGCGCACCGTTCGGTGTCGGCTTCCAGAGCCATCGGCGGGCCGAGCGGGTCGGGGCGATGTTCCTCGCCGAACTCGACGCCGATCCGCGCACCGCTCCGTTACCCGACCTGCTCGCCGCGCAGGGACGGACGGTCCGCCGGGTGGCCGGGCCCGCCGCGCTGAACCCCGCCCCGCCCTTCTTGCCCGTGGCCGATGCGGGCCCACTGCCCGACCAGCACGCTTGGCGGCGAGCGGTACGAGCCGCGGCCACCGATCTGCCGGTGGTGCTCGGGTGCACGGCCGAGGAGTCGCGAGCGTTCTACGGCGGCCCGCACCCGGTTTTCGGCAGGTTACGGCGAATGCCGGTGACGGGCGCGCGACTCGACGCGGCGGTACAGCATCTCATCGGGCGAAAGGCGTTCGAGCACGGGTTGTTTCGTTTCGCCGACGAGTTGGCCGATGCCGGGGCGCGGGTGTACTGCTACCGCGTGGAACAGCTTCATCCCGCGAATCCGTACGGCGCCTGCCACTGCATCGATCTGCCGCTGCTGTTCGCCGACGGCGACACCTGGCACGACGCTCCCATGCTCGCGCCCCTGACCGCCGCGGAGATAGACGCGCTCGGCCACCGAACTCGGGAGTATTGGGGCGAATTCGTGCGCACCGGACGGATCGCCGATACCGGCTGGACGCCCCACCGTCCCGGCTCGCGTATCGTCCGTCAGCTGCCCTGAGCAGGCACGCGCGGAAGCGGCGAACCCGCGGCGCCGGTCTGCCTCGTCGCCTGTGAGCAGCCGGCCACCGCGCGACCGGACCGCCTTCCGGCACGATGCCGCCGGACGCCGTCGCGCGATTGATCCGCCTCCGCCGAGGACAACCGGTACGGCCGCTTACCTCCGGTTCGTCGCCGAGGAGGTCCGGCCCCTGGTCTCCTGAGCACCACGTGCGCGAATGACCTAGGCCTGCGCCAGGCGCCGCTTCTGCTGCTCGACGTCGAACGTCGGCAAGGGCCAGTCCAGGTCCAGCCGCTCCATGGCCGCGATCAGCAGTTCGGTGACCGCGAGCCGGGAGAACCACTTGCGGTCGGCGGGCACCACATGCCAGGGCGCGTACTCGGTGGACGTGCGGTCCAGCATCGCCTGGTACGCCTCCTGATAGGCGGGCCAGTACGCGCGCTCGTCGATATCGGCCGGGTTGAACTTCCAGAACTTGTCCGGGCGTTCCAGCCGCTCGGCCAGCCGCCGCTTCTGTTCGTCCAGCGAGACGAACATGGCCACCTTCACCAGGGTGATGCCCTCGTCCACCAGTCCCCGCTCGAACGCGTTGATCTCGTCGTAGCGCGGCTCCCACACCGTCGGCGGCACCAGGTTGTGCACCCGCACCACGAGCACGTCCTCGTAGTGCGAGCGATCGAAGACGCCGAGCTGACCCGCGCGCGGCAGGGTCTCGCGGATGCGCCACAGATAGTGATGGCGCTGCTCCTCTTGCGTCGGCACGCCGAACGCGGCGTGATCGACGCCCTGTGGGTCGACCGAACCGATGACGTGCCGGACGATGCCACCCTTGCCCGCGGTGTCCATGCCCTGCAAGACCAGCAGCACGCTGCGCCGGTCGCCGGAACGGCCGTTGGCGTACAGCTTCTCCTGGAGATCCGACAGCACCTGGCTGCGTTCGGCGAGCAGTGCGACGCCCGCCTTCTTGCCGCCGGTGAACCCCGGCGTGCCGGAGGTGTCCAGCTCGGCCACTCGCAAGCCGTCGGCTTTCATGGCCTCGGCAGGACACACCGTCCACTGTTCAGGCATAGCCCCACCCTAATCACGCGGTAGTTCGGCCCGGTCACACTTGCGCGAGCCGCAGCAGCTGGGTGGCGAACTCCTCGTCCGACACGGGAGTGAGGGTGAGATCGTGCGCGGTGGTGAGCAGGTAGCGACCGTCGCCGGTGAAGTCCAGCCAGGTGCGATGGCGGGTGGGTGGGGACATCGGGTTCTCGGGCTCCACCGTGACGGTGATGAAACCGCGCCCGTCCACCGGCTTGCGCAGTGTCTGACGGAATTTCGCCGCGCCGCGATGGCCGTTGGTGACGAACGGCTCGGTGCGGTCGGGGCTGAGCACGGCGTCCTGCGGCTCGCGCATCGGGGCGAGCTTGCCCGGCCGCGCCGAACCGATGATCTGCACCAGGCGTTCGCCTATGGCACGGGCATGGCACATCTGTACGGTCACCCGGTTCGGGGTGGCGACCAGGATGCCCGCGTGGTTGTGCACCACCGCGGCGAACGCGAGAATCCGTTCGGTCTCGCTTTCGCTCCCGTCGCGCGCGAGGGCGGAGCGTTCGCCGGAGACGGTGATGGTGGTCGCGTCGTTGCGCGCGCAGAGCACCAGCGCGGCGGCCAGGTCGGGCTCGGCCTGCCGGGCGAAGCGCTGCGGCAGACGCAAGGCGTGATACTCCGATTCGGTCCGCGCCGTGGCCGAGGGGACCATGTTGACCGGGTATGGCCTACGGTCCAGGCTCGTTTCGTTCGTCCAGACATGCGTGAATTCGTCCGGGGTCAGCACCCATTTCACCGTGCGCCGCCTCCGCGGACGGAATTCGGATCGCCGGATGCGTTGTCGGCCGCCGAACCTTCGTGCGGCCGGGGGAATCGGGGAACACAGTCGCCGGTGGCCGGCATCGTCGGGGTATAGACGTAGGTCATCGTGTCCCGGACATCCGCCTCGATGTCTGCCGCCGCACTATCGTGTTCCATCCTACGTTTTCCACCGTAAACCGCTTCGGCGGCCGGGTCCGCCAGCGGCCGATACCGCCGCGGCGGCGCGATCGCGCCCCGGACCGTTTGCGCGGCATCGCTATTCAACTCCATCAGCCGAGCGACCGCCCGGCACACGTCCTGCGCGTCCCCGCCCGCGCGGACGAACTGCCTGGTCGCGCCCACGGCGGCGTCGGCAGCGCGGCCGGACCAGCGCGCGAATTCCCGGTTGGTGGCATCGGAGAAGGCTTGGAACGCGTCGGCCACCGCGGCCGCGTTGGCCTGCCATGCCTCGGCGATCCGGCCGAGCGCCGCCGGGTCGAGCGCTTCGTGCACCAGATCCCAGATCTGCTGATGGGTGTAGGCGCCGAACAGTTCCCGATCCGGCGCGTAGGCGGGATCGGTCGCCCCGTCGGCGAATCCGGCCAGCTCCTGCCGGATGTCGTCGGCGGCGGCGCGTGCCGCGGAGTCTGCCATCCGTCGTCCCCCTCAGTCGTTGCCGGCGCGCGGGTGCGTGCTCAACTGGGCTCCAGGTATTCGGCGATCAGCCGCAGCGCGGCCTGATTCGCCGCCTCGGCGTCGGCCAGCCGGTTGGCCGCGGCGAGATACGCCGCCTTGAACAGCAGCGCCGTCTCCTGGAACGCCGCCAGGGTGTCCAGGTACTGCCGTCCTTTCGCGGCGAAACCGCGGGACAGGCCGTGTCCGGTGGGCAGGTCGGGGAAGCCGGTCACCTCGGTGACGAGGTGTTCCCCGGCCATCGCACGACGTAGATCGTCGACCAGCTTGTCGCACGCGGCGGCCAGATTCTCCGCGACCGCCGTATCCAGCTCGAACTTCTCGCCCCCGCCCGCGCCCATGGCCGCCGCGTACAGCTCTCGCGCCGTTCCCTGTCCGGTATCGGGTACCGCCACGTGGAAGCCCCCTTCCGCTCGGTCCTGTTCGTACCGCGCTGTACTGGACCCGCACTTTACCGCTCGGTTCAGCGCGGCGGACCGGCTCGGTATGTGCTTGTGCCGAGCCCCCGGTACTCGGTTCCGCCGTTGTTAGACTGACCAGCGGTCCGAGGGGCGGTGTCCGCAGGGGAAGGCGACCGGTGGCCGAAAAGGATGACGTAGTCCCGAAATACCTGCAGATCTCGGGTCATATCCGTGCGCTGATCGAACGCGGTGAGCTGGCGCCGGGCGCCGAGGTGCCCTCGGAGCGGGAGCTCGCCGCACGCTGGAAGGTGGCCCGGCCCACCGCCGCCAAGGCGCTGAATACGTTGCGCCAGCAGGGGATCGTCCGGTCCCGCCGCGGATCGGGCACCTATGTGGCCGAACAGCCTGTGCTGCTGCGGGAGAGTGCGCCCCGGTACGGACCGTCTTCGCCCGAGAGCCGCTCGGTGACCGTGCTGCGAGCCGCTGTGGTGGACGGGCCGCGGGAGGTCACCGACCAGCTCGGGCTGCCCGCTCCCAGTTCGGTGATCGTGCGAAAGACGTTGCATGAGGACATATCCGGATCTGGCCGCCTGACCACCTGCTGGTATCCGGGAGGTTTCGCCGAAACCGCAGCCCTGTTGCTCGAATCCGAGGCCGTGCCCGGTGGAGTCGCACGGTATCTGGACGACGCGACCGGACGCGCTCTCACCGTCGTGCGCGAGAGCGTCGCCGCCCGGCTGGCCACCGACGACGAACGCCGCCACCTCACGCTTCCGCACCCGGCGGCGGTGCTGGTCGTGCGCCGCCTCGGCCTGGACGCTCATGGCGTCCCGCTCGAGTACCGCGAGACCGTCCACCCGCCCGGCCGGTGGATCATGCCACACGAGTATTTCACCAGCTCAACGGCCGATTCCCGCCGTTGACACCCCACTGCCGCAACTGGCATAGTCCACTTGTCGGAAGTGTCGAAGGGTGGGAGGGGCGATGTCCGATCGGTTGACCGTCGGCGGCTGGGTGATCGTGGGGGAGCAATGCTCGGTCCGCCTGGCCCCGGTACCGCGCGACGACTACCTCGCGTTCGTCTTCGAAAGCGGCGGAACCGAATTCGAATTGGCCCTGGCCCCCGCGATCCTGCACCGAATGGTCGATCTCGGCTCCGGGCCGCCGGTGCCGTGAGGCCGGGGCGCGGTGCTTCACCGGTGCGTCATGCCGGTGCCTGCAGCACCAACTGATCCCAGGGCCGGGGCGGGTATTTGAAGATGGATGCGCGCATCAGATGCGTCACGAACTCCTCGCGGTCCGGATCCCACAGCACCACTCGCTGATTGGTCACTTCGTCATCGGAGGGAGTGCTGCGATACATCTCGAGGAAGACGGGTTCGATCTGGCAAGCTTGCACGATCTCGTCGATCCGGCGCTGCGGCACGGCTCCGGGCGCAAGGGTCCCGAACGCCGCGGCCATGAGCCGGGCGCGCAGGTTCCAGTTCGCGATGACCTTGCGCGCAAGCGGATCGGTGAACATCCAGACGATGAGACTCGCTGGCTGCTCGGCGTCCGGCGGTGCCGGGGCGAGTCCTGGAAAGCGATCGAGAAAAGGTCTGTTGCAGCCGTATAGGTCGAACGTTATGCGATCGTGGCAGCAAGCCGGGTCGAGGATGCGGTCGAGGCCGGTCTGATCTTCATCGGTCCAGACCGATGGCACGCTCGACCAGTCGAGCGTTTCGAGTGGCGTCTTGGCGGACAAGGAACGGAGTCGCTGAATCACCGCGATGAACCGCTGGCGCTTCCAGTTCGGCACGCCGACCGCTTCGAACCACAGCCGCAGCGCCTCGCCGTCCGGCACGCGCACGCCGGTCTCCCAGTAATGCACCAGTTGCCGGGAGACGTGGCAAGCTTCCGCGACTCGTGTTCTGCTCAGGTCGGCTGCCTCCCGCTCCGCGGTCATCAGTTCGCCGAGCAACTGGTGGACAGGCCTTTTGATTTCGTTTGCCACGGGCGCTCTCTCAACACGACGTGCGTGTACGACGGTGGTGACTCGGATCGTAAACCCTCACCCTAGTGCGGCGTTTCGGCGATGTGCTGAAGAAGTTGATCTTGTGAGTCAGGTCGGCGTCAACCCTCTGGTACGCGTATGCCAGGCTTCTCCTGGTGGTCTAAGCGTCGATGAAGAGGTCGTTGGCGAGCGCACCGGTGCCGGGGACGACCCGGTACCGGTCCAGGTCGGTGCGGCCGTGAGAAGCGAGGACATCCTCGTCGAGCAGAAGCCGGCCGGTGTAGGTCGACGCGGGACTGGTCACGACCAGTAGGGCGGCATCGGCGCAGATGAAGGGATTGCGGGACGCGGCAACCGCTTCCTCGCCACCGAGCAGATTGCGCACCGCCGCGGTGTCGATTTTGGTCCGGGGCCACAGCGAGTTCACCCCGATGCCGTAGGACCGGAATTCGTGCGCCAAGCCGACGGTGGCGATGCTGACTCCGTATTTGGAGACGGTGTAGGCCACGCCGTTACCGACGTGCTCGGGATTCATGTTGAGCGGTGGGGACAGCGTGAGGATGTGCGGGTTGCGCCCGGCTCGCGCCGAGGTGCGCAGATGCGGCAGGGCCAGCTTGGACAGCAGGAACGGGGCGCGGAGGTTGACGGCCTGCATGTGATCGTAGCGCTGCATGCCGATCTGCTCGGCGCCGGTGAGATCGACCGATCCGGCGTTGTTGACCAGGATGTCGATGCCGCCGAAGCGCTCGACGACGCGCTCGACCGCATCGGTCAGCGCCTTGTCGTCGCGTACGTCCGCGACCAGCGGGAGTACGTCACCGCCCGCGGCCGCCACGTCGGCGGCGGCGGTATGGATCGTGCCGGGCAGCTTCGGGTGTGGCTCCTGCGTCCGGGCGATCATCGCGACGTTCGCGCCCTCCGCCGCGAACCTGATCGCGATCGCCCGGCCGATGCCCCGGCTGGCTCCGGTGACCACAACGGTCCTTCCCCTGAGCAGATCTCCGGTCGAATCCTCTCGACCGGACGCGGGCGTAGGTGCGGGGCTGTTCATAGCGAGTGGTCCTCTGGCAGGGATGCGTGAGCTTGTGGAGTGAGGCTAACCGGCATCTGTCGGGACCGGGAGGCGGTCGTTGTCCACAAGTTGTTTACACCCGCCTCGTTGACAACCCGATGCGCCGGCCCGAATGCTGCGTATCTATGCGTCGCTGCTCGGACACGCGTACGAAAAGAACGCAGTCACAACGGATTCGATGTACCTCCGACGAACCGATGTGCCCCTTCCCAGGCTCGAAACGAGTTAGGAGGCGATGAGTTCGAATTGCGGAAAGGGGGGCTGAATTGACCTGTCGGGATGAGGAAATGGGGTCCTCCTCAGCCCGAGTGCCGAGGCCGAGAACCGCAGATGACCGTGTGCGATCGTTGGCGCCCGACTC
>NZ_BAFZ01000118.1 GCF_000308575.1 Nocardia exalbida NBRC 100660 | reverse complement strand
GGCGCGGTGTCGCGGGTGCGTGCGACGGGCAGCGTGCCCGTGACGGTGGACGCCTGCGGCCGCTCCGCGCGGGTGGTGAGATCCCGCGGGATGACCACGACCACGGCGGTGCCGCCGATGGCGGAGGGCCGGTAGGAGACGGTGAGCCCGTGCTTGCGCGCGAGGTTGCCCACCACGGCGAGGCCGAGCCGGGTCCCGGTCAGCGACGACAGGTCGACGCCGGCGCCGCGTGCGTCCGGTCCGGTGGCCGCCACCGCCGCCTCGGCGCGGCGCAGCGCCGACTCGCTCATGACCAATCCGCTGTCCTCGATGGTGATGATGACGCCCGCCGGGACCTCGGCGGCGTAGACGTGCACCTCGGTGGTGGGCGGGGAGAAGTTGCAGGCGTTGTCGAGCAGCTCCGCCAGCGCGTGCATGACGCCTTCCGCGGCGTGGCCGGAGATCGCGATGTCGGCGACGGCGCGCAGCCGTACCCGTTGATAACCCGCGACGCGCCCCATCGCGCCGCGCAGAATCGATTCCATGGCAATCGGTTTGGCCCACCGGCGGCCCGATCGCGCGCCGCTGAGCACGGCGATGCTGTCGGCCAGCCTGCCCGCCTGGGCGGTGTGGTGATCCAGTTGCAGCAGATCGGCGAGCACGGTGGGATCGCCGTGCCGGTGCTCCATCTCGCGCAGCTCGGCGAGCATGCTGGTGGTCATCGCCTGCATGCGGCCCGCCGCGCCCGCGAACGCCGCCATGGCCGCGGCGCGGCGGTTCTCGCTGCTCTCGGCTCGGGCTTCGGCTGCGG
>NZ_BAFZ01000119.1 GCF_000308575.1 Nocardia exalbida NBRC 100660 | reverse complement strand
TCCCGGCGTGCTGCCGGTGCTGCGGGCCGCCCAAGTGCAGGCGGCGATGATGGCGCTGTCGTCGGCGGATCTCATCGTGGTGCGGATCGTGCTCGACGACGTGGACGCCAGCCGCTACGCGCTCGGCACCATCGCCACCAAGATCGCATTCTGGCTGCCGCAGGCGGTCGGTGTCGTGCTCTACCCGCGGATGGCCCAGCCGACGCACTCGGCGAGCGCGATCCGGGCGGCATTGGCGGTGCTCAGCGGGATCGGCCTCGTCGCGGTGCTCGGCGCCGCGCTCGCCGCGCCGCTCGCTCCGTTGCTGGCCGGCGAGGACTACGCCCCGATCCAGGGCTTGCTGTGGGTGTTCGCGTTGCACGGCGCGCTGCTGGCCGTGCTGCAAGGCGCGGTGCTCTCGGCCATCGCCGTGGACCGCACTTCGCTCGCGATGGTCGCCTGGCTGGGGCTGGCCGTCGAAGTCACCCTGATGCTGTCGCTGGCCCGGTCGGTTCCGGCGCTGATCATCACGGCCGTGTCGGTGGCCGCGACCACCACCTTCGTGGTCGCCGTCATCGTTTTGCGCGCGGCAGACCACACGACGCGCCCCGAACCGCTTCGCCCCGTCGGCTGACCCCACCGCCTACGATCGTTCCATGATCACCGCGGTGCACACCCTGGTCTACGCGGACGATCCCGACGCGGCCCGCGCGTTCTTCCGCGATGTCCTGCGCTGGCCGCACATCGACGCCCACGACGGCTGGCTGCTGTTCGCTCCAGGCCCGAGTGAACTCGGCGTACATCCCACCGAAGGCACGCCGTGCCACGAGAGCTCGCTGATGTGCGACGACCTGGACCGGACGACGGCCGAGCTGGCCGCCCGTGGAGCACGGTTCGAGGGGGAGGTCACCGAGCGGGGTTTCGGCCGGTGCGTAACCCTGTGTGTTCCCGGCGCGGGCACGATGCTGCTGTATCAGCCACGGCACCCGGTCGCCTATCCGCTCGGCCGCACCGAACCCTGAGAACCCCGCGAACGAATTCGGCTCCCCAGCCGGTAGGCGGGGGAGCCGAATTCGGGGGTGATCAGCCGGTCAGGGCTGTTTGTCGATCCGAATCTGCTCCGTCGGCGCGTCGTCGGCGCCGCGGTTGGCACGCGGTGCGGGGGCGGCCGGAGCCGCGCCGCTCGGACGCTGACCCGGGAAGCCGCCCGCCCGCGCTGGCGTCGGAGCGGAGCCGCCGCGGATGCCGAGCACCACACCGGCGATCAGCGCGATCACACCGAGGACGCCCAGGATGATCGGCATCACCCGGCCGTACAGCGACAGCTTGTCGATGTTCTCCTTGGCCACCGACAGCTGCGACTCGATCGTGTTCTCGTCGAACACGATGTGCGACTTCAGTGCGGTGACCTCCGGCTTGTCCGCGGTGCGCGAGTAATAGAGGTGCAGCGCCTCGCCGCCCTTGACGACCGTGCCGGTCTTCGGCTCCACCCACAGGTCACGGGTGTTGGTGTAGTACCGGGTCATGGTCACCGGGGCGTCGCCGCCCTCCACGCCCCACTTGGCGGCGGGCAGGCTCAGCCGGTTGGTCGGCGCCTGCACGACGTCCCACAGGCTGGTGGCCGGCACCGACATCTGGAAGTGGTAGACCTTGGTGCCGTTGATCTCGGTCTCTTCGAGGAAGTTGGCGTCGAAGGTCTTGCGGACGTTGAGATCGAAGTACGGGTAGGTCTTCTTCTCGGTGCCGATCGGGAACCGGTACTGCAGACCGGTGTGCTGCACCGGCTCGGCGAGGCTCTGGCCCTCGAGGTTGGCGGTCACCGCGATCGAGCCGTTGGGCTCGGTGCCGACCGGCTCACCGGACACCCGGTCGATGGTCACCCGATCGACGGTCGCGGTGAGCAGGCCGGTGTCGCCCTGCTTGTCGATGCGCCGCAGTGTCTGGCCCGCCTGCACGGTCATCTGCTCGGCGTCGGCCGGGTCCTCGACGGTGAGGAAGCGCTGCGAGACCAGCGGGACATTGGTGTCGACCTTCGCCGCGCCTTCCGGAGCGGTCAGTGACTTGGAGTCGAGCACCAGGCTGTCCTCACCCGGCTGGTTCGTGGCGATCGTGGTGATCTCCAGATCGAGGGGAGTTTTGGCCAGCTTGTCGACGGTGTAGGTCGGGATCATGATTGCGGCGACGATCAGCAACGCGCCGAGACCCACGAGCAGGCAGGCCACCGTCCTTCTGGTACCGGCACTCAGTGCCATGCAAACTCTCCTCGTCGTAGAACACAGGTCGCTCCGGCGAGCACTGCGGGCAGGCCGCGGCACTCGTGAGCCCCGACACTAACAGTCCGATGTCGTACCATGCGGCGTCGAGGCCGAAACGGCCGAGAAATCGCCCGAGTCTAGCGCGAAATCTGAAACGCCGGGTTATCAACTGTGGATTCGCCGAGGCAGACTGGAGTCCGATGACAGCGACCCTGCCCACCGCCGCGCCCGCGACCGAACGGGTGCGCCCGCGCGCCTTCGTGCCGGCCTTGGAAGGCATGCGCGGAATGGCCGCGCTCGGCGTGCTGCTGACCCACGTCGCCTTCCAGACCGGCGCCGCGGGCACACCGGTCGTCGGCCGGGTGTGGGGTCGGTTCGACATGGCGGTGGCGGTGTTCTTCGCCCTGTCCGGGTTCCTGCTCTGGCGTCCGCACGCCGCGGCCGCGCGCGGGCTGGACACCGCCCCGCCGGTCGGCTACTACCTGAGACATCGTGCCGCTCGCATCCTGCCCGCCTACTGGGTCGTGGTGTGCGCGGTTCTGGTGCTGCTGCCCAGCGCCGCCGGGACGGCGGGTCTGCGGGTGTGGGTGTCGAACCTCGCGCTGTTGCAGGTATTCGTGCCGCTGACACTCACCGACGGCCTCACCCAGATGTGGAGCCTGTCGGTGGAGGTCGCCTTCTATCTCGTGCTGCCCGTGCTGGCGTTCGCGCTGGTGCGTCTGCGCGGCCCCGCGGCGCGGCGGCGGGTGCCGGTGCTGCTCGCGCTCGCTCTGCTCAGCCTGAGCTGGAACTTCATTCCGGTGCCGACGCCCGACGCGATCCACGCGGACAACTGGCTGCCCGGGTATCTGCCCTGGTTCGCCGCCGGCATGATCCTCGCCGAGCTCGCCGAACATAGCGTCCGGCTATCACGGTGGTGGAAAGTCGGGGCGAATCAGCCACTGATGTGGACCGTCGCGGTGTGCGCCTTTCTGCTCGCGGCGACCGATCTGGCCGGTCCCGCCGGGCTGAACCGGGCCGAACCCTGGCAGTACGTGGTGAAGATGGGGCTCGGCGCGATCATCGGGTTCGCGCTGCTCGCGCCGCTGGTGCTGCGCGACCCGGCGGCGCGCGCGCACCGCTGGCTGGAGTCACCGGTGGCCGCGACGCTCGGCCGCTGGTCCTACGGCATCTTCATCTGGCACCTCGCGATGCTGTCGATCGTGTTCCCGGTCTTCGGCATCCTGCCCTTCCAGGGGGACTTCGGGTACGTCCTGGCCCTCACGATCGCCGTCACCCTTCCGGTCGCCGCGGCCAGTTACGCGCTCATCGAGGAGCCGGTGCGGCGCTGGGCCCGCCACCGGGACCGGGTGCGGCGCAACCCGGAACCCGAGCCCGCGCCCTGATCGGCCGCCCGCGCGAGGTCAGCCGTCGAGTTGCCGGTGCATGTCCAGCAGGTGGTGGCGCAGCTCGTGCAGGGTGTGCACGGCGAGCCAGCGCAGGGAACGATCCGCGGGTTCGGGGTAGGGGAAGCCCAGGGTCCGCTCCCAGTCGTCGTCGCCGAGTCGCTCCAGCACGTTCGCGAACAGGAGGGCGGCGTCGCGGATCTGGCGAGCGACGTCCGCGGGGTTCTGCTCGGCGTATCCGTCGTGCTCGACGCGCTCGTCCCGGCCCATCGCGGTAGCGGGCGGATTGTCCGAACGACGTGCGGCCAGTACGCGCTCGCGCTGGGCGAGCAGTACGTCCCGCACGTGGCACGCGTACTCCAGCGGTGACCACACATCCGGCTTGCCACGCCGGCGTAACTTGCCGCCGTCGGCGCCGAGCAGATCGGCGTATTCCACTGCGTGCTCCCGCGCCAGCGACGGCACATCGGCCGCCGAAGCCAAGTCGTAGACGAAACCGCATTCGGCACAGGTGTTCACGCGTGGTCACGTTAGCAACGAGTGCGCTTGCGGCGCACGGCGAATGCGCGCCTCGTCGAGCGGAATGCCTCGCGTGCGCGCCGACAGGGGCGGTCGGTTGTCGATCGGTGTGGACCGTCAGTCCCCGACCGTCGGGGGACGCGGCTCGTCCGACCCGCTCGCACCAGCCCGATCAGCATGCTTCGGCCGGGGCAGCGCCGCGATGCCCACCGCGATGATCGCGAGCAGCGCGGGAAGCTGCACCAGCGCGGAGCCACCCATATAACCGTCCGGCGAGCGCCACGGGCCCGTGGACAGCGCGGCGGCGGAGAGCATGGTGCCCGCGCCCGCCACGACGACGAGCGCACGCGGGGTGACGTACCGCGTGAAACGGGTTGCGGCCAAGGCGATCACCGTGGCGGCAGCGCCCACCGGACCCGCGATCACGGTAGCCGCACCGGTGAGCCCTACCGCGCCCATCCAGCGTCGGCCCCAGGTACCGCGAGCATCGGCGCTCGCATCCGGCTGCTCGGCGGGCACCTCCGATTCCGCTCTGCCCGCCTCGGCCCGGGTGGGGCCCGGCCGCGCGCGGCGGGGGAAGGCCAGGACCGCGAGCGGCAGGAGCAGCAGCAGGCCGCCGAAGATGCCGAGGCGGTACCACCGGTCGTCCGGGAAAGCGATCGTCACCGGGCCGGTGGCATCGGCGGGCAGCAGCCAGGCTTGCTGCCAGCCGTCCACCACCACCGGTTCGAGCACGTGTCCGTCCGCACTGGTCGCACGCCATCCGACGTTGGTGCTCAGCGGCAGCACGAGCAGTCGTGTGCCCGCGTCCACCGCGGGCGCCGCGGCGGTTTCCGTCCCGCTTCGGTGCAAGCGCAGCCGATCCACGAAGAACAGGTCGGTCGGCCCGACCGCCACGTCGGCCCGGCCCTGCGGCAGCGCGAACTCGCTCGGTGCCGCGGCCTCCGGCTCGCCCGCCTCGTCGGTGCACACCCGGGCGGGAACGGGTGCGCCGGAGCGTAATTCGCCGACGGTGGCGGTGACCGACGTGTGCAGCGTCCGACCGCCCGCATCGATCGTCGGCCCCAGCGCGCACGGCACGGTGATCTCGCGGTCCAGTGCGGCGGCCGGGGGGTAGTCCGGTCCAAGCACCGTCACCTCCGCCAGTCCGGGCGGCTGGGTCTGGACGAACCCGAGCGCCGTCCGGTCCAGCACCGGCCGCCAGGTTCGCATGCTGAGTTCGATGCGGTCGGTCACGGTGGGATGCAGGGAGATCCGGATGGGTGTGCCCGAGCCGTCGTCCTCGAGTTCACGCACCTGCGGACCGTCCCCGAGATTCACCGTCACCGAGGTGGGCGTCGCGGGCAAGCCGCCGAGCGAGGGGGTCAGTTCGAGGCCGGTCACCAGCGTGGGCTCGGGCAATTCGAGGGTGAGCGTCGGCCTGCCGCCGGTCGGCTCGCGCACCGAGGCCTCGGGCGCGGTCCAGCTCGTGCGCGGATCGCCGTCGGTCGCGGCGAACGCGGCCCCGCGCAAATCGCCGACGTCGGCCTTGCCCCGGGCCACCGGCCGGGCTCGGTCGGTGAGCAGCGCCTCCAGGGCCGGGCCCTGCCTGGTGCGGACGGTCAGTTCCGGGGCGACCGACATCGGTTCCGGGACGGTCAGCGTGCGCTGGAACGTGCCGGGTTCCTCCGGGGCCAAAGCGAGACCTTTGCTGCAACGCACCCGGTCGGGCGCATCGAAACACGCGCTGCGGCCGGGAAATTCCTGACCGAGATCCCAGCCGCGCAGTTGCGCGCCCGCTGGAGCGGACGGAACCACGGTCCGATGCCTGATGTCGACGCGGACCGGCGCGTTACGCACCGAGTAGTCGTCCAGCGCGAGTTCGCTGATGCCGAATTGCCCGCCACCCGAGCCGCCTTCGGTGCGGATGGCGGTGATCGTCAGCCACTCCGTGCGGCCGGCGGGAAGCGAAACCGAGACCGGCGCACCGGGTTCGGGCACCCGGACCGAGACGGTGCCGTTCGCGGTGCGCACCTCGATCCATTTGACCGGGTCGCCGATGGCGGCCGCACTGGTGGTCAGTTTCAGCTGCCCGGTCTGGATCGGATGGTCGAGATCGAGTCGAAGCCACTGTCCGAGCGCGCGTTCGATGCCGTTGCTGATCCACGCGGTGGCCGGATCGCCGTCGACGACGGCCGCGGTGGAGCTTCCCGGCGCGGCGCCGCCGAGCTGCGTGGCGTCCGCGGCCGAACTGGACGCGGTGATCGTGGCGCCGGACCATTCGCCGCGCACCAGTTCCGCGCCGGGCACCGGATAGTCGGGCACCAGGTTGTGCGTGCGGCGCGCGTCGTCGGGGGCGCGCAACGCCGAGTTGTGGTTGTCCACCCGGCCGAAATCGGCTTCGCGATCCATCGGCGTATCGGTGACCGTCACTGGGCCGATCGGCAACCCGGCCCGGATCGCGTCGGCGGCGAGCAAGCCGGGCGTCCGGGCGGCGGCAGGGTCGCGGCGCATCCGCTCGAACACTTCGGGTCCGCCCTGGACCACCGGAACATCGCCCAGTGGGACGGTATACGCGCCGGGGAACGCTTCCGGCGCACCGGTACCGCCGCGCACCTCGGCGGGCGTGCCGAGCGCCGGCGCGTCGACCCGGTAGATCTCGACCGCCGGATACGGCGGCCGCAGGTCGCCGTCGGCCACCAAGCCGTCGGCGAGCACCACCGATTCGATCGGGTTGCCGAACTCGGCCACCTTGCGCAGACCGGGCGACTCGTCGAGCGCCTGGTGGGCCAGCATCGGCCGGGTCGACCGGGAGGTCTCCGGGTCGAGATCGTTGCGCAGGACGACGACGCCGACGCCCTGAGCGCTCAGCGTCGCGGCCAGGCCCGCCGAGGGCCTGCCGTCGGCGATGAGCCGCTGCACCGAATCCATCGCGCGGATGGTGCCGGGCGGGTTCAGCGGCACCGCGTCGCGGATCGCCCACGGCGTTCGGGCCAGCGCTTGCAGCGGTTCGTCGCGCGTGAGTCCCCAGATCTGGCTGCCGAAGGGGGCGCCGGGCACGACCAGGGCGCGGGTGTCGGAGGCATTGTTCGCGAGCCAGTCCGCGGTCTGCTGCCAATAGGCGGGGACCCGGTCGTAGGCGCCGCGCGGTGCGAGCTTGCCGGTCCAGGCCAGGGAGCTGGACAGGGCGAGCGCGGTGAGGATCAGTGCCGCCACCGCGACCGCGCGGTCCCGCTCCGGGTGCGCGAACGCGCCGCGCCAAACCCGGAAAGGAACGGAGGCGGGCAGCGGAACCCGGGCGAGCAACTGTGCCAACCCGAGCACGAGCGGGATGCGGATCAGCGGCTCCAGCTTGTGCACGTTGCGCAGCGGAGCGCCCCCGGAGTCGAGGAAGACGCGTACCGACTCGGCGAACGGGCCGCTCAGCTCACCGGCGAATCCGGCGCAGATGCCGACCAGCCCGACACACAGGATCAGGACGAGCCTGCCCCGGTACGGCATGGATCGCAGGGCCAGGCCGGCCATGCCCGCCGCCGCGACCAGCCCGGTCGCGAGCACCGCCGCGGGCTGGGTCACCAATACCGCGCCCGCGATACGTTCCGGCGAGACGAACGGGGTCCAGCTGTCGGTGCCGCGCAGCACCTCGCCCAGCGAGGACCACTGCGTCGTCACCCCCGACGATTCGATGTAGTCCAGGAACGGCGGACTCACCTTGCCCAGCAGCAGTAGCGGGACCGCCCACCAGAACGTGGCCAGCACCAGCAGCGGAATCCACGCCGCGGTGAAACGCCACCAACGGCGATCCGGCCGATGGGAGCCGCCTCGCGCCGGGGCGAGCGCAGGCGAGGCGGCCGCCCACCACAGCAGCGCGGGCAGGAAGGCGGCCACCGTCGCGACCGCGTTGACCGAGCCCATCAGGGCGAGCGCCAGCGCACTGCCCGCGGGCGACTCCGCTCCGCCCCGCCGCCGGGCGCGCCCCGCGACGCCGAGCACGGCGGGTGCGAGCAGCACCCACGGCGCCAGCATCATCGGCAGCGTCTCCGAGGAGATCGACCCGACGGTGGTCAGGACCCGAGGCGACAGCGCGAACGCGAGCGCGGCGACGACCCGCGACCCGCGCGTCCCGATGCCGAGCGCCTCGCACAGGCGCACGATTCCCCAGAAACCGGCGAGCAGCAGCAGCGCCCACCAGACCCGCTGCGTCACCCAGGCGGGCACGCCCAGCAGATGGCCGAGCGAGAAGAACGCGCCGTGTGGGAAGAAGTATCCGTAGGCCTGGTTCTGCACCTGGCCCATCGGCGCCTGGCTACTCCACAGATGTGCGGCGCGCGCGAGAAAACCGAGCGGATTCTGCGCCAGGTCGTATTTCGTGTCGGCGACCGTGAGTCCCGGCGCCTGCACGAAGGTCAGCAGGAACGCCGCGAGGACGGTCGCGGCGAACCAACGTCTGCCCAGCGGCGCGGTGCTGTGCTGCCCCGGCGCCGCGGAAGATCCGAACGAATTCGCGGTTGAAGCGGAGGTCAGCGGGTCAGCGGCTGCCGTACTCAACGTTGTTCAGCAGCGAGGAGTCCTTGTCGCCGCTGCGGTCGATTTCCGGGCGCGAGTTCTGCTGCACCGCGAGGGTGATGAGGAAGACACTGAGCACGCCCAGCACGGCGCCCGCGACAGCACTCGCAACACCCGGGACAGCAAACTTCATCGCGGCACTCCAATACGTCGATGCAGGCACGTTCCCGGCCAACCTAGCAGGACGTCCGGTATTTGTATGCGTTCAGGCCGGGGAATCTCCGGTGAGCACGCGTCGGCCGGCCCGGTAGACCGCGCGCCGGACCACTCGGAAGCGGGTACGTCAGTGGGTGGGCAGAGCGCAGTGCAGCGTGCCGAGCAGGGTGCGCAGTTTGGCGGTGGTCTCGTCGAGTTCCGTCTGCGGGTCGGAGGCGGCGACGATGCCGCCGCCCGCGTACGCCCGCACCGTACGACCGTCGGCCGAGAGTTCCGCGCAGCGGATGGCGACCACCCAGGCGCCGTCGCCGTCCGCGGCACACCAGCCGACGGCGCCTCCGTAGAAACCGCGGTCGTCCTCGATGTGTGTGATGGTCTCCAGTGCCAGATCGGTGGGAGTGCCGCAGACCGCGGGCGTGGGGTGCAGCAGCAACGCCAGGTCCAGCGCGGTGATCGCGGTGTCGCGCAGGCGCCCGGTGATCGGCGTCGCCAGATGCCACACCTCGGGGGTGCTGACCAGTTCCGGGCTCTCCGGAATGGACAGCTCGGCGCAGACCGGTCCGAGCCGCTCCCGGATCCAGTCGATCACGAACGCGTGCTCGTCGCGATTCTTGGTGCTGGCCAGCAGTTCTCGGGCCTGCGCGGCATCGGCGCCCGGATCGAGCAGCCGTGGCGCGGTGCCGGCCAGCGGGCGCAAGGTCACCAGGTCTCCTTGCCGGGCGATCAGCACTTCGGGCGTCGCGCCCACCAGCGTCGCGCCGGGGCGTCCGGCGGGAGTGAGATCGACCGCGAAGACGTTCGCGTGCGGGTGCCTGGTCAGCAGGTGCCCCGCGACGACCTCCGGGTCGAGCGCGGACTGTGCCTCGGCCAGCACCGAACGCGCCGCGACCACCTTGCGCAGCGGTTGCGCGGGATCGTTGAGCTGCTCGACCAATTTGGTCACCCGCGCCACATGCTCGGCCCGGCTCGGTATCTCGGTCACCACGCGTACCGCGGGCAGGTCGGGCAGTGCGGCGGGCCGCCATGGACCCGCGGTGTGCACGGCGCGCTCGGGCACGCTCAGCGCCGCGGGCTCGCGTGGATCGAAGGGCAGCGCGCCGACCACCAGCCGCGCCCGGCCGTCCCGCAGCGCGGCCCGCGCTCGCTGCGCGTCGTCGAAGAAGACCCGGCTCCCATGACCCCGAACAACCCCGTCGGCCCGAGCAAGCAGGAACCCATCCATTACCCCAACCTAGCCCCGTCGCCGCGCCCCATCGCGGTGGAAGCGATCCAGATCTCACGCGGAGCGCGGATCACGAATTCTTGCCGGGCGGGACGAGCAGGACCGGGCGGTGGCAATGCCTGAGGACGGCGTCGGCGACGCTGCTGTGCAGCAGCGCGCGGATCCCGGTGGCGCCCCGGGTGCCCGCGACGATGATGTCGACGTCCAGTTCGTCGGCGCAATCGACGATGGCGTTCCAGATGGTGGTGGTGCATTCGGCGGTGCGCGCCTCGGCGTTCAGGCCCGCCATTTCGGCCAGCCGCACACCCTCGGCATTGGTGGCGCGCGCGTCGACGTAGGCGATGTCCTCGATCTCGTCGTCCGGCACCCATTCCGGTTGCATGACACCCGACAGCCCGGACAGCCGAGCGGCTTGACGCACCATGGGCTCCCAGGCGGTCAGCACGACGGCACGGTTCGCGCTGAGGAATCGCCCGGCGTATTCGACGGCCCGCTTGGCGTTCTCGGAGCCGTCGTAGGCGATGAGCATCAGATCGCAGGGCACGCTGACCTCCTGAGAGAGACACAGGCGACACCTCGAGATTACCCCGCGCAGGCCCGGGTGAACCGGCTTGTCAAGCGGTGTGACCTGCGTAAACGTCGGTCCCTCGTGGTCACGTCGATGAGCCTCGGACTTCTCCTTTTGCGGCTCGGAACTACTGGCCCGGTGACCTGGGCTGCGCTGCGTCGGACTCGACTGTGCGGCCGGAAAACCACCGGCGCCTGTGCCCGCCGCGTCCGACTCAGCTATGCCGCTGGAAACCACTGGGCGAGCGGGCCGCGTCGGCGGGTACGACAACCGACCGTGATCAGCGCGAAGTCTCCCGGGCGACTTCTCGGCATGCGATGGCGGGTGTGGGCAGGCCCGGCGAACGGCGACCGCCGAAATCACGATGCGGACAAGGCGGTGACCCTTCGGTCCGGTATGGCCGAGTGCGAGACAACGATTCGGTACCGGTGCGCGAGTTACCCGTCCGGTAGGGACGTAGCGACTGCGGTCGCGCGCGTCACCACGAGTACGGTTGACCTCTATGCGGAAGACGCCTCTGCTCGTCCTCACCGTTCTCGCCGCCGTCGCGACTGCCTGCTCGAACGGCGGCTCCACCGAGTCGGCGTCATCGAGCACCACCACGCCCGAAGCGACCACCGCGGCGATTCCCGTCACCAGCGCGGCGCCGCCGGACTGCAACGCCGGGTATCTCGCACAGTTCACCACCCGCGCGAAACTCGCGCAGTTGCTGACGGTCGGCGTCACCGGCACCGACGACGCCACGAACGTGGTGCGCGACGAGCAGATCGGCGGCATCTTCGTGGGCGGATGGACCGACCAGGCGCTGCTCGCCTCCGGCCAGATCGCCCAGGTGAAGCAGGCCGCCAAGGTGCCCCTGATGGTGACCATCGACGAGGAAGGCGGCCGAGTCTCGCGGGTGCGCGACCTGATCGGCGCGGCTCCGTCGGCGCGGGAAACGGCGCAGACCATGACCCCCGAGCAGTTCTACGACGCGACGGTGACCAGAGGCCGTGCGCTGAAGGATCTCGGCGTGACGGTGGACTTCGCCCCCGACGTGGACGTCAGTTCCCAGCCGGACGACTCGGTCATCGGCGACCGCTCCTTCTCCGACGATCCGAACGTCGTCACCCGCTACGCGGACGCCTACATCCGCGCGATGCGCGAGGTCGGCGTCGGCACCGTGATGAAGCACTTCCCCGGTCACGGCTCCGGATCCGGCGACTCGCACACCGGCGCGGTACGCACCCCGCCGCTGGACCAGTTGCGGCAGGTGGACCTGGTGCCATTCCGCAACCTCATCGGCTCGGGCGCGGCCGTGATGGTCGGCCACCTGGACGTGCCCGGTCTGACCACACCGGATGTCCCGGCCAGCATCAGCCCGGAGGCGATGCGGTTGCTGCGCGACGGCAGCGGCTACGGCGCCGCGCCGTTCCAGGGGCCGATCTTCACCGACGACCTCGGAGGCATGGCGGCGATCACCAGCCGGATGTCGATCGAAGACGCCGTGGAAGCCGCGCTGGTCGCCGGTGCCGACAGCGCCCTGTGGATCACCACCGACGCGGTGCCGCAGGTGCTCGACCGGCTGGAGCAGGCGGTGTCGAGCGGACGGCTGCCGATGGCGCAGGTGGACGCGTCGGTGTTGCGTGTGGCCGCGTTCAAGGGTGCGTTGCCGCGCTGCTGAGGCGCGCCGCACGGCCGAGTCGGGCGACCGGTGAGCAAATCGGACCGCCGGAACTTACCTTGGAGTAATATATGAGATTCACCTGTGGTAGGAGTGTGGATGGCGGGCGGTACGAAGCGGCTTCCACGGGCGGTACGCGAGCAGCAGATGCTCGACGCCGCCGTGGAGGTCTTCTCGCGTAAAGGCTTCCACGACACGTCGATGGACGCGATCGCCGCCGAGGCGAAGATCTCCAAACCGATGCTGTATCTGTACTACGGCTCCAAGGACGAACTGTTCCGCGCCTGCATCCAGCGCGAGGGGTTGCGCTTCATCGAATCCGTCGCGCCCGCGGGCAACCCGCTGCTCACCCCCCACGAGCAGGTGCGCACCGCGCTGGAGGGCTTCCTCGGCTTCGTCGACCGCAACCGGCGCTCCTGGCAGGTGCTCTACCGGCAGGCCATCGGCCAGCAGGCATTCGCCTCGGAGATCGAGAACGCGCGCGAACGGGTCATCGAGCTGACCGCCAAACTGCTCGAATCCAGCGCCAAGCACGCCGAGCCCGGGACGAACTTCGACGTCGTCGCGGTCGCCGTGATCGGCGCGGGCGAGGCCATCGCCGACCGGTTGGCCAGCGGCCGGATCGAGGTCGCCGAGGCCGTCGACCTACTCGACGATCTGGCCTGGCGCGGTCTGGCCGGCCGGAAGAAAACCGAGTAGCCCACCTTTTGCCCGTTTCGGTTGCTTCGGCGCCGCCCTCCTGCCACAGTGCGTGAGTTCGCAAAACAGCGGGCCGGCTCACGCGATCGAGCCGGGGAGAAACGGGGCGGAAGTGTTCGGGTTGCTCAGGCCGTGTGCGCACGGCGCTCAGAAGTATGGAATCGATGCGGCCGAGTGGCAGGCGCATCTGTGCGGTTTGTGTCTCGGGCTGCGGGACGGGCACGGTCAATTCGCTCGCGCCACCACCAACAAAGACGCGCTGGTGCTGAGCATGCTCACCGAGGCGCAGTCCGGTTCCGCGGCACGCACCACCGCGGCGCCGTGTCCGCTGCGCGGGATGCGCAGGGCGTCGGTGGTCACCGCCGACTCACCCGGCGTCCAGCTCGCCACCACCGCGTCACTGCTGCTGGCATCGGCCAAGATTCGCGATCACGTGGACGACGGTGACGTCTCCGCGATCGCCCGCAGGCCGCTGGCGAAAGCCGCGACGCGATGGAACCGGGAGGCGCGCGCGGGTGCGGCGCGGATCGGCCTGGACGTCGAGCCGCTCGTCGCGGCGCTCGCCGCGCAGGTGTGCTTGGAGCAGGAGGCGAAAGAGCTGGTCGCCGTAGGTGGTTCGGGTGCGGGATCGGTGCCGGAATCGCTTGCCGCTTCGCCGCACTGGCGCTCGGCGATGGCGCCGTCGGCCGATCCGCTGGATCGCTTGACCGCGCCGACCCAGCTGTGCGCGTCGGCGTTCTTCGCGCATACCGCCGTGCTGGCCGATCGCTCGGACAATATCGACGCGTTGCGCGAGGCGGGCTGGCAGTTCGGGCGGATCGCGCATCTGGCCGACGCCGTCGCCGACTACGACGACGACGCCACCCATGACCGCTTCAACCCCCTCGCGGCCACCGGCACCACCGTGCCCGAGGCTTACGATCTGCTCCGGCAATCGAATTCGAGCCTGCGCGCCGCCGTGGCGGCGGCCGAGCTCAGCCGGGTGCCCACCGTCCGCTGGATGCTGCTCGACCCGCTGACCGCGGTGCTGCGCCGGCTCGGCGGCGGGCTCGGCGCACTCGCCGCCCACACATGCGCGGTGTCGCCCGACGCCGAGGTCCGCGCGCACGCCCGCGGAAGAAGCGGCCACCGTCCGCCGACTCGTCGCCCGGGTATCGGCGAATCCCTCACGCTAGTCCTTGGCGGCTACTGCACCGGTTACGCGTGCTGCGCCGACCACACGCAACCGTGCACCGGTGAACGCAAGGACGCGTGGATCAAGAATTGCGATTGCGGCGATTGTGACTGCGGCTGCTGCGATTGCGGGGATTGCAACTGCTGCGACTGCGGATGCGACTGCTGATCGGTGCCCGACGGACGCGCGGCGGCAGGCCGGCCGACGTCATTGGAAAGCGCGAAGCCGCATTCCGATTCGCGTGAATCGGAATGCGGCTCCGGCTTGTTCAGCGCAGGGTCGCCGTCAGATGCGGGTAACCCTTCTTCGGATGGCGCAGCGCCAAGTCCCAACCGCCTTCGGCCTGATCGGCATACAGGTTGACGGTGGAGGGCAGCAGAATCGGCTTACCGAACTTGACCGAATACGTGGTCTGCTCCGGAATGCGGCCCTCGACCGCGCCGAGCACGGTCGCCGCCGACCACATGCCATGAGCGATCGACCGGGGGAAGCCGAACGCCTTGGCGCCCAACGCCGAGGTGTGGATCGGGTTGTGGTCACCGGACGCGGCCGCGTACCGGGTGATCGTCTTCTGATCCACCCGCAGCGTGCGCAGCGGAGGTGGCGGAACCTCGTCCGGCTTCGGCTCCTGCTTCGGACCGCCCGACAACGAGGTGCGCTGCTGGTGCAGGAACGTGGTGACCTGGTGCCACACCAGCTCGCGACCCACCTTCACATCGCTGATCGCGTCCACGAGCAGGCCCTTCGGGTGCTCGCGCAGGTTCTCGATGTGCGTGCGGATGTCCAGCGGCTCGCTCACCGAGATGTCCCGGGTCCGCTCGATGACGTTCTGCGCGTGCACCGCGCCCACCGCGACGAACGGGAAGTCCCGCGCCACCACCAGCTGCATGGCCAGCGGGAAGGTGAGGATGAACGGATAGGTCAGCGGCAGCGCGTCGCCGAACCGCAAACCGGTCGCGCGGCAGTAGGCGGCCAGGTGATCGGGGTCCACTCGCAGCCCGTCGAGCTGAACCGCCCGGTCCGGCAGCGCCGGCTTGCGCGCCGACAGCAGCGGCACCGCGCCGAGCGCCGCCTTGACGAACAGGCGGCTGTTCTTCGGCGGTTCGGTGAGGCTGATCACCTGGGTCTTCTCCTTGCCTGCCGGAGCCTGGGTCATCATGCTCCGATCAGGCTCTGCCCGCAGACCCGGACGACGTTGCCGGTCACCGCGTTCGACGCCGGGCTCGCGAAGTAGGCGATGGTCTCGGCGACATCGACGGTCTGGCCGCCCTGCAGCAGCGAGCTCATCAGTCGTCCCGCTTCCCGGGTGGCCAACGGGATCGCGGCGGTCATCGCGGTCTCGATGAAACCGGGCGCGACGGCGTTGATGGTGATGTTCTTCTCCGCCAGCTTCGGCGCCTCGGCGTTCACCATGCCGATGACACCCGCCTTGGAGGTGCCGTAGTTGGTCTGGCCACGGTTGCCCGCGATGCCCGCGATGGAGGACACGTCGATCACGCGGCCGCCCTCCTTCAGCGCGCCCCTGGCCACCAGGCCCTCGGTGATCCGGTGCGGCGCGGCGAGATTCACGTTGATGACCGAGTTCCAGCGTCCCTCGTCCATGTTCGCCAGCAGCTTGTCCCTGGTGATGCCCGCGTTGTGCACGATGATGTCGATGCCGCCGAACCGCTCGGTGGCGAATTCGGCCAGCTTCTCCGCCGCGTCGGGCGCGGTCACGTCGAGCGCGAGCGCGGTGCCGCCCACCTTGTTCGCGGTCTGCGACAGCGCCTCACCCGCGGCCGGGATGTCGGCCACGATCACCTGGGCACCATCGCGGGCGAACACCTCGGCGATGGTCGCGCCGATGCCGCGCGCCGCACCGGTCACCACGGCGACCTTGCCCGCCAGCGGGCGGTCCCAATCGGCGGGTGCGCTCGCGTCGTCCTTACCGACCCGGATGACCTGGCCGTCGACGAACGCCGACTTCGCCGAGAGCAGGAACCGCAGGGTGGATTCCAGGCCGGTCGCCGTGGCGGACGCCTCGGGGTGCAGGTAGACCAGCTGAGCGGTCGAGCCGCGCAGCAATTCCTTGGCCACCGAGCGGGTGAAGCCCTCCAGCGCGCGCTGCGCGATCTGCTCGTCCACGCCGCCCGCCAGCTCGGGCGTGGTGCCGATGACCACGATGCGCCCGGACGCGGTGAGGCTGCGCAGGGCGGGCTGGAAGAACTCGAACAGCTGGGAGAGGTCCTCGATGGAACCGATGCCGGTGGCGTCGAACACCAGGGCGCCGTACTTGGTGCCCTGGCTCAGCGCGTCGGCGAAGTCGTAGTCAGACAGCAGGGCGCGCACCGGCTCGGCGACCCGGCCCTTCCCGCCGATCAGCACCGGGCCCGACAGCGGCGGCTCGCCCTCGACGTAGCGGCGCAGTGTCTCCGGCTTCGGAAGGCCGAGCTTGCTGGCCAGGAACGCGCCAGGTGCGGAGTGTACGAACGATCCATAGAGGTTGGGAGCACCCTTGCTCTTGCTGGCTGCCACTATTCCTACCTTTTCTGAGTTCTGTCTCTCGGGTCTGGGGTCGCCCCGGCATGGTTGGCTGGCGCACTTTTGCGGGGGTACGTATCGACATTAAACTTACTCCAGAGTAAGTTTAATGTAAACAACCGCGACGGGGCGCCGAGCAGTGCGGAATGTCCGCGCTCGACCGGGCCGCCGGGACATCCATCCACGAGACCTTGGAGACTCGAGTGACTAGCAAAGCCCGTTCGGCGAAGAGCACCGCCAAGACCGGTAAGACCACCCGTCCGGTCGCGATCGTGGGTGGCAACCGGATTCCGTTCGCTCGCTCCGACAAGGCGTACGCCCGCGCCTCCAACCAGGACATGTTCACCGCCGCGCTGGACGGGCTGGTCAGCCGTTTCGGCCTGCAGGGCGAGCGGCTCGGCATGGTCGTCGGGGGCGCCGTGCTGAAGCGGGTCGGCGAGCACGGCCTGATCCGGGAGAGCGTGCTCGGTAGCAAGCTGAGCCCCTACACCCCGGCGCACGACCTGCAACTGGCCTGCGGCACCGGACTGCAGGCGATCGTCACCGTCGGTGACGCGATCGCCGCGGGCCGGATCGAAGCCGGTGTCGGCGGCGGCACCGACACCACCTCCGACGCTCCGATCGGGGTGAGCGAGGGCATGCGCGAGTGGATGCTCGACGCCAACCGCGCCAAGACCGGCAAGGACCGCCTCAAGCTGGTCGGCCAGCTGCGCCCGAGCATGCTCGGCATCGAGATCCCGCGCAACGCCGAGCCGCGCACCGGCTTGTCCATGGGTGAGCACGCCGCCATCACCGCCAAGGAGTTCGGTGTTCCGCGCGAGGCGCAGGACGAGCTGGCCTACCTGTCGCACAAGAACATGGCGGCCGCCTACGACCGCGGCTTCTTCGACGATCTGATCACGCCGTTCCTCGGCCTCACCCGGGACGACAACCTGCGCCCGAACTCCTCGATCGAGAAGCTGGCGACGCTGAAGCCGGTCTTCGGGGTCAAGGCGGGCGACGCGACCATGACCGCGGGCAACTCCACCCCGCTGACCGACGGCGCCTCCGCGGTGCTGCTGTCCAGCGAGGAGTGGGCCGCCGAGCACAAGCTGCCCGTGCTGGCCCACCTGGTCGACAGCGAGGTCGCCGCGGTCGACTACATCCACGGCCCCGACGGCCTGCTGATGGCGCCGACCTACGCGGTGCCGCGCCTGCTCGCCCGCAACGGCCTGACTCTGCAGGACTTCGACTACTACGAGATCCACGAGGCGTTCGCCTCGGTGGTGCTGGCCACCCTGGCCGCGTGGGAGTCCGACGCCTACTGCAAGGAGCGCCTCGGCCTCGACGGCGCGCTCGGGTCGATCGATCGCAGCAAGCTCAACGTCAACGGCTCGTCGCTGGCCGCGGGCCACCCCTTCGCCGCGACCGGCGGCCGTATCGTCGCCTCCACCGCGAAAATGCTGGCCGAGAAGGGCTCCGGCCGCGCGCTGATCTCCATCTGCGCCGCGGGCGGCCAAGGCGTGGTCGCCATCCTGGAGCGCTGACCGCGGGCGTAGTCGCACACCACGAAGGTGGTCCGATCGGATTTCCGGCCGGACCACCTTCGCGTTTCGCCTACTCGCCGGGCAGTTCGAGGTGCCCGCCGAAGGCTTTGCGCATCGCCGAGAGCACTTTGTCCGCGTACAGCGCTTCGCCCCGCGAGGAGAATCGCGCGAACAAGGCGGACGACAGCACGGGCACGGGTACGCCGGTGTCGATGGCGGCATCGATCGTCCAGCGGCCCTCGCCGGAATCGGACACCCGGCCACTGTAGGAGTCCAGGTTCGGGTCCGCGTACAGCGCGGCGGCGGTGAGATCGAGCAACCAGGACGCGACCACCGACCCGCGCCGCCACACCTCGGTGATCTCCGGCACGTCGAGGTCGTACTGGTAGTACTCGGGGTGCTCCAGCGGCGTCTCCTCCGCGGAGAACTCGCCCGCGTGCTCGGCTCCGTAGTTGGCTCGCCGCAGCACGTTCAAACCTTCGGCGTAGGCGGCCATCGCCCCGTACTCGATGCCGTTGTGCACCATCTTCACGAAGTGACCCGCACCCACGGGCCCGCAGTGCAGGTAACCGAGTTCGGCCGTGGACGGTTCGCCGGTGCGTCCCGGTGTCCGCTCCGCCGCCCCGACGCCCGGCGCGATGGATTTCAGCAGCGGGTCCAGGTGTTTCACCGGCTCGGACTCGCCGCCGATCATCAGGCAGAAGCCGCGGGTGCGGCCGAACACCCCGCCGGAGGTGCCGATGTCCACGTAGTGGATGCCCTTGGGCCGCAGCTTCGCGGCGCGCGCGAGGTCCTCGTGGTAGCGGCTGTTGCCGCCGTCGATGACGATGTCACCCGGCTCGAGCAGTTCGGCGACCTGCTCGATCACCGCCCCGGTCGCGCCGGCCGGGATCATCACCCAGACCACGCGCGGGGTCTCCAGCATGCCCACGAACTCGGTGAGATCGGTGCTGCCCCGGAAGCCGTCACCGAGCTCCGCGCGCAGTTCGTCGATGTGGGCGGAGCGCCGTTCGTATCCGACCGCGGTGTGCCCGGCCTCGACGACGCGGCGCACGATGTTCGCGCCCATCCGGCCGAGGCCGATCATTCCCAGCTGCATGCCATCCATCTCCCTTGCGTATGCGAAGTGTTGCGGCGGGATCGTCCTGTTCGATTCTCCCGCGTGGGATCGATCACGGTCGGGCTCGCGGGTGTAACGCCGCCCGCGACGGTCCGATAAACAGGTCGGCTCCGCGCAGTTGCCAGACCCCCGACCCGGCAACTGCGCGGTGCCTCTTTGTGTGGAGTACCCGGTTCTTTGCGCAGGATGTGCGCTATGTCCGTGCTGTGCCGATCGCTGTCGGCAGGACCACTATCGTGATGGGGGCTCGCATCGGTGCGAGTCCACAATTCAATCGAACGGGGAGGACGGTTCGTGACGAGCCAGCCGAGCACCGGAGGACGCGGCCCACATGCTGGTGGCGAAGTCGGATGGCGCCAGCTCCTCGGGGCGGAGCGACCTCCGGAATCGGACCGGTCGGTCGCATGGAGCGGCGACGCGCAGCCCACGCAGCCCCTACAAGCTACTCCGCGCAGGCCCGCGCCCCCGGCACCCCGTCGCGCGTCCGCGCGGCGTCCGATCTCCACCCCGCCGCCGAAGCGCTTGGACAGCGCGCTCGTGCGCCGGGTGGGTATCGCGGTCGGCGCCGTATTGGCGGTCGCGGGGCTCGGCTACGTGGTCGACCTGATGCTTTCCTCGGGTGAGGTACCGCGCGGCACCGTCGTCGCGGGTGTCGACGTGGGCGGCATGGACACCTCCGCCGCCGACGCCCGCCTGCGCGCCGAACTCGACCCGAGGGCGGCCAGGGAGCTGCCGCTGCGCATCGGCGACGTGCAGACCCGCATGGTGCCGAGCGCCGCCGGGCTGGCCGTGGACTGGGACGCCACCTGGTCGCGGATCGGCTCGCAGCCGCTCAACCCGTTCACCCGGCTCGCCTCCGTCTTCACCACGCGCGAGGTGTCGATCGTCAGCGCGATCGACGAACCGGCGCTGGATCGTCAGCTCACCGAGTTGCGGGTGTACGACCGGGCCTCGGTCGACGGCACCATCACCTTCGACAAGGCCGTACCCGTTGCGGTGCCTCCCGTTCCGGGCCGGGTCCTCGACATCGCCGCCGCGCGTACGGAATTGGCCGACCGGTGGATCACCGGGACTACGGTGGACCTGCCCGTTGTCCCCGCGCCGTTGCAGGTGCGTCCGGAGGCGGTGGACAAAGCCCTGCGCGAGATCGCTCAGCCCGCTGTGCGGACGCCGATCGCGTTCGCGGGCAAAGGCGGTGCGGGGCGGCTCGACCCCCAGCAGATCGCGTCCGTCCTGGCCTTCGGGCCGGACGGGCAGGGCGGTCTCGCCGTCTCGGTGAATCAGGACGCCGCGATCGGTCTGCTCGCGCCGCAGCTGGCCAGCACCGAAGTCGAGCCGAAGGACGCGACTTTCGCGGTGTCCGGCGGCAAGCCGTCGGTCGTTCCCGCCGTGGTCGGAGACAAGATCAACTGGCCGAAGACTTTCGAACAGTTCACCGCGCTGCTGACCGCACCGGGCGAGCGGACCGCGCAGGTGGTCTACGAGCGGATCGAACCGAAACTGACCACCGAGGCCGCGCAGGGCCTCGGCGTGATCGAGACCGTCGGATCGTTCACCACCAGCGGGTTCAGCGGTCCCTCCGGCGTCAATATCCGCACCGTGGCCAGGAAGGTCGACGGCGCGATCGTGAAGCCGGGAGACACGTTCTCGCTCAACGATTTCACCGGCCCGCGCGGTACCGCCGAGGGATATGTCGAATCCGGCATCATCGACCACGGCCGTCCCAGCACCGCGGTCGGCGGCGGCATCAGCCAGTTCGCCACCACGCTCTACAACGCGGCGTATTTCGCCGGTCTCGAGGACGCGGGCCACACCGAGCACAGCTACTACATCTCCCGTTACCCCGCCGCCCGCGAAGCCACCGTCTTCGACGGCGCGATCGACCTGAAATTCCGGAACAACACCCAGACCGGCATCTACATCGAGACGTTCGCGACCGACTCCGACATCACCGTCCGCCTGTGGGGGACCAAGACGGTCGACGTCGAATCCATCACGGGTGAGAAGACCAAACCGACCGAACCCACCACCGTCACCTTGCCCAAGGGCAAGGACTGCATCGCTTCCGAAGGCGCCCCCGGCTTCACCATCTCCGACACCCGCGTCATCACCGACCGCAAAACCGGCCGCGAAGTCTCCCGCAAGACCCGCACGGTGAAGTACGACCCGATCCCGGTGGTGAAGTGCGAGTGAGCGAACAGCCGCTCAGCCACGATTAGCGAGTCCGTCCTCTCACGCCTCGAACAGGACGGATTCCGGCTTCCTCACAACGGCGTCCGCATCAGCAGAACGTTGTACTGGGTGTGCTGGGTGACCAGGAAGTAGAGATCGCGGCCGGTCTGGTAAGGGAAGATCATGGGTGCGTAGGCGGTGGGAAGGGAACGGGCGTCGATGAGGACGCGGGGTTCGCTCCACGGCCCTTCGGGAGCGGGCGCGGTGCGCAGGACGACGTTGTTGGCCGGATCGGTGGTCGACATGACGTACTGCCCCAGGTATTCGTTCCACATCACCGACAGTTCGGCGACGCCACCGACGATCGGGGCCGCGGTCTTGGCGTCGGTGGGCTTCCACTCCTTGCCGTCCCAGTATTCGTAGGCATCGATATTCGCGATATCGGATTCCTTCGCGCGGGAGACGAATCCGGGATTGTCGCGTCCCGCGGGCGTGCCGTAGCGGTAGACGTAGCCGCCCGCTTTCAGGAAGGCGTTCTGCTGGAAGTTCTCGTGGCCGTCGACGTTGGCGCGGCGCGTGTGGGTGAGCTGCGTCCAGGTGCTGCCGCCGTCACCGGAGGAGGCCAGGGTGGAGAAGTTGGTGTGCCACTTCCCGTGATCACCCCATTCGCGCACCGACATCATGCTCATGTACTGCACTCCGCCCACCGAGATGCCCGCCGTGGGGATGAGGCTGATCTCGATGCCGGGAATCTTCGGGCTGGGCAACGGGTTCGGGACCACATCGTCGAAGACGATGCCCGCGGCCGGGTCGTGGGTGGAGCTGCGGAACAGCACGTTGCTGGTCCAGGCCCAGATGCTGCCCGCGAGGAGGTTGGGTACGCCGATGCCGGCGCTGTCGCCGAAGGCGGTGATCATCCGGCCGTTGCCGTCGTCCCACATGATGCCGAGGTCGGTGCCGAGCACGTTGACGCTCTGCGTGCGATTCGGGCTGTCCATGCCCGTGACCTGGTAAACCGCTTCGGTAGGCCCGGGCAGCTCGGGCAGGCCGTGAATGCCGTTGAGCGCCGGGATGGGGATGACGTTGTTCGGGTCGGCTCCGGCGGGCGCGGCCGCGGCCAGCGCGAGGATCGCGGCGAGCGCGCCGGTTCGGGCGAGGGCGGACAGCGATCGGGTCATGCTTGGTCATTCTGCCCGCCGGCCGCCCCGCTGTCGCCTACATCGACGCGTGTGCTCCGCGCGTTCGGCCGATCGTCACCAGCCGGTAGAGCCACCACGGCCGTTCCGGGAGTTCGGGGCTGTAGACCCGCATGCTCATCGAGCGGATCCGGCGCGTGGCTAGGTCACGCACCTGCAAGCTGCGGCGGGGGATGTCCGCGGCGCGCACTTCGGTGGTCCACATACGGTCCCAATCGGGGGAGCGGCGGCAGCGTTCGGCGATCTGCTCCACGCGCTCGCGCGGGGCGAGCGGGGAAAGAATGCGGAAGGCGTCGACGAGCAGGTGCGCCTCCACGGCCCACTCCACCATCACCCGCCGAGCCGCCGCGTCGAGGAACATCCACTCCAGTACGTTTCCCCGGGCGACCGCCCCCGGGAAGGCGCGTTCGTAGGCGGAGTTGGCCTCCACCAGATCCTGCGTCGGCATCCGCTGGTAGCAGGCCGGGTCGGGGAGGCTGTGCAGGTCGGCACGGTCGTCCGGAGTCGGCGCGTCGGGACCGGGGCCGTAGGCGGCCGTGAAAAAGCTCGGCAAGGTCAGCACGACGATGTGCTTGCGGTACCAGATCGGCACCTCGAGCGCGTCGAACAACTGCTGGAGCAAGGCGTGATCAGGTGCCACCGCGCCTGTTTCGACCTGTTCCAGCACCGCTTCGGTAAGGCCGGCGCGCTGGGCGAGATGGGCGGCCGGGAGCCCCGCGGCGAGGCGTCGTTCGCGCAGATAAGCGCCGATGCCAGTTGCGTTGCGCGTCACCTCGGGCACCTCTGCCGACAATTCTCGTGTCGAACCGTGTGAAGAGGGAGGTTCCTGCTGCCCCCCGGGAGCACGCAATCTACCGGAGAGGATCGGCGTCGAGCGGTGATCGAACGTCACGAAACGACAAATCTAGACGACAACGGCCCGGAGATGATCTCCGGGCCGTTGTGCCGTATCGCGGAGCGTCAGAACGCGGCTTCGTCCAGCTCCATGATGTCGTTGTCCAGGTTGGACAGCACCGCGCGGGTGGCGGTCAGCTCCGGCAGGACGTTGCGGGCGAAGAACTGCGCGACCGCGATCTTGCCGTTGTAGAACGCCTCGTCCGCGCCGGTCGCGCCGTTGTCGAGGGCCGCGATGGCGACCTCGGCCTGACGCAGCAGCTGCCAGCCGATCAGCAGGTCGCCGACGGAGAGCAGGAAGCGCACCGAACCGAGGCCGACCTTGTACAGCTCGCTCGGCTGCTCCTGGGCGCCCATCAGGTGGCCGGTGAGCGTGGCGGCCATGGCCTGCACGTCCTCCAGCGCGGTGGCCAGCAGCTTGCGCTCGCCCTTCAGGCGGCCGTTGCCCGCCTCGGCGTCGATGAACTTCTGCACCTGACCGGCCACGTGGGCCAGTGCGACGCCACGGTCGCGGGCGATCTTGCGGAAGAAGAAGTCCTGCGCCTGGATGGCGGTGGTGCCTTCGTAGAGCGAGTCGATCTTCGCGTCGCGGATGTACTGCTCGATCGGGTAGTCCTGCAGGAAGCCGGAACCACCGAGGGTCTGCAGCGACTCGGTCAGGTACTGGTAGGCCCGCTCCGAGCCGACACCCTTGACGATCGGCAGCAGCAGGTCGTTGACTCGCGCGGCCAGATCCGCGTCGGCGCCGGAAACCAGCTGGGCCACATCGGCGTTCTGGTGGGCGGCGGTGTAGAGGTACACCGCGCGCAGGCCCTCGGCGTACGCCTTCTGGGTGGCCAGCGAACGACGGACGTCCGGGTGGTGGGTGATGGACACGCGGGGCGCGGCCTTGTCGGTCATCTTGGTCAGGTCGGCGCCCTGGACCCGCTCCTTGGCGTAGTCCCGCGCGTTCAGGTAACCGGTCGACAGGGTCGCGATGGCCTTGGTGCCCACCATCATCCGAGCGTGCTCGATGACATCGAACATCTGCGCGATGCCGTTGTGCACCTCGCCGACCAGCCAGCCCTTGGCCGGGATGCCGTGGCCACCGAAGGTGACCTCACAGGTGGCCGAGACCTTCAGGCCCATCTTGTGCTCGACATTGGTGACGAAGACGCCGTTGCGCTCGCCCAGCTCGCCGGTCTCGTGGTCGAAGTGGAACTTCGGCACGAAGAACAGCGACAGGCCCTTGGTGCCCGGTCCGGCGCCCTCGGGGCGGGCCAGCACCAAGTGCATGATGTTCGGGAACAGGTCATCGGAGTCGGCGGAGGTGATGAACCGCTTGACGCCCTCGATGTGCCAGGAGCCGTCCTCCTGCTTGATCGCCTTGGTCCGGCCCGCGCCGACGTCGGAACCGGCATCGGGCTCGGTCAGCACCATGGTGGCGCCCCAGCCCTGCTCGGCGGCGATCTTCGCCCAGCCCTTCTGCTCTTCGGTGGCGTTGTTGTAGAAGATGTTCGCGAAGCCGGGGCCCGCGGCGTACATGAAGGCGGCGGGCTGCGCGCCCAGGATCAGCTCGGCGACGGCCCAGTAGGCCGCGCGCGGGATCGGCAGGCCGCCCAGCTCCTCGGCGATGCCCAGCCGGTCCCAGCCGCCGTCCTGCAGGGTGCGGTAGCTCTTCTTGAAGGACTCGGGCAGCGCGACGGTGTGGGTCGCGGGATCGAAGACCGGCGGGTTGCGGTCGGCATCGGCGAACGATTCACCGAGCGGACCCTCGGCGAGGCGCCGCACCTCGTTGAGCATCTCCTTCACGGTGTCCGTGTCGAGATCGCCGTAGGCGCCACTGTCCAGGATCGACCCGAGGCCGAGGACCTCGAAGAGGTTGAACTCCAGGTCGCGGACGTTGCTCTTGTAGTGACCCATTGTCAGTACTCACTCTCCGTTGAGTTGGTGCGGTCGGTATGGTTGCCGTTCCCGCCCGTTGTTCGCTCCACCGGGGTAGTCGTGCCGGTTTTCCGCATGCTACTCGCGGGTAACTTATGTGCCATATTACCGGCCGGTAATGAATGCGCAAAGAGCTGAGCAGGCAATGTGACGAGTTTTACAGTGTTTGATTTGCCGCGCCTTCGCGCGGCGTGTTCGCGGCCCCTTCTTGGCTCGCGTCCGAGCGACCGTCGCTTGCTCCTTCGTCGCCTACGCGGCGGCCACTCGGACGCGAGCCGGGCCGCGAACGGCGCATGCTCGGTCTCGCTTCGCTCGAAACCGGGAGTTGAGGTGCGCCGGGCGCGTGCGGATCAGATCTCGGGACTCGGTGCGCACATGGTGGGTCGAGTCGAGAGGGGGGGTACTGCCTCGTTATCGCGGGCCGGGGAGTGACGCCGCGGCCTCCCCGGTGTCGAGGAACCGGCGGGGCAGAATGAGCACGATGCTGATCGAGACGAGTGCCGGGCCGGCCGAGGTCGAGCTCGAACAGCCGCGCAGGCCCGCGTTCCTGCTGCTGCTCACGCATGGCGCGGGCGGTGGGGTGGAGGCGAAGGATCTGCTCGCGGTGCGGGATGCCGCGCTGCGGCTGGGGGGTGGGGTCGCGCGGGTGGTGCAGCCGTATCGGGTCGCTGGGCGGCGGGCGCCGGGGTCGGCGGTCAAGCAGGACGAGGCGTGGCTCGAGGTCGTCGCTCGGTTGCGTGGTCGCAAACGCATTCCGCTGATCCAAGGTGGGCGGAGCAATGGGGCGCGGGTCGCCTGTAGGACGGCGGTCGCGGCGCGGGCCCGCGGCGTGCTCGCGCTGTCGTTCCCGTTGCATCCGCCGGGCAAACCGGAGAACTCGCGCCGGGACGAGCTGCTCGCGCCGGGTGACATCGAAGTGGTGGTCGTCAACGGCGCCAACGATCCGTTCGGCATACCCGATCCCGCCGACGCCGCCGAAGTCCGCGTCATCCCGGGCCAGCCGCACGCCTTCCGCGCGGGCTTCGACCTGATCGCCGAGACTGTGACCCCCTGGCTGGAGCGCTGGTCCTGAACCTTTAGTCGGCCGGCCGGGTGGCGACGACCAGGGCGTCGATGGCGTCGCCGGTTTCGGTCGGCCGGTAGACGCGGTCGGCGATGCGCACCCGAATTCGCCCTGCCGCCGCCATGGGACCGAGGTCGGCGACGATGTCGTCGGGCGTGAACAGGATGGAAGGGTCCTGCGGACCACCGCAGCCGTCGGTGATGTTGGTGGTGTCGTGGCCGAGCACGAGCAGGGTGCCTTCCGGAGCCAGCAGTCCGGCCGCCTTGCGGACCAGCGCGCCGCGCTGCTCGGCGGGCAAGTGCAGGAAGACCATCAAGACCAGCTCGAACGGCCCGGTGATCTCCGCCTCGTCCAGGTCGGTGACGTCGGCGCACTGCCAGCTGATGCGGTGGCGCACCGAGCGGGACAGGCGCGAGGCCACGGTGCGGCCTTTGTCGATGCCCACCTGGGAGTAGTCGACGGCATGCACCTGCCAGCCGTGCGTGGCGAGCCAGAGGGCGTTGCGGCCCTCACCGCACGCCAGATCGAGGGCGCGGGGGAACTCCGGCGCCTCCCCCTCGGGTGTGGCGGCCTGGAGTGGCGCACGGCGTTCCAACCCGTAGACGTGTTCCACCACGGTGTTGTTCGGCGGTGCGCCCCAGACCAATTCCGTTTGCGCGTAGCGCTCATCCCAGTCGGCCGCATCCATATTCCGAGTCTATTGATCGCGCGGCCCGTGCCCCCGAGGGTTGCTCGAGTCAGTCCGATACCTGCGAGAGCCAATGCACCGGCGTGGTCTCGCGCACGTGGATCAGCACGTCGAACGCGGCGGCGAGCGAGGAGAGCCGGATGTTCGCGGTGGCGTCGGCGGCCGGGTCGTAGACGCCGCTGATGGTGCGCAGTTTCGCCGGGCCGGTCAGCCAGTCACGCACCGGTTCCGGCGCCGCTGCGCCCAGGTCCAGGTAGAAGGCGGGCAGCTCTACCTCACCCAGTGCGGCATCGACCAGGTCCGGCGACGGGGCGGGCGCCACGGCCATACCGAGGTCGCCGTGATGGAACCCGATGCCGACGGACACGTATCCATTGCCCAGGTGATCACGCAAATGACTTCCGGCACCGCGGAATTCGGCCGTGTCGTAGACGATCGGAAGGCTGGTCGTGTGCGCGAGCCCGTCCCAGTAGACGATCTTGGCGCCGGTCGAGCGCTGCCGGTGCAGCACCGTCTCGGCCGAGGGCCGTTCGTCACGGGCGAACCCTTGACTCGCGACGCTGGACCGGTGGAAGTCGAGGATCAGACGGGCATGGGCGAGTGCGGTGGCGCGCTCACTCGTTTCCGGCAACTCGGCCAGCAGCGCGAGGGCGTCTTCGGCGTGCTCGGCGAACGGGCGGCCCGGGTGGATGCCCTGGTGGCGCTGAACGTGCTCATCGACCTGATGGGCGGTGCGGATCGGCGCGAGGTGCGCGTCGATCGCGGCGAACCGGTCGGGAGCCGCACGGCGCACGTAGTCGAGCACCGCGTCGTAGTCGCTCGACTCGGCGCGGGGCGGTTCGACGCCGAAGATCCGCACCGGGTCTTCCGGATGCGCCAGGTTCCATGCGCGGATCCAGCGCAGTGTGGCCACCGATTCCTCGGTTCGCCACGGGCGCCAGGCGCCGGCGAGCACCGTTTCCGGATCGCTCTCGCCCGCGGTGACGAACCGGTCCCAGCGGGCACCGGAACGCGCGCTGTCCTGAATCGCCAACGCGCGGAAGCCATGCCGTTCGACCAGTCCGCGGAACAACCGCTCACGCACACCGAAGGTCTGCCGGGAGAACCGCGTGGACTCGCCCAGACCCACCACCGTGGCGGCGCCGAGCCGAGCGATCAGAGCGTCGAGATCCGAACCGGAGGAGCTGGGGTCGGAACTATCGATCGCGACGGCGTTGCCGCGCAGCCAAGCGCGGACGTCGACGGTGGTGCTGAGCATGATGCCTCCCGGAAGGTGAACGATCCAACGCGAAGCAGCCTCGTACATGAACCATTATTGAGGTCAAGCCTCGCACCGGATCGCCGGTCCGCGAGCTACAGCGTCGTGCGCATCAGCACGACGTTGTACTGGCTGTGCACCGTCGTCAGGAAGTACAGATCGCGCCCGGTCTGGTACGGGAAGATCGCGGGTGCGTAGGCGGTGGGCAATTCGCGGGTATCGATCAGCACTTCGGGATCGCTCCACGGGCCGGCCGGGGCGGGCGCGCGCCGCATCACCACGGAGTTGAATTGGTCGGTGGTGAGCGAGATGTACTGCCCGAGATAGGAGTTGTACATCACCGAGAGTTCGCCGACGCCCCACATGATCGGCGCGGCGGCGTCCACGTCGTTCTTTCGCCAGGCGCCGCCGTCCCAATATTCGTATTCGGCGAGGTTCCCGATGTCCTGCGCGTGTACGCGCGCGACGTGAGCGGTGTGGTTGCGCCCGGATCGGGTGCCGTATTCGTAGATGTATCCGCCGTCGGCGAGGAAGGCGTTCATCTGGAAGTTGGCGTTTCCGCCCTCGTTGTTGCGCCGTGTTTCCGGCAGTTCGGCCCAGTTCTCGCCGTTGTCCCCGGAGGTGGCGAGGCCGGAGAAATTGGTGCTCCACTGACCGACGTCGTCCCAGGTCCGCACCGACATCAGGCTCATGTACTGCACGCCGTTGACCGAGATGCCCGCGGTGGGAATCCGGCTGATCTCCAGGAACGGGATCTTCGGGCTCGGGATCAGATCGCGCGCCTGGCCGAATATGTCGCGTACCGCGCTGTCGAAGAAGATGCCGTCGGCCGGATTCGTGGTGTGGCTGCGCAGCAGGATATTGCTGCGCCAGGCCCACATGCTGCCCGCGAGCAGATTCGGGAAGCCGACGCCGGCGGTGTCGCCGAACGCGGTGAGCATTTCGCCGTGCCCGTTGTCCCACATGATGCCGAGATCGGTGCCGAGGACGTTATAGGTCTGGGTGTTGTTCGGGCTGGCCATGCCGGTCACCTGAAACACCGCTTTGGTGCGGCCGAGCAGGTTCGGCAATCCGGTCGTGCCGTTGAGTACCGGAATCGGATTGATGGCGTTCGGGTTGGCGATGGCGGGGGTGGTCGCCGTGAAGAGCAGGGCCGAGACACCCGCCAGCGCCGAGAGTAGGAAGGATGCGGTCTTGATCACTGTCTGTGAGCCCTCCGGTTTCTTCCCGAGAGCGGTGCGAACCATGGACGTCCCGCGATACACAGACCCTTCGCAGCGTGCCGCGCACCACTAGTCGACTGGCTGGCAAATCGTGCAAATGGTAGCAGCGGAACCAGTCGGCCGGAGGCTTCTGGCGAATTTACAGCTATCTATCGAGGGCTTTGCGGAGAATCAGTGGCAGTTGGGCCGCGCGCTCGATGGCAAAGGTTCGCCGGGGGGATGCTTGCCACGACTTATCGAACAGCCGCTTGGCGGAGGCGACCGCATGCGGTGACCGAGTCGCGATCCGGTCGGCCAGTTTCCCGGCCTCCGCGACCGGGTCCGCGGTCAGCTCGGTGACCAAACCGATCTTCGCGGCGTAGGCGGCATCCACGGTGTCCGCGGTCATCGTGAGCAGGAGGGCTTTGTCGATGCCGATCAGCCTGGACAGTGTTGCCGCCCCGGTCATGTCCGGGACCAGGCCGTGCTTGGTCTCCATGACGGAGAACTCGGCGTCGGGGGTGGCGAAACGGACGTCCGCGGCGAGCGCGAGCTGGAGTCCGCCGCCGAAGCAGCGCCCGTGCACCGCGGCGATCACCGGCACGGGCAGGCGGCGCCAAGCCCAGCACGCCTCTTGGAAGGCGTTGGTGCCCCGCCAGGGCAGCGGAACGAAGTTCCGGATGATTGCTAGAGGATCGCTAGTCGCCGCCGCGATGTCCAGGCCGCTGCTGAAGCTGGGGCCGTTCCCGGACAGGATGACCGCCCGCACCTCGCTGCGACGGGCCACCAGCTTCGCGCTGGCAACCAGCTCGCGAAGCATGTCTATGGTCAGGCCGTTGTGCTTGTCCGGCCGGTCGAGCGTGACGTACGCGCGGTGGTCGTCGAACCGCACTGCGATGTTGCTGCCCATCCTCCGATCTTACTCACCGGTCAGTTATTGCCGCCCGCGCTGTTGCCCGCGCGCTCGGGCTCTGTTCTAATCGAACTCGAATTACCGTCAATGTTGACGGTAATGGAGCGGAGGACGCATGCTGCCAGCCGGAATGGACCCGAGGACGCCGGTGCTCGTCGGCGCCGGGCAGGTCGTACACCGACCGGGTGAGCCGGGTCTGCCCGGACCGGTCGAACTCGCCGCGGAGTCCCTGCGCCGCGCGGGCGCCGACAGCGGCGTCGGTGACCGTCTGCTGCGCTCGGCCGACTTGATCGCCGCCGTCGCCCCGGTCAGCCGCCCCTACGGCGATCTGGGCGCGCTCGTCGCCGCCGCTCTCGGCGCCGCTCCGAGGCGGACCGTGCAGTCGGTGCGTTTCGGCGGCGACGCACCGCAGCGGCTGCTCAACACGGTCGCGCAGGCCATCGCCGACGGCCGCTCGGACGTCGCGTTGCTCACCGGGTCCGAAGCGGTGTACTCCGGGAACACGGCCACCCGCACCGGCACGGCGGTGGACTGGCCGGAGCAGCCGGAGGACGTGGGTCCCGACGAGGTCATCGGCTCCGATCGCGGGCCGAACTCGGACATGGAAACCGCCGCGGGCCTGTGGGGTCCGGTGTACTTCTACGCGCTCATGGAGACGGCGCTACGCCACCGCCTCGGGTCGAGTGAAGTCGCGCACCGCGAGCGGATCGGCGCACTGTGGTCGCGGCTGTCGGAGATCGCGGCGCGCAATCCGTACGCGTGGCAGCCGACCGTGCGTACCGCCGCCGGCCTCGTGACACCCGCGCCCGACAACCGGATGGTGTCGACGCCGTACCCCAAGCTGATGATCGCGAACCTCACCGTCGATCTGGGCGCCGGGCTCATCCTGTGCAGCGCGGCGGCGGCCGACGCCGCCGGTGTGCCCCGGGACCGGTGGGTGTTCCCGCACGCGGGCGCCACCGCGACCGACGAGTGGTTCGTCTCCGAGCGCGCGGACATGTCCCGGTCACCCGCCATCGCCGCGGCGGGGAAAGCGGCGCTGGGCGCCGCGGGGATCGGGATAGACGATGTCGCGCACATCGACCTCTACTCCTGTTTCCCGGTCGCGGTGCAGATCGCCGCCGAGGAACTCGGCCTGCCGATCGACGATCCGTCCCGGCCGCTGTCGGTCACCGGCGGTCTCACCTTCGCGGGCGGGCCGGGCAACAACTACACGACGCATTCGATCGCGACGCTGTCCGGCATGCTGCGCGCGGACCCGGGCGCCTACGGCCTGGCGACGGCACTCGGCTGGTACAGCACCAAGCACGGCGTCGGCGTGTATTCGGCCAAGCCGCCCGAGCGGCTGTTCCGTGCGATCGAGGCCGAGGTGCCCGCGGCGCGGCGCGAACCGGCGCCCGGGTACACCGGTCCCGCCTCGGTCGAGGCGTATACCGTCGCCTATCGCAAGGGCCCGGCACCGGACCGCGCCGACGAGCCGGAAGCCGTTGTGGTGAGCGCACTGACACCCGAGGGGACCCGCATACTGGTCCGGGCGTCGGATGCCGACACCCTCGCGGCGTTCACCGCGGGCGATCCGCTCGGCGCGGACGCCGAGATCGCCGCGGACACCTGCACCCTGCTCACCGAGAGGAGCGCCCGATGACGGATCCCGTCCTTATCGAGCGGCGCGACGCGATCACCGTGCTGACGGTCAACCGTCCCGAAGCACGCAACGCGATCAACCTGGCCGCCGCGCAGGCCATCGAGGCCGCCGTCGACGAGTTCGAAGCCGACGACGCCGCGCGCGTGCTCGTGCTCACCGGTGCGGGCGCAACCTTCAGCGCCGGAATGGATCTCGTCGCCGCGTCGAAAGGCGAGATGCCGATGACGCAACGCCGCGGCCCGCTCGGCATCACGGCGAGGCCCCCGGCCAAGCCGATGATCTCCGCGGTCGAAGGTTTCGCGCTGGCGGGTGGTTTCGAGCTGGCGCTCGCGGGCGATCTCATCGTCGCCGCGCGCGACGCGCAGTTCGGCATCCCCGAGGTCAAGCGCGGTCTGGTGGCCGCGGGCGGTGGCGTGCTTCGCCTGACCCAGCGGCTGCCGCGCAGCACCGCCGCCGAACTCGCGCTCACCGGCGGCCGTATCGGCGCCGAGCGGCTCCACCAGCTCGGCTTGGTCAATCGGGTCACCGAGCCGGGGGCGGCGCTGTCGGTCGCGCTCGAGCTCGCGGCCGAGATCGCCGCCGCCGCTCCGCTCGCGGTGGCCGCGAGCAAGCGCATCATCGACGAGTCGCCGGATTGGACGGTCGCCGAGGCGTTCGCGAAGCAGGGCGAGATCGCCCTGCCCGCACTGTTGTCCAAGGACGCCGCCGAGGGGGCGCTGGCGTTCGCGCAGAAGCGCGAGCCGCGGTGGCAGGGCCGCTGACGGGCGCGGGACACGTCCGGCAGCCGCAGGCGCAGCGCAGGGAGCGCATGCGCACGCGGCTGCTGGACGCGGCGGTGGAGAGCCTAGTCGAGGTCGGTTACGCGGGCACCACCACGCTCGAGGTGCAGAAACGGGCGGATGTGCCGCGGGGGACGTTGCAGCATTACTTCCCCACCCGGGCCGACCTGCTCGCCGGTGCCGTGGAGCACGTGGCGCGACGTCGATTCGACCAGCTGACAAGCGAATTCGAGGCTATTCCGGATGGCGCGGACCGGCTGGAGACGGCCGTCGAGCTGACCATGCGGATGCTCAGCGGCCCGTCGTTCTGGGCGGCGCTGGAGATGTGGGTCGGCGCGCGGACCGATCCGGAACTGCGAGCGGCGTTCCTGCCGCTGGAGGTCCAGCTGTTCGAACTGATGCACACCAGCATCCGCGACAGCTTCCGGCGCGAATTCCCGGACGATCCCCGGGTTCCGACGATCACCGAGTTCACCATCGAGATCATGACCGGCCAGGCCTTGCGCGTGCTGCTCACCGGCGACCTGTCCCGCAACCGGCTGCTCCGGCACCGATGGGGGAACGCCGTGCGCGTCCTGCTCGGCACGGCGGCCGCGGACACGTTGCTGGATCCGCCCGCGGACCGAACCGGCCGGGCGCCTACCGCACGCGGGTGATCGTCTCGAGCAGGACCTGTGCGCAGCCGGCCGGGTCGTCGAAGAACGGCGTGTGCCCACTGCCGTGCAGCGTGACGTGCTCGGCGTTCGGCAGCACGCTGCGCGCCTTGCGGCTCTGCGTCGCGTAGGTGAGCAGGATGTCGCGGCTGCCCCAGGCGATCGTCACCGGAATGTCGGCGAGCGTGCCGATTTCGGGCAGCCGGACGTCGGTGAACGAGGCGAGCGCCTCGTCGAATCCGGCCGAGTCCGCGGCGCCGAGGGCGGTCTCCAGCGCCACCTTCGCATCCAGCGCCCATGGCTTGCCGAAGACCAGCGAGAGGAACACGGTGCGGCCCGCGGCGGTGCTCATCACGGACGGCAGTGCGGGACGCAGCCTGCGCGCGAGTGCCCGTGACTTGCCCAGCGACTGCTGGCACCACACCCGGCCCGCGGTGTCCCAGAACCCGATCGGCGAATAGGCGGTCACCGACCGAGCCAGCCCGCGTGCGCCCAGTTCCAGTGTGATCAGCCCGCCCATCGAATTGCCGGCGAGGTGCGGGCGATCGATCCCCTGCGCGGCGAGGAACTCGGCGAGCGCCTCGGTCAGGTTGGGCACCGTGGTGTGCGCGAGCGGGTGCGTCGATCCACCGAAGCCGGGCAGGTCGACCGCGATGACCTCGTACGACGCGGCCAGTGTGTCGATGATCGGCTCCCACACCTGCCACCGGCTCCCGACGCCGTGTACCAGCACGAGTGGTTCGCCCGCGCCGACGCGATGATGGTGCAAGGTCGTCATGCGCCAACACTAACAGCAGTCACCTGTCATCAGATGGGATGTCGCGGGCGACCATCAGGGCTGGTCCGCGCCCCGCCGGTGGGGGTACGATAATTGGTATGGCAACGCGTAAGGTCACCCTTTCGCTGGACGAAGCCGCCTGGTCATTCGCGGAACAGGCGGCCGCCCGGGCGGGAATGTCGCCGTCGGCTTGGATTTCGAAGGCCGCGCGACGGGAGGCCGTGCGCACCGGTGTCGGTCCGGTATCGGATGTGACCGCCGAGGCCGCCGCGGACGCGGCCGAGCTGGCGGCCGCGGAGGAGGAGATGCGTGCGTCGGGGTGAACTGTGGATCTACAACCCGCATGGTTCGCCGCGCCGCCGAACGGTCGTGCTCATCAGCAGTGACGGCATCAACGAATCGCCGCGTCCCTGGCTGATCGCCGCCGAGGTCATCGAGGACGATCCGCAGGACATCCTCGCGGTTCCGGTCAAGGAACACGGCTGGGTGCATGCCGGGAACATCGGGCGGATCTTCCGCGGTTGGCTGGCCGAGCGGGTGGATGCGGTGGACAGCGACACCCTGGAGCGGCTCGACACCGCGTTGCGCGCGGCGATGGACCTCTGAGATCTCGCACGTAGCACGTTGAACGGCACCGTATCCCGTGTTGGCCGTGCAGACGACTACCGCTGGACGCCGCACGGCATTATGGTGGCCACGCCACCGACAGTGGTCAGTCGAGGAAGAGGAGTCAGGTGCGGATCTGCATGATCGCCGCGGCGCTGATCGCGCTGCCGGTGCTCGCGGCATGCGGCAGCGACAAGGACACGGCGGCGCCCACGGTGACGCAGGCCGATCTGTCCAAGTCGTTGCAGGACAAGGGCCTCAAGAACAAGCAGCTGGCCGATTGCGCCGCGAAGGTGTTCGTCGATCAGGGGATTTCGCAGGGCGGACTGCGAATCATGATCAGCGACGAGTACGACACCAAGGCTCCCGACCAGGAAACGCTGGGGATGAGCAAGGAGGACGCGGACAAGGCGCGCGCCGCCAGCGGTCGCATCGCGAGCGAGTGCATGTCGGCGGCCCAACCGCGCTGATCATCGGCGGTCGGAGACCGTTGTCACGGTGGGCGGATGCTTCGCGTAGCGATGCGGTAGGGCAGACCGTACGCTGTCGCTACGTCGACGCGGGTGTCGACCAGAAGCCGAGGGGCCGACCGTGTCACAGCCGCCTTTTCCGACGTCGCCGAATTCGCTGGGATCGCCGGTCATCACCCCGTCCGGTCGCTGGTTCGCGCTGGGTGGCGCGCTGATCGCCCTCGGCGTCATCGGCGGGATCGCCCTCGGTGCTTTCGGATTCCTGCAGACCTCGGGACGCATCGATGACTTCCAGCGGGTCGGGGTGCCCGGCTCGGGCGTGGTGAACCTCGCGGAGTCCGGCGGGTACACCGTGTACTTCGAGTACGCGGGGGCGTCGTCCGAGGGCGCCTCCGGCACAGTCGATCTGCGGGTGCTCGACCCGCGCGGTAAGCATGTGGAGCTGCGGAAGTACGACGCGAACGTCATCTATTCCTTCGGCAGCCATGAGGGGCGGGCCGGATTCTCCTTCGAGGCTGCCGAGCCGGGCGGTTATCGGGTGACCACGGCCGGTAGTTCCGAAGTGACGGTTGCCATCGGCCAAGGCCTCGGCTCTTCCTTCGTCGGCACGCTGCTCGGCGCGCTCGCCGTCGGTTTCGGTGGCATGGTGCTCGGCGTGCTCGTGATCGTGGTGGTGGCCGTCAAGCGAAGTGCGAGCAAGCGCAATGCCGCTGGGGGAGGGCTCGGGTACTGAACCCTCGGGTCGCCGCACCGCGGTTCGTGTCCTACAGCGCGACCGTCAGTTCGATGTGCGCGGCCGACCCCGCCTCCAGTCCCTCCGCGACGCGCACCGCTTTCTTCATGGGCAGGACATAGGTCGCCCGCGACTTGTCCGGGAACAGCGAAGTAGACCACCGGGTGCCGCCGACGACCACGTGCACTCGCACCGCGCCGAACCCGCCGGAGCGATGCGCGTAGCGCTCCTCGATCTCATCGGCCACGTCCTCGGGCAGCGACACGAAATGCCAGGCGGCATCGCCCGGAAATTCCCATACTTCCGCCGTGAACGAGTACCGCGAACCAGCCACGCCGCGACTGTAACGGCGGGCACCGACAGGGCCTCGCATCGACCGCGTGGGAGTTCCTACTTCCCGGACTTGCATGTACGTATATGTCTACTTATAGTTAGGCCAGCACGTGTACGTATACATCTACTTATATCTATGGGCGGCTCGAACCGCCCCTCGACGAAGGAGGCAGATGCCATGGGCATCTCCGATCTCACCTCGAAGTTGGTCGGCGACATCGGCGACAAGCGGCGGTGGCGGCAGTACAAGACGCGGGCGGGGCAGCTTCCCGCCGGTTATCGCACAGCGGTCGATGGTTTCGAGCGGTACCTGATGTACACCGGATCGGGAGGCGGCGTTTCCATGTTCGAGGACCTCGCCGAGCTGTTCGAGCGGAGCGCGGCCGACGGATCCCCGATACGCGAGGTCGTCGGGGCGGACCCCGTTGCGTTCATCGAGACGTTCGCACGGAACTACCAGGAAGATTCGTGGATCAACCGGGAACGGGCACGGTTGAACAGCGCCATCGAGCGCGCCGCCGGAGAAGGAAAGTAGGGGCGTTCGATGACGACACAGCAAGCTCCGGCGATCCATGTGCGAGGTCTGGAGAAGTCCTACGACAAACTGGAGGTGCTGCGCGGCGTCGATTTCGAAGTCGAGCGGGGCAGCATCTTCGCCCTGCTCGGCTCGAACGGAGCAGGCAAGACCACTGTCGTGAAAATCCTGTCCACGCTGCTGAGAGCCGACGCGGGGACAGCCAGGGTCAACGGCTTCGACGTCGCCACGCAACCGGGCGACGTGCGGGAATCCATCAGCCTCACAGGGCAGTTCGCCGCCGTCGACGAAATCCTCAGCGGGCGGGAGAATCTCGTGCTCATCGCCAAGCTGCGGCACCTGAAGAACGCGGAAACGGTGGCCGACGACCTGCTCGAGCGTTTCTCGCTGACCGACGCGGCCACACGGAAGGTGTCGACGTACTCCGGCGGCATGCGCCGCCGCCTGGACATCGCCATGAGTCTCATCGGGAACCCGCCGGTCATCTTCCTCGACGAGCCGACCACCGGGCTCGACCCTCAGGCGCGCGTCGAGGTGTGGCGGGCGGTGCAGGAACTCGCCGAGCACGGCACGACAGTGCTGCTCACGACGCAATATCTGGACGAGGCCGAACAACTCGCCGATCGGATCGCGATCCTGCACAAGGGCCGGATCATCGTCAACGGCACCCTGGCCGAACTCGAGCAGCTCCTCCCGCCGGCCGAGGTGGAATACGTCGAGAAGAAGCCGAGCCTGGAAGACGTCTTCTTCGCCCTGGTCGGCGACGAAGGCGACGAGGGCGCTCCAGACAGTGACCGCAGCGCGGTACGGACGAAGTAAGGAACAACGATGACCACGCATTTCTTCGCCGACACCACGCTGCTGCTCGGCCGATCCCTGCGCCACATCACGCGCAGCGTGGACACCATCATCACGACCACGATCATGCCGATCGCATTCATGCTGCTGTTCGTCTACGTCTTCGGCGGCGCGATCGACTCGGGGTCGGACTCCTACGTGCAGTACCTGCTGCCCGGCATCCTGCTCATCACCATCGCTTCGGGCATCTCCTACACCGCGTTCCGGCTCTTCCTGGATATGAAGAGCGGCATCTTCGAGCGATTCCAATCCATGCCCATCGCCCGGTCGTCGGTCCTGTGGGCGCACGTGCTGACCTCGCTGGTCGCCAACGTGATCTCGCTTGTGGTGGTCGTGCTCGTCGCCCTGCTCATGGGCTTCCGCTCAGGGGCCGGAATATCGGCCTGGCTCGCGGTCGCGGGCATCCTGATCCTGTTCACCCTCGCGCTGACCTGGATCGCGGTCATCCCCGGTCTGTCCGCGAAGACCCCGGACGGCGCGAGTGCCTTCTCCTACCCGCTGATCTTCCTGCCCTTCATCAGCTCGGCCTTCGTACCCACCGACACCATGCCCGGCCCGCTGCGAGCCTTCGCCGAACACCAGCCGGTGACCTCCATCATCGACGCCATTCGTAACCTGTTCACGCAGCAGCCCGTCGGCACCGACATCTGGATCGCCCTCGCCTGGTGCGTCGGCATCCTCATCGTCGCCTACCTCTTCGCCATGCACGCCTACCGCCGCAAGATTTCCTGAGCGGCATCGGCCGAGCCTGTCGTGAGCCGGCTCGGCCCCCTGGATGGGCTGCCGGGCCGGTCCGACGATCCGGGGCCGTCCGGCCCCGGCTCCGCTGCGGCCTGGAGGAGGGTCAGGGCGATGAGCACACTCAATGCCGGTGCCCAACCGCTTGTTCGGGTGTGCAGGATGCCGGGCCCGCAGCCACCCGCTCGGTAGCTCGACCGACGGACACGGGTCCGCATTTCGATCGCGCTGCGCGCAACCCGTGAGCACCCGGCCGTGGTGCGCGATCGTGAGCTGATGACGACCACCGAGGCGAAATCCACTACCGACTCCGAACTGGATGCGATCTTCGGCCCGATATTCGACCGGATCGCCCAGGGCGCCGTAGCGCGAGAAATCGATCGCACCCTGCCCTACGACGAGGTCGGCGAGCTGCGTGCGGCGAAATTCGGCGCGCTGCGCGTTCCGGTCGAGTCCGGCGGATACGGCGTCACCGTCCGGCAGCTGTTCCGGTTGCTCATCGAACTCGCCGCCGCCGAATCGAACCTGCCGCAGGCGCTGCGGGTGCACTTCTCGTTCGTCGAGGACCAACTGCTGGCCGACCAGGGGCCCGAGCGGGAACGTTGGTTGCGTGCGGTGGCCGAGGGCACGCTGGTGGGCAACGCGATCACCGAACCGGGCGTCGGCGCGGTGGACCGCTACCGCACCACACTCACCGAAGACGGCGGACGGTGGTTGCTCAACGGTGTGAAGTACTACAGCACGGGCTCGCTGTACGCGGACTACATCCTGGCCGCCGCCGATCGCGACGGTGAGCGCGTCGGCGTCCTGGTGGACGCGCACGCCGAGGGAGTGCGTCAGCACGACGACTGGGACGGCTTCGGCCAGCGGCTGACGGCCAGCGGCACCACCGAATTCACCGACGTGGTGGTGACCGAGGATCGAATTCTCGGTCCCGGCTACGGCGCGCCCGGCCCGACCTACGCGACCTCCTATCTGCAACTGGTCCAGCTCTCGGTGCTCGCGGGCATCGCCAAGCGCGCCGAGCGCGACATCCGGGAGTGGGTCGCGGCGCGCACCCGCGGCTACACGCACTCCACCGCCGACCTGCCCAGGCACGACCCGCTGGTGCAGCAGGTGATCGGGCGCCTCTCGGCGGCCGCGTTCGCCGCCGAAGCCAGTGTGCTCGCCGTCGCCGACGTGCTCGACGCGGTGCTCGCGGGCGGCGCGAAGGACGAGAGCGCCCTGGTGGCGGCCGAACTCGCCGCGGCCCGGGCTCAGCTGGCCGTCATCGACCTGGTGCTGCCCGCCACGTCGCTGCTGTTCGAAGTGGGCGGTGCTTCGGTGGTCGCCGAACGGCTGCGGTTGGATCGGCACTGGCGCAACGCCCGCACCATCTCGGTGCACAACCCCGCGATCCAGAAGGCGCGGGCCATTGGCGATCATCTGCTCAATGGCGCCGACCTGCCGTTCGCGTGGAGCGCGGGGGAGCGCACCGGGGGAGCGGCGCAGTGACCCGCCGCATCCGGTTCAACGCTTTCGACATGAACTGTGTCGCCCATCAGTCACCCGGGCTGTGGCGGCATCCCGACGACCAGTCGCACCGCTACAAAGAGCTGGGCTACTGGACCGAGCTGGCGAAGCTGCTGGAACGCGGCCGTTTCGACGGTATCTTCATCGCCGACGTGCTGGGCACCTATGACGTCTACGGCGGCAACGACATCGCCGCGTTGCGCCAAGGCGCGCAGATCCCGGTGGCCGACCCGCTGCTGCTGGTCTCCGCCATGGCAGCGGTGACCGAGCATCTCGGGTTCGGCATCACCACCGGCACCGGCTTCGAGCACCCGTACCCGTTCGCGCGGCGGTTGTCGACGCTCGACCATCTCACCGACGGCAGGCTCGGCTGGAATGTGGTGACCGGCTATCTGCCCTCGGCGGCACGCAACTTCGGCGCCGCCGACCAGCTCGATCACGACGAGCGCTACAACCAGGCCGACGAGTACCTCGAGGTGCTGTACAAGCTGTGGGAAGGCTCGTGGGAGGACGACGCGGTGGTCCGCGACGCGACCGCGGGCGTCTACGTCGACCCGGCCAAGGTGCACCACATCGGTCATCGCGGCACGCACTACACCGTGCCGGGCATCCATCTCTCGGAGCCGTCGCCGCAACGGACGCCGGTGATCTACCAGGCGGGAGCCTCGCCGCGCGGCGTGCGGTTCGCGGCGGAGAACGCGGAAGCCATCTTCATCGCCGGTCCATCGAAACGGGTGCTCGCGCAGACGGTCGCCCGGATCAGGGACGCGCTGGAAGCGGCAGGCCGGGCCCGGGACGCGGCGCGCGTCTACGCCCTCGCGACGATCATCACCGACGCGACCGACGAGGCGGCACGGCGCAAGCACGAGGAGTACCTGTCCTACGCGAGTGTCGAAGGCGGTTTGGTGTTCATGTCCGGCTGGATGGGCATCGACCTGTCCCGCTACGACCTCGACGACCCGATCGGCCAGGTGGAGAGCAACGCGATCCAGTCGGCGGTCGCGGCGTTCCAGGAGTTCGACGACGACGGCCGGGAGTGGACCGTCCGCGATATCGGCAAGTGGGCCGGGATCGGCGGCATGGGCCCGGTGTTCGTCGGCTCCGGGGAGACGGTCGCCGATCTGCTCCAGGAGTGGGCCGCCGAGACCGATCTGGACGGGTTCAACCTGGCCTACGCGATCACCCCGGGCTCGTTCGAAGACATTGTGCGGCATGTCGTTCCGGCGTTGACCGCGCGAGGCGCCTACACCGAGGAATACGTGCCGGGCACCCTGCGCAATGCGCTGTTCGGCGCGGGTGACCGGTTGCCCGCGGAACACCGCGGCGCGAGCTACCGGTTGGGTGGCGCAGGCTCGACCGCTTTGCCGGACGAGGTTTCGCGAGCGGGGGCAACGGCCGAGACGCACTCGTGACGTAGTCGGACGGCGCCGGAAGCCTCCCGGTCCGGCGCTGCCCGGCGACGCGATCAGACAGCGGCGAGGAATATCCCGGCTACCGCCTCCAGCCCCGCCCGATCGATGTCATCGAATCGGCCCGGCCGCGGACTGTCGAGATCGAAAACCCCGATCAGATCCCCGCCCCGGACCAGCGGCACGACGATTTCCGAACGCGTATCGGCATCACAGGCGATATGGCCGTCGAACGCGTGCACATCCGGCACGAGTTGGGTGGTCCTGGATTCGGCCGCGGTGCCGCACACGCCTTTTCCGAGCGCGATGCGCACGCATGCGGGCTTGCCCTGAAACGGGCCGACCACCAATTCCCGCCCGTCGTAGAAATAGAAACCCACCCAATTCACATCGGGTAGCGCGCGGAATACCAGCGCGGAGAGATTGGCGGCGTTCGCGATGCGGTCGGTCTCGCCCGCGACCAGCGCCTCGGCCTGCGCGGCGAGCTGTCGGTACTGCTCCGGGCGGTCTCCGGTCAGATCGGCGGCGACGAACGACATGGCCCGAATGGTACGCGCTCGGAATTCGCTGTCTGCCCATTCATTCTCGGTGATCGCAACACTCTGCCCGCACCCGGCGGGCATCGCATCATCCCTGCATGACATCGCAGCAATCCGTTTCCCGTTCCACTCGTTCGGCCGCGGTTATCGGCGCCGGACAGACCGGCGTCACTGCGGCGCTAGGACTTCTCGACGCCGGTTTCGACGTCACCATCTACAGCGAGCGCGATCAGCGCTCCTTGCGTGACGATGTGCCCGCCACCGGCACCGCGCTCGAATTCGGTGAGACCCAGCAGGCCGAGGCCGCGCTGGGATTGGACAGCTACACCGCGCGGGCGCCCCGGCACACCGGCCTGAGTGTGCGCATCGCCGGACCCGGACCCGATCGTCCCGAATTGATCCAATTCGACGGTCATTTCGACGGATACGTCGGCGTGGCGGTGGACACCAGGCTCAAGGCCGACGAGCGGCTCACCGCGTTCCTGGAGCGCGGCGGCCGGTTCGTGGTCGAGCAGGTGACGCCGGAGACGCTCGACGGCATCGCCGCCGCCAACGACCTCACGTTGGTCGCGACCGGACGTGGGGGACTGTCGGACCTGTTCCCCGTCGACGCGCGGCGCACCCCCTACGACGCGCCGCAGCGCTCGCTGCTCACCGTCACCGTGACCGGAATCGGCCACGACGAGAACGTTTTCGCCCATCGCAGCGTCGCGGGCGGCGCGCACAGCGGCTTCTCCATCCTCGCCGACCAGGGTGAAGGGTGGTGGGGCCCCTATCTGCACAAGGACGCGGGGCCGAGCTGGGCGTTCCTCGGCTGGGCGCGTCCCGGCAGCGACTGGGAGAAGCGTTTCGCCGCCGCGGACTCCGCCGAGTCGGCGCACCGCATCGTGCAAGACCTCTACCGCGACTACATCGACTGGGATCTGCCGGAGGTGCTGGCCACCACGACCATCCCCGAGGACCCGCACTCGTGGCTGAAAGGCGCTGTGCGCCCGGTGGTGCGGTCGGGTGTGGGGCGCACGGCGGGCGGGCACGTGGTCGCCGCGCTCGGTGACACCGCCATCGCCTACGACCCGATCGCCGGACAGGGCGCGCAGAGCGGCCTGATCCAGGCTCAGCGGCTGGTCGCGGCGGCCGCCGTGCACGACGGACCGTTCGACGAGGCGTGGATCGAGCGGCAGTACGCGGCGTTCCTGGCCGCCCGTGGTGACGCGGCCAACAAGGTGACCAGGCTGTTCCTCAGCGATCCCGAGCTGGGCGAGATCGGCAACGCGTTCTTCGCCGCGGCGGCCGTGGCACCGGCGTTCGCATCGGCGCTGGTCGGCCTGCTGCATCGTCCGCAGCCGTTCCTGCCGGTCGACTCGCCGGAAGCGGCCGCCGAGTTCATCACGCGGGTCACCGGCGAGGACGCCGCCGCGCTGCTGGGCCGGTTCGCGCCCGCGGGCACGTTCAGCAGGTCGAGCTACTCGGCCGCGCTCGCCGACGCCTGATCCGAATCGCACAGATTCAAAACCTCGTCCCGACCGGGGGCCGGTGCTGGAGTGAGAGGAGCGCCGGACGCATGCGTGGCGTCCGGCCTCCGATCCGACGGCTTCCCCCCGAAAACCATGGAGCAGCTATGACCACGGAGCAGATCGCCGAGCAGATCCGGTTCGCCTACTGGGTGCCCAACGTCAGCGGGGGATTGGTCACCAGTGACATCGAACAGCGCACCGGCTGGGATTTCGAGTACAACAAGAAGCTCGCGCGGACCGCGGAGAACAACGGCTTCGACTACGCGCTGTCCCAGGTGCGCTACACCGCCTCCTACGGCGCCGAATACCAGCACGAATCGACCTCGTTCAGTCTCGCGCTGCTCGGCGCCACCGAACGGCTGAAGGTCATCGCGGCCGTGCATCCCGGGCTGTGGCACCCGGCGGTGCTCGCCAAGTTCGGCGCCACCGCCGATCACTTGTCCAACGGCCGGTTCGCCATCAACGTCGTCTCCGGCTGGTTCGCCGGAGAATTCACCGCGCTCGGCGAGCCGTGGCTCGAGCACGACGAGCGCTACCGGCGCAGCGCGGAATTCCTCGAGGTGATCCGCAAGATCTGGACCGAGGACAACGTGAACTACGGCGGCGACTTCTACCGCATCCGGGACTTCACCCTGAAGCCCAAGCCGTTGAACACCTCCGAGCGCCCCAATCCCGAACTGTTCCAAGGCGGTAACTCGACCGCCGCCCGGCGCAACGGCGGACGCCACGCCGACTGGTACTTCTCCAACGGCAAGGACTTCGACGGCGTCACCGAACAGCTCGACGACCTGCGTGCCGTCGCACGTGCCCACGATCGCGAGGTGAAATTCGGGCTCAACGGCTTCATCATCGCCCGCGATACCGAAAAGGAGGCCCGCGATACCCTGCGCGAGATCGTCGCGAAGGCGAACAAGCCCGCGGTGGAGGGTTTCCGGGACGCGGTGCAGCAGGCCGGCGCGTCCACCAAGGATCGCAAGGGCATGTGGGCCGACTCGACGTTCGAAGACCTGGTGCAGTACAACGACGGTTTCCGCACCCAGCTGATCGGTACGCCGGAGCAGGTGGCCGAGCGGATCGTCGCCTACAAGCAGCTCGGTGTCGACCTGGTCCTCGGCGGCTTCCTGCACTTCCAGGAGGAGATCGAGTACTTCGGCGCGAAGGTGCTCCCGCTGGTGCGCGAGCTGGAAGCCGCGCAGCGGCCTGTCGCGGCGGTGAACTGATGACCGCGGTCGCCGCCGATCGCATCCTGTCGGCGGCACAGGCGTTCGCGGTCGCGCAGCGGCTGGCGGCGGACTTCGCGCCGGGCGCCGCGGAACGCGACCGGGATCGCCTGCTGCCGTACGCGGAGGTCGATCGGCTGGCGGCCAGTGGCTTGCTCGCGATCACCGTGCCCGCGGCCTACGGTGGCGCGGATCTGCCGCCGAGCGCGGTCGCGGAAGTGACGCGAATTCTCGCCACCGCCGACCCGAACATCGCGCAGATCCCGCACAGCCACTTCGTGTATGTGAACCTGCTCCGGCTCGCGGGCACGCCGCAGCAGCAGGAGCGATACTTCGGCCGGGTGCTCGACGGCGGGCGCATCGCCAACGCGCAGTCCGAGCGCGGCGGCGCGACCGTCGCCGATATCGCGACCACGTTGCGGCCCGCCGGTGACCGATTCCGCGTGGACGGCGTGAAGTACTACTGCACCGGATCGCTGTTCGCCGACCTGTTCGCGGTGCTGACCCGGCTGGACGATCCCGAGGGACGCGCGGACCTCGAGCCCGGGGAATACATCGCCTACCTGCCCGCGAACACCCCCGGTGTGCGCGTGGTGGACGACTGGAACGGGCTCGGGCAGCGCACCACCGGCAGCGGAACGGTGTCCTTCGAGGAGGTGCTCGTCGACCGCGACCAGGTGGTCCCCCGCTCCGGCGCGGTACGCGCACCCACCGGCTACGGAGCGTTCGCGCAGCTGCTGCACGCCGCCATCGACACCGGCATCGCGCGGGGTGCGCTCGGCGCCGCCACGGAGTTCGTGCGCACGAGAAGCCGCCCGTGGTTCGAGGCAGGGGTGGCGAACGCGGTGGACGACCCGCTGTTGATCCAGCGCTTCGGTGAGCTGTCGGTCGCGGTCACCGCCGCCGAGGCGACGCTCTCGTCGGCCGGATGGGCCGTGGACGCGGCCACCAGGACCGATCAGGGTGTCGACGGCGTCGCCCGGGCGTCGCTGGCCGTGGCGACCGCCAAAGTGCTCGCCGACCGCGCGGCCAACGACGTGTCCGCCGCGCTGTTCGAAGTCGCGGGAACGCGCAGCGCCGCAGCGGATCTGAACTTGCACCACTTCTGGCGCAACGCGCGCACGCACACCCTGCACGATCCGGTGCGCTGGAAGTACCAGCACATCGGCAGGGCCCTGCTGCACGATGCCGCGCCGCCGCTGCACGGTGTGATCTGAAAGGAGACGGAATGACAGTCACTGTCGTCGTCGGAAATCCGAAACCCGCCTCACGCACGCTCACCGCGGCCACCCTGGTCGCGAAGGGGCTGCGGCCGGAGGTGGAACCCACCGTGATCGACCTGGTCGAGTTCGGACCCGGCCTGCTCGGCTGGGGTGACCCGGCCGTGGCGGAGGCGGTGCGCACCGTGGCCGGCTCGGAACTCGTGGTCTTCGCCAGTCCCACCTTCAAGGCGACCTATACCGGGCTGCTGAAGCTGTTCCTCGAACAGTTCGAGGGCGGAACCGGCCTGGAAGGCGTGCTCGCGGTGCCGGTGATGCTCGGCGCGGGACCGGCCCACGCCCTCGCACCCGACCTGTTGCTCAAGCCCGTGCTCGTCGAAATCGGGGCCACCACCGCACTGCCCGGGCTCTACCTGTCCGATCGCACATTCGCCGAGGACGGCGTCATCGACCGGTACAGTGGTCGGTGGCGTTCGGTCGCCCAGGCACTGGCCCACAGCTCGAAGGCTGCGAATCATGCATGACCTGTTCGAATTTCCCGCCGACGGAGCCGGCCTGCGTCGCGCGTTCGCCAATTTCCCCAGCGGTGTCGTCGCGGTGTGCGCCGAAATCGACGGAACCCCGCACGGTCTGGCGGTGAGCACGTTCGTTCCCGTCTCGCTGGACCCGCCTCTGGTCTCGTTCTGCGTGCAGAACTCCTCGGCCACCTGGCCCAAGCTCGCCGCCGCGAGTCACCTCGGCCTCAGCCTGCTCGGCACCGACCAGCAGGCCGCCGCCCGCTCGCTCGGCACCCGCGACGGCGACCGCTTCCGCGACATCCGGCTGCATCGCGGTTCGGGCGACGCCGTGTTCATCGACGGCGCGTCCGCCTGGATCGAGGGCGTCCAGGAAGCGCATGTCCCGGCAGGCGACCATGCCGTCGTCATCCTGCGTATCCACCGCATCGCCAGCCGCACCGACGTCGACCCTCTGGTTTTCCACGGCAGCAAGTTCCGCCGGTTGCGCGCGGAAACGGCCAACGGGGCGGCCTGACGGTCCTGCGATCCGACTAACCGCGCGACGCAAGTCGCTGGTTGACCAGTTGGTTGAGTGAAACGTTCATCTCGGTGGCTTCCCGTACCAGCCTGGCGTGCAGTTCGGTGGAAACACGCACCATGAATTTTCCGCTGTAGCTGCGCTCCGAGAGCGGTCGCGGCACGATCTCGTTGTTGACCGCCATGTCCTTGATGGTGTCGCGGACGAGTTCGCTGATGCCCTGAAGGGCCTCGTCTTGCGTCGGGGCCAGCCACGACAGCGAGGAAAACTCGGCGCACAGACCGACGTACTCCTGGTCCTCGGGCGACCAGAGGACGCGGTACGTGTAGTGCGTATGGTCCGGTAGGTGGTGCAGGTCGGACATCAGGCATCCTCCTTTGCTTGTATCTCCTGCAGCTTGTCTATCGCTGCGAGCACTTGCCTGACTTGGTAGGACTTGGCATTACCGTCACGTCCCTTTTGAATATTCACGCGTGGGTCACCCGCCCAAGGCATCTTGAACACCGCATGACTGCTGCCTTCCTGGCGTGGGAGGCCGAAGTGATCGCAGCAGACGTTGTAAAGGTCCTGGTAGCTCACGTTCGTTTGTGATTCCCGCATCTTTGCCAGGAGCTTCTCCTGTTTACCCACTGACCAATGGTACTACTTGTAGTACCACTCCTCGCAAGGGTGACTTGCAAGGTCTCTGCGGTCGTATACCGCGGCTGCCATGTCCGCCGGTTGTACATGCGCACGGGCGGTCCGAGGGCCTTGGATTCGGCTTCTCGGAGAGCGCTGTGACAGACTCGGGCGTCTCTCATGGAAGGGTTCGGTCGTGACGCTCGGCATGGTTCTCGGTGATTCCTCGCGCACTTCGGCGCGGGTCTAGCCGATCCAGGTGATTCCTGTGCGGTAGCCGCACAGCTGTGTTCGCGACCCTGCGGCGAAGTGCTCGTCGTGCCCATGCACGTTCGATCACGAGGAGTTCGCGGTGTCCACCGTTTCCTGGACCGAAGACGATATCTACTCGACCGCCCGCTGGCATTCGGCGAACGGCGCGCCGCCACCCGATCCGGTCGTGGTGGCGGACGACCGGACGACCGCCGCCGCGGCTTGTCGACTGGCGCGAGCAGGGACCGGCCTGCTGTGGCGCGGTGATTTCCACAATGCGCGGCAACTGCTGCGTGCGATGGGCCGACGGGTGGACCGGAAGGTTCAGCCGGGCGACGATTCGGCCGAAGCGTTCGGCCGGTATCGCGCGTCGCGTCGTCGGCGCGCGGAAGTGCTCGGCAAGTTGCTCGTGCTGCTGGAAGACGACTATTCCCTGGCGTTGCGCCGCGCACCCGAGGTGCGGCGCGCGTGCACCGAGGCGTACGGCCTGCCGCAGGGGCGCACGGTGGTCGCGCTCACCGAGCTACTCGGCGTGCTCGGCGCGGCGCAATGGCGCGAGAAGGGCGTGTACGTGCCCGCCCTCGGCGACCATATCCATCCGCACTACGGCGTGTTCTCCCCGGTACGGGGCGAGTACGTCGACCTCGTCGCCACCGCGCCCCTGCCCGCACGCGCCGAGACCGCCTTCGATCTCGGCACGGGCACCGGGGTGCTCGCCGCGATCCTGGCTCGGCGTGGATGCGGCAGAATAATCGCCACCGACAACAGCGTTCGCGCACTCACCTGCGCCCGCGCCAACCTCGACCGGCTGGGCCTGTCCTCCGTCGCTGTACAAGGCCCCGCTCTCTTCCCGGATGGCAAGGCCGATCTCGTGGTGTGCAATCCACCGTGGCTCCCCGGCACGCCCACCTCCGCCCTGGAAAGCGGTGTCTACGACGAGAACTCGTCCATGCTGCACGCCTTCCTCTCCGGCCTCCCCGCCCACCTGAACCCAGGCGGCGAAGGCTGGCTGATCCTCTCCGACCTCCCCGAACACCTCGGCCTGCGCGCCCGCGACGAACTACCCACCCTCATCACCACCGCCAACCTCCGAACAGCGGCCCGCCTGGACACCCGGCCCACCCACAGCCGAGCCAACGACCCGACCTCCCCCCTCGCCACCGCCCGAGCCGCCGAAACAACCACCCTCTACCGCCTGGTGCCGCGTTGAGCGGCACATGACGGAGAGGTCGTCTCGCGATTCGCCTCGCCAGTGCCACTCACTGCCCCTACGCGCGCAGCGGCGAAGGCCGCAACACTCGCAACGGATTTCATGACTTCCCCGCATCGGCGCGCAGTGAAGCAGTTGTCGTCGAGTGTCGTTGGCGTATCGATCCTGTGCCACAGAATGCGCCCGATGCTCGATTCGGAGGCGGGCGCAACCGGAGCCCGGACACGGAGCGGCCCCACCCGGATCAGCCGGTGAGTATGAGCGCTGCCTCGACTACGGGCAGCAGGAGTGGTCGTCGTCCGCGCGAGAGTTCTCGGCACCGGAAGGTTAAGCCCTCAGCCGAGGGGTAGGACGGCGCGGTCGGTCCAGCGATACCGGCGGCCGTCGCGGCGCAACTCGACGAGGTCGACCTTGTTCAGGTGCACGCTGACCGGCGGTAGGTCTCGCAGCGCGGCCACGTCGGCGATCAGCGCCGCAGCATTCCGGGGGCGGTTGATGTAGCCGATTCCTAGGTGCGGCCGGAGCGCGGTCCAATCGTTGGAGCGAATGGCCGAAGGATCGGACGTCGATGTGGGTTGCAGCAGCGGGAATGGGCGCTTGGTGGGAACCACGCCGTGAGTGTACGGATCCACGAGCGACCATGTCCGGCAACAGATCCGCACCCGCCTGACCTGGGCCGATTCAGCTGCGCGCCACCGCGAGGTGCATTGGGTACAGCGCCCTGCTGTTGTGCTGGTCGCAAAACAAAACCCGCCCTGACCAGGGCGGGCTTCGCGTGGAGCCGATGACGGGAATCGAACCCGCGCTGTCTGCTTGGGAAGCAGAAGTTCTACCATTGAACTACATCGGCAGAGGCAGATGTGCCAATCGAGACTGTAGCAGAAGCTTCGTGCGGGGTGGGAAAAGGCCGGTCAAGCTATTTCGCTCGACGGCCGGAAGTGGACTCGGCCTTATCGGGATTTTCGCTGGGATAGCCGTCCGGCGACGGGGTCGGGCCTGGCTCGCCGGACACCGAGTACCGGTAGACAGTCAAGCAAAGGATGAGCCAGAGGGCGCCGAAGCACCAGCCGCCGAGCACGTCGGTGGTCCAGTGGACGCCGAGGTAGATGCGGGACAGGCCGACCGCTGCGACGAACAAGGCGGCGGCGATCGCTGTGCACGCGCGGAGGGCGGGTCCGTGTATGCCGGGTAGCGCGACCACCAGAACGATGCCGACCACGACGAACGAGCCCAGGCTGTGCCCGGATGGATAGGCCTGGTTGGACACGTTGATCAGGTGTTCCTCGACGGGCGGGCGGTCGCGGTCGGTCAGCCGTTTGCCGCCGCGCACCAGCAACCCACCGCCGAGCCCGGTGGTCGCGACGAGCGCCGCCGACGTCCACCGCCGCCGCCAGGACAGCGCCAGGCAGGTCACGGTGGCCAGGGCCGTCATGGCGAGCGTGCCGCCCAGCACGCTGACGACCACCGCGACCGGGGTGAGGGCGTCGCTGCGGTGCGCGATCGCCCAGTCGGCGATGCCGCGATCGACCTTGCCGGGGCCGCCGCCTCCGACCACACCCGCCGTAAGAGCCGCGGCGCACACCACCAGCAGCGCGGTGAGCACTCCGATGGCGGTACGAATGCGAGGGGAGGTCACCACTCCACGTTGCCATGCCGGACGCTGGTAGGTAACCCGTCCGCTTCCGGCACGAATGGCGCCTGTCAGTCTGCCAAAACCGGGGGAAGGCGGAAGCCCCGCCGTCGCCGTCGGCGACGGTTGTGCGAGCGGATGGCAGGGAATCGAGCTGGTCGTCGAGAGAATCCCGGCGAAGGCGAGTGCCCTCGGTTCCCTCTCGGTGCGCGAGCACATGGTCTCCGTCAACCGGGGCGACACGGTCGGCTGCGCGGACAAGCGCCATCAGCCTCTCCGCGCAAGGCGGGTTGGCGGAACAAGCCCCGCAGTGCTGCACGGACGACTTCAGAACTTGCTGTAGCCGCCGTCGATCAAGAGCGTGTCGCCGGTCTGGTACGCGCTGGCGGGGCTGGCGAGGTAGACGGCGACGGATTCGAAATCGCTCGGCAGGCCCCAGCGGCGAACCGGGATCCTCGGGTGGACGCGTTCGCGGAAACGGTCCCAGGCGAAGGCACCCTCGGTCATCGGCGTCTCGACCCAGCCGGGCAGCACCGAGTTCGCGCGGATGCCGTGCTTGGCCAGCTCCACCGCGATCGAGTTGACCATGGCGATCAGCCCCGCCTTGCTTGCCGCGTAAGACTGCCCGCGCGGAACACCCTGCTGGGCGGCGAGGCTCGCGGTGGCGACCAGGCTGCCGCCCTCACCCTGGGCGAGCATGACCTTCGCCGCTTCGCGCAGCGTCACGAACGCGGCGTCGAGGTTGAGGGAGGTGACCCGGCGGAATTCCGCGAGATCGGTCTCCACGAACGGGATGAAACCCTGACTGACACCGGCGTTCACGAAGCAGGAGTCGATGCGGCCGAGTTCGGCGGCCGCGCGCCCGAAGGTGTCGATCACCTGCTGCTCCTCGCTCACGTCGCAGCTCAGCGCCAGCACGCGGCCGCCGAAGGCGCTCAATTCGGCGGCGGCGGCCTCGTTGCGCTCGGCGTTGCGGCCGATCACGCAGACGCCGGCTCCGGCCCGTGCGAGCCCACGGGCGAAGCCGAGACCGATGCCGGAGTTGCCTCCGGTGACGACGGCGACGTGGCCGGTCAGGTCGAACAGCGAGCCCTCGGTCATGGTTCATCTCTCCGATCGCGGGCGGCGCCGCCCGAATGAATGCGAGGATATCGCTCTCTCTATATCACTGTGCCGCTGAGGGGCCCCGGCGAGCAGGCGCTACGCTCGTCGCGTGCTGCTTTCCGATCGTGACATCCGTGCGGAGATCGCCGCTGGGCGTCTCGGGGTCGAGCCGCTGCTGGAGAACCTGATCCAGCCGTCGAGCATCGACGTGCGCCTGGACCGCATGTTCCGGGTGTTCAACAACACTCGCTATACCCACATCGATCCCGCGAAGCAGCAGGACGAACTCACCAGTCTGGTCGAGCCGACCGACGGTGAACCGTTCGTGTTGCACCCCGGCGAGTTCGTGCTCGGCTCCACCCTCGAGGTGTGCACGCTGCCGGACGATCTGGCCGGACGGTTGGAAGGCAAGTCCAGCCTGGGCCGATTGGGCCTGCTGACCCACTCGACCGCGGGCTTCATCGATCCCGGGTTCAGCGGGCACATCACGCTGGAGCTGTCCAACGTGGCCAATCTGCCGATCACGCTGTGGCCCGGTATGAAGATCGGCCAGTTGTGCCTGCTCAGGCTGACCAGCCCGGCGGAGCATCCGTACGGCAGCGCCGTGGCGGGTTCGAAGTATCAGGGCCAGCGCGGGCCGACTCCGTCGCGGTCCTATCTCAACTTCCCGATTCCGGCCGCCGCGATCGACGCCGCCGAAACACGCTGACCGCCGGGTCCGCTTCGTCGACTGTGGGGGAGAAGCGGACCCGGCGGACGGCAGCGGGGATCTGATCGCGGAGGTGATCAGTCCCCGCCGCCCGCTCCCACCGCGAGCGCCGTAGTGAGGATGACGGACAGCGGTGGAAGCGCGTCACCGCGGCTCGGCGGGCTGACCCAGAAGCACCCTTCCCGGGTCCAGCGACCGAGACCGGTCGGCAACATCACGGCGCTGCCCACGGCGGGCAGGCCGATATCCAGCCGATTGAGCACCTCGAGCACCTGTGGTCCCGGTCGACTGTCGGGCTCGGCGAGGAAACTCCATCGGATCTGCCTGGCCAACATGGGACCCCTCGTTCCCTGCTGTTCCAGTGCGGCGCGGACCTTTTCGGCACGCGCGGTCGGCAGGTGGACTACGCAGACGCGACCGGTGACCGGCAGCATGGCGAAACCGCCACGCTCGGTGACCGGCAACCCGAACTCGTGCCGATAGAACGCCACCCAATCGTCCACGGTCCTGAGTTTCTCGACATTCACGGCGAACTCCTTGCCTTCCGACTCAATGTTGGCGGCCCGCAGCGTGATTGGGTATCGCCCGTCAGCCCGCTTACCGCTGCCCTTCCGCTGCCTTTGATACCGGTCACATTTCAGCTGTGGCCGCGCTCACAAAGCGCTCGTACTCTGGAAGGGGTTCGTTCGGAAGGGATGGCACCGTGGTCAGGCATTGGTCAGGCAAAGAGGCCCGCGCCCTTCGCGATGCCAAGCGGATGAGCATCAGGGAATTCGCCGCCCATCTGGGTGTGCACGAACGCTTGGTGTCGAAGTGGGAAGCCGGGGGCGTCCGGGTTCATCCACGACCGATCAACCAAGCCGCTCTGGATACCTCACTGGCAAGGTCCGACGAGGTGGTGCGAGCCCGGTTCGCGGCTTTGATCGATCAGCCCTCGAGCGATCGAGCCGTCCCGCCGGGATTCGATGCGCGCGCCGACGCCTCGGCGCGCGTTGATTATTCGAGTGACGCGGACCTTTTGGCTCTCATAGACGCCGGTGCGATGAGAGGTGTTGCGTTAGCAGCGATTTCGGAGAGGGATCTGATCATGGCGGCTGCCCACGAGGCCAGCGAGCACGCCGGCAAGGCCGAGAGCACCAATGTCGGTGCGAGCACATTGGAACAGCTCGACGCGGATGTGGTGCGCATCGCGAACGACTACGTGCGTATTCCGCCGGTGCCGATGATGGTGGACATGGTGCGGGTGCGCCGCCGGGTGTACCGATTGCTGGAAGGCCATCAGCGGCCCGCCGATACCGGTCATCTGTATCTCTTGGCGGGCACGCTCTCGGGTCTGCTCGCCAACGCGAGCACCGACCTGGGCTATTACGACGCGGCCGGGGAGCAGGTCCGTGCCGCCTGGGCCTACGCGGAGCTGTGCGGGCACAACGGGCTTCGCGCCTGGACCCGCGGCATGCACGCGCTGATCGAGTATTGGTCGCAGCGCCCCCGCCGGGCGGTTCAGCTCGCCCAGAGCGGGCAGGAGTTCGCCGAGTCGGCGACCGCGCAGGTGCGCCTGCTCAACATCGAGGCACGCATCTGGTCGGCGCTGGGCAGCGCCGCGGACACCGATCGCTGCGTCCGGGCGGCCGACGACGCCCGCGAGATCGCCGCGACCGACACCTTGCACGACGAAGTCGGCGGGGTCTTCGGGTTCAACGACGCCAAGGCCAATTACTACGCCGGCGCCACCTATATCCACCTCGGTCAGGCGGAACGCGCGCTCGGCGCCACGCAGCGAGCCATCGAGCTGTACTCGAACGGGCCGTCCGAACAGCGCTCCTACGGCGCGGAAGCCCTGGCCAGGGTCGACTGCGCGGCCGCCCACCTGATCAACGGCAGCCTGGACGGTGCGGCCGAGGCGCTGCAACCGGTGCTGGGGCTCGACGAGGACAAGCGCATCGCGCAGCTCGAGGAGCGGCTGACCGATATGCGCAGGGGGATCGCGGCCCCGGCCTTCCGCGACTCGGTCGAGGCGCGCCGGTTGGACGAGCGGATCGAGGAATTCTGCGGCTCCACCGCGGCGAAGGGCATCCCGCCGGGCGGCCCGGCCCAGTGAGTGACGTGTCACACTTCGCTGTGCCCGGGACGCCGTCGCGGGCACGGAGCCCGGGGACCAGCTCGGAGTGACGGTTTATCCGGTTGCGACGGATGGCACCATGGGACGGGTGAGTCCTCATCATCCGCACCGCCCCCCGCGTGTTCTGGAGCAGTCCACGAAGCTCCAGAACGTCGTCTACGAGATCCGTGGACCGGTACACGCGCACGCGGCACGGCTGGAGGCGGAGGGCCATCGCATCCTCAAGCTCAATATCGGCAACCCCGCCCCGTTCGGGTTCGAGGCGCCGGACGTGATCATGCGCGACATCATCGCGGCGCTCCCGTACGCCCAGGGTTACTCCGAGTCCAAGGGCATCCTGTCGGCGCGGCGCGCGATCGTGACCCGCTACGAACTCGTGCCCGGCTTCCCCGAACTCGACGTGGACGGCGTCTACCTCGGCAACGGCGTCTCCGAGCTGATCACCATCACCATGCAGGCCCTGCTGGACAACGGCGACGAGGTGCTGATCCCGGCCCCGGACTACCCGCTGTGGACCGCCATGACCAGCCTGGCCGGCGGCACGCCCGTGCACTACCTGTGTGACGAGGCCAACGGCTGGCAGCCCGATATCGCGGACATCGAATCGAAGATCACCGACCGCACCAAGGCGCTGCTGGTGATCAACCCGAACAACCCCACCGGCGCGGTGTACTCCGCCGAGGTGCTCCAGCAGCTCGCCGACCTCGCGCGCAAGCATCAGCTGTTGCTGCTCGCCGACGAGATCTACGACAAGATCCTCTACGACGACGCCAAGCACATCTCGCTGGCCACCATGGCGCCGGACCTGCTGTGCCTGACCTTCAACGGGCTGTCCAAGGCCTACCGGGTCGCGGGCTACCGCTCGGGCTGGCTGGCGATCACCGGCCCGAAGGAGCACGCGGCCGGTTTCCTGGAGGGCATCGACCTGCTCGCCTCTTCGCGGTTGTGCCCGAATGTGCCCGCGCAGCATGCGATTCAGGTCGCGCTCGGCGGTCATCAGAGCATCGAGGATCTGATCCTGCCCGGCGGCAGGCTGCTCGAACAGCGCGACGTCGCCTGGGAGCGGTTGAACATGATCCCCGGCGTGTCGTGTGTGAAGCCGAAGGGCGCGCTCTACGCGTTCCCGAAGCTGGATCCGAACGTCTACGAGATCTACGACGACTCCAAGCTGATCCTGGATCTGCTACTGCAGGAGAAGATCCTGATGGTTCAGGGCACCGGCTTCAACTGGCCCGATCACGACCATTTGCGGATCGTCACGCTGCCATGGGCCCGGGATCTCGCGGTCGCGATCGAACGCTTCGGCAACTTCCTCGCCAGCTATCGCCAGTAGTGAGAAGTTGGCTGCGAACCATATAATCGCCCGGCTTCCAGCCGGTAAACAAACTCGATGTACGGATACATGTCGGGTTTGGCGACTAACTAGCGCAAAAGAAGTACTTTTGTGTACAGTGGTTCTCGGCACTCTGAGTGCCTGGTCGGATTGCCTACCCCCCCTGGGCACATCCGGCCTCGGGTTAGGCCGCCTACCCCCCTGGGCCGCCTGCCCTGCGGGCGGCGGAGACATCCCCCTGCTCTCCGCCGCCCCCTCTAAAATCCCTTTCTTTTTCGATCGGATCGCTCTGGCCGTGTATCCACTGTGTTCGGCGACGCCGCGACGGTCTTGAAAATGAAATCCTTTAGGCTCGCTCCGGGCAGAACCACATCTGACAGGTAGGAGCGCGGTGAGCGACCACCACCACCATCACCACGATCATTCGGGGCCGATCGCGATCGGCGCGACCGCGGCGCGCGTGGTCGTCGGGTTACTGACCGTGATCGGGGTCGTCGTCGTCATCGCCGCGATCGTGCTGTGGCCGAGCAAGCAGCACATCGACATCCCGCTGCCGATGCAGAACGCGGGCGGCGGCGCGGTGCAGACCGAGGCGGGCACCGTGGTGCTGCAAGATGTCGGTCCGTGCGGCAGCCCGTCGCTGGGCAAGGTGTTCGTCGAGAAGCCCGAGCCACCGCGCAGCACCGCCTACACCTGCCAGCGCAGCCTGATCTCGATCGAGTCCGGGCCGCACAAGGGCAACCGCACGTTGCTGGAGATCGCCCCGGGCCCAGGGCAACCCGACCTGCACGCGGGCGACGAACTGCGATTGGTCCGCCAGACCGATCCGAGCGGCACGCCGCTGTACTCGTTCGAGGACTACTCACGCGGGATGCCGCTCACGCTGATCGTCGTGGTTTTCGTGGTGGTGATCATCGCGGTAGCGCGCTGGCGCGGCGTCCGTGCGCTCTTGGGCCTGGTGTTCGCCTTCGCGGTGCTGGTGATGTTCCTGCTGCCCGCCTTGCTCGACGGCAAACCCGCGATCCCCGTCGCGTTGGTCGCGGGCTCCCTGATCCTCTACGCGGTGCTGTATCTGGCCCACGGGGTGAACCTGCGCACCAGTTCGGCGCTGCTGGGCACGCTGACCTCGATGCTGCTCGCCGCCGCGCTGTCCTGGCTCACCATCGAGATCACCCATCTGACCGGGCTTTCCGAGGAACAGAACACGAACGTCGCGACCTACATCGAGCACGTCAGCATCACCGGCCTGCTGCTGGCCGGGTTCATCATCGGTTCGCTCGGTGTGCTCAACGACGTGACGATCACGCAGGCGTCGGCCGCGTTCGAGCTGGCCGCCCTCGACGAATCGGCCTCCCGGCGCGAGGTTTTCGCCGCCGCCATGCGCGTGGGGCGCGACCACATCGCCAGCACCGTCTACACGCTGGTGCTGGCCTACGCCGGTGGGGCGCTGCCGCTGCTGCTGCTGTTCAGCGTGGCGGGACGGTCGATCCGCGACGTGCTGACCGGTGACGCGGTGGCCATCGAGATCGCGCGCTCGGCGGTCGGCGGTATCGCGCTGGCGTTGTCGGTGCCGTTGACCACGGGCATCGCGGTGCTGCTGGCCCGGCCGTTCAAGGCCAAAGAGCCCACACCGCCCCCGCGTCCGCGCCGAGCCCGGCACGCCAGGGCCTGAACGTCACCGCCCCCGCGTCCGGCACGTCAGTGTCTGATTTCACGGTGCCCTCGGTCGCGCGATCGCTCGCTCAGCGTGGCGGTGGGGGAGGGAAGGGGAAGACCTCCGGCGGGATCGTGGGGACCACGATCGGCGGAAGGCCGGGCACCACGATGGTGTTCGGGCCGGGCGTCGGCGGCGCCTCGCTGGTGGTCTGGCGCCGGTTCGGCGGCGGCGCGGCGACCGACTCGTGGGCGGGCGACTCCGTGGTACCCGGCGCGACGGCGATCTGTGGATCCAAGCTGGTCGTGCGCGGTGCGGTGGTCGGCGATAACGACGGCGAGCCCTCGCTGGTGTGCGAATCCCGTTCCAGCACCTGCGGTCCGTAGCCGAGGCCGAGGCCGATCGCGGCGACCACGGCCAGCGCGCTGACCGTCAGTACGGCCCCGCTGATCTCGCGTCTGCCCCGCTGGGCGGGGGCGGCCAACCAGGCGGGCGACAGCTCGTCGTCCAGCGCGGCGCTCGCGGCGGGAGTCTCCTTGCGCACCGGTCTGGCCAGCAGCGCGGCGCCGCGGGCCATCACGGTCTCCGGGCTGTCCGGCACGATGACGGGCACGCCCATCCAGCGTTCGAGCACCTTGGCCACCAACGGGATCCGGGCGCAACCGCCGATGGCCAGCACACCGTGCACGGGGCGGTCCGAGCGCACGATCACGTCGCGTGCCATCCGCGCCGATGACTCGATCGCCAGCATGATCAACGATTCGAAGTTCTCCTGCGCGAGCAGGACCAGCCCCTGCTCGCTCGGCAGCGCCACCGCGGTGTTGCTGGTCAGCTGCTCCTTCGCCTCCCGGCACAGCGCGTCCAGGGCGGCCAGGCCCGCGGCGTTCGGCGGATGCGCGATCCGCCCGGAGGCGATCTGCTGCTCCCGAATCAACGAGTCGAGATAGTCACCGCTGATGTCGCTGGTGCGCTCGCTGTGGCGCACCTCGCGGGAGTGGGTGTCGACCACGCTCACCGTCAGGCCCGAGCTGCCCAGGTCGTAGACGACCAGCGAGGAGATGCCCCGGATATCGCCGGTGGCCTGCGCGAACTCGAGTGCCGCCGCGATCTCCGGCACGAGTTCGTAATTGGTCAGCTGCTGACGCGCCATGGCCGCGCGAATGGCGCGGGCGTGCTGCTCACTGCGGTAGGCGATCGCGGTGGCGCCGATCCCCGGCGTGGCTTCCAGGGTGACGCCGATGGCTTCGGCAGCCAGCTCTTCCACGCTCTGGTCGACAACCGCAATGGTCTGCAGATCGAAGGAATGTGGGGAGACATGTCCGTGTGGGTTGTCGGCGTGTGGTCGCGCCATACGGACAGCGCCGGCCCCCACCGAAACTCCCAGTACCGAACTCATCAGCTGCCCATCTCGTTTCACACTGCACGACATGCGAGCCTGCGCCGTCCGTCGGCGGAGGCCCGCTGGACGGACCCTACCGCCGGCGATCAGCTGTGCTTAGGGCGGACTGGTCATCTGTCTGGCAGTAGCCCGCCTCGCCCCGCAACTCTACGGTGTGCCGAGTCCCGCGTACACCCATCCGGCTGCTCTCCAGGTGGCACGATTGAGACAGTTCCGGCCGTCGATGATCGAGCGGGCGCGCACCACGCCCTCCAGATCCCGCGGGCGCAGGGCGGTGAATTCGTCCCACTCGGTGAGCACGAGCACCACGTCGGCGCGTTCGCACGCCTCGGCGACCGAGGTCGCGTAGTTCAGGGTGGGGAACACGCGCCGCGAATTCTCCAGCGCCTTGGGGTCGTAGACGGTCACCACCGCCCCGTGCAGCTGGATCATGCCGGCCACATTCAGCGCGGGGGAGTCGCGCACGTCGTCGGATTCCGGTTTGAAAGCCGCGCCGAGCACCGCGACGTTGGCCCCGAGCAGCGAGCCGCCGCAGGCACGGGCGGCCATGTCGACCACCTTGGTACGGCGGCGCATATTGATGTTGTCCACCTCGCGCAGGAAGGCGACGGCGTGATCGGCGCCGAGCTCACCGGAGCGGGCCATGAACGCGCGGATGTCCTTCGGCAGACACCCGCCGCCGAAGCCGAGGCCCGCGTTGAGGAATCGGCGGCCGATGCGCGCGTCGTAGCCGAGCGCGTCGGCCAGCATCGTCACGTCGGCGCCGGTCGCTTCGCACACCTCCGACACCGCGTTGATGAACGAAATCTTCGTCGCCAGGAAGGCGTTCGCCGAAACCTTCACCAATTCCGCTGTGGCCAGGTCGGTCAGCAAGAACGGCACCTCGGCGGTGATCAGGTCGGCGTATATCTCGCGTACCAGGTCCTCCACCCATCCGGCGGCGGCGCGTTCCCGGTCGACGCCGAGAACCAGCCGGTCCGGCCGCAAGGTGTCCTTGACCGCGAAGCCTTCCCGGAGGAACTCCGGATTCCACGCCACCTCGATGTCGGCGGAACTCAGTGCCCGGGCGCGTGATCCGAGCGCGGCCGCCGTGCCGACCGGGACCGTGGACTTGCCGATGATCACCGAGGGGCGCTCCAGCAGCGGGGCGAGCGTGTCCACCACCGCGTGCACGTACTTCAGGTCGGCAGCGTACTCACCCTTCTTCTGCGGGGTGCCCACGCCGAGGAAGTGCACCTCCGCGTGCGCCGCCGCCTCGGCGTAGGAGGTGGTGAACCGCAGGCGGCCCGCATCGAGGTTGCGGCGCAGCACACCCTCCAGGCCCGGTTCGTAGAACGGCACCACTCCGTCGGACAGCTTCGCGACCTTGCCCGGGTCCACGTCCACTCCGATGACGTCGTGCCCGAGTTCGGCCATGCACGCCGCGTGCGTGGCCCCGAGATACCCGGTTCCGAAGACTGTGCATCGCATGATCGATTGGTAAGCCCCGCCGGTGGCCACGCCACGTCAGCGAGGCAAGGGTCGGGGCAACAGCAGATGTACATGCGGCGACGGCGCCGGAGCGGGTGCCCTGACCTGGCGCAACGGTCGTCGTGGCTTCGCTAGCATCGGCGTGGTGCGACGTCATCGATGGGCCTGGACCGTGCTCGGCGCCGGTCTGGCGGTGGTCGTCGCGACGGTCGCGCTGTGGCCGGTGTACGTGCGTCCGCGCACCGACCCGCCCGCTCCGGCGGATGCCGTTCTCGTCTTGGGCGGGGCGCACGACGGCCGTGAACAGTTGGGCCTGCGCCTGGCGCGCGAGGGGTACGCGCCGCGCGTGCTGTTCTCCGATCCCTACGAGAACAGCGCCGTGCTGAACCGGATCTGCCACGGCGGCTACAGCTTCGAGGTCCTGTGCTTCGACCCGTCGCCGCGCACCACTCGCGGCGAGGGCCGTGAATTGGCCCGCCTCGCCCGCGCCAACAACTGGCGCCGAGTCATCGTCGTCACCTTTACTCCGCACATCTCCCGCGCCCGCTACATCCTGCGGAGGTGCTGGGACGGAGAACTCCTCTTCGCCGACCCCGAACCCGACCTCTCCCTCCCCCGTTGGGCTTACGACTACGCCTACCAATCCGTGGGCTTCGCGAAAGCCTTCTTCGAGGACTGTTGACCGCTTGACCCTGCCCGCCACCGCCGATCTACCGGGCAGCAGCCATGGAAGAAGCGGACGCCGCTGTGGGTATGGGTGGCGGCCGTCCTAGGCGGCCTGCTGGCCCTGGGCGCGATCGGCAGTGCTGTCGGAGATAACGGCAAGGACCACTCGACGTCGCAACGAACCTCCGCGACTCCGGCCGGTCGAAGCGCTGTGATCGCCTCGTCGACATCCACTGCAACGGTGCCTGCCCCGGCGGCGCCTGCCGCTCCCGCGGCATCGATGCCTCCTCCTGCGCAGGCCTCGCAACCGGCTGTTTCCCGTGCCCCTATGCCGAACGTCGTGTGCATGAACTTGCAGGATGCGCAGGACACGATCCAGGCGGCCGGTGTCTTCTTCTCCCGATCCAAGGACGCGACCGGGAAGGGGCGCATGCAGGTAATGGACCGGAACTGGATCGTGGTGGCGCAGGCGCCCGCGCCGGGATCGTTGATCGGCGAAGGCGAGGCGGTGTTGTCGGTGGTCAAGATCGGTGAACCGAGTTCCTGCGGCTGATGCTCCAGGTGTGCCCATCGGTAGCCGGGTCCGTGATGCGGGCCCGGCTGCCGGCGGCGGTCGGCACGCCTGCGCCGGGAATCTGCGGGCGTGTGACGTCAGTTTGACTCGCTGAGAGAAGCGGCCGTACATTCTGTCTCGTGGTGGCGGGATATTCGCCACGGAAGCAACGGTGCACACCCTCTGGGAGGGCAGATGGATTACGACTGGTCAGCGGGGGATCTGGCGTTTCGGGACGAGGTGCGGGAATTCCTCGCCGCGAAGCTGACGCCGGAATTGCGGCGGGCCGGGCGCTTGGCGACGAGCGTGTATCCCGACCACGAGGCGAGCATGGAATGGCAGCACATCCTCCATGAGCGCGGCTGGGCGGCGCCCGCCTGGCCGGTGGAACACGGCGGATGCGACTGGAGCCTGACCCAGCACTACATCTTCCAGCGGGAATCGGCGCTGGCCGGCGCGCCCGCGCTGTCGCCGATGGGCATCAGGATGGTGGCGCCCGCGATCATCGCGTTCGGCACCGAGGAGCAGAAGGCGTTCTACCTGCCGCGCATCCTCACCGGCGAGGTCTTCTTCTGCCAGGGCTACTCCGAGCCCGAGGCCGGATCCGACCTGGCCGCGCTGTCCATGGCCGCCGTCGACGACGGCGAGGATTTCGTGTGCACCGGCAGCAAGATCTGGACCACCCACGCTACAGAGGCGAATTGGATCTTCTGCCTGGTGCGCACCTCACGCACGGGTAAGAAGCAGCAGGGCATCACATTCCTGCTGATCGACATGACCGCGCCGGGCATCGAGATCCGGCCGTTGGTGATGACCTCGGGTGAGCAGGTGCAGAACCAGGTCTTCTTCGACAACGTGCGGGTGCCCAAGACCAATGTGCTCGGCCGGATCGATGACGGGTGGACCGTCGCGAAGTATCTGCTGGTGCACGAGCGCGGCGGAGCGGCGGCGCCGTGGCTCCAGGTCATGGCCCAGGACATCGCCGTCAATGCCGCGCAGCAGCCCGGCCCGGACGGCAACCCGCTGATCGACGACCGCGCGTTCGCGGCGAAGCTGGCGGACCTGCGAATCCGCACCGAGGTGCTCGAAGTCCTCGAATACCGCACGCTCTCCGCGATGGCGCAAGGCAAGAATCCGGGGCCCGCGTCCTCCATACTCAAGATCCTCGGCACCGAACTCAGCCAGAAGCTCACCGAGCTGGCGCTGGAAGCCGCGGGACCGCGCGGTCGCGTCTACCAGCCGCACGCCACCCAGCCGGGCGGGCCGATCGCCCAGTTCACGCCGCCTGCCGACGGCTACCACAGCGGCGCGGACTGGCAGGCCGTCGCGCCGCTGAAGTACTTCAACGACCGAGCGGGCTCGATCTACGCGGGCAGCAACGAGATTCAGCGAAACATCCTCGCCAAAGCAGCATTGGGGCTCTGATGGACTTCACGCTTACCGACGAGCAGGAAATGCTCCGCTCCGCGATCGCCGGATACCTCGGCGCCCGCTACGACTTGGAGAAGAGCCGCGCCGCGGCGAAATCGGAGTCGGGCTGGCAGCCCGCCGTCTGGCGCGGATTCGCCGACGAACTGGGCATTCTCGGCGCGACGCTGCCCGAGCGGGTGGACGGCACCGGCGGCGGCCCCGTCGAACTCATGGTGATCGCCGAGGAGCTCGGCCGGGCACTGGTGGTCGAGCCGTTCGTGGACACCGTCGTGATCGGCGCCGGACTGCTCGAGCGGTCCGGCGGGGAGCAGGCCGACGCCGTGCTGCGCCGGATCGTGTCCGGTGACGCGCTCATCGCGTTCGCCGCGCTGGAACCGACGTCGGGGCACGCGCTGCACGACGTATCGACCACAGCCCGCCGCGACGGCGACGCCTGGATGCTCGACGGCGCGAAGACCGTGGTGACCGGCGCCCCGCTGGCCACCGATCTGCTGATCACCGCGCGCACCTCCGGTGAACGGCGCGACAAGGCGGGCATCTCGCTGTTCCGGCTCGAATTCGACGCGTCCGATCCACCGGCCGGAGTGGAGGTGCATTCCTACCGCACCATCGACGACCGGACCGCGTCCGATCTCGTGTTCACCGGCCTGCGCCTGCCCGCCGACGCGTTGCTGGGCACGGAGTCGGACGGCTGGACCGTCATCGAGCCGACCATCGCGGAGGCCACCGCGGCGATCTGCGCCGAGGCGGTCGGCTGCATGCGCAAGGTGCTCGCCGACACCATCGACTACGCCAAACAGCGCGAGCAGTTCGGTCAGCCGATCGGCAGTTTCCAGGCGTTGCAGCACCGCATGGTCGATATGTACATCGAACTCGAACAAGCCGTGGCGGCAGTACATCTGGCCGTCCACTCGCTGCGGGCGCCCGCCGACGACCGCGCACGCGCCGTCTCGGCGGCGAAGGTCACCGTCGCCAGGGCGGCGCGTTTCATCGGACAGAACGCGGTGCAACTGCACGGTGCGATGGGCATGACCGAAGAGCTGGCCATCGGCCACTACTTCAAGCGGCTCACCGTGGTCGAGCACGAATTCGGCTCCACCGACGAACATCTCGCCCGATACGCCGCGCTCACTCGGCCGTAGTTCGTCGCCGGGCCGGGCCGCCACTTCGCTCGGCCCGGCACCGGCCTCGGCGCGTACTCAGCTGCCTTCCCGCTGCGGCCGCACTGGCCGGTGACCAGGTCAGCTCGTCTCGAGTCGCCGATGCGGCTGACCGGTGATGTTCGCGATCGTCTGATAATCACTGTCGACATGCAGGACAGTTGCCCCGTGCACCTCGGCGGTGGCCGAAAGGATCAGATCGGGGATCGGCAGGCGATGGGCGCCGCGGGCAGCGAGAAGACCCTGGACCTCCAAGGCCCGGTCCATCGCTTCTTCTGTGACCGGAAGCCAGACCAACGCCTTCTGACCGGCGATCTTGGCGATGTAGTCGGCATGAGATCGGGCCGCGTAGCCGATCTCGAGAGCGGTGAGATGACAACCCGCCACAAGTGCGCCAGGCGCGCTGGTCACTTCGGCGAAGTCGGTGGCCGCGACCGCGTCGCGTAGGACCCACTCCAAAGCCGATTTATCCGCCAACATGAACAGCGTTCTCAGTGCCAAGCTCCTTTCATCGCCTCGGCTGAGAGATCCGTCTCGCTGCCGCGAAGCTGCTGGAGCATCTTCCAGACCGCACGTCGGTTGGCGACTTCACGCAATGCGGCATTGACAGTGGCGACCTTGGTTTTCGTCCCCAGTTCTTCGGCAGCGAGCGAAAGAGCCTCGTCATCGATGTCGATCAGTGTGCGTGACATCGTCACCTCCTGATATCAAAATCTCACTAAACATGATATCTGACATCGGCCGATCAAGATACCGACCGGATGCCGGGGCGCAACCGGTCGTCGGCGACACGACTCGGCCGGGTCCATTTCTGGACCCGGCCGAGTCGTTGTCGAGTTGTTCTCAGGCTCAGTTCTTCCGGCCCGGCGCCTTCGCACCGGCCTTGAAACCGAGACCGCCGGGCTTGGCGGCGGGCGGCGCGGCTTCGGATGCGCCGTTGCCGCTCACGCCGTTGGATTGCTCCGGCTCGGCAGCCGGTTCGTCCTGCGCCGCAGGAGTCTCCGCGGCGGGAGCCTGCTCCGTCGAAGCCGGTTCGGCGGGAGCCGCGTCCGCCGGGGCCGACGCCGCGGAAGCCGCGGCAGGCTTACCGGGGGCCTTGGCGCCGGGCCGCTTGAAGCCGGACTTCATGGCCAGACCCTTGGCGGGCACCGTGGGCTTGGTCTCGGCGGGCCCGGTTTCGGCCGACTCGGCTTCAGCCGGTTCGGCGGCGGTTTCGGGCGCTGCCTCGGCCGCCGGTGCAGCGGACGCCTTGGCGCCCGGCGCCTTGGCCGCACCCTTCATCGCGAGACCACCACCGGGCGCCTTGGCGGCGCCCTTCATACCCAGCCCCTTGACCGGCTCGGCCGCGGGAGCCTCGGTCTCGGCTGCCTCGGCCGCGGGCGCGGATTCGGCGGCGGGGGCCGCGGCAGCCTTGGCGCCGGGCGCCTTGGCTCCGCCCTTCATCCCCAGACCACCGGGCGCTTTCGCCGGACCCTTCATGGCGAGACCCTTGGCCGGAGCGGCGGGCGCCGAGGTGGCCTCGGTCTCCGCCGGTTCCGCGGCCGCAGCCTTCGCGCCGGGCGCTTTCGCCGCGCCCTTCATTCCGAGGCCGCCGGGTGCCTTGGCCGGGCCCTTCATGGCCAGACCACCGCCGCCGGGTGCTTTCGCGGGGCCCTTCATCGCCAGACCGCCGCCGGCGGGCGCGGCCTCGGCCGGTGCGGGGGCTTCGGCGGCCGGGGCGGGTTCGGGCTCCGGCTCGGGTTCCGCTTCGGGCGCCTTGGGTTCCTGGATGACGGTCAGGTTCTCGGTCAGCACCGCGGGCTCGACGCGCTCGATGGCGTCCAGCATCAGCTGCGCGACGTCCACCACCTCGACGCCTTCGCCTTCGCCCTTCTCCTGGCGCGCGGTGACGCCGTCGGTGAGCATCACGCGGCAGAACGGGCAGCCGGTCGCGATCTTCGCGGGCGAGGTGGTCAGCGCCTCGTCGACCCGGTCGATGTTGACGCGCTTGCCGAGTTGCTCTTCCATCCACATCCGCGCGCCACCGGCGCCACAGCACATGGACCGCTCGCCGTGGCGGGGCATCTCGACCAGGTTCGAACCGGCCGCGGCCATCAGCTCACGCGGCGCGTTGTAGATCTTGTTGTGCCTGCCGAGGTAGCAGGGGTCGTGGTAGGTGACGTTCTGCGACACCGACGCCACCGGGATCAGCTGCTTCTGCCGCACCAGGCGGTTGAGCAGCTGGGTGTGGTGCACGACCTCGTAGCTGCCGCCGACCTGCGGGTACTCGTTGTTCAGCGCGTTGAAGCAGTGCGCACAGGTGACGACGATCTTCTTCTTGCGATCCTCGACGCCCTCGAACACCGAGTTCAGCAGCTCGATGTTCTGCTGGGCCAGCTGCTGGAACAGGAACTCGTTGCCCGCGCGACGAGCGGAGTCACCGGTGCAGGTCTCCTCCGCGCCGAGCACCATGAACTTCACGCCCGCGGTGGCCAGCAACTCGGCGACCGCCTTGGTGGTCTTCTTGGCGCGGTCCTCGTAGGCGCCCGCGCAGCCGACCCAGAACAGGTAGTCGTAGCCGTCGAAGCTGTCGGCGTCCTGACCGAAGACCGGGATCTGGAAATCGAGCTCGTTGATCCAGTTGAGCCGGTCCTTGGCGTTCTGGCCCCAGGGGTTGCCCTTGTTCTCCAGGTTCTTGAACAGGCCGGCGAGCTCGGACGGGAACTCCGACTCGATCAGCACCTGGTAGCGGCGCATGTCGATGATGTGGTCGACGTGCTCGATGTCCACCGGGCACTGCTCCACGCACGCGCCGCAGGTGGTGCAGCTCCACAGCACCTCGGGATCGATGATGCCGTTCACGTCCGCGCCGCCGACCAGCGGCCGCTCGGCCTCGGCCTTGGCGGCCTCGGAGATCTTGGCCAGCTTTGCCTCGTCCGGGTTGCCCTCGGCGTCGACCAGGCCGACCTCGTCGCCGCCCATGTCCTTGCGGCCGCCGGCCAGCAGGTAGGGGGCCTTCGCGTAACCGTGGTCGCGCAGCGACATGATCAGCAGCTTCGGCGACAGCGGCTTGCCGGTGTTCCACGCGGGGCACTGCGACTGGCAGCGACCGCACTCGGTGCAGGTGGTGAAGTCCAGCCAGCCCTTCCAGGAGAAGTCCTCGATCCGGCCCGCCCCGAAGGTGTCGGTATCCGGGTCCGCGGTCTCCATGTCGACCGGCTTGCCCTTCGACATCATCGGCTTGGCCGGGCCCAGCGCGACGCCGCCGTCCTCTTCCCGCTTGAAGTAGATGTTCGGGAAGGCCGAGAAGCGGTGCCAGGCCACGCCCCAGGTGACGTTGCGGCCGACGAAGTACAGGAACGCCATGCCGGACATCAGCTTCACGAAGGCGAACAGCGCCACCATCGTGGTGTTCGCGGGCAGCAGCTTCGCCACCTGCATGGTGAAGAAGTCGGTGGCCGGGTCCGAGTGGCCGTAGGCGGCGATCTTGCCCGCCTTCACGAAGATCATGCCAAGGCCCTCGAGCAGCACGATCGCCTCGATGACGTAGGCCGGGGCGAACTTGGAACCGCTGAAGCGGGAGAGCCGCTCGGGCAGCCGGGGGTGATTGAGCTGGCGCAGGGTGATCAGCGTCAGGATGCCGACCACGGTGCCGATGCCGAGGATCTCGTCCCACAGGTGGTAGATCGCCAGATCGCCGATGATCGGCCAGTGGAACGCCGGGTCGAAGGTCTGCCCGTACGCCTCGAACCACAGCATGGTGCCGCCGATGAAGCCGATCATCACCAGCCAGTGCGCCCAGCCGACGGTGCGGAATTTGTTCATGCGCGTATGCGCGAGGAACTCCACGATCATCTGCTTGAAGCGCGGGAAGAAGGGCCGCCAACGATCCGGAGCGGGCTGTCCGATCATGATGGCGCGCGCGATATTGCGGACGCCGCCGATGAACGACGCCCAACACAGGAGGCTGAGCGCCGCCCCAATCGTGCCCAGCGTCACTGTCAGGGCATTCATGTCGCGACCTTTCTTTAGAGGCACCCCGAGTTGCGGTTGGTTTCCGCTACCGCCTCGGTTCGCTCGTATCCTAACTGGCAGTAAGTTACCCGCCAGTAACAACCATGTCCATCGTACGATCGGCTTTTCGGCTATAGCCCCATATGCTGGGGCTTGACCCATTATTTACCTGTGATCAATGTCACAGTAATTCGCACCGATCCGCCTGCTGGCCGGTTGTTCACCACCGTAAACGTCGAAGCATCCCGGCCAGTCGGTAAGGATTGGCTTAGTCCCCATGGCTGATAAGGGATCTCGCTTAAAACGCGGCCTTCTATTAGGCTCACGACGTTCTGATCACTGCGACCGTCTTCGCACCGCTCGGGGAGGATCCGGAGCCGACACCCGGATGTGCTGGATAGAGCTCTCGCGTGTTGAAGACCAGTGGTGACGTACGACCTGATGATGGATTGGAAACTGAATGAAATTCCGCAGAACCACCGCGGCGGCCGCGATGGTCATCGGTGCGATGACCATCGGGTTGGGGACCGCCCATGCCGATGCCGACCCGGCCGCCGCCGACCCCATCCGGTACTCGGTCAAGCTTGTGGAGAAGACCGTCGTGACGACGCTCAAGGGGGGAACTTTCGAGCTGGCGAAATCCTCCGAGGACGTCAAGGAAGACGACGTCTACCGGGTCAAGGACTCGCAGGGCAACGCGGTCCTCACGCTGCCGATCGCCTTCAAGGTCGCCGACACCGTCGTTCCGGTGAAGCCGGTGGTGAAGGACGACAACACCGTCTTGGAGCTGACGCCTGACCAGAGTGTCGCCGTGCCCAAGGACAAGCCGGCCAACGCCGTCAACGTCGTCGCGCAGCCGATCGCCTCGCCGATCGAGAACCAGCGCGCGCAGAACGAGTTCGCCAGCCAGTTCGGCATCGCGACCGCGGTCGGCGGCTTCCTCGGCACCGCGATCGGTGTCATCGGCGGTGCGGTGATCGGCTGCATCCTCGGCCTGCCGTTCCTCGGCGTCGGCTGCATCCCGGCCGCGATCGCGGGCGCGGGCATCGGCGGCATCCTCGGCACCGTGGCGGTCGGTGGCCCCATGCTGGCTGTCGCGGGGATCGACCTGATCAACACGCTGCAGGCGCCGGAGGGCACCACGAAGTGGGCGGACAAGCCGAACTAAGCCTTCGGTCCCACCCCGATCGTCGGATCACGGCGGCCCGCTCTCCTCGGAGGGCGGGCCGCCGCTCGTTTCAGCCGGTGAGATCGAGCAGGCCGCGGACGACGACCTCGCCCAGGTCCTCGCCCATCCTGCCGAACGAGCGCTCGACCATTTCGAACGTCCCGTCCTCGCCGACCACCAGCACCGTGCTCGCTCTGGTGCCGTGCACGGTGTGCGCGACGAATCTCGCCGAGAGCGCCCGCTCCAGCTCGTGCGGGACCCCGGTCCGCGGCAACCGCTCGTCGGGGGCTTCGGTCCGGTCGGCCAGCACCTCGAAGTAGCGGTCCACCGCGCCGGGATCGGTTCGCACGATCTCGCGCAGCCCGGTCAGGCCCGCCCGGACTTTGGGCCAGATGGGCTGTGGGGCGCTCAGATCCTCTTCCCCCGGACTCGGACCCCCGGACGTGACGAACGTGCCGTTGGAGAGCCCGTGGAAGCCCGGAGCGAGTTCGCTCGGTTCCGCGGCGCTGCGATTGGAATGCCACCACAGCGTGCGCAGGTCGGACACGACCAAGTTGTAGCCGTTGTAGTCGTCGGGAGCGGCGGCGACGTCGAGGACGTATTTCTCCGGCCCGGGGAACTCCCCGGCCGTACCGCGGTCGGCGGCGCCGCGCAGGAAATCCATCAGCAGCGCGCCGCGGGAGCGGGCATCGAGGCGTTGATCGGCGGGATCGCGCACGTTCGTGACGGTCGCGAAGCGGTTGTTGCCGTGCGGCTGGGTGCTCAAGCCGAGCCAGGTGCCGGGAGGTTCGCCCTCGGCGCGGCCGGGGGCTCCGGTGTCGCGTCCGGCGAGCAGGCCGGGCGCCTCCGGCCACCAGCGCATGGACTCGGTCGGCCGAGTGTAGAACTCGTCCCGGTTGGCGGCCACGATCAACCGGTAATCCGGATGCGCGCGCCAGCCGATCAACACCAAACACATGCGACCAGAATGCCGGACCACCACCGCACTCCATGCGGCGTTTCCCGCCCGGGAGGCCGCGCAAGGGCAGTGGAAGGACCCTGAGACGGCGAAAAGGCCGACAGCTCAACAGCTGCCGGCCTTTTCGCGGTCCTGCGGTCAGTTGGTGCGTACGCGCAGCCCCGGGTTGTCCGAGAGCACCACGTGCACCGGCTGTGCGAACAGCTGCGGCACGTTGCCGGTCAGAGCGCCGATCAGATTCGGGATCTCGCAGATCGGGTAGTCCGCCACCGACGACGCGCTGGAGATGCCGAGCGCCAGGCGGCCGGTGACGATCGGGCCGCCGCTGTCGCCGGGCAGCGCGCAGATGTTGGCCGAGAAGCTCTGGGTGAGCTCCCGGTCGCCGACCTGCACGGTCTGGTCGACGGCGTTGACGACGCCGCAGCTGAAGCCGGTGCGCGCACCGGACTTGCACACCGGGGCGCCGACGACCGGAGTCGCCACGCCGTCGACGGCGATCGGAGCCGCGCCGGGCGCACGGACGCCGTTGTTGGCGAACCGGTCCTTGGCCTGGTCGTTGACCCGGATGATCGAGTAGTCCTGCTCGCCGAGCACCGACTTCTGGAAGACGCCGAGCTGACCGCCGAGGCGGTCGCCGTTCATCTCGTACACGCCCGCGGCGTTGCCGCTGCCCGCGGACGGGATGTCGGGGTTGCAGTGGCCCGCGGTGATGTTCACCGTGTTGCCGTTGCGGTCGGTGCCGTTGAAGCCGAGCGAGCAGCGCAGCGAGCTGCGTCCGGCGACCGAGGCGAAGCCGTCGCCGCCCGCGAGTGCGCCGCGCGCGTCTCCGGCGATCTCACCGGCCTGCAGGGTGCCCTGCTCGCCCGCCACGGGCGGGGCCATCACGATGACGCGCGCCGGGTCGATGAAGTTCGGCATCGGCAGGCCCGCCTGGTCGACACGCACCGCGATCGTGTTGTTCACGGTGTCGACCACCGCGCCGCGCACCAGCGACCGCACCGCCTCGGGCTGGCCCTCCAGCCAGCGCTCGAACGCGCTCTTCTCGCCACGCAGGGCCGCTTCGCTCTTGGCGACGTTGCGGACCTCGAAACCGGCCGACTCGGCCGCCTTCTTCGCATCGTCGGCGCCGGGACCCTGGGCCAGTGCCACGACCGCCTTGCCCGCGTCGTCCAGCCAGGAGCCGGCGAACACGGCCGGGTACTGCCGCTGGGCGGTGGTGGCGAACGCGGCCACCTGCTGCGCCAGCTCCGCGCGGTGCAGGTACTCGTCGGGCGAGATCTTCAGATCGCGAGTCACCGCGGCGATCAGTTCGGCGGGGAGGCCGGGAGCCTGGTCCGGCTGAGCCGTCGCTACCGCCGCAGTGGGTCCGAACAGCAGTATCGCCGCCGAGGCGGCGATCACTGTCTTTCGGATTACGGTCTGTCGCGCAGTCGAGCGTGGAGGTCCTATACGTGGCAGGAGCATGAGCAGACTATATGGGGTTTGGCGCGGTATGCCTACTCATCTCGAGGTTCTCGACTCCCCCCATAGCCCGTCGACCGGGGATATGTGCATTGCCACATAATTCGGGCGCGCGCTCAGCCCGCATTCGGCCGTGTGCGCACCGCGATCCCGCTGCCGATACCGCCGCCCGAGGAGGCGTCGACATCGGCCAGGATCGCCCGGATCGGGATGCCGAGCGAAGCGGTGCCGCCGTACTGCGCCAGAGCGACATTGGCCTCGTTGCAGTTCGGCGCGTCGGCGGCGTTGGAACCGCTGGTGATGCCCAGCGCCAGCGTGCCGGACACGATCGCGCCGCCGCTGTCGCCGCCGAGGGTGCAGGCCGAGCTGGCGAACCCGCGCACGGTCTTGCTCTCGCCCTCGGCGGTGAAGAGCTGGGTCTCCACCCGATCGGCCACGACGAAACCGCAGGTGAAGGTGGATGACTGACCGGACTTGCAGACCGGCGCGCCGGTGATCGGGTCGGCGGTGCCGGTGATCGCCAGCGTGGTGCCGTTGGCGCCGCGCACCGAGGGCTGGTCCATGCCCGCCCGCACCGCGCGCTCGTTCAGCTTGATCACCGAGTAGTCCAGCGCGGACTGCCCGCCCAGCGAGGCGCGCACGAAGGTGCCCAGCTCGGGGCTGGCCGGGATGTCCCGGACGTTCGGCAGGTAGACGCCCGCCTCCTGATTGCCCTTGCCCAAGTTCGGATCACAGTGGCCCGCACTGATGTTCAGCGCGTTGCCGGACGCGTCGATGCTGTTGAACCCGAACGAGCACACGTCGACGGCGCGCAGCGACGAGTCGGCGAGCGAACCGGGCGCGCTGATGTAGGTGTCACCGCCCATCGGCCTGCGCTCGACCGGGCCTCCGCCGTTCGGCGACAGGATGACCTTGATGTTCGCCAGCAGGGTGGGCAGGTTGAGCATGTGGCCCGCGGGGGTGTTGGCGACGCTGAGCACCAGCTGGCTGTTCAAGAAGTCGATCGCTACGGAGTTGATCGCCTGCGAGATCTCCCGCGGTAGGCCGGTGATCCACTGGTTGAGCTGTACCAGCGAGCCCTCCAGGCTGTCCGCCGAGACGGGGGCGAGCCGGGTCTGATAGCCGTCGGCCGCGACGATCTTCGCGGCGTCCAGCGAGGTGACCGCCATGACGGGCTTGCCGTCGGCGCCGATCCAGGCGCCCGCGAAGGAATCCGGCCGCTCCGAACGGAAATCGCGCGCGTAGTCACGCAGCTGCTGGGCGCGCGCGGCGCGGTCCAGGTACTCCGTCGGCGTCATCTGCAGATCCCGGGCGATGGCCTGCACCAATTCCGGGGGGAGGTTGTCCGCGGCGAGCTGCGCGGGGGCTTCTGGAACCGCCGAGGCGGTAGTCGTGCCGAACAAGGGAGCCAAAAGAACGGTCGATGCGATGGCGACAGCTTTGACCGCGGCGCGACGCGCCACCAACTTGCGCATGAAGTCCCTTCGTCGGCACGCACGTGCCAGCTAAATCCGTGGCCACGGCAGAATCCATTGGCGCACAGTCTTCGTCCAGCAACCGACCGATGCGGAAATTCATCCGACAACCCGGTCAGCGCAACACTCTAAGCCACAAACCCGACTAGGACGCTACTAATCACCGACTACTCGGTATTCCCATGCCGGGGATGGTGGGGATCTGCGGCAGCTGCTGCCCGAACGGGTTGGTCGTGGTCGTCGTGGTCCGCGTGGTCGAGGTCCGCGTGGTCGTGGTGGGCGTCGTGCTCGGTGGCTCGGTGGTGGGCGGCGGCGTCGTGGTCGTGGGCTCCGGCGTCGTGGTCTCGGTGATCACCACCGGCGGCTCGGGCTCGGTGGTGGACGTCGTGGTGGTGACGACCGGCGGCGGAGGCGGGGCCGGACGCACCGACGTCGGCTCGGACTTGGCGTCCGGCAGCGGCGGCACCGGTGTCTCCTCCCCGTCGCGGAACAGCATGGCCATCACGATGCCGCCGAGCACGAGACCGATCACGGCGGCGCCCGCGATCAGCAGCGGCGTACGCCTCGGATTCTTAGCGGGAACCGTTGGCCGCGACTGCTTCTCGGCCGGTTCCGGTTCGGCGGTCGCGACCGGCTCTGAGATCGGGATGGCCGCCGAGTACGCCTGCGGCTGCGCGTCGGCGGCGGGCACCGCGGGGATGACGATGGTGTCCACCGTCGAGTTCTCCGCGGTGGACGGGTCCGGCGGAGTGGCGCCCGCGGGGGTGGCGAGCACGGCCGCCAGCGCCCCTCTGGCCGCGTCGTAGGCGAACGACGTACCGCCTGCTCCGGTCTCGGCACTGGGCAGCTCACCCTCGCTGACCAGCAGCACCGAGCGCAGACCCAGGTAGTCCAGCGCGTCGCGCAGGGAGCGCACGTATTCGGCGGGCCAGTCCGGCGGATAGGTCGCGTAGAACTCGGCCGGACCGCTGAGATGCTCGGCGGCCAGGTTGATCAGGCAGAACATCGCGGTGGCGAAGAGATCTTCGGCGCGATAGGCCTCGCCGTCGTCGACCCGGATGCCCGCGGGGTCGCCCATCGCGGACACGAAACCTGTGATCGAATGGGATCCGGTAGGCGGGGGACCGCCCAGCGCGGCGTCACCGTCCTCGGACATGTGCAGGATCGACTCGCGGACGATGTACCGCGGCTCCTCGTCACCGTCGGTGACGATGACAGCCGTGCACTCGTCCTCGGCGACGCGCAGGCCCACCCCAGTGGCCATCTCACCTACCTTGCTTCGGCGTTCCCGCTGATGAACCGCGCCCGGTCACACCAGAAGCGAACCGTGTCCCATGGCGCGGAGCATCGACAATAGCTCCGAACGGGAACGGGCACCGACCCGGCGTCGGATGCGCGCTACGTGGTGCTCGACCGTCTTCGCCGAAATGTACAGGCGCGCACCGATCTCGCGATAGGTGAGTCCGAGCAGAACCAGTTCCGCCACTTCGCGTTCCCGTTCGCTGAGGATCGTGGCCTGCGGCGGCGTGGGCGGCGGCGTGGCCTCGCCGTCGGCGGCGGCCGGGACCTGCGGCCGGGGCTGCGGCTCCTGCGGACGGGCGTCGGCACGGACCGTGCGGGCCAGTTTCAGCAGCGCGGTGGCCGTCGCGGAGTCGGGCGCCGCGAGCGCCGCCTCGCTGGCCAGCCGGGCGCCGTCCCAGGTCATGCCGATCTCGGTGAGTGCGGCGACCGCCGCGTGGACCGGTGCGGTGGCGACCTGGCCGCGTAGCACGAGCACCCAGGTGCGGCCCGCGTCGGCGAGCACGGCGGCGTGCCGGTCACCCGCCTCGGCCGCGGCCTTCAGCGCTCGCGCGTGCGGCAACAGCGCCTCGGGGCTCTCGTGCGCGATCGCGGCCTGCACGCCGTACCAGTGGAAGGCGTTGGACCACGCGGGCGGATCGTTCAAGCGGTGCAGCAGCGCGAGCGCCGCGTCCACCAGGGGCGTGATGCGGCGCTCGTCGCGCATCCGGATGGCGGCCAGCCACAGTTCGCCGATCGGCAGCAGCGCGAGCAGGTCGGCCTGCACGTCGTCGAACAGCGGATACGCCTCCTGCCATGCGCGCGCCAGCGCGGTGTGATCGCCGCTGCGCCGGGCGAGGCCGACCGCGACGCCGTGCGCCAGCAGCCGGTCGCGCAGATCGAGCCGGTCGTGGTCGAGCGCGGCCACGGTGGCCGCGGCGGCGCGCTCGTCGCCGCCGAGCATCGCCGTCCAAGCCGCGAGCACGTCGAGCTGATGGCAGCGCAACCCGCTCGCGGTGGCCCGCCGCAAGGCGTCCTGGGCGCGGCGGGGCTCGCCGGTGCCCAGCGAGAGCAGCGTGGCGATGGAGGCCGCCGTGCACGGCAGGAAGCGGTCCACGCCCGCGTCCGAGTGCGCGGCTTGCACCAGCGCCGATACCGCCGCCGCGGTGTTGTTGCCCGGTTCGATGGTGTCCGCGAGCGCGGTCGCGATCAGCCGCGCGTGCACGCCCGCCTCGGTGGGCGGCCACTCCGTCGCCGAGGAGGACATCTCCCTGGCGCCCGGCACGTCGCCCGCCAGGCACAACACCGTGGCGCCGACCGCCCAGTCCGGGCCGACCCGGTGCCCGCCGAGCCAGGTGTACAGCTGCGCCGCGCGACCGACCAGGCCGCGTCGGGTGAGCACCGCCGCGCAGATCCGTACCGCCGTCGCCAGTTCCGTGCCGGTGCTGCCCGAGCGCGCCAGCATCGGCTCGGCCAGCCGCATGGCCGTGTCGCCGTCACCGGTCCGTGCCGCGGCCTCGGCCCAGCGCAGCGCGATCAGATCGAGCTCGGCTCCGGCGGCCGCGGCGGCGGCGTAGTAGCGAACCGCGTCGCGGCCCGCCTGCTCCGCTGCGGCGACGAGGAAGTCGGCCAGACGAGGGTCCCGGACGCCGGACTCGGCCAGTTGCAGCGCGGTGCGGTCGCGCAGCAGGCCCGCCTCCAGCCGGGCGCCGAGCAACCGGCGCTCGACCGCGACGAACCTGCGGTCGCCGAGCAGCGTGCGCAGGGGCGCGACGGCGGGTTCCAGTAGCAGGTCGGCATCGGTCACCAGGGCGCTGGCCCTGGCTCGGTCGATGAGATCCTGCGCGACGGACTGTTCCACGCCGAGCACCTCGGTGAGCTCGCTGGAATCCAGCCCCGTGCCCGTGGTGGCCACCACCAGGGTCTCCAGCAGGTCGGGCTCGAGGTTGTCCAGCAACCCGCGCGCCCACGCGGCGACGGCCGTATCGACGGCGGAGATGCCCGCGTCCAGGCGCGCCGAGCAGGCGGCGGTGAGCGCGGCCACCACACCGCCGCGGATACCGGCGGTCTGCAGGTGGATGTGCTGAGCGACCTGGCGCGGCACCATCATGCCCAGTTCCCTGGCGAACGGCGCCATGTCCGCGACGCCGAGCGGGCGGAGGTCCACGACGCGACCGCGCCGGGCGACCGCGTCGGCGAGCATCCGCAGACGCGGATCGTGCGGGCGGGGCTGGGCGGCGATCACCATCGTGCGCTGCCCGGATTCCACCGCGGCGCAGAGATATTCGAGATCGAGCCGGCCGAGCGTGTGGGCGTTGTCGATGATCAGGGCCGGGCGGGCGGTATCGGTCGTCACGCCCGCCGCGCCGCCCGCGACCGTGGCCGGCGTGCGGGTCAGCGAATGCGCGCCGTTGCCCGCGTGCGCCTGCTGGAGAGCCGCGATGTCGTCCTGTAGCGGGACGCCGCGGGCGCGCAGGCGAGCCCGGATCTCCGTGAGCAGTGTCGACTTGCCGGTCTGGGACCGGCCGCGGATCAGGTAGACCACCGGCTGGTCGTCGGCGGAATCCAGATCACGGAAGATGTCGCGGGCACACGGGAGGGTGTCGAAGGCGGTATCAGCCACCGGAGCCTCCCAGGATCTCGCCGGGGGCGCGAAGCACCGTGCCGAGGGTGTCGCCCAGCGCGCCGGTCGGCAGGCTCGGCGCGGTGGGCGGGGTGGGCCGCGGCTGCTGTTGGGTGGGCGGCGACGGGTTGGTGGGCGCCGGTGCGGGCGCGGGAGAAGGCTGCTGGGGCTGCGGCTGCGGCGCGGGTTGCGGCGCCGGGGAGTCCGCGGCGGGGGCAGGGGCGGGTTGATCGGGACTCTGCTCGCTGTTCACCACCGCCACGGTGGTGCCCTGGGCCGGGGACGTGGGCGAACCGGCCTGCGACGTCCCGGTGCCAGGCCGCCCGGGCGAACTCGCGGAGTCCGTGGCGGCGACGCCGGACGGTGCGGACGGGTCGCTGGTCCGCGCTCCCGTCGTCGCGGCGACCTGTGCGGCGCCGGTGGAGGACTGCTCGGTCGAGGCGGGAGTGCTCGGGCCGGATTGGATGCCCGTGCCGATGGCCAGGGTGCCGGTGGCCAGCAGGCCGATGGCGGCCGCGGTGCCCGCCACGACCGCGAGGCGCTGCCTGCTGGTCAGCGCGCGGCGGCGGGCGGGACGTTCCTCGGGCAACGCCGCGAGTCCCGCCGAGGGGAGCGCTCTGGGCTGCGGCACGGTCTCGTCCTCGACCACCGGATCGACCAACGGGAGCTGGTCGGTCTCGGCGGCGAGCAGATCGGCGGCGAGCAGCGCGGCGCCGCGGGCAGTGGTGTGCTCCGGATCGGGAGCCGCCACGACGGGCAATCCGAATTCGGTGGAGACGAGTTCGGCGACCAAGGGGATCGCGCCGCCCCCACCGGTGAGCAGGACGCGGCCGACATCGCCGATGTCGAGCCCGGCCCGGTGCACCGCGTCGCGGATCAGGTCCATCGCACTCGACAGCGGTCCACGCAGCAGGTCTTCCAGTTCACCGCGCACCAGCCGCACGGTGCCGTGCGGATCCGCGGGGTCCAGCCGAACCGGAACAACCGTCGCGGTGTTTATGGAAAGCTCTTCTTTCGCTTTTCTGCAGCGCTCACGCAATGCCGACAATTCGCGTTCCACGACCGGATCGAACGGATCGAAATCCGCGGCGAGCACCGCATTTGCCAGGACGTAGCGCATGGTCAGCAGATCGAATTCGGCGCCGGCGACGTCGGTGGTGCGCAGCGGCGTGCCCAGCAGGCTGGCGTGCTCGCCGGTGCGTACCACCGAGACGGTCGAGCCGGTCGCGCCGAGATCGAGGACGATCACCGCGCCGTCGTCGGCCCAGCCGTGCGCGGCGTCGAGCCAGCGGATCGCGGCGGTCGGCTCCGGCACCAGGGTCACCTCGCCGAGCCCGGCTCGCTCCAAAGCGTCGCGCTGGATGTCGACGGTGTGCCGCGACCACCACGCCGGGTGGCAGGCGACCGTCGCCTGAGCGCCGCTTCGTCCCGTCTCCGCGGCGATCTCGTCGACCAGGCATCCGATCGCGGTGGCCACCAGGTCGGGCGCGGAATAAGAGGAGCCGTCCTCGGCGAGAATGCCGACCGGGTCGCCGACCCTGGCGAGAAAGCCTTCCAGCAGGACGTCGCTGGAATGGCGGCCGGTGGAGCGCGTGCCCGCGCCCAGCGTGGGCGCCATGTCCTCCGACAGCCGCAACACGCTCGGATGCGAGCGTAGATAACCGCCGCCGGACGGGCCGAGGCCGTCGTCGCCCTCTTCCGTTGCCGCCACGGCGACCGAATTCGACGCCCCGACAGTGATGCCGAGCGCCAGGCGCTGTGTCATTCGAGAACCCCGTTCGAAAAACTGTCTGGTCCGGTGTCGCTGCTGTGTGTTTGTGTGTCCGAGCTGGTGCGCTGGGGTTGTAGTTGCCGACGCAACCGTTCTGTCGGTTGCTGGCCATCAGCCGTTACCTCGTTAGGGGATCGTTTAGGGAAATTCCCCTAATTCCGCTCCGGCCCCTATCGGGTGCCCCCGGCCGGTCATAGGGGTTCGCCCCGTTTCGGCGTAACGGGATGCGCTCCTAGCGTGATTTGCATTCCAACGACTGCGGATCAGCGAGGTCCGCCGGGACTCAGGAGAAGATTCTCATGACACCCAATGCGATTCTGGAGTTCATCCTCGATCTGCTGCGGAACCACGAGGCCGCGGTCGCCTACTGCGCCAACCCGACCCAGGCGCTGGCCGCCGCGGGCCTGAGCGCGGTGACGCCGGAGGACATCGCCCTCTGCGCTCCGATGGTCGCGGAGTCGGCGCTGGTGACCGGCGGTTCCCAGTTGCAGTCCATCGTGGCGGTAGGCGCGCAGACCGGTGCCGCCGCCGCGGTCGGCGCGGCGAGCACCGTGGGTGTGGCCGCAGTGGCGGATGCCGGAGTCGATCTGGGTGCTGATCTCGGAGTGGATCTGGGCGCGGGCGGCGGCGTCGACCTGGGTATCGGTACGGGCGTCGACGTCGGTGCTGGCCTGAACACCGCTATCGAGACCGGGCTGGAACTCGGCGCGGGTCTGGGCGCGGGACTGGCAGCGGGGCTCGACACCGTGGTGAACGCGGGCGCCGACTTGTCCGCCGCCGTGGGCGGCCTGCTCGGTGCGGGCGCGCAGGTGATCAGTGGCATCGGCGGGGGTATCGACCTGGACACCGACGCCGAAGCCGCGGGAAACATCGGCGCAGGACTCGGCAGCGGCCTCTCCACGGGCATCGACGCGGCAGTCGGCGCGGGCGCCGGACTCGGCGCGGGCTTGGAAGGCGCGGTGGACGCGGCGGCGGGCCTGGGCGGCGGGCTGGAGGGCGCGGTGAACGGGGCAGCGGACCTCGGTGCCGGCCTCGGCGCTGGACTCCAGGGTGCGGTGGACGCGGCGACCGGCTTGACCACGGGTGTGGATGCCGTGCTCGGCGCCGGTGCGCAGGCGGGCGCTGGTCTCGGCGCGGGCCTGGGCGGCATCGTGGACGCGACGACCGGTTTGACGACCGGGCTCGGCGCGGGTCTCGAAGGTGCGGTGGGCGCGGCAACCGACCTGACCGCGGGCCTCGGCGGCGGCGTGCAGACGGGCGCCGACCTCGGCGCCGGTGTGGGCGCGGGCCTCGAAGGCGCTGTCAGCGCGACGACCGGACTCGGTGCCGGTCTGGAAACCGCCATCGGTGGCGCGGCGGACATCACCACGGGTCTCGGCGCCGGCCTGGAAGGCGCGGTAGGAGGCGCGGCGGACATCAGCACCGGCTTGAACGCGGGCCTCGAGGGCGGTCTCGGCGCGGCGACCGATGTAAGCGCGGGTCTGGAGGGCGGTCTGGGCGCGGCGACCGATGTAAGCGCGGGTCTGGAGGGCGGTCTGGGCGCGGTGACCGACGTGAGTGCGGGGCTCGGCGCGGGTCTGGAGGGCGCTGTCGATGCGACCACGGGCCTCGGCGCTGGTCTCAACGGTGCCATCGATGCGACGACCGGACTCGGCGCAGGTTTGGCGGGCGCGGTCGGCGGTGCGGCGGATGTCACCACGGGCCTGGGAGGTGCCGCGAGTGCGGCGACTGACCTGACCGCCGGTTTCGAAAGTGCGGTCGGTGGTGCGGCGGATCTGGCAACCGGTGTCGGCGCGGGTCTCGAAGGCGCCGTCGGTGGTTCGACGACCGGTCTGGACGCGGCGCTCGGCGCCGGTGGACAGGCGGGCGCTGGTCTCGGCGGCGCGGTGGATGCGACAACCGGACTCGGCGCGGATTTGGGCGGTGCCGTCGGAGGCGCAGCGGATCTGGCGACCGGTGTGGGTGCGGGTCTCGAGGGCGCTGTCGACGCGGCTGGTGGTTTGACGACGGGTGTGGATGCGGCCCTGGGCGCCGGTGGTCAGGCTGGTGCCGGGCTCGGCGCGGGTCTCGGCGGTGCCGTCGATGCGACGACCGGACTCGGCGCTGGTCTCGGTGGCGCAATCGGTGGTGCGGCGGATGTCGCCACGGGTCTGGGCGGCGCCGCGGGTGCGTCGACCGACTTGACCGCTGGCTTCGAGAGCACCGTGGGTGGCGCCGCGGACCTCTCCTCCGGTCTGAGTGCGGGTCTCGGGGGCGCTGTCGACGCGGCGACCGGCTCGGGTGCGAGCCTCGACGGCGCGGTGGGTGGCGCTGCCGGTGCGGCGACTGATCTGACGGCCGGTCTCGGTGCCGGTGTGGGTGGTGGCCTGCAAGGCGCTGCCGATGCGGCGCTGAATGCGGGCGGCTCGGCTGGTGCCGGTCTCGAGGGCGCTGTGGACGCCGCGAGTGGTGTGACCGCAGGCCTCGGCGCCGCTGGGCAGGCCGGGGTCGGGATTTCCACCGGATTGCACGGTGCGGCAGACGCGGGTGCGCAGATCGGTTCCGGTCTGGAGACCGGTCTGGGCGGCGCGCTCGGCGCCGCGGGCCAGGCGACGGCCGGGCTCACCGGCGGAATCGACACCGCGGCACAAGGCTCCGGTAATGCGGCCGCCGGACTCGGAAGCAATTTCTCCTCTGCCGTCGGCGGAGCCGGAAACCTGGGAACGCAAGCGACGGCGGGTCTCGAGACCGGCCTCGCGACGGGGCTGGGCGCGGCCGTGAGCACCGGAGCGGAACTCGGTGGCGGACTGGAGAGCTCGCTGAACACCGGCGGGCAGGTCGGCGCGGGCCTGGAAAGCGGGCTCGGCGGAGCGCTCGATGCCGGAGTCCAGGGTGCGACCGGACTGGAGACGGGCTTGTCCACCGGCCTCGGCGGAGGGCTGTCCACCGGCGTGGACGGTGCGGTGCACGCTGGTACCGGCCTGGGAACCGGACTCACCGGCGCCCTCGACGCCGGAGCGCAGGCGGGTGCCGGACTGGGTTCGGGCCTGACGGCCGGCCTCTCGACCGGAATCGACAGCGCGGTCGGCGCGGGTGCGGGCTTGGAGAGCGGTCTGTCGACGGGTCTCGGCGCGGCAGGTCACGCGGGCGCGGGCTTGGAGAGCGGTCTGTCGACCGGTCTCGGCGCTGCGGGCCACGCGGGCGGGGGCCTGTCGAGCGGTCTGGAAGGCGCGTCGAGTGCGGGTGCGCACGTCGGTTCGAGCCTGGACAGCGGTATCGGTTCGCACGCGTCCTCGGGCCTCGACGCCTCGGCCGGTCTCGGCGGTACCGCGCAGTCGGCCGTCGGCGGTGCGGCAGACGCGGGCGCCGGAATGGCGGGTTCGGCGAGCGGGGCGGCGCACGGCGCGGTGGACACCGGCGCGGGTCTCGGCGGCAGTGTCGGCTCGACCGCGCACACCTGGTCCTCACTGGATGTGTCGAGCGCCTTCGGGTCGGGCCTGGACAGCAGCGGCGACACCGACGCGGGCCTGTTCGGAGAGAGCCACGCGAGCACGGATTTCAGTGGTTCAGCGGGCGGCGACCTGGGTGGCGATACATTCCTGCACTGACAGTTGCCCGGTAATACGGAAAGAGGTCCATACCGCGATGGGGACGCCCGCGCCGAACGCCAATCCACCGGCGGTGCCGCTGCTCTCGGTACTCGGTGAAACCATCGCGGCGGCCCGTGCCGCGGGCCGCAACGATCTGGTCGGCCGCCTGGAAGTGGCGGCCGACCGGGTTCGTGACCCGCGCAGGCGCATCGTCGTCGCCGGACAGCTGGACCAGGGCAAGAGCCGTTTCGTCAACGCGCTGCTGAACCTGGACATCTGCCCGGTGGGCGACGACGCCACCACCACGGTGCCGATGCTGCTCGCGCACGGCGCCGAGCCGCGCGCGGAACTGGTGCTCGCGGCGCACGGTGATTCCAGCGGCGCGGAGACCAGGGTGGCGGTGCCGATCGCGGAGATCGGCGCGATCGATCAGCGTTCACCACAAGCGCAGGGGCGGCGGATCGTGCGCCTCGAGGTCCAGATTCCCAACGCGCTGCTGGCCGACGGGATCGTGCTGATCGACACCCCGGGCGTCGGCGGACACGGCAACGCCCACGCGGCGGGCGTGCTCGGAATGGTGCCCGCCGCGGACGCGGTGCTGGTGCTGTCGGACGCGTCGACCGAACTCACCGAGCCCGAACTCGCATTCCTGCGGCAGGTGCGGGAGCTGTGCCCGACGGTCGCGCTGTTGCTCACCAAGACCGACCTGTACCCGCATTGGCGGCAGGTGCACGACGCCGACCTGCACCATCTCGCGCGGGCCCGCCTCGACGTGCCGATGATCCCGGTGTCGTCGCTGCTGCGCAGCCACGCGATGCGATTGCAGGACCAGCAGCTCGGCGTCGAATCCGGCTTCGGCGTGCTCTACACATTTCTGCGCGACCAGGTCGTGGCGCGCGACCAGCTGGCCACCCGGGCCGCCGTGGCCCGCGATATCCGCTCCGCGGCGGAGCATCTCGCGCTGGCGCTGGGCAGCGAGCTGGTCGCGATCCGCGATCCGGCGCAGGGCGCGGCGGCGGTGCGCGAGCTGCAATCCGCCCGCGCCTCGGCCGAGGAACTGCACCGCAGGACCGCCGCATGGCAGCAGACGCTCGCGGATGGCATCACCGACCTGGCCGGGGACGTCGACCACGATCTGCGCGACCGTCTGCGCAACCTCGCCCGCACCACCGAGGAATGGATCGACGAGCACGACCCGGGCAGGCACTGGGACCGCATCGCCGAACACCTCACCGGCACGGTCGACACGGCCCTCGGCGACAACTTGCTGTGGACCCATTCCCGGGCTGTGCAACTCGCCGAGCGCGTCGCCGAACATTTCTCCGAACTCGGCGCCGTCGACCTGCCGGACGTGCGCCCCGGCGCCGGAACCGACTCCGGCCGCGCCCTCTCCGGCACGCTCGCCGATCTGGAACCCGACATCGGTTTCGGCAGCAAGCTGCTCGTCGGCATGCGCGGCTCCTACGGCGGTGTGCTCATGGTCGGGCTGGCCAGCACCTTCGCCGGGCTGGCCATGCTCAACCCGATCTCCATCGGCGCGGGATTGATCGTGGGCGGCAAGGCTTTCCGGGACGACAAGCAGGCCAGGCTGGCCAAGCGGCGCAACGAGGCGAAGGCGGCGGTGCGCCGCTTCGTGGACGACGTGGCGTTCCAGGCGGGCAAGGAGTCGAAGGACCGGCTGCACCGCATCCATCGCGCGTTGCGCGACCACTACGCGGGCGTCGCCGAACGCAGTCTGCGCTCGATCGACGAGTCGCTGCGGGCCGCGCAGGAGGCGGCGTCCATGGTCGCCACCAGCCGCGCCGAACGCGGTGTGCAACTGGAACAGCAGCTGCGCGTGGTCGCGGAACTGCGCCGATACGCCGATGCCATGCAGACCGCACTACCGATGGGACCCGCCGGTACGGTAGCCCCGTGAGACGTGATGGTGGCCCGGTGCCGGGAATCGTCGCCGAGGCCCATCGGCTGGTCGGCGCGGCGCAGGCGGCGCTGGCGGGCGAGCCGCGCCCGCGTGCCCTGCTGGCCGATTGTGCCCGCCGATTGGACCAGCCGTTGCGCGTCGCGCTGGCCGGTTCGATCAAGGCGGGCAAATCCACATTGCTGAATTCCCTTGTCGGACAAGACATCGCGCCCACCGACGCGACCGAGTGCACCAGGGTGGTCACCTGGTATCGGTACGGATCCACGCCCAGCGTGACGGCCTACGCCCCCGATGGCGCCCGCGCGCACGTCGTGGTCCGGCGCGGCAGCGGAACGCACGGGCTGACCTTCGATCTGGACCGGCTCAACTGGAACGCACCGGCCGCGCGCGAGGTCGACCATCTCGAGGTCGAGTGGCCCGCCGCGGCGCTCACGCAAACCACGATCATCGACACCCCCGGCACGTCCTCGCTGTCGCGCGAGGTGTCGCGGCGCACCGCGCGTCTGCTGACGCCGGGCGCGGACGACGAGCGGACCGAGCAGGGCATCGCCATCCCGGGCGCCGACGCCGTCGTGTACCTGCTGCGCAGGCTGGACGCGACGGACGTGCAGTTCCTCGAGCGCGTGGGCGCGGGAACCGCCGCGGCCAACGGCGGGCCGGGGGCGCCCGGTCCGCTCGGCATCGTCGGCGTGGTGTCGCGGGCCGACGAGATCGGGGCGGGCCGGATCGACGCGCTGCACTCGGCACGGGATGTGGCCACGCGTTTCGCCGGGGAGCTGGAACGGACGGGGCTGTGCCAGGCCGTGATCCCGGTCGCCGGGCTGCTCGCGTTCGCCGCGGCGACGCTGCGTCAGCAGGAGTTCGCGGCGTTCGAGACGCTGGCGCGGGTGCCGGTCGACGAACTGAGCGCCGCGTTGCTCTCCGCCGATCGTTTCGCGCGCGCCGACATGCCGCTCCCGGTGCCGCCGGAGCTGCGTGCGCAGCTCGCCGAGCGGTTCGGTTTGTTCGGCATTCGCATGGCGGTCACGCTGATCCGGCTCGGCGTGCGCGATTCGGCCACGCTGGCCGAGGAATTGACCAGCCGCAGCGGAGTGAACGAACTGCGCTCGGTGCTCGACGTGCAGTTCGGTCAGCGCGCCGACCAGCTCAAAGCGCATTCCGCGCTCACCGCGCTGGCCCGGGTGCTGACCGCCTACCGTGGCACCCCGGCCGATCGCCTGCTGCCCAGGGTGCGCACCTTGCTCGCGGACGTGCACGGTTTCGCCGAGCTGCGTCTGCTCGGCCGCCTGCGCACCGACGAATTGGCGCTGCCCGCCGACGATCTCGCCGAGCTGCATCGCCTCATCGGCGGCTCGGGAATCGCACCCCACCTGCGTCTGGGCCTCCCGTCCGACGCGCCGTTCCCCGCCCAGCGCGCTCAAGCGGTGGCCGCGGTCCGGAAATGGCGCGCCCGGGCGCGCCACCCCCTGGCCGACCAGTTCACCGCCACGGCCTGCCTGACCGCCGCCCGCAGTGCGGAGGGCACCTTGAGCGTGCTGCCGGAATGAGCCGCTGACCGCCGCCTCCGAAGCGCCGTGACCTGCGGGGACGGGCGCATTCCGCCGCCCGTGGGCGGTGTAGTCGCCGTGGGTCCGGGTATGCGCCTTGGTAGCGAGAGGAGGTAACGATGAGCCAAGAGGACGTCGTACACGAATTGCTCGTCCGTGCGGGCACGGGATATGCCGAGGAAGCTGGTATCACGCTCGATGACAAACCGGCCGCGCTCTTCCAGTTGCTCATGCTTTCCCAACTGCTCAGCACCCGCATTTCCGCCGATATCGCCATCGGGGCCACGCGAGAGCTGATCAGCAGCGGCTACCGGACGCCGCACCGGGTGGCCGACGCGGAGTGGCAGGAACTGGTCGACGCGCTGGGGCGGGCGAACTATCGCCGCTACGACGAGAGCACCGCCACCAGGCTGCACCACAACGCCACGCGCTTGCTCGACCGCTACCAAGGTGACCTGCGGGAACTGGCGAAGAAAGCGGGCGACGACCCCGAGCGAGCCGCGGATCTGCTCCAAGAGTTCGATGGCATCGGTCCGACCGGGGCACATATCTTCCTGCGCGAGATCCAGGACATCTGGACCTGGGTGCGGCCGCATTTCGACGAACGGGCCTTGCGCGGCGCCAAGCGCGTGCAGTTGCCGGAGGATCCCGACCGGCTGGCGCGGCTGGCGCCGGATCACCACACCGCGGAGCTCGCCGCCGCCTTGGTGCGGGTGACGCTGGACGAGAAGATCGCCGACGAAGTTCTCGCCGCCGCGCCCTGAGCGCGGGTCCTCAGATCAGGGCGGCACCGGAAGCGCGCGGATCGATCAGGATCTTCGCGTGCCGCTCCGGGTTGCCGAGGGCGGTGAAGGCGTCGGCCACGCCGTCCAGCCCGACGGTCCCGGTGATCAGCGGGCTGGGGTCGACCTTGCCATCGGCGAGCATGTGCAGGGTGTCGCGGAACTCGCCGGGGTCGTAGCCGAGCACGAAGCGCAGCTCGATCTCCTTGTTGATGGCCATCGCGGGATGGAAGCGGTCGGTTTCCATGCACACCCCGACCACCACCACGCGTGACAGCGGCGGTGCGGCCGCCAGGATCTGGTCGATGATGCCGGGCACGCCGACGCACTCGAAGATCACCGGTCCGGTCGGCCCCTTGTTCAACGTGTGGGCCAGCCGGAAGACGTACCACCACGGCAGGTTGGGGACCCGCCGCAAGCGGTCCATGGCGTCGAAGCCGAGAGCCAGTATGTCGGTGACGCCGTTGATCCGGCCCTTCTTCGGAGCGGCCGTCCAGGGCGATTCCGTCGCCGGGTCCACCACCACATCGGCGCCGCAGGCGGTGGCGAGTTCGCGCCTGCGTGGCGAGAAGTCGCTCGCGACCACGGTGCGCACCCCCGCGGCCTTCAGCATGCTGATCACCGCGAGGCCGATCGGTCCGCAGCCGATGACGAAGGCCGTCTGCCCCTTCCCGACGCGGCCTCTGCGTACCGCGTGCCAGGCCACCGCCATGGGTTCGGTCAGCGCGGCGTGTTCCGCGGACAATCCGTTGGGCACGGGCATGGTCATCGATTCCTGCACCACCACCTGCTCGGCATAGCCGCCCGGCGCCGCGGTCGACAGCCCTACCAGGTGGGGCTGCTCGCCGTGCCGGACGATCGGAAGCGCCACCACCGGTGTCCCCGCCCGCCATCTCCTGCGGCAGTCCGGGCCGTAATCGACGACCGTCCCGCTGAATTCGTGCCCGAGCACCACGCTCTGATCCGAACGCATGAAGTGCTCGTAACCCGTGGCCACGGCCAAGTCGGACAGTTCGTCGGCGTGGGTGCGGGCATGCAGGTCCGAGCCGCAGATGCCGCAGCGCGACACGTCGATCAGCAGTTGACCGGCGCCCGGCCGTGGCGTGGGCAGCTCCGCGACCTCGAACTCGGCGGCGGTGACGACGGCGGCCCTCATGGCGGCTCCTCGGATCGACGGCGCACGGGGGCCGACCCGGCCACCCGCCGTCACCCTACTGCGCGAGGCGCCCGCCGTGACTGTGCTCGGTGCACGGCGGTGGTGGGGACTCGCGGGCCGGTGGTCGTCCGGGAATTAATCGCGCGAGCCACCCGTTGAGCTTTTCGACAAGATTGAGTGTGTATGGCTCAAGTTTCGGTTGACTCCGGAACTCCGGCGAGGCAGGATTGAGCCGACCACGCTCAGTGTTGCTGGGGCCGTGCTCCGTGAGGTGCTAGGGGCGAGGTCTCGCGGCGTCCTTCATCGGACGTCGCAGGGCGGTTTTCGCCCGGCACCGACACACATTGGTACGTCAACTAGGAGGAACCACAATGGCTCGTGCGGTCGGAATCGACCTCGGGACCACGAACTCGGTCGTCGCCGTTCTCGAAGGCGGAGAACCGGTCGTCGTCGCCAACTCGGAAGGATCGCGCACTACCCCGTCGATCGTCGCGTTCGCGAAGAACGGCGAGGTGCTGGTCGGCCAGCCGGCCAAGAACCAGGCCGTCACCAACGTCGACCGCACCATTCGCTCCGTCAAGCGGCACATCGGCACCGACTGGACCGTCGAGATCGATGGCAAGAAGTACACGCCGCAGGAGATCAGCGCGCGCACGCTGATGAAGCTGAAGCGCGACGCGGAGTCCTACCTCGGTGAGGAGATCACCGACGCGGTCATCACCGTGCCCGCCTACTTCGAGGACGCCCAGCGGCAGGCCACGAAGGAAGCAGGCCAGATCGCGGGCCTGAACGTCCTGCGCATCGTCAACGAGCCCACCGCGGCGGCGTTGGCCTACGGCCTGGACAAGGGCGACAAGGAGCAGACCATCCTGGTCTTCGACCTCGGTGGCGGCACCTTCGACGTCTCGCTGCTGGAAATCGGCGAGGGCGTCGTCGAGGTCCGCGCCACCTCCGGCGACAACCACCTCGGTGGTGACGACTGGGACGAGCGGGTCGTGCAGTGGCTGGTCGACAAGTTCAAGGCCAGCTCGGGCATCGACCTGACCAAGGACAAGATGGCCATGCAGCGGCTGCGTGAGGCCGCGGAGAAGGCCAAGATCGAGCTGAGCTCCTCGCAGAGCACCTCGATCAACCTGCCCTACATCACCGTCGACGCGGACAAGAACCCGCTGTTCCTCGACGAGCAGCTGACCCGCGCCGAGTTCCAGAAGATCACCTCGGACCTGCTCGACCGCACCCGCGCGCCGTTCCAGTCCGTGATCAAGGACGCGGGCATCAAGGTGTCCGACATCGACCACGTGGTGCTCGTCGGCGGCTCCACCCGTATGCCCGCCGTCTCCGATCTGGTCAAGGAACTGACCGGCGGCAAGGAGCCCAACAAGGGCGTGAACCCGGACGAGGTCGTCGCCGTCGGCGCCGCCCTGCAGGCCGGTGTGCTCAAGGGTGAGGTCAAGGACGTCCTGCTGCTCGATGTGACCCCGCTGTCGCTGGGCATCGAGACCAAGGGCGGCGTGATGACGAAGCTCATCGAGCGCAACACCACCATCCCCACCAAGCGCTCGGAGACCTTCACCACCGCCGACGACAACCAGCCGTCGGTGCAGATCCAGGTGTTCCAGGGTGAGCGCGAGATCGCCTCGCACAACAAGCTGCTCGGCTCCTTCGAGCTGACCGGCATCCCGCCCGCCCCGCGCGGTGTGCCGCAGATCGAGGTCACCTTCGACATCGACGCCAACGGCATCGTGCACGTCACCGCGAAGGACAAGGGCACCGGCAAGGAGAACACGATCAAGATCCAGGACGGCTCCGGCTTGTCCAAGGAGGAGATCGACCGGATGGTCAAGGACGCCGAGGCGCACGCCGCCGAGGACAAGGCCCGCCGCGAGGAGGCCGAGACCCGCAACCAGGCCGAGTCGCTGGTGCACCAGACCGAGAAGTTCATCAAGGAGAACGAGGACAAGGTCCCCGCGGACGTCAAGTCCAAGGTCGAGGCGGCCATCGCCGAGGCGAACGAGGCCCTCAAGGGCACCGACATCGCGGCGGTCAAGGCGGCCGTCGAGAAGCTGGCGACCGAGTCGCAGGCCCTCGGCCAGGCCATCTACGAGGCCTCCGCCGCGGACGCCGCGGCGCAGGGCAACGGCGCGTCGAGCAGCGCGCAGGACGATGACCAGGTCGTGGATGCCGAGGTCGTGGACGAGCCGGTCGACACGGAGAAGAAGTGACCGAGGGCAACTCTGAGAAGGAGCCGATCACCTTCGTCGACAACCGGAAGATCGATCCGGAGACCGGTGAGATCAGGCAGCCGGCCGCGGACAACGGCGCCGCGGCCGCGCAGGCCCCGGAGCCGGGCAACGGTGCGGAGAACGGCAACGGCAGCGACGCGCTGGCCGACGCCATCAGCGGTGAGCTCGCCGAGCGCACCGCCGACCTGCAGCGGCTGACCGCGGAGTACGCCAACTACCGGCGCCGGGTCGAGCGCGACCGCAAGGCCACGATCGATTCCGCCAAGGCGTCGGTGGTGACCGAACTGCTCGGCGTGCTCGACGATCTCGATCGCGCGCGGGCGCACGGCGACCTCGACTCCGGTCCGCTGAAGTCGGTGGCCGACAAGCTGTCGACCGCGCTGCACAAGCAGGGCCTCGAGGAGTTCGGTTCGGAGGGTGAGCCCTTCGATCCGACCCTGCACGAGGCCGTGCAGCACGAGGGCTCCGGCCACGATCCGGTGATCGGCATTGTGATGCGCAAAGGCTATCGCTTCGGCGATAGGGTGCTTCGGCACGCGCTCGTCGGGGTAACCGACGGCGTGGCCGATCTGACGGAAAACGCCGAACAGCCGACCGAAGAGGCATCGGATGATGATGCCGGCGCGAACGATCAATGATGCGAGAGGAGGAGATGCTCGGTGAGCCAACGGGAGTGGATCGAAAAGGACTTCTACAAGGAGCTGGGTGTTTCCTCCAGCGCCTCGCAGGACGAGATCAAGAAGGCCTATCGCAAGCTCGCGCGTGACTTGCATCCGGACGCCAACCCCGGTGACAACAAAGCCGAGGAGCGGTTCAAGACCGTCAGCGAGGCGCACGCGGTGCTGTCGGATCCGGCCAAGCGCAAGGAGTACGACGACACTCGCAAGCTCTTCGCGGGTGGCGGCTACGGTCGCGGTGGGTTCGGATCCGCTGCGGGGGGCGGCTTCTCGCAGGAGTTCAACATCGGGGACATCTTCGGCGGCGGCGGCGCCGGCGACGGTGGCCTCGGTGACCTGCTCGGCGGTCTGTTCAACCGGGGCGGCGGCACGCGGACGTCATCGAGCCGTCCCCGCCGCGGCTCCGACGTGGAGACCGAGACGACGCTCGGTTTCCGGGAGGCGGCCCAGGGTGTCACGGTTCCACTGCGGATGACCAGCCCGTCGCCGTGCACCACGTGTCACGGCAGCGGCGCGAAACCGGGCACGAGCCCGCGGGTCTGCCCGATCTGCAACGGAACCGGCATCGTCAGCCGCAACCAGGGCGCGTTCGGCTTCAGCGAGCCCTGCGACGAGTGCCGGGGCAGCGGATCGATCATCGACGATCCGTGCGTCGACTGCCACGGCAGCGGCATCCAGAACCGCACGCGCACGATCACGGTGCGGATTCCTCCTGGAGTCGGTGACGGGCAACGGATCCGGCTGGCCGGTCAAGGCGAGGCGGGACTGCGCGGGGCGCCCTCGGGCGACCTCTATGTCACCGTCCACGTCAGCCAGGACAAGGTCTTCGGCCGCAACGGCGACGACCTGACCCTGGTGCTGCCGGTCAGTTACAGTGAATTGGTGCTCGGCACCACGGTTTCGGTGCCCACCCTGGAAGGCCGGGTCGGCGTCAAGGTGCCTCCGGGTACCGCCGACGGCCGCACCCTGCGGGTACGCGGTCGTGGTGTGCCCAAGCGCGGCGGCGGCGCGGGTGACCTGCTGGTGACGGTGAAGGTCGCGGTCCCGCAGAAGCTGGACCGCGAGGCCGTCGAGGCGCTCGAGCGCTACCAGGAGGCGGAGCGGGCCGGTGGCTTCGATCCACGTGCGGGATGGGCAGGTGCGTGATGTCCTCGGAACCGAAGAACGCGTCCGGCGGGTCGCGGGCCGAGTTCTTCATGATCTCGGTGGCGGCCCAGCTGGCCGGCATGCACGCGCAGACACTGCGCACGTATGACCGTCTGGGACTGGTCACGCCGCAACGTACTTCGGGCGGCGGTCGGCGCTACTCGGCCCGGGACGTGGAGCTGCTGCGCGAGGTGCAGCGGTTGTCCCAGGACGAGGGCGTCAACCTCGCGGGCATCAAGCGCATCATCGAGCTGACCAATCAGGTGGAGGAGCTGCGGCAGCAGGTCGCGGAACTGTCGGCCGAGCTGGAGCGAACGCGGGCCGGATACCGTCCCGACCTCGCCCCGCAACGCAGTACCGCGCTGGTGGTCTGGCAGCCACGGCACCGTCGCGAGGACGGTCAGCGCAGACGATAACCGGCACGACCACGGCCCCGGCCTCGATCGCACATCGCGATCCGACGCCGGGGCCTTCGTCGTTTCACCGCTGCTACCACCGATAATTTGCTGAGAATAAACCAGAACATGTTCGACGGAAGTCGTGCGGCGGAGTTCCTTTCGTTGTCGAATCAACTGGGCATTTCCACCATAGATATGTTTACGGAACCGGTGCCGTTTGCCCGATTCGGTCCTGTCCCGAGGGTCTCCATGTTGCCCCGATGTCGCTAGAACAGACCAATCGGGACGAAATCGACCAAGTGTCACTTAACTTTTCGGTGTGCGTATGACCGATTTCGCGTCAGATCTACGGTCTTGCAGTCGGTTTCTCTGGCGTGTCTCGCTGAATATCCTGGTTTCGACGAAATTACACGCGTGATGTTCCTTCGAAAGATTCCGTTGCTGGCAAACCTCGCCTACACTCCTTTCCGTCGGCTGCTGTCGAGTGGCCCCGCAGCACCTCACTCGCCGGCAAGGTTCGTGAACGAGTGCGAAATGGGGTTGTGACATCAATGGATTCACGCGCTGTCGCTTTGATCAGAACAACTTTCAAGGCGGTTGCTGCGGAGGATGGGGGGCCGGAGAAACTGGCGAGATCGTTCTACGCGATCTTGTTCACCGATTACCCGCACGTCCGCGATTTCTTTCCCGCCGCGATGGACTCCCAGCGCGATCGCCTGGTCAAGGCGATCTCCTACGCGCTGGACCGGTTGGAAGAGCCCGACAAGCTACTGCCCTTCCTCGCCCAACTCGGCAGGGATCACCGCAAATACGGCGTGCAGCCCGCGCACTACGCCGCCGTATCCACCGCCCTGAAGACCGCCGTCAAGGTGTTCGCAGGGACCGAGATGTGGACCGACGAGGTCGACCGGGCCTGGGACGAGGGCCTGAAGATCATCGCCGACACCATGATCGGCGCGGCGGAGAAGGAGACCACGCCGTCGGCGTGGACCGGCACGGTGATCGAGCGCCGCGAGGTGCTACGCAACCTCGTCGTCGTCCGGCTGCAACTGGACCAGCCGATGCGCTACGCCGCGGGTCAGTACCTGAGCGTGCAGATCCCCTCGCGGCCGCGCATGTGGCGCTATCTCTCGCCCGCCGTGCCCGCGAACACCAATGGTGAGATCGAGTTCCACGTCCGCAGTGTGCTGGGCGGCTGGGTCAGCTCGGCCATCGTCGGCCAGACCGTCGTCGGCGACCAGTGGCTGCTCGGCTCACCGCTCGGCGGCCTCGGCGTTCCGCGCAACACCAAACGCAAGATGCTGATGATCGGCTGCGGCACCGGAATCGCGCCGCTGCGCGCCCAGCTGATGTCGATGGCGATGCGGCGGACCAATCCGAAGGTGCATCTGTTCGTCGGCGGGCACCACCCGTGCGACCTCTACGACCTGGAGACGTTGAGCAAGCTGGCGATGGCCAACCGCTGGCTCACCGTCACGCCGGTGAGCGAACACGACGAAAACCCCTGGTGGTACGCGGAACCCGACGAGCCGCGCACCACCTGGCCCGGCCTGGAACCCCGCGTGACCGGCCAGATCGGCAAGGTCGTCGCGAGCTTCGGCGCCTGGTCCGACCGCGATGTTCAGATCGTCGGTTCACCGTCGATGGTGCAGACCACCAAGTTCCGCCTCATGGCAGCGGGAACCCTGGCGAAAAACATCCGCCACGACCCGCTGTACTGAATTGTTTTTCCAGCGCCTGCGGCGCTGGGTGTTCGCGGCCCCTTCATGGCTCGCGAACGGCGCATGCTCGGTCTCGCTTCGCTCGAAACCGGGAGTTGAGCTGATGTGGTCGCGTGGGGTGGTGCTGGTGGCTCTCGGTGCGAATGCTGTGTCGGGTTCTACCTCTGCGGCGCTGGAGGCTCGACCCTTGTGCCGCTCGAGAAAGACATGGTTGGCCCGATGTCGTTGCAATGGGCCTTCTTCCGCCGCGCGCGGTGTGCTGGTTCGGACGGTCGGCGGTAGAGGTCAGAGCCCCTCGAATTGGATGCGCTCCGGGGGTGTTCCGGTTTCCAGGAGGCGGTCGACCGTGGTCTGGACCATGGCGGGGGAGCCGCAGACCAGCACTTGGTGCTCGCGGAAGGCGCCGTGGGAGCCGAGGACTTCGGCGAGTGTGCCGTAGAGCAGGTCGTCGGGTGAGAAGCCGATGTCGACACGGGACTGCTCGTACCACTCGTCGACCCAGTGCGGGTCCTCCAGGCTTTCCACCACGGGAATGACAGTGAGCCAGGGCAATTCGGCGGCGAGCAGGAAGAGCATGTCCGAGGCGTACAGGTCGCGGGGGGAGCGCCCGCCGACGAAGAGGTAGGTCGGCGGCGGGGAAGGCTTGCGCGCCAGTTCCAGGATCTGCGCGCGCATCGGCGCCAATCCCGTGCCGCCGGCGATCATGACCACCTCGTCGCCGTCCGGGTCGACCCAGAACCCGCCTGCCGGAGCGCCGATTCGCCACTCGTCGCCCGGCTGCGTGTCGGCGACGATGGCGGCGCTGCACCAGCCGCCCGGCACCGTGCGCACGTGGAACTCCAGCTTGCCGTCCAGGGAGGGCGGCAGCGCGGGGGAGAACCTGCGGCGCACGCCGGGGTGCTGCGGAACTCGCACCTCGACCGATTGCCCGGCGGCGAACGGAACGAACTCGCCGATCAGGCGGATCACCGCGAGATCGTGCCGGAGCCGATGATGGCCGACCACGGTCGAGGTCCACTCCGGCGCTTCATGACCGTTACCGAGCATGCTCGGATCCCCCAACGGGGCCTCCTTCGTTACACAGGGTCGCAGCTGATGTTCTGCTCCGGCGTGCCGACCGCGATGAGCGCGCGCTGGGTATCCGCGATCATCCGGGCCGATCCGGCGATCTGGATCTGGCGGTCCGCCCACGCGCCGAAGCTCGCGACGACGGCGCCTAGATTACCGATCAGGCGCCGGTGCATGCCGTACGGTGCGTCCTGCGGCGGATGCGGGTACCACCACGGATTGGTCTTCTGCTCGCACACCGGCACGATGGTCAGCCACGGGTTGCTCTGCGAGAGCTGCCACATGTTCTCCACGTCGTACAGATCGCAGGGATAGCGGCCCCCGATGAAGAAGTGCACGCGCGGATTGATGCCGCGCTGGCCCATCTCGATCAGCTGGGCGCGCAGCGGCGCGATGCCGGTGCCCGCGCCGATCATGAGCACGTCGCGGCCGCTGTCCCGGTCGACGTGCAGTCCGCCGAGCGGGCCCGCGATCCGCCAGCGGTCGCCGACCCTGGTCTCGTTGACGATCGCGGGGCTCACCCAGCCCCCGCGGATCTTGCGCACGTGGAACTCGATCTCGCCGTACGGGTTGGACGGGATGGCCGGGGAGAAATAGCGCCACATCTTCGGCCGCTGCGGGATCGTGACCGGCACGTACTGTCCGGCCTGGTAGGGCACCGGCCCGTCGGATTGCAGCCGCACGATGGCCAGGTCCTCCAGCACACGGCGATGGCCGACCACGGTCGCCTCCCACACCGGCTGCGACTTGTCGGAGTTGGCGCCGATGGCCATGGACGCGGAGATCAGGATGGTGATGTCGCGCCAGCCCTCCTCCAGGCTCCGGTTCCAGGCCGCGCCGTTGTAGGCACGGAACGCCGCGAGCAGCGCGCGGCCCGCCACGTCGTAGTGCGCCGCCTCGACGCCGTACTTGCGATGGTCGCGGGCGAGTTGCTCCAGGAATTTCTGCGCCCGGTCCCAGTCCTCCAGGTGATCGAGCACGTACTGGATGGCCGTGGCGATGCGCTTGGCCTGCATCTCCATGGCGGGCGGGAACAATTCGCGCAGCCGGGGATTCTCGGCGAACAAATGTCCGTAGAACGCACTGACCAACCGCTCGGGTCCATTCGGTGACTCGATCACCGAACGAAAATTGGCGCGGACCAGCGCAGCCGAACGCGCATCCACGACGTGGAGCTTCCTTTCCCTCAGTTCTGCCCGGGGACATACCCGTTACCGGCGGTCTCCCGCCGACAAGTATCCCCGAAAATGCCGTGGTCGTGTGGGTATAGGCATACCTTCGCCTTCGCTCCGGCCGGGTACGGGCTGGAGACGAACTACCTCCGGCCGCGACCGTCGGTGCCGGGAGACCCGGCCAAACGGTAATCGGTGGGCAAACGGCGGATGTGGCTGACCCTTCGGTAACCGGAGCCACGGACGGACGGCGCCGCGGCTTCGCGGCCCGTCGCCGCCGAGCAGACGCCGGTCACGACCCGGCGCCGGCCCGAACCGCGGGCACGACCTGCTCGGTATAACGCCGGATCTGCTCGACCGGTTCCCCCTCGGTGGGCCAGAAGACGAATCCGTCGATCCGCTGGTCATGGTGCAGAACCAGAAGATCGTCGACCCATCGCGCGACCGGACCCTCCAGGAAGCCGCGGTCGGTTCCGTCCGCGGTGATGGTCCCGGACACGTTCAACACCCGTCGCACCGCCAGCGGGTCCCGGTCCGCCGCGGCGGCGGCGTCATCGATCCGCCTGCCCGCGTCGGCGAGGAACTCCGGCGGCGCCCACGCGGCCGACGGCACCCAGCCGTCGGCGGCGCGTCCGGTGAGCTCGAGCATGCGCGGGCCCCGCGCGCCGAGCCAGATGCCGGGATCGTGCCTCGGGCGGGGACCGGGATGCGCGCCCGCGAGGGAGTAGAAGGATCCGGGCACCCGGACCGATCGCGCGTCGCTCCACAGGGCGCGGATGACCGTGATCGCCTCGCCGAGCGCGCGCACCGCTTCGCCACCGGTTCTGCGCGGTCCGCCCATCCCGGCCACAGCGTCCCAGAACGCGCCCGCGCCGAGGCCGAGCTGGATCCGGCCGTCGCTGATGATGTCGAGCGAAGCCACCGATTTCGCGAGCAGCGCGGGGTGGCGCAGCGGCAGGTTCGCCACGTCCGGGAAGAAGGTGATCCGCTCGGTCCGCGTGACCAGAGCGGTGATCAGGGTCCAGGTGTCCAGGAAACGGCGCTGGTATGGGTGGTCCTGGATGCCGATCAGGTCGAGCCCGGATACGTCGGCGTACACACTCAGCTCGGCGAGCCTGCGGAAATCCTCGGCCTCCGGGATCAGGAACAGGCCGAATTGGGGCACTCGGGTGTTCAGCGCACACCTCCGGGGTCTGGCGGGAGGCCGGCCCGGCGGGCCGGTACGGCTCAGATGGCCAGCACGGTCTTGCCGCGTGCGCCGGGCGCTCCGATGACCGCGGGTCCCTCCGCGAGCGGGACGGTGGCGTCGATCGGCACGACCACGTCACCCGCGGCGACGCGTTGGATCAGCCTGGCCAACTCCGGCGCTTTGCCTTGGGATTCGATGTTGCCGCCCTTGATCGACCGCGCGCGCAACGCGTCCTCGTCGGCGGCGAAGGTGGTGGAGTAGACCGTGCCGCCGTCGCGGACCAGCGTGGTCAGTTCTGCGAGCGCCTCGGGCGGGCTCACCAGGTCGAACAGCACGTCGATGCCGTCCGGATGCGCGGCGGCGACCTGCTCGCGCACCGGGGCCGCGGAGTAGTCCACCGTCTCGGCCGCGCCCAGCCGGGTCATCTGATCGGCGGAATCGCCGCGCGCCGTCGCGATGACGTGCGCGCCCGCGATATTGGCCAGTTGCACCAGGAAGGAGCCGACGCCGCCGGTCGCGCCCACGATCAGCACGGTCTGGCCGGGCTTGATGTGCGTGGCGTCCACGAGATCCTGCGCGGTGACCCCGGCGGTCGGCAGCGCGGCGGCCGCGACGGTCGGAACGCCGGGCGGGATCGGCACCAGCGTGCCGCCCTCCGGGAGCACCGCGTACTCGGCGAAGCTGCCGTGGCCCACCGGCGGCGTGAGGAACTTGCCGACCACCCGGTCCCCGACGGCGAAGCGGCTGACGCCCGCGCCGATCGTGGCGACGGTGCCCGCCCCGTCCACCCCGAGGATCATCGGGAAGTCGTGGGGCAGTCTGCCGTCCAGGATCCCGGAGGCCACTTTCCGGTCGAAGGGGTTCACCCCGGCCGCCTGGAGTTGGACCCGCACGGCTCCGGGTCCGGGTTCGGGCATCGGCATCTCGGCCAGTTCCGGCGTCGCTCCGAACTTCCGTACCACGATCGCGCGCATCCATTCGCTCCTTGATTCGGGGTGAAGAGTGATGCAACAAGTGACGGCCGAGGTCATCGTAGGCATCCGAACCCCGCCGACGTGCGGAATCACCGCATCGGCGGTGTCGGCGAGGCGTCGCTTTCGCCGGTGTCGGGGCGTAGCGTTCGATCCGATCCCCGGTTACGGGCGGGCGCGCCGAAAAAATACGAACTTGAGCGGAACAGGCTCAACCTTTCCGACGTTGGACGGTAAGGAACGGCGGCGAGCCGGTAGACGAGCGGGCGAGACGAAGCGAGGGCTTCCGTCCACCGGAATCGTGCTCGGCGTCGTGCGAATCGACTAGTAGGAAGGTGACTCGTGGACTCGTTCAATCCCACCACCAAGACTCAGGCGGCGCTCACCGCCGCCCTGCAGGCGGCCTCCGCCGCGGGCAACCCGGAGATCCGTCCGGCGCACTTGCTGGTGGCGTTGCTGGACCAGACCGACGGCATCGCCGCGCCCTTGCTGAAGGCCGTCGGAACGGATCCGGCGACCGTGCGACGCGAGGCACAGGACCTGGTGGACCGGCTGCCGCGGGCGACCGGCGCCACCACCACACCGCCGCTCGGCCGCGAGGCACTCGCCGCGATCACCGCGGCGCAGCGCCTGGCCACCGAACTCGGTGACGAGTACGTCTCCACCGAGCACGTGATGGTCGGTCTCGCCGCGGGCGACTCCGACGTGACCATGCTGCTCACCAAGTACGGCGCCACCGCCGACGCGTTGCGCTCGGCGTTCACCGCGGTCCGCGGCAGCGCCCGGGTGACCAGCCCTGATCCGGAAGGCAGCTACCAAGCGCTGGAGAAGTACTCCACCGATCTCACCGAAGCCGCCCGCTCCGGCAAACTCGACCCGGTGATCGGCCGGGACACCGAGATCCGCCGGGTGGTGCAGGTCTTGAGCAGGCGCACCAAGAACAACCCGGTGCTGATCGGCGAGCCGGGCGTCGGCAAGACGGCGATCGTCGAGGGCCTGGCCCAGCGCATCGTGGCGGGCGATGTCCCGGAGTCGCTGCGCGGCAAGTCCGTGGTGGCGCTCGACCTCGGCGCGATGGTCGCGGGCGCGAAGTATCGCGGCGAATTCGAGGAGCGGCTCAAGGCCGTCCTGGAGGACATCAAGAACAGCGCGGGCCAGATCATCACGTTCATCGATGAGCTGCACACCATCGTCGGCGCGGGCGCGACCGGCGAATCGGCGATGGACGCGGGCAACATGATCAAGCCGATGCTGGCTCGCGGCGAGTTGCGCCTGGTCGGCGCGACAACGCTGGACGAGTACCGCAAGCACATCGAGAAGGACGCGGCCCTGGAGCGGCGCTTCCAGCAGGTGCTGGTCGGGGAGCCGTCGGTGGAGGACACCATCGGCATCCTGCGCGGCATCAAGGACCGCTACGAAGTGCACCATGGTGTGCGCATCACCGACTCCGCGCTGGTCGCCGCCGCCACGCTGTCGGACCGCTACATCACCTCCCGGTTCCTGCCGGACAAGGCGATCGACCTGGTGGACGAGTCGGCCTCGCGGTTGCGCATGGAGATCGACTCCCGCCCGGTGGAGATCGATGAGGTGGAGCGCGCGGTGCGCAGGCTGGAGATCGAAGAGGTCGCCCTCGCCAAGGAGACCGACGAGGCATCCAAGCAGCGGCTGGAGAAACTGCGCGCCGAACTCGCCGACGATCGGGAGAAGCTCAACCAGCTGACCACCCGCTGGCAGAACGAGAAGAACGCGATCGACCAGGTGCGCACGCTCAAGGAGGAACTCGAAGCGCTGCGCGGCGAATCCGAGCGCGCCGAGCGCGACGGCGACCTGGGCAAGGCGGCCGAACTGCGCTACGGCCGGATCCCGGCGCTGGAGAAGCAGCTCGCCGAAGCCGAGAAGACCTCCGCCACAGCCGGAGACGGCGAGGTCATGCTCAAGGAGGAGGTCGGCCCGGACGACATCGCCGAGGTGGTGTCGTCGTGGACCGGCATCCCGGTGGGCCGGATGCTGGAAGGGGAGACGCAGAAGCTGCTGCGCATGGAGGAGGAGCTGGGCCGCCGCGTGGTCGGTCAGACCGAGGCGGTGCAGGCGGTGTCCGACGCGGTGCGCAGGGCCCGCGCGGGAGTCGCCGATCCGAACCGCCCGACCGGCTCGTTCATGTTCATCGGCCCGACCGGCGTCGGTAAGACCGAGCTGGCGAAGTCGTTGGCGGACTTCCTGTTCGACGACGAGCGCGCCATGGTCCGCATCGACATGAGCGAATACAGCGAGAAGCACTCGGTGGCCCGGCTGGTCGGCGCCCCGCCCGGCTACGTCGGTTACGACCAGGGCGGTCAGCTCACCGAGGCGGTGCGGCGCAGGCCCTACACGGTGGTGCTGTTCGACGAGATCGAGAAGGCGCACCCGGACGTGTTCGACATCCTGCTCCAGGTGCTCGACGAGGGCAGGCTCACCGACGGCCAGGGCCGCACGGTGGACTTCCGCAACACCATCCTCATCCTGACCTCGAACCTGGGTTCGGGCGGTGATCGCGAGTTCGTCATGAACGCGGTGCGTTCGGCCTTCAAGCCGGAGTTCCTCAACCGCCTCGACGACGTGGTGATGTTCCACGCCCTCGACGAGGAGCAGCTCGAGCACATCGTCGACATCCAGCTCGACCAACTGCAGAAACGGCTGGCGCAGCGCAGGCTGAAGCTGGACGTCAGCGATTCGGCCCGGTTCTGGCTCGCCGTGCGCGGCTACGACCCAGCCTACGGCGCGCGCCCGCTGCGCAGGCTGATCCAGCAGGCCATCGGCGACTCCCTGGCCAAGGAACTGCTCGCGGGCGAGGTCACCGACGGCGACAGCGTCAAGGTGAGCGTCAGCCCCGACGGGGACGGCCTGATCGTCGGACGGTGAGCGAGCGGCCTCGCTCCGGGCAGCGCTCGGGGCGAGGCCCGTTCGACGACCACCGCGCAACTCGATTCGCGCACAGCTTGTTTCATCGACTCGGCAGGGTGGCGACACCGGCCGGAGTGGATCGATGACCGCTTCGCGTGCGAGGGATCGGGCTCCGGCGTGGGTCTTCCGGAGGGCACACCGGTTCCGCGGGTGCGGGCGCGAGTGCGCGAACGAAGCCTACGCTGGAACGCATGACCAACCCGAACGATCCCTGGGGACAGCGGCCGGAGGATGCGCCGACCGAACACCTGGGTGCGCCGGGCAAGTCCGGATACGGGGACCCCGCGCACACCACGGAGTACCCCGAGGCGTACGGCACCGCCGCGCCGTCGGATTATCCCCCGACGGAGCATTACGGAGCGTGGGGGCCGCCGGGCACCAACGCGACGCGCGAGTTCCCCGCCTACGACGCCCAGTGGGCCGCCTATCCGGACAGCGGCGGCGATCGGTGGCCGGGCACGGCGGGGCCGCCCGGTGGCGCGATGCCGCCCGGCGGCGGACCGCCGCCGGGGCCGCCGCAGCCGCCTCGGCGCAACACCGGCCTGTGGATCGCCCTCGGCCTCGGCGTGGTGTTGCTGATCGGAGCCATCGGGGTGGTCGCGGGCGTGCTGCTGGGCAGCAGCGATTCCGGTTCGGCCGACACGGCGGCGGCCACGACGGCGCGCGTCACGACGAAGCCGGCGCCGGGAACCAGGAACGCCCAGCCGACCCCGCCGAGCGGGCTGCCCAGCGTGCCCGGCCTCGGCGACGTCGACGGCCTCGGCGCGACGGTGGGCACCATCACCGCCAACGACGGGGGCACCCTGACGGTCAGTTCGGTGATGGGCAACACCATCACGGTGCGCACGGACGCGAGCACCCAGGTGATCGCGTTGTCGGGCACCGCGGTATCCGATCTGGCCCCCGGTGAACTCGTCATGATCCAGGGCGACAAGGGCCAGGACGGATCGATCCAGGCCAAGATCATCATCGGTACCTCGCTGCCCGGAGGCGGACGATGAACCGCCCCGGCCGCCTCCGGTGCGCGGGGCCGCGCGTTCACCCGCGGATCGGCGCCCGCTCCCGTTTCGCTCGGCCCGGCGCGGGGGTAATGACGGACCATGTCCGGCCGGGACTATTAGGCTAGGCGTCGATGACGGCAATGTGGTTCGGGTTGGCGGCGATCGCGCTCGTGGGCGCGATCGTGCTGCTGTATTTCGATCGGCTCCAGCGGCAGCGGACCGGTCACGCGCGACAGGTCTGGGCGAAGTCGCAGGGCTATACCTACGTGTCCGTGGAACCCGCGCTGCCATCCACGTGGCGCCGCGGCGCGCTGGCCAAATTGGGCTATCTCTCCGCGGTCGACGTGGTCTCCGGCATCCGCAAGGGCGAGAAGTTCGTGCTGTTCGATCTGGAGGATTCCGCGACGCTGGTCGCGGTGCGCCGCCAGATCGGCTCGGACATCGACGTGGACATGCGGTTGAAGACGGCCGCACCGCCCAAGGACCACGATCTGGAGCTGCTCGGCGCGATCGGCGACCGCGTGGTCTTCGCCACCAACCCCGAAATCGCCAGGCACGCTGTGGATCAGCGCATGGTCGCCTTCATCGAGAATCTGCCGGACACCGTGCAGATGCTCTGGAGCGAGGGCAACTGGACCCTGGGCATGCTGCTGGTGGGCACCACTCCGAAGGATTGGGAAAGCGCGATCGACGCGGTGCTGCGCCTTTCCGGCCTGCTGCACGTACTGCCGCCGGTCAGCGAGCCGCGCTTCGACGGCGGCGGACACGATCCTGGCCGTCCGCGCCCCCGCGAACGCCGGCGCGAGGACGACGCCGACGACCGGCCGCGCGCCGAGGCCGATGACGACGAGCTGTCCGACGACGACTCCTACGCCGACGAGCCCGCGGACGAGCCGGGGCAGGAACCGGCGCGCCGCCCCTCGCTCGCCGTCGTGCCGAATACCCGCGCCCGCGGGCGCGAGGACGAGAAGGCGCGGCCGCGCGAGGAGCGCGACGCCGAGGGCCGGGCCGATCCCGAGTCGCGGCAGCGGCCCGCCGACCCGCCCGGCGGACCGTTCCATCCCGGATTCCGGCCCTACCAGGGACCTGTGCCGAAGTGACCGGCCACGCGCCCACATGACCGAGCATCCACACCCCAGGCTGCCCGGCGCCACCCGCCCGGTGGCCTTGATCACCGGACCGACCTCGGGCATCGGCCGCGGTTACGCGACCCGCCTGGCTTCGCTCGGTTACGACCTGGTGCTGGCCGCCCGGGACGAGCGGCGTCTCACGGCACTCGCGACCGAGGTGGAGCACCGCTTCGGCACCCGCTCGCAGATCCTCGTCGCCGATCTGGCCAGGGCCGAGGACCGCGAACAGGTCGCGGCGCGGCTGACCGAGGGCGTCGAATTCCTGGTCAACAACGCCGGTTTCGCGCACTCCGGCGAGTTCTGGACGCTGCCGCCCGAGCAGTTGCAGGCGCAGCTGGACGTCAACGTCACCGCCGTGGTGCTGCTGACCAGGGCCGCGCTGCCGTCGATGATCGCGGCGGCGAACGGTTGCGTCGTCAACGTGGCCAGCGTGGCGGGCCTGATCCCCGGACGAGGGTCGACCTATTCGGCGTCCAAGGCCTACGTCGTATCCTTCACGGAAGGGTTGGCAGGGGGATTGGCCGGGACCGGAGTCCGGGTCCAAGCCCTGTGCCCGGGATTCGTCCGCACGGAATTCCATCAGCGAGCAGGCATTCAGATGTCCTCGCTGCCCGAAGCGTTGTGGCTGAGCGTCGAGCAGGTAGTCGCCGGCTCACTGCGTGATCTGGAGAAGGGCCGGGTGCTCAGCGTGCCCGGAATGCAGTACAAAGCGCTCACCACCCTCGCCGGAGCGATCCCGCGAACCCTGGGGGCCCGGCTCAATCGCGGGCTGTTCAACGCACGCGGAAGGACTTGAGATGATCGACGTGATTACCAACGACAGGGACAGGCTGGCCGCGCTGGTACGCGAACTCGCCGTGGTGCACGGCCGGGTGACCCTGTCCTCCGGCAAGGAGGCCGACTACTACGTCGACCTGCGCCGCGCGACCCTGCACCACGGCGCGGGCCCGCTGATCGGCAAGCTGCTACGCGAGCTCGTCGCGGACTGGGATTTCGACGCCGTCGGCGGCCTCACCATGGGCGCGGACCCGGTGGCGCTGGCCGTGATGCACGCGCCCGGTCGCCCGATCGATGCGTTCGTGGTGCGCAAGGCGGCGAAGTCGCACGGCATGCAGCGGCAGATCGAAGGCCCGGACATCGTGGGCAAGCGGGTGCTGGTCGTCGAGGACACCACCACGACCGGCAATTCGCCGCTGACCGCGGTGCGGGCGCTGCGCGCGGCGGGCGCTACCGTGGTCGGCGTCGCCACCGTCGTCGACCGGGAAACCGGCGCTGACCAGGTGATCGCCGCGGAAGGACTGGAGTACCGGTCGATCCTCGGCCTCAAGGATCTCGCCCTGGGATAGCCTGGACGATGGTCTAAGTCTTCGAAGGTGAAGGGTCGTGTGAGTCCCCAGTGGTGAGCATTGCAGTCAACAAGAGTCGCGAAAACGTTGCGATGCTCGGAATCGGCGCTTACCGGCCCAAGCGCCTGGTCAGCAACGCCGAGGTCTGCGAGGTTCTGGACTCCACCGACGAGTGGATCTACGAGCGCACCGGTGTCCGCAATCGGCGCTGGATCAGCGGCGAGGAGACGCTCCGGTCGATCGCCGCGGCGGCGGGCGAGCGCGCGATCGTCAACAGCGGCGTCGATCGGTCGAAGATCGGCGCCGTGATCCTGGCCACCTCCAGCTGGCTGACCCTGACTCCGCACGGCGCGCCCCAGGTGGCCTACGACATCGGGATGAACGGTGTCGCCGCCTTCGACCTGACCTCCGGCTGCGGCGGCTTCGGCTACGGCATCGGTGTGGCCGCCGACATGATCCGGTCCGGCTCCGCCGAGTACGTGCTGCTCATCGGCGCCGAGACGATGACCGTCGGGCTCGATCCCACCGACCGCGGTACCGCGATGATCTTCGGGGACGGCGCGGGCGCGGTGGTGGTCGGCCCGAGCGACGAGAACGGCATCTCGCCCACGGTCTGGGGCAGCGACGGCGAGAACGCGGCCGCGATCATGCAGGACATCGACTTCCTGGAGTACATGCACCGCGCCCAGGCCATGCAGGGTATGGACCCGGCCGTCGATCCGGTCGGCCGGATGTCGCTGCGGATGGAGGGACCGAGGGTCTTCCGCTGGGCGGCGGTCACCCTGCCGCGTGCGCTGTCCACCGCGCTCGAGATCTCCGGCGTGGCCAAGGAGGACATCGAGGTCTTCGTCCCGCATCAGGCCAACGCCCGGATCAACGAGCTGATGAAGAAGAACCTCGGGCTGGCCGACGAGATCCCGATGGCCAACGACATCGAGAACACCGGCAATACCTCGGCCGCGTCCATTCCGCTCGCGATCGAGGAGATGCTGGTCACCGGCAAGGCGAAGGGCGGGCAGACGGCGCTGCTGCTCGGTTTCGGCGCCGGTCTGAGCTACGCGGGCCAGGTCGTCACGTTGCCGCCCGCCCCGGCCGAACCGAGCTTCTAGTCGTGCGCCCGTTCCGAGCCGGATATCTCGTCGCGGCGGCGGTCACCGTCTACGGCGCCGTCACCGGGCGCGAGAAGGCGCAGTGGATCGCGAAGCCGCTGTTGATGCCGCTGCTCATGGCCGATGTGGTGACCGAGGGCAGAGAGCTGCCGTCCACCGAGCGCACCGTGCTGATCGGGTCGCTGGGGGCGGCGACCATCGGCGACATCCTGCTCATCGATCCGGATGACGACCGCAAGCTGATCGCGGGCGCGTCGTCGTTCGCGGTCATGCAGGCCGGATACGCCACCCTGTGGTGGCGGATGGGCGGCAGGCCCGCCGCCGGGGTGGTCGTGCCGCGGGTGGCCGCGTGGCTGGGCGCCGCCGGATTGCTGCGGACGAAGGCGCCCTCGGTGGCCACACCACTGACGGCCTACGGCGTCACCCTGGGCGCCGCGGCCGTGCTGGCATCCGACCCGGCGCTCGCGCCCGCCGCGAAAAACGTTGTGGGCGTGAATGTTCCCGGCGCCGACCCGCGCAGTCGCCTCGGCCTCGGGGCACTGCTGTTCACCGTCTCCGACGGGCTCATCGTGCTGCGGCGATTGTTCGCACGCGGTCGGCGAGCCCGCCGAGTGACCGAAGGCGTGATTCTGGCGACCTACACGGCCGCGCAGTATCTGCTCGCCGATCCGAAGGCACACGTCGAACCGGTGATCACAGCAGCAGAATGATGCGATCACGGTTCGCCGGGTCGACGCGGATAGACAGGATCTCGCCGACCGCGAGCCGCGGTTTGTCCGCCGGGGTGGCGTCGAAAACGACAGTGCCCCGGTAACTTTCCGAGCCCGGCACGGTCAGTTCGAGATCCAGCTCGGTGAGTTCGGTGTGATGATCGGTGCGTTCCAAGGGATGCACGCCCTCCACGGTCGCCCAGCCCTCCAAACCGTGCCGCCACAACTGGCGATCCGCCTTGGACGGCCGCGCGGCCAGCATCATCCCGATCCCGACACACGAGCCGAACAGCCCGACCAGCGCCACGATCTGATAGGGCACGGTCCCCGGCGGCGTCCGATGCACCACCCATCCCAGCCACAGCGCCAGCAGGATCAGATACCCGGCGGTCACCCCGAGCACCGTGCGCAATATCCGCTCGTGATCCATACCAGCCTCCACCCCGAGTGCCAGACCTCCAGGATAGGCCGGGCGCATGCCGGGGTGCGGCGCTATCCGCCCGAGTAATCGCTGGACAGGGCGGCAAGGTCGATCGTGACCGGAGTTCCGGCCAGGTCGACTGTCACCGAGCCCGACCGCTCGGTGACGAGCTCGTAGTCACTGTCGATCAGTCGGTAGGCGCTGAGGCTGATCGGTTCATCGAGATCGACGAGCCAGTAGTGTTCGATGCCGACTTCGGCGTACTCGAAGAACTTGGTGACACGATCGGTCCGCCGGGAACCGGCCGACAGAATCTCGACGGCGAGCTTCACGTCCTCGGGATGCACACGTGCGAGATCGTCCGTGAGCGCTTTGCGTCGGATGACCAAGGTGTCCGGTACGCGCACTGTGGGAGGTTGTGCCGAATCGACCACCAACTCGGCCTCCGCCACCGCGGCAAGCTCTTTCGGTAATTGAGGGTGAATTTGAGCCGCCAGTTGCCAGACCGCGAATTGATGACGCAAGACCGGCCTCGGTGACACGACCAGAACCCCCTCGACGAGTTCGTAATTCCGGCTGCTGTCCTCCGGCAGCGCGATCCAGTCCTCCAGGGTCAGCAGATGATCAGGCCAGTTCACGTCGACGGTCATCGCTTCCTCCCCTCCCCGCACGGATACCGCGTTGGGGCCAGTCTGGCACAGCAGCCCGACAAACGGCAGCGTCATCAGCCCTCGAGTCGCATTACCGCCGGCACGCGGCGGTGGTGGGTCTGCAGGGCGGTAGGTCGAGCTCGAAAAGGGTCGGTCCGGCGTGTGTCTCGGTCATGGAATCCATGGTCGTCGCGGTGCTTTCGGGGTTCGATGGAACTGCCCGCCGAAGATGTGGTGTAGCCCGCCACACCTACTACGATCCTGCTGATGAGCTATCCGCCGCAGCAGCCGTACGGCTACCCAGCCTATGGGGCCTACGGACCCCCGGACCATCCGAGAGCCACCACGATCCTGATCCTGGGCATTCTGAGCCTCGTGCTGTGCCAGTTCATCGGACCCGTCGCCTGGGTGATGGGCAAGCGGGCGCTCAACGAGATCGACGCCTCCGGCGGCACCATCGGTGGACGGGGGAACGTCAACGCGGGATACATCTGCGGCATCATCGCCACCGCACTGATGTGCCTGACCCTGCTGTTCCTGCTGTTGCTGTTGGTGCTCGGGCTGGTCGGCGCGTTCGCGGGCAGCTCGTCCGGTTACTGAGCCGGTACCCGGCCACCCGTCGCGGGCGCGGTGACCGGAATTAGCATCGTCGGGGTGAGTCACCCGGTGCCGGATGCGGCGGAGCAGGACCTACCAGGGCCGACGGAGTGGGGCGAGCACCCCAACGGCGTCGGCCCGTGGGCGAGCGAGCACGCCGAGCCGCCGCCGGACGATCCGCGCCTGGACCCTGAACTGCTGGCCGCGGGCGACCGCCGCAACGTGGTCGACGCCTACCGGTACTGGAGCCGGGAGGCCATCGTCGCCGACATCGACCGGCGCAGGCACCCGTTCCACGTCGCGATCGAGAACTTCGGGCACGACGCGAACATCGGCACGGTGGTCCGCACGGCCAACGCCTTCGCCGCCTCGGCCGTGCACATTGTCGGCAGGCGGCGCTGGAATCGGCGCGGCGCCATGGTGACCGACCGCTACCAGCACATCCGGCACCACACCGACATCGGCGAGCTGCTTGCGTTCAGCGAGCACGCCGGGCTGACGGTGGTCGCCGTCGACAACGTGCCGGGCTCGGTCCCGCTGGAGACGGTCACACTGCCGCGCGCGTGCCTGCTGCTGTTCGGCCAAGAGGGGCCCGGTGTCACCGACCACGCCAAGCAGGCCGCCGTGATGACGGTGTCGATCGCGCAGTTCGGTTCCACCCGCAGCATCAACGCCGGCGTGGCCGCGGGGATCGCCATGCACGCGTGGGTGCGGCAACACGCCGATCTGACGACCGCCTGGTGAGGGCCTTCCGCGTGTTCGACCGTGTGAGCAGGAGATCTTCCGGTCCCGGAGCGCATCGGCACGATTGCACATCGCTTTCGTAACAAATCGGGCGCATAAATCCGTTCGGGCCTGGCACCATTGATCCATGACCTCGCGGAGCGACGACATCGAGGTGCCGCGCGTGGAGCACGCCGAAAAGGGCTCCGCGGTACCGCGTCCGCCGGCTGTCCGGGCACGGACGGGCCGGGAGGCCGTCGCGCCCGCGACGCTGTGGTCCGAACGGGCCGACATGGCCGAATCGGCGATCATCTCGCGGCACCTGCGCGCGCTGTGGGCGCTGCCGGGCACCGAACTCGGCGTGGTCGGCTGGCCCGCCACCAAGCGCGAGCGGGTCTTCGGCGGGTGGCACTACTGGTGGCAGGCGCATCTGATCGAATGCGCGATCGACGCCGCGAACCGGGCGCCGACTCCGCTGCGCCGCAGGCGGATCGCGGCGCTGGCGCGCTCGCATCGCATCCGCAACCTCACCGGCTGGACCAACCGGTACTACGACGACATGGCGTGGCTGGCCATCGCACTGGAACGCGCCGAGCGCACCCAGGGCACCGACGTGCGCAGCGCGCTGGCCGCGCTGGAGAAGCAACTGCACGACGGCTGGCAGCCGCAGATCGGCGGCGGCCTGCCCTGGCGCACCGGTTCGGATTATTTCAACGCGCCCGCGAACGGTCCCGCCGCGATCGCGCTGTTACGGCTCGGGCGCATCCAGCGCGCTCAGGAGATGGCCGACTGGCTGGACGCGACGCTGCGCGATCCGGAGACCGGCTTGATTCTGGACGGAATCCATCTGCCCTCCGGCGAGATCGAGCGCCCCGTGTTCACCTACTGCCAGGGCGTGGCGCTCGGCTTGGAGACCGAACTGGCCGTGCAGACGGGCGATCCGAAACACATCGACCGCGTGCACCGGCTGCTCGCGGCCGTCGAGGAACATATGACCACCGACGGTGTCGTCAACGGCGGCGGCGGGGGCGACGGCGGACTGTTCAACGGCATCCTGGCCCGATACCTGGCGCTGGTCGCGGTGATGTTGCCCGGCGAGGACTCCGAACAGGTCGCCGACCGCCGTGCGGCCGCCGCGATCGTCACCGCGTCCGCGGAGGCGGCGTGGGCGAACCGGCTGCAAGTGGAGGGCGAGCCACTGTTCGGGCACGACTGGAGCAAGCCCGCGCAACTGCCCGGCGGCAGCGCGGGAGCCGGTTACTTCACCGCGGGCGGCTCGGTGACCTCGTCGAAGGTGCCGGGACGCGACATGTCGGTGCAGTTGTCCGGCTGGCTGCTGATGGAGGCGGCCTACCAGGTCAGCGCCGCGGGGCTGTGAGCGCGGATCAGCTCTCGGACTCCAGCACCGCGCTCGGGGCCGTCTCCAGCGCGAAGTCCTCTGCGGGCTGGGACATCTCCTGCCGGTAGTGCCGCACGCCGAGCGCCGTCCCGATGATCAAGCCCACCACCAGCGTGCCGATCACGATCGGCATCAGCCACGGCACCCGCCCCAGGAAGTTGCCCGCGTAGTAGCCGATGAGCAACAGCACCGGCGCCCAGACGATCGCCCCGACGGTGCTGGCCACGGTGAATTTGCGGTGGTCCATTCGCGCCGCGCCCGCGACCGAGGGGCACAGGGTGCGCACCCAGGGAATCCACCGGGCGATCAGCACCGCGACGAATCCGTGCCGGTGCAGCAGTTCGGCGACGCGCTGCAGATTGCGGACGTTGATGTATCTGCCGTTCTTGCGGGCGACCAAATGCCGTCCGGTCCGATGCCCGATGACGTAACCGACCTGGTTGCCCGCGATGGCCGCCACCATCGCGCCCAGCGACAGCGCCCATACGTGCGCCTCGCCCGAAGCGTGCGATGCCATCACGATGCCCGCGGTGATGAGCATCGAGTCTCCGGGCAGGAACAGCCCGAGGATCACCGCGCACTCGAGGAAGACGAAGGTCAACACCACTGCCCAGACGAGCGCGGGGCCCGCGGAGAGTAGCGGATCGAAACTGCCCACGGCTAGGGGCGACGAGTCCGTCGTCACCGTCTTCAGCGGGTGCGCTCGCTGGTCGAAGCGGTCAGCTCGCTCTCGACCGCCTCGGACACGGGTGTACCGCGGCGAATCTTCTTCACCACGGCGGTGATGCCGGGCAGGATCGACACGAAGACGATGAGCAGGAAGATCGCCTCGACGTGGTCACGGATGAACGCGACGTTGCCCAGGAAGTAGCCGAGCACCGTGACGCCGCCGCCCCACAGCACCGCGCCGACGATGTCGAACGCGACGTACTTGCGATAGTCCATTTTGGAGACTCCGGCCAGGACCGGCATGAAGGTGCGCACGATCGGCACGAACCGGGCCAGGACGATCGTCTTCGGGCCGTGCTTCTCGAAAAATTCGTGGGTCTCCGTGACGTAATGCTTCTTGAAGAACCGGGTGTCCTCTTTCTGGAACAGCGCCGGTCCGATCGCCCGCCCGATCCAGTAGGCACACTGGTCGCCCGCGAAGGCGACCAGGACGACGGCGGGCACCAGAACCCAGATCGACACCGGCGGATTCGGCTGCGCGGACAGCAGGCCGCCGGTGAACAGCAGCGAATCGCCGGGCAGGATCGGGAACAGCAAGCCGGTCTCGATGAAGACGATGACCAGGATGGCCGGCAGCACCGCGTTCTTCAGCCACGTCTCCGTGAGCAGGTGCATCGGGTCGAGCAACTCGGTAAGCGCGAGGTTGCTCGTCACCGATTCTGTCGCTGCCTGCAGAATCACGTGGCCTCCTGTCCCGATACGGCTGGCGTGCATCGCTTGCCACCGCGTCGGAAGCTGCCAGCGCAAATTACCGGCCCCACAGTACCGGCTCCGCCTGAGAATGCTCGCGCAGTGCGCGAAATTACCGGTGGGTCACCTGCCCACTGCCTCCCTGCATACCAGGCGAAACACAGCTGCCTTAGGGTAAGGACTGACAAAATAGGTCTTTGCCGCACAACACGGAGGTCTTACTGTGCCCATCGCGACTCCGGAGGTCTACGCCGAGATGCTCGGTCGGGCCAAAGCCAATACCTTCGCCTTCCCGGCCATCAACTGCACGTCGTCGGAGACGATCAACGCGGCCATCAAGGGTTTCGCGGACGCGGGCAGCGACGGCATCATCCAGTTCTCCACCGGCGGCGCGGAATTCGCCTCCGGCCAGGGTGTGAAGGACATGGTCACCGGCGCGGTGGCGCTGGCCGAGTTCGCGCACGTGGTCGCGGCCAAGTACGACGTGACCATCGCGCTGCACACCGACCACTGCCCCAAGGACAAGCTGGACACCTTCGTCCGGCCGCTGCTGGCGATCTCCCAGGAGCGGGTCAACGCGGGTAAGAACCCGCTGTTCCAGTCGCACATGTGGGACGGCTCCGCGATTCCGATCGACGAGAACCTCGAGATCGCCAAGGAACTGCTAAAGGCCACGCACGCCGCGAACATCATTCTCGAGGTCGAGATCGGTGTCGTCGGCGGTGAAGAGGACGGCGTCGAGGCGGAGATCAACGAGAAGCTCTACACCTCGCCGGAGGACTTCGAGAAGACCATCGACGCCCTCGGCGCGGGCGAGAACGGCAGATACCTGCTCGCGGCCACCTTCGGCAACGTGCACGGCGTGTACAAGCCGGGCAACGTCGTGCTCAAGCCCGAGGTGCTCGCCGAGGGCCAGCGCGTCGCGGCGGCCAAGCTCGGCCTCGACGCCGACGCGAAGCCGTTCGACTTCGTCTTCCACGGTGGTTCCGGCTCGCTGAAATCCGAGATCGAGGACGCGCTGCGCTTCGGCGTGGTGAAGATGAACGTCGACACCGACACCCAGTACGCGTTCACGCGGCCGGTGGCCGGGCACATGTTCGTCAACTACGACGGCGTGCTGAAGATCGACGGCGAAGTGGGCAACAAGAAGGTCTACGACCCGCGCAGCTACCTGAAGAAGGGCGAGGCGTCGATGGCGGCCCGCGTCGTCGAGGCGTGCAACGACCTGCACTCCGCCGGACGCTCGATCAGCGCCTGACCCTGATTCACCCGTCAGGGGCTTGGTGCACATGAGTCTGGATGTGCGCGTGCTCGGGCCCGTGCGACTGCTCGTCGGTGGTGAACCGGTGGCCGTCGGCGGGCCCAAACCGCGAGCTCTGCTCGCCGCGCTCACGGTGAATCGGCGGCGCGCGGTGTCCTCGGCCGCGCTCGCCGATCTGGTGTGGAACGAGGAACCACCCGACTCCTATGCCGCGAGCCTGCAGGTCTTCGTCTCGAACATCCGCAAGGCGCTGCGGAACTCCGGGGTGGACCCGGCGACGGTGCTGCGCACCGAGTCGTCGGGCTATCGGCTGGAGATCGACGAGACCGCCTGCGATCTCGGGCGTTTCGAGGCGGCGCGGGAGGCAGGCTCGCGCGCCGCGGAACTCGGTGATCATGCCGGGGCGGCGCAGTTGTTCGGCTCCGCCCTGCGCGAGTGGAGCGGCCGGGCGCTGGCCGATCTGGCCGGTTTGCAGTTCGCCGACGGCTTCGCCACCGCCATGGACGAGGAGCGGCTGCTGGCCGCCTCGGCCCGGATCGACGCCGAGATCGCCTGCGGGCGCGCGTCCTCGGTGATCGGCGAGCTGGTCGCGATGACCAACGAGCACCCGCTGCGCGAACCGCTGTGGGGTCAGCTGATCACCGCGCTGTATCTGTCCGGACGTCAGGCGGACGCGCTGGAGGCGTGCCGGAAGGTGCGCGGCGTGCTCGCCGACGAGCTCGGCATCGACCCGGGACCGGCGCTGGTCGATCTGGAGCAGCGCGTCCTGCGGCAGGAGCCGCTCAGCACGGTCGAACTCCGGCAGGTCGAGCGCCTTGCCGCGGCCATGACCGAGACGGTCACCGAGATGCCGGGCGCGGTGCGCAGCGGCCGGCTGCGGATGCCGGACGGCCGGATGGTGGCGATCGCCCAGGGCGGTCTGCGCATCGGCCGGATGACCGACAACGACTTGGTGCTGGAGGACCCGCGGGCCAGCCGCTACCACGCGCACATCATGCCGAGCCGCTCCGGTCTGCTCATCAAGGACCTGCATTCGGCCAACGGCGTCTTCGTCAACGAGGATCCGATCGACAGCGGAGTACTACTCGCCGACGGCGACCAGATCCGAATCGGCGGGACGATCATCACCTTCCAGGCACTGGGCTAGTCGCAGGCGATTCCGTTGCCGTCCCGGTCCAGATACGCGTTGAAACCGGGCTGCCCGCGCAAGAGCGGTCCGGCGCCCTCCGCGCGCACCTGGTCGCAATCGGTGTAGATCTTCGGCGACCGCCCATCGGATTCCTCGGGGCGCTCGCTGTCGCCCTTCGGCCCGGATCGGTTGTGCGGTATCGGATGGTCATCGTGCGGTCCGGCGATCGCGACGGCCGGCGGCGGGACGGCGGACGCCGCCGACGGCACGAGCACACTCGCTCCGGCCGCCAGCAGCGCCGCCCCGATCGCGGGCGCGATGCGGAGAACTGACTCGGTCACGCCTTCCATCCTGCTCCCCCGGCGGCCGGTGCGCCGGTGCGATTCACTCGCAGGCGATTCCGTCGTTGTCCCGGTCCAGGTGCGGGGCGTATCCCGGCTGTCCGCGCAACAGCGGAGCCTTACCCGCGTTGCGAACCTCGGTGCAGTTCTTGTAGGACGGGCCACCCGGGGGCGCTTGCGGGGGCGGGTTCGAGTGAGGCGGGTTGTTCGGTGGTGGCGGGGTAGCTTGCGGCGGCGCCGCGGGCGGTGCGCAGAACTGTGCGGATCCTGAGCTGCACAGCAGGTCGGTGAGTGGGTCGGCCGCCGCGACGGGCGAGCCGATGGCCAGCGCGGCGGTGGCGAGCAGACAGGCGGATCCTTTTGAATGGGCGTGTCGGTCGGCCGGTTTTCGAAACTCGAACGCGGTAGGGTCGTTCCGCTGGTTCGTCTCCGCAAGGTTCGTGTCCGCAATGGATTTCGAGGGGTTTGCTATGGCGATGCGAATGCTGGCCGCCGTCGGTGCAATCGTGGTCGGTGCGGGGTTGCTCGTCTACGCCGATGGGTCCGCCGCCGCGGTGCCGGAAGCGGCCGAAGGCCCGGCGGGGGTGGGGCCGTGCGCGACCGATCCGGTGGCGACCCACGAGCCGCTGGTGCCGAAAACGGTGGAGGTGCCGATTCCCTATCCGGTGGTCACCGTGCTCCCGCCGCAGGCGCCGGACCCCGCGCCGCAACGCACGCGGATGGAGCTTCCAGCCGATCCGTGCGCCAACCCGTGCCCCGATCTCACCGATCTGCCCGGCGCGCCGCCGAGTCTCGCAGGACAGCTGGGAATTCCGGAGATCCTGCTGAATCCCAAGCCGTTCCACTTCGCGATTCCCGGGCCCGGTCCCGACCCCGGTCAGGTGCCGCCGCGGCCCGCGCCGGTGCGGCCGCCGGTCGAACCCGCGGCGCAGTCACCCGCCCGGGCCGCCCCTCGCCTCGGCCCCGCTCGCGAGGTGGCGAAGCTGACCGGCGCGAATTCGGTGAACCGCACCGACAAACGGTGGCAGGTGGACGGTACCGACCTCGGCATCATGTGGGAGAGCGCACCGGGCGAGATCGCGACCGCGTTCGGCGACACCGTCGGACGCGGCTTCCATCCGCCGGGTGGCATGGGGCTGGATTGGCGCAGCAACGTGCTCGCCTTCAGCACCGACCGCGATCTCGCCGACGGGGTGACCTTCGACCGGATGGTCACCGACGACCGCTGCCACGCGGCCGAGGTGCTCTCCAGCCGCAAACTCGACAACGTCGAGGTCACCACCATTCCCACCTCGGGTTTCGCGCTCGGCGGGCGACAGTACCTGAGCTACATGTCGATTCGGACCTGGAACAGCCTGCCCGGCACGTTCTTCACCAACTACGGCGGCATCGCCTACTCCGACGACCACGGTGAGACCTGGACGAAGGATCCGCACGCCCGCTGGGACAACATCTTCGGCCTGGCGAATTTCCAAGTCAGCGCGATGGTTCCGCACGGCGGTTACGTCTACATGTTCGGTACGCCCAACACCCGCCTCGGCGCGGTCGGCCTGGCCCGGGTGCCGGAAGACCAACTGCTCAACACCACCGCCTACCAGTATTGGCAGGACGGCGTCTGGACCCCCGTCGGCGGCTTCGCCTCGGCCACGCCGATCGTGGACGGCACCGTCGGTGAGCTGTCCGTCCGCTACGACGCCGCCCGCGACGTCTGGCAGATGAGCTATCTGGATACGACCAAGGCCGCCATCGTCGTCCGGGAGGCGGACACGCCGCAGGGCGTGTGGTCGGAGAGCACGCCGACGGTGTCGGCGCTGACCTATCCGGAGCTGTACGGCGGGTTCATCCACCCGTGGTCCTCGGGATCGGACCTCTACTTCACCATCTCGACCTGGAGTGACTACAACGTCTACCTGATGCACTCGGTCGTGAACGAGTGATCCGGGCTAGCGCAGCCGCACCTCGGCCACCGCGCGACCGAACAGCTTGCGCCCTTCGGAGGAGCCGCCGAGCAGGATGGTCGCGGTGCGCGCGGCCGGGTCGAGCGACTTGATCCGGCCGGTGAAAGCGACCGTGCTCGCCGCGTCGGCGGCGACCGGAACGAAGCCGGAGAACCGCACGCTGAACTTCTGGATGGCGGTCGGATCGCCCAGCCACCCTGTGAGATAGCCACCGGCCAAGCCCATGGTCAGCATGCCGTGCGCGACCACGGTCGGAAGCCCGGCAAGCTGCGCGGCGTGGTCGCTGAAGTGGATCGGGTTGGCGTCGCCGGACACGCCCGCGTAGTTCGCCAGGTCACCGCGGGTGAGCCGGAAGGCGCCTTCGGGAAGCTGATCACCCGGGGCGAGTTCGTCGAACGAGGGCAGCGTGTGCACGGTCGCGCGCTCGTGCTCGGCCGGCTCGACCAGCGGGCCGACGCCCAGCGGCACCAGCGCGTCGTCGTAGGCGAGATCGGCTCCGGAGTCGACCGGGCGCCCGTGCATCATGATGTTCTCGACCACGTCGTCCAGGGCGGCGTCGACCTCGGCGCCGCGGCGGGCGACGATCGTGGTCGAGCCGACGATGGCGACCTCACCGTGCTGATTGCTCAGCGAGAAGCGCACCACGATGAAGTCGTTGTCCCCGAACCGGCGGATCGACTCGATGACGATCTCGCTGCGTACCCGGTCACCGGCCAGGATCGGCCGGTAGATCTCGAAGACCTGGTCGGTCTGCAGGAACTGGGAGAGGTCGTACTGGGTGAGCACGGAGTCGAGCAGCGCCCTGGTCGCGGACATCCCGATCACCGACGCGAAGGTCGGCGGCGCGATGATCCCGGGATACCCGAGCGCGCGTGCGTCGGCTTCGCGCTGATGTGCCGCGTGGTGGTTCTGGACCCCGCGGGCGAACTCCCGGACCTTCTCGCGGCCGACCTCGTAATGGTCCCGCACCCGGAATCGCTGTCCGGTCGGCGTCACCGGAACGACATCGACATCCGGCCGCGCCATCGTCTGTTCCCTGCTCATGATCCGGGCCATGCTACTGCTGAACCGGACCATTGACCAGGTGAGTGTGACGTGCGCGACCGGCATCGATGCGTGTCGGCTATCACGCCGCCGGGCGGTTACTGAGTGCTTCCGGGCGGGTCGCAGACCTTCCATCCGTCGTCGGTGCGCTGCAGGTCGAAGGTGCGCGCGGACCGCTTCGCCGGGTCGGCTTCGGTGTACACCGTCGCCTGCGCGATGGCGGTGGCGTCGGTGATGCGGATGGCGTCGATGCTGTCCACCACCGGAATGTTCTTCCGCTCCATCGATAGCTTGTGCACACCGGCGAACTGGTCGCTCGGGATGCTCTGATAGAAGTCGTGCAGTGGACCGCACGTCGTGGAGCGAAGCGCCTCCAGGTCGCCGGTCTTCAGCGCCTCGGTGTAGCTGGTGATCGCGCTGCGCACCTGGGCCTCGGGGGAGTCGTCGCCGGACATCGTGACCAGCGACACGATCACCGCCAAGAGCGCGACCACGAGCACGACCGCCCCGCCCGCGATGAGCAGCAAGCGGTTGTTCCGGGCGGGCTCGGTCGCGGACGCCCCGGCGCCTTGCGCGGCCGGGGGGATCCGCTGCGGCGGCGCGACGGGCCGGGTGTGCGGCGCGCGCGGGCCCGTCATCGACTGCGCGGGCACGGTCTGCTGGACGTCCGCCGGTGACGGGGCGGTCGCCACCTGTCGCGGCCTGCCCTGTGGGCGCTGCGGCGACGGGCGCGTCTCCTCCACTCCCGGGCCGTGCTGCGGCGGCGCGGACGGGCCGTGCGGGCCGGGCTGCTTCGGACCGGAAGCCGGGCGCGGCGTGCTCGGGGGCTTCGTGATCGGGACCGGCCCCGCCGGTGACGCGACCACACGATCGGTCCCCGGCCTGCCGCCGTCGGCGGGGCGCTGGATGGGGAGCGCGATGGTTTTCGCGTCGTCTACGCCGATCACCGGCATCGCCATCGTGACGTCATCCGAACCGGGCGGGTTCTTCTGATCACCCGACGTGGACTCGTCGGCCGTCTGCGCGGCGGGAGTCGCCGGGCCGGCCGGAGGCTGCGGCCTGCGCATCACAACGGTCGCGCCTTCGGCGCCCTGCGGGACCGAGGCGGTCTTCGCCTCGGGGCCGGTGGAATCACTCGCCGCGGTCTCGGGCAACGCCCCTCGCGTGGATTTCTCCGCGGCCTGTCCGGATTCGGCCGCCGCTGTGCCCTGTTTCGATTGCGCCGCAGCGTCTTTGGAAGCCGACTCCCCGGCGGGGGCCGTGCCCGGTGCGGAACCGCGCGTCGGGCCGGACGGCGTCTGGTCCCGTTTGATCACCACGGTGCGCGCTTCGGCCGACTGATTCGGTGCGGAACCGGACTTCGACGCGCCACCGGCCTCCGGTTGCCTCGGTGCGGCCGTCCGATCGATCGCGGCCGTCTCGGCGTCGGCGCCTTGCGCCGGGGCCGAGGCAGACGCGCCGGTACCGGAGCGCGCTGGTTCGCCCCCGTCCTTCGCCCGGCCGGGACCCGCCGGTCCGGAAGGTGCTGTGCCCGTGGTGCCGGACACGCTCGAAGTGGCCGACCCGGCGGCGGAAGGGGCGTTGTGGCCGCCGGACTGGGCGGTAGGGCGCTGGCCCGCAGGCGTGTTCGCCCGGCTGGGACCTGCTGGGCCGGAAGATGCCGTGCCCTTGGCGCCGGGCGGGCTGGAAGTGGCCGACTCGGCGGCGGACGGAGCGTTCTGTCCGCTGGACTGGGCGGTAGGCGGTTGCGCGGGGCGTTGGCCCGCTGGGGCGTTCGCCCGGCCAGGTCCCGACGGGCCGGATGGTGCTGTGCCGGAGGTGTTGGAAGTGGGCGGTGTGTTCTGGTTGCCCTGGATGGGCGGTTGCGGAGGTCGTTGCGCCGCTGGGGTGTTCGCCCGGCCGGGACCTGCTGGGTCGGAAGGTGCTGCGCCCTTGGTGCCGGGTGCGCTCGAAGTGGCCGACCCGGCGGCGGACGGCCCGTTCTGTCCGCTGGACTGGGCGGCAGGCGGTTGCGCGGGGCGTTGGCCCGCTGGGGTGTTCGCTCGCCCGGGACCTGCTGGTCCGGAGGGTGCCGTGCCGGGTGTGCCGAATGCGGACGGTGTGTTTCGGTTGCCCTGGACGGGCGGTTGCGAAGGTCGTTGAGCTGCCGGAGTGTTCGCCCGGCCGGGGCCTGCCGGTCCGGAAGGTGCTGTGCCCGTGGTGCCGGGCGCGCTCGAAGCCGCCGACCCGGCGGCAGACGGCGTGTTCTGGCCGCTGGGCTGTGCGACAGGTGGTTGCGCTGATCGTTGGCCCGCCGGGGATGTCGCGGAAGTAGATGCGTTCGGTGCCGCGCCGGGTGTGCTGCCCGCTGGCCTCGGCGCTGAACTCGGGGACGGAGCGTTCGTCTCGGCGGCGGGGCTGGAGGCAGGGCCGCCCTCGGCGCTCGTGCCACCGGGCGCGGGTGCGTTCGATCCGGCTGCCGGGGAGTTCGAGGGAGCAGGTCGGGAGGCAGAACTTGTTCGGTTGTCCGGGGTCGGGGGCTTCGCACCGCTGGACGGACCGGGCTGCTGCGTGGAGCCCGCGCTCCGCACCGGGCCGCCCGCCGCCGCGGAGGTGCTCGAAGTCGTGGCGGAGGACGTTGCGTCAGCACCAGCCGCAGGACCATTCGCCGGTTTCCCACCTGGCGTGTTCGGCGCGGGGGCCGGTGAGTTCGGACTGCCCGCGGGGCCGTTCGCCGGTTTCGCGCCCGCCGTGTTCGACGTCGCGTCCGTGTTCCTCGACGAGGCCGGACCGCTGCCCGGGTTGGCAGGTGCTTGTCCGGGGTCTCCTGCTCGCGGCGCGCTGGGGGCTGGACCGCGGTTGCCCGCGTCCGCGCCGGACGCGGATCGGTCCGTACCCGACGGCGAGGCATTCGGCCGCTGCCCCTTGGCGATGCGCTCGGTGGGCGCAGCCGATGCGTCCGGGTTACGTTCAGCGGCGGCACCGGGGCGTGCGTCGGCTCCGGCGGCGTCGGCCGGTTCGGCGCTGTCCCGCGCCGGATTCTTCTCGTCGTTCGGGTCGGACACGCACACCCCTCGTCAAAGCGGAACTGTTTGAACTCGACGGCCAGCCTAATGGTCGCGGCCCGACGAGGTCCGGCATCAGCCCACGTCCAGCCGAACGAACGCCGAGCCGCCCGAGGTCCGTCCTCGGACCTGCGCCCCGCGCACGAAGCCGCCTGTCGAGCAAACCGTCGTGGCGTGCACAATGAACCGCATGACCTCGTTCGGTGACCTGCTCGGACCGCAACCGGTACTGCTACCCGAAATCCCCGACGCCGAGGACGCGCTGCTCGACAACGCCGATCCGGTGCGGGTCGCGGCCGAGCATCCGGCCGCCTCGATCGCCTGGGCGTACCTCGCCGAGGCGGCGCTGACCCGTGGCGAAGCCCAGGACGAGGCGATCAATCACGACATCGTCGCCGCGTACGCGTTCGCCCGCACCGGCTACCACCGCGGCTTGGACCTGCTGCGCCGCAACGGCTGGAAGGGCTTCGGTCCCGTGCCGTGGAGCCACGAGCCCAATCGGGGCTTCCTGCGCAGCGTCGGCGCGCTGGCCCGGGCCGCCAAGCTGATCGGCGAGACCGACGAGTACGCCCGCTGCCTCGATCTGCTGGAAGACTGCGACCCCCGGGCGGCCGCGGAGCTCGGCCTCGACTGAGTCGTAGTGATCGGAGTACCGCGTAGCGATTCGAGCAGGGGGGCGGCCGGGCGAGGGGTGCGTTCGACCCGACGTCCCGGGTCGGTGTGGCCCGCGCGAACGGCATGGTGAGGCTGCGCACCTCCTGGTCGCGGTTGCGCCGGTCGGTGCTGCCGATCATCCAGTGTTCGGTCGGCGCCGCGCTGGCCTGGTTCCTCGCCCATCACGTGATCGGTCACGCGCTGCCGTTCTTCGCGCCGACCGCCGCCGTGGTGTCGATGGGCATCTCCTTCGGCGCGCGGCTGCGTCGCTCGGTGGAACTGGTGGTCGGCGTCGCGGTCGGCATCGGCATCGGCGATCTGTTCATCTCCCGCGTCGGCACCGGCGTGTGGCAGATCGCGCTGGTGGTCGCGGTCGCCATGGCCGCGGCGGTGTTCCTGGACGGCGGCTCGGTCATCACCGTGCAGGCGGCCGGTTCCGCCGTGCTCGTCGCGACGTTGCTCCCGCCCTCGGCGGGCGGCGGCCTCTCCCGCATGATCGACGCCTTGGTGGGTGGCCTGGTCGGCGTGGTGGTGGTCGCCGCGATCCCGCTGCACCCGGTGCGCAGAGCGCGCACGCTCGCCGCGGACATCCTCGCCGTGATGGGCAGATCGATCAGCAGCTGCGCCGACGGACTGCTCGAACAGGATCCGGAGAAGCTGCACCACGCGCTGTCGGCGATGCGCGCCACGCAGCCGCAGATCGACTCCCTGCGCGCCACCTTGGAAGGCGGCAGGGAGATCAGCCGGATCTCGCCGCTGTACTGGAACTCTCGTGACCGTCTCGAACGCATCAGGGCCACCGCGGACCCACTGGACAACGCCATCCGCAACACCCGAGTCCTGTTGCGGCGCTCGTTGACCCTGGTGCGCGACGACGAAATCCTCGATCCCGGCTTGATCGACGAGGTGGAGCGCCTCGGCCAAGCCGTCGATGTGGTGCGCCGGATGATGCTGGCCGACCCCGGTGAGCAGCCCGACCGCGCCGAGGCGACCCGGGTACTACGCTCGGTCGCGAAGGGCGCGCGCCCGGAACTGGTAGCGGGTGCGGGGCTTTCGGCGCACGTCGTCTTCGCGCAGGTGCGTTCCACGCTGGTAGACCTGATGCAGGTGTGCGGCGTGCAACGTATCTCGGCGATTGCCCTGCTGCCGCCGACGGTCAAGAATCCCTACGTGCGGCCCGAGGTCTGAACCCGTACTACTCAGCGGTATTCGGACATTCGTGCCGGGCACCGTGGTCCGCGCCCGGCGCGGCGAGGCGAAAGTTTGATCTTCGAGTAGTCCGCTACTCGCGCTCCGTGCGTTGTCCCGCCGTAGCTTTGCGATGTGACCGCGACTCGAGGGGTATCGCGGTCGAACGCTTCGCACGTGGACGAAAGGACCTCTCGGCCAAGGGGTGTGGCGGCCGAGAGGCGGGGCGGATCGGAAGCGGGCGAAGAAGCGGGGCCGTCCGGCCGACCTGACCGGGCGGCCCTGCGCCGCACCGGAGTCGCCGAGCGGGCGCGCCGGCGATCAGGTCCAGAATCGCGTCAGGTAGCCGCCGTAGCGCGACCAATTCGACGGGACGCCGGACAGTTCGAACAGCGCGTACACCGCGTCGAAGAACACCTGGTTGATGGCGGGGGTGAACAGCAGCGCGAACAGGATCAGCATGCCGAACGGCTTGAACTGATCGAGCGAGCGTCTGGTCTGGTAGCTCAGCGACGGCTCGACGAGGCCGTAGCCGTCCAGCCCGGGCAGCGGGATCAGGTTCAGCAGCGCCGCGGTGATCTGGAGGAACGCAAGGAAACTCACGCCGAACCAGAACGCGGGATGACTGCTGGAGCTACCCCAGATCCGCACGGTCACCAGGAGCAGCACCGCGCACAGCGCGTTCACGGCGGGCCCGGCGCCGCTGATGATCCGCTGCGTGCGCGGCGCGACATTGTGCGTGTGCACGTAGACCGCGCCGCCCGGCAAGCCGATCCCGCCGAGCGCGATGAACACGATCGGCAGCACGATCGACAGCAGGGGATGGCTGTACTTCAGCGGATTGAGCGTCAGATAGCCGCGCAACTCGACCTCGCGGTCGCCCGCGCGCCAAGCGGTGTAGGCGTGCGCGAACTCGTGCAGGCACAGCGATACCACCCAGCCGGACACCACGAAGACGAAGACACCGGCCTTGGCTCGGGTCGAGTCGAGTGCGGCGTCCCAGGCCAGCGCCCCGCCCACCGCGGTCAGGGCGATCACGAGCAGGAACACCGGGCTCGGCCGGACCGCGCGCGACCTGCGGCCGATGGGGAACGGGGCGTTCATCGCACCAGCAGCCAGGATTCGTGGTGGCGGTAGAAAGTCGAGCGCGGCACCGGGCGATCGGCGCGGACGCCGTCCCTGGTCACGATCGCGCCGGGCGTGCCGAGCTGTGCGGCTCGCCCCTCCAACCAGCGCCGCTTGCGGAAGCGTTTGCGCACGGTGGCCCGCACACCGGGTGGTTCGAGGCACGGCGAGACGAGCATGGCGGTCACCTGTCCGGAGAACAGCAACGTGTCGTCGACATAGGCTTCGCCCTCCAGTTTCTCGCCGCCGATGCCCGCGATCACCGCTCGGCCCACGAGCACCTTGCCGGTGTCGTCGCGAACCAGCGGCGTCTCGACCGCGCGGCCGTCGATGGCGCGTTTGGCGGCGGCGTTGCCGGTGCCGGTCTGGTAGGCACGGGAACCGTAGGTCTTCTCGACCGGCACGTATCCGATCTCCACGTGCAAGCGCTCGGTGCGCATCAGATGGGTGAGCACCGCGGCCAGCGCGGGGTCCTCACCGAGCACGATCAGGCGCGGGAGGCTGTCGGCGGCCAGCACGGGAAGCAGCTCATCGATCACCGTGGGATCGGGGACGGCGGCCGTCTGGGTGGTCGGCAGCGCCGCGAGGGCGATGGGTACGGGGGCGCCGTCGCAGCGGAGAACATGGGTACTCAAGCTGCCGTACACCCTCCTCGGTTCGAGCCGACACCGTCGGGCCCCTCGCATTGCGGCCGAACCAAGCTGCGGCTCGCCCGTGCACGCCGCGCTTCCGCTCCGCGTGCCGTGCAACCATAGCCCTGCCCGGCCGTGACCACACGGGTGTCGAGCCTACGACGAGATCCGCTTCGATGCCGCCGCGGACGGGTCGGCTAGACTGTCCTTCCGGCCACCGCCTCAGTACGGCAGGTAGCTGCAACACAGCAGTGTTGCCTGTCGAACCGTAGGAGACACGACAATGCCGGCAATCGTCCTGATCGGCGCCCAGTGGGGCGACGAGGGGAAGGGCAAAGCAACCGATCTGCTCGGTGGTCGGGTGGACTGGGTGGTCCGGTACCAAGGTGGCAACAACGCCGGTCACACCGTGGTGTTGCCCAACGGTGACAACTTCGCGCTGCACCTCATCCCCTCCGGCATCCTTACCCCCGGCGTGACAAATGTCATCGGCAACGGCGTCGTCGTGGACCCGGGCGTGCTGCTGGACGAGCTGGCCGGGCTGGAAGAGCGCGGCGTGGACACCTCCGGCCTGCTGCTCTCCGCCGACGCGCACCTGATCATGCCGTATCACGTGGCCATCGATAAGGTCACCGAGCGTTTCCTCGGCAACAAGAAGATCGGCACCACCGGCCGCGGTATCGGCCCGTGCTACCAGGACAAGGTGGCCCGTGTCGGCGTGCGCGTCGCCGACGTGCTGGACGAGAAGATCCTCACCCAGAAGGTCGAGGCGGCGCTGGAGTTCAAGAACCAGGTGCTGGTCAAGATCTACAACCGCCGCGCGCTGGACCCGCAGCAGGTGGTCGACGAGGTGCTCACGCAGGCCGAAAGCTTCTCCCACCGGATCGCCGACACGCGCCTGAAGCTGAACCTGGCGCTCGAGCGCGGTGAGACGGTGCTGCTGGAGGGCTCGCAGGGCACCCTGCTGGACGTCGACCACGGCACCTACCCGTACGTCACGTCGTCGAACCCGACCTCGGGCGGCGCGGCGGTCGGTGCGGGCATCGGCCCCAACAAGATCAACACGGTGCTCGGCATCCTGAAGTGCTACACCACCCGGGTCGGTTCCGGCCCGTTCCCGACCGAGCTGTTCGACGAGTTCGGCGCCTACCTGGCCAAGACCGGCGGCGAGGTCGGTGTCACCACCGGACGCGCCCGCCGCTGCGGTTGGTTCGACGCCGTGATCGCGCGCTACGCCACCCGGGTCAACGGGATCACCGACTACTTCCTCACCAAACTGGACGTTCTATCCAGTCTGGAGACGGTGCCGATCTGCGTCGCCTACGAGGTCGACGGCGAGCGGGTCGAGCAGATGCCGACCACGCAGACCGAATTCCATCACGCGAAGCCCATTTTCGAGCAAATGCCCGGTTGGTGGGAGGATATCTCCGACGCGCGCACCTTCGAGGAGTTGCCCGCCAACGCCCAGGCGTACGTGTTGCGTTTGGAGGAGCTGTCCGGCGCGAGGATTTCCTGCATCGGCGTGGGTCCCGGGCGTGATCAAACCATCGTCCGGCACGACGTGCTCGGCTAGAACCTGTTCGAATTCCGCGTGGTCCAGCGGAAATTCGGCGAAGTCACCAGAAATTCACCCCATCTATCGTGGTCGCTCGGCTTCGATCATGATCGGTGAAGAACTACAGTTAGAGCATGGCTCGGAACTGGCCGATGATCGAGCGCGAAAGCGAATTCGAGGCGATCCGCGCGGCGCTGACCGGTTCGGAGCACGTCGGTGTGGTGCTGACCGGCGACGCCGGGGTGGGCAAGACCACCCTGGCCAGGCATGCCACGTCCGCGATCGGCGGCAATGTTCGCTGGGTGGCGGGCACCGAATCGGCGCGCAGCATTCCCCTGGGGGTCTTCGCGCACATGGTCGGCGTCTATACGGCGCACGATCCGGTCACCTTCATGTCGGCGGCGCGCGAGGCGTTGCTCGCCGACGGGGACACCGTGATCGGCGTGGACGACGCGCATCTGCTCGATCAACTCTCCGCCACCCTGCTGCTCCAGCTGGCCATCGACAAAGCCGCGCACATCGTGGTGACCGTGCGCAGCGGCGTTCCGGTGCCGGACGCGGTCACCTCGCTGTGGAAAGACGGTCACCTGACGCGCATCGACCTGCGTCCGTTCACCCAGCGCCAGAGCGTCGAGCTGGTGGAGTCGATGCTCGGCGGGCAGCTCGAGGGGTTCACCGCCAACCTGATGTGGGAGTCCTCCGCCGGAAACGCGTTGTTCCTGCGGCATCTGGTCGAGGGCGCGCTGGAGGCGGGCACGCTGCGCCAGGTCAACGGGGTGTGGCAGTTACGCGGGCGAGCCGCGGTGACCTCGGAGCTGGCCGCGCTGCTGGAGGATCGGGTCGAGCAACTGCCCGAGCCGGTGCTGCGGGTGCTGGAGCTGCTGACCTTCTGTGAGCCGATCGATCTCGACGTCCTCGCCGGATTGGCGGGCGAGGACGCGGTGGAAGCCGCCGAAACGCGCGGGGTGATCCGGGTTGTGGAGAATTCCCGGGATCTGATCGTCCGCTACAACCATCCGCTGTTCGGCGAGGTGATCCGGCGCAGGCTGGGCATCGCCTCGGCGCGGCGGCTGCGCGGCAGGTTGTATTCGTCGCTGAAGGAGCGCCGGATCAATTCCGCCGCCGACCGTATCCGGCTGGCCGAATTGGCGCTGGACAGTGACAAATCCGCGGATCTGGAATTGTTCGAGGCGGCCGCGGCCGACGCGATCGGATTGGCGAATCTGCCGCTGGGCGAGCGCTTCGCCCGCGCCGCGGTGGAGCGGCGCGGCGGCGTGGAGGCCGCCGACCTGCTGGCGCGCGCCCTGCTCTGGCAGGGACATCGGATCGAGGCCGAGCGCACCCTGGCCAGCTTCGACCCCGACCAGCTCGACGAGGTGCAGCTGGCACGCTGGGGCAGCACCCGGGTGGCGAACCTGTTGTGGGCCATGGGCGATGCCGATCGCGCCGACGAGGTGCTGAAGCTGGTGCGCGGGAAGGTGCGGCATCCGAAGATCGCGGCCATCTTCACCGGGCTGGCCTCCGCGAGCCTGGTCAACGAGAACCGGGTCGACGACGCGATCGCCGAGGCGGAAACGGTGATTTCCGCCGACGGCGCGCCGCCGTGGGCGGTGTGGTGGGCGGCGTTCGGCGGCGGCCTGGCGCTGGCGTTGATGGGCAGGGGGGAAGAGGCCAGGCAGTACGCGGCCCGCGGGCACGAGGTGGAAGAGCACATCGACGGGCTCAACCGCTTCATGTCCACCCACGCCGAGGTGCTCGCCCTGACCTTCACCGGCGATCTGGACGCCGCGCGACGCCGCGCCGGGTCGTTCGTCGGCTACTCCTCGCCGGGCCAGTACCTGGCCTGGGGCATGTCGAAGATCCTGCAGGGCACCGTCGATGTGGCGCAGGGGCGGTTCCTGGACGGCATCGACAATCTGGAACAGGCGCTGGCCGCACTGGCCGCGGAGGGCGCCGCCGCGTGGATGTTCCCCGCGCGAATCCGTCTGGCGGAGGCGTATTCGGCGCTCGGGCGCGCCGCCGAGGCCGCCGAGTCGATCGCGCACGCCACCGCCCGGGGCGGAAGGCACAGCGCGGTGTACGAACCGCAGCTGGAAGTGGCCCGCGCTTGGCTGGCCGCCGCCGAAGGAACCGTGACCCCGGCCATCCGGATCGCGGTGGGCGCCGCCGACGCGGCCGCACACTCGCATCAGCACGCGATCGAGGCCATGGCACTGCACGCCGCGGCCCGCTTCGGCGACCATTCGGTGTCCGGACGACTGGCGGAGCTGGCCGTCCGGGTGGAAGGGCGGCTGGTGCAGGCGCAGGCGCGGCACGCGGTGGCGCTCGCCGCCCACGACGGACCCGGGCTGGACGCGGCGGCAGCCGAATTCGAGCGTCTCGGCGTGCTGCTGTCGGCCGCCGACGCCGCGGCGCAGGCCGCGTCGGCCCATGAGCGTTCCGGGGATCGGCGCAGGTTGCTCGAGTCCGCCGCCATGGCCAACCGCCTGGCCGCCGCCTGCGGCGGAGCGAGCACCCCGGCGCTGCGGCAGGCGGCGCAGCCATTGCCCTTGACCGCGCGGGAACGCGAGATCGCGAACCTCGTCGCCGCGGGTCTGTCCAACCGGCAGATCGCCGACCGGCTCACGGTGTCGGTGCGCACCGTGGAGGGCCACCTCTACCGGGCCTGCATCAAAATGGACGTCACCGATCGCGAGTCCCTCGGGGCGCTGATGCGCGGGGAGTCAGGGAGCGGAGGATGACCTGGCGACCGGCCGCGGTGATCTGCGCGCTGGCAGCCGGAATCGTCCTGGCCGCCGGGTGCTCGCACGGGCAACCGCAACCGGTCACCAGCTCGGTGCGCTCCTCGGCGACGGTGGCGCCGAAGACCGACACGCCGCAGGAGCGCAACGCCCGGATCCGGCAGAAGCTGATCGAACTCGGTTGCTCGACGAACGCCTGTATTCAGACCTATTTCGGCTGCGAGGACGGCTACATCACCGGCGACGCCTGCGAATTCTTTCGCGCGCACCCGGTGCTGTAGTTCCGCGGCGCGAACGTCGGATGCTCGGTACCTCCGCTCGAATATCGAGCCTGTGTGGTCGGGTGCGCCGGTTGGTGACGCCCGATTCCATCGAGCCTCGGCCTCGGCCGTAGCCGAATCAGGCATGCCGACGCGGATTTCAGCGCGGACACAGCGGCATGTCGGCCGAACGGGCCGTGGAGGAAGGCGACGGGCGAGATCGGCTCAAAACAGTGTGGGTTCGCCGAATCCCGGTGTGCGCTCGATGCTCAGCAGGCGCTGCTTGGTATCGATGCCGCCGGGGGCGGAGAAGCCGTGCAGGGCATGGTCGGCGGCGAGCACGCGGTGGCACGGGATGATCAGCGGGATCGGGTTGCGGCCCAATGCCTGTCCGACCGCCTGGGCGCCGCCGGGCGCGCCGACGCGGTCGGCGACCTGGCCGTAGCTGAGGGTGCGGCCGGGGTCGATGGCGCGCGTGACGGCGTAGACGGCGCGGTGGAACCGCGGAATCCCACTGATGTCCACGGCGATCCAACGCAGGTCGTCGAGTTCACCCGCGAGGTGGGCGCGGATACCCGCGATGGCCTCGGCGATCGCGCCGGTGGGTGGCTCCTCGTGGAGCTTCTCGCCGGCGCGAGCTCGGGTGATGCGCGCCCGGGTGGCTGCCGCGCTCGCCTCCGGGAGCTGGAATCGGATCACACCCGCATCGCTCCACGCGATCGCGCAGCAGCCGATCGCGGTGTCGAACAGCGTCGCCGCGGCCCGGCCGGTCGGCGCGGGACGGCCCGGGATCAGGGGCTCCGTTGCCGAACCGGTGGCCTCGGTCGCCGGACGATCGGCGGCGAGGCTCGTGGCGTCACTCATGAGCCAAGTTTGCACCGTGGGACCGACAAATACGCAACTAACAGTCCAGTTATTCAGAACTGGCCTTTTAAGTGCCCCATTCGAGCCGGGTGCGGGCGGCGAAAACGCCACGGCGCGACCGCGGGCGGCCGCCGCACTGGCCTGGTGCGGGCGTCGTGGCTTCTCGCAGCGCTGTTCGCGCGCATTACGCGCCGCCGGACAAGCCCGGATCCGGCACATCCAGTCGGCCGTGTATCGCGGCGAGATCGGAGTATCGACGCTGGTAATCGTAGTGTGAAGGGGTGTGGTCGGACATCGGCGTGCCCGGGTGGAAGCGCTCGAGACGGAAGGCGCGCTCGTCGCGTTTCGGCGCGAAGCGGTGGATCAGGTAGCCGGACAGGGCGACCAGGAACAGGGTGGCGAGGGCGGTCATGTCCGCCAGCGTGCGCGCTACTGGCCTTGCCAAGGAATATCCAATCGGCCGATACTGGACCGCATGGCTACGAGAGTGATCGGCGCGGGCAGCCTGGCCCGCGATCTGGGCCGTTGGCGGCACGTGCACGACGGTGATCCGGATCCGGCCGGGCGGCGCTCCACCCGTCCGGCCTACCTGGCCCTCGCCGAGGGCATCCGGCTGCTGATCCACGACGGTCGCGCACCGCTGGGTGTCGCCTTGCCCAGCGAACGCGATCTCGCCGCCACTCTCGGGGTCAGCCGCACCACCATCACCTCCACCTACGCGCTGCTGCGCGAGCACGGCTACCTGATCAGCCGCCAGGGCTCGCGCAGCACGGTGGCCCTGCCCCGGGACGTGCAGCACGACGGCGTCAAACCGGCCAGGAGCATCCTGGCGATGATGGCCTCGCCCGAACTACCGACCATCGACATGACCTATGCCGCGATGGCCGCTCCGCTGGAAATGCAGGACGCGTATTCCGTGGCCCTGGAAGGAATTCCGGCCTACCTCGGCACGCACGGCATGGACCCGGTCGGCGTGCTGGCGCTGCGGGAGGCGATCGCCCGCCGCTACACCGCGCGCGGGCTGCCCACCGAACCCGACCAGATCCTGGTCACCCTCGGCGCCCAGCACGGCCTGCGCCTGCTGCTGAACGTGCTGACCGCCCCCGCCGCCCGTGTGCTCATCGATCACCCGACCTATCCGAACGCCATCGAGGCGATCCGCGACGTCGGCGCCCGGCCGGTGCCGGTGCCGCTGCGGCCGGAGGATCCGGCGGGCGGCTGGGATCTCGACGGAATTCGCAGTGCCGCCCGGCAGACCGCGGCGAGCCTGGCCTACTTGGTGCCGGACTACAACAACCCGACCGGCTTGCTGCTGGACACCGACGGCCGCGCCGAACTGGCCGCCATCGCCAGGGATACCAGGATGACCGTCGTGATCGACGAATCCATGGCCGATCTCGGCCTCGGCGCGGACATCGCACCGCCGCCGGTCGCCGCCTTCGCCAAAGGCTCCGAGATCATCACCATCGGCTCGGCCTCGAAATCGTTCTGGGGCGGTCTGCGGGTCGGCTGGATACGGACCAATCAGACGCTGATCACCAAGCTTCTCGGCATCCGCTCCACCGTCGACCTGGGTACCCCCGTCATGGACCAGCTGGCCACCGTGCACCTGCTCGCGCACGCGGACGTGATTCTCGACCGCCGCCGCGACCAGTTGCGTTCGCAGCGTGCCGCTCTGCTCGACACGCTCGCCGAGGAACTACCGGACTGGCGCGTCACCGTCGGCGCGGGCGGCATGTCGGTGTGGGCGCAGCTGCCGACCTCGGTCTCCACCGCGCTCGCCGCCACGGCGCCCAACCATGGCGTATTGCTCGCGGCCGGGCCTCGATTCGGCGTACAGGGGGCGTTCGAACGGTTCCTGCGGCTGCCGTTCACCCACCGGGAGCCCGAATTGCGCTTGGCGGTCAAGGCCATCGCGTCCGCCTACGCCGCGCTGACGCCCCGCGCCGCGGACCCACTGACGCCGTTGACCTGCTACTGAGGAGATTTCACTGTTCAGATCGGGGGAGGGAGCCTCCGCCGGCTGCACTCCCCTCCGAGCGCCGCCGGGCACGAGTGGCCGGTCACCCCTCGGGACTGGCCCCCGTCGTGCTCGGGCGGCGTGCGGAAGCTCGCACGGTGCCTCGGCCTCCAACTCGAGCGGTGGTCAAGGAGCGGACCGGACGATGCCCGGGGAAGTTCGCTGACCTCGAAAGCCACCTGCTCGCGGACAGTATGGCAGGCCCGGTGCCGAACTGTCGAACCGGTTGGTATGTTGAAATTTTCAATTACCCGCAGCGAGACGGAGTGCCGGGCGACGCGCCATGGCACCCCGTCGGATGCTCAGTCCGCCCAGACCGACTCGATCGGCGTCGCGGTGGTGGGCGGCGGGGTCGGAATCCCGTTGGGAGTGCGGGAGAATCGCGGCGCGGGGGCGTGCTGGGTGATGGCGTCCAGCTCCAGCAAAGAGCCGCGGGCCGCGATGTGCTCGTTGCGCGTTGCCTCCTCGAAGGTGAGCACGGGCGAGACGCACGCGTCGGTGCCGGTGAAGATCTCGGACCACTCGTCCCGGGTCTTGGTCCGGAAACGCTCGGTGAACAGCTTTTTCAGCGTGTCCTGCCCGGCGGGGTCGAGCTGGAAGGGCAGGCCGTCCGCGTCGATCTCCAGGCCGGCGAGCAACTGGGCGTAGAACTGCGGTTCGATCGCGCCGACCGCCATGTACTTGCCGTCGGAGGTCTCGTAGGTGTCGTAGAACGACATTCCGGTGTCGAGCAGGTTGACGCCGCGCTCGTCGGACCAGGCGCCCGAACCGCGCATGCCCCAGATCATGTGCGAAAGGGCAAGGGCGCCATCGACCATGGCCGCGTCGATCACCTGGCCCTTACCGGACTGCTGCCGCTCGACCAGCGCGGCGAGGATGCCGAACACCAGGAACATCGAGCCGCCGCCGAAATCGCCCACCATGTTCAGCGGCGGGACCGGGCGTTCGCCCTTGCGGCCGATGGCGTGCAGCACGCCGGTGATGGAGATGTAGTTGATGTCGTGTCCCGCGCGGTCGGCCAGCGGGCCCTCCTGGCCCCAGCCGGTCATCCGTCCGTAGACCAGGCGCGGGTTGCGGGCCAGCGCGTCGTCCGGACCCAGGCCCATCCGCTCGGTGACGCCGGGGCGGAAGCCCTCGATCAGCACATCCGCCTTCTCGACGAGGCCGAGCACCTTCTCGATGTCGGCGGGATCCTTGAGGTTGGCCTCGACGATGGTCCGGCCGCGCAGCTGCGGGCGGTCGAATCCGCCCGGCAGCTGACCCGCGCGCTGCACCCGCACCACGTCGGCGCCCAGATCGGCGAGCAGCAGCGCGGCGTGCGGACCGGGGCCGATGCCGGCCAGCTCGATGACCTTGATGCCCGCGAGCGGGCCCTGCTTGGCGGTGGATGGAGTGCTCACGCCCTACCTCGGTTCGTCGTTGATCCAGCACACCGGTGACCGGTGCGTCCTCCCGGACGCGACCGGAAGGGATGTATTGACAGTATGACAATAACGCCGCGCCGCTACGGCTCGCCCGCGGCTGTGCGCCGCCCTAGGCTGCACGTGTGGAAGCGCTGTCTGATCAGGGGTGGTACAACCTTCTCGCCGGCCTCGCGATTCTGGTCGGCCTCGTCGGGGTCGTCGTGCCGATCCTGCCGGGCGTCATCCTGATCTTCGCGGCCATCGGCGTCTGGGCCTTCCTCACCGGTGGCGCGACGGCGTGGACGGTTTTCGCGATCAGCGCGTTGTTGCTGGCGCTTTCCGGCGTCGTCAAATACACCTGGCCCGGACGCAAGATGAAGGACGCGGGCGTGGCGGGCCGGGCGGTCTTCCTCGGCGCGGTCCTCGGCATCGTCGGTTTCTTCGTGATCCCGGTGATCGGCCTGTTCGTGGGTTTCGTTCTCGGTGTGTATCTTTCGGAACTCCAGCGGCTGCGGGTCAACCGGGAGGCGTGGCAGGCGACGGTGCACGCGTTGAAGGGCGTCGGCCTGTCCATCCTGATCGAACTGTTCGGCGCGTTGCTGGCCACCGGGGTCTGGCTCGTCGGCGTCTTCGCCGTCTGAGCGCTACCGATCGATGGCGGGAAACGGAATCGTGTCGCCCGCCCGGTTTTCCGGGAGTCCGTCGCGGCGCAGCCGCAGGGTCGGCGGTTCCGGGCGGTACAGCGGCAGCGTGGGGGCCGGATCGTCGCTGACCACACGCTCACGGGCCGGGAGCCGGTAGAACGCGCGCGCGTTGTCCTCCAGCACCGCGTACATGTCGGTGCCCACCACGTCGCAGAGCAGATCCACGTCCGAGTCACGGAACGGGCGTCCGGCCCTGGTGCCGGGCAGGTCGGTGCCGAACATGAGGGCTTCGGGATTCACCGCGTGGACGCGGCGCAGCGTGTCGGCCACGTTCATCGCGACCCGGCCGAAACCGGTCGCCTTGACCTTGGCTCCGCGGTCGACGAGATCCAGCAGGAAGGGCAGCCCCTCCGCGGACATGCCCAGATGGTCGACCGACAGCGCGGGCAGCTTGGAGATGACCGGTTGCAGCGACGCCAGCATCGTGCCGTCGATGTAGACCTCGACGTGCCAGCCGGCCAGTTCGTGCGCGCGCAACGCCTGCAACGTCATTCCGGTGATGTCGGCCGCCGCCCGCTTGAGGTTGAACCGCAGCGCGCGCACGCCGATGCGGTCCAGTTCGAGGATTTCCTCGTCGGTGGCGTCCAAGTCGAGCCGGGTGACGCCGACCCAGCCCTCGCCGAGTTCGGCGAGGGCGGCCTTCAGATAGGTCTGGTCCGTGCCCTGGAACGACCCGCTGACCACCGCGCCGCCCGCGACGTCGAAGCGCGACATGCGCTTGCGGTAATCGGCGATGGTGAACGGGTCGGGCAGATAGCCCTCGTTCTCGGCCAGCGGAAATCGCGGGTCGAAGATGTGCAGGTGGGCATCGAACACTTGTACAGAATGCCTCAGGGTCGAATTTTCCGCTGCCACAGCCGGGGTGTCGCTGTGGCAGCGGAATCGGTCGCAGCCGGGGTGATCAGACCTTGTGCGGTTCGCTGGCGCGCAGCATGTCCTCGCGCTCGACGACCTTGACGCGCTCGCGGCCCTCCGGCTCGCCGAGGGAGCGTTCGTGCGCGTCGAGGCGGTACCAGCCGGCCCAGGTGGTGAAGGGGATGCCCTTGCTCTCCAAGAACTCGGTGACGGCCTCGGGCTCGGGGCGCTGCGCCGGGGTGAAGCCGGGAGCATCGTCCAGCAGGCAGGCGATGGTCTCGTTGGCGTCGCCCTTGGTGTGGCCGATCAGGCCGACCGGGCCGCGCTTGATCCAGCCGGTGACGTAGGTCGCGGGCATGTAGCGTGCGGCGCCGTCGGCGTTCTCGTCGGCGATCACGCGACCCGCTTCGTTCGGCACGGTGCCCGCCTGGTCGTCGAACGGCAGCTGGGTCAGGTTCTGCGACAGGTAGCCGACGGCGCGATAGACCGCCTGCACGTCCCAGTCCTTGAACACGCCGGTGCCCTTGACGTTGCCGGTGCCGTCGAGCTGGGTGCGCTCGGTGCGCAGGCCGACGACCTTGCCGTTCTCGCCGAGCACCTCGGCGGGGGATTCGAAGAAGTGCAGGAACAGCTTGTGCGGCCGGTCACCGGCGTCGCGGATGGCCCACTGCTCGAGCGTGTTGGCGACCATGTCGACCTGCTTGGAATGCCTGCGCGCGGCTTCGGAGCCTTCGTCGTAGTCGATGTCCTCGGGGTCGACGATCACCTCGATGGTGGGGGAGTGGTCGAGTTCGCGCAGTTCCAGCGGGGTGAACTTGGCCTGGGCGGGCCCGCGGCGGCCGAAGACGTGCACCTCGACGGCCTTGTTGGCCTTGAGGCCCTTGTAGACGTTCGGCGGGATTTCGGTGGGCAGCAGCTCGTCGCCGGTCTTGGCCAGCACGCGGGCCACGTCGAGAGCGACGTTGCCGACGCCGAGGACGGCGACCTTCTCCGCGTCCAGCGGCCAGGTGCGGGGGACGTCGGGGTGGCCGTCGTACCAGGAGACGAAGTCGGCCGCGCCGAAGGATCCGTCGAGATCGATGCCCTGGATGGGCAGGGCGCGGTCGGCGTTGGCGCCGGTGGAGAAGATCACCGCGTCGTAGAAGGCCCGCAGGTCGTCCAGCGTGATGTCGGTGCCGTAGTCGATATTGCCCAGCAGGCGCACCTGCGGCTTGTCCAGCACCTTGTGCAGGGCGGTGATGATGCCCTTGATCCGCGGGTGGTCCGGCGCGACGCCGTAGCGGATCAACCCGAACGGCGCGGGCATGCGCTCGAACAGGTCGATGCTCACATCGGCATCGGACTTCATCAATGCGTCGGCGGCGTAGATCCCGGCCGGTCCGGCGCCCACGATCGCGATGCGGAGCGGGCGGGTCCTCGCGGTGTGCGCGTCAGGCCCGGCGGAGGAAGCCTGCGTCACCACGGAGGGCTCGCGAACACCGCCATCCTCTACTGCACTCTGTTCGGTCATCTCTTTACGCGCACCTTACGGTCGAAACAATTAATGACGTCTGGCTTAGCTTAGGCTAAGTTGACGCACCGGCTCGGTCGCGCCCTCGGGGCGCACGCCTGCGTTGCCGGCTAGTGGCTGCACGGTGCTCCGTTCGCCGCGGCGTGGAGCTGCCGATTCGCTATGACAGCAGGCCGCCGTCCCGCGATTCTATCGGGATGGCCGATGCCGCCCCGCGTCGGTGCGTGAACTCGGCGGATGCCGTCGAAAGCCACAATCGTCGCTTACCCGCTCGCGCGCGGCCTATCGCGGACGCCAGAACCCGGCCGGCGCCGCCCCGGTCCGCAACCGGGGGCCGAGCGCTCGATACCCGCGCCGACCAGGGATCATCGAGCCATGACCGAACAGCAGCCGACCCCGGGCGAGGACGAGATCATCCGCGTCGATCAGACCGACAAGCGCTCGGCGGCACCGTTCATCGCGGCCGCGGTGGTCGCGGCGATCGTGCTGATCGCGATCGTGCTCGGCGGCGTGCTGTCGCCCGCTGAGAAAAATGTCACAGAAGCCGACCGCATCGCGGCGGCCGTCCGCAACTTCGTCGACGGCTCCAACCGCAGCGACGCCGTGCCGCCGCCCGGCACCGCGTGCGAGGGTTTCGACGCGACCCGCTCGCCGCTGGCGGGGCAGGACGGCACCGGAAAGCCGGTCGAGATCACGAAAATCGACAGTCCGATCATGGACGGCGACCGGGGGAAGGCGACCGTGACCACGAAGGTGGACGGGCAGGAGCGGACCTCGACCTGGAATCTCACCCGATCCGGCGGTAAGTGGCTGGTCTGCACCTGAGCGTTCGCGCAGTGTGCGCCACCGTTTGACAGGGTGACCCGGGTCGGTGCAATCTCAGTCGAAGGTCATGAGAACCAGTGTCAAGCCCCGGCATTACTGGTCGGCAACCCTCCTCCGCGGTGGGGTGCTCCGGGTGACGACCTGGCGGCGCCCCGGTCCCGGGCGCGGCAAGTGCGGATTCGCAGGAGGTGCACATGAGTTATGCCGGTGACATCACTCCACAGCAGGCTTGGGAGCTGCTGCGGGACGATCCCGACGCCGTCCTCGTGGACGTGCGGACGGAAGCGGAATGGAAGTTCGTCGGCGTCCCCGACACCAGTTCGATCGAACGGCCGACCGTGCTGATCGAGTGGGTCGATTCCACGGGCGCGCGCAACGAGACGTTCGTCGAGCAGTTGAAGCAGGCGCTCGACGGCCACGATCCCGAGGCTCCCGTCGTCTTCCTCTGTCGCTCCGGTCAGCGTTCGATCGGTGCGGCGATAGCCGCCACGTCGGCGGGTTACCGCACCTCCTACAACGTGCTCGAGGGATTCGAGGGCCCGCTCGACGAATTCGGGCATCGCGGCGGCGCGGGCTGGCGTGCCCTCGGATTGCCCTGGCGGCAGTCGTGATCACCGGCGGCGCGTTCGACAAGCCGCTGCCCGACGGCGTCGGTCCCGCGACGCTGGGCGTGCGCGGCGGGCTGCGGCGCTCCGGTTTCGAGGAAACCGCCGAGGCGCTCTATCTGACCTCCGGCTTCGTCTACGAGAGCGCCGAGGCCGCCGAGGCCGCCTTCACCGGCGAGGCCGAGCACTTCGTGTACTCCCGCTACGGCAACCCCACGGTGGCCATGTTCGAGGAGCGGATGCGCCTGATCGACGGCGCCGAGGCGTGCTTCGCCACCGCGAGCGGCATGTCCGCGGTGTTCACCGCGCTGGGCGCGCTGCTGAAGGCCGGTGACCGGCTCGTCGCCGCGCGCAGCCTGTTCGGCTCGTGCTTCGTGGTGTGCAACGAGATCCTGCCGCGCTGGGGCGTGGAGACCGTCTTCGTCGACGGCGAGGATCTCGACCAGTGGGAGCAGGCGCTGTCGGTGCCCACCCAGGCGGTGTTCTTCGAGACGCCCGCCAATCCGATGCAGACCCTGGTCGACGTGCGCCGGGTGACCGAGTTGGCACACGCCGCGGGCGCGAAAGTGGTGCTGGACAACGTGTTCGCCACTCCGCTGCTGCAACGTGGCTTCGAACTCGGCGCCGACGTGGTGGTCTATTCCGGCACCAAGCACATCGATGGGCAGGGCCGCGTGCTCGGCGGCGCGATCCTCGGCGCCCGGGACTACATCGACGGCCCGGTGAAAACGCTGATGCGCCATACCGGCCCGGCGCTGAGCCCGTTCAACGCGTGGACCCTGCTCAAGGGCCTGGAGACGATGCCGCTGCGGGTGCGCCACTCGGCGGAATCCGCGCTGCGCATCGCCCGTTTCCTGGAGGGCAACCCGGCCGTCAGCTGGGTGCGTTACCCGTTCCTGGAATCTCATCCGCAGTACGCGCTGGCCACCGGTCAGATGAGCGCGGGCGGCACCGTGATCACCTTCGAGCTGAGCGCACCCGAGAACGAGGCGAAGAAGCGCGCTTTCGAAGTCCTCAACCGGTTGCGCATCGTCGACATCTCCAACAACCTCGGTGACGCGAAGACCCTGATCACGCACCCGGCTACCACGACCCACCGCGCCATGGGGCCCGAAGGCCGGGCCACCATCGGCCTGACCGACGGCGTCGTGCGTATCTCGGTGGGCCTGGAAGACGTCGAAGACCTCCTCGACGACCTCGACCGCGCCCTGTCCTGATCCGTCTCGGCGGTCGCATGCGGATCGGGTAGGGCGCCTGCGTCAGGCTCGCTGTTCGATCTCGGAGAGATGGGCGATGTTGGCCTGATCGTCGGGGCCTGTGCTCGGTTCGGTGGTGAACCAGGCGTCGAGGATTTCCCGGAGTTCGGCGCTGGAGGTCGAACGCAGGCTCAGGGCGAGGACGTTGGCGTCGTTCCAGGTGCGGGCGCCCGCCGCGGTCGAAGCGTCGGCGCAGAGCGCGGCGCGCACGCCGGGGACCTTGTTGGCCGCGATCGAGGCGCCGGTGCCGGTCCAGCAGCAGACGATCGCCTGGTCTGCCTCACCGGAAGCGACGTCACGGGCCGCCGCCTCGCTGGCCCATGCCCAGTCGTCGCGTTCGGTGTCGCACAGCGCGCCGTGCGGCAGGATCTCGTGGCCGCGCTTGCCCAGCTCGTCGATCAGTTCCCGGGCCACGCCGACCCGCTCGTCCGCCGCCACCGAGATTCGCATGCTCCCAGCGTAGTTGCCGGTTCATCGAGAGAGTCGCGCTTCGGTATTGACAGTATACTGTCAAATATGACAGCATACTGTCATGCCTACGAAGACAGTGCACATGGCCGTTTACGACACGCTCGCCGACTGGGAGGTGGGCGCGGCCACCGCGCACATCAACAAGCCGAGCTGGCACCGGGAGCCGGGAACCTGGCAGGTGAAGACGGTCGGCCCGAGCGCGGAGCCGATCACCACCGTGGGCGGCATGCGCATCGTGCCGGACGTCGTGCTCGCCGATCTCACGCCCGCCGACAGCGCGATGCTGATCCTGCCGGGGGCGGAGACCTGGGAGGGGCCGGAGCTGGACCCGTTCGCGCACAAGGCGCGCGAGTTCGTCGACGCGGGCGTGCCGGTCGCCGCGATCTGCGGCGCGACGTTCGGCCTGGCCAAGGCCGGCCTGCTCGACAACCGCGAGCACACCAGCAATGTCGCGGAATTCCTGCGCTACAGCGGCTATTCGGGCGCGGACCACTATGTCGACGCCCCGGCCGTCACCGACGGTGACGTGATCACCGCCAGCGCGAGCGCGCCGTTCGAGTTCGCGCGCGAGGTGCTCGGCAGGCTCGGCGTGTACGAGCCGCACGTGCTGGACGGCTGGTACCGGCTGTTCGCACACGCCGACCCCGGCGGCTGGGCGGTGCTCGCGGAGTACGACGCGCAGCACGCGTAAGCGAGAATTGCCGGTGATCCGCCCGGATCGCCGACATCGGGAGGTGCCGCATGACCCCTGAACAGGAGTTGTTCGCCACGGCGGCGATCACGTCGTTCCGCCTGAACGGTCAGTTCCTCGCGGTGGCCGAGGAATTGGCCCGACCGGCGGGTCTGACCGCCGCTTGGTGGCAGGTGCTCGGTGCGGTGACGCGCGCGCCGCTGCCCGTCGCTGGCATCGCCCGCGAAATGGGCATCACCCGGCAGAGCGTCCAACGCATCGCGGATCTGCTGGTGGACAAGGGGCTCGCCGAATACCGGCCCAATCCCGCGCACCGCCGCGCGAAACTCGTCGCCATCACCGAGGCGGGGCTGGCCGCGGTACGCCGCATCAACCCGCGGCACAAGGTGATGGCCGAACGGCTCGTGGACGAGCTCGGATACGAACAGCTCGCGCGCACGGTCGAGGCGCTCACCGCGTTGTCCGCCGCCGTGGACGCGATCACCACGGACGGCGACCGGGACGCACCGCTCAATCCGTGAACGGGGACCCGGTCTTCCCGATCAGGTCGGCGACGGAGTCCACCACCATCGTGGGGCGGTAGGGGAAGGCCTCGAAGGACGCGCGGGTGGAGATGCCGGAAGTGACCAGGATGGTGCGCATGCCCGCCTCGAGGCCGGAGATGACGTCGGTGTCCATCCGGTCGCCGATCATCACCGTCGACTGGGAATGGGCGCCGATGCGACGCAGCGCGGAGCGCATCATCAGCGGGTTCGGCTTGCCGACGTAGTACGGGTCGCGGCCGGTGGCGCGGGTGATCAGCGCGGCCACCGAGCCGGTCGCGGGCAGCGAGCCGTCCCGGGACGGACCGGTCGGGTCCGGATTGGTCGCGATGAAGCGGGCGCCTCGCTCGACCAGCCGGATCGCGGTGGTGATCGCCTCGAAGGAGTACGTGCGGGTCTCGCCGAGCACGACGTAATCGGGATCGCTGTCGGTCAGCACGTAGCCGATCTCGTGCAAGGCGGTGGTGAGCCCGGATTCGCCCACCACGTACGCGGTGCCGTTGGGCCGCTGTTCGTTCAGGAAGGTGGCGGTGGCCAGCGCGGAGGTCCAGATCGCTTCTTCCGGGATGTCGAGCCCGGTGTGGCGCAGCCGCGCCTGTAGATCGCGCGGGGTGCGGATCGAGTTGTTGGTCAGCACCAGGAACGGTGTGTCGTTGGCGCGCAGTTCGGCGAGGAACTTGTCGGCGCCCGGGATGAGATGGTCCTCGTGCACCAGCACGCCGTCCATATCGGTCAAGTAGGACAGGATCGGCTCGTCTGCGGTCACGCGGGCCATTATCCGCTATCGCCCCGCGACCGGAACGGCCACGACCGGGAGGCTGTGAAGATCATCCGCGCCAGGCCGTCGGCGCGGAGGCGGCAGCGTTGACTACTGTCGAGAACGGATCGCGATGGCAGCGAAACGAAACGCGAGGAGCGTGGCAGATGAGCGGACTCAAGCTCGGATACAAGGCATCGGCGGAGCAGTTCGGCCCCCGTGAGCTCGTCGAGATCGCGGTGCTGGCCGAGCAACACGGCTTGGACAGCGCCACCGTGAGCGACCATTTCCAGCCCTGGCGGCACAAAGGCGGGCACGCGCCCTTCTCGCTGGCCTGGTTGGCCGCGGTCGGCGAGCGCACCCAGCGCATCCAGCTCGGCACCTCGGTGCTCACCCCTACCTTCCGCTACAACCCCGCGGTGATCGCGCAGTCCTTCGCCACCTTGGGCTGCCTGTACCCGGATCGCGTCATGCTGGGGGTCGGCACCGGTGAGGCGCTCAACGAGATCGCCACCGGATACACCGGCGAATGGCCCGAGTTCAAGGAGCGTTTCGCGCGGCTGCGCGAGGCGGTCGACCTGATGCGCGCACTGTGGACCGGCGACCGCGTCGATTACGACGGCGAGTACTACAAGACCGTCGGCGCCTCCATCTACGACGTGCCCAAGGGCGGCATCCCGATCTACATCGCCGCGGGCGGCCCGTTGGTCGCGCGGTACGCCGGACGCGCGGGCGACGGCTTCATCTGCACGTCGGGCAAGGGCATGGACCTCTACACCGAGAAGTTGATGCCCGCCGTCGCCGAGGGCGCCGCGAAGGCCGGGCGCAGCGTGGAGGTCATCGACCGGATGATCGAGATCAAGCTGTCCTACGACACCGATCCCGAACTGGCCAGGGAGAACACCCGGTTCTGGGCCCCGCTCTCGCTCACCGCGGAGCAGAAGCACAGCATCACCGACCCGATCGAGATGGAGGCCGCCGCCGACGCGCTGCCCATCGAACAGATCGCCAAGCGCTGGATCGTCGCGAGCGACCCCGACGAGGCGGTCGCCCAGATCAAGCCCTACCTCGACGCCGGCCTCAACCACCTGGTCTTCCACGCTCCCGGCCACGACCAGCGCCGCTTCCTCGACCTCTTCCAGCGCGACCTCGCCCCCCGCCTGCGCGCCCTGGCCTGACGTTCACGAGTGGCGCACCACGGCGAGGCCCTTTCGGCCGATGCCGCGGTGGTGTGCCACTCGCGGCGTCATGCCCGGCGGAGGGCGAAGATGCGGAGGTCGCGGGTGGTGCGGGAGCGGTAGGCGGAGTAGGCGCCGGTGATGTCGACGAAGCGTTGGAAAATGGGGGTTTTGTCCGGGTCTTCCACGGGGGTGGCGGTTACGGGGATGCGTTCGCCTGCTATCGCTACCGTGGCGGTGGGGTTCGCCAGGAGGTTGGCGGTCCAGGCGGGGTGGTGTGCCTGGCCGAAGTTGCTGCCGATCACATAGAGCGTGTCGCCGTCGTGCACGTAGAGCAACGGCTGGGTGCGCGGCTGCCCCGATTTGCGTCCGATGGTGGTGAGCAGGATGACCGGCGCGCCGATCGGGCCGAGCACGGTGTACTTGGCGCCGGTGCGCTCCAGGACCGCCCGGTCCAGCGGGGTGAGGGCGCGGACCAGCCGGGAGCCCGGCTTGGTGGCCGCGAATCTGCTTGCCGCGCGGGCGAACAGGTTGGTGCGCGAACCCCACTGCCGATCCGGAAATTGCTCAGCCATGCCCGGACTATAGCGGGGCGGAAAGCGGCCGGTGAGGGCGTCACCGATACCGCTGAACCCTTCGCTACCGCTCGGCCTCACGGCCTGGAGTGTTCCGGGGCGGCCCTGCGGCGGCCGCGCTCGCTTGCCCGGCGAGTGATCGCCGTCGCGCGGCGCGGCCCGGTTGCCCTCGGTTCACTAAGCTCTGCGGCATGGCCGACAACGCTCTATCCGCCGTGTACATCGCCTCTCCCGAGGGCGACACCGGCAAGTCGACGGTGGCCCTCGGGGTGCTGCAGATGCTGTGTGCGACGACCGCGCGGGTCGGCGTGTTCCGGCCGATCACGCGCTCGACCACCGAGCCCGACTACATCCTCGAACTGCTGCTCGAGCACAGCACGGCGGACATCGACTACGCGCAGGCGATCGGCACCACCTACGAGCAGGTGCACGCCGACCCGGACGCGGCGATCAGCGAGATCGTGCTGCGCTTCCACGAGGTCGCCAAGATGTGCGACGCGGTGGTCGTGGTCGGCAGCGACTACACCGACGTGGCGAGCCCGAGCGAGTTGCGCTTCAACGCCAGGATCGCGGTCAATCTGGGCGCACCGGTGCTGCTGGTGGTGCGCGGCGCCGGACGCACCCCGGACGAGGTGAAGCAACTGGCCGACCTGTGCGCGGCCGAGCTGGCCCACGAGCACGCGCAGCTGGTCGCCGTCATCGCCAATCGCTGCGACCCGCAGCGGCTCGACGAGGTGGCCGCGGCGCTGCGCGGCTTCGACGTCCCCTCCTGGACGCTGCCCGAGGTGCCGCTGTTGATCGCGCCGACCATGGCCGAGCTGTGCACCGCCATCGGCGGCGAGATGTACAGCGGCGATCCGGAATTGCTGCACCGTGAGGCGCTGAAGATCATGGTCGGCGGCATGACGGCGGAACACATCCTGGAACGGCTGGTCGAGGGCGTGGTGGTGATCGCGCCGGGCGATCGGTCGGACGTGCTGCTCAGCGTCGTGAACGCGCACGAGGCGGAGGGCTTTCCGTCGCTGTCGGGCATCATCATGAACGGTGGCCTGCTGCCGCATCCCGCGGTGGCGCGGCTGATGACCGGGCTCAAGCCCAAACTGCCGATCCTCACCACCGAACTCGGCACCTACGACACGGCAGGGGCCGCCTACCGCACCCGCGGCCGGATGTCCGCGGGCAACCCGCGCAAGGTGGACACCGCCCTGGCGCTGATGGAAGAACGCGTGGACGCCGTGGAACTGTTGCGGCGCATCGATGTTCCGCCCAGTCCGGTGGTCACGCCGCAGATGTTCGAATACCAGCTCATCGAGCGCGCACGAGCCGATCGCAAGCGCATCGTGCTGCCCGAGGGCGACGACGACCGTATCCTGCGCGCCGCGGGCCGGGTGTTGCAGCGCAAAATCGCCGACCTGGTCATCCTGGGCGACGAGACGACGGTGCGCGCGCGTGCCGCCGAACTCGGGGTGGACATCTCCGCCGCGCAGGTGCTCGACCCGCGCACCTCCGGTTACCTGGACGAGTTCGCCGCCGAGTACGCCGAACTGCGCAGACACAAGGGCATGACGGTGGAGCGGGCCCGCGAAACCGTCGCCGACATCTCGTATTTCGGCACCATGATGGTGCACAAGGGGATCGCCGACGGCATGGTCTCCGGCGCGGCGCACACCACGGCGCACACCATCCGGCCCTCGCTGGAGATCATCAAGACGGTGGAAGGGGTCTCCACCGTCTCCAGCGTGTTCCTCATGTGCCTGGCCGACCGGGTGCTCGCCTACGGTGACTGCGCGGTCGTGCCGGACCCGACGGCACAACAGCTGGCCGATATCGCGATCTCCTCAGCGGCGACCGCCGAACGCTTCGGCATCGAACCCCGGGTCGCGATGCTGTCGTATTCGACGGGCGAATCGGGCAGCGGGGCCGACGTGGACAAGGTGCGCGTGGCGACCAAGCTGGCGCGCGAACGCGCGCCGGAGCTGCCGGTGGAGGGCCCGATCCAATACGACGCGGCGATCGAACCGACCGTCGCCGACGCCAAGCTGCCCGATTCCGAAGTGGCCGGCCGCGCGACGGTGTTCGTGTTTCCCGACCTCAATACCGGCAACAACACCTACAAGGCGGTGCAGCGCAGCGCGGGCGCGATCGCGATCGGACCGGTGCTGCAAGGTCTGCGCAAGCCGGTCAACGACCTGTCGCGCGGCGCACTGGTGGCCGACATCGTCAACACCGTGGCGATCACCGCCATTCAGGCGCAGGAGAGTTGATGCGGGCGGGCGGGATGCGGGAGGTTCGATGAGCGAGACGGCCGAGAACATGGTGCTGGTGATCAACTCCGGCTCCTCGTCCATCAAATATCAACTGCTGGATCCCGATTCGGGCTTGGTCGCGGCTTCCGGCATGGTCGAGCGGATCGGTGAGGACGAGGGCGGGCTCGAGCATCGCGTCGACGGCGAGACCACCGAGCGCCGCGAGCCGATCGCCGACCACGCCGCCGGGTTGCGGCTGGTCTTCGACACCTTCGCCGCGACGGGCCATGATCTGGTACGCGAGGGCGTGCGGGCGGTCGGGCACCGGGTGGTGCACGGCGGCGAGGTGTTCTACCGGCCCACCCTGATCGACGACGACGTGGTGGCCTCGATCTCCGAACTCGCCGCGCTGGCGCCGCTGCACAATCCGGCCAACGTCGCCGGGATCGAGAGCGCGCGGGCGCTGTTGCCGGGAGTGCCGCAGGTCGCCGTGTTCGACACGGCGTTCTTCCACCACTTGCCCGCCGCCGCCAAGACCTACGCCATCGACGCCAAAGTGGCCGCCGCGCACGGCATCCGGAAGTACGGCTTCCACGGCACCTCGCACGAGTACGTGTCCGGCCGCGCGGCCGAGCTGCTCGGCCGCGACCCCGCCGAGCTGAACCAGATCGTCTTCCATCTCGGCAACGGCGCGTCGGCGTCGGCCATCCGAGGCGGTCGGCCGGTCGACACCAGCATGGGCCTCACCCCGCTGGAAGGGCTGGTGATGGGCACCAGGTCCGGCGATCTCGATCCCGGCATCGTCGCGCATCTGGCGCGGTCGGCACACCTGGACATCGACCAGATCGATGCCCTGCTCAATCGGGATTCCGGCATCAAGGGCCTGTCCGGCGTGAACGATTTCCGCGAACTGCGGCGCCTCATCGCGAGCGGGGACGAGGCCGCGCGGCTGGCCTACGACGTGTACATCCATCGGCTGCGGCGTTACCTCGGGGCGTATCTGATCGAACTCGGCGGGGTCGACGCGATCACCTTCACCGCCGGGGTCGGGGAGAACAGTCCGCAGGTGCGCGCCGACGCCCTGGCCGGGCTCAGCCGGTTCGGCATCGAAGTCGATCCGGTGGCCAACACCGCGGAAAGCCGTGCCGCGCGACTCATCTCACCGTCCGGGGCGCCGGTCGCGGTGCTCGTGGTGCCGACCAACGAGGAGCTGGCCATCGCCCGTGCCGCACGGCAACTGGTCGAGCGGCGCGGCTAGATCCAGGTCTTCGCGCGAATAGCATTCGCCAGGTCGACGAGCGCGTAGCGATGCTGGCGATCGGGCGCTCCGCGGGCCAGCGAGCGCAGCCCCGCCTCGGTGCCGGTCCGCAGTTCGCGTTCGGTGAACGGCGCGCCGAACAGGGTGGCATCGGGACGTTTCGGCGTGTTGCCCGCTTGCAGCCAGGCCAAGGCCGCACCGAGCACCAGCACCCGCATCTGCACCGCCCGACTCTCGCCCGTGGGCAGGCCCAGCACCCGGGACGCCGAGATGTGCAGGGTTGCCTCGTCGAGATCGGCCACCGGTGCGGCCGTGAGCAGGAACAGCACGGCGGTCATCCGCGCGGTGGTGAAATGCCGCGACGCGGCGGGCACGGCGTCCAGCGCCCGCACGGCCTCGTCCACCCTGCCGTCCGCGGCCAGCTGCCTGGCCAGCCCGAAGGCAGCGCTCACCACGGTGCGGTCGGTGCGCCACACGGTCTCGTACGCCTTCTCGGCGTACGCGCGCCATTGCTCGGGATCCGGCGAATCCCAATGCTGGAGAATGAGTTCGGCCGTGGCGGCGAGGGCGAGCTGAGGAGCCAGCTCGCCGGGGAGCACACGGAGGACCTCGTCGAAATTCGAGAAGGCGCGCTCGTACTCCCGATCGAGCAACTCGGCCATACCGCGATACCAGCTCACCCGCCACTCTCGCTCGGGCAACCGCGCGAGCAGGTCCAGGACGGTGGCCGACTCCCGTAGATCGAGCCGCACGCGCGCCTCGGCGAGGGAAAGTTCCAGATCGAGTGTCTCCGGGGCGTTGCCGGGATCGGCCTCGGCTCGTTCGCGGACGGTGCGCAGCGCCTCCAGCGCGTGGTCCGGCTCGGGATGCACCGCCGCCGAGAGCAGGGATGCGGACGGATCGGCCGGATCGAGCAGCGGGATCGGCAACCCGGCCACCACGTCGCGGGCGTCGAGCATGCTGCTGCGCGGACGGCCGTCGGTGTAGGCGTCGGTCTGGCTGATCAGCTCCTCGGTGCCGAAACTGGTCCGCGGCGGCGCGAAGACGGTGGACAACTGCGGGTGCTCGGTGTCGGTCTCCAACGCGAGGATCTCCCGCAGCACGCCGGACAGCTGCGCGGACATCGCACGGGCGGAGGGGAAGCGCCGCCGCGGGTCCGGGTCGGTGGCACACAGCAGCAGTCGATGGAAGAACTCGTAGCGCGCCAGCACCGGCTCGTCGACGGGATCGGGGAGCCCGTCGAGGTAGCGTCCGTGCTCCGAAGGCATGCGCAGGGTCAGCACGGCCAGCGTGCGCCCCACGGTGTAGATGTCGGAGGCGACGGTCGGGCCGGTTCGCGCGACCTCCGGCGCCTGGAAACCCCTGGTGCCGTAGAGGTTTCCGTATGCCTCGACGGTGGCGACGGCGCCGAGGTCGATCAGCTTGACCTGGTCTTCGGTGACCATGACGTTGTCGGGCTTGAGATCGTTGTAGGTCAGGCCGGTCGAGTGCAGGTACTCCAGCGCGGGCAGGATCTCCAGCAGATAGGCGATCGCCTCGGCGACCGGCATGCGCTTCGGGCGTTCGTAGGAGTCGAGGATGTCGCGCAGCGACCGGCCGCCCACGTACTCCATGACGATGTAGCCGACCGGTGTGCCGCCGGCGCCGGTGTGCTCGACGAAGTTGTAGATCTTGACGATGCTCGGGTGCGCCACCTCGGCCAGGAACTGGCGTTCGGCCATGGCCACCGCCTGCGCTTCGCCGTCACCGCTGTGCAGCAGGCCCTTCAGCACGACCCAGCGATCGCTGACATTGCGGTCGATCGCCAGGTAGATCCAGCCGAGTCCGCCGTGGGCGATGCAGCCCTGCACCTCGTACTGCCCCGCCACCATGTCGCCCGCGTGCAGCGTGGGGCGGAAGTCGAAGGGCGCCTCGCAGGTCGCGCACGTGCCCGCCGTGGTCGCGGGCCGGGTCGCCGTCGCCCGGCCGACCGGTTTGCCGCAGCGCCAGCAGAATCGCCTGCCCTCGGAGACCACCGCGTCGGTGAGGACGGCGTCGCGGGGATCGGCGGGCGTCACCGTCGGGATCGGCACCAGTCCCGCGCCGAGCCGCCGCACCGCCGGACGGGTGCGCGCGCTGCGCACGCTGCGTCCGGAGGTGCGCAGCGGCGACGACGTGGGTTCGGATGCGGTGCGGCGCGTTTCATCGGGTTCCGCCGCCGCGGTCATCGGCTGATCGCCCGCCTTTTCCGTGCCGGGGATTTCGTCCGGCGCGAACGCCGGGGGCTTCTCCGGTCCGGAGTCGCGCACCCACGCGACAGTGCCCGACGGCGTGTCCGGATGGTCGACCTGTGCCCGGGTCGGGTCAGAGTCTTGGTCGGCCGCTGTTTGTTCCGTCGTGACCGATGGCGTGTCCGGACGGTTGACCCGCATGCGGGTCGCGTCCGAGTCTTGCTCGGCGGCTGCCTGTGCCGATGTGTGCGGACGGTTGACCTGCATGCGGGTTGCGTCCGAGTCTTGCTCGGCGGCTGGCTGCGCCGATTTCGCGGACGATGCTTCTTGCTCCGTGCCCGCGCTCCGTGTCGGTGCGGCGGGCTGGTCTTCACCGGTGCTGCCCGGGACCTCGCCGGAGGCGGCTCGTGCGGTGTCTCGAGCGACCGACGGGTCCCGCGCCGCACCTGGCGGGTCCGCGTCCTCGGCACGGTGCCAGGCGACCGTGCCCGGCGAGGCAGCCATACGGTCGACCGGCGTGTGGACCGTGTGCTGAAGCTCCTCGGCCACAGGCGATTCCGGATCGATCGAGCCCACCCGCCTGCCGGTTGCCGGTGAGTGAGCATCCAGGTGCCGGGTGCCCGGGTGGTCTCCGCGCGGCGGTTTCGCCGCCGCGCCCGGATGACGCCCGGCCGCTCCGGTGCACCCGTCCTCGAACACCTCGGCCGGGCCGGGCCGCCCCGGGGCGGTTTCGTCCGGGTCGGGCTCGGGGGCGGGCCGTGTGCTCATCGGCCGGTCAGTCCTGATAGGTAGGTGCGGGCGGGGCGGGAACGGGACCGAGGACGGTGAGATATTTCTGGTACAGCCCGACCCACGTGCCGTCGTTACGGACGCGTTCCAGCGTGCCGTTGACGAATCGCACGAGATCATCGTTGCCTTTGGTGATGCCGATGCCGTACGGCTCTTCGCTGATGCTGCCGCCGACCAGCTCGGTGTACGGGTCCTGCGCGGCAAGGCCCGCGAGGACGGCGTCGTCGGTGCTCACCGCGTCCACCTGGCGCTGTTGCAGGACGACCAGGCAATCGGCCCAGCTCGGTACGGTGAGGATGGTCGCGGCGGGTTGGTCGCGGCGCATGTGCTCCAGCGACGTGGTGCCGGAGACGATGCACACCCGTCGGCCCGCCAGATCGGCCAGACTCCGGATCCCGGAGTTCTTCACCGCTAGCACCCGTTGGTTGGCGTGTAAGTAGACGGTGGAGAACGCGACCTTCTCGCGCCGCTCACAGGTGATCGTCATGGTTTTGGCGACCAGGTCGACGGTGCGGTTCTGCAACGCGGTCTCGCGCTCGGCGGAGCCGAGACTGCGGAATTCGATCAGATCCGGGCTGCCGAGCAGGTCGCGGGCCACCTCCCTGGCGATGTCGGCGTCGAAACCGACGATGGCGCCGGAGATCGGGTCACGGTAGCTGAACAGATTGCTGCCGGTGTCCAGGCCGACGAGCAGCCTGCCGCGCGCCCGGATCGCATCGATCGTCGGTCCGCGCGCGCCCGCCCCCGCGCCGCTCGGGCGCAGACTGGCGGTCGGGTCTCCGCAGCGCGGTGTGCCCGGCGGCGGCGGGACCGGCGAATCGGTCAGCACCGGAACGGCTCTGGCGGGAAACGGGGAATCGGTGTACTTGGGCGTCTTGTTCGACACCGGCGCGCTGGAATCGCTCGCACAGCCGCCCGTCAGCGCGACCACGAGGACGGCGGCCACCAGAATGCCGCGGGCGGATCTCATCGGTACTCCCGAAGCCGGGGCCATATGCCCAGTCCGACATAGCCTGCCGCCAGGACGCCGAGCACCATCGCTCCCGCGCCCAGGAAGTCCAGGACGCGTGCGGCCTGGGAGATCTCGTCGCGCAGCGTGTTCCTGGTCGCGGCGATACCTTGCTCGAGCGAACGGTCCAGCGCCTCCACCTGCACGGTGGCGTCGGCGGAGCCGGGACCGGTCGCCACCACGGCCGCGCTGTTGAAATCACCCTTGGCCAGCGCGTCGTTCATCCGCTGATGCGCCACCCGCCAGCGCGCCAGCGCCGGAACGGCGTTGCGCACCTCGCCCGCCGCGGGCGCGGAGCCGGGATAGTTGCCGATCAGGTCGGCGAGCCGTTCGATGTCCGCGTCGTAGGTGCGGTCGTAGTCGCCGCTCGCGTCCCGGCGCACCAGCTTCAACGTCTCCGCGGCGCGCGCCTGCTGCGCCAGGATCCGGCTCTCGGTCAGACGCGAGGAAGGTACCGCGCCGTCGTCGCGGGCGCTGATCATCGACGCCGCCGACACCGAACCCGCGATCACCGTCCATGCCAGCAGGATCAGCATGGCCACCGACGCGAGCAACAGGCCGGGATTGAGCACCCGACGCCAGCGTCGCGCCAGATCCCGCTGCACCCAGACCAGCACGCCGAGGGTGAGGATCAGCAGGCCGATGGCGGTCCACGGCGGACGCACGTGGTTGCGCTGCGCGTCGGTCACCGCCGCCGAGCGATGGTTGTGCAGTTCCTCGGCCATCGGCAGCAGCGTCGTCTGCATCTGGTTGGACGCCTCGCTCAAATACGCGGCGCCGACCGGATATCCGCTGCGATTGTTCGTCCGTGCGGTTTCCACCAGACCTGAGTACACCGGCAGGCCGGTGACTATGCCGGTGCGCAGCCGCGCATCCGGATCGATCGCCGCGCCCGGCCCGGCCCGGTCGGATTGGGTCACCAACTCCGCGGCCGCTTCGCCCAGTGCCTGCGTGTAGCGATCCCGCACCGCCTGCGGCTCCAGCCCGCCCGCGATGAAGGCGGTGCTCGCCGCGGCGTCGGCGATCGACAGCGAGGTGTATAGCCGATGCGCGGAATCGGCGTCCGGTTCGGTGTCGTAGAGCAGCACGTCCAGGCTCTGCTGCCGGTCACCGACCGTCGCGGCGGTCATCGAACCCGCGGCCAGGCACAATCCGATCAACAGCAGCCCGAGCGCGATCAGCCGTCCGGGTGAGGAATTGGCGAACGAGCGCAGGTTGGCCAGGTCGAGACGCTCGCGCACCACCGCGACGCTCAGCCCGCCCGGATCGTCCCGACCGGCGGGCTCGGGCACGGACGATGGCCGGAGTTCGGCCGTCGTCGGCTCGGAGCTAGCCATGTCCACCTCCCCAGTTTGGGCCGCGTACGCGGATTTCTCGACGGTTGGACCGAATATCCGATCGACCCGTGCGTGTTGGTGCGGAGTTTATTGTGGTCGTACGGGAGCCGTTGCGTGTGAAACACCCTCGGTTGGGAGGAAACGATGGTGGGCGCTGCCGCAGCTGGACGAGGATGGGTACGAGATGCGTGGTGACGGTGACGGTTGGTCGCTGGGCCCGGACGGGCTGCGGCACTGGGGTCGCTTCGGCGCCGCCGGACTCCTCCTGCGCGCTCCGCTGGCCGAGGGCGGTTCGGCGGTGCTGCTGCAACACCGCGCTCCGTGGAGCCATCAAGGCGGCACTTGGGCATTGCCCGGCGGGGCGCGCGACAGCCACGAGACGTCCGTGCACGCGGCGGTCCGCGAGGCTTGGGAGGAGACGGGCATCGATCCCGCCGACGTCCGGGTGCGCGGCGAGCGGGTGACGGCGTCGGCCCTGAGCGGCTGGACCTACACGACGGTCGTCGCCGACGCGGTGATGACGCTCCCGACCACCGGTAATCGCGAAAGCACCGAGCTGGCCTGGGTCCCCGAGGACGAGGTCGACGCCCGCCCGCTGCATCCGGGCTTCGCGGCGTCCTGGCCCACCCTGCGCGCCGCGCCCGCGCGGGTGCTGCTCGCCGAGATCGCGGGCGACCGAGCCGTCGCCGCCGCGCTGCCGCGCACGCTCGACCTCGCCGACCTCGGTTTCGTCTGGCTGCACTCGGATCCGGCCGGGCCTGGCGATTACGCCAGGATCGTCGACGAGCCGGGCGCGCAGGTCACGGAGCCGGCCTCGGCCGGAAGCACGGCGGTGGAGACCGCGCTTTCGTTCACCCGCGGACAGGTGCTTTCCTGACCGCGCCGCTCACGCGTTCGCCAGCAGCGCCGTTTTCAGCTCGCGCGCGGCGGTTTCCGGGTCGCGCGCTTCGGTGATCGCGCGCACCACCACGACCCGCGTCGCCCCCGCTTCCAGCACTTGCGCGAGGTTCTCGGCGTCGATCCCGCCGATCGCGAACCAGGGCCGGGTGGGATGGGCTTCCGCGGTGGAGCGGATCAGTTCCGGGCCCGCCGCCTGCCTGCCCGGTTTGGTCGGGGTCGCCCAGATCGGTCCGGTGCAGAAGTAATCGATGTGCTCGTCGATCGCGGCGAGCCCGGCCTGCGCCCGATTGTGCGTGGATCGTCCGATCACCACCTCGGGCCCGAGAATCCGGCGCGCGTACCAGGGCGGGAGGTCGCCCTGCCCGAGGTGCAGCACGTCGGCGCTGGAGGCGAGGGCGATGTCGGCGCGATCGTTCACCGCGACCAGCCCGCCGTGCCTGCGCGCGGCGGATTTCAGTTCGGCCAGCGCGCCGAGTTCGGCCCTGGCCTCGAGCGGACCGAACTTCGCTTCGCCCGGTGATCCCTTGTCTCTGAGCTGGATGATGTCGACTCCGCCTGCGAAAGCGGCCTCGGCGAACTTCGCCAGATCGCCCTTCTCCCGGCGTGCGTCGGTGCAGAGATACAGCCGCGCGTTCGCCAGACGCTCCCGCGGCGAGGCGGGTCGATTCGGGTGGGAGGGTTGCACGCCTTCGACCGTAGCCGCGCTACCGTGGGGATGCGAAACAGGAGGCAGGTGGATCGGGATGCGGACTCTGGCCGTCGTCGGTGGCGGCGCCATCGGGCTCGCCGTGGCCTGGCGGGCCGCCGAGGCCGGTTGGTCGGTCACGCTGCTCGATCCGGCGGTCGCGACCGGGGCCTCCTGGGTGGCCGGAGGAATGCTCGCACCGCTGTCGGAAGGCTGGCCCGGCGAGGACCGGGTGCTCGAATTCGGCGCGGCGTCGCTGGCCCGCTGGCCCGGCTTCGCCGCCCGGCTCGAAGCCGCGACCGGCGTGTCGGTCTTCGTGGCGGACGAGACCATGACCGTCGCGCTGGACGCGGCCGACGCGGCCGACCTGCGCACCGTGGCCGACTGGGTCGGCAGCCGCGGGCACGAGCTGCGGATGCTGGACCGCGCCGGAGTTCGCGAGCGGGAACCCGGCCTGGCCAGAACGGTGCGCGCCGCGCTGCTCGCGCCCACCGAACCCGCGATCGACAACCGCAAGCTGCTCGCCGCACTGCGGCAGGCGGCCGAGGCGGCGGGCGTCGTGGTGCGCGCCGAGTCCGTAGACTCGCTGACGGACCTTCCCCACGACCAAGTCGTGCTCGCCGCGGGAGCCGCGTCGGCGGCGTTGTGGCCGGAATTGCCGGTCCGCCCGGTCAAGGGCGAGATCCTGCGCCTGCGGCACCGGCCGGGCGTCGCGCCCGCGCCGCGCCGGGTGATCCGGGCCCGGGTGCACGGGCGGGCGGTATACCTGGTGCCGCGCGCCGAGGGCATCGTCGTCGGCGCCACGCAGTACGAAGCGGGTTTCGACACCGCCGTCACCGTGGCGGGCGTTCGCGATCTGATCGCCGACGCGGAGGCGGTGTTTCCCGGCATCGGTGAATACGAACTCGCCGAGGCCGGCGCCGGTTCCCGGCCGGGCAGCCCGGACAACCTGCCGCTGATCGGCCGGCTCACCGACCGGATCGTGGTGGCCACCGGGCACGGCCGCAACGGCATGCTGACCGTGCCGCTCACCGTGGACGCGGTGACCGGCCTGCTCGGCGGGGCGATGCCGCCCGAAGCGGAAGTTGCCGATCCGCAACGCTTTTCGACGACTGTAGGAGGAAGCAGATGACGCTGTCATCCGTCCCCATCGGTGTCACGGTGAACGGCGACGAGCACGAGTTCGCCGAGCCGCTGACCGTACGCGAGCTGCTGGAGCGCCTCGACCTGCCGTGCCGTGGCGTCGCGCTGGCGGTGGACGGCGCGGTGTTCCCCAAGTCGCGCTGGGACGAACCGGTCGGGCGCGGCTGGCAGATCGAGGTGCTGACGGCGGTCCAAGGTGGCTGAGGCTGCGGCGGAATCCGGGAGGGCCGACGCCCCGCTGCGGATCGCGGGCCGCGAGTTCGGTTCCCGCCTGATCATGGGCACCGGCGGCGCGGAGAACCTCGCCGTCCTCGAGGAGGCGCTGATCGCCTCCGGCACCGAGTTGACCACCGTGGCCATGCGGCGCATCGACGCCGCGGGCGGCACCGGCGTGCTCGACCTGCTGAAACGACTGGACATCGCGCCGCTGCCGAACACGGCGGGCTGCCGCACCGCGGCCGAAGCGGTGCTCACCGCGCAGCTGGCGCGCGAGGCGCTGGACACCGACTGGGTGAAGCTCGAGGTGGTCGCCGACGAGCGCACCCTGCTGCCCGACCCGATCGAACTGCTCACCGCCGCCGAACAACTCGTCGACGACGGGTTCGTCGTGCTGCCCTACACCAACGACGACCCGGTGCTGGCCCGCCGCTTGCAGGACGCAGGCTGCGCGGCCGTGATGCCGCTCGGCGCGCCCATCGGCACCGGCCTCGGCATCGGCAACCCGCACAACATCGAGATGATCGTCGCCGACGCCGAGGTCCCGGTCATCCTGGACGCGGGCATCGGCACCGCGAGCGACGCCGCCCTCGCCATGGAACTCGGGTGCTCGGCGGTACTGCTCGCCACGGCCGTGACCAGGGCGAAGCGCCCCGAACTGATGGCCGCGGCGATGGCGGACGCCGTCCGCGCCGGGTATGCGGCCCGGCTGGCCGGGCGCATCCCGAAGCGGTTCTGGGCACAGGCGTCGTCCCCGGCGCCGTGAGCGGCTTACTCGCGTCCCTGACCCTCCCGGCCAGTTCCCGGAGGCCGTGAACGGGCTCCCGACCCCGGCGGGCCACTACTGGGTGGCGAGGCCGGGTCCGGGGCATCACTCGGTAGGCCCGGCCGGTCCGCGGCGGCGGGTGACGCCGGTCCGGGACGCGCCGTGTCGCGGGCCTCAGCGGTTGACGAAGGTGAGATTCGTCGAGTCGTAGCGGGTGCCCGCGACCTGCTCGGGCGGGGCGGCGGCCTCGATAGCGGCGACATCCTCGGGGGACAGCTCGATGGCCAGGGCCGCGAGGTTCTCCTCGAGATAGCGCTGCCGCCGGGTGCCGGGGATCGGCACGACGTCCTCGCCGCGGTGCTGCACCCAGGCCAGCGCGAGCTGGCCCGCCGTGACCCCCTTCGCCGCGGCCAGCTCGGTCAGCTTCGCGACGATCGCGAGATTCCGTTCGAGGTTGCCCTCGGCGAAACGCGGCTGGCTGCGCCGCACATCGGTCTCCGCCAACCCCTCGACCGAGTTGTAGCGACCAGTCAGGAAACCGCGCCCGAGCGGGGAGAACGGGACGAGGCCGATGCCGAGTTCCCGGCAGACCGGCGCGACCTCGGCTTCCGGATCGCGGGTCCACAGCGACCACTCGCTCTGCAACGCGGCGATCGGGTGCACGGCGTGCGCGCGCCGGATGGTCTGCGCGCCCGCCTCCGACAGCCCCAGGTGGCGCACCTTCCCCGCCTGTACCAGTTCGGCCATCGCTCCCACCGTCTCCTCGATCGGCACCTTCGGGTCCACCCGGTGCAGGTAGTAGAGGTCGATGTGGTCGACCCCGAGCCTGCGCAGCGACGCCTCGCACGCCTGGCGCACGTAGGCGGCGTCGCCGCGGATGTGGGTGGGCTCGCCCAAGCGGTTGGCGAAGCCGAACTTCGTGGCCAGCACCACCTCGTCGCGGCGCTCCGCGATGGCCCGCCCGATCAATTCCTCGTTGTGCCCCGCGCCGTAGAAATCGGCGGTGTCCAACAGGGTCACACCGAGGTCGAGGGCGTGGTGCAACGTCGCGATCGACTCCGCGTCGTCCGCGGCGCCGTAAGCATGACTCATGCCCATGCACCCCAAACCCTGCGCGGAGACCGTGAGTTCGCCGAGCTGCCGAGTGGAAACGTCGATCATGCTGCAACCTCCTGCGTTCGAATCCGTCGTCTCGACGCTAGGTGCTGGAGCGCGCTCCATGTCAACAGCGGTGTGTGCCACTCGCGCGGTGTCAATCGCGGGTCGAGGCCGCACGTCGTTCATAGCGTGAGCGGGCCAGGTCGTAGGCCGTTCGGAGGAGTTCGCGGGTTGGTTCGTCGGTTCGCTGGGCGGGGTTCACCACCGCGAGCCAACCGGCGGAGCCGTAGACGGGGTGTGCGATGACCGTGTCCGTCACGCTCGGATCGTGATCGGGAGATGGTTCGCGGGGGGAGTGGCCGGTCCACCGGATGAAGGCTTCTTTTCCGGCTGCGATATTGACTCGGAAGGCGTCCGGGCGGTTCAAGCGGGATTCCTCGTCGCCGGGGTAGTTCTTCGTGACGATCGTCGCGAAGGGTTGGGTCGCCTTCGGGACGACGCCGTCGGGCGAGTAGTAGAAGAACGTGTCGCCCCAGCTGATCTCCGGTGAGCCGTCGCCGGGGCCGGGGCGCAGGGTGTGGACTCCGTCGAGAGCGGAGACGAAGTCGATGATCTCGTCGATGGTCATGTGCTCCAGCGTTTCATTAAGGTGCCTGTGGAGACTTCGGCCGGGATATCGAGGATCGATAGCGTGGAAACTCTCAACTCGCGGATACGCACGGTCGATGTGGCGCGGCGTGCCGGTTACTCGGTGCAGCAGATTCGCAATCTAGAGCGGGACGGGGTGCTGCCACCGGCGCTGCGCACGGCAACGGGCTATCGCCGGTATGGGGAGGCGCACGTGCGCTCCGCGCTGGCATACCGGGCGCTGGCGGCGGGTGTCGGTCCCTTGGAAGCCAAGCGGATCATCCGCACCGTGCACGAGCGCCGTATCCACGAAGCGCTCGCGCTTCTCGACGCGGCGCACGCGCGGCTCCACCGGGAGCGGACGGACCTCGCGCTGGCGAAGCGGGCGGCCGCGGCGATCTCGGCCGAGCCGATCGATGACGTTCGCGCATCGGATTCGATGAGCGTCTCCGAACTCGCCGCCGCGCTGGGCGTGCGCCCCTCGACACTGCGGCATTGGGACGCCGAGGGACTCGTGGTTCCCGACCGCGCCACCACACAGGGGACGCGGCGGTACTCGCCTGCTCAGGTACGCGATGCCCGGATCGTCCACCAGCTCCGCAGCGCCGGACACCGCGTCGACGCCCTTCGGGCCTTGATGCCCGACCTGCCGCGCGGACACCGATCCGAGGATGTCGATGCCGCCCTCGCGGCCAGGGACGCGAGCATCACCGCTCGCTCCCACGCCCTTCTCGACGCGGCGGCCGCGCTCACCCGCGTCATCGCGCTCACGACCTCCTGATCGCGGCCGTCCTGCACGTCGCCGAACCGATGGGCCGCTGAGGCTTCGGCGCGCCGGTGGTCACGACGTAACCGGACGGGTTGGGTTACCCGTCGCCGGCTGTGTTGTCCGGTTTACTGCCCGTGCCGCAGTCGCGGAGCCATCGCTCAGCGGACAACTTGCGCGGGCACGGTGGGGTACATGTGGAATGGAGCTTCAGCAAGCCTTGCGCGTGCTTCTCATCGACGGGCCAGTTGCTGTCCTCGCAATAGTCCTGGATCCAGCTGCGCCGCGGCGTCATCGCTGCTCCTCGCGGTCGATTCGGTCCATGACCTCACGGAACGGCACGCGCTCGTCCAGATCGTCACCAAACTCGAGTAGCCACGGCAGCACCCAGAACAGCAGGATCAGCAAGCCGCCTACAGCGGCCATGACGATCAAGGTGACAGCGAGTTCGGTCACTCCGGAACCCCCTTGCATTGTGGTGTGGTTGGTGGGCACCCGGCGCCGAGGAGTTCGGGGCTCGACCCGGGGCTGGGTGCTACAGAAAGTGTGTTCTGCGGGGACCGCTGCGAATCGCCACAACGTGTGGCAGCGTTGAAGCATGGATGAGATGGGGGTCGGAGGACGGACCGCCAGGGCGCGCAAGCTGGCGCGGCTCACACAAACTCAGCTTGCGGACAAGGCAAACGTGTCGCTGTCCCTGCTACGCAAGGTCGAACAGGGTGATCGCCCGGCCTCGCCCGCGTTCATTGCTGCCGTCGCTCGCGTACTGGGGCTGAATGTCGCCGATCTGACCGGACAGCCCTACATCCAGGACCGCACCGACACCACGGCGCACGCCGCGATTCCCGAACTTCGGCGCGCCATCGTCGCGTTCAACGACGAACCCCTCGCCGGGCCAACCACATTCGAGGAACTGACCGACGCTGTCGACCGCGTACGGGAGGGGATGCGCCGGGCTCACTACTCGGAGCTGACCGCCGACCTTCCCCACGCCATCCGGGGCCTGCACATGCTCGCCGACGACGAGCATTCCAGCCGCCATCGGGAAGCAATCCACTCCACCCTCGCCTATGCCTACAGCAAGGCCATGCTGTTCGCCTATCAATACGGCTACCTCGACCTGGCAGGGCTGGCCGCGGAACGCTGCGGGTGGGCGGCCGAACGCAGCGGCGACCCGATTTGGCCGATCGCTGCCGAGTACAACCGGGCCCTGGTCTTGCTGTCCTCCGGTGCCTATGTCGGAGGATTGCGGACGATCGAACGCGCCCACACCGCCAGCGAGCAACTGGCTACGACGCCTGATCTGCTCGCGGTGCGCGGCGCACTGCACCTGCGCGGGGCCATCCTCTCGGCTCGAGCACTCGACAGCGACGCCGCGGACTCGCACATACAGGAGGCTCGCGGTATCGCCGCGGCGATCGGTGCGGAGAAGTACCGCAACTATGGAACCGGGTTCCGACCGTCGAACGTCGACATCCACTCCGTTGCCGTACCCGTGGAACTATCCGATGGAACCACGGCCGTGGCTCGCGCCGAGCAGATCCGCCTGCCCGCGTCGGTGGCGCCGTCGCGCGCCGGGCATCACTGGATCGACGTGTCCCGCGCCTGGCTGCTACATGGGGACAAGGACCGCGCGCTCGCCGGTCTGGACCAGGCGCGACGGATCGCGCCGGAGCTGACGCGCAACCACCCCCAGGTGCACGAGACAGTGCGGGTGCTCGCCAACGCACGGCGCGGCACCGACCAACTCGCCCGGTTCGCCAAGTGGGCCGACATCAAGATCTGACTTGATCGACTACGACCGACCACCGGACGTGGACCGATCAACACCACGTACGGGCTTGCACCCACCCGCCCACCTCTTCCTCATCCTCGAGGATGATCCAACTCGGCACTATTTACCGACGCGCGCGGCCGCGATTTGCGGAATGCTGGGCGCATGATCGAACTGAGAGGCCTGACCAAGCACTACGGGCAGACCGTAGCGGTGCAGGATCTGTCCTTCACCGTTCGACCCGGCCAAGTGACGGGATTCCTGGGGCCCAACGGTGCGGGCAAGTCGACCACCATGCGGATGATCCTCGGGTTGGACAAGCCCACCGCGGGCACCGCGCTGATCAAGGGCAAGCCGTACCACGAACTGGACCATCCGCTGCGCACCGTCGGCGCGCTGCTGGATGCCAAGTGGGTGCACCCGAACCGGTCGGCGCGCGCTCACCTGGAGTGGATGGCCGCGTCCAACGACATCGCCAAGTCCCGGGTGGAGGAGGTGCTGCGGCTGGTCGGCCTCTCGGAGGTGGCGGGCAAGACGGCGGGCGGTTTCTCGCTGGGCATGTCGCAGCGCCTCGGCCTGGCCGGCGCGCTGCTGGGCGACCCGGAGGTGCTGCTGTTCGATGAGCCGGTGAACGGCCTGGACCCGGAGGGCATCCTGTGGATCCGCCGGTTCATGCAGCGGCTGGCAACCGAGGGCCGCACGGTACTGGTCTCCAGCCACCTGCTGTCGGAGATGGCGCAGACCGCCGAGCACCTGGTGGTCATCGGGCGCGGCAAGCTCATCTCGGACTCGACCACCCAGGAGTTCATCGAACGCGCCTCCGAGCAATCGGTGCGGGTGCGCAGCCCGCAGCTCGACCAGCTGCGCAGCGTGCTCACCTCGAACGGGATGACCGTCCGCGAGGACGGCGCGGGAGCCGACGGCCCCGCGCTCATGGTGGCGGGCGTGGCCAGTGACGCGGTCGGCAAGCTGGCCGGCGAACACCACATCACGCTGTTCGAACTGGCCCCGCAGCGCGCGTCGCTGGAGGAGGCGTTCATGCGGATGACCGGTGGCGCCGTGCAGTACCACGGCGAAGGCTTCGACCCGACGGGCCCGGAGGCGGCGGCTCGCGTAACCGCGGACGGCGGCTCCTACACAGCGATGGGAGGTGCGCTCTGATGGGCGTGCTGGCAGCGGAACGAATCAAGCTCACCTCCACCAGGTCGCCCTGGTGGTGTTCGGCGATCGTCGTCGCCCTCGCGCTCGGGATGGCCGCGCTGCTCGCCTCGGTGGCGCGCGCGTCCTACGGCAAGGAGGGCGCGATCGACCTGACCGTCTCCACCGCGGTGGCCGGGATCAGCGGCTTCGGCGTGATGGTCCTGATGATCATGGCGACCTTGACCGTGACCAGCGAATATCGCTTCGGCCTCATCCGGACGACGTTCCAGGCGACACCGCATCGGGCCAAGGTCGTCGCGACCAAAGCCGGGTTGGTCGGCGGGTACGGCGCGGTGCTGACCCTCGTCCTGGTGTTCCTCGCCTACCTGGTGGCCAAGGCGCTGAGCGGACCGGACGCGGGCGCGGCCCTCACGCTGTCCAGCCCGGAGGACTGGCGCCAGGTCTACGGCATCCCGATCTACGCGTTCCTGTGCGTCCTGCTCGCGATCGGCATCGGCGTGCTGGTGCGGCAATCCGCCGCCGCGATCTCGCTGATCGTGCTGTGGCCGCTGCTCATCGAGGGGCTGCTCGGAGCGTTCGGCAGCTTCGGCCGCAACGTGACCCCGTTCCTGCCGTTCGCGAACGCGAACCGATTCTTCAGCGCCTCCGCGTCCACGGCGAACTGGCACTGGGGGCCGTGGGGCAGCCTGCTGTACTTCACCGTCTTCGTCGCGATCGTCTTCGGCGCGGCCTTGGTCGTGGTGAACCAGCGCGACGCCTGACGCACGCGGGCGAGGCCGCTCGACCACCCGAGTCGCCATCCCTCGCCACTCGGGTCGGCGGGGCGCCGACCTTGTCGGGAGGTCCGGCGCTCCGTCACCGCCCGCCACTGCCCGGCGGACGGTGCGTCGATCGGCCCGGCGCGAATGCTCGCGCCGGGCCGATCGTGCGTGTGAACATCGCGGAAACTATGCCGTATGCCGCTTCCGAGACCCCTTCTCGGCCGAGTAGCCTCGGTTCAGCAACCAGCTCGTTATCCAACGCGGAGCCCGCCGACGTGCTCGCTGTGTTCGTCGCGGAGGTGAGAGATGGCGATGATCGGTAATCTGCCGACGTCAGATCGGCTGAGATACTCTCGGGGCGTGAATGAAACACCTTCCGGCGGCCCCGAGTCGGGGCCAGGGCCGGAGGCCGATGGAGGCGTGCCGCCCGAGGTGGTCATTCCGTTGGAGCCGTCCGATGGGATCGATCCTTCCCGCCGTTCCGGTAAATTCCGTCGCGGGCAGCTATCCGCCCTGGTGAACGCCGCGAATCAGCGGGCTGATCTGATCGGCGCGCTGCGCAAGGCGCGCCAGCAGCTGCCGGGGGACCCTGCTTTCGGTGATCCGCTGTCGGTTTCCGGGCCCGGTGGCGCGCGGGCGGTCGCGCGCGCGGCGGACAAGCTGGTCGGCGACGCCCCGAGCGCGGCGCGCGAAATCGGTTTCGGGGCCTTGCAGGTCTGGCAGGCCGCGCTGGAGCGAATGGGACGCGGCAGAGGTAGCCAGGAAATAACTGTCATGTTCACCGACCTGGTGGCCTTCTCCCGCTGGTCGCTGTCGGCCGGTGACGAAGCCACCCTCGAACTGCTGCGCAAGGTGGCCAAGGCCATCGAGCCGCCGATCGCCGAACGCGGCGGTCAGGTGGTCAAGCGCATGGGCGACGGCGTGATGGCGGTGTTCCCCTCGGCGGACCGGGCGATACGCGCCGCGGTGACCGCCAAGCGCAACCTGGCCGACGTGCAGGTGCGCGGCTACACCCCGAACATGCGGATCGGTTTGCACACCGGTTCCCCGCGCGAGATCGGGGGTGACTGGCTCGGGGTGGACGTCACGATCGCGGCCCGGGTAATGGAGGCCGGTGGTAACGGCAACACCATGCTGTCGGAGGCCACGCTGCTGGGGTTGCGGCCGGAGACGCTGGCGGAGCTGGGTTTGACGGTCAAGCAGTATCGCCGCGGCCTGTTTGCGGCTCCGCTCAGCGGCGTCCCCGATGACCTGCGGATCTTCCGGCTGTCGAAGGGCTAACCGAGCCACCAGGCCAGCGCGCCGCCCGCCGCGAGAACGGCGCAGACGGCCAGCGCGATCGCCAGCGGCCGGGCCGTCTTCCAGGTGGTGTAGGCGCCGCCGAGCAGGAACCCGGCCAAGGCGAACAGAACGATCACGGTGACGTCGCTGGACACCGTGCCCATCTTGCTCCGGCCCGCTCGACCACCGCCGCGCGGGTGGGATCGCGCAGGGTGCAATTAACAAGCACGCATGCTTGCTTTTTTCTGGCCCGGGTGTGATGCTGGTCGCGGAACGCGGACTTCACGGGTGCGGCATGCGGCCCATCCTGACGGTCCGCCGTACAGGAGGCATTCCCGCTGATGAGTATGCTGGCCGCCGACCCGGACGTGCTCCGGATCGGCAACTGTTCCGGCTTCTACGGTGATCGGCTCGGCGCCATGCGCGAGATGCTGGACGGTGGCCCGCTCGACGTGCTCACCGGCGACTATCTCGCCGAGCTGACCATGCTGATCCTCGGCCGGGACCGCATGAAGGACCCGGACCTCGGCTACGCCAAGACCTTCGTCAAGCAGATCGAGGACTGCCTCGGGCTCGCACTGGAACGCAACGTGCGCATCGTGACCAACGCGGGCGGCCTGAACCCGGCCGGGCTGGCGGCGAAACTGCGCAAGGTGGCCGCCGACCTCGGACTGGACGCGAAGATCGCACACGTGGAGGGCGACGACCTCCTCGCCCGCGCCGGTGACCTCGGTTTCGGCGCGCCGCTGACCGCCAACGCCTACCTCGGCGCCTGGGGCATCGTCGAATGCCTGAACGCGGGCGCGGACATCGTGGTCACCGGCCGGGTCACCGACGCGTCGGTGATCGTCGGCCCGGCCGCCGCGCACTTCGGCTGGGGCCGAACGGATTACGACCGGCTGGCCGGCGCGGTGGTGGCCGGGCACGTGATCGAGTGCGGCACCCAGGCCACCGGCGGCAACTACGCCTTCTTCACCGAACTCGCCGATCTGGGCAGGCCGGGCTTCCCGATCGCCGAGATCCGCGCCGACGGCAGCAGCGTCATCACCAAGCACGCGGGCACCGGCGGGGCGGTCACGGTCGACACCGTCGAGGCCCAGCTGATGTACGAGATCCAGGGGCCCCGCTACGCCGGACCCGACGTGACCTCCCGCCTGGACACCATCCGGCTCGACCAGGACGGCCCGGACCGGGTGCGGATCAGCGGCGTCACCGGCGAGGCCCCGCCGCCCCGGCTCAAGGTCTCGCTCAACACGCTCGGCGGCTTCCGCAACGAGATGGAGTTCGTGCTCACCGGGCTGGACATCGAGGCGAAAGCCGAACTGGCGCAACGACAGCTGGAATCCTGGCTGCCGACCCGGCCCGCCGAGCTGACCTGGACGCTGGCCCGCCTGGACCGGCCGGACGCGCAGACCGAGGAGCAGGCCAGCGCGCTGCTGCGCTGCGTGGTCCGCGACCCGGACCCGAACAAGGTCGGGCGCGCCTTCTCCAACGTCGCGGTGGAACTGGCGCTGGCCAGCTATCCCGGATGCAGCTTCACGACCCTGCCCGGCAACGGATCGCCCTACGGCGTGTTCACGCCCGGGTTCGTCAACGCCGCGGAGGTCCCGCACACGGCGGTGCTGCCCGACGGCACCCGCGTCGGCGTGCCGCCGTCCGCCGAAACGGCCGAACTCGCCGCGGTCGCCGAGCCGCCCGCCCCGGAAGCGCTGCCCGCCGGGGAGACCCGCCGCGCGCCGCTGGGGACGATCGCGCTGGCCCGCAGCGGCGACAAAGGCGGTGACGCGAATATCGGCGTGTGGGTCCGCACCGACGAACAATGGCGCTGGCTGGTGCACACCCTCACCGTGGCGCGCGTCAAAGAACTTCTGCCGGAGACGGCTTCGCTGACGGTCACCCGGCATGTGCTGCCCAATCTGCGGGCGCTGAACTTCATCATCGAAGGCCTGCTCGGTCAGGGCGTGGCCTATCAGGCCCGCTTCGACCCGCAGGCCAAGGGACTCGGCGAATGGCTGCGGTCTCGTCACCTCGACATTCCAGTGGAGCTGCTGTCATGACGAAACTCTGGGAAACGCCGGAACGGCGCGAATTGCGCGCCACGGTCCGTGGCTTCGTGGAACGCGAGATCCTGCCCTACCTGGACGGCTGGGAGCGCGCCGGGGAGATCCCGCGCGAGCTGCACAAGAAGGCGGGCGCGCTCGGCCTGCTCGGTGTGCAGTTCCCGGAATCCGCGGGCGGTTCCGGCGGCGACGGCGTGGACGCGATGATCGTCTGCGAGGAGATGCATCAGGCCGGTGCGTCCGGCGGACTGTTCGCCTCGCTGTTCACCTGCGGCATCTCCGTTCCGCACATCATCGCCTCGGGCAACGTCGAACAGATCGAGCGCTGGGTGCGGCCGACGCTGGCGGGCGAGAAGATCGGTTCGCTCGCGATCACCGAACCCGGCGGCGGATCGGATGTCGGGCACCTCACCACCACCGCGCGCCGCGACGGCGATCACTACATCGTCAACGGGGCCAAGACCTACATCACCTCCGGCGTCCGCGCCGACTTCGTGGTCACCGCGGTGCGCACCGGCGGGCCGGGCTCGGGCGGCATCTCGTTGCTCATCGTCGACAAGAACACGCCGGGCTTCACGGTCAGCCGCAAGCTGGACAAGATGGGCTGGCTGGCCTCCGACACCGCCGAGTTGTCCTACGTCGACGTCCGGGTGCCGGTGGAGAACCTGGTCGGCCCGGAGAACTCCGGCTTCTTCCAGATCGCCGGCGCGTTCGTCAGCGAGCGCGTCGGCCTCGCGGTGCAGGCGTACTCCAGCGCGCAGCGGTGCCTGGACCTGACCCTGGAGTGGGTGCGCAACCGGGAGACCTTCGGGCGTCCGCTGATCAGCAGGCAGGCGGTGCAGAACACGGTCACCGAGATGGCGCGGCGCATCGATGTCGCCCGCGTCTACACCCGTGATGTGGTGCAGCGCAGCGCCGAAGGCGAGACCGACCTGATCGCCGAGGTGTGCTTCGCGAAGAACACCGCCGTCGAGGCGGGCGAGTGGGTGGCCAACCAGGCCGTCCAGCTGTTCGGCGGTCTCGGCTACATGCGCGAATCGGAGATCGAACGCCAGTACCGGGATATGCGCATCCTCGGCATCGGCGGTGGCACGACCGAAATCCTCACCGGACTGGCGGCGAAGCGATTGGGGTACCAGAAATGACCATCCTGCGCAGCGCCCTGGACACCGCGGCGCCCGAGTACGAAGCCGCCGCCGACGCGATGACGGCCAAGCTCGCGGAGGTGGAGGCCGAGTTCGCCAAGGCCATCGCGGGCGGCGGACCGGACAAGCTGGCCCGGCACCGCAAGCGCGGCAAGCTCACCGCGCGTGAGCGCATCGAACTGCTCGTCGACGAGGACTCGCCGTTCCTGGAGCTGTGCCCGCTGGCGGGCTGGGGCAGTGAATTCCACGTCGGCGCCAGCACCATCGCCGGGATCGGCATCGTGGAGGGCGTCGAGTGCATGATCGTCGCGCCCGACCCGACCGTGCGCGGCGGCACCTCCAACCCGTGGACATTGCGCAAGACGCTGCGCATCAACGACATCGTGCGGGAGAACCGGCTGCCGGTGATCTCGCTGGTGGAATCCGGCGGCGCCGACCTGCCCACGCAGAAGGAGGTGTTCGTCCCCGGCGGCCGGATGTTCCGCGACCTCACCCAGGCGTCGGCGGCGGGCATCCCGACCATCGCGCTGGTGTTCGGCAACTCCACCGCGGGCGGCGCCTACATTCCCGGCATGTCCGACCACGTGGTGATGATCAAGGAGCGCTCCAAGGTGTTCCTCGGCGGTCCGCCGCTGGTCAAGATGGCCACCGGTGAGGAGTCCGACGACGAATCCCTCGGCGGCGCCGACATGCACGCGCGGGTCTCCGGCCTCGCGGATTACTACGCGCTGGACGAGCAGGACGCGATCCGCATCGGCCGCTCCATCGTCAAGCGGCTGAACTGGCGCAAGCAGGGCCCGGCTCCGCGCGCCGAGGTGATCGAGCCGCTGCACGACCCGGAGGATCTGCTCGGCATCGTGCCGTCGGACCTGAAGATCCCGTTCGACCCGCGCGAGGTGATCGCCCGCATCGTGGACGGTTCGGACTTCGACGAGTTCAAGCCGCTCTACGGCAGCAGCCTGGTCACCGGATGGGCCGAACTGCACGGCTATCCGGTGGGCATCCTGGCCAACGCGCGCGGCGTGCTGTTCTCCGAGGAATCGCAGAAGGCCACCCAGTTCATCCAGCTCGCCAACAAGACGAACACGCCACTGCTGTTCCTGCACAACACCACCGGTTACATGGTGGGCAAGGAGTACGAGCAGAAGGGCATCATCAAGCACGGCGCGATGATGATCAACGCGGTCTCCAATTCGAAGGTGCCGCACATCTCGGTGCTGATGGGTTCGTCCTACGGCGCGGGCCACTACGGCATGTGCGGCCGTGCCTACGACCCGCGTTTCGTCTTCGCCTGGCCCAGCGCGAAATCCGCCGTGATGGGTGGCGCGCAGCTGGCGGGCGTCATCTCGATCGTCGGCCGGGCCGCCGCCGAGGCCAAGGGCCTGCCGTTCGACGAGGAGGCCGACGCCGGGATGCGCGCCATGGTGGAGGCGCAGATCGAGGCCGAATCGCTGGCGATGTTCATGTCCGGGCGGCTCTACGACGACGGCGTCATCGACCCGCGCGACACCCGCACCGTGTTGGGAATGTCCCTGTCGGCCATTCACAATGCCCCGATCAAAGGCGCCGACGGCTTCGGCGTCTTCCGAATGTGAGGCCGGATATGACCGCATCGCACGGCGATTCGAATACGGGTGGGCAGATCACGAACGTTCTCGTCGCCAACCGTGGCGAGATCGCCCGCCGGATCTTCGCCACCTGCCGCCGGATGGGTCTGGGCAGCGTCGCGGTGTACTCCGACGCGGATGCCGCCGCGCCGCACGTCACCGAGGCGGACGCCGCGGTGCGGCTGCCCGGCAACACGCCCGCCGAAACCTATCTGCGCGGTGAACTGATCATCGAGGCCGCACTGGCCGCGGGCGCCGACGCCATCCACCCCGGGTACGGGTTCCTTTCCGAGAACGCCGATTTCGCGAAGGCGGTGCTCGACGCAGGGCTGGTCTGGATCGGCCCGCCGGTCGAGGCGATCGAGCAGATGGGCTCGAAGGTCGCCTCGAAGAAGATGATGGACGCCGCCGGAGTGCCGGTGCTGGCCGAACTGGACCCGGCCGAGGTCACCGAGTCCCACCTCCCGGTACTTATCAAGGCATCCGCGGGCGGCGGCGGGCGCGGTATGCGGGTGGTGCGCGAGCTGGCCGATCTGACCTCGCAGATCGAGGCCGCACGTCGCGAGGCGGAATCCGCCTTCGGCGATCCGACGGTTTTCTGCGAGCGCTACCTGGAGACCGGCAGGCACATCGAGGTCCAGGTGATGGCCGACACGCACGGCGCCATCTGGGCGGTGGGCGAGCGCGAGTGCTCCATCCAGCGCCGCCACCAGAAGGTGATCGAGGAGGCGCCGTCGCCGCTGGTGGAACGCACCGAAGGCATGCGGGAGCGGCTGTTCGAGGCGGCGCGCCTCGCGGCGGGCGCGATCGGCTACACCGGCGCGGGCACCGTGGAGTTCCTCGCCGACGAGCAGGGCGAGTTCTTCTTCCTCGAGATGAACACCCGCCTGCAAGTGGAGCATCCGGTCACCGAGTGCACCACCGGCCTGGACCTGGTCCGGCTGCAACTGGACGTCGCCGTGGGCGGCGCGCTGCCCGCCGAACCGCCCGCGATGCGCGGACACTCCATCGAGGTGCGGCTCTACGCCGAGGACCCGGCGCAGGACTGGCAGCCGCAGAGCGGAACCGTGCACCGGATCGACATACCCTCGGTGCGCACCGAATTCGACCTGCTGGACCGGCCGGGCGTGCGCCTGGACACGGGCGTCGTAGACGGCTCGGTGGTCGGCGTGCACTACGACCCGATGCTGGCCAAGGTCATCTCCTACGCCGAGACGCGCGGCGAGGCGGCCCGCTTGCTGGCCGCGGCCCTGCACCGCGCCAAGATCCACGGCCTGGTCACCAACCGCGACCTGCTGGTGCGCGTGCTGCGTCATCCGGCGTTCCTGGCCGGTGACACCGACACCGCGTTCTTCGCCACGCACGGGCTCGACGTCCTCGCCGCGCCGCTGGTGTCGGCGTCCGACGAGGCGCTGTCCGTCGTGGCGGCGGCACTCGCCGAGGCCGCCGCCAACCGTGGCCGCGCGAGGGTAGGCGGCGGACTGCCCAGCGGGTGGCGCAACCTGCCGTCGCAATCGCAGCGCAAGTCGTACGAGAGCCGCGCGACCGGGACGCACGAGGTGGGATACCGCTTCGGCCGGACCGGCGTCACCGTGGACGGTCACGACGGCCTGGAACTCGTCGAGTCGGCTCCCGATCGTGTCGTGCTGTCGGTTCCGGGCGAACGCGGACCGGTGCGCAGGCAATTCGAGGTCGCCCGCTACGGCGACCAGGTCTACGTCGACTCGCCGCTCGGCCCGGTGGCGCTGCGCCGGGTGCCGCGCTTCAGCGACCCCGCCGACCAGGTGGCCACCGGCTCGCTGCTGGCGCCCATGCCGGGCAGCGTTATCCGGCTCGGCGCCGAGGTCGGCAGCCGGGTCGAACAAGGTCAGCCGATTCTGTGGCTGGAGGCGATGAAGATGGAGCACACCATCGCCGCGCCCGCCGCGGGCGTGCTCAGCGCCGTGAACGTCACCGTCGGCCAGCAGGTCGACGTCGGCGCCGTGCTCGCGGTCGTCGACCCCGCCGCCGACAACACCGAAACCCAGGAGAACTGATGTCGTTCATCGAAACCGACGAGCAGAAGGCGCTGCGGGCCGCCGTCGCCGCGCTGGCCGCGAAATACAACTACCGCGACTACGTGCTGCCGAAAGCGCGCAAGAACGAGCCGCTGGACGAATTGTGGCAGGAGGCGGGCAAACTCGGCTTCCTCGGGGTGAACCTGCCCGAGGAGTACGGTGGCGGCGGCGCGGGCATGTACGAGCTGTCGCTGGTGATGGAGGAGCTGTCCGCACAGGGCGCGGGCCTGCTGCTCATGGTGGTCTCCCCGGCCATCTGCGGCACCATCATCACCAAGTACGGCACTGACGAGCAGAAGCAGGAGTGGCTGCCCAAGCTCGCCGACGGCTCCGGCAAGATGGTCTTCGGCATCACCGAGCCGGACGCCGGCTCCAACTCCCACCAGATCACCACAACCGCGCGCCGCGACGGCGACGACTGGATCCTCAACGGCCGCAAGATCTTCATCTCCGGGGTCGACCAGGCCGAGGCCGTGCTGATCGTGTCCCGCACCGAAGACCACAAGACCGGCAAGCTCAAGCCCGCCCTGTTCATCGTGCCGACCGACGCCGAAGGCTTCACCAAGACGGCGCAGGAGATGGACATCATCGAGCCCGACCACCAGTACAGCCTGTTCCTCGACGACGTCCGGCTGCCCTCCACCGCGCTGGTCGGCAAGGAGGACGCGGCGTTGATGCAGCTGTTCGCTGGCCTCAACCCGGAGCGCATCATGGGCGCGGCCATGGCGATCGGCCTGGCCCGCTACGCCATCGATCGCGCCGTGGAGTACGCCAAGGAGCGCACGGTGTGGAAGACGCCGATCGGTGCGCATCAGGGCATCTCGCATCCGCTCGCCCAGGTGAAGGTCGAACTGGAGCTGGCGAAGCTGATGATGCAGAAGGCCGCGACCCTGTACGACACGGGCGATGAGATGGGCGCCGCCGAGGCCGCCAACATGGCGAAATACGCGGCGGCGGAGGCCAGCATCAAGGCGCTCGACCAGGCCATCCAGACCCACGGCGGCTCCGGCCTGACCAGGGACGTCGGGCTGGCCGCGATGCTCGCCGCCGCGCGCATCGGCCGCATCGCGCCGGTCAGCCGGGAAATGGTCCTCAACTTCGTCGCCCAGTACTCGCTGGGTCTGCCGAAGTCGTACTGAGAGGACGCCGCATGACCGAGACGGCTCCGTTCGTCCGTTACGAGGTGAGCGACGGCGTCGCGACGCTCACCTTCGATTCGCCGCACAACCGCAACGCGCTGTCGTCCAAGCTGGTCGCCGAGCTGCTGCGCGGGCTCGACGACGCGGCCGCCGACGACGCGGTGCGCGTCGTCGTGCTCGCGCACACCGGCAACACCTTCTGCGCGGGCGCGGATCTGAGCGAGGCCAGTGACGCCGATCCGGCCGTGGCCGCCGACGAGCGCACCCGGGTCATGATCGGCGTGCTGCGCAGGCTGGTGGAGATTCCGAAGCCGGTGATCGCGCGGATCGACGGCAACGTACGGGCAGGCGGCATGGGCATCGTGGCGGGCTGTGACCTCGTCGTGGCCGGACCGGCCAGCAGTTTCGCGCTCACCGAGGTGCGCATCGGGCTGGCGCCGTTCATGATCTCGCTGACCCTGCTGCCCAGGCTCAGCCCGCGTGCGGCCGGCCGGTACTACCTGACCGGCGAGAAGTTCGACGCCGCCGTGGCCGAGGAGATCGGCCTGGTCACCGTCACCGCCGACGACCCGGCGGCCGAGGTGGCGCGGCTGTGCGCGGAGGTGCGCAAGGGCTCTCCGCAGGGGCTGGCGGAGGCCAAGCGACTGGTCAACGCGGGCATCCTCGCCGAGTTCGACGCCTCCGCCGAAGAACTCGCGCGGCGTTCGGCGAGCTTCTTCGGCACCCCCGAGGTGCACGAAGGCATGCTGGCCTTTTTGCAGCGCCGCCCGCCGAGCTGGGCAGAATGACGACCATGGCGACACCCCACGAACCCAAGCAGGACCGCAGCCGCGCCACCCGGCAGCGCCTGCTCGAGGCGACCATCGACTGCCTGGCCGAGATGGGCTGGGCGGCCGCGACGGTCGCCGTGGTCGCCGAACGGGCCGGGGTGTCGCGTGGCGCGGCGCAGCATCACTTTCCCACCAGGGAGGATCTGATCACCGCCGCGCTGGAGTACATGTTCGACACCCGCAGCGGGCAGGCGGTGCAGGATGCCGCGACGCTGACGGAGCTGGGTGACGGGCTGGCCCGCACCGAGGCGGTGGTGGCGGGGCTGGTCGAGTCCTATACCAGCCCGTTGTTCAAGGCGGCCCTGCAAGTCTGGACGCACGCCGCCGCCGACCCGGTGTTGCGGGAGCGGATCGTCCCGCTGGAGGCCCGCTTCGGGCGCGCCTCGCACCGCCGCGCGGTCGAAGCCCTGGGTGTGGACGACTCGGACCCGGTCACCCACCATTTGGTGCAGGCGACCCTGGACATGGCGCGCGGTCTCGGCCTCGCCGACGTTCTCACCGACGATTCGGCCCGCCGTAAGCGGATAGTCGAACAGTGGGCGGCCACGCTTCACGCCGCCTTGCACGCCTCCCGCTGAACCGGAGCCCGCGACCGGGCCGGACGCGGTGGCTCGAGTACCGGTCTCGGTGTGCGCGAGAGCAGGACGAGGGCGGTGGCCAGGAGGGCAACTGTAACCTGTATCACTACCTACGTAGTATTCGAAGGGTGTCCACCAAACGCGACCTCGTCTTGGACGCGGCGATCGACCTGCTGGGATCCCGCGGCACCCGCGCGCTCACCCACCGCGCGGTCGACGAGGCCGCGGGCATGCCCGCCGGATCGGCGTCCAATTACTTCCGCACCCGGGAAGCGCTGCTGATCGGCATCACCGAGCGCCTCGAGGCGCGCGACTACGCGGATTGGGAGGTGCTCACCCGGCAACCCGCGCCCGGCGCGATCGACGAACTCGTCGAGGGCATGGCCGCTTTCGTCGTGCACGCGGTGCGCGACGACCGGGTGCGCACCCTGGCCCGCTATGCCCTGTTCCTGGAGGCGCAGTGCATTCCCGCGCTACGCGAGACCATCCGCCGAGGACATCTGCGGCTGACCGAATGGACCGCCTCGCTGCTGGCGGGTATCGGCGTGGATCGGGCGGCGGCGCGGATCCTGGTCGACCAACTCGACGGGATCATCCTGCATCAGCTGGTGAACCCGGCAGCGGACTTCGATCCACGCCCCGCGCTGGACCGGCTGGTGCGCGCGCTGGCCGCGGGGAGCGATTGACCTGCGGCGAACGCCGCGCTGCTCAGCACAGACCTTGCTGCTCGAGCCTTCCCGAATCGATGGCGTAGGAGGAAGCTCCGATGGCGGCGCCGATCAAGCCGACGATGATCGCGCCGGGAATCGCGCCGACGAAGAAGACGGGCAGGCCGACGAGCGCGCCGATCGCGGCGCCGATCGCCGCGCCGATTCCCGTGCGCAGTTCGATGGTGTCGCCCGGCGGCAGGCATGCCTTGATGTAGGTCACTTGCGGGGGTTCGCCGGTCGCCGCGGCGATCGATTCGGCTCGATCGGCGGGGGCCGCCGACGCGGTGGCGGCGAATCCGACGGTGAGCGCGGTTGCGACCAGTGCGCTGACCACCGTCACGGCCAGCTTCATGAAAGCGTTCAACTGTTTCCCTGAAAGTTCGCGGTGGACACGTCAGCTGATGGTCCGGCTACCGGCCCGGAGCCGTCACGCGTCCGATCATCATCGCTGGAGTTTTGCGGGATGCCAAGAGCGGGCGCTCGAATCATCGTCGCCGGTCGCATGTTCGACGTTCCACCGCTGTGCCTTCGCGGGATTGTGACCGGGGAAGGTCACTGCCGCACAACGCGATCCGCACCGGCGCCGAGGTATGGCACCGGTGCGGATGCGGTGTTCAGCGGGTGCAGGGGTCGCGCTGAACACCGGGAGGCGATGCGGCCCCGGGGAATGCAGGGCGACAGGACCGCATCGCGGGTTTCAGTGAGCGGCGGTCAGGTCGTACAAAGTGACCCCGTCCACCTGGGTGGCGGTGAAGTTCTCCTGGACCCACTGCGTGATCTGGGCGCTGGGGGAGGAGTCGGACGAACCCGGCCCGCCCCGTCCGCCGCCGACGAAGTAATGGATCTTCCCTTCGGCGACATATCGCTTGAACTGCTCCAGCGTCGGCGAGGGGTCGCTGCCGTTGAAGCCGCCGATGGGCATCACGGGCAGTTCGGTGGCCAGCTGCAAGCCCGCGGCGCTGTTCGAGCCGATGGCCGCGGCCACCCAGGTGTAGTCGCCGCCGTTCTGCTCGAGCAGGGACACGACCTGGGCGCTGGGTTCGCTCGCCCCGAGCAGACCGCCGATTCCGCCGCCGGGGCCGGGACCGCCGTCACCGGGCGCGCCCTGCGTCGTGCCCTGCGGGCTCGTTCCCGGCGAACGCCCATCCGGCGGCGTACCGCCCGGAACCTGTCCGGCTCCGTCGCGGCCGCTGGTCCCGGTTCCGTCCGGCATGCGGCGATTCATCCCCGGCATTCCCTCGCCCCACGGTGGCCGACCACGCATCGCGACGTTCGGCCCGGCCGAAGGAATCGAACCCGCGTGCGGCGTCGCGATCGTGTCGACGGCGTAGGCGACCGGTCCGGCGAGGAAGGTGAACGCCACGGCCAGCGCCGACGCCACGGCGAGCTTGCGCGGCGCGGGCAAGAGCACGGCGAGCGTCGCGATCACGCCGACGACCAGCACCGTCCAGCGCAGCCACGACTGCCATTCCGGACTGCGGGACAACAGCATCCAGGCGGTCGCCGTGGTGAGGCCCACCGCTAGCGCCGACGCAAGCCGCACCCACAGCCGGTGCCGTCCCCGCCACGACAACACCGCACCCGCGCCGACGAGCGCGGCGATGGCCGGAGCCAGGGCGACGGTGTAGTACTGGTGGAAGATGCCGGCCATGAAGCTGAAGACCAGCCCGGTCCCCAGCAGCCATCCACCCCAGAGGACGAGCGAGGCGCGCTGCGGATCGGTGCGAGCGGCTCTGCCGCGCAGCAGGATTCCCACGACGAGCGCGACCAGCGCGGCGGGGATCAGCCACGCGATCTGACCGCCTTGCGCCGGTTCGGACATCCGCGTGATGCCGGTGCTTCCCCACATCCCGTTGCCGCCCGGAGGAAGGTCGCCGCCCGGTCCGACGCTGCCGCGCTCGTTGCCGTTGAGCCTGCCGAGCCCGTTGTAGCCGAGGGTGAGTTCCAGGATCGAGTTGTCGTGCGAGCCGCCGATCCACGGACGTGACGAGGCGGGCCACAGTTCGACCGCCAGCAACCACCAGCCCGCGGCCACCACCATCGCGGCTGCGGCGGCGAAGAGTTGCAGGATGCGCTTACCGAGTTTCGGCGGGCCCGCGATCGAGTAGGTCAGCGCGAGCGCCGGAACCACCAGCAGCACCTGCAATTGCTTGGTGAGGAAACCGAAGCCGATCAGCGCGCCGGTCAGGATCAGCCAGCGCCAGCGGCCGTCCTCCACCGCCCGCGTCATCGCCCAGGCGGCCGCGACCATCAGGAACACCAGCAGCGCCTCGGGATTGTTGAACCGGAACATCAGCGCCGCCACGGGCGTCACCGCCAGCGCCAACCCGGCGAGCAATCCGGCCGCGGGCCCGAACGGCCTGCGCACCGTCGCCCACAGCAGTGCCACACTGGCCACCCCGAGTAACACCTCCGGCACCAGGATGCTCCAGCTGCCCAGCCCGAAGGCCCGCACCGACAACTCCATCAGCCACAGTGAGGCGGGCGGTTTGTCCACGGTGATCGAGTTCGCCGCGTCGGAGGACCCGAAGAAGAACGCCTTCCACGAGACCGAACCCGCCTGCACCGCAGCCGAGTAGAACGAATTCGCCCAACCGTTGGCGCTCAGGTTGCACAGATACGCCACCGCCGTGCCGATCAGTAGCGCCGCCAGCGCCGGATACTCCCAGTTCCGGCGCGGCCTCGGCCGCGGGTCGGTCGCGGCGGGTTGCGCGGTGAGCGTCGCCGTCATCAACGGTCTCCCTCGGCGGCGCTTCCGGCGGCGGCGAGAGCCGGTGCGCTCGGCGCGCCGTCGCCTCCGCTGTCGCGAAACACCCAGCGCAGCCCGACGAACCGCAACAGCGTCGCCACCAGATTGGCCACCACCAGGACGAACAGCTCCAGGTGCACCGAGGCGTCCGGCGCCCACCGATGCAGCGCGAACAACGATCCGCTGGTGAGCGCCAAGCCGATCCCGAAGATCACCAGCCCTTGGAACTGATGCGACACGGCTCCGTTCGAGCCGCGCACGCCGAAGGTGAAGGCCCGGTTGGCGGTGGTATTGCCCACCGCCGTGATCAGCAGCGCGGCGAAGTTCGCCACCTGCGCGCCGGCGAGCGGCTGCAACAGCGCGTAGAGCAGCAGATAGGCCAGCGTGCTCAGCACGCCGACGATCGCGAACCGCACGAGTTGCCCGACCATGCCCAGCGGCACCCCGGGCACCAGCGGTTCCCGGCCCACCGACCGGCGCAGTTCCTCGAGCGGCAGCGTGCCGGTGGCCAGCGCCCGCCCGAGCCGCCAGATGCCGAGCAGGTCCTTGCGCGCGGTGTCGATGATGTCGACGCGGCTGTCCGGATCATCGATCCAGTCCACCGGAACCTCGTGGATGCGCAGCCCCGCCCGCTCGGCGAGCACCAGCAATTCGGTGTCGAAGAACCATTCGCCGTCGTGCACCAGCGGCAGCAGGCGGCGCGCCACGTCGGTGCGCATGGCCTTGAAGCCGCACTGGGCGTCGGAGAAGTGCGCGCGCAGTGAGGCTTTCAGCAGCAGGTTGTAGCAGCGCGAGATGATCTCGCGCTTGGGTCCGCGCACCACCCTGGACGCGGCGTCGAGCCGGGTGCCGATGGCCAGGTCGGAATGCCCGGTGATCAGCGGTGCGACCAGGGGCAGCAGCGCGTTCAAGTCGGTGGACAGGTCGACGTCCATATAGGCGACCACCTGCGCGTCGGAGCGTTCCCACACCGCTCGCAGCGCACGCCCGCGTCCCTTGGCGGACAGGTGCACCACCCGTACGTCGTCCAGTTCTTCGGCGAGCAGCTGGGCGACCTGGAGCGTGTCGTCGGTGCTCGCGTTGTCGGCGACCGTGATGCGCGCCGGGAAGGGGAACCCGTCGCGCAGGTAGGCGTGCAGTCTGCGGACGCACACGCCGAGGTCGGCCTCTTCGTTGTAGACGGGTATCACCACGTCCAGCACGGGCGCACCCGTGGTCTCGGTCCGTTCCGCCGCCGCGACGGTCAAGGTCTCGGTCATGCGAACAACATTCGACGGCTACGCTGCCACGCTGCTGGGCCTCAGCTGTGAGGTTCCTGGGGGTGGCGCCCGAGCCGGATCACGCCGCGGGCAGGCCCCGTAGCGTACGGTCGATGACAGCGGGACCATTCAGGTTCTCCGAGCAAAGGACCACGTTTGTCCGACAAATCTCCGCGCAGTTCGATGTCCAAGAAATCCGGGAAGTCCCTGAAGGAAAAGCGAGCGGAGAAGAAGGCCAAGACCGCGGGTGACAGCGGCGCTGGTTCCAGCAAACACTGACCGGTGGGACGGGACCCGGCCGACGGCCGGATCCCGTCCCCGGTCGACAGGTAGCATCCCGATTCGTGATGCTCAGCGGCCGGACGGAAGACGACCCGCCGCGCAAACGTGTAGACGCGCGCACCGAGCGTTGGCGCGAGCATCGCAGGAAGGTGCGCGAAGAATTCGTCGACGCGGCTTTCCGCGCGCTCGACAAATTCGGCCCCGCGGTCAGCATGGGCGATATCGCCAAGGAGGCGGGCGCGGCCAAACCGAAGCTGTATCGCCATTTCGAAGACAAGACCGACCTCTACAACGCGATCGTCGACCGGGTGCGCGACATGCTCTGGGAACAGATCATGACCAGTTTCGACCTGACCGGCGACTCGGCGGCTGACTTGGTGCGCCGCGCCGCGTCCGAATACGCGCAGGTGGTGTCGCGGCAGCCGAACGTCTTCCGGTTCATGCTGCACAGCCATTTCACGCAACGCTCCGACGACGCCGACCGCGCCCTGCAATCGGCCCGGCAGTCCGCCCACCGCGCCGCCGAACTGTTCGCCGGTGCCGTGGACGAGGAGTCGGTGCAGGTCGCGAGCGCGGAACTGGTGATCTATTCGATCTTCGGCGCGGTGGCCTCGGCCACCGATTGGTGGCTGGGGGTGAACCGGGTGGAGCCGCCCGCCATGCCGGTCGAGCAGTTCGCCGCCTATCTGAGCGAGATCATCTTCGCGCTCGTGGCGGCCAGCGCTCGGCTGCACGGCATCGCGATCGCAGCCGATCTTCCGCTGCACCGTGCCTTTTCCGCTCTGTGACCGCCAGCGCCCCCCGGGCCGGGCGCCGAGGTCTTCGCCGCATCCACGCCGAACGTCGTTGTTCCGATCGCCTCGCCGTTGAAGCCATCCGTGTCGGCGACGTCCTCAGTATCGCAGCGCCCACCGACAAGAAATGGCGTGCGCCGCGCGGTTGCCCGGCTCAGTTTCCATGCAATCGCCACAGCGGGGACACCGGCCCGTGGCCCGCGCCCAGATCGTAGGACGCGGCCAGGCAGCGGTAGGTCCACTCCTTGGCGAACTCGATCGCTTCGGGCACCGAATAGCCGTGGGCCAGCGCGCAGGCGGTCGCGGCGGCCAGCGTGTCGCCGCCGCCGTGGTCGTTGCCGGTCGCGATGCGCGGGGCGGTGAACTCGAGGAACCGCTCGCCGTCGAACAGCAGGTCGGTGCTGTACTCGGAGGAACGCAGGTGCCCGCCCTTCACGACCGCCCACCGCGGCCCCAGCTTGTGCAGCGCCTCGGCCGCGCGCCGCGCCGAATCCTCGTCGTCGACGTCGATACCCGTGAGCAGGCGGACCTCGTCCAGGTTCGGTGTCACCACGGTGGCGAGCGGGATCAGGGTGCTGCGCAGCGCGTCGAGCGCCTCGGCGTGCAGCAGCGGATCGCCGTGCATCGAGGCCGCGACCGGGTCGACGACCAGCGGAATCTCGCCGTCGCGACCGATGCCGACCTCCTGGCACACCGCAGCGACCGCCTCGATGATCGCGGTGGAGGCGAGCATGCCGGTCTTCGCGGCGCCGACGCCGATGTCCGTGGTCACCGAGCGCACCTGATCGGCCACGACCTGCGGCGGGATCTCGTGAAAGCCGCTGACGCCCACCGTGTTCTGCACGGTCACCGCCGCGACGGCCACCAGTGCGTGCACACCGCACAGCGCCATGGTGCGGGTATCGGCTTGGATTCCGGCGCCTCCGCCGGAATCGGTACCGGCGATGGTGAGCGCCCGGACGGGGGTCTGCCCCTCGGCGGGCAATGGCAGCAGTTTCACGACACAAACCCTACGGCGACCGGGTCCGGCGGCCACCGGCAACCGGAACCCGCGCGCAGATAGCAAATGAAAATCGTTATCATTAATGTCATGGACTCCGACCTGCTTCCCGTCACCGTGCTGTCCGGCTTCCTCGGTGCGGGCAAGACGACGCTGCTCAACCACATCCTGGCCAACCGGGAGGGCCGCCGGGTGGCGGTCATCGTCAACGACATGAGCGAGGTCAACATCGACGCCGCGCTGGTCGCCGGCCAGGGCCACCTGGACCGCACCGAGGAGAAGCTGGTCGAGCTGACCAACGGCTGCATCTGCTGCACCCTGCGCGAGGACCTGATCGAAGCGGTTGCCCGGCTCGCTCGCGAAGGCCGCTTCGATCAATTGGTGATCGAATCGACCGGCATCTCCGAGCCGATGCCGGTGGCCGCGACGTTCGACTGGGAATTCGAGGACGGCTTCCGGCTCGGTGACGTCGCCCGGCTGGACACCATGGTGACCGTGGTCGACGCTTCGACCTTCCTCGCGGAGGTTGCGCGCGGGCAGGCGCTGGCCGAGCGGAACTTGCAAGCGGGCGACGGCGACGCGCGCACCATCGCCGACCTGCTGGTGGATCAGGTCGAGTTCGCCGACGTCCTGCTGGTCAACAAGACCGACCTGGTCGGCGCGGCCGCGGCGGGGGCGGTGGAGGCGACGGTGCGCCGCATGAACCCGCGTGCCCACGTCTTGCGCACCAGCAACGGTGTGGTCGATCTGGCCGAGGTCCTGGACACCGGCCGCTACGACCCGGTGGTCGCCGCGGAGGCCGAGGGCTGGGCGGAGGAACTCGTCGGCGGGCACACGCCGGAAACCGAGGAGTACGGCATTCGCAGTCTCACCTACACCGCCGATCGGCCGTTCCATCCGCTGCGCCTCTCGGCCGCGCTGGAGCAGTTGCGAGGTCTGCTGCGCAGCAAAGGATTCTGCTGGATCGCGAGCCGGTCGACGCTGGCCGCGGTGTGGTCGCAAGCGGGGCCGAACCTGGTTTTCGAACCCGCCGCCTGGTGGTCGTCGCTGGAAGTGCCGCCGGGGCAGGAGATCGTCTTCATCGGGATCAAGCTGGATTGCGACAAGGTGCGCTCGCTACTGGATGGCGCCCTGCTCGCCGACGCGGAGTTCGCCGAGGGGCCGGGCGCGTGGGCCGAGTATCCCGATCCCTTCCCGGCGTGGGGGGAACTGCACGAGCACGCCTGAAGATCGCGGCCCATGCTCCCGGCTCCGGGGCATGGGCCGCTGCCGTGCCACCGCATGGCGCGCTCAGTTCGAGATGCCGGGCGCCTGGCGGAGATAAGTCGTGTCGGTTAGTTGCTCGATCATGAAGTCGGCGATGTCGGCACGGGCGATCTTCAGGCTCAGGCCGCGCTCGCCCGCCGGGAATCCGCGCCGGTAGCTGCCGGTGGCCGGTCCGTCGGCGAACGCGCTCGGCCGCACTATCGTCCAGTCCAGGTCGCTGGCCAGGACGTATTCCTCTTGCTGGACGTGATCGGCATAGGCCGGGCGCAGCAGCAACCCGAACATCACGTACTTCCACAGGAAGTTCAGGTTGCCCCGGCTGTCGCCGACGCCGAGCGTCGTCTGGCAGATCAGCCGCTTGACGCCCGTGCGATTCATCGCGTCGATGATCGCGGCGGTGCCGCCCGCCCGGACCACGCCCTTGCGCCCGTTGCCCAGCGAGATCAGCACCGCGTCCTGCCCCTGCACCGCTCGCCGCACCGAATTCGTGTCCAGCACATCACCTTCCACCACGCGCAGCCGGTCGTGCCGCTGCGTGACGCTCGCGGCGCTGCGGGTGAAGGCCGTCACCTCGTGGCCCTCCCGCAGCGCCTGCTCGACGACGTGACGGCCGACGGTCCCGGTGGCTCCGAAGACTGCGATTTTCATGGTTTTCTCTCCTGTTTCGAAAGCTGCTGTGCCGTTGATGAATCCAGTACATCAGCGGGAAACGAGACGAACCATGGCCACAAGTCTCGATGCCATAAGAGAAAGTCTCAGCGCAGCTCGGCGAAGAACTCCGTGATCTCCTCCGCCATCAACGTGGGCGCCACGTGGTGCAGGTAGTGGGTGAACACGTCGTGCGTGCGCCAAGACACGATGTTGTGGTCGTGCTCGGCGAAGCGGCGGATGCCGTGGAAGTCCCCGGTGGAGCCGCACAGCGCGAGCGGAACCGTGGTCGGTGCCGTCGGGTGCTCGGCCTTGTCCTTCTCGAAGTAGTGCCGGATCGCCGAACCCGCGGTGCCGGTGAGCCAGTGGATCGCGATGTTGGTGAGCACGAAGTCGTCGTCGAGGTCCGGACCGAGCAACTGGCCGTTCCAGCCGACCAGCCCGGCGGGCGAGTCCGTGATCGCGTGCGCCAGCGTCTGCGGTTGCTGCGATTGCAACACGTTGAAGCCCATCTTGTTCTTCACGAACCAGTCCAGGGTGGCCAGCGACCGCTGCTCGCCCTCATCGAGATCGGCCAGCTCCGCCGGATCGCCGGACGGGAACGAGTACACCTGCGTCACGTGCACGCCGACCACCTGGTCCGGCGCCACCCGCCCGAGTTCCGGCGAGATCTGCGAACCGCCGTCGTTGCCCACCGCGCCGTAGCGGGTGTAACCGAGCCGCCGCATCAGCTCCGCCCAGGCGCGTGCGATCCGGCTGTCGTTCCAGCCCGCCTCGGTGGTGGGTCCGGAGAAGCCGTACCCGGGCACGGAGGGGATCACCAGGTCGAACCCGGCGGCGGTGAGCGGCTCGATGACGCCGACGAACTCGACGAAGGTACCGGGCCAGCCGTGCGTGAGGATCAGCGGAAACGCGTCCTCCCGGGTGGACTGCACGTGCAGGAAATGGATGTTCTGGCCGTCGATCTCGGTGGTGAACTGCGGGTAGGCGTTCAACGAGTTCTCCACCCCGCGCCAGTCGAACCCGTCGCGCCAGTAGCCGACCAGGTGGCGCACTCGCTCGACGCTCACCCCGTAGGTATCGCCCGAGCCGGGGATCTGCTCGGCCCAGCGGGTGCGCGCGAGGCGATCGCGCAGGTCGTCCAGGTCGGCCTGGTCGACGTCGATGCGGAAGGGGGTGATCGCGGTCATGTTCTGCTCCTTTTGAAACGGAATGCTCTGTTCTGATTGAACCGTAACAGAACGGATCATTCCGTTCAAGTGCTATCCTGATGTCATGCCGAAAACATCCGACGCCCCGCCTCAGAAGGGGTTACCCGGTCGCAAGGCGCAGGCCGCCCGCAACGACGGCTTGATCCTGGAGGCCGCCCGCGCCGTGTTCCTCGCCGACGCCACGGCCCCGATCTCCGCCGTCGCGGAACGCGCGGGCGTCGGGATCAGTGCGCTGTATCGCCGCTATCCGAGCAAGGAGGTGCTGCTGCGCACGCTCTGCCACGAGGGTCTGCGCCGGTACAACGCGGAAGCAGATGCGGCGCTGGAAGATCCGGACGGCTGGCACGGCCTGGTCGGCTTTCTCGAGCGAGTGGTGGACGCCGACGTACACTCGCTGGCCGTGCATCTCGCGGGCACTTTCGACCCCGACGAATCGATGCTGCCCGATGTGCAGCACTCCGCGAAGGTCACGGAGGAACTCGTGCGCCGTGCCCACGCCACCGGCGAACTGCGTTCGGACCTCACGCCGCAGGATCTCGGCCTGATCCTGGAGTCTTGCGCGGCCGTCGCGGTGCCCGATCCGCAGCGCACGGTCCAACTGCGCCGCCGCGTGCTAGCGATGCTCCTGGCCGGGCTGAGCGCGGACGGCGAACTTCCCGGCCCCCCGCCCGCGCCGGACGAGTTCAACTGGCGCTGGGCTCGGCGATGATTTCTCCCGCGCCAACCGGTCCGCACTGGTAGGAATACCGCTGTCCGCCCCGAAAGGATGCGCCGTGAACTGGACACTCGAGGTCGTCATCGTGCCCGTGTCGGATATCGACCGAGCCAAGAACTTCTACGCGGAGCGACTCGGCTTCGCCGTCGACCACGACACCAGGATCGACGACAACGTCCGCATCGTGCAACTGACCCCACCCGGCTCGGGTTGTTCGATCGTGATCGGCAAGGGCGCGGTGCCCGACATGACACCCGGCTCCCAGCAGGGCCTGCAACTCGTGGTCAACGACCTGCGCAAGGCCCACGAGGAGCTCACCGCCCGAGGCGTCGAGGTCACCGAAATCCAAGTCCTCGGCGAGAACCCCACCCCCATGCCCGACCCACTCGACAACGTCGGATTCTTCTTCTTCACCGATCCGGACGGGAACGGCTGGGGCGTCCAACAGATCTCGACCCGTCCGTGAGCGTTGTCGCGACGAACGCCGAGTGGGTCTGCCTCGGCTATCGGTTGCCGAGGAAGAGGGTTTGCGTGCTGCGGCCCAAGGGGCCCTTTTCGTCGTAGAGCGCCGATTCGGCCATACCTATGCCATGGGGTTGGGGTAGGTGACGGCGTCGAGGCAGACCCATTCACCTGCGGGTTGGCGGTGCAGGGTGACCGTCAGGTCGGTGTTGATGAACAGGTACTTCGACCAGTCCATGACCGCGCTGACGCCGTTGCCGGAATCCGCCGCCGCGAGGGTGCGTTCCAGCGGGCTCGGCTCGGTGCCCGCGACGATCGGATATTTGATCCTGATCCAGCAGACCGCAGGGCCGGGCTCGGTGAAGGAGCCGCTGACGAAGCGGTATTCGATGGCGGTGTGGAAGCCCACCGGCTGCGTGGACGGAAACGGCGCGGGCACGTCGGCGTGTTCGGGACCGGGACGTGTGCCGGTGGGCAGGAAACGTTCCGGCAGCGGCAATTCCGGTTCGGACAGCTTGAACCGCCAGGCATTCGCGCGCATCACCGGCCCCCGCTCGGTCGACAGCGTCGCCTCGATGAGCTCGACGCTGCGGCCGGGACGGACGACCCGCGCTTCCGCCGTCAGCGGTGCCAGCGGGACCGGGCCGAGAATCTCGACCGCGACCCGGCCGACCTGGAACCCCGGGCGCGGCTCGCACCGCTCGATCACGTGACCGAGCAGCGCCGAGGGCGGACCGGCGTGCTGGGCGTCCGGCGACCAAGGGCCGCGGGTCAGCTCGGTCGAGAGGAAACGACCTGGTTGAGCAGGGTCGGGCAGGTAGAACGCGTCACTCATGACCGTGTCCCGCCTCGATTACGTCGCGCGCGGCCGCAAGCTGTGTTCTCGATTCTCTCGCTCACGTCGATGTCCGTCCCTCGGGCCAAGTGGTCGGTTGTCCCACGACGTTAGCCCGCGAGGTGATGCCCTCCGTCGTCAGACCCCGCCGAATGCCGGTGCGAGCGGGTGACCGCGGAATCAGACCCGGCCGAACGCCAGCGCGACGTTGTGACCGCCGAAGCCGAACGAATTGTTCAGCGCGAAATCGATGCGCTGGGTGCGCGGCGCGCCCGCGACGATGTCCAGATCGATCGCCGGGTCGAGGTTGTCGAGGTTCAGAGTGGGTGGAACGACCTGGTCACGCAGCGTGAGCAGCGTGATTAGCGACTCCAGCGCCCCGACCGCCCCGATCGAATGTCCGAGCGCGGACTTCGGCGCGTAGATCGAGGCATCGGGCACGACGGACGCGATCGCGTTGGCCTCCGACGCGTCGCCGATGGAGGTCGACGTGGCGTGCGCGTTCACATGCTGGATATCCGAAGCCCGCAGTCCTGCGGTCTCGATCGCCTTGCGCATCGCTCGAGCCGCGCCGATGCCCTCCGGCTCGGACGCGACGATGTGATAGGCGTCGGAGGTGATTCCCGCGCCGAGTACCCGCCCGTGCACGGCGGCCCCGCGCGCGCGAGCGTGCCGCTCGGACTCGAGCACCAGCAGCGCGCCCGCCTCGCCGAAGACGAATCCGTCGCGGTCCCGGTCGAACGGGCGTGACGCGCGTTCCGGGTCGTCGTTGCGAGTGCTCATGGCGCGCATCATGGCGAAACTCGCGATGGGCACGGCGTCGATATGCCCTTCGACGCCGCCCGCCACCACCACGTCCGCCTCGCCGGTGGTGATCAGCCGCCACGCGTGCGCGATCGCCTCCGAACCCGAGGAGCAGGCCGACACCGGAGCGAAAACACCTGCCCGCGCTCCGATCTCGAGCCCGACGGTGGCGGCGGGACCGTTCGGCATCACCATCGGCACCGACATCGGCGACACCTTCCGATAACCGCCCGCGCGCATCGCGTCGACCGCCGAGATCAGCGCGTCGCCGCCGCCGAGCCCGGTGCCGATGGCCACCGCCAATCGGTCACCGTCCACCTCGGGCGCGCCGGCGGAACGCCAGACCCGGCGGCCGAGCACCAGCGCCATCCGCTCGACGTAGGAATGCCTGCGCTGTTCGACCCGGGTGAGCTCGGCGCCGGGCTGTGACTTCAGCTTGCCGCCGATGCGGACCGGCAGGTCGTACTCGGCCACGAAATCGTCCGCGAGCGCGCCGATTCCGCTGTGCCCCGCCAGCAATCCGGACCAGGTCGTGTCCATGTCGTCGGCCAGCGACGTGGTCGCCGCGTACCCGGTGACCACCACCGAATCCCGAGTTTCTGAAGCGATTGTTACAGTCACGATGTCATGAATACCTGTACCAATCGCTACAGTCAACCCATGGCCCGCCCCCTAGACCACGCCAAACGCGCCGAACTGCTCGCCGCCGTGGTGCGCTACATCGCCGACCACGGCCTCGCGGACCTGTCGCTGCGCCCACTGGCCGCCGAACTCGGCACCAGCTCGCGCATGCTGATCTACTACTTCACGACCAAGGAAGAGCTGCTGGTCCAAGCGCTGGCGACGCAGCGCCCCGACATTGCGGCCTTTTTCGCCGACATCGCCGACGCGTCCCAACTGCGCGACCGGCTGTGGGACTTCTGGACCGCCAACACCTCGGGTGAGGGTCGCACGAGCGTCCGGGTAATGCTGCAAGTCGTCGGTGCCGCCTGTGCGCCACGAAGTCCGTACGCCGACTACGCAACCTCGGCGATCTCCGCGTTCGTGTCGGCCCTGGCCGACGGGCTGCGCGACCTCCCGTCCATTGACGACCCCGAAGTCGTTGCGACCCTGCTCGTGTCGGGATTGCGCGGGATCTTGCAGGACCGGATGATCACCGGCGAGGTCGAGCGCACCGATCGCGCGGCCCGCCGACTGATCGAGCAGACAGTGCTCTGACCTCGCTTATCGGCATCGGGAAGAGATCCTCATATGCCTGGATCGAAAACAACCCGGCTCCGAGACAGGGCGCATCATAATCCAGATGCGCGAACTGCCGCGGCCGTAGAAAGGACAGAGAACGATGCCGGAAGAAATCAACGGGAAAACGTTCTACGCACCCGGTGAATATCCGTACGACGACGATATTTCCGCTGAGGAGCTGGAGAAGATCAAAGCAGGATTCGCGGCATTCAACGCGCGCCGCGACGCCGTACCGGAAAACGAGCGAATCCACTTGCGTGACCGGTTTGGCGACGAAGACAAGCTCGGCACCGACCAAGAAGCCGAATACCTGGCCGACGTGGAGGAACGCAAGAAGCGCGGCGAGTACTGGGGCTGACCGGCTACCAGCTCGACCGACCACCTGGATGGGGGGACACAGAAGCCCGCGAAGTCGTTCCATGCTGCCGCAGGCTGGGTGGCGGGCAGGTGTTCCTGCCCAGCTGATCGGCCAGGAATAGGCCGAGTTCGAAGCGCCTCCGGGCCAGAAGTTAGGGCGGCATGCTGCCTTCAGTGCGACGGAGTCAATCCGTGGTGGGTTGATCCTGATGCTGGTCGACGAGGTGCTGGTAGAAGCGGTTCTCGGGCGATTCCAAGGAGATGGCCCGCAGGCCGAGGGTGACCTTCCGGCCGACTACTGTCGAGTATCCGTCCTGGTCCAGGCCGAGATCCTCCGCAACCGCCAGTACCAGTTCATCCAGCTCGTCATCGGTCGCGTACACGGCGAGACGGCATTCGACTGGGATGCGCGCCGGGTCGTAGGCATCCCCCATGCGCGCTGAGCGAACTCATCGACAGCCGTGACCGGTCCGAAGCTGGTGTAGCACGGATATGGTTCACCCCGCGGATTCGATGGGCGCTCTCTTCGAGCGCCAGCGCGATCGGGTGGATGCCCTCGCCATCGAGGGCGCCGGGCCCGGTCGCGTCGGGCAGCCCGAGTCCTACCGCGAACTCCCAGACTTGGTGTTCGTCGTCGTTCACCTACAACCTTCCTGTTACTTCTTCGATGAACTCGCGACGCGGCGATGCTTGACCTTCCGCCCCTGGTGGAGCCGCTTGTGCCTTTCTTAGGCGTCTCCACGGCCGCATCCTTCGCCTTCCTCGTCCCGGTGTCGCCGACCTGATGCGCCCCCGATCCCGCAGTTTGCGGCCGTGCGTTAACAATCCCCGACTATCTCGGGAGCCATGCCAGGCACCTCGAAATCCTCTAACCCGCCTGCCACGCGCACGCTGGGAGCAACAGGTACCGTCGCAAGTTGTAGCCATCGGCGGAGGAGTACGCCATGAACGACATTCCACCGAACGAAGTCGGGCGCAGGCTGCGCGAGATCCGCGCGTGGCGCGGGCAGAGCCTCGAGGTGGTCGCGGGCCTGGCCGGTATCAGCTATGGATACCTGGGTCGGCTCGAGCGCGGGGAACAACCGCTGTCCAATCGCGCCACCCTCGAGGCGATCGCACGTGCGCTGAAGGTGTCCCCCTCGGAATTCAATGGCCAGCCGTGGGAGACCACCGATGGACCAGCGGCTGAGGCGTATGCCGGTCTGATTGCCGTCGAGAATGCGCTGGAGATCTGTGAACTCGGCACGGATCCCGGGACAGATATACGCGAATGGGCGGAAATCGCGGCGGATCTGGCTGCGCTGGAGGTTGTTCGGGAGTCCACCGACTACGCGGCTGCCTGCCTGCTAGCTCCTGGATTGCTGACCGAGTTGCATTCGGCGTATGTCCGACGCCCCGAGTTGAGACGTGAAGTCTTGGTAGGCATCATCCGTTGCTACTACGCATTGGCGCAGACGACCAAGCGGCTCGGAGTTCGGGGCTTGCCGATCATGATCGTCAAGGCCGCGCATGCATGTGCGGAAGAACTCGAGTCGCCCGCGTGGATCGGGTTCGCGGTGTGGCTGCGCGGCAGCATCGCGGGCTCGCTATCGCGTTCGAAGCAGTACGACCGCGCTGTGCGCACAGCCGACAGGCTCAGGCCGCATCTCGATGACTGCTCTGTATTGCAGGCGTACGGCATGCTCCACTTGTCCGCAGCGCTGGCGGGAGCGGTGCAATCCGACAGGGACACCGCCAACACACACCTCGCAGAGGCCGCAGCTGTCGCGGCACGGATGAATGAGGAGGTCGGTAGCTTCGCACGACTGTGGTTCGGCCGTACCAACGTTGGGATGTGGCGGTCGTCTATCGGAATGGAACTCGGCGACGGGCCCAGTGCTGTGGAGGTGGCGCGTGATCTGCCGGTCGAATCCATTCCGTCGCCGTCCCGTCGGGCCAACTACTACGCCGAAGCCGGGCGGACGCTCCTTACCGAGCCGAAGTACCGAGACATGGGCATTGCCCTGCTCATGAAAGCGGAAGACATCGCACCGCAACAAGTTCGCACTGACTTCTTCGTTCGCGAAGCCATCGCGGATCAGCTACGTACTGCTCGACGGGATGCAGGCGGCCGGAATCTGCGCGGCCTGGCCTGGCGTCTGGGAATCGCACCTGACCTTGCACCCAGAAACTGACCTCGACCACGGCCTGTCCTTTCAGGACAAATCCGTTGTGCCCCTGCTCATAACGTCAGCTCCGGCCCCGACGCCGGGGTGAGCGGGCCGATTCCTCATCTCGGCCGCGCCAGCGCAGCTATGGCCGCTGGCTGGTGTTGATGCCCTCGGCGTCGGGTGCTTTCCCATCGGATCGCAGGGAGGCGCAGGGGTATGGATGCGAGCAGCGAGCAGGGGTTGTATTCGGCGGGTGTGGCCGAGTTGGAACGGATGGCGGCGTATCTGAGAGACAAGTCCACGCCGCTGGGGGGACTGCCGACGGTTGCGCCTGGTTTGTCGGCGATCGGGTTGCGGTGCCTATCGGTCGCGGATGCGGAGGCGGCTAGCGATCAGGCCACCATTGAGGCGCTGGCGCGTCGGCGCGAATATACGTTGCTGCACACGTATGTGGTTGCCCCGCAGACCGTCTCGTTGGTCATTGTGACCGCTGTGCTGGAAATGGTGCACGTAGCGCGCGCGGGTGCGGTGATTGTTCCGGGGATGGCGCATCTGGGCGGTTCGGTCCCGGCCGAGTTCGCGCGGGTGTGCAGCGTGGTCATGCCGGGGCATGTGATGCTGGGCCGCGCGGTGTATCCCACGTCCGCGCCCCCACCGCCCGGTAACCACACCGGTGCGGGAATGCGAGGGTGAGCGTGGCAAGTGCTGGGGGTTTCGATCTTGCGACCCCGCACGGACGGTGCGCGTTCTACAAACTGGTGTGCGAACTCCCGGCGGAGGTCAATCCGGAAGCCCTCGGCCGCATCGTCGTGCGGGCGGGTTCGACCGTGTGGGGTGTGTCGGTACCCGAACCGTTGGGCCATGCGGTGGTGGATCGGTTGCGCAGCGGCGGGCACAGTCTCGGTCCGACCATCGCGCACCCGCATTCGCGAACCTGGACGTTCCTTGTCCGTCCTGATCTGCCCGACTACCCGCACACGTTCGCGGGGTTGTTCCGCGATCGGGTGAAGGTGATCCGCGACGGGGCGTCGATCGCGCTTCCGTCCCCGGCCGACAGCACCAACGGATACCGGGCGTGGTTGGAGGCGCCGCAGGACACCTATCGGCCCTCGGGCCGGGTGGTGGTCGACGCGGTGCGCGCGTGCCTGCTCGCGCGAGCGGTCAGGACGAGCCGGTGAGCCGCCGCGCGGTCGCCCGCCGCGCTCGCCCACGAGTTCTCTGCCGCCGCCCGGTCCTCGGTGCCATTGTGGCGGCGGGTGTGTTGCGGGCGGTACGGTGACCGGCCCGGCTGCGTCTCCGCACCCGGAGGAGCGCGACGTTCACCTGTCGGTGTACCTGCACGACCAGCGCATGGACTTCGCCGCCTGCCTGACCGCCGCCCTGGTGTTCGTGCAGGAATGGAACGCCCATCATCGCCCAGACGCGGTAACTGTGCTGCCCGGCGACCCGACCGGGCTCCCACGCTTACCCTGCGAACGGCTTTACCTCGAACCCTGACCAGGCGACGAATCCGGCGTCTCGCCAGGGCACGACGAGGAAGTAGACATCGTGGCCGGTGTAGCCCAGGCAACCGCCAGGGCTATCGAGAATATGTTCGATCGGCCGTATGGTTTCCTGCATTCCCGAGCAGGCGTCGCGAATCGACAGCGGTATGGAGGGTTTTACTGAGCTCCGATTGTGACGGTGGCACTCTTGGTGCCTGGGGATTGCGACCACCAGTAGTTGTACGTATTACCGCTGATGATATTGATCGTCCCGGAGCCGTAAGCATCTAACGTTCCAAGGGTCGGGCAGGTTATCTGGCCCGAGACCTCGTACTTCTGGGAGCCTTGAGGCACCCCGCTCACGGTTATGGGGGATGCGGAATTCGGTATCGAGACGGTTTTTCCTGCGATCTTCGTCGTCAACTGCAAGGCGCACTGGTTCGAGTCACCCCGGTACTGCAAATAGATCGTCGCCGCCTGATCGGCGTACGCGCCTCCGTACGAGCCGGACGTCGGTGCGGCCGTGGCGGGCGGCTGAGCCGGCGGCGTGGACTTCGTGCCGACATAGATGCCGATAATCGCCCCGACGGCCGTAATGACCGCCGCGATCCCGGTGAGGATACCGGGGACTGACGTCCAAAAACTGTGTTTCGGTTCCCTTGGCGCCGGAGTCACGTTTCCCATGCCGCCTCCTTCGGTGGAGACCACTGGTTGCTGTGCCGGACATCTTCGGCGAAGCTTTCCCTCTCCCGCCTCGCTTCGGTTCATCCTCGTCGTCGGGTGTCGCCGCTGCTTCTAACGATCAGGTGGTACTCGCTCACCGTCACTGTTACCCCGGCAATTCGCGCGTAAACCGTGGTTTTGTTGCCCCTCTGTCTGGAAACAACTATCACCGCGCCGGGCGCGTCCCTCCCGATGCCGAGCATGCGGATGGGACTCGTGCTCGAGGTGTTGCTGCGGGTGACGGCGCTGCTGCGGGACGCAGGAAATGGAATCCCGCCGCCCGCCGGATCGCGGCGGGCGGCGGGGGGTCGTTACGAGACGACGGGCAGGTAGACGGCGTTGCCTTTGCCCGCGAACTCGGCGGACTTCTCCGCCATGCCCGCTTCCAGCGCCTCGACCTCGTTCAGGCCGTGGCGTTCGGCGTATTCGCGCACGTCCGCCGAGATCCGCATCGAGCAGAACTTCGGGCCGCACATCGAGCAGAAGTGCGCGGTCTTGGCGGGTTCGGCGGGCAGCGTTTCGTCGTGATACTCGCGCGCGGTGTCCGGGTCGAGGGACAGCGCGAACTGGTCACGCCAGCGGAATTCGAAACGGGCCTTGGACAGTTCGTCGTCCCGCTGCTGGGCGTGCGGGTGCCCCTTGGCCAGGTCGGCGGCGTGCGCGGCGATCTTGTAGGTGATCACGCCGACTTTCACGTCGTCGCGGTTGGGCAGGCCCAGGTGTTCCTTCGGGGTGACGTAGCAGAGCATGGCGGTGCCCGCCTGCGCGATGATGGCCGCGCCGATGGCCGAGGTGATGTGGTCGTAAGCCGGTGCGATGTCGGTGGCGAGCGGGCCGAGCGTGTAGAACGGCGCCTCTTCGCACCACTCCTCCTCGAGCCGGACGTTCTCCACGATCTTGTGCATCGGCACGTGACCGGGACCCTCGATCATCACCTGTACGCCATGGGATTTCGCGATCTTGGTCAGTTCGCCCAGGGTGCGCAGTTCGGCGAATTGCGCCTCGTCGTTGGCGTCGGCGATGGAGCCGGGCCGCAGGCCGTCGCCGAGGGAGAAGGTGACGTCGTAGCGCGCCAAGATCTCGCAGAGTTCCTCGAAGTGCGTGTACAAAAACGATTCCTGGTGATGCGCCAGGCACCAGGCCGCCATGATCGACCCGCCGCGCGAGACGATGCCGGTCACCCGCTTGGCGGTCAGCGGGATGTAGCGCAGCAGCACGCCCGCGTGCACGGTCATGTAGTCCACGCCCTGCTCGCACTGCTCGATCACGGTGTCGCGGTAGATCTCCCAGGTCAGCGCGGTCGGGTCGCCGTTCACCTTCTCCAGCGCCTGGTAGATCGGCACGGTGCCGACCGGGACGGGGGAGTTGCGCAGAATCCACTCGCGCGTCTCGTGGATGTTCTTGCCGGTGGACAGGTCCATGATGGTGTCCGCGCCCCAGCGGGTCGCCCACACCATCTTCTCCACCTCCTCGGCGATCGAGGAGGAGACGGCCGAGTTCCCGATGTTCGCGTTGATCTTGACCAGGAATTTCTTGCCGATGATGGTCGGCTCGAGTTCCGGATGCTTATGGTTGGCCGGGATCACCGCGCGGCCCGCCGCGACCTCTTCGCGCACCAGCTCCGCCGCGACGCCTTCGCGCGCGGCGATGAAGCGCATCTCGGGCGTGACGATGCCCTCGCGGGCCCAGGCGAGCTGGGTGCGCGGTCCGGCCCCCTCGGATCTGGTCCAGGTGTCACGCAGCTTCGGTAGACCGCCTTCGAGATCGATCGTCGCCGTCTCGTCGGTGTACGGCCCCGACGTGTCGTAGACGTCGAAGTGTTCGCCATTGGTCAGATTGATCCGGCGCACCGGTATGCGCAGGTCTTCGACTTCGAGATAGTGCTTGACGCTGCCCTCGATGGGGCCGGTGGTGACGCTGTCGACTGGTGCGGTTGCGCCGTCGGACGCAGCGGCGGGTGCCATTTTTCCTCCCTACGCCGGCATTACCCGGTCAGGTTCATACGGTCGACGGCCCTGACGCCTCTCGGCTAGCCGTCCTCTCAGCCCGCTGGTGCGAGCCCCCGTTGGTTGTGAAATTTTCCCGCCCGACCATACCCGGCCCGCCCGGCCGCGTGCCCGGCGATTCGCCGCGATCGAGATCACGAGCCTTCCGGCTTGGCCGAATGGCCGGGGGCGCCGCGGGTGCGGCGGGCTTCTTTCATCTCGGCTTCGTAGAGGTGGCGGCGACCGTCGAGCAATTCGTCTCGGGCGGCGCGTTCGATGTCGCGGAACAGGGTGTAGTAGCCGTCGTCGTATTCCTCGATGACCTGGAACGTCCAGCGTCCGGGCAGCACGTTGCGACCGATCAACTCGGTGGATATCCGGTCGGCGATGCGGGCATGGCCCGCCTCGCGGAACAGCTCCACGGCCTCGTCGAGCGCCAGGTCGGCGCCGCCGGTCAGCTGGTGGAAGGCGTACAGGTGACCGCGGGCGCGTTCGACGACCTCCAGGGCCTCCGAGAGTTTGCCGGTGGCGGCGACGGTGGTGTCGTCGACGCCGTCGGGCCTGCGGTGCGCTTCGTCCGGGCGATCGGTCATGACCTCGCTCCTCGTATGGCGGATGCAACCGTAGCCGCGGCGTACCCGGATGGGGGCGAGCTCAAGCGCTGGAAGATCGCTGCGGTGCTCCGGCGGAGCGGGGGCCTCCGCCGCCGGCGCGCTCCACCCGGATCGGTGGCGAGCCTTCGGCGACGGCCGGACCGATGCCGAACGGCCGACGACAGACCGCGGCACTACCGCTCGGTAGCGGAGCTCAGCGCGGATGCGCGGGACGGATTCGGCCGGTGACCTCGCCCAATCCGATGCGGGACGTGCGGGGACCGGGAGCCGATGCCGTGATCGTCACTTCGTCGCCGTCTTCGAGAAAGGTGCGTTGCCCGTCGTTCACCGGAATCGGTTGACTCCCACCCCAGGACAACTCGATGAACGACCCGCGCTGGTCCGGTTCGGGGCCGGAGATGGTGCCCGACGCGTACAGATCACCGGGACGAGTCGAAGCTCCGTTCGCGGTCAGATGAGCGAGCATCTGCGCCGGTGACCAGTACATCCGGGCATAGGGCGGGTGCGCGACCGGTTGCCCGTTCCACGCCACGGTGAGATCGATGTCCAGGCCCCACTCCTCGTTACCCCGCAGGTAGGGCAGTGGCGCGGGCGACTGCTCTGGCAGCGGTATGCGCGCGGACTCCAGGGCGGCCAGCGGGGTGATCCACGGTGAGAGCGAGGTCGCGAACGACTTACCGAGGAAAGGTCCGAGCGGTTGATACTCCCAGGCCTGGATATCGCGTGCGGACCAATCGTTGACCAGTGCGACGCCGAAGACCCGGTCGGCGAACTCGTCGATGCCGACCGGCACGCCGAGCCGCGAGCCGACACCGATCACGAAGCCGAGTTCGGCCTCGATGTCCAGCCGCCGCGAGGGGCCGAACTCCGGCGCACCGGATTCGGATCGGCGCTGCCCGCACGGCCGCGCCACCTCGGTGCCGGACACCACCACGGTCCCCGCCCGCCCGTGATAGCCCACCGGCAGGTGGCGCCAGTTCGGCAGCAGCGGGTCACCGTCCGGCCGGAACAGGCGGCCGAGATTCGTCGCGTGATCGATGCTCGCGTAGAAGTCCACGTAGTCGCCGATCCGTACGGGCAGCCGCAGCTCCACATCGGACAGGGGATGGACGGCGGCGCTGTCCAGCTCGCCTTCGACCGCCTCGCGAATCCGGTCGCGGACCGCGCGCCAGCGTACGGGGCCCTGCGCCAGGAAGGCGTTCAGGCTCGGTTCGGCGAACACCGGATCATCCAGGAGCGCGAGCACATCGATGACGTGTTCGCCGAGCCGCACACCCACCCGGAGGCTTCTTCCGCGCGGCGCGAACACCCCGTACGGCAGATTGTCCGGACCGAACAAAGACTCCGGGGATACCTCGACCCTGGTCCTCACGCGGGGCCCCGCCCGGACCAGGTCCACGCGTAGGTCGGGTCCTCGCAGGCCAGGGCGCCTTCACCGAGTTCGAGCGGGCGGAAGGTGTCCACCATGACGGCCAGCTCGTCGAAGTACTCGATGCCGATGCTGTTCTCGTAGGCGCCGGGTTGCGGACCGTGGGCGTAACCGCCGGGGTGCACCGACACCGAGCCCTGGGTTATCCCGGAGCCCTTGCGCGCCTCGTAGTTGCCGCCGCAATAGAACATGACCTCGTCGGAATCGACGTTGGAGTGGTAGTACGGCACGGGGATCGACAGCGGGTGGTAGTCCACCTTGCGCGGCACGAAATTGCAGATGACGAAGTTGCCGCCCTCGAATGCCTGGTGGACGGGCGGCGGCTGATGGATGCGCCCGGTGATCGGCTCGAAGTCGGCGATATCGAACGTGAACGGATACAGGCAGCCGTCCCAGCCGACCACGTCGAACGGGTGGGTGGCGTAGACCATCCGGGTGCCGGCGACCTGCCCGCCGGCCCGGTGCTTGACCAGCACTTCCACCTCGGTGCCGGTCGCGGTGATCGTCTCGGCCGGTCCGTGCAGGTCGCGCTCGCAGTACGGGGCGTGCTCGAGCAGCTGACCGAACTTCGACAGATAGCGCTTCGGCGGAGTGATGTGGCCGGCAGCCTCGATCACATACGCTCGCAGCGGTTCCGGGCCGGTGGGCCGCCAGCGATGCGTGGTGGCTCGCGGAATGAGCACTTGATCGCCCTGCCGCGCGGGCAGCGCGCCGAACACGGTCTCGACCACCGCCGCGCCGGACTCCACGTACACCAGTTCGTCGCCGATCGCGTTGCGGTACAACGGCGATCCACCCATGGCGACGACATAGGAGATGCGCACGTCGGCGTTGCCGAGCAGCAACCGGCGCCCGGTGACCGGATCCGTCTCCGACGGCGTGTCGCCGGGGAACAGGTTGTGCAGCCGCAGATGACGATGGCGCAGTGGATGATTCGGCGTGGTCCGCTGATCGGGCAACTCCCAGACCGTCGAATCGACCAGCGCGGGCGGCAGGCCGCGGTGATAGAGCAGCGAGGAGTCGCCGGAGAAGCCCTCCTCGCCCATCAGCTCCTCGTAGTAGAGCCGGCCCTGCTCATCCCGATGCTGGGTGTGCCGCTTCGGCGGTACCGCACCCACTTGCCGATAGAACGCCATGCCCGTTCCTCCGCCAGCCGGTGGTCGGATAGTTGATCACCATCGTAGTGCGGCCGCGTCGTCTATCAGGCGTTTCGCAGGGCGCGGTAGACCGCGGCCCCGACGAACGCGCCGAGATCCGCGGGTGTCCAGCCCTCCTGGTCCGCCAGCAGCGCGCGCACCGCGCCCTCGCCCGCGGAGACCCACTGCTCCACCAGCACGGGCAGCTTGCGCTCGGCGTCGGCGGTGCCCCAGGCGCGCAGCGTCGGTCGCAGCAGCTTGGCGCAGCGCTCGATGACCAGCTTGCGGCCGCGACCGAACGAGTTCGCCACGGCCGGGTCGGGGTTGCCGTAGACCAGCCGCCAGGCGTCGGGGCGGCTCGCGGCCTTCGTCAGCAGCGCGCGGAACCCCTCGACGAACACGGTCTCGTCCGCGTCCACGTCGCGCGGCGTCACCACCTCCAGCACGCCGCTGACCAGGTAGCCCTCCTCGCGTTGGATCAGCGCCTCGATCAGCTCGACCCGATCGGCGAAGCAGGCGTAGACCACCGGCCGGGTGACGTTCATCCGCTCCGCGATCGCGGCCATGGTGACCGCGGCGATGCCGTTGTCCACGGCGATGGAGAGCGCGGTGTCGAGCACCTGCGGGCGGCGGCGCTCCGGGCCGAGGTGCTGCGCCCGCTGCCGTTGCCCCATGGCCGAGTCGCTGTTCACCCCGCCCAGCCGGGCGCCGGTTGCCCGGTTCCCGCTGCTGCGGCGGGGGAAGGGCGGCTGCGCCGGGCGGGTCACGAGGGCCCGGGTCCGTCGGCGAAATCGGCGATCACCGGTGCGTGGTCGCTGGCGCCCTTGCCCTTTCGTGCCTCGCGGTCGACCATCGCGTCCGTCACGGTGGCGGCGAGCGCGGGAGAGGCGAGGATGAAATCGATGCGCATCCCCTCTTTGCGCGGGAAGCGCAGCTGGGTGTAGTCCCAGTAGGTGTAGACGCCCGGCCCGGGCGCGAACGGACGCATGACGTCGGCGTACCCGGCGTCCACGACGGCCTGGAAGGCATCGCGTTCCGGTTTCGACGTGTGCGTCTTGTCGGTGAAGTACTCCACGGACCAGACATCGTCGTCGGTCGGCGCGATGTTCCAGTCGCCCACCAGCGCGATCTTGGCCTGCGGGTCCTCGGCCAGCCAGCGTGCGCCGTTGTCCCGCAGCGCGGCAAGCCATTCCAGCTTGTAGGCGTAATGCGGGTCGGCCAAGGTGCGGCCGTTGGGCACGTACAGGCTCCACACCCGCACGCCACCGCAGGTGGCCCCGATCGCGCGGGACTCGACGACCGGCGTGCTGATCAGCGACTCGCCCGCGTCCTTGTCGAAACCGGGTTGCTCGGGGAAGGCGAATTCGACGTCGGCGAGGCCGACCCGGGAGGCGATCGCCACGCCGTTCCACTGGTTGATGCCCAGGTGGGCCACTTCGTAGCCCAGTTCGTCGAAGCGCTCGAACGGGAACTGGTCGTCCCGGCACTTGGTCTCCTGAAGGGCAAGCACGTCGATGTCCTGGCGGTCGAGCCAGTCCGCGACACGGTCGAGCCGGGAGCGGATCGAGTTGACATTCCAGGTGGCGAGACGCACGGCGGCCTTCCTTCGCGCGGGTGACAGGTCTGTTCTACCGCAGGCCGCCGGGCCCGGCGAGGGGTTCCGGCGCGGCGTAGCGGTAGGCGTGGTGTTCGACGAAGCCCAGTTCGCGGTACATCGCTCGGGCCGCCTCGTTGCCGGCCTCCACCTGGAGGTAGGCGTGGGTCGCGCCGCGGTCGTGGCCCCAGCGCACCAGCTCGGCGCAGACCAGCGAGCCGAGCCCGTGCCTGCGGTGCGCGGCGGCGACGGCCACGCAGGTCAGGCCGACCCAGCGGCGTCCGTCGGGGGCGGTGGTGAGCGCGCCGCGGCCGATCGCGATGGGTCGCGGCAGGCCGAGCGAGGCGAAGCCGAGTTCGCCGTCGAGGACCGCGGTCAGCACCTCGGGATCCGGTGCGGGCATCGCCTGCCCGGTGTGAACTTCGCCGCCGTAGCGGTGCATCTCCAGCCAGTCGGCGTCGGGGGCGGCGGCGATCCGCACCATCGAAGGACCCTGGGGCAGTACGAAATTGTCGATGTCGATGGCGAGCATGAGCGTTTCCCGCCAGCTGTGCCAGCCGGGCGGCACGGGGGCCAGCCGATCGGGCAGCGCGAGTTGCAAGGGCAGGCCGTGCGCGGTGTACCACTCGCCGATCCGGTGCAGCGTCTCCGCGGACACGGTGGCGGGCGCCTCGGAACTGCCCAGTGGCACAGCGGAGTTCGCGCGCCCGGTGTACCCGTGGCCCGCACGTGCCAGCCAGCCGTCGATCCACGCGTGTTCGACGCCCGGCCAAGCGTAGGCGGCCGCGGCCTCCAGCGCGCGGATCTCCTTGGTGCGAATCGGCCTGGGGCCGAGCGCTTTCAGCGCCACCACGCGCTCCGGCGCCACCGAGACGACCGTGCCGTCGGCGCCGCGCACGGTCGGCGGATCCAGCGCGACGAGTTCGCCGATCACGTCGGTCAACGGTTGGGGATAACCCGCGGGCAACCGGTAGCGCAGCACTACGCGGCGGCCGAGCGGAATATCGGGCAGGCCGGCGGCGGGGTCAGTCGTCATGCCCGAACGGGTCCGGATCGGTGCCGGGCAGCCAGCTCAAACCCGGTGTGCCCCAGCCGTTGCGTTTGATCGCCTTCTTGGCGGCCCGTGCGTTGCGGCCGATCAGCACGTCCACGTAGAGGAACCCGTCCAGGTGCCCGACCTCGTGCTGGAGCATGCGGGCGAAGAAACCCTTGCCCTCCACCTCGACCGGCTCGCCGTGCTCGTCGGTGCCGGTCACCTTCGCCCAGTCGGCGCGGCCGGTGGGGAACTGCTCGCCGGGTACCGACAGACAGCCCTCCTCGTCGTCGTCCGGGTCGGGCATGGACTCCGGGATCTGCGAGGTCTCCAGCACCGGGTTGACCACCACGCCGCGGCGCCGGGTCGCGGCGCCGTCCGCGCCCAGGTCGGGGCAGTCGTACACGAACAGGCGCAGCGGAACGCCGACCTGGTTGGCCGCGAGACCGACGCCGTGCGCAGCGTCGAGCGTCTCGTACATGTCCGCGATGAGCGGAGCCAATTCCTCCGGCGATCGGGTGACCCGTTCGGTCGGATTGTGCAGAACCGGGTCGCCGACGATCACGATCGGGAGGATTGCCATGGGCCAATTATTGCCGTGGGTGCCACGTCACAGCGCTCCGGGTACCGCGGCTACCGGCAGGTAGGGAACACGCCGCGTCGTGGCCCGGGCGATTCCCGGGCTGCGTGGTTGAATGTTCCGCGACGTACAAGCACCATTTTCGTCTGGTGGTCACTCGGCGAGGGAGCGAGATGGACGGCGCAGCGGCACGGAATCTTTCCGAGAGCCAGGACGGCCCTTCCGCGAGCGAAGATGTCACGACAGGGCAGGCTCCGGCCGACCAGGCGGACGGCTCCGGGTTGAGCCGTCGCGAACTCGACATCCTGGCTTTCGAGCGGCAGTGGTGGAAGTACGCGGGGGCCAAGGAGGAGGCGATCCGCGAACTGTTCGCCATGTCGCCGACCCGCTACTACCAAGTGCTCAACGCGGTGGTGGACCGGCCCGAGTCGCTGGCCGCCGACCCGATGCTGGTGAAGCGGCTGCGCAGGCTGCGCGCGAGCAGGCAGAAGGCGCGCGCGGCGCGGCGGCTGGGATTCCAGGTCTGACCCGGCGATGCGGACCCGGACCCGCCCCGTGCGACTAGGCTCGCGAGGGTGAGCTACCCGAATCCCACCTCCGGTGGGCCACCGTTGCGCGCCCTTGCGATGGTGCTGATCGCGTTGGCCATCGTCTTCGCCGGTCTGGGCGCGATGTCGTTGTCGAGTTCCGACGCCGACAGCGACGCCTCGGGGACCAGCGAATCGCCCACCTCGAGCGCGACGGCCGCGCCGCAGATCCCGGCGAGCACGACCACGCCCAAGGCGGCGACCTCGGTCGCGTCCTCGTCCACCGCGGTGGCGACGGTCACGCCGACCACCACCGCCGCGCCGACCACCTCCACGGCGGCCCGTTCGGTCCCGGTGCGCGTGCTGAACAACAGCATGGTGCCCGGACTCGCCGCCAAGACGGCGGGCCAGCTCTCGGCGAGCGGGTGGACGATCGCGGAAACGGGCAACTACCCCGGCGCGAGTATCTCGAAAACCACTGTGTACTACGGCACTTCGCCCGGCGACAAGGAGGCGGCGCAGGCCGTCGCGGACGAACTCGGCGCGTCGGTCGCGCCGAAGTCGGACGGAATCGGGGACACCGGACCGGGTGTAACGGTGATCGTCACGGGTAACTGACCCGTGTGGCCGCTGTTCGCACGCTCGGACCGGCGAACTCAGGTGAGGGCGCGCCGCCCTGTCGGGGACACGGCATGGCGGCGTGGCATCATCTTGTCCGGTAACGAACGTGTCCACCCAGCTTTACTCGTAAACTCGGTACTCGTAAAGGAGTTCCCCGATGGCCCCGTCCACAACTCGCCGCCCGTCCTGGCGGACTGTGACCCCGGTGCTCGCGGTCGCGGTGTTCGGCCTCGTCGCCTGCTCGAACAGCCAGGAGTCGAGTGACGTCCAGGGAACCACCCCGCCGGTGTGGACCGGGTCCGCCGCCCCGGCCGGGCAGTCGAGCACCGAGCACGGCTCGCCGAGCACGGAGCAGGGGGTGAACGTGCAGTTGAAAGACCCCTCCGGCGCCTCGGTCGGCACCGCGAACTTCGCCAAGGACGGCAACCACCTGCAGGTCACCGTCGAGGCCCACGGGCTGCGCCCCGGCTTCCACGGCCTGCATGTGCACCAGGCGGGCAAGTGCGAGCCGAACTCCGTCGCGCCGACCGGCGGCCCGGCGGGCGACTTCCTGTCCGCCGGTGGTCATCTGCAGGTCGGCAGCGCCAACGCGCATCCGGCCAGCGGTGATCTGACCTCGCTGGAGGTGCGTGGCGACGGCGTCGCCAAGCTGGTCACCACCACCGACGCGGTGACGCTGGACGACGTGAAGGGCAAGGCCCTGATCATCCACGCCGACGCCGACAACTTCGGCAACATCCCGAATCGTTACAGCCGCGCCGATGGCGTCGCAGGCCCCGACGAGACGACCCTAGCGACAGGTGACGCGGGCGGCCGTGTCGCCTGTGGCGTGATCCAGTAGCGCGGTGGTATATGGCCGGGGCAGGAATCGAGCACGTTCCCTTCGAAGGTTCGCCCCGGCCCACGATCGGGGTCGAATGGGAGATCGCCTTGGTGGACAAGGTGACCCGCGACCTGTCGAATACCGCCGCCGCGGTGTTCGATTCACTCGGTGAGCTGCGCTCCCACGACGGCACACCGCAGGTGACCAAGGAGTTGCTGCGCAACACCGTCGAGCTCGTCACCGGCGTGCACGACACCGTGGGGGCGGCGGTGGAGGACCTGACCGGCACCATGAACACGGTGCGGCGCGCGGCCGACCCGCTCGGCGTCGACCTGTTCTGCGCGGGCACCCATCCGTTCGCACAGTGGTCGGCCCAGCAGCTCACCCGATCAGAGCACTATGACGAGCTGATCGAGCGCACGCAGTGGTGGGGTCGCCAGATGATGATCTGGGGCGTGCACGTGCACGTCGGAGTATCTCACCGCGACAAGGTGTTTCCGATCCTCAACTCGTTGCTGCTGTCGTATCCGCATCTGCTCGCGCTGTCGGCGGGCTCGCCGATGTGGTCCGGATCGGACACCGGCTACGCCAGCAACCGGACGCTGATGTTCCAGCAGTTGCCGACCGCGGGCCTGCCGTTCCAGTTCGAGAACTGGACCCAGTTCGAGCATTTCGTGCACGACGAGGTCAAGACCGGTGTGTTCACCCAGCTGGGCGGCATGCACTGGGACATCCGCCCGGCGCCCAAGTGGGGCACCATCGAGGTGCGGGTCTGCGACGGCATCTCCACGCGCGCCGAACTCGCCGCGCTGGCCGCGCTCATCCATTGCCTGATCGTCGACCTGGACCAGCGGGTCGAGAACGGCGAAACCCTGCCCACCCTGCCGCCGTGGCATGTGCAGGAGAACAAGTGGCGGGCCGCCCGGTACGGACTGGACGCGATCATCATCACCGATGCCGACAGCAACGAGCGCTTGGTCACCGACGACCTGGACGATCTGCTGAACCGGCTGGAGCCGACGGCGGCGCGTCTGGGCTGCGCGGACGAACTCGCGATGGTCGCCGAGATCCCCAAGCGGGGCGCGTCCTATCAACGGCAGCGCCGCGTCGCCGCGGCCTCGCAGGGCGACCTGATCGCGGTGGTGGACGCGCTGGTCGAGGAGCTGAAACAGTAACGTCCCGGCGCGGATAGGTCGGCTGTCGTTCAGCTGGCCAGGGGGATGGCGTTCATCCCCCGTTTACTATGGTCGGATGCTAGTCGAAGACCCGGGTGCCAAAGCAGGAAGCGCGGTATCGCGCCGTCCCGTACCGCGGACCCGGGTCCGGGTCACCGCGGCGGTGGCCGCGGTGCCTGTCCTGCTGATCGTGTTGCAGGTCGTCGCTGTCCGGCAGGGGTTCGACGGCCCGCTGGAGAGCGTGGCGCGGGACTACATCGGCACTCCCAAGTCCATGTCGGTGCCCTGGGCGGGGCTGGTCCTTGCGCTGGTAGGCATCTCGGCCCGCCGCAGGCTGGTCGCGGTGGGCGCCGCGGTCGCCGTCGACGTGGTGTGGGCGGGCGCCCGCTTGCTGGCCGGAGAGCCGTTCGTGATCGGGAACGGACCGGTGATCGTGCTGACCGGCCTGGCGCTGGTGGCCTGGCTGCGCTGGTCGGGCGCCGAACGGCGGAACGCGCTGCACGCGGCCGCGCTCGGCGCACTGCTCATCCTGGCCACCAAGGTCGGCGACGTCTGGCTGCACGTCACCGTGATCGGCAGGCCGACGGTACTCGACGAATACGTGATCCTGGCCGACCACGCGCTGGGTGATCCGTCGTGGGTGCTCGGCCGGGCGGTCGACGCGCTCGGGCCGGTGGTCTACGCGGTGCTGCACTGGGTCTACATCGAGCTGCCCGTGGCGGCCATCGTCGTGGCGGTATGGCAGCTGCGCGGGGTGGTGTCGTCGGGCCGGTGGCCGTCGCACTATCTGGTGCGGACCTTCCTGGTGCTCGGATTGATCGGTCCCCTGGTGTACGTGCTGTTCCCGGTGGTCGGGCCGATGTTCGCGTTCGGACCGGACGGAAACGGACTGCAATTGGGCAACTACTGGCCGGGTGTGGTGCCGCCGATCGACCGGAATCCGCTGCCGCTGCCGTTCGACGCGGCGGTTCCGCGCAACTGCATGCCCTCCATGCACACGGCTTGGGCGCTGTCGGTGTTCCTGCACACCCGCCGCGCCAGCGACGGCGAGCCGGCTCCGGCCTGGCTGCGCTGGGGCGGCGCGTTCTGGCTGCTGGCCACCCTCACCGCCACCCTCGGTTTCGGCTACCACTACGGCGTCGACCTGGTCGCGGGCGCGGTGCTGTGCCTCACCGTCGAATCGGCGCTGCGCGAGCCGGAGCGCGGCTGGGGATGGTTCCGGGTCCGGCTGGTCGGCTCCGGTGTGGTCGTGCTGGCCGCGCTACTGCTGGCCTACCGCTACCTCGCGGTGCCGATGGCCGAGTACCCGGTGCTCGCGGGCACGGTGGTGCTCGGACTGCTGGCCGGACTGGCGGCGGCGTTCCACGCGACGTGGTTCGTGACCGTGCGGCAACCGCTGCGGGCCGAACGAGAGGTCGAACCCGCCACGCCCTGAGCGGGGTCCGGCCGAGCCGCCCGGCGCGTGGTCGAGCCCGCCACGCGCTGAGCCGGGCTATTCCACGTCGTCGTCGCGCAAAGCGTTGATGCGCAACAGACCGTCGCGGTAGCGCTGCTCGCGGTAGGCGGTGCGGCCGATGAGGTGGGCGATCACCGGGGCCGTGAGCAGGGTGAACAGCCCGACCAGCACCAGCGTCCAGACGTTGTCGTGCCCGCGCAGCTGGATCGCGGCGCCCGCCAGCACCAGGATCAGCCCGATGACCTGCGGTTTGGTGGCGGCGTGCATCCGGGTGAGCGTATCGGGGAAGCGCACGATCCCGATCGCCGCGGTCAGCGCCAGCGTCGAGCCGAACAGGATCAGGGCGCCCGCGAGCGCGTGCCAGAGGTTCATTTGTCGTCCCGCACCCGGAATCGGGACACCGCGGCCGAGCCGAGGAATCCGACCAGCGCCAGCGCGACGATCGCGGGCACCACGGTGGTGTCGGCGCTGTAGGCCGCCCACACGGCCAGGCCGGAGGCGGCGATGGCCATCAGCGAGTCGACGCCGACGACCCGGTCCAGCGTGCTCGGCCCCATGACGACACGGTAGGTGGTGAGCAGCCCGGCCGCGGTCAGGATGACGGCGGCGATCACGGCGACGACGGTCACGATGGCACCTCCGGGAGCGCGGCGGCCCGGGAGCGCGGCCAGCCGGTCGGACGTTCGAACGCATCGATCAGCAGGCGTTCCAGCCGCCGGGTGATCCGGTAGAACTTGTCCACGGCGGCGTCGCTGCCGACGTCGAGCACGTGCACGTAGACGACCCAGCGCCTGCGATCGATCTCCAGCACCATCGTGCCGGGGATCAGGTTGAGCACATCGGTCCACAGCACCAGCACCAGATCCGATCTCGTGCGGGCGTATACCCGCAGCACCCCGGACACCGGCATCGGAGCAGGTCGGATCGCGAACCAGGCGACCTGGAGGCTCGACTCCAGCGCGTAGTACGCGCTCGCGACGATCAACGCGACCAGCGGAAGCGGGTTCAGCCGACCGGACACCGGCACGCGCGGCAGCGGCAGCGCCAGCATGATCAGCGCGGCGACCACCAGCCCGCCCAGCAGATTCGCGACGCTGAGATCGCCCCACAGGGCGAGCCAGACCATGGTGAGCCACGCGAGTACGCCGATTCGGACGACCGTCTCGCGCCGCCGGCCGCGTCCGCTCTGCTCGACGCTCATCGCGGGCCTCCCGCATCGCCGCGCGAATCACCCAGTACCGCACCGATGTACACGCCGGGGTCGCGCAGGTCGGCCGCGGCCCGGTCGGCGATCGTGAGAATCGGGCCGGCCAGCACGGTCAGGCACAACCCGACCGTCACGAGCGCCGCGGTGGACAACACCATCAGCGGCGGCATCCGGCCGGGGTCGGTGCGCTCGTCGTAGTGCACGTCGGTCGCGTCCTCGATGAGCGTCGGGGGCTTCGCCGCGGTGAGATGGCCCTCCGGCGCGTCCGCGCGGGGGCGCCAGAACGCTTTGCTCCACACCCTTGCCACGGTGTAGAGCGTGAGCAGGCTGGTGAGCACGGCGCCGCCGACCAGCACCCAGGCCAGCGCGCTGCCGCGCTCGGCGCCCGCCTGCAAGAGCGCCACCTTGCCGATGAACCCGGAGAACGGCGGTATTCCGCCGAGATTCAGCGCGGGGATCAGGAACAGCACCGCGAGCAGCGGACTGGCCGCGGCGAGCCCGCCCAGTCTGCGCAGCGAGGTCGATCCGGCTTGCCGCTCGATCAGGCCGGCCACCAGGAACAACGCCGTCTGCACCAGGATGTGGTGCGCTACATAGAACACCGCGCCCGCCAGCCCGGACGCGGTGGCCAGACCGACCCCGAACACCATGTATCCGATGTGGCTGACCAGTGTGAACGACAGCAGACGGCGGATGTCGCTCTGCGCGATGGCGCCGAGGATGCCGACGAGCATGGTGAGCAGGCCGCACACCAGCAGCACCGAGTCGAAGCCGCCGTCGGGGAACAGCAGCGAGTGGGTCCGGATGATCGCGTACACACCCACTTTGGTGAGCAGGCCGGCGAATACGGCGGTGACCGGAGCCGGGGCGGTCGGGTAGGAGTCGGGCAGCCAGTTCGACAGCGGGAAGACGGCCGCCTTGATGCCGAACGCCACCAGCAGCACCGCGAAGATCGCCGTGCGGGTGCCGTCCGGCACGGCTCCGAACCGGACGGCGAGCTGGGCGAGATTCAGCGTTCCGGTGGCCGCGTAGGTCAGCCCGATGCCGGTGAGGAAGATCAGCGACGAGACCATCGACACCATCACGTAGGCCACGCCCGCCCGGATCCGCTCGGTGGTCGCGCCCACCGTCAGCAGCACGAACGAGGCCGCGAGCAGGATCTCGAAGCCCACGAAGAGGTTGAACAGGTCACCGGCCAGGAAGGCGGCCGAGACACCGGCGGTCAGCACCAGATACGTGGGGCGGTAGATGGAGGTGGGCTGCCGTTCGTCGCCGTCGCGGATGTTCTGGCCCGCACCGTAGAGGGCGACCGAGAGCAGCACGATGGACGAGACGAGCAGCATCGCCGCGGAGAGCCGGTCCACCACCAGCGTGATGCCGATCGGGGCCGCCCAGTTGCCGACCTGCAACGCGGTGGTGCCGTCCCGGTCGGCCAGATACAGCAGCAACCCGCAGATCACCACGACGGCGGTGAGCGCGCCGATGATGACCACGCTCTGGATGCGGGGCCTGCGGCCGAACACGAGGGTGGCGGCGGCGCCGAGCAGCGGAACCAGTACCGGTAGCGGAGCGAGGATCGGCAGCAGGCCGGGCGAGAGGTTCACGTCTCCGGATCCTCTCCGGCACGCCGCCGGGCGACATCCTCGTCTTCCTGGTCGTTGGCGACGTCGTCGCTGGTGGTGAGCATGTAGGCGCGGTAGGCGAGGGCGAGCACGAATGCCGCGATGCCCATGGTGATCACGATGGCGGTGAGCACCATCGCCTGGGCGAGCGGGTCGGCCATCTCCTCGGTCTCGGCCGCGCCGCGGATGGGCGGCTTGCCGTTGGCGCCGCCCGCGGTGAGGATCAGCAGGTTCACCGCGTTGCCGAACAGGATCAGCCCGAGCAGCATCTTCGACACCGCGCGTTCCAGGAGCAGATACACCCCGCACGCGACCAGGATGCCGATCACGATCAGCAGGGTCAGATTCGCCGTCATGCGCCGGAACCTCCCTTCGTGGCCGGGGTATCGGCGTCGGCCAGCTCGCTGTCCAGCCGCGCGCCGAGGCTGCGCAGCACGTCCAGCACCAGGCCGACCACGATGAGGTAGACGCCGAGATCGAACAGCAGCGCGGTGACCACCTTGACGTGGCCGACCACCGGCAGCGAGACCTCGATGATCGCCGAGGACAGCGGCGGCGCGCCGAGCAGCAGCGAGGAGACCGCGGTGCCCGCGGCCAAGGTGAGGCCCGCGCCGAGCACATGGCCCGCGTCGACGGGGAGCGCCTCGCCCAGTTCGTAGCGGCCGCCCGCGAGATACCGCAGGGTCAGCGCGAGCCCCGCGGTGAGTCCGCCCGCGAACCCGCCACCTGGCGCGTTGTGGCCGGAGAAGAAGAAGTAGACCGACAGCACCATGATGGTCGGGAATACCAGCCGCGTGGTGATTTGCAGGACCATCGACCGATCGGCCCGGTCGACCAACCGGCCCGCGGGAAGCCAGCTCACCAGTTCCGGGTCGTAATCGGGGGAGTCCGCCGCGCGCGGGGCGCTGCCGAAACGCCTGCTGCGGAACACCAGGGAGGCGACGCCCGTGGCGGCGACGACGAGTACCGAGATCTCGCCGAGGGTGTCCCACGCCCGCAGGTCGACGAGCAGGACGTTCAGGGCGTTCTTTCCACCACCGAATGTGTAGGCGGCTTCGGGGATCCGGGGCCAGACGGGTTCGGCGGTGCGCGCCGCGACGGCGAAGCCGGCCAGGACAGCGACCACCGTTCCGGTCCCCGCGGCCAGAATCGCCCTGCGGATCTTGAACGCGGTCCTGCGGCGGGCCTCGATCCGCGCGGGGAAGGCGCGCAGGACGAGGACGAAGATCACCAGTGTCAGCGTTTCCACCAGGAATTGGGTCAGCGCGAGGTCGGGCGCGCCGTGCAGCGCGAAGATCACGCCGCTGCCGTATCCGGTCACGCCCACCACCAGCACGCTCGCCAAGCGGTTGCGCAGCACCGTCGCGGCGATCGCGGTCACCGCCATGATCACGCCGACGGCCGCTTGCAGCGGCGAATCCCACAGGCGCAGCGTGACGCCGGTGCGGGTGCCGAGGGCGAGCAGGACGGTCGGCAGGATGATCAGGGTGACCAGGATCGCCGCCTGGCTCAGCGGCAGCGACCCGCGTTGCACGGTGCCGGTCATTCGCAGCGAGAGGATGTCCATCGCGCGCAGCGTGGCGTCGTAGGCGCGGTCGGCGTTGCCGAGGCGCGGGTGCGCCGATTCGGTGAAGCGGGCGCGCAGCCGGTACAGCCCGACACCGACCGCGACGATCAGCAGCGTCCACGCCAGCGCGGGGGTGAAGCCGTGCCACAGCGCCAGATGGGAAAGCGGGGGTCCGGCAAGTGTTTCGGCATAGGGGCGCAACCGTGCGTCCAGCCAGGACGGCGCGAGACCGGCCGCGAGGCTCGCGGCGGCGAGGATCACCGGTGCGGCCAGGAAAAGCGCGCCCGGCGGGTGCCAGCGGAGGCGATCCTCGGATTCCTGTCCGGCGACGGGCACTTCGCTCGGATGTTGGGCCAGGGGAGCGGGGTAGGCGTCGACACCCTTGTCCGCGAACGCGCCCCAGACGAACCTGATGCTGTAGCCGACGGTCAGCATCGAGCCGAGCACCACCCCGGCGAACACCGCGCCGCGGGCGGGCGCGGCGAGTATGTCGGCGTCCAGCACGGCGCTCAGTGCGCTCTCCTTACCGACGAAGCCGAGCAGCGGCGGAATGCCCGCCATGCTGAGCGCGGCGAGGATCGCGGTGGCGCACAGCACCGGCGCCCGGCGGCCGAGACCGGACAACCGGCGTAGGTCGCGCGTTCCCGCGCCGTGATCGATGATCCCCACCACCAGGAACAGGCTCGCCTTGAACAGGGCGTGCGCGACGATCATCGTCACTCCGGCCAGCGCCGCGGCGGGCGTGCCGAGGCCGACCAGCACGATCAGGAAGCCCAACTGGCTCACCGTGCCGAAGGCCAGCACCAATTTCAGATCCACGACCTGTAGTGCGCGCAGCCCGGCCAACAGCATCGACGCCAGGCCGAGGGTGAGCACGAGCGGGTGCCACACCGGGTTCTGTGCGAACGCCGGTGCGAGCCGGGCGATCAAGTACACACCGGCCTTCACCATGGCCGCGGCGTGCAGGTACGCGCTCACCGGCGTCGGCGCGGCCATCGCGCCGGGCAGCCAGAAATGCAAGGGCACCGCGGCGGATTTGGTGAGCGCGCCCACCAGCAGCAGCGCCACCGCCACGTCGACGGCCGTCCCGCTCGGGGTGCCGGACAGCAGATCCGACAGTAGATAGCTGCCGTTCGCGGTGCCGAGCACGACGATGCCGGCCAGCATCGCCAAACCGCCCGCCCCGGTCACCAGCAGCGCCTGGATCGCGGCCCGTCTGCTGGCCGCCTGCTCGGCGTTGTGGCCGATCAGCAGGAACGACAGTACCGTGGTCGCTTCCCAGAACACGTAGAGCAGCACCATGTTGTCGCTGGTGACCAGCCCGAACATGGCCCCGGCGAACGCGACGAGCTCGGCGGCGAACACCCCCAGCCGCGGCTCGTCGTTCTCGAAGTACCTGGCGCAGTACACCAGCACCAGCGCTCCGATGCCCAGCACGAGCGCGCACAGGACGGCCGCGAGCGTGTCGAAACGCAGATCGATGTTCAGGCCGATGCTCGGTGCCCAGGTCAGCCGGACGCGCTGCGGCTCGGACCAATTCGCGATCACCCAGGCCGAACTGCCGAGCGGGACCGCGGCCAGCAGGTAGAAAGCATTGCGCCCCAGTGCCCGCACCCCCAGCGGAGCCACCAGGGCGGCTGCGGCGTGCACGAGCAGGATTGCGAGCAAACTTCACTCCGTCGAGTCGGGGCGGCGGGGTGTTCGGCACAAGCCTACGGAAAGCCTGCGTCTTCGGCGGCAGGGGTGAGTATGGCGTCCGCCATCCCCGCGAATCGGGGCTATATATCCGCTAACGATTCGTTTTCCGGCTGCCCTTTCGGTTGCGGCTTACAGCGCGGCCGCAATTTCCGCAGCATGATCAGCCCGATCGCGCTGCCGATGACGATGGCCAGCGCGGTGCGCCCCGGCGTCGCGTCGTGTACCGCCACGTCCTCGCGCCAGTCCTTGAGCCGGTCCGGCATCACCGACACGGCCGACGGAAGGTAGAGCGCGGTGAGCGCGAGCACACCGCCGGGCGGGTAATGCGGCCGCACCGTCCCGCAGCAGTAACCCGCGGTCAACGCGATGATCCCGCTGATCACGGCGAAGGCGACGGTACCCGACGACGTCGAGGTGACCTGGGCGAAGACCGTGATGCCGATGAGGAACAGGATGGCGAGAGCGGTCGAGGGGATGCGGGAGCCGATGAACAGTCCGGCGGCGGTCAACGCGATGAGCACCGTCGAGGTCCAGCCGGGCCGGACGGCGTAGCCGACGGCGTCGACCGCCGCGGTGAGGCTCACGGCCAGGTACACCCCGGTGCCGTCGCGGCCGGGCAGCAGCATGGCCGCCGCTGTGGCGCTCACGATGGTCGCGGCGACGACGATCCCGATCTCGATCGCGTGACTCTCGGCGGGCAGTTTGCTGTACTGGCGGCCCAGCCATTCCGTGCCGGCCAGTACCACCAGCGCGAGCACCATGGCGGCGAGGATCGGCGTCACCGGCAGGGCGATCGCCATCCGCGGTGTCTCGGGCTCCTCGGTGCGCTTCCAGTTGTGCAATGTGCTGATCACCAGCAGGGCCAGGGCGACGCCGATCATCCAGCGCGTCGGGGTCTCCAGCACCGCGTACGGATCCGCGTTGATGTCGAGCAGGTTCGTCAGATCGCCGAAGCCGAAGAATCCGACGCCGCCCACCGCGAACGCGGCGCCCGGCAACGGTCTGCGCAGCACCACGGCGCCCAGCCCGCCGAGCAGCACGGCGGCGCAGATCGAGTCGATGTAGTTCTGCGTGGTCAGTATCTCGGCCGTCGCCACGTGGCGTCCGGCGAGGTGATTGATCAGCTGGGCCAGCGCGGCGGCGGTCGCCGTGGCCCACCCGGTCAACGGCCGCTTGGTCGTGGTGACCAGCACGGCGACCGTCACGGCGACGATCACTCCCAGCGCCGCGCTACGCGGCACGCTGTTGAGCAGACCGGCGATCCGATACGACGTGGACTGGCCGCGGGTGCTGACGGTGACCGGTAGGAACAGCGTGACACCCGCGACCGCGGCTCCCGTGAAGGCCGTGGTCGCGTCGACAATGTCGCCGACCCTGCGCACGGTTGTCGAACTTACCCGTGGTGCGCGCGCGATCTAGGGATTGCCGAATATTCGCTCGTAAATGTCTCCAACGGGAAAAACGCGGCTCACGCCGATTTACCAGAGAGTGGCTGAGGGGCGATGACTGCTCGTCGCCTACCCGCGGCTGTCGGCATAGCGGCGCAACGTATCGATCTGCGACGGGTCCAGCGAGGGCCGCACCACCGTCTGGGCGGCCAGCACGTCGGCGGCGGTGACATCGGCGGCGTGCACGTCCCGGCGCATCGCCGTGAGCGCGGATTCGCGCAGCAGCGCGGCGCAGTCGGCGGCGGAGTAACCCTCCAGTTCCTCCGCGAGGGCGTCGAGATCGACGTCGGCGGCCAGCGGCACCGCACGACCCGCGGTGCGCAGGATCTCCCGCCGGGCGGCGGCGTCCGGCGGCGGTACGAAGACCAGCCGTTCGAGCCTGCCGGGACGAAGCAGCGCCGGATCGATCAGCTCCGGCCGGTTGGTCGCGCCCAGCACCACCACGTCGCGCAGCGGCTCCACACCGTCGAGTTCGGTGAGCAGCGCCGCGACCACCCGGTCGCCCACACCCGCGTCGGCACTTTGCCCCCGGCGTGGGGCCAGCGCGTCCACCTCGTCCAGGAAGATCAGCGACGGCGCGGAATCGCGTGCGCGCTGGAACAGTTCCCGCACCGCGCGCTCCGACGAGCCGACCCACCGGTCCAGCAGTTCGGCGCCCTTGACCGCGTGCACGCTGAGCTGACCGGTACCGGCCAGCGCGCGCACCAGGAAGGTCTTGCCGCAGCCGGGCGGGCCGTAGAGCAGCACCCCGCGCGGTGGCTCGATGCCGAGGCGGGCGAAGGAGTCGGGGTGCCGCAGCGGCCACAGCACCGCCTCGGTGAGCGCCTGCTTGGTTTCCGCCATGTCGCCGACGTCGTCGAGGTGCAGGCTGCCGATGGCGAGTTCCTCCATGCCCGAGCGCGACAGCGGCCGGATGACCTCCAGCGCGCCGACCAGGTCGGGCTGGGTGAGCTGTGGATTGCCGTGCTCCCTGGCCCGCGACGCCGCGCGCAGCGCCGCCTCCCGGCACAGCGCCGCCAGATCGGACACCACGAATCCGGGTGTACGCGCCGCGATCTCCTCGAGTTTCAGGTCCGCGGTCGGTACCCGGCGCAGCAGTTGCTCCAGCAGCGCCTTGCGCACCGCGGCGGTGGGCAGCGGCAGCGCGAGTTCGCGGTCGCACAGGTCCGGCGCCCGCAACCGCGGGTCGACGCCGGCGGGATGCGCGGTGGTGGCGATGAACGCGACGCAGGGTTCGGCGATCGCGGCGCGCAACTGGTCCAGGATGAGCGTGGCGACCGGCTCGGCGTCGGCGGGCAGCAGCGCGTCGATGTCGGTGATCAGCAGGACGCCGCCCTTGCCGCAGCCGATGTCGGCCACCGCCTCGGCGACCTCGCGCAGCCGCGCACCGCTCTCGGCCGCGCCGATGGTGGGGCCGTCCAGCTCCACTATGCGCCGCGGCGCCGCGATCGCGCGGGCCAGCGTGGCCTTGCCGACGCCTGCCGGGCCGGTGATCAGCACGCCGAGATGCGGACGTGCGCCGAGGGTGCGCAACAGTTCGGGCTCGTCCAGGGCGAGGCTGAGCCACTCCTGGAGCTTCGCGGCCTGAGTGCGCGCGCCCGCCAGGTCTTCGACCGAGATGCTCGGTGTGACTTCGCCTGCCACCGCGACGCCGTCGGGGCCCGTGACCGCACCGTGGGCGGCACCGCCGACGCCGCGGGATCCCTCGTCCACCGTGAGCGGTGCTCCGGCCGACGCCGGGATGTCCCACGCGGCGACCGCGCCCGCACCCCAGGTCACCGCGGTATTCGGCTGCACGCTCACGGGGCCGCGCGGATCGGTGGCGGTGACGGTGAGCAGCTCCGTGGTCCAGGCGATGCCGAAGGTGCGCGACAGCGCCTGGGTGGCCGCCGCGGAGCTGATGTCGGGGCCGAGGTCGCGCGGCAGCAGGGAGACCGCGTCGCCGACCGTGACGACCTTCCCGAGCAGCGCCTGCCGCAGCGTGGCGGCCGGAATCGTGCGGGTGGCGTGCAACGAGCCGCTCACCGTGATCTGTTTCGCGCCGTAGACGGTCGCGGGGGAGACCACCACGGTCGCGTCCTCGCGCAACCCGGCGTTGGACAGCGTCACGTCGTCGAGCAGCGCGACCCCGGCGGGCGTTCCCTGCCGGGCGACGCCGACCACCGCGGCCGTGCGGCGGGAGCCGACCAGCATGATTCCGTCCCACTCGCGCAACCCGAGCGCGGTCAGCGCCTCCGGATGCAGCCGGACCACCCCGCGGCGGGCATCGGCGGCTGAGGGATTCAGGCGGGCGGTGAGTGCCAGTTCTGCCACTGTGCCATTCTGCCGCGCGGCCCGCGATCGGTCACGGTTCGTCGTCCCGGAATACGCGGACGGCTACTTCTTCACGATTCCGGCCGCGACCGCGACCGAGGTGTCGGCAACGCTCGGCGCCAGGCAGACCAGCTTGGCGGTGCCCAGCGCGACGTTCGGGCTGCCGTCGAACGGGCCGCCGGGGTTCTCCGCGAGGATCTGCTCGATCAGCGCTTTCTCCTGGTCGGTGTCGAGCTTGCGGAACTCGCCGCAAGTCGTGCTCGACGCGGGACCGAGGGAGGAGTCGCGCTGCTTGGTCGTGACCGGGGCGTCGGTGTCCGACGGGGAACTCGGCGTCGCGGTGCCGGGAGCGGTCGTGGTGTGCGCGACCGAGGTGGACGTGCTCGTGCTCGCGGCGCCCTTGCGCAATCCGTTCGCGTCGGCGGACTCGTCCCCTCCGCCGCAGCCTGCCAGCAGGAAACCCACCGTCCCGGCGATCAGGACGATGGCGGAAGTTCGTTTCATACCGTGCTTTCCCGGGTGGATCGTGGTGCCGGAGGCCCCGGCGTTCGCAGCAGCGTACCGGTTGCGGCCGGGTCAGTGGATGTGTGCCTGCCAATCCGCGGGAACCCGTTCGCGCGGGCCAGGCACGCCCTGATCCGCGGGATGACTACGCGGTGGCGCCAATTCCGGTCCGCCGCTGTACATCTCTTCGGTCTCGAAGTTGTAGAACCACTCCTCGCCCGGTTCGAAACTCTGGATGAACGGATGGCCGGTGCTCTCGGCGTGCGCTGAGGCGTGCTGCGCGGGAGAGGTATCGCAGCACCCGACGTGCCCGCACTGCGCGCAGCGGCGCAGATGCACCCACCAGCCGGAGGTCTGCTCGCACTCCAGGCAACCAGGGCCGCTGGGTGGTACCGCGGGGTCGATGCCTGCGAATTGCTCGGTCATGACTGCCCTTCCGTATCGGTTGCGGTGACAGGCTCTTGTTCGGGGCGGTGCAGCGGCAGCCAGACGGTGAACCTGGTGTCGCCCGGCTCGGAGTCCACCCGGATGTCGCCGTTGTGCTTGTTGACCACGATGCGGAACGAGATGTCCAGCCCGAGGCCGGTGCCCTCACCCATCGGCTTGGTGGTGAAGAACGGTTCGAAGATCCGGTTGCGGGCCTCCGGCGCGATGCCGGGCCCGGTGTCGCCGATCTCCACGACCGCGCAGTCGTTCTCGTGCCTGGTGCGGATGGTCAGCGTACCGGCGCCGTTCATGGCGTACACCGCGTTGTCGATCAGGTTGGTCCACACCTGGTTGAGCTCGGCCGCGTAGCACGGCACCTGCGGCAGGGTGCGGTCGTATTCCTTGACCACGCGCACGCCGTCGCCGATCTTGCGGCTGAGCATCACCAGCGTGCTGTCCAGCAGGTCGTGGATGTCGACCACCTGGAACGGCGCACGGTCCATCTGCGAGTACTGCTTCGCGGCGCCGACCAGCGAGGAGATCCGCGTCGTCGAGTCGGCGATCTCGTTCATCAGCAGCTCGGTCTCGATGGTGTAGTTCAGCCAGCGGATCGCGCCTTGGAACACCTGCTCCGGAGCGCCATCCAGGGTGGCGGCCACCCGCTCGAGCCAGTCGGTGTCGAATCCGGCCTGCACGAAGTTCGGCGCGAGGTTCCAGCCGTCGATGATCCCGTGCTCCTCGAGCCATTCGCCGAGCATGTCCTCGCGGTCGGCGGCCTCCATCGGCGTCAGCTCCGGCGCCTTCGCGACCTGGGCCGCCGCCTCCTCCTGCAGGCGCACCAAGGCCCCCAGCGACGCCGGGTCGAACTTGCCGTCCGCCATCATCGCCAGCTTGTGCCGCATGCCCGCGACCCGCTCACGCAGGCCCGAGGTGGCGCGCACCGCGGCGGCGGCCGGGTTGTTCAGCTCGTGGGTGAGGCCCGCCGACAGCGAACCGAGCGCCAGTAGCCGTTCCCGCTCACCGATGCGGGCGTTGGTGTTGCGATTGCCGAAGAACACGCCCTCCAGCAGGTGCACGGCCATCGGGAACCACTCGCGCATCATCCGGGCGAAGACCTCGGCGTCCAGCACGTAGAACCGCGAGGGCCGCGTCACCTGCATCGTCCCGGTGTAGGTCTGCTCGACCTTGTCGCCGATGTAGGACATCCAGGCGCCCGCGTAGGAGCCGCGGTGCTCGGTGCGGACCAGTTCGATCTCCGCGCCGCCGGACTGCTTGGTGAGCACCACCTCGCCGTCCATCAGTACGTAGAAGCAGGTCGCCGGATCGCCCTCGCGGAAGACGACGCCCGGCTCGATGGTCTCGATCCGCCCGTCGGCGCACAGCCATTCCAGCTGTTCGTCGGTGAGCTTCTCGAACAGGAACAAACCGCGCAGCTCGGCGGGGTCGCACACCGACCGGCTGCTGCGGTCCGCGCTCGGGTTCGAAGTCATCTGCGGCCTCCTGGTTACGCGAGATAGCGGTGCACGAGCATGACGGCCATGGCGCCCTCGCCGACGGCGGAGGCGACGCGCTTGGCCGATTCGGCGTGCACGTCGCCCGCCACGAACACGCCGGGCACGCTCGTCTCGAGATGATGCGGGGACCGGGACAGCTCCCAGCCCGCGGGGCGCGCGCCGTCCACCATCAGGTCCGGCCCGGCGAGCACGTACCCGGCGCTGTCGCGGATGATCACTCCGTCGAGCCAATCGGTCTGCGGCGCGGCACCGATGAACAGGAACAGCCGCTCCGCGTCGGCCTTCTCCTCCGCGCCGGTCCTGTTGTCGCGCAGCACGATCTGTTGCAGGTGATCGCCCCCGTCGGCGGCGATCACCTCGGTGTTGGTGTGCACCTCGATGTTCGCGATCTGCGCGATCTGCTGGATGAGGTAGTGCGACATGGACTGTTCCAGCGAATCCGCCCGGACCACCAGGTGCACGGTGCGCGCGTTGCGGGACAGGAACACCGCCGCCTGGCCCGCGGAGTTCGCGCCGCCCACGATGTAGACCTCGTGATCGGCGCACTCGGACGCCTCGGTCATCGCCGAACCGTAGTAGACGCCGCGCCCGGTGAAGTCGTCGACGCCCGGGGCGGGGTGGCGGCGGTAGTCGACACCGGTCGCGATGATCACGGTGTGCGCGCACAGGCTGCCGCCGTCGGCGAACCGCACGGTGCGCGCGGACCCGTTGACCTCCAGCCCGACCACCTCGCGCGTCGTGATCACCTCGGCGCCGAACTTCGCCGCCTGCCGCCGGGCCCGATCGGCCAGCTGCGCGCCGGACAGGCCGTCGGGGAAACCGAGGTAGTTCTCGATGCGCGAACTCTGCCCCGCCTGCCCGCCGGTGGCGGTCCGCTCGACGAGCACGGTGCGCAGACCCTCGGACGCGCCGTAGACCGCCGCGCCGAGACCGGCGGGGCCGCCGCCGACCACGATCAGGTCGTAGAACTCGCCGGCCGGATCGACGGTCAGGCCCACGTTCTGGGCCAGTTCGCTGTCGGAGGGCTGCACGAGCGCCTCGCCCGCCGAAGTGATCACCACCGGACATCGTTCGGGGTCGGCCCCCGCCGCTTCCAGCAGTCGCGCACCCTCGGGCTCGTCGGCCAGGTACCACCGGTAGGGCAGCTGGTTGCGGGCGAGGAACTCACGCACCTGCGAGGATCGCGGCGACCAGCGATTGCCGATCACCTTGGTCTCGGTGACCGGCCGGTGCTCGCTGCTGCGCCAGGCGTCCAGCAGGCCGTCCAGCACCGGGTAGAGCTTCTCCTCCGGCGGGTCCCACGGCTTGAGCAGGTAATGGTCCAGGTCGACGACGTTGATCGCGTTGATCGCGGCGTTGGTGTCGGCATAGGCGGTCAGCAGCACGCGGCGCGCGTACGGGTGCAGGTCCATCGCCTGCTCCAAGAATTCGATGCCGTCCATGCCGGGCATCCGGTAGTCGGCGATCAGCACCGCGACGGGCTGGCCGCGCAGCTTCATCTCGCGCAGCGCGTCGAGCGCCTGGGCCCCCGATTCCGCGCGCAGAATCCGGTAATCGGCGCCGTAACGGCGGCGCAGGTCGCGGACGACCGCCCGGGAAACCCCCGGGTCGTCATCGACGCTCAGGATGGCCGGTTTCGTAGCAGCGGGTGAAGTCACCTGACGAGTATGGAGCCTCTCGGCCCGGTCTGTCGTGGGCGTTCGCGCAGGGCTCAGAGCCGATGACGCAAGACGAGATCGAGCTCACTCGGCGTGAGCAGACGCTCCAGGCGTTCTTCCCCTGCGGCCGCGCGAACACCGCGGGGGAATGCCGAGGCGGCGCGCGCTGTCCGCCCGTCCTCGGGCTCGACAGCGGGAAGCAGCGGAACCCGGTCCGCCGGTTGCCGATGCAGCAGGGAGCGCAGTTTCACGGCCGATCACCTCACGTTGGTACGCCGAAATGTTGGAGGCAGTGTCTGTGCTTCGTGTATCTGTCATGGTGCGCCGTTCATTACAGCGGCGGGGGCGCGAGTAGCGGAAATGTGACGCAACCGCCCATCCGTTTAAAATGTGCGCGACCAGTCCCGCCGCGGTCGGACGGATGGCCGTCGGTCCGTCGCTCGTATCCCCGGAGGCAGCGTTGCCGAAAAACCTCGAAGCCAGCATCGACATCTCCGCGCCCCCGGAGCGGGTATGGGCGGTGGTCTCCGATCTGAAGCGGATGCCGGAGTTCAGCCCGCAGTGCGTGCGCATGATGACGCTCGGCTCGCCCAAGGCGGGCGCCTGGACGCTCAACTTCAATCGTGACGGCAAGAAGTACTGGCCGACCACCTCGCGGATCGTGCGGTTCGAGCCGAACCGGGCGTTCGCCTTCCGGGTCAACGAGAACCGGACGGTGTGGAGCTACACCCTGGAACCGACCGAGTCCGGCACGCGGCTGATCGAGCGGCGGGACGTGCCCAACGGCACCACCTGGTTCTCCCGCAAGGCGATCGAGGCCGCGCTCGGTGGCGAGGCCCCGTTCGAGGAAGTGCTGGTGCGCGGCATGAACGAGACGCTGGGCAAGATCAAGACGGCGGTCGAAGCCGGCGCCTGAGCACGGGTCGGCCCGGCCACCCGAATGCGCGTCACGCGGCGCTCGCCGCCGTGGTATCAACCGCGGCGAGCGCCCCGAGCGGCTTACTTCCAATTGGGCAGGTTCACGACCTGAGCCGCGTAGGACAGGCCGGCGCCGAACGCGATGAGCAGCGCGGTGTCACCCGGCTTGGACTCGCCCTTGCGCAGCAGCGCCTCCATGGCCAGCGGAATCGAGGCGGCCGAGGTGTTGCCCGCCTCCTCGATGTCGTTGGCCAGCGCGCAGTGCTCCGGCAACTTCAGCACCCGGGCCATGATCTCGATGATCCGGCCGTTGGCCTGGTGCGGGATCATCGCGTCCAGGTCCTCGGGGGACAGGCCCGCGCGGTCGATGGCGTCACGGCAGACCTTCTCCAGCGAGTGGGCGGCCCACCGGAACACCGCGGTGCCCTCCATGGCCAGATAGGGCCGCACCGCGTCCAGGCCCTTCTCGTCGATCTCGTGGAAGTACTCCATCCAGTCCTTGTCCTGCCGGATGGCGTGGTGCTGGGTGCCGTCCGAGCCCCAGACGGTGGGGCCGATGCCCGGCTCGTCGGAGGGACCGACGATCACCGCGCCCGCGCCGTCGGCGAAGAGGAAGGCGGTGGAGCGATCGGTCGGATTGACCGTGTTCGTCAGTTTCTCCACGCCGATCACCAGTACATGGGCGGCGGTGCCTGCGCGCACCAGGTCCGACGCCAGCGCGATCGAGTGGCAGAAGCCGGCGCAGCCTGCCGAGACGTCGAAGGCGGCGGCGCCGTTCATGCCGAGTTCGGTGGCGATGCGCGGGGCGGCGGCCGGCGTCAGCAGCAGGTGGGTCGACGTAGCAACGATCACGCAATCGACTTGGTCCACCGCGATGCCCGACGATTCCAGCGCGCCGCGTGCGGCCGCGACGCTCATGCTCTGAATGGTCTCCGATTCGTCGGCGAACCGCCGGGTCTTGATGCCCGACCTGGTCCGGATCCACTCGTCACTCGAGTTGATCGGACCCGCCACCTCGTCGTTGGTGACCACTCGAGCAGGGCGGTAAACGCCGAGCCCGAGGATCGCCGTGTGCTCTGCCCCGGTGGTCTGGGCGATTCGAGCAGCCATCTGCGTCTCCTATGTACCTGCGGCGGCGCCGCCGGGGATTCCCCGAAGCATCGAAATCGGTCCCTCATCAGCCACTGCCCATCAGCGGGATAGACATGAGGCTTCCTCATATTAGCTTGAAAGTCGCTCATCTGCCGCGCGTATTCCGACAATCGGTGGGTATCTCGTCCTCGCACGCCACCGCTGTACGAGGCGTGGCCCAACTAGGATGCGAGGACACCATGCTCGGTCTCGGGATTATCGGATGGATCATCATCGGCGGTCTTGCCGGATGGATCGCCAGCAAGATCATGAAGACGGACGCCCAACAGGGCATTCTGCTCAATATCGTCGTCGGCGTGGTCGGCGGCCTGCTCGGTGGGTTCCTTCTGAAGTTGCTCGGAGTCGACGTCGAGGGCGGCGGGCTCTGGTTCAGCTTCTTCACCTGCCTGGCTGGGGCGGTCATCCTGCTGTTCCTGGTGCGACTGGTCACGGGATCCCGCGTCAGGTCGTGACCGAGCGTGCCGCGGGCTCCTTCCCGTAAGGTGTGAACGCTTGCGCCGTCCTATCGTCGAGGGGGCGCGACCCGTTTGCATCGAGCACGAAAGAGGAGCCTGTGGCCCGCCGTCCCACCCCGCCCGGCACGCCTGAAACGACCGGAGTCGGCCATGTCGTCGACCTGGTCCGCAACGCGATCCCTCCGTTGCATCCCGCCGGGCTCCCGTTCGTCGCCGCACCCCTCGCGGTCGCCGTCGTCGGCGGCAAACGCAAATGGGTGCGGCGCACGGGTCTGTTCGCCGCGGCGGCCTGCGCGACTTTCTTCCGTCACCCGCATCGCGTGCCGCCGAACCGGCCGGGCGTCGTGGTCGCCCCCGCCGACGGCGAGATCGCGCTGGTCGACGTCGCCGCTCCCCCCGCCGAGCTGGGTCTCGGTGACGCGCCGCTGCCGCGGGTGAGCATCTTCTTGTCCGTGCTGGACGTCCACGTGCAGCGCACGCCGGTCTCCGGCGTGGTGCGCACGGTGCTGCACCAGCCCGGCCAGTTCCGTTCCGCGGACCTGCCCGAGGCGAGTTCGGTCAACGAGCGCAACAGCATGGTGCTGGAGACGCCGGAGGGCAGTCAGGTCGTGGTGGTGCAGATCGCCGGACTGCTCGCGCGCCGGATCGTCTGCGACGCTCAGGTCGGCGACGTGCTGACCATCGCGGACACCTACGGCCTGATCCGCTTCGGCTCGCGGGTCGACACCTACTTCCCGGCCGGCACCGAACTACTCGTGCAGCCCGGCCAGCGCACTATCGGCGGCGAGACCGTGCTCGCCGTGCTCGGCTCACCCGCCGGCGCGTGATGGAAGCGGCGGTAACCCAGCGGCGCAGGCGGCGGAGCATCCGGCTGCTGCCCAGCATCGTCACCATCCTGGCGCTGTGCTCCGGGCTGTCCGCGGTGAAGTTCGGCCTGGACGGCAAACTCGGTATCGCGCTGGCCATGATCGGCGCGGCGGCCGTACTGGACACCCTCGACGGCAGGCTGGCCAGGATGCTCGACGCCACCACGAAGATGGGCGCCGAGCTGGACTCGCTGTCGGACGCCATCTCCTTCGGCGTCGCTCCCGCGCTCGTCCTGTATGTGACGCTGCTCAGCAGCAACAGCGTGGGATGGATCGTCGCACTGCTGTTCGCGGTCAGCATCGTGCTGCGCCTGGCGCGGTTCAACACCCTGATGGACGAGGACAACCGGCCGGACTGGGCGCGGGAGTACTTCGTCGGTGTGCCCGCCCCGGCGGGCGCGCTCATCGCGATGGTCCCGGTGGCGCTGTTCGTGCAGTTCGGCGACGGTTGGTGGGTCGGCTTCTACGAGGTCGCCGCGTGGACGGTGTTCGCCGCCGCACTGGCGGTCAGCACCATCCCGACGCTGGCCATGAAATCGGTGTCGGTGGCGCCGCAGGCCGCGGCCGGACTGCTGGTGCTGGTCGCGCTCGCCGCGGCGGCGCTGGTCACCTATCCGATCGTGCTGTTGCTGGTGCTGGTCGTGCTGTACCTGGGACATATCCCGTTCGCCTGGCATTCCCAGCGCTGGGTGGCCGCGCGTCCTGAGACGTGGACGCACAAACCCGCCGAGCGGCGCGCGCAACGACGGGCGAGCCGGAGGCTGCCCGCGATCCGGCGTCCGGCCATCCCGCGTCCGGCGATCCGCGGCTCGGCGCGTCTGCGCCTGCGCCGGCCCGGGGCGAAGCAACGTGAGAACGGTCATCCGCACCGGGACGCCGATTAGCCGGACGGACAATCGATCTCGTGAGCACATGGGTGACTCGCCGGGTACGCCCGAAGACCGAGCGGCGCCGAACGCAGGACCTGCACGCGGATCTCGCGGCACCGACTGGTACGGCCTGAATACTCGGAGAGGCGGGACAGCGATGGAGTCCGACGGATTGCGGGAATTCGAACTGCATCGGCCGCGCCTGTTCGCGCTCGCCTACCGGATGCTCGGCTCGGCGAGTGAGGCCGAGGACGCGGTGCAGGAGACCTACCTGCGCTGGGACGGCGTCGACCGAGCCGGTATCCGCTCCCCCGAGGCGTGGTTGACCACCGCGCTGGTGAATCTCTGCCGCACCTGGCTCGTTTCGGCGCGGGCGCGGCGGGAGAGCTACGTCGGGCCGTGGCTGCCCGAGCCGGTGCCGACCGCGCGCGGCGAACTCGGCCCGCTGGAGACCGTCGAGGAGCGCGAACAGGTCTCGCTCGCGCTGCTGACGGCGCTGGAGCGGCTGACCCCGGTCGAGCGCGCCGTCTTCGTGCTGCGCGAGGCATTCGGGTACGCGCATCGCGAGATCGCCGACATGCTCGACGTCACCGAGTCGAACTCGCAACAGATCTTCCGCCGGGCGGTCCAGCGCGTGCGAGAAGGCCGGGCCCGCTTCGGCATTCCGCCGGAGCATGCCCGCGAGTTGATCGAGCGATTCCTGAAGGCGGCGCGCGAAGGTGACATCGCCTCGCTGGAGCGGATGCTCGCCGCCGACGTGATCGCGACGGCCGACGGCGGCGGCAAGATCACCGCGGCGCGGCGGCCGATACACGGCGCGAATCAGGTGGCGCGGTACCTGGCGGGTTTGTTGCGCTGGGAGGTGCCGGGGACGCGGCTGCTCGTGGAAGAGGTCAACGGCGCGCCTGCCGTCGTCGCGCGGGTAAATGGTGCGCCGCTGGTCGTGCTGGGGATCGATGCGGCCGACGGCTTGGTCACGGCCCTGCGGTTGATCGTCAACCCGGACAAGCTGGCTTATTTCGCCGGGTCGGGTGGCTCGGTGGGCACGCTGTGACGCGCTTCACGGCGCGGGACTGTCAGCAATCGGGGGGCTGTCCGGTCTGAAGGGTGATGGCCGATCGGAAGGAGCCACATCATGACCGGACAGCATCGGATCGTCGTCCTCGGCGCCGGGTACGCGGGGCTGGCGGCGGCACGCAGGCTCGCTCGCACGGCGGGGGACGCCCGGATCACCGTGGTGGACGCCCACGCGTCGTTCGTTGAGCGAGTGCGACTGCACCAGCGGGCGGCCGGACAGCGGATCGCCACGTTGGACCTGCGGGAATCGCTGGAACGCAAGGATATTCGCTTCGTTCGCGCCCTGGCGACGGAGATCGACACGGTCGCGAAGCGCGTGGTGCTCGACGCGGGGCCCTCGGTCGAGTACGACGCCTTGGTCTACGCCCTCGGCAGCATCGCCGATGTCCAGAGCGTCCCCGGCGTCGCCGAACACGCGTATTCCATTGCGACGCAGGAAGATGTGCGTGACCTGTCCACCCTCGGCGGGCCGGTGGCGATCGTCGGGGCCGGAGCGACCGGCATCGAACTGGCGGCGGAACTCGCCGAATCCCGGCCCGGAACCCGGGTGCTGCTGCTCGGGTCGGAGGAGCCCGGCGCTTGGCTTTCGGCGCGGGCGCAGGCGCACATCAGGCGGACGCTCGAGCGGCTCGGCGTCGAGATCGTGTCCGGCGCCAAGGCGATCGAAGTGACGTCCGAGGGGCCACGCTTGGCCGACGGTTCGCTGGTCGAGGCCGCGGCGACGGTGTGGACCACGGGTTTCCGGGTGCCCGACCTGGCCGCTCGCTCCGGTCTGGCGGTCGATTCCGACGGCCGGGTGCGCACCGACGCCACCCTGCGTTCGGTGTCGCACCCGGACATCTTCGCCGCGGGTGACGCCGCCGTCATCGCGGGGCCCGGCGGGCGAGATCTGCGCATGGCATGCGCCACGGCGCTGCCCACCGGCAAACACGCGGCCGATGCCGTCGTCGCGAGGTTGCGTGGTCGCGAGCCGAAGGAGTTCCGGTTCCGCTATGTGCTCCATTGCCTCAGCCTGGGCCGCGGCGACGGAGTCGTGCAGGCCGTGCACGCCGACGACGCACCGGCTCGGACGGTGCTGACCGGGCGGACGGCGGCGTGGGTCAAGGAGCGCATCGTGCGCTTCGCGGCCGACGCGGCGCGACCCTGAATCCAATCGTCAACTAACGGTTGACGATAGGGCATCGTCAACTTATGGTTGACGTATGACCTCACAATTCCGCCTCGACGACCTGATCGACGGCATCAAGAAAGCCCGTCCCGACAACGTGCTCGAGCAATTGTCCGATGCCGTCGTCGTGGCGAATCACCTCGACGAAGTGGCCGACCACCTGATCGGCCACTTCGTGGACCAGGCCCGGCGCTCCGGCGCCTCGTGGACCGACATCGGCGCCAGCATGGGCGTCACCAAGCAGGCCGCCCAGAAGCGGTTCGTGCCCAAGGTGCCCGAGCCGGCCGCCGCGGCGGCCATGGACCCGAACACGGGCTTCGCGCGCTTCACCCAGCGAGCACGGGCGGTCGTCATGGCAGCGCAGGAGGCGGCGCGCGCGGCGGGCAACAGCGAGATCTCGGTCGGGCACGTGGTGCTGGGGCTGCTCACCGAACCACAGGGCCTCGCGGTGCACGAACTCGTCCACCAAGGCGTCGCCGTCGACGTGATCTCCGCCGCCGCCTCCGCGTCCCTGCCGCCGGGTGAGGGGGAGGTCCCGGCGCTCGTGCCGTTCGGCGCGGAGGCCAAGAAGGTCCTCGAACTCACCTTCCGGGAGGCACTCCGGCTGGGGCACAACTACGTCGGCACCGAGCACATCCTGCTCGCCCTGCTCGAGCAGGAGAACGGCGCCGGTCTGCTCAGCGATCTCGGCGTCGACAAGGCGAAGGCCGAAACGCATCTGGGCGAACTGCTCGCGTCCATCAGCTCCGAGAAATCCTGATCCGCGTGGGCGGTGGGAAGTTCCGTGCGCGGATCGCACTCGCCCTCGCGGTGTCCTCGCTGGTGATCGGGGTGGCCTGGCGATCGGCCCGGCACGGCATCCGCAACGTCGTCAACGGGGTGCGTGGCGCGCGTGCCGCGCGGGCGCGTCATCGTCGGGCGCTGCGCACCCGGAGAGCCGGTATCCGGGGGCCACGCCGGGCCGCTCCGGTCGAACACCACACGACCCGAGCGGCCTGATCACCCGCGCCCGGCCAGGCCGCCACCCCACCGTGGCCAGCGGGCCTGCGGTTTCGGCTCGGCGACCAGCGGCGCACGGTAGATGTCGGTGACGTAGAGGGGTAGTCGCGGTGCCAGCTCGGCGAGCAGGGGCAGTGCGCGTCCCCCTTGTGCCGCACGGTATTCCGGCATGGTCAGCCCGACGATCTGCAGGAATCGCACGCGGCCGTCCGGGCTTTCGACGGCGCCCAGTTCGGGATCGGTCGTGAAACAGACGGCGTGACAGGTGCAGTCGGGGTGGTCGGCCGCGATCGGCCCGTTCGTTTTGATGGTGTGTCCCGGTTCGAACCACTTGCCGGACTGGAAGACGTAATGGGCCAGGTTCTGCATGAAATTCGCAGGCCACGCGGGCGGTTCGGTGTCCTCGGGCCCGCGCGCCAGCCGGAAGGTGAATTCGAAGCCCCAGCCGGACTCCGCCGGGTCGTCCCACTCCTTCTCGTGCAGCTCGGTCATCCCGTAGCTGATGTAATGCCAGTGCGGCACGGGGTCGGCGCGGGAGTACGCGCTGATCCCGTCGAGCGGGTCGGACCCGCCGCGAGACCACGGGTGGTCGGATGCCCAGTGGAAGGGCTCGATATCGCCATACAGCGGCCGCAACGCATCATCGATCGCATCCCAGCCGGGTCGTTCACTCACGCAGCCACCATAGGCAGGGCGCATCCGGCGGTAGTCGGGGTGTCGAGCGCTGCGACGCCTCAGGCATCCGGCACGTTGCGGGCGAGCTCCTCGAGCCAGGCCGTCGCGGACGCGTCGCTGGGCGCGCGCCAGTCGCCGCGCGGCGAGAGCGAACCGCCCGAGCCGACCTTCGGCGCGTTCGGCAGCGTCGAGCGCTTGAACTGGCTGGTCTGCACGAAGCGCAGCAGGAACTCACCCAGCCAGTGCTTGATCGTGGCGAGGTCGTAGGCGTTGCGCTGATCGGCGGGGACGAGGTCGGGCCAGCGGCCGGTGGCGGCATCGGACCAGGCGTGCCTGGCCAGATAGGCCACGCGGCTGGGGCGATAGCCGAATCGCAACAGGTAATAGAGGTGGAAGTCCTGCAATTCGTACGGGCCGACGGTGGCCTCCGAGCTCTGGCCCGGCGCGGAGGAATCGGCGTTCGGGATCAGCTCGGGGGAGATCTCGGTGCGCAGGATCGACGAAAGCACCTCGCCCGCTTCCCCGCCGAGCTGCTCGGTGTCCACCGCCCAGGCGATCAGGTATTTGATCAGCGTCTTGGGCACCGACGCGTTGACGCTGTAGTGCGCCATATGGTCCCCGACGCCGAATGTGCACCAGCCCAGCGCCAGTTCGCTGAGGTCGCCGGTGCCCACCACCAGCGCGCCGTGCATATTGGCCAGCCGGAACAGGTGCGAGGTCCGCTCACCGGCCTGCACGTTCTCGTAGGTGATGTCGTACTGCGGCGCGCCGTCGGCGGCCGGGTGGCCGAGGTCGCGCAGCATCTGCGTGGCCGAGGGGCGGATGTCGATCTCGCGCGCCGTGACGCCGAGGGCGGCCATCAGCCGGTGCGCGTCGGTCTTGGTCCTGGTACTGGTCGCGAAGCCGGGCATGGTGTAGGCCAGCACATTCGCCCGCGGCAGGCCGAGCCGGTCCATCGTCTTGGCCGCGACGATCAGCGCCTGGGTGGAGTCCAAGCCGCCGGACACCCCGATCACCACGCGTTGCGTGCCGGTCGCGCGCAACCGCGTGCTCAGGCCCTCGACCTGGATGTGGTGCACCTCGGCGCAGCGCTCGTTGCGCAGTGCCGGGTCGGCGGGAACGTAGGGGAAGCGCTCGATCTCACGCTCCAGCGCGACCGGGTCCTCGGGGATCGGCAGCCGCACGTCGATGCGTCGCAGCGCGGCCAGCCGGTCGCGGTGGTCGTGCACGTTGTCGGCGAAGCTGGTGGTGCGCAGACGATCCGCGGCGAGGCGGCGCAGGTCCAGGTCGGCGGTGACCAGCTGGGGATGATCGCAGAACCGCTCGCCCTCCGCGAGCAGATCGCCGTTCTCGCAGATCAGCGCCTGCCCGTCCCAGGCGAGATCGGTCGTCGACTCCCCGGTCCCTGCGGCGGAGTACAGATACGCCGCGAGATAGCGCGCCGAATGCGAGGTGCACAGCGATCGCCGGTAGTCCGCCTTGCCGATCACGATATTGCTCGCGGACAGGTTGATCAGCACGGTCGCCCCGGCCAGCGCGGCGAAGCCGCTGGGCGGCAACGGAACCCACCCGTCCTCGCAGATCTCCAGGTGGAAGACGAAGTCGTCCAGATTGCTCGCCCGGAACAGCAGATCGGAGCCGAACGGCGCCCGGTGCCCGGCGACGGTGACGTGATCCTCCAGCACCTCCCGCGCCGCCGCGAACTGGCGTTTCTCGTAGAACTCCCGATAGTTCGGCAGGTAGCTCTTCGGTGCGACGCCGAGCACGATGCCACGGCAGATCGCGATCGCGCAGTTGAACAACCGGTGGTGCGCGCGCACCGGGGCGCCCACCACGAGCACCGTGTCGATATCCGTGCTCGCCGCGACGAGCCGGGCCAGCGCCGCCTCGACCGCGCCGTCCAGCGCGTCCTGGTGGAACAGGTCGTCGGCGGTGTACGAGGAGAGTCCCAGCTCGGGGAACACCGTCAGCACGGCACCGGCCGCCGCGGCCCGTGCGGCCAGCTCCACGGTCTGCTCGACGTTGTAGGCCGGGTCGGCCACCCGTACCCGTGGGACCGCGACCGCCACCCGCGCGAAGCCGTGCCGGTACAGCGAATCGAACGGCAGGTCGGTCACCCGCGTCCCCTTCCGGGATGAGGTCGATCATGATCCCCTCGGAATCTACGCCGCCGCGGGCGAGCGGGCGCGGCGGCGAGTCTGCGGATGACCCGGCAGCGGCCTCGTGACCTGCGCTTCTGCCGACAGGGGCGGGAGGCGCGAATCGTCCGGCCGGAGATGTGAACCGTCGGCGGCTAAGCTATAGCAATGGCGGATGAAACGGATTCCGACCTAATAGCGGGGGAACGGCGCGCAGATCTGCTGCGCGCGCTTTCGTATGTGTCCACCGAGTCTCAACCGGACGGCAGCTATGTGCTGAACGGCGACCTTCCGCCGGACGTCGCCCCGCCGTTCATTCGCGCCATCATGCGGGTGGAGGCGGAGTTGCTGCTGCACGATGCCGAGCTCGTCACCGTCGAGGGCGGAGAGCCCCGCACGCCGGAGGAACGGCGCACCGACGCGTTCGTCGCGCTGGTCTTTCGCGTGGACGACCGGCGCTAGCCCGGCGCGGACCTTGCACTCGCCACCCTAGAGTGCTAAAAATGCTTTTGGCACTCCCTATCGGTGAGTGCCAGGTCGGGACGGTGAGACCGGGTTCCGTAGACACCCTCGGTCGTCCGTCGCGGGCACCGAACCTGGCCAGCGTAACTGGGGCGACCCGACCAGCGGTCGTCCTGTGTGTCAGCCATCCACATGGAGGATCTCAACAACGCCATGGCCAAGACAATTGCGTATGACGAAGAGGCCCGCCGCGGCCTCGAGCGGGGCCTCAACAGCCTCGCCGACGCGGTCAAGGTGACGCTGGGCCCCAAGGGTCGCAACGTTGTCCTGGAGAAGAAGTGGGGCGCTCCCACGATCACCAACGATGGTGTGTCCATCGCCAAGGAGATCGAGCTGGAGGACCCGTACGAGAAGATCGGCGCCGAGCTGGTCAAGGAAGTCGCCAAGAAGACCGACGACGTCGCCGGCGACGGCACCACCACCGCGACCGTGCTCGCCCAGGCACTGGTGCGCGAGGGTCTGCGTAACGTCGCGGCCGGCGCGAACCCGCTGGGCCTGAAGCGCGGCATCGAGAAGGCCGTCGAGGCCGTCACCGCCAAGCTGCTCGACACCGCCAAGGAGATCGACACCAAGGAGCAGATCGCTGCTACCGCGGGCATCTCGGCGGGCGACTCGTCCATCGGTGAGCTGATCGCCGAGGCCATGGACAAGGTCGGCAAGGAAGGTGTCATCACCGTCGAGGAGAGCAACACCTTCGGCCTCCAGCTGGAGCTCACCGAGGGTATGCGCTTCGACAAGGGCTACATCTCCGGCTACTTCGTCACCGACCCGGAGCGTCAGGAAGCGGTCCTCGAGGACCCGTACATCCTGCTGGTCGGCTCGAAGATCTCGACCGTCAAGGACCTGCTGCCGCTGCTGGAGAAGGTCATCCAGGCGGGCAAGCCGCTGCTGATCATCGCCGAGGACGTCGAGGGCGAGGCCCTGTCGACCCTGGTCGTGAACAAGATCCGCGGCACCTTCAAGTCCGTCGCCGTCAAGGCGCCCGGCTTCGGTGACCGCCGCAAGGCGCAGCTGGCCGACATCGCCATCCTGACCGGTGGCGAGGTCATCAGCGAAGAGGTCGGCCTCTCGCTGGAGAACGCGGGCTTGGAGCTGCTCGGCCAGGCGCGCAAGGTCGTCGTCACCAAGGACGAGACCACCATCGTCGAGGGCGCGGGCGACCCGGAGGCCATCAAGGGCCGGGTTCAGCAGATCCGCACCGAGATCGAGAACTCCGACTCGGACTACGACCGCGAGAAGCTGCAGGAGCGCCTGGCCAAGCTGGCCGGCGGTGTCGCGGTGATCAAGGCGGGCGCGGCCACCGAGGTGGAGCTCAAGGAGCGCAAGCACCGTATCGAGGACGCCGTTCGCAACGCGAAGGCGGCCGTCGAGGAGGGCATCGTCGCCGGTGGTGGCGTGGCCCTGCTGCAGTCGGCTCCGGCGCTGGACGAGCTGAAGCTCACCGGTGACGAGGCGACCGGCGCGAACATCGTGCGGGTCGCGCTGTCGGCTCCGCTGAAGCAGATCGCGTTCAACGCGGGCCTCGAGCCCGGTGTGGTCGCCGAGAAGGTGTCGAACCTGCCCGCGGGTCACGGCCTGAACGCCGACTCGGGCGAGTACGAGGACCTGCTGGCCGCCGGCGTTGCCGACCCGGTCAAGGTCACCCGTTCGGCGCTGCAGAACGCGGCTTCGATCGCGGCCCTGTTCCTGACCACGGAGGCCGTTGTCGCCGACAAGCCGGAGAAGTCCGCCGCTCCCGCCGGCGACCCGACCGGTGGCATGGGCGGCATGGACTTCTGAGTCCGGCCACCCGGCAACACAGTTCGAACCGGAAGCCGGTCCACCGAGAGGTGGGCCGGCTTCCGGCGTTTTCGCGCGTCAGATTCCGTCGAGGGTGACGACGGCGAACGGCGTCCTCGGGCTGCCGGGCCCCATCGGGCCGCCCTTGTCGAATTGGGAGGAGACGATCAGGGTTCGGTCACCGGCGCGGGCCAGGGTCGTCGGGATGGCCAGCGCCTCGTCGGTGCGCTGCTGTGCCAGCGTCACGGTGGCGCCGTCGTCGGAGACGGTCCAGCGGCTGATCGTGTTGGTCGTGTTGTGGACGGCCCACAGGGTGCCCTCGTGTAGTTCCAGTCCGTCGCCTTGCCGGAGATCGCCGCCGCGCAGGGCGACCTTGCTGATCGGATTCGCTTCCGGCGTCAACGCGATGCGGTACAGGTCGCCGCGTGGCATGTCGACCGTGAGCAGGTAACTGCCCGCCGGATCGGCGACGATGCCGTTGAGGCTGAAGCCGCCCGGCTCGATCGGCGGCAGTACGGGGCGCAGGTCGAACTGCGGAGTCAGTTCCCCGCGCCCGCCCTGTGCTCTGGCGGCGGCCAGTTGATCGGGAGTGACGCGATAGACCACCGCCCGCGTGCTGTCGGTCAGATACGCCGTGCCGTCCGGGGTGATGGCGAGATCGTTCACGAAGCGGGGATCGCTTCCGGGCACGGTGAAGTCGGCGAGCAGGGCGCGGGTCGCGACGTCGTACACCGCGACGCCCATGGTCGAGTCGGTCACCCACAGCCGCCCCGCCGCGTCGACTTTCAAGCCGTTGGCGGTCTTGTGGTTGTTGGCGCCTTCGGGCAGGAAAACCTCGGCGCGATGGGCATCCGGTGTCGCGCGGTAGACGGCGCCGGTGGTGTAGGACCCGACGTAACTGTCACCGGTGCGTGCGTCGACCGCGATCCCCTCCGGGTAGACGTGGTCGCCCGGCAGTTCGTAGGCGGTGTGGACGGGGCTGCTCGGCGTATCGCCGGTGCCGCAGGCCATGAGCGTGATGCAGGCGCTTCCTGCGGCCAGGCTCGACAGCAGGCGGGCCAGGGCATGGGACATCGGTCTACCTCTTAGGGTTCGCTCTAACGAATTTGTTCACACTTAAGAATGAGCACAAATCTAGGTTAGAACTCTAATGATCGTCAAGGCTAGAACGATAAGTTGTGCGGATACCATGCGTTTATGACGTCCTTGCCCGCCGCCGAACGGATCGGTTCGTATCTCAAACGTGCCGAGCAGTCCCTCAACACGGCGAAGAACGCCGCGTTGAAACCGGCGGGCGTCACCGTGCCGCAGTACGCCGCACTGCTGTTCCTCGCCGAGAATCCCGGCATCTCGGCCGCCGCCCTGGCCCGGCTCTGCGGCGTCACCCCGCCCTCGATGAACACCGTGCTGAGCAACCTCCAGGACCGCGGGCTGATCGAGCGCACGCAGCACCCGTGGCACAAGAACGTCCTGGAGACCACGCTGACCGAGATGGGCGCGGCGGTGATGCGCGACGCGGACGCCCGCGCGGTCCGCGTCGAACGAGCCCTGGCCGAGGAATTCACCGACGCCGAACGAGATACTTTGCAGGACTTGCTGATTCGATGCGCCGATCGGCTCGACTCGATCCGGCCCGATCCGGCCGCTTAGCCATCCGCGGGCAGAAATCGGACGCACCCGCGACCGGATCGGCCACTCACGGCCACGAAGACACCGAACGACGATGTTCGGCGCCCTCCCGTTCGGTGGTGCGATAGGGCGACCGGCCGCCGTGGTGGAACCGTGGACCGAAGCGGATCGACTCACCGGCGGCGCGAGTCGTGGTCGCATCGCTGCTGGACAGGGCTATGCGGGAACCGGAGTTCGGACGGCGGGCCGAGCCTTCCGGAGCGCGAGTGCGAGCGCCAGGCACGCGATGAGCGCGGATGTCCACGGCAGCCACTGGCTACCGGAGGAATCCAGCACGGTCGCACCGACGATGGACCCGATGCCCGCGCCGAGGTAGATGGCCGATCCGTTCAGGCCGAGGGCGACGGTGGGCGCGTCGTGGGCGATGCCGAACAGGCGATGCTGCTGCGGTACCAGGATCGCCGCACCGAACAACCCGGTGACGGCGAGCACGACGAACACCGCCCACGCGGCATGGACGGCCACGCCGAGCAGGGCCAGGCCCGCCAGTGCGCCGAGCAGCCCCACCGTCAGCGTGCGCTGCGGGCCGTACCGGTCGACCGCGCGCCCGGCCTGCGCGTTGCCGATCACCTGGCCGATGCCCATGGCCAGCAGCAACCAGGCGAGCATGCTCTGCGGCACCGAGGTCGCGACCACCACCGGCAGGTAGACGATGGTGGTGTAGACGGCGGTGATCTGCGTGGTCGTCACGATCAGCACGCGCAGCACCGCCGGACGGGTCAGCACGCCGATCCGGTCGCGCAGGCCGGTGCTCGGCAGCGTCACCCGGGGCAGCAGGAGGACCAGCGTCGCCGCGACGGCTCCGCCGACCGCGATTCCCCACAGCACACCCCGCCAGCCGATCCAGCGCTCGGCGAAGATGCCGATCGGCACGCCCGCGACGCTGGACAGCGTGATGCCCGCGGTGACGATCGACAGCGCCCGTCCCCGGTGCGCGTCATCGGCGACGACGCCCGCGACGGCGAACGCGTTGGCCTGGAAGGCCGCCGCTCCGATGGCCGCCACCACACGCGCCGCCGCCATGACACCGAAGCTCTCCGCGGCGGCCTGCCCGATCATGCCGAGCACGAAAAGCGCGGCGCCGCCGCCGAGTAGCCGTCGGCGATCCCAGGAGCCGGTCGCGGCGGCGATCAGGGGCGAGGCGATGGCGTAGGTCCAGGCGAACATCGTGGTCAGCTGGCCCGCGGTGGACACGGAGACGTGCAGGTCGGCGGCGATCAGCGGGAGCAGGCCGCTGAGCACGAAGCCGTCGGTGCCGAGCACGAAAGTGCCCACGGCGAGCGGTAGGAGCGATCGATACAGATTGTTAGATGATTGTCGAAGCATCATAGGATGAGAGTGGGATATGATTCGATTGTTGTCAAATGATCGGAGAATGGAGATGCGCCCGCTGCCGCAGCCGAGTACCGCCGACATCGACCTGGTCCGGGTGCTCAGCGCCCTCGCCGACCCGGTCCGGCTCGAACTGGTGCGCGCGCTCGCCGGCGAGCGCGAACCGCTGAGCTGCAATGTCCGGGAGTTCGACGTGGAGATCACGGCGGCGACCGCCTCGCACCACTGGAAGGTGCTGCGGGACGCGGGCATCACGACGACCTTCGTCTCCGGCCGCAACCGGCTGGTCGAATTGCGGCGCGACGATCTGGAGCAGCGATTCCCCGGCCTGCTGGACGCGGTCATCACCGGCGCCCAGCGCTGAACCGGCCGCCGGGCGCGTGCTCCACCCAGCGCGAACGCCGCGAGAAACCGTGCCGCCATGGGCATTGCGGGCGGGCCGGTCGTACGCTGAACCCATGCCTGACCGCGATCGGATCCGAGGCGTGCTCTACGACATCGACGGCGTCCTGGTGACCTCCTGGCGGGAGATCGAGGGCGCCGCCGCCGCGGTGCGCCGGATCGGCGAGAGCGGGCTGCGCCGCGCTTTCCTGACCAACACCACTTCGCGCACCTGCGCCGAGATCGCGCAGCGCCTGTGCGGCACCGGTATCGAGGTGGAGCAGGCCGAGATCGTCACCGCCGCAAGGCTCACCGCCGAGTTCGTGCGCGGACGCTATCCCGATGCCGCCGTCTGGGTGCTCAACCACGGCGATATCACGGCGGATCTCACCGGTCTGACGCTCGATGACGATCATCCGGACGTGGTCGTGATCGGCGGAGCGGGACCGGAATTCGATCACGCCGCGCTGAGCCGGGTGGTGGAACTGATGCTGGACGGTGTGCCCGTCGTCGCCATGCACAGCGGATTGACCTGGGCGACAGCGGAAGGGCTCCGCGTCGACGCGGGCGCCTACCTGCCCGGCCTGGAGGCGGCGGGCAATGCGCGCATCGAGGTGGTCGGCAAGCCCGCCGCGGCGGGCTTCCGGACCGCCGCCGCGCTGATGCGGCTGGACCCTTCGGAAGTCCTGATGATCGGTGACGATCTGAATTCGGATGTGCTCGCGGCGCAGGACGCCGGGTTGACCGGGGTTCTGGTACGCACCGGTAAATTCCGTCCCGGCGTACTGGCGTCGGCCGACCGCGCGCCCGATCACGTCATCGATTCCGTGGCCGCGCTGCCGGAATTGCTGACCGGGTCGGCGGAGTCGGGCGAACTTGCCGTAACCGACGAATCGGAATGAAACAAAAAATTCTACAGTTTCCCTCTAAAATTGCCCGCAAACGCGACGCCGCTAGGTATCGTCTGTTCCGGCAAATGGCCAGTGACAAGGAATGTCTCACGGACAGATCGGAGTTGCCGGATGCTCGATTCGCTGATGAGCGTGCTTGTGCGCAAACTACTATGGTCGCCGGGCTTCGGCTCGGCGACCGATCAATGAGGTAGCAACTGTTCAGCCAACTTTCGGCTAACGCGATGTAGGCCGCGGGTTGTAACGAAGGGCCCGATCGATGACGATGAGTTCGGGCCCTTCTGTATTGTCTGCCCCAATGTCACAGGATGCGAATACGGGTCGAATGTATGCCGGGCAACCCGTGGAGGACCGGCAGCGTCAGCGGCGTGCGCGTTTTCTGGAGTCAGGCCTGACGGTCTTCGCGCGGGACGGCTACGCCAACAGTTCGGTCGGCGCCATCTGTAAGGACGCCGGACTCTCCTCGCGACAGTTCTACGAGGAGTTCACCGGTCGCGAGTCCCTGCTCCTAGAGCTGTACGAGCAGATCGACCGGGAGTCGCGCGATGCCGTGAAGAAGGCGTTGGACGCGAAGTCCGGCGCCAAGTCGCTGGACATCATCGATGCCGCGGTTCGCGCGTACGTCGAATCCATCGGATCCGATCCGCGCAAGGCGCGCGTCGCCTTGGTCGAAGTGGTCGGCGCGGGCCCCAAGGTGGAGAAGTTCCGTCTCGCGGTGCGCCGGGAGTGGGGTTCGCTGCTGGCAGGCGCCGCCGAAGACGCCGCGCTGCACGGGGAAATACCCGCGGGGGACTACGAGATGCGGATGCTCGCCATCATCGGCGCCGTCAACTACGTGGTGGACTCGTGGAGCGGTGCGGAGCCGCGGCCACCGCTCGACGACGTGATCCGGGTGCTGAGCAGAGTGATCATCGGCGCGGTCCGCGCATAGCGTCCCGGCCTGCGGGACCGGCGGCGACGAGCGCGGTAGCGTGCGGGGATGCAGACAGTTCCGATCCAGATGCCGGACGGCACCACGGTTCCGGTGCGGTTGATCCCCGCCGGGGGCGTGCACCGGCACCCGGTCACACCGGACGCGCCGCGTCCGGTGCTGGTGATCGTGCCCGGGCTCGGTGTTCCGGGGGGTTACTACGAACTGTTCGCCTCGAGTCTGGCGGCGCGCGGGTTCGATGTGGCCATCGGTGAGCTGCGCGGCAACGGCGACAGCAGGCCGAAGCCGAGTTCTGCCAGCACCTTCGGCTACCACGAGCTGGTCTCTGTGGACTTTCCCGCGATCTTCGAGGTGGTCCGCGAACAATTCCCGGACAGCACGCCGTACCTGCTCGGCCACAGCATGGGCGGCCAGCTCGGCGTCATGTACGCCGCGCGCATCCGCGGCAGGCTCGGCGGACTCGTCCTGGTCGCGTCCGGCACGCCGTATTACCGCGGCTATCGCGGACTTTCGGGCCCGGGCATGCTGGTCGGCACCGCGGCGATCTCGCTGACGGCCAACTTGGCGGGCTTCTGGCCCGGCGACCGGGTGTCGATGGGCTTCGGCCGCCAGTCCAAAGTGCTGATCTCCGACTGGGCCCGGCTCGCGCGCACCGGCCGGTTCGTCCCGGTCGGCGCGGACATCGACTACGAGGAGCGCATCGCGCGGCTACGGCTTCCGGTGCTGTCCATCACGATGACCGGCGACGACCTCACCCCGCCCAGCTCCGCCGAGCACCTGCTGGAGAAGCTGCCCAACGCCGAGGTGACGCGCTGGCGACAGCCGGAACCGCTGGGCCACAACGGCTGGATCCGGCAGTGCGCGAGCACCGTCGACCAGATCGAGAAGTGGCTGCGCGACCGCTGAGGCGTACCTCCGCCTTCGCTGCGGCCATGCGCGGGCTGAGGACGGACTGCGTCCGGCCCGTCCATTCGTCAGGCCCGTCGTTCGATCAGCATCTGGGTGAAGAACTCGTAGATCAGCGCCGCCTGGAAGGCGATGACGAGAAGCGCCGGGCCACGGAGCTGACCCGCAGCCAGCAACCTGTGGCAACCAGCAGGTCAGGGCCGAAAGAACTAGCCGCGTCCCGTCACGCTGGTGCGTCCGGCGATTAGCGAGCACAAACGGCGAGATCGGAAATGTAGGCACAGCGGCGGCCACATTCGAAGCCACCGAGTGTTGCGTCCCTCGCGGTTGGCCGCTATTGTTCATGGTGCTGCTGGGGGTGGAATTCAGCAGCGGTATACAAATAAACGGGGATGGGGGGTGATTTATTGTGGCTGAAATTCTTGAAAGCGCGACCGATATCTACGATGATCTCGGTGTCGGATCGACGCAGCCGACTGTCTTCACGGACTAGAAGCACACAGATGCGCCGGAGGCAAAAAGTGCCTCCGGCGCATCGTGCACGCGGCTCGACTCTGTGCACATCGACGAGTTCAACATTTCGGTTCGAAGGGGGAGGAATGGATATTCGGCATATCGACTCGGCCACGGCAGCTTTCAAGTCCTTTGCTGAGCCGCGGTCGAAGATCAGCACCGCCGATCACCGGGCAGTTCAGACTGCCGCGATCGATTACTGGTTCTGCGTCGATGACCATGAACTCTGGGGCCCCTCCATGCTGCCGCCGCCGCAGCTGCGTTCGCTACTTACTGTGGAAGGTATTGCCCGAGCAGATTATTTCACCCTGAATGCCGGTTCTGCGGAAGGACAGCGCATCGAGGTAGCGCGGACAGGCACGGAACCCGATGCCAAGGCGTGGTTGACCCGAGTAGCGCTTCAGGCGGGCCTGAGCCGACTCGCCGAAAATTCGCTGATGGAACTCGAAGCTCTTGAGAACGATTCTCCTCGTCTGGTCTTTCTCCAGGCCCTGTCGCATGTTTCGCGCTTCGACGGGCCCTACCGCAGAATGCCGGAGCTGGTCGATACGCCGGATCCCTCCCTGCGGTTTCTCGCGGGCATGCTTCGGCTGCGGTACACCGCACAAGCCGGCGACTTCGCCCGAGTTGCTGACCGCCCTCGGATTTTTCGATGCGGCGATGGTATCTCTCGACAAAGTGGATCGAGGTGGGAGACCGCAATCACCTGAGCAATTCTATTTGCGGGTGCTCCGCCACTATCTGACGAATTTGACCGAGCCACGGCGGGACTGGACGCAGATCATGCCCGAACTGGTGCGTACTGTGGCCGCGGCGCCCGCGGACTCCCGCTATCTGAGGATGCTCATAAACCTCTCGATCTACGGCATGGTGCAGGGGGCGCATCGTCGGGAGATCAATGGAGTCGAACACTGGCGGAATCTCGGCTTCGGTTATCTCGAAGAATATATTGAGTTGTCCGAGGTCTCGGACTTCGAGGCGCATCTGATGACGAGCCGCTACCACCGCGCTGCGACCTTTCTGCCGTTCTTGCGAGGCGACCACAAAACGCTGTTGAATGAGTATCAAAAGGTATTGGACCATGCGGAACTGGCGGCACCGACATCGGACCATGAGCGTGTGCTGAAAGTCGAGAACATGATCCCAGCCTTGGAGTCCGCCAGTCGCTCGTACGCTGCCGCGGGCTCGCAGGCCGAGGCGCAGCAGTACATGGAGGCGGCGGCACGGGTCGATCCGCTGGACTCGAAGCTACTGATTCAGGTCGGTGACCTACGCCGGAATGCCGGAGATCTCGACGGCGCCGTGGAAGCATATGTGGCAGCGGGCCACGTAGCGGTGCCATTGGGTCGCGTCGCTTGGTTCCGCGCCGGGCGCATGTACGAACTGCTGGGCGCTTTCGACTGCGCCATTGAATGCTACGCGAAGTCGTTGACATTGTTGCCGACCGGAGTGTCAAATCATCGGAATCTAATGGTACTGGCGCAGCGTCGCTCGGACACGTATCTCTATGAGTGGGCGCGGCATGCAGCGGAATATCAGTTGGCGACCAGGGTGTAAGATGCTGGATCTTCTGTCACCCCCGGGATTCATGATATTCACATCATGGTGCGCGTGGCTTATTTGGTCTGCCGTGCGTCCATCGCCCAACTTCGCCTCGTGGCACATGTTCGCCGGTGTGACAAATGCTCGATTTGATCTAGCTGACGCGTCCGGCGCTCGATTCAATTGCTGGGAGTATCTGCCGCACACCAAGTTGGCCATCTCCCGTGCGGAAGTCGACCTCTTGCTAGCGTAAATCGGGTTCATGGAATTCGAAGCCTGGGCGGCAAAGTAACCTGCCGTGTGGAATTCGAAACCCAAGTTTATCGCATCGAGCAGTCAAAGGTCGTCGCGCGCGTATGCTAGATCATCTGAGTGCGGATCCGGGTTATGCCGCCACCTTCATCGCGGTAGTATTTGGTATCGGGCTGCTAGCTGAAGCGGGTGTGCATATACGCCGCGGATATCTGACTGCGTATCGCCCCATAACGTATCGCTACTTCTTGGTGCGGGTAAGATGTCCCGTAAGGTGGCGGCCACTACTGCCAGGGGCACGATTATATGTGACGTTGTTCTCAGCCCGTGCTGTCGCTGCCGTATTGCTCGTCGTAGGCTGGCAGATGCGCCCGGCATTAGTCGTCATCGGGCTGGTCACCTTCTTGGAAACGCGAGTATACTTCAATTTTCACAGCGCATTCTTCGTCCTGCTGTCCATCGGATTGTTCTTCGCTCCCGTGCATGCAGGAATGGCATACCTGTTCACTTACCACGGATCCACCGAGCATAATCCGGTACGTATCGACTTGGGCCTCGGAATGATAGCTGTGCTGGTTTTCGGGTTGCACTGGGGAGGCGTGCATCGAAAATGGAATCCGAGCTTCTTGTCCGGTAACGTCGTGCGGTCGACGATAGAGTTCATCGAAGGTGAGAAGTATTATCGAATGTTCCACGACTCGGCGATGCCGAGGCGGTTGCGGAGTCTCATTCTCCGAGAGCCGGTCGGCTCACCGCGTCTGCTTCTGCTGACCGGCTCCGTGCTGGCCGTCGAGATGTTGATTCCCGCTATGCTCCTCTTTCCTGGAACGCAGGTGATCGCGATTGTGCTCGGGATTTTCTTGCATGTCGTATTCTTCGTTCTGTTTCCAGGAACTCTGGTATCCTTCTCGCTGATCACGGTTGCTTCCTACTGTGCGATAATTAATATCGCTGGATCGGTTGGTCTATCTTGACGGTCGCGTTGCGAGCTGAATGGAAGAATCGGTTCAATGCTTTCTGGCTGGCGCAGACGTTAGGTGGAATCGGCAGCGCATATCTACCGTTCGGCCTCGGTTTGTTCGCGGTGGCTGAACTACACGCAGACGCATCCGATATGTCGGCTCTGGCCGCCGCGAGCCTCCTTCCGAAGGTGTTCATCACCCTGCACGCGGGGGCCTACGTCGAAAAGCTGGGGCGCTGGCGCTCGATGATTCTTGCCAACGTTGCAGAGCTGGCGGTCTGGTCCGGAGCGCTGATCATCTGCGTGAGCCACGGAGCGACGATTCCTCTGCTGCTCGTTGTGGCCTTCTGTACGGAGTCGGCGCGGATGGTGAATGTCGTCGCCTTTCAGAGCGTGACGCCGATGATCGTGCCCGATTCTGAACTCAGGTCGGCCAATGCGAAGTTCGGTGTGTCGGAATCTCTCGCGCAATTCGCCGGTCCGCTGGCTGGAAGCTGGTTTTTCGCGGTCGTCGGTGCAAGCATTTCCCTTGCTGCTGCCGTGGGCATGGTGGCTGTTCTCGCTGTCGCGCTGACGATTCTGCGGTTGCCGGAAGCGCCGTCACCTTCGGTTCGCCGCACTAGCGTGACAAAACTTGTCCTGGAAGGCTTACGCTACGTCGTAACAGACCGCTATCTGCGCTGGATCGCTTTCGCGAACCTTTCTACCAACTGCTTTCTGGCGTGGATCGGGGCGCTGTGGCTGGTATTCCTCGCGAGGGATATCGGCTGGCAACCCCAAGTGATCGGGCTGGTCGGCGCGGTGGGGTCGCTGGGAGGGTTGATGGGCGGACCGGTGGCGCTGTGGTTGACGCGGCGGCTCGGCGATGGACGGACTCTGCTCTGTTTCGCCATTGCGTATGCGCCGGGTTACGCCTTGGCAGTCCTACCTGCGCCGGAGGCTTGGCGGACTGTCCTCGTGACCAGCGGCTTGCTTGTCGTGATGACGGCGCTGATCGGCTACAACGTTGTTCAGCGGACCCTCAGGCAGACGATGTCGGCACCGGAGACGCTGGCCCGAGTCAACGCGTCGATGCGATGGTTTTCGGCGCTGGCCGCGCCACTGGGAGCGCTCCTCGGCGGAATCGCAGCCGCCGCGCTCGGTGTGCAGGGTGGTCTGGTGGCCGGGGTTGCCGGGCTGGTGGCACCAGGGCTGATATTGCTGCTGTCTCCTTTGCGGCGAGTGGAAGTGGTCGCCGAGACCACCAGCGCGACAGATGCGGCGCCGGCGCAGGAGAAGCCACGCGAGCCCGGTACGGGCGAATCCGCGCAGCATCCGGATTTGCCTGTCGACGCCCTATGAGAGCATCTGGGTGAAGAACTCGTAGATCAGCGCCGCCTGGAAAGCCGACTGCTTGTTGTCGGCGGCGCCGCCGTGGCCACCCTCGATGTTCTCGTGGTACCAGAACTCGTGGCCCTGCTCCTCCAGCAGCGCGGCCATCTTGCGGGCGTGGCCGGGATGCACCCGGTCGTCCCTGGTCGAGGTGGTGAGCAGGATCGGCGGGTAGGCACGGTCGGCGCGCACGTTCTGGTAAGGCGAGTACTTGCCGATGTACTCCCATTCCTCCGGCTTGTCGGGGTCGCCGTACTCGGCCATCCATGAGGCGCCCGCCAGCAGCAGGTGGTAGCGCTTCATGTCCAGCAGTGGCACCTGGCAGACGATCGCGCCGAACAATTCGGGGTAGCGGGTCAGCATCACGCCCATGAGCAGTCCGCCGTTGCTGCCGCCGACCGCGCCGAGCTGATCGGCGGTGGTGATACCGCGCCCGACGAGGTCTTTCGCGATCGAGGAGAAGTCCTCGTACACCTTGTGCCGGTTGGCTTTCTGCACCGCGGTGTGCCATTGCGGCCCGTACTCGCCGCCGCCGCGGATGTTCGTCATCACCCAGGTGCCGCCGCGCTCCAGCCAGCCCATCCCCGAGGCGCCGCTGTAACCCGGAGTGCGCGACACTTCGAAACCGCCGTAGCCGGACATCACCGTCGGCCCGGGCTGGTCCTTGCGGTCGCGATGGCGGATCACGAAGTACGGCACCGGCGTGCCGTCATCGGACGTGGCGAAGAACTGCTCGGTCTCCACGCCGTCGGCGTCGAAGAACCCGGGCTCCTGCTTGAGCCGCTCGGTGCGTCCGCCGACCGCACTGGCCAGCAGCGTGGCCGGAGTGGTGAACCCGCTGGTGCTGAGCATGAACTCGTCGCCGCCCTCCAGCGGGTCGAGATTCAGCACGCTGGTGGTGGCCATCGGCGGAGTGTCGGTCAGCGGTTTGCGACGCCAGCCGTCTGTGGCCGGGGTGAGCACGTGCAGCTTGGTCTGCACATCCTCGAGCGTGACCAGCAGCAGGTGATTCTCGGTCCAGCCGTAGCCGTGCAGCGCGGTGTGCGCGTCCGGGGTGAAGAGGACCTCGAAATCCCGTGCGCCGGCCAGGAACTTCTCGAAGTCGGCGGCCAGCAGCGCACCCGCGGGATAGCTCGCGCCGCCCACCTCCCACGGCGACTTCAACAGCACCAGCAGCCAGTCCTTGTACCAGGATTCGCTGGCGTCGCTGGGGATGTCGAGATGCCGCAGCGTGCCGTCGTCGGCCAGCAGGTACACCTCTTCGTTGAAGAAGTCGGTCGCGCGGCCGACGTAGTGCCGCTCGTAACCCGGTGTGCGGTCGTAGCCCGCCGAGACCGCGACATCCCCGGTCTCGCCCTCGAAAACGGTGGTGGCCTCGTCCAGAGCGGTGCCGCGCCGCCAGCGTTTCGCGATCCGCGGATACCCCGAATCGGTCAGCGAGCCGGGGCCGAAGTCGGTGCCCACGTACACCGAGTCGATATCGATCCAGCGGATCTCCGACTTCGCCTCGGGCAGGAAGAAGCCGCCGTCGACCGGGTCGAGGAACACCCGCCGCGCGAGATCGAATTCGCGGACCACCTTCGCGTCCGCGCCGCCGCGCGACAGGCTGATCAGCGCGCGGGACTGTTCCGGGCGCAGTACCGCGGCTCCGCCCCACACCCAGTTCTCGTCCTCGGCGGCGGCCAGTGCGTCGAGATCGATCAGCACGTCCCAGTCCGGCGAGTCCTCGGCGTATTCGGCGAACGTGGTGCGCCGCCAGAGGCCGCGCGGGTGCTCGGCGTCTCGCCAGAAGTTGTAGAGCCAGGGGCCGCGGCGAGACGGGTAGGCGATCTTCGTATCGGTGTCGAGCATGTCGAGGATGCGCCGCTCCAGCTCCCGGAAGCGATCGGAGTCGGCGAACCGGGAGTGCACGACGGCGTTGTGCGCGCGGGCCCAGTCCAGGGGCCGCTCGCCGGTCACTTCTTCCAGCCAGAGGTAGGGGTCGGTCACATTCTCCACACCGCTCATCCCCACATTGTGGACGAGCCGCCCGGGCGCGGGGTTACCAGGAGTGCGCTACGTCGACCACGATGCGCGATCCGCTGCCCGGTCCGTCGAGGGTGTAGGTCTGGAACGGCAGCCGGGCGCGGGTGCCGAGACCGACCGTGGTCTGGCCTTCGAAAGAGCCGGCCCAGGCCACCTGACGGAAAGTCCGGTAGTCCCGCACCTCGGTGAGCTCGGCCCGGTTCGCGGGGTTGTAGGTGGGGGTGAACGAGTCGTCGTAGGCGGGGGCGTTCACGGTGATGCTCAGGTACGCCTCGCCGCGCAGCGGGACGGGTGCGCCGGAACCGTCCATGGTCACCCGCTCGACGTAGCCGACGTGGTACCCGGTCACTGGCCCGGCGACGTCGAACACCAAGCGGTCGAAGCAGTCGTGCCGCCCGGCGCGGACCCCGGTCAGCGGCGTGAGCGTGCGGGCCTGGCTGGTCTTGGGCATCGAACCCCAACCGGAGGCACACGCCGGGGCGGCGGAGGCCGGGGCGGGCGCGATCCAGAGACCGGCGACTGTCAGGAAGGAGAAGAAAAGGGGAAGCAAGCGACGCATGGTCGCACCGCCTTCGTGGCACGGGGGATTGATGTACTACGTGCATCGGTCGAGGTGAGCGCGCTGTTACCGAGGATTGCGGCGAAAAGTGTTGGCGAACGGGACAACTCGTCCACCGCGGCCGAGTAGCGGCGGCTTGCCGTTCGCTGGGGCCGACGCCCACTCGGCGCGGACAAGTAGGATCGCTGCCGGCGAGGCCGATCCGAACAGGAGGTTCGAGGTTGCCACCGTTTCTCTGGGAGCAGCACTGCTGCCTGCCGCTCTCGCCCGCCGCGCGCATCGGCGACCTCGCGCGCTACCCGGCCGGGTCCTACTTGTCGGTGAACGTGGGCTACTCCCGGCAGTCGACCGCGGACTCTCTTGCGTTGCTGGACCGATTCCGCCGCGAGGCGTCGGCGGACGGCCGGTTTCGCCTGGTGCGCGGGGTCGATGACATCGGGGCGCCCGGCGCCGTCGCGCTCGCGTTCGATCTGGAGGACTCCGGCCCGCTGGGCGGGGACCTGGACAACGTCGCGCGGTTCTACGACCTCGGCGTGCGGTCGTTGCTGCCCACCTACAACCACGCCAACGCCGCGGGCTGCGGATGCCTGGACACCGAGGACACCGGACTCACCGGGTACGGCCGCGATCTCGTCCATGCGCTCAACGAAGTCGGCATGTTCGCCGACGGCTCGCATTGTTCCCGGCGCACCGGGCTGGAACTGGCCGAGTTGAGCGTCGTCCCGATGATCTACAGCCACTCGAACTTCGCCGCTCTGTGGGACCATCCGCGCAACATCACCGACGAGCAGGCGCGCGCCTGCGCCGCGACCGGTGGCGTGATCGGAATCAATGGTGTCGGAATCTTCCTGGGCCGCAACGCCGCCGACGAGCGCGCCGAGCGGATCGCGGCGATGGCGCGGCACATCGAATACGGCGCCGAGCTGGTCGGCATCGAGCACATCGGAATCGGCTCGGACTACTCCTTCGACGCCGAGGACTTCAACGCCGAACTGGCGAACAATCCGGACGCTTTCTCCGAGGCATACACCGCATGGGGCGCGCTGCAATGGGTGCCGCCCGAGGATCTGACCGGGGCCGCCGACGTACCCGGCCTCGACGAGGTGCTGGCCGGTCGTGGTTTCACCGCAGCGGACCGGGCAGCGGTCTTCGGCGAGAACTTCCGCCGCGTCGCCCGCCAGGTCTGGCGAACCTGACCCTGCGGCTCGCCCCCCCGCGGGGTAGCACCACGAAGAGGTCGACTCGCGTTTTGCCGCAGCCGGGTGCCACTCGGACCCACCCGGTCGACGGTGGAGTCGGGGCCGTCGGAAACGGGTACCGGGACCGGCTCGACCCGGCCGCTCGGGCGGCATGCTAACCCGGCGCCACCACCGCGTTCTTCCCGATCACGGAAAGTTTGCGGATGGGTGTGGCCCACACCTCACCAGGGTGGGGGATGGGTGGGTGAACATACCGCTGCGGAGTTAGGCTCGGTTCGTGACTTCCCACTACGATGTCGTCGTTCTCGGTGCTGGTCCCGGCGGATACGTCGCCGCGATCCGCGCCGCTCAACTCGGCCTGCGAACAGCGATCGTCGAGCAGAAATACTGGGGCGGTGTGTGCCTGAACGTCGGCTGCATCCCGTCCAAGGCGCTCCTGCGAAACGCCGAACTCGCCCACATCTTCACCAAGGAGGCGAAGACCTTCGGCATCTCCGGCGAGGTGAACTTCGACTTCGGGGTCGCCTTCGACCGCAGCCGCAAGGTCGCCGACGGCCGGGTCAAGGGCGTCCACTTCCTGATGAAGAAGAACAAGATCGACGAGTTCGACGGCAAGGGCACCTTCACCGGCCCGAACTCGCTCTCGGTCGAGCTCTCCAAGGGCGGCACCGAGGCGATCACGTTCGACAACGCGATCATCGCGGCGGGCACCGTCACCAAGCTGCTGCCCGGCACCCAGCTCAGCGCGAACGTGGTCACCTACGAGGAGCAGATCCTCACCCGTGACCTGCCCGGCTCGATCCTCATCGTCGGTGCGGGCGCGATCGGCATGGAGTTCGGCTACGTCCTGAAGAACTACGGCGTCGACGTGCGCATCGTCGAGTTCCTCGACCGCGCGCTGCCGAACGAGGACGCGGACGTCTCCAAGGAGATCACCAAGCAGTACAAGAAGCTCGGCATCACCATCACCACCGGTGCGGCCGTGCAGTCCATCGAGGACGACGGCGCCAAGGTCACCGTCGCGATCAAGGACAACAAGTCCGGCTCGGTCGAGACCGTCACCGTCGACAAGGTGCTGCAGGCCGTCGGCTTCGCACCGCGCGTCGACGGCTACGGCTTGGAGACCACCGGCGTGGTGGTCACCGACCGCGGCGCGATCGGGATCGACGACTACATGCGCACCAACGTGCCGCACATCTACGCGATCGGCGACGTCACCGGCAAGCTGCAACTCGCGCACGTCGCGGAGGCCCAAGGCGTGGTCGCGGCCGAGACCATCGCGGGTGCGGAGACCGTCACCCTCGGCGACTACCGGATGATGCCGCGCGCCACCTTCTGCCAGCCGCAGGTCGCCAGCTTCGGTCTGACCGAGGAGCAGGCCCGGGACGAGGGCTACGACGTGAAGGTCGCGACCTTCCCCTTCACCGCCAACGGCAAGGCGCACGGCCTCGGCGACCCGACCGGTTTCGTCAAGCTCATCGCCGACGCCAAGTACGGCGAGCTGATCGGCGGGCACCTCATCGGCCCGGACGTCTCCGAGCTGCTGCCCGAGCTCACCCTCGCGCAGAAGTGGGACCTGACGGTCAACGAGCTGACCCGGAACGTGCACACCCACCCGACGCTCAGCGAGGCCCTCCAGGAAGCCTTCCACGGCCTGGCCGGCCACATGATCAACTTCTGATCCGGTCGCGGAGAGAGGGCGTGCGGTCGTAGATCGCACGCCCTTTTCATTTGTCGGCCAATGGTTTCCGCCTCGATAGGGCCGTTGGAGGTCGGCGCGGGCTCGGGCGGTCTGCTATACAGCGTGCATGCTTCGCAGGTGGTTGATCGGAAGTGTGCCGGTGCTCGTCGTGGTGGTGCTGCTGGGGACGGGCACCTTCTACCTGATGAAAGCGCGCACCTTCCAGTTGGCCGGTCACGTGGTCAGCAGGGTGGACACCGACGCGAGGGTCGTCGCGCTGACGTTGGACGACGGGCCGTCCGATCGCGCTCCCGAAGTGCTGAAAGTCCTTGCTGAAGCGCGAGTTCCCGCCACGTTCTACTTGAACGGGCGTGATCTCGCCGCGCATCCGGAGCACGGCAGGGCGATCGCAGCCGCGGGCCACGAGATCGGCAACCACACCTATTCGCACCGGCGGATGGTGTTCGTCACACCCGGCACGGTCCGGGACGAGGTGGAGGGCACGGACGCCGAGATCACGAAGACCGGTTACACGGGCCCGATCACCTTCCGGCCACCCTACGGCAAGAAATTGTGGACGCTGCCGCACTATCTCGCCGAGCACGACCGGGTCACCGTGACGTGGGACGTCGAGCCCGATTCGGGCCGGGCGGGCGTCACCGCCGACGACATCGTCGCCGAGACGCTCGGCAAGGTTCGTCCCGGCTCGATCATCCTCTTGCACGTCATGTACGGGAACGCCGAGGCGTCGCTCGCCGCCATCCCTCGCATCGTCACCGAATTGCGCGCCGCGGGCTATCAATTCGTCACCGTGTCGGACCTGATGTCCCGCTGATTCGGCCGTGCTCCGCGCCGGTCCAGCGGTGGATCGGAGTCGCAGCGCCCGCCACTCGGTCGTAGCCGCCGCGGACCTCGGCCGGTCCGCTAGCCGGCGGCCGGGAGCATGCCGTAGGCGTTGGTGGGGGTGAACAGGACCAAGGCGCGGCGGTCGGTGACCATCGCGGCGCGGTACTCGTCCCAGTCGGGGTGCTCGCCGTTGGCGGTGCGGTAGTAGTCGACGAGCGCGTCGACGGTCGGGTCGCCGGGCGCGGCGGCGACCGGAGTGAGTTCCACCGTGCCTTCGAGCACGGCGTAGGCGAAGAAATCCTCGCGGGTCACGTGCAGTGCCGCCCATGGATCGCGCACGAGATTGTGATACTTCGCGCGGTCGGCGGTGATGGAGATGCGGATGCGGCCGTCGGCGCCGATGACGTGCAGCACGTTGGACAGTTGCGGGCGGCCGTTGCGGCGGATCGTGGTGAGCACGGACCTGCGATGTTCGCGTGCGAAATCGACGGCGGCAGCGAGTTCCATGTCCATGTAACCCGCCGCGCGGGGAGTCTCTTCCCCGGTCAGTCGCGGTGGTAGGCCGCCTGCGCCTCGCGTACGCGGGGCATGTTGGTCTCCAGCACCTGGATCAGCGATTCCAGGTGCGCGGCCACCTCCGCGCCCAATTCGGTGAGGGTGTATTCGACGCGCGGGGGAATCGTCTCCTGCACCTCGCGGTGCACCATGCCGTCGCGCTCCAGCGCTTGCAGAGTCTGCGACAACATGCGTTCGCTTACGCCGTCGACCCGTCGCCGCAGTGCGCTGAACCGGTACGGGCCTTCACGCAGCGCGACCAGCGCCAGGGTGCCCCAGCGACTGGCCACGGTTTGCAGGACCGGACGTGAGGTGCAGTTGCGCGCGAAGACGTCGGCTTCCAGCGTCGGGTCGTCGGCCTCGGCCGAGCCGGTGTGCTGGGTCGTCATGACCGTCATCGTACCCAACTTGACCACAGTGGGTGTGGAATGCATAGTACTTACGAATAGTTAGTGCATGTAGATCAGTACACATTCTGGAGGTAGTCATGACCATCGCCGTAACCGGAGCGAGCGGGCAGCTGGGCCGACTCGTGGTGGAGGAGTTGTCGCGCGCGGGATCGACTCCCGTCGCGATCGTGCGTGATCCGGGGAAGGTCGCCGATCTGGCCGAACGCGGCGTGGACGTCCGCGAGGCCGCCTACGAGGACCCGGCCGCGCTGGAGCGCGCCCTCGACGGCGTCGACCGGGTGCTGCTCATCTCGGGCAACGAGTTCGGCGCGCGAGTGGCGCAGCACACCAATGTCATTCGCGCGGCCGAACGTGCAGGCGTGGAACTGCTCGCCTACACGAGCATTCCGGGCGCCACCGACAACCCGCTGATCCTCGCGCAAGAACACAAGGGCACCGAGGCGGTGCTCGCCGAATCGGCCGTGCCGCACGTCTTGCTGCGCAACGGCTGGTATTGGGAGAACTACGTGGGCGGTCTCGCGCACGCGGTGGAGTCGGGCGTGCTGCACGGCGCCGCGGGCGAGGGGCGCGTGGCGGGCGCGGCGCGTGCCGACTACGCCGAAGCGGCCGCCCGGGTGCTCACCACCGATGGCCACGCGGGCCGGGTATACGAACTCGGCGGTGGCGAAAGCCTCACCTATGCCGAACTGGCGCAGGCGATTTCGGAAGCCGCTGGTAAGCCGGTGCGCTACGAGAACTTGCCGGAGGCGGACTACGTCGCCGCGCTGATCCAGGCCGGGTTGCCGGAGGCCTACGCCCAGGCGCTCGCCGACGCCGACGCGGGCATCGCCCGCGGCATCCTCGACGTGCGCTCGGGGGACCTGGAGAAATTGCTCGGCCGCCCGGCTACCCGGGCTGTCGAAGTCTTCCGTGCGGCGCTGGGCTGACACTGATCGCTGCGCGTAGGAGCCGCCACTCCGCTTCCGGGCGAATCGACCCGGCCGGGCAGCCGGTGCAGTTGCCCCGTAGCGGTAATCGGGATCGGAATTGGCCGTCCCGGGTGATATCGCCCGTCGAAGGGCCGGATGCGGCGGCCTGTTTCCATGCCGCAACGTCCGGCCCGGCGGCCGGTTCCAGCGAAGCTCGACTGCTACACCCACTGCACCAGCTGGATGATGATCCCGTTCGGATCGCTCATCTGGAAGTACCGCTCGCCCCACTCCTCGGTTTCGATGGGCGTCACGATCGGCACCCCCTCGTCCTGCAACCGGGCGTATTCGGCGTCGATGTCGTCGACCACGAAGGCGACGAGCAGCCCGTCGCCCGCACTGCCGGCCTTGCTCTTCGGTTTGAAACTCGCCAGCCCGGTGCGCAAGTAGATGACGTTCAGGCCGGCGTCGTCGCGGGCGAGGGAGACGAACCCGTCGGCCGCCATCTTCTCCTCGAAGCCGAGGTGGTCGATGAGGAATTTCGCCGAGGCGGCCGGGTCGGGGACGTTGAGTGAGACGGCGGAAGCGGTGATGTTCATGAACTCTCCTCGGCGTCGGAAATCTGTACTAAGTACACTGTACTTTGTAGAGCATTTTGGGGCGGCGCACACTATGACCTGAGTCACACCGATACCATCGGTGGTTCGAGGCGGTCGAGGAGGCAGCGGTGGGACAGCCGAAGGAACGCAGCGGCGCGGGCGACCCGGTTCGCACGCTGGAGCTGCTGTGGCGGATTCCGCCGGAGCCGGGCGCGGGCCGGGGCCCGAAGCAGCGCAGCAGCGTCGAGGCGGTGATCGCCGCCGCGATCGAGATCGCCGATGCGGAGGGGATCGGAGCGCTCACGATGCGCGCGGTCGCCAACCGGCTCGGCCTGACCCCCATGGCCACCTACACGTATGTGCCGGGCAAAGCCGAGCTGATCGACTTGATGCTGGACACGGTGTACGCGCGGATGGATCGCGCGGATCTCACCGGTCTGCCCTGGCGCGAGCGGGTCGTCAGGATCGCGGCCGAGAACCGCGCCATGCTGGCCCGCCATCCCTGGGTGGCGTACCTGCCGACCACCCGGCCGCCACTCGGGCCCGGCCTCGCCGCCAAGTACGACCACGAGCTGGAGGCCTTCGCGGATCTCGGACTCGACGACGTCGCGATGGACGCCGCGCTCACGTTCGTGCTCGGGTTCGTCACCTCCGTCGCCCGTATCGCCATCGACAGCGCGCGGGCGGCGGCGGACAGCGCGCTGTCGGACGGGCAGTGGTGGGAACGGGCCGCGCCCGTGCTGGCGCAGGTGTTCGACGCGGAGCGTTACCCGCTCGCCGCCCGTGTCGGCACGGCCGCGGGCCAGGCACACGACGCCGCCTACAGCGCCGACCACGCCTACGAGTTCGGGCTGACGCTGGTGCTCGACGGCTTGGCACGCCGCATCGAGGGGCCGTCCGCGGAGGTCTAGACGCCGTCGCGCTGGATGCGCAGGGCGGTGATCGTCGCGGCCAATCCGTCGTATTGGTTGATCAGCAGCACGATTTCGATGAGGCTGCGCTCGTCGTAGTGCTTCGCCAGCTCGGCCCAGGTGTCGTCGTCGAGGTCGCGCGTCTCGACCAGCTGGTCCACCGCGGCCAGCAGCGCGCGGTGCTTGTCCGACCACCCTGCCGCTTCGGGACCCTTGCGCAGCCGCTCGAGGATTTCGGTGGTAACCCCCGCGCGGCGACCGAGCCGGATGTGATGGTCCATTTCGTAGTCGCAGCCGCGCAGATGCGCGACCCGGATGATCACCAGTTCCGACTCGTGGCGCGGTAGCCGCCCGCCCGGCATGAGTTTGCCCGAGTAGTGCAGCCAGCCGCGGAACAGTCCGCGGGTGCGGCCGAGGGTGCTGAACAAGTGGGCGTCCCCGGTGCCCGCGGCGCGGGAAAGCACCTGCCAGACAACCCAGTTGAGCGGCCCGAGTTCCCGCAGCCGTCCGGGCGAGATGCGTGGTTGCAGCGCTGAAACCATCGTGGTTGCCACCTCCGCGTGGTCTGTGCGGCCGGCGTCGGTGCCGGCCGAGAAAGAGCCTACTCGGCAGTATCCCGCGCGGCGCCCGCCATTCTTTTGCTTTCGGAGTGGTTTTCGGCCGGGTACCCCGTCATCATCAGTACCGGTGCGGGTCACCGCGGTCGCAGTGAGTTGGCGCGGCGTCAGGTGTGGACAACAGGTCGGCAGGGGAACAGATGCTGGTGAGGATCAGGCCCGGAGCGGAGCTTTCCGGCGCCGAGCGGGAATTCGTCGCGTGCCTGCGGTCGTATCCGACCACCGGTTTCGCCGTGATCGATCTCGAGGCGGACAACCGGCGCGTCGACGCGGTGGTGTGCACCCCGCGGGGCCTGACCGTGCTGGAGGTGCACGGATTCCAGCGCAGGCAGAGCGGCATTCTGAGCACACCGGCCGAAGGGCCGTGGAAGATCAGCGACGCGCCGGTGGAATTGGACGACCCGGAATCCGGGAGCCCCGCCGAGCGCGTGGAACACGGCATCTACGCGGTCAAGCACATGCTCCAGCGGGCGTTGCAGGATCCGGGGCACATCAGCGGCGCCGTGGTGCTCGTCCCGTTCCGCGGTGCCGTGGTGCGTCCGGCGCGCACGAACCTGCGCCCGGGGTTGGACGTGGTGGTCGGCAATGTCACCGACGCGACCGAGTTGCGCATCTACCTGGAGGGATTCTCCGCGGGACCGCGCGACTGGACCGCGGACCGGGTGATCGGCGCGTGCGGCGCGCTCGGACTGGCGGAGATCGCCCCGACCCGCGCGGAACTGCTCGAGGCGGGCTTCGAGGAGAACGCGCCGGAGCCGGTCACGACCATTCCGCGCACACCGAAGCCGCGAGTCGAGCCGAAGCCCGGCGCCGCGACGAAGAGCCAGGCCTACGCGGGCTGGTCGGTCGTCGTGATCGCCGTGGTCGGGGTCCTGTTCGTGCTCGGCGTGATCGCCACCGCGCTGGCGCACGACTCGGCGCAACCGATTCCGGCGACCGGTACGACGACTACCACCCCGTCACCGCCGCCGCACCGGCCCACCGAATGTTTCCCCTTCCAGCAGAACTGCTGATCGCTCAATCCCGCACGGCGCGGCCCAGTTTGGTCAGGCGCAGCGCGTGTTGCGCGCGGGCCAGTACATGCGTCCGGGAGGTGTCGATATGGGCGGTGAGGGTCTGCGCCGCCGCGTCCACCGCGCCCGACACCAGGAGTTCGGCGACCGCGATGTGCTCGGCGGTCATGGTGGCGATCCGCTCCGGAGTCGGCATGTCCAGCGTGCGCACCGGACGCACCCGGATGTGCACGGCGGTGAGCGCCTCGGCGAGTGCGGCGTTGCCCGCGGCGGCGAGCAAGGTGGTGTGGAAGCGTTCGTCGGCGGCCACCAGCGCCGGTCCCGGTTCGGGTGGGTCGTCGCGCAGCGCGCGCCAGGCGTCGAGTTCCGCGCGCACGAGATCCAGATCGTGCGCGGGCGCCTCACCGGGCGCCCGCACGCGTTGCATCCCCCTGGCTTCCAGCACCAGCCGCAACTCGTAGAGGTGATCGAGTTCGTCGAGCCGGGGCCGGTACGGGTAGAGGCCGTCGGCGAGCCGCTCGACCAGGCCGTCGGCCTGCAACCGGGCCAGCGCCTCGCGCACCGGGGTGCGGGACACCCCGTAGGCCTCGGCGAGGCGTTCCTCGCCGAGCCGTTCGGTCGGCACGATCGCTCCGGTGGCCAGATCCCGCCGTAACGAGTCGTACACCTGCTCGCGCAACGGAATCCGACCCCTGCCGCGGGTCATGGCGGCGCTCAGATCGCCATCGCCGAGCGGACTTCGCTCTCGGCGCCGGCGCCACCCGCGCCCGTGGAGGTCACCCGGCCGGACCGCAGCACGTAGTAGCGCTGCGCCGCCTGCAACGCGAAGCCGATGTGCTGTTCGACCAGCAGCACGCTCAGTCCGCCCCGGCGGGTGAGATCGATGATGGTGCGCTCGATCTCGGCGACCACCGACGGCTGGATACCCTCGGTCGGCTCGTCCAGGATGAGCAGCTTCGGTTCGGTGATCAGCGCCCGCGCGATGGCCAGTTGCTGGCGCTGGCCGCCGGACAGCAGGCCCGCCTTCCGTGCGAGCAGTTCGCGCAGCGCGGGGAACAGATCGAGCGATTCGTCGATCAGCGCCTTGCCGCGTTTACGGCCGTCCGCGACCACCTGCAGATTCTCCGCGGTGGTCAGTTGCGGGAAACTCTGCTGTCCCTGCGGCACGTACGCTATCCCGCGACGCACCCGCCGCGAGGGCGACAGTTTGGTGATGGCCTCCCCGTCGAATTCGATCCGGCCCGACTTCGTGCCGATCAGGCCGACGGCCGTACGCAGCAGCGTGGTCTTCCCCGCGCCGTTGTGCCCCATGACGGCGACCACGCTGTCGTCCGGGACGGTCACCGAGACGCCGTGGATGACTTCGGTGCGGCCGTAGCCGGAGTGGATATCGGTGAGTTCAAGCATCGCTGTCCCCTTTCCGGGGTGACTCCGGGCTCGGCGCGGTCGAGGCGTCCTCCAGTTCGGTGCCGACGGCCGCGGCGGTGCCGAGGTAGACCTCCTGGACCTTCGGGTCCGCCTGCACCTGTTCGACGGTCCCCTCGCTGAGCACCTTGCCGCCCGCGAGAACGGTGACCGAGGTGGCGAAGGCGCGCATGAAATCCATGTCGTGCTCGACCACCACGACCACCCGGTCGCCGCCGATGCGGCGCAACAGGTTTCCGGTCTCCTCGCGTTCCTCGGCGCTCATGCCGGCCACCGGCTCGTCCAGCAGCAGCACCGACGCGTTCTGCACCAGGAGCATGCCGATCTCGAGCCATTGCTTCTGCCCGTGCGCGAGTACCCCGGCGGGCTTGTCGCGCAGGCCGGTGAGACCGGTGGTCTCCAGCGCCTCCTCGATTACGGGGAGCACCGATTTGCGGCGGCGCAGCATGGTGAGCGCCGAACGGCCCGCACCCGCGGCGATGTCGAGATTTTGCAGCACGCTGAGCTGCTCGAACACGCTCGCGGTCTGGAACGTCCTTCCGACGCCGAGCCGGGCGATCCGGTGCACCTTCTTGCCGAGCAATTCCACGCCGGTCTTCTGCGCCGACCCGGTCGCCGGGACCAGACCGGTGATCGCGTCGATGAGGGTCGTCTTGCCCGCGCCGTTGGGACCGATGAGGAAGCGCAGATCGCCCTGCAACACCGTCAGATCGACATCGGTGACGGCCTTGAATCCGTCGAAACTCACCGACAGGCCACGGATTTCCAGGTACTCGCTGGACATTCCCGCGTTGCCGCCGAGCTTCGGTTCGTGCGTCGTCTCGGTCATCGCGATTCCACCTTCTCCGTCGCGGGTTCCGGCAGCGCCTCGACCACCACGGCGGCAGACGGGTCCGCGGGCCGCCGCAACCGATTGCCCAGCACACCTTTCAGCAAGGGCCACAATCCGGCGAGGCCCGCGGGCACGAAACCGACCACCACGATGAACAGCACGCCTTGCAGATACGTCCACCCCGAGGGGAACTCCTCGGACAGCGCCGTCTGCGCCCATGCCACGCCGATCGCGCCGAGTACCGGCCCGAGCAGGGTGGTCCGGCCGCCGATCGCGACGCCGATGAGAAACGCGATGGACGGAACGACGCCGATATCGGCGGGGGAGATGATGCCGACGATCGGAGTGAACAGCGCACCGGCGATGCCGGCGAAGAACGCCGCGACCACGTAGGCGACGATCTTCACGTTCGCCGGGTCGTATCCGAGGAAGCGCACCCGCTCCTCCTGGTCGCGCACCGCGACGAGCAACTCGCCGTACCTGCTGTGCATCAGCTGCCGCACCAGCGCGACCACCACCAGCAACGTGCCCGCCGCGATGAAGAACAGCATCTGCCGGTTGACCGGGTCGGACAGCTTGAACCCGAAGAACGCGCGGAAATCCGACAGACCGGTGAATCCGCCGATGGCCTGCTGGCCGGTCAGCAGGATGGCCAGCGCGGCGGCGAGCGCCTGACTGAGGATGGCGAAGTACGCGCCCTTCACGCGGCGCTTGAACACGCCGTAACCGAGCGCCGCCGCGATCAGCGCGGGCAGCACGAGGATGCCGAGCAGCGCCACCGGGCCCGACGCGAACGGCGTCCAGAACGACGGCAATTCGCGAATGCCCGCGATCTCCATGAACTCCGGCACGTCGTTGCCGAGCCGGGCGGCGTCGGCCATCTGCAGATGCATGGCCATGATGTAGGCGCCGATGCCGAAGAACACGCCCTGCCCGAGGGTGAGCATTCCGCCGCGTCCCCAGGCCAGCCCGATGCCAACCGCGACGATCGCGAAGCACAAGAACTTCGCCAGCAGGTTGAGCCGGAAATCGCTGAGCACCGCGGGCGCGACCGCGAACAACAGGACGGCGGCGACGGCGAACCCGGCCAACGCGGTGAGCGAGGAATGCGCGCGCCACCGTTGTACGAGTGTGGTCATGCCAAACTCCTTGTCCGGACGGTGAACAGGCCCTGCGGACGGACCTGCAGGAAGATCACGATGACGACGAAGACGACGACTTTCGCGATGGACGCGGTGGTCGAGTATTCGATGTAGGAATTGAGCAGGCCGAGCGCGAACGCCGCGATCACGGTGCCCTTGATCTGGCCCAGCCCGCCGATGACCACCACGAGGAACGCATCGATCAAGTAGCTCTGGCCGATGGTCGGGCTGGTCGAGCCGATCAGGGTGAGCGCGACACCGGCCACGCCCGCCAGGCCGGAGCCGATGAAGAACGTGCTGATATCGGTGAAACGGCTGGATACGCCGGAAGTTTCGGCCAAGCCGCGGTTCTGCACCACCGCGCGGATCCGGCGGCCGAGCGGAGTCGCCTTGAGCACCGCGGCCAGCGCGGTCACCGCGACCACCGCCAGGACGAGGATGAAGATGCGCGTCTTCGGTACCACCGCGCCCAGGATCGTGACGCCGCCGCTGAGCCACTCCGGCGCGATCACGTTCTTGGCGGGCGCGCCGAAGATGTCGCGGGCCAGCTGTTGCAGCACCAGCCCGACGCCGAAGGTGACCAGCAACGTGTCCAGCGGCCGGTCGTACATCCAGCGGATCAGGCCCATCTCCAGCGCGGCGCCGAGCAGGCCGCCGACCAGGAAGCCGATCAGCAGCGAGACGACGAGCGAGACACCCGCCGACGAGATGACCTTCTGCACGACGTATGTCGTGTAGCAACCGGCCATGATGAACTCGCCGTGCGCCATGTTGATCACGCCCATCTGCCCGAAGGTCAGCGAGAGGCCGAGCGCGGCGAGCAAGAGAATCGATCCCAGACTCAACCCGGTGAAGAGCTGTCCGATCACAACGTCCATGCGAGCTCCTGTGTTTGATCTGCCGCGACTTCGTCGCGGCGTGTTCGCGGCCCCTTTGTGGCTCGAAACCGGGAGTTGAGGCGCTCGGGGCGCGTTGAGTGCCCTGGTGTCCGATGCTGTCCGCGGCCCCCCTCATTACGCGCTCCGCGTGCTCGCCGCGGCGACTGGGTCGCCGGGCGGGCACCGGTAGCCGGGCCGCGGACAGCCGCGGACTACTTCAGGCCCTTGGCCCAGTCGTAGGACTTCAGGTAGGGATCCGGCGTCACGGCCTTGCCGGAGTCCCACACGGTGTAGATGAGTCCGTCGGGACGGATCTCGCCGATGCGGGCGGTCTTGGTGATGTGGTGGTTGGAGCCGTCGATGGTGACCAGGCCCTCGGGCGCCTCGAAGGTGACGCCGCCTGCGGCGGCCTGGACGTCCTCCACCTTGAACGACCGCGCCTTCTCGACGGTGTTCTTCCAGAGGTAGACCGACGCGTAGGCGGCTTCCATCGGGTCCGAGGTCGGCTTGTCGGCGCCGAAGGCGGCCTTGTAGTCGGCGACGAACTTCTTGTTCACCGGGGTGTCCACGGTCTGGTAGTAGTTCCACGCGGTGAGCTGGCCCGCGATGTGCTGCGCGCCGATGCCCGCCACCTCTTCCTCGGCGATGGACACCGAGATCACCGGCATCTCCGCGGCTTTGAGGCCCGCGTTGCTGTACTCGCGGAAGAACGCGACGTTGGAGTCGCCGTTGAGGGTGTTGAACACCGCGCCCGCCTTGGCGGAGCGGACCTTGTTCACGATGGTGGAGAAGTCGGTGGAGCCGAGCGGGGTGTAGTCCTCGCCCTTGATCTCGATGCCGTTGGCGGCGGCGTACGCCTTGATCTCACGATTGGCGGTCTGCGGGAAGACGTAGTCGCTGCCGACCAGGTACAGGGACGTGATGCCCTTCTGCTTGAGATAGTCCAGCGCCGGAATGATCTGCTGGTTGGTGGTCGCGCCGGTGTAGAAGATGTTCTTGCTGTCCTCCAGGCCCTCGTACTGGACCGGGTAGTAGAGCAGCGAGTTCAGGCTCTCGAATTTCGGCTTCATGGCCTTGCGGCTCGACGAGGTCCAGCCGCCGAACACCGCGGCGACGCAGTCGGAGCTGATCAGCTTCTCCGCCTTCTCCGCGAAGGTCTTCGGGTCCGAGGCGCCGTCCTCGAGCACCAGATCGATCTTCTTGCCGAGCACGCCGCCCGCGGCGTTGATCTGGTCGACGGCCAGTTTGGTCGAGTTGGCGACGGTGACCTCGGAGATGGCCATCGTGCCGGACAGCGAGTGCAGCGAACCGACCTTGATCGTGTCCTTCGAGGTGTCGACGCAGGAGGCGGCGCCGGAGCCGGTGGTCGAGGCGTCGTCCTTGGCGCCGCAGGCGGTCAGCAACAGGCCGGCGAGCGCGACCGCGGTGGGCACCGCCACCGCTCGGACCAAACGCCTGGAGCGATGGGTGGCACGGGAATCTGGCATGGGGCGAACCCTCTCCTCATCAGGTATTGCGGCGGCGTCGGCAGGGCGCCGCAGCGAATACCGCCGTCTTCGCCCCGCTCACGGCTGTAGACGGGGCTGTATACAACGGCTGTATTCGTGATGCGAACGGTAGACAGAACTTGTTGCGCCGGAATATCTCTCGATGACAAGTCCGTTTCGTCTGTTTCGCTCGTGTGAACCTTTCCCGTAAACGGACGGTGAACGGTTGTGAGATCCGGGCAAACCCGCTGGCCGGGGCGGATGTGGCTACGGTTGCGTAGCGTCGCCGCGATGCGGCACGCTTCGATTCGTACGACATCTGAACCGTCCCAAGCCGCGGCGGCGGGCCGCGGACTCGAGTCGAGGAGGACCAGATGGGCCACTACAAGGCGAACGTGCGGGATATCGAGTTCAACCTGTTCGAAGTGCTCGAGCTGGACAAACTCCTCGATACCGGCGCCTACGGCGACCTCGATTCCGACACCGCCCGGGAGATCCTCGCGGAGGTTCGGCGACTGGCCGAGGGGCCGGTGGCGGACTCCTTCGCGGCGGCCGATCGCGATCCGGTGGCCTATGACGCGCCCACCTTCTCGGTCTCTGTTCCGGAGCCGCTCCGTAGGACCGTCGCCGCCGTGCGCGACGCGGGCTGGAGCAGGCTGGGCATGCCGGAGGGCATGGGCGGCACCCCGGCGCCCGCGGCGCTGGTCTGGGCCGTCGCCGAGATGATCACCTGCGCCAATCCCTCGGCGTCGTTCTTCAACATGGGGCCGGTCATGGCGTCCGTGCTGTACAACGTCGGCACCGAGCAGCAGCGGCACTGGGCCACGCTCGGCCTCGAGAAGGGCTGGCAGGGCACCATGGTGCTGACCGAGCCCGACGCCGGATCCGACGTCGGCGCGGGACGCACCAAGGCGATCCCGCAAGAAGACGGCACCTGGCACATCGAGGGCGTCAAGCGGTTCATCTCCGGCGCGGAGGTCGGCGACACCGCCGATAACGTCTTCCACCTGGTGCTGGCCCGGCCGGAGGGCGCCGGACCGGGCACCAAGGGCCTGTCGCTGTTCTACGTGCCGAAGTTCCTCTTCGACCCCGAGACCTTGGCACTCGGCGAGCGCAACGGCGTGTACGTCACCGGGGTCGAGCACAAGATGGGCCTGAAATCCTCGCCCACCTGCGAGCTGACCTTCGGCGGCCACGGCGTACCGGCCAAGGGCTGGCTGGTCGGCGAGGTGCACAACGGCATCGCGCAGATGTTCCAGGTGATCGAGAACGCGCGCATGATGGTCGGCGTCAAATCCTCCGGCACCTTGTCGACGGGTTATCTCAACGCGCTCGACTACGCCAGAGAACGTGTCCAGGGCGCTGATCTGACCCAGATGACCGACAAGGCCGCGCCCCGCGTGTCCATCACCCGGCATCCGGACGTGCGTCGTTCACTGGCGATGCAGAAGGCGTACGCCGAGGGCCTGCGCGCGGTGTACCTGTACACCGCCGCGCACCAGAACGCCGATGTGGCCCAGCTCGTTTCGGGCGCCGACCCCGATCTGGCGCACCGGGTGAACGATCTGCTGCTGCCGATCGTCAAGGGCGTCGGTTCCGAGCGCGCCTACCAGTACCTCACCGAGTCGTTGCAGACCTTGGGCGGCTCCGGTTATCTCCAGGACTACCCGATCGAGCAATACATCCGCGACGCGAAGATCGACTCGCTCTACGAAGGCACCACCGCCATCCAGGCGCAGGACTTCTTCTTCCGCAAGATCATTCGCGACAAAGGTGCGGCGCTCGGGCACGTCAGCGCGCGGATCGCGGCGTTCCTCGACGCCAAGACCGGACGGTTCGACACCGAGCGCGACCTGCTGCGCACGGCCGCGGAGGACGTGCAGGCGATGGCCGCCTCGCTCACCGGCTTCCTGATGGCCGCCCAGCAGAAGCCCACCGAGCTGTACAAGGTCGGCCTCGGTTCGGTGCGCTTCCTGCTCGCCGTCGGCGACCTGCTCATCGGCTGGCGCCTGCTGGTGCAGGCGGAGATCGCGGCCACCGCACTGGCCACCGACGCGCCGGAGAAGGACCGTGCTTTCTACGCCGGAAAGGTCGCCGTCGCGAGCTTCTTCGCGAAGAACGTGCTGCCGAACCTGGCCGCGGTGCGCGGGATAATCGCCGCACTCGACGACGACATCATGAACCTGGACGAAGCCGCGTTCTGAGTCCAATTGCCGCGACTTCGTCGCGGCGTGTTCGCGGCCCCTTTGTGGCTCGCGTCCGAGCGACCACCGCTGGCGACTTCGTCGCGGACGCGGCGGCCACTCGGACACGAGCCGGGCCGCGAACGGCGCATGCTCGGTCTCGCTTCGCTCGAAAGACGTGGTGGCGGTGCGCCGGGCGCGTCGGCATTCGAGGTCCGGATGAAGTGCGCGCCCTGGCGGATGAAGGTCGATTCGACTGGTGGCGAGCGCGGGGCCGGGTGGTTGCGTGCTGCGTGTGTCGTCGGCTCTCGACCGCGTGCAACGCTGACTATTCGGGTTGATGTTGCGGTGACAGGGTGGTTGGCGGCCGATTCGAGTGACGTTGCCGCGCCGCGTGCCGGTGGGTGTGGGGTCAGCTCTCGGGTTGGGAGAGCAGTTTGAGCACGACGGGGCGGGACAGGGTGCCCGATACCTGTCTGGCGAGCTGGTTGGCGCTCGTGCCTGCGGCGTGGGCGGCCTTCAGGGCGGTGGCGAGTTCGGTGCGGGCGGCTTCGGCGGCGGCTTGGGCGTCGCGGAGTCGCTGGGCGGCGCGGTCCACGCCGGGCTGCTCGTCGCTGGTGGTCAATTCATTGACCAGTTCGACCTCCGGGAGGCGGGCTTCCCGCTCACCAGGGGCCGCGTCCCGGCGCATCGCCGCCCTGGCGAACTCCATCAGGAACGCGCGGGTGGCGTCCTTGTCCTCCGCGGCGGCCTCGCCGAGCAGCAGTCTGGTGGTCTGCGGGACGGCGTGCGACCAGTTGGCCAGGCCGCACAGGGCCAGCAGCAGGCGGCCCGCGTTCGCGGAGTCGACGTCGAACTGTTCCTGGGCGCGATCGAATTTCTGCACGTAGTGCGCGGCGCGCCAGCCGTCGATGTCGTGCGCGTCGGCGCCGCGGTGCAACGCCTCCCACAGCAGCAATCGCAACAGCTGGGGATTGTCCCGGTGATAGTCGAACAGCTTGCCGACGTAGGCCCCGGGTTCGGTGTCGGCCAACGGCTTGACCACGTCGATGAACTCGCGCAGCGTGTCGATCAGGATGACGTCGAACAGCTTGTCCTTGCTGCCGAACAGTCCGTAGATGCGTTCCTTGTTGACGCCCGCCGCCTCGGCGATCCGGTCGACCCGCGCGCCGGCCAGCCCGTACTGCGCGAATTCTTCGCGGGCGGCGCGCAACAGGGCCTGCCTGGTCGCGTCACTGCGTTTGATCGTGGCCGTCATGACCGACACTTTACCATCCCATTAAACCAACTATTTGGTTGACAGATGGCCTGGCGCAGGCCTACCTTCGTGCCATGGCAATGTCCACCTTCCAGTCCGCGGCTCCGGCCCGGACGCGCGGCCGAGACACCTCGGCGCGAGCCCACACCGGGCGCACCCTGCCTTTCTTCGTCCTCGCCGCACTGCTGGCCACCGGTCAGATGTACGTTCCCATCCCGCTTTTCACCGCCATGCGGGCCGACTGGGGTGTCGGCTCGGCGGCGATGACCTGGATCATCAGCGCGTTCGCCTTCGGCTACGCGGGCGGTTTCGTCCTGTTCGGGCCGCTGTCGGATCGCTACGGTCACCGCCGGGTGCTGGTCACCGGCATGCTGGCGGCCGCGGTGGTCACCCTGTTGACCGGCTTGGCGTTCAGCGCCCCCTTGGCCGTCGCCCTGCGGGTGGCGCAGGGCTTGGTGGTCGGCTCGATTCCGCCCGCGATCATGGCTTATGTGGCGACCCGCATCACCCCAGCGCACCGTGCCGTGGCCACCATGTCCGTGGCAACCTCGTTTCTCGCGGCGACGGTGGTCGCGCAGATCGTGTCGCAGTGGATGGTCGGCGCGTTCCCGTGGCGCACGGTGTTCGTCGCCTCCGCGATCGGGTTCGCCGTCCTCGCGCTGGCGTTGCGGTCGGCGTTGCTGGCCGACGCGCCCACCGGGCGGGACAAGCCGCTGCGGCACAGCTACGCCGCGATTCCCGCGGTGCTGCGCATCCGGGCGCTGGTGCCGATGCTGATCGCGGGCGCGATGAGCATGGCGGTGATGGTCGGGGTGTACACCGGCCTGGAACTGACCGGGGTGGTCCGCGGCTCGGGCGAACTGCTGGCGCTGCGGGCGGGCGCGCTGCCGGTGATGATCGCGCTGCCCGTGCTCGCGGTGCCGCTGGCCCGGCTGTCCAAGCACGGCCAAATCGTGCTCGGTGTGCTCATCGCCGCGACGGCGATGGTGGTCGCGACCTTCGAGGGAACCCATCCGCTCGTGCTGGCCGTCCTGCTGGCCGTGCTGGTCGGCGGACTCGGCATCATCGCCCCGGCCGTGCTGCAGAGCGCGGGCGAACTGGGCGGCGAATCCCGCGCCGCCGCCATGTCGGTCGCGATGTTCAGCTTCTACGTGGGCGCGACCATCGGCCCGCTGGTCGCCGCCGCGGCGGCGCCGCACGGCTTCGCCACCCTCGCCTGGACGCTGGCGCTGTTGCTCGTCGCCGCACTGGGTATGACGGTGGCCGGTCTGCGGATGCAGCGAAAGGCGCAGGCCGCCTGACCGAACACCACGTCCGGCCGGTATCGGTACTCCGATCCCGGCCGGACGTGTGTTCATCCCGCCCCGCCGGTATCACCCCGCCGACTACTTCAGCACATACGGCGAAACCGAGCTGCGGTGCTCACTGATGTCGAGCACCTTGCCCAACGGCGGGAACGCGCGCTGCGGGCAGTTGGCCCGTTCGCATACTCGGCAGCCCGCACCGATCGGCGTCGGCTGCACCTCGTCGAGGTCGATGCCGTCGGCGTAGATCACCCGGGCCGCGTGCCGCAGTTCGCAGCCGAGGCCGATGGCGAAGGTCTTGCTCGGCTGGCCGAAACGGGTGGCGCGGCGTTCGACCGTGCGGGCCACCCAGAGATATTTGCGGCCGTCGGGCATCTGGGCGATCTGCGTCATGATCTTGCCGGGATAGGCGAAGGTCTCGTAGACGTTCCACAGCGGGCAGGTCCCGCCGCTGGCGGAGAAGTGGAAACCGGTGGCCGACTGGCGCTTGGACATGTTGCCCGCGCGGTCGACCCGCACGAACGAGAACGGCACGCCGCGCAGCGATGGTCGTTGCAGCGTGGACAGCCGGTGACAGATGGTCTCGTAGCTCTGCGTGAAGAACGCCGACAGCCGCTCGATGTCGTAGCGGAAGTCCTCGGCCACCTCGTGGAAATGCGTATACGGCAGCACCGTCGCCGCGGCGAAGTAATTGGCCAGCCCGAGCATGGCCAGCTTGCGGGCGTCCTCGGACGCGAAATTGCCCTCCTCGACGAGTTTCTCCAGCAACTCTCCGCATTCGAAGTAGGCCAGCTCGGCGGCCAGTTTGAAGGTGCGCTGACCGCCGGAGAGATGCGGCGCGATCTCCAGGTTGCCGGTCTGCGGGTCGTAGCGGTGCAGCACGCCCTCGCCGAGATCGATGCGCTCGGTGATCCGCACGTCGTGCGCGCGCAGGATCCTGGCGATCTCGCTGTTCACGTCGCCGCCGTGGAAACGGATGCGCGCGGTGAGCTCCTCGGCGGCGGTGTCCAGCTCGTGGATGTAGTTCTGGCGCTGGTAGAAGTAGTCGCGCACTTCCTCGTGCGGCTTGCTGATCGCGCCGCTGCCCGCGCTGTCGGCGAACCGGTCCTCGGTGGCCGCCGCCAGCTGGGCGGAGGTGTTGCGGTAGCGGTTGTGCATGTTGACCAGCGCGCGGGCCATGCTCGGATGCGCCGAGACCATGTCCGCGATCTCCTGGGCGTCGGCCTCGATGCCCAGCTCCTGGTCCATCACGACCTCTTGGAGTTCCGCGATGAGCCGGGTGTCGTCCTGCGCGGAGAAGAAGGTGGCGTCGACGCCGAACACGTCGCTGATCTTCAGCAGCACCGGGACGGTGAGCGGGCGCACGTCGTGCTCGATCTGATTGAGGTAACTCGCCGAGATCTCCAGCTGCTGAGCCAGCGCGATCTGGCTCAGCCCGCGTTCGGTCCGCAGCTGACGCAGCCGAGCGCCGACGTAAGTCTTGGCCATGCGTCCAGCTTATGGGCCGGTTCGCATCCGTGCCAATTACGGATTAACACTCCTCGCAGACAGGTGTCGTACCCGGCGGCTACCGTCGGCAGGGTGTTGTTCTCGGATGTCGTCCTGGCCTCGGAGACCGTGCGCGCGACCAGGTCACGCAAGACGAAGATCGCCACGCTGGCCGGGCTGCTGACCTCGGCCGCCGCCGACGAGCTGGCGCCCGTCGTCGCCTGGGCGTCCGGCGAGCTACCGCAGGGACGGATCGGCACGGGGTGGCGCACGCTCACCACGCTCGACAGCCCTCCGGCGCCGGTCGCGACGCTGACCGTCGCGGCGGTGCACGCCGCGCTGAGCGAGCTGGCCGGTACCTCCGGCGCCGGGTCCGCCGCCCGGCGCAAGGAGCTGCTCGGGGCGCTGTGGTCCGCGGCTACGGCGGATGAGCAGAGTTTCCTGGTGCGCCTGCTCACCGGGGAACTGCGCCAAGGAGCGCTCACCGCCGTGGTCGCCGAAGCGGTGGCCGTCGCCGCGGGCGTGCCGCCCGATCTGGTGCGCCGGGCGTACATGCTGTCGGGCCGATTGCCGGTCACCGCCGTCGCGGCGCTGACCGGCGGCGTTGCCGCGCTCGCGGAGTTCCGGCTCGAAGTCGGCCGCCCGATCCAGCCCATGCTCGCCTCGCCCGGTGCGACGCTGGACGAGGCGCTGATCGAGTTCGAGGGCGAGGTGAGCGTCGAGCACAAGCTGGACGGCGCCCGCATCCAGGTGCACCGGGACGGCGACCGGGTCCGCATCTTCACCAGGACGCTGCGCGATATCACCGCGGGCGTGCCCGAACTGGTCGAGCTGGTCGCCGGGCTGGACTGCACGAGCGTCGTCCTGGACGGGGAGACGCTGGCGCTCACCGACGCGGGCCGGCCACGCCCGTTCCAGGAGACCATGAGCCGCTTCGCCGAGGTGAGCTCCACGCGGGAGTTGCTGCTGCATCCATACTTCTTCGACTGCCTGCACCTGGACGGCCGGGATCTGCTCGACGCTCCGCTGTCGGAGCGGCGCGCCGCGCTGACGAAGGTGGCGGCCGCGCACACCATTCCCGCGTTGCTGCGGCCGGATGCCGAAGCGGCGGCCGAATATTTCGACGGCGCGCTGGCGGCGGGCCACGAGGGCGTCATGATCAAGTCGCTGACCGCGCCGTACGCGGCGGGCAGGCGGGGCAGGGCCTGGCAGAAGATCAAGCCGACGCACACCCTCGACTTGGTCGTGCTCGGCGCGGAATGGGGCTACGGCCGTCGCACGGGCTACCTGTCGAACCTGCATCTCGGCGCGCGCGACCCGGACAGCGGCGAGCCGGTCATGGTGGGCAAGACCTTCAAGGGGCTCACCGACGCGCTGTTGCAATGGCAGACCACCGAATTCCCCCGCCACGAGCGCTCGCGCGATCAGCACACCGTGTATCTGTGGCCGCGACTGGTTGTGGAGATCGCTTTGGACGGCGTGCAGGTCAGTCCGCGCTATCCCGGCGGGGTGGCGTTGCGTTTCGCTCGGGTGGTGCGCTATCGCCCCGACAAAGAACCCGCCGACGCGGACACCATCGACACCGTCCGCGCGCTACTGCCGTGACCGCCACCGCGATGTGAAGCGCGCTTGCTCCCGCGCCGGGTGCGTGTCGGGCGTGCGCGGCGAATCCAGCCACTGTAAGTAGGGGCAGCGCAAGGTTCCGGATGGCCGCCACACTGCAATGGTCCGGCCGGTTCGTACCTCCGGACAAGGAATCGGCGGGCGGGTGGGACGATGCGAATTGTGCGGTGCGGACGTTATGTCCGGCTGGTAGCGGCGTTGCTGGGCGCCTTGGCGGTGAGTACGGTCGGCACGCCCGCGCAGGCGAATCCGATCGAGCAGTTCCTCACGCCTTCACGTGAATACTCCGGGATCCTGCCCACGCCGCTGGGCGACCCGTTCTACACCCCGCCGCCGGAATTCGAGAACACACCGCCGGGAACGGTTCTCGCGTCCCGTCCGGGCGGCACCGGCCTGACCGCGTTCCCGTTGCACTCGACCGAACTGCTGATCCGGTCCACCGATTCCAAGGATCGCCCGGTCCCCGTGGTCGCGACGTTGCTCGTGCCGCGGACACCGTGGACCGGGACGGGGCCGCGACCGGTGCTGTCGCTCAATCACGCGATCGACTCGCTCGGGCATCGGTGCGCACCGTCCTACGAGCTCAAGAACCCGTTGTGGGCGGAGATGTGGGCCGCCCAGATTCCATTGTCCAAGGGATACGCCGTGCTCGTGCCCGACCATCAGGGCCCGCGGCAGGCGTACGGGGCGGGACTGATGGCCGGGCACGCGGTGCTCGACTCGATCCGGGCCGCGGTGCGGACGCCGGAGCTCGGATTGCGACCGGACGCTCCGACGCTGGTCACCGGATACTCCGGCGGCGCCATCGCCAGCGGATGGGCCGCCCAGCTGGCCCCGGCGTACGCGCCCGAGCTCAATCTGGTCGGTGCGGCGTTCGGCGGTGTTCCCGCCGACTTCGGCATGCTGCTGTCCACCATGAACGGCCGCAACGCCGCGTCCGGAGTCTTCTTGGCCGCGACGCTCGGATTGGCGCGGGAGTATCCCGAGCTGCTGGGCCTGATGAACGACGACGGCTGGCGACTGGCCCAGATCGGCAAGGACATGTGCATGACCGGGGAGGAGTTCGGCGGTGCCGTGGCGCCGATTCCGGTGCAGGCGCTCACCCATGCCGCCGCGCCCACCGAGCTGCCGATGGTCAGGGAGATCCTGGCCGCAAATCGGCTGGGCGCGAGCGCGCCGACGGTGCCGGTGTTCCTCTATCACGCGACGCACGACCCGTGGGTGCCGCTGGCCGGGGCGGAGAAGTTGTACTCGGACTGGTGCGGAGCCGGGACACCGGTGGACTTCCAGGTCTATCTCGGCGAACACTTCCTGGTCGGCCTCAGCGGCATCCCCGGCGCGAACTCGTGGATCGATGATCGGTTCGCAGGCCGTCCCGTCGCCGCGCGGTGCACTCGATCCGGCTGAGCAGGGCGAAGCAGACTAGTCCATGCCGGTCGGCGGAACTTTCGGTGACCGACCTGGCTCCGCCATCCGGGGGTGCAGCACACTGGAGGCGTGACCGTCGAATTACTGGTTCTCCTGATCGTCATCGTCACGGCGCTCGCATTCGATTTCACGAACGGCTTCCACGACACCGCCAACGCGATGGCGACCTCGATCGCCACCGGTGCGCTGCGGCCGCGGGTGGCGGTCGCGCTCTCGGCGGTGCTGAACCTGGTCGGCGCGTTCCTGTCGGTGGCCGTCGCCGCCACCGTGGCGAAGGGCATCGTGCGCCTCGATGCCGTCGGCGGCCAGGACCTGATCGTCATCGTGTTCGCCGGTTTGGTCGGCGGGATCCTGTGGAACCTGCTCACCTGGCTTTTCGGCCTGCCGTCGAGTTCGTCGCACGCGCTGTTCGGCGGTCTGATCGGGGCGACGCTGGCCGCGCTGGGCTGGAGCGGGGTGATCTGGGCGTCCGGATCGGACGGCGTGATCACCAAGATCATTCTTCCCGCCGTGCTCGCGCCCATCGTCGCCGCGCTGGTCTCGGCGATCGGCACCTGGCTGGTGTACCGGATCACCCGCAGCGCCGACGAAGGGAAGGTCACCGAGGGCTTCCGGTGGGGGCAGATCGGCTCCGCCTCGCTGGTCTCGCTGGCGCACGGCACGAACGACGCGCAGAAGACGATGGGCGTGATCTTCCTGGCGCTCGTCGCGCACGGGACGCTCACCAAGGATGACGACCTGCCGCTCTGGGTGATGGCCGCGTGCGCCGTGGCCATCGCGGCGGGCACTTACCTCGGCGGCTGGCGGATCATCCGGACGCTGGGCAAGGGCCTGGTCGAGATCGACTCGCCGCAGGGCCTCGCGGCGGAATCCGCCTCGGCCGCGATCATCTTGACCTCGGCCCATTTCGGGTTGCCGCTGTCCACCACGCAGACGGCCACCGGCGCGATCCTCGGCACCGGTCTGGGTAAGGGCGCCGAGGTGCGCTGGGCCGTGATGGGGCGGATGGTGGTCGCATGGTTGCTCACGCTGCCGCTGGCCGCGGTCGCGGGAGCGATCTGCTGGGCCATCGCCCACGTCATCGGCGGGCTGGCCGGCGTGCTCGTGGTCTTCGGCATCCTGATCGGCCTGTCGACGCTGATGTACCTGCGGTCGCGGCGTGATCCGGTGCACACCGGCAACGTCAACGAGTGGCCGGGCGACGGGAACGATCCGCCCACCGCCGCGCCGCCCACCGCCGCGCCGACCGCCGCGCCGGCGGACAAGAACCGTTCGGCCCAGGTGTAGGAGGACCAGGCGTGCACACTCTCGTCACGAATCTGAACTCGCTGTGGAAAGTCGTCGCGGCCGGCCTGGTGCTCGGCGCGGGCCTGCCGATGATCTTCGCGATCGGCGTGCGGTTCTGGTCGACGACCGTGACGACCGACGCCGGAACGGGTGCGGTGCGGCGCAATTACCCCGCCCTCGCGGTCGCGGTGGCGTGCTTCGTACTGGTTGTCGTGGCGATCGTCAGCGGCATCCTGTACACGGCGAAAGCGTTCATCGCCGCCAGATTCGGCATCCATTTGTTCGGGCAGGCGTGAGGAGTGCCAGCGTGACCGATCCAGTGAAACCAGCTCCGCTCCGGCCGAAGCTGCTCGGCAAAGTCGTGGGCTGGCTGCGCGCGGGGTATCCGCAGGGCGTCCCGCAGGCGGATTATGTGGCCCTGTTCGCCGTGCTGCACCGGCACCTCACCGACTACGAGGTGGTCGCGATCGCCGAGGAGCTGGTCTCTTCGAATCCGGACAGCACGATCACCCACGCCGAGATCGAGCAGGCCATCGCCCGGTTCGCCATGGAGCAACCGGCCGAAGGCGACGTAGCTCGCGTCGCCTCCCATCTGGCCGCGGGCGGCTGGCCGCTGGCCGATCCGCCCGCCGATTCCGACTGACCGAGCCGCCGCCGATGCCCCCCTTCCTGCACGCGATCATCGGCTGGCTGCGGGTCGGATACCCGGACGGCGTGCCGGAGTCCGACTACATCCCGCTGCTCGCGCTGCTGCGCCGTCGCCTGTCCGACGAAGAGGTGGCCCGGATCGCCGCCGAGCTGACCGGCTTCGGCGGGGCGGACATCGACCAGGCCGACATCCAGGTGATGATCACCAAGATCACCAACGACATGCCGTCCGAAGCCGACGTGGCCCGGGTGCGCGCCCGGGTCGAGGCCAATGCCTGGCCGGATCCGGACGTCGACTGAGTCACGGCTGATCGCGCGGGCCGCTGAGATAGGGCAGTCGGCGTACGCCCGCCGCGACCTCGTAGGCGAGATCCTCGTAGCCGAGCGCGAGTTCGGCGAGGCGCTCCCAGGCATCGTGCACGGCCCATTCCGGGGCGCCGGAGAGGATCTCGTAGGCGCAGGCGGAGAACTGGGCGAGCCGGTCGACCACCATGCCCACGGTTTCGGTGTGCATGTGCGCGCCGCCGTGTGGCAGCGGCGCCTCGGTGGCGACCCAGCGGTCGATCGCGAGGACGAGGCGGGCGCGGTGCCCGTCGATGTCGTTCGTCCCGCCCACGCCACGGCGCAGGCGGCGTTGATGTAATCCCGCGAGTAAGTGGGCCGATTCCAGGATCGGATGTGCGCGGCGGGGCGCGGTGCGGCAGGCCTGCAGGATGAGCTCTTTGGTCGGCAGTGGTTCCACTGCGGTAACCCCCTGGATCGAATGGTCGCGGCGGGCGTCACGCGAGACGCGAAGGATCATCGACGATGCCGCCCGCCCGGACGCGGCAATCGGTACCGCTTGCGCAACGGCCCGGTGTCCCACGGCGATTCGAGGACCACGAGACCGACGGCCTCGAGCGGCGTGAGCCCGATGCGGCGCACCAGCTCCTCCGTCAGCGCCACCATCTCCGCCGCTTGGATAGCCGCAGTCGCCTGCTCGGTGGACACCATCCGGCCACGCAGATAAGACACCACCCACGCGTCGTCACTGACCCGCCGCGCCTGATGCGGCGTCTGATCACTCACGATCCACATCCGGTCGACGACATGCACCGACATCAGAACCCCCTTCATCCCCGCCGAGCGGGCTGTTCCACCAGCCCCGCTGTGATGCGCAACACAAGCAGGGTAGGTGCGGGAGGGCTGACAAGTCAACTTGACCAGTCAATTTGACAAACTTGCCCCGCTGTGGATGCGGGTACGGTCATCTGCACGAACAGCCGGAAGGACTCCTCGGACGATGGCACCACTTTCGCCCACGGTCGCGCGCTGGGAGCTCATGCTCCGAATCAAACGCCGCCGCACCGAGTTCGACGTGTCCGCCTCCGTCATCGCCAAGGAACTGGGCTTCACGCTGTCGTACTGGTCGAAGGTGGAGAAAGAACGCGTCCTGGCCGAGGACAAACTGCGGAATCTGATGAGCCTGCTCGAATTCGACCCGGCGGAACGCGAGGAGATGTTGCGGCTGCGCGACATCGCGAAGCAGCGCGGGTGGTGGTCGGAGTACGCGGGGTTGCTGTCGGACGAGGTGATACGCCTCTATGGATTGGAGCACGGGGCAGAGAGCGTCCGCACCTATGAAAGTGTGCTGATTCCTGGCTTGTTGCAAACGCGCGAGTACGCCCATGCACTCTTCACCAACGACCTCGCCCGCGTCCGACGGGTTGAGATCGATCGGTGGGTCGAAGTCCGCATGCGCCGACAGGAAAGGTTGACCGGTCCCGATCCGCTGAGCCTCGTAGCCGTGATCGGCGAAGCCGCGGTCGCTCAGCGCACGGGTGGCGTCGACGTGCTCCGAGGGCAACTTTGCCATCTGGCGTCGCTCATCGAGCGTTACCCGGAAACTGTGGACATAAGGATAATCCCGTTCGATGCGCCGGGTGGAGTGCTGCTCGGCGGTGCGACATTTCATGTGCTCGGCTTCGAGAGCGCACTGCTGCCGGATATCGCGTGGAGCGAGACTCTCGTCCAGGTCGGGTTGATCGAGGATGCCGAGCCCGTGCGGCATCTCAACACCATGTTCGACAGCGCGCTAGCCGAGCACGCCATGTCCAGGACTGATTCGCTCGCCTTGATCGAGGCCAAAGCGGGTGGCTTGTAAGCTCGTGATTGTGGATAGGTCGAATTTCGCTGTGCCGGGCTGGTTCAAGTCGTCCTACTCCAGCGATAGTCAGGCTTGCGTAGAGGTGTGCTTCGACGGCAGCCGAGTCCTGGTCAGAGACAGCAAGTTCCGGGGACCATCGGATGCATCGCCCACCTTGGCGTTCACCTCGACCCAGTGGGCGGCGTTCACCACGGCGCTCCGCGCCGAACTCGCCTGACACATCTCCCAGCCGACTCTCAGCTTCACGACACCGAGCACTCAGCTCCACCGGCAAGAGTGTCCCCGTCGATGCGAAGCGCTCCATCGACAGCTCCACCGGTGGGCAACTGCCCTGCCCGCCAACCGGACCGGCCGACGGCGCGCAAACCCTCGCACGCGCCGCCGGCCGTTTCCTTGCCGCGCGGCAAAACAGAAGTCAGTCTCCGGGGGTGCTGGAGCCGGCGAGGAGGTGGAGGAAGTGTTCGACTTCCGATTGGACGGCTGCGCGGGCGGGGGTGAGGTACTTGCGTGGGTCGGAGAGGTCGGGGGCGTTCGTGAGGTGATCGCGGATGGCGGATGTCATCCGGATGTTGAGGCGGGTGGCGATGTTGATCTTCGTCATGCCGTTTTCTACGGCGGCGCGCAGGCCGTGATCGGGGACGCCGGAGGAGCCGTGCAGCACCAAGGGGACGGGGACCTTCGCGGCCAGGTGGGCGATCAGGTCGTTGTCGAGTTCGGCGGTGCGCGTGTGCATGGCATGTGCGGAGCCGACGGCGACCGCGAGTGCGTCGACGCCGGTGGCGCGCACGAACTCCACCGCCTCGTCGGGATCGGTGCGCGCGCCGGGCGCGTGGGCGCCGTCCTTGCCGCCGATCGCACCGAGTTCGGCTTCGATGTGCACGCCGCGCTCGTGGCACCACGCGGTGATCGCGGTGGTGGCGGCGACGTTGTCGGCGTAGTCGAGGGCCGAGCCGTCGTACATGACCGAGCGGATGCCGAGACCGACCGCGGTATGGATCAGTTCGGCGGTGGTGGCATGGTCGAGATGGACCGCGATCGCGGCGTCGCTGTCGGCGGCGATGCGCAGGCAGGCGAGGGCGAGCGGGGCGATGCCACGGTGATAGAGCGCGGTGTTCTCCGACAGTTGCATAACCACCGGCCGTTTCGCCGATTCCGCGGCGGCCGCGATCGCCTCGGCGTGCTCGAGGGTGATCACGTTGAACGCGCCGAGTCCGCCGGGACGGGCCGCGGCGATCAGCTCGGGTATCGAGGTCAGCGGCATATAGCGGGCTTTCGCGAGACCACTGACCGCGGCGGTACCTGCGCGGTCGGACCGCTCGTAATCGGCTTGCCGCAGGCTGTGGTATGCCGTGGCGGCTCGCAGGGCCGGTGGCCGGCCGGATCGGTGGGCTGGGCGGTCACGAGGCAGCCTCCTGCGGTGCTGGTAGATCCAGTTCTCGAATCCGGACGGTCGGGGTGAGACGGGTGCGCAGACCGCGGTCGATCTCGCCGGCCACCGGGACGACCACGGCGGCCGCCGAGGTCGCGACCGCGTCGGAGAGCAGGGCGGGCCAGTCGGTGCGCGATGCGGACGAGAGGGCGGCGATCACGGCCGCCACCGCGGCATCGCCCGCGCCGGTGGGATTTCCGGCGAGCGGTTCGGCGAGCGCCGCCGACCACGCGCCGTCGGCGGTCACGGCGGTGATCCCCTCGGGGCCGCAGGTCGCGATCACGGCGCGCACGCCGTGCGCGATCAGCGGCTGCACAGCGCTGACGATGTCGTCGGCGGTCGTCGGCTCCGTACCGGTGAGACGTTGGAGTTCGCTCTCGTTCGGGGTGAGCACGATGCCGGGCACCTGCGCGGCCAAGCGCAGCGCCTCGCCGTCGACGTCGCAGATGGTGGGCACGTCGGCCGCGATGGCGGTGCGGGCGATCTCGGCGGGCAGCGAGGGGTCGATGCCGCCCGGCAGCGACCCGGAGATGACCAACCCGGCGATATCGGGTAGCAGGCCCGCCACCCGGACCGCCAACTGCTCCGCGGCGTGCGGATTGGAGACCCGGGCGCCCGGCTCCCACAGCGCGGTGGCGGTACCGTCCTCGGACTCGCTGATCACCACCGTGCGGCGCACCCAGGGCAGCGCGTGCACGAAGTCGACCGGCAACTCCAGTTCGGCGGCCGCCGCGAAGGCGTGATCGGAGAACCCGGTGGCCCTGGCGTATTTGCCGAGCTGATTCAGCACGCGGGTCACGTTGATGCCCTTGCCGCCGATGCGTTGTTCCACCGACCGGACCCGGTGGGCCTGCCCGCGTTCGAAACGTTCGACGCGATAGGTCATGTCGTACGCGGGATTCATTGTCACGGTGAGGATCACCTCAACCACTGTCCACGTCTGAGCACCCTGCGCAAGTGGAGATTGTCACTGACTGTCAATATGTCGGCGAATTGGCCGGGCCGCAGGTCACCGACGTCGGCGAGCCCGAGCGCGGCGGCCGGAACCGAGGTGGCCGCGAGTACCGCGTCCCGCAGCGGGACACCCGATTCGCGCACGGCGCGCGCGAGGCATTCCAGCAGGGTGCTCACGCCGCCCGCGATGGATCCGCCCGCGACGCGCGCCACCCCGTCTCGCACCGTCACCGGCTGCGGGCCGAGCTGGTATTCGCCGTCACCGAGGCCCGCGGCCTGCATGGCATCGGTGACCAGCGCGACGCGTCCCGGCGCGGTCGCGAACACCAGCGCGGCGAAACCCGGGTCCACGTGCACGCCGTCGCCGATCAATTCCACGATGGCGTCCCCGGCCGCCGCGGCCACCAGTGCCGCGGCGACCGGGCCGGGGTGACGGTGGTGCAGCGGCGGCATGCCGTTCGCCAGATGGGTCACCACGCTCGCCGATCCATTCGGCCGCAGAGCATTCCGGAAGGACGCGTAGTCGGTGTCGCTGTGGCCGAGTGCGATCACCACGCCGCTGTCGGCCAGGCGCCGTGCGACGGCCGCGTAACCGGGGCGCTCCGGCGCGAGGGTCATCGCGCGCAGGTGCCCGCCGCCCGCCGTCAGCAGCCGGTCGGTCAGTCCCGGATCGGGGTCGCACAGGAATCGCGGGTCCTGGGCTCCGCAGCGCGCCTCGGACAGGAACGGCCCCTCGACGTGGACACCGCCGAGCACGCCTTCCTCGGCGAGTTCGCGCAGGGCGGCGGTCTGCGCCACCATCTCCTCGGCAGGACCGGTGACCACGCTCGCCACCACCGTGGTCGAGCCGCGCGCATGGTGCGATTGCGCCGCCGTCCGTGCCTGCGCGCCGTCCACGGTGTCGAACCGATACCCGAATCCACCGTGGTTGTGAATATCCACAAGCCCCGGCAGGACGGTGCCGGAAAATGGCGGCTCAGGTAAATCGCGATGCGCCGCGCGCCACTGCGCGAACGACCGCACCGCCTCGATCCGGTCCCCGGAGATCATCACCACGCCGTCGTCCAGCGCGACGCTCGCCGAGACGATGCGGCCCCGGATCATCAGCTCTGTCATGTCGGTCCTCCTCGGCCCGCGATTCGGATGGCGTCCGCCGGGAGGGAGCAGTCGGCGGAGTTCGCGCGTGGTGGCGGTTTCCGCCGTACGTGACGGTCGGCGAGTCGCGCCGCGGATGCAGCCGTCTCGCGGCGGCGGGTCGCCGGATGAACGATTGCGCCGCCCGGATTCGGATGTGAGGAGTTTTCGCCATCTCGTCGACCGTCGTAAGCACGGACCGGACGTGGACGGAGATCACGTCCGGCATCGGCCCGGCCGCCTCGGCGACGCGATCGACCAGGAATGGGGTTGTGGGATTCGCCGGTGGCGGGCTTTCGGTGTGGCGTCATGTCAATGCTCCGCGTCGCGCGAAGAGGGCGGCGCCCGCGAGGCCCGCGCGAGCGCCGAACTCGCCGAGTACCACGCGTGGGGCGGGGACCAAGCGGAGCCGGTCGGACAGCGCCCGGTGCAGGGGTTCGGTGAGCGCCGCGCCGGCTCCGGCGACCCCGCCGCCGAGAACGATCAGTTCGGGGCAAGCCGCGTGCACGATGCCGACCAGCCCGTCGGCGAGCGCGTCGACCGCGTCCTCGACCACGGCGGCCGCGTCGGGATCGGTGGACATCAGCGCGAAGACCTGCGCCGCGCCACCGATCTCGCGCCCGGTGCGCCGGGTGTAGGCCCGCGCGATGGCCGCGCCCGAGGCGACGGTCTCGACGCAGCCGGTGTTGCCGCACGGGCAGGGCAATCCGCCCACGCGCCGCACCGGCACGTGCCCGTACTCGCCGACCTGCCCGTAAGCGCTGCGCACCAGCCGTCCGCCGACCGACAGCGTCCCGGAGATGCCGGTGCCGAGAACGACGACGCACACGTTCTCGTAACCCCGCCCGGCGCCGTAGCGCCATTCCGCCCAACCGGCCACGGCCACATCGTGTTCGATGAGTGTCGGCACGCCCCAGCGCTCGGCGAAGCGGTCGCCCACGTGCACGTCCCGCCAGCCGACATTGCTGCTGAACACCGCCACCGATCGGGCCGTGTCCACGATGCCGGGCAGCACGACAGCCGCCCGGCGCACCCGGCGGCGGTCGGCTTCCGGCAGTTCGGACAGCAACCGCTCGCCCAACTCGCCCATCGCGTCGAAGGCAGCCGGACCGTGCGGCGTGGCGACCGTGCCCACCGCCAGTGCCGTGCCCCCGGCATCGGTGACCTCGCCCTTGATGGTTGTGCCGCCGACGTCCAATCCGAGGACGAGCGCGTCGTCGGGCAGGACAGCCGCAGTGCCCAGCACAGCGGTGGCCTGCGCGGCCGCGCCCTGACATGGGGCCGGCTGTGGCCCAGCGGCCTGGTCGAACCGCATCGCACGGGCGCCCTCGACCGTGTCCTCCAGCTCGGCGCGCCCGCACCGGTCGTCGGTGCACGCGCGGTCCGTCCCCGCGCCGCGCGGTCCGGAGATGGACTCGCCCGCCGACGTCCGCGGCTGATCGGTACCCATTCTCGGCACAGTAGTTCGTGCCGCCTCCCGCGCCGGTGCACACGCGGCCTGCAACGACGTCGTGCCATGGTGCTGGGACGCGGTTCCCGTTCCCGGGTCGGTGCTTCGAAGCGATTTCTGTGCGGATGCGGGCGCGGCGTGGGGTGGCACGCCGACGACGAGGTGCGCGGCGGTGCGCACGGGCGCGAGCGGCTGGAGCATGGCGACGACGGCCCCCACGGTCCGCGGCGAGGATCGGCGGGCCCGGTTTCGCAAGGATGTGTCCGACACCCGCGCGACGAATGGGACCCGGCCGACGTTCACCGCTCGCCCTCGATCATGACTTCAGGACCACCGAGCGATTCAGGCCGCGTGGGTGGTCGGGGTCGAGTCCGAGGTCGGCGGAGCGCAGGAGACAGAGCCGGTGTACTCGGACCAGGTCCGCCATCGGGTCGATGTCGCGGTGTTCCAGATGGGCGCCGGTGGCGGTGACGTCGGCGGCGAAGCCGGGCTCCAGCGCTCCGAAGGCCCAGACCGCGCGGCCGGGCGCGGAGATGGCGATCGGGCCGTGGCGGTACTCGGTCGCCGGATACGCCTCCGTCCAGGACTGGCAGGATTCGCGCAGCTTGAGCGCCGCCTCGTCGGCGATGGCCGCCGCGAATCCCATGCCGACGAAGCTGATCTGCTCGGCGCCGCGCACCCCGGCCAGCGATTCGGCGGGATCCTCGGCGAGCACCGCCCGAGCTCGGGCGATCACCGGAGCCAGATCCTCGCCCAGGTGGCTGCGCAGGATGGCGAGGGCGGTCGTCGCGAAACGCGTCTGCACCACCGACCGCTCATCGACCTGGTCGATCAGGATCGGGTCGCCCAGTTCGAGGACGGGTGTGCCGGGACTGGAGCAGATCACCGCGCGGGGGATGTGCGCCGGGATCTCCCGCATGGCGCGCACCACCTCGGTGGTCGTGCCGGAACGGCAGATCACCAGGTAGCGGTCGTAGTCGCGAGCGCGGACCGCGCTGGCGGGCCAGGCGTCGGTGACGCCGGCGCCCGACCCCTCCCGTAATTCCGCGATCGCACGTGACATGAAATATGAAGTGCCGCAACCGATCACCGCGACGCGCTCGCCCGGCCTCGGCAGCGCGGCGTGATGATCGGCGGCGATGGTCGCGGCGTGCGTCCAGTCGTCCGGCTGGGTGGCCACCTCGGTGGCCAGATGCGGCTGCGGCGTGCGGGCAGGCGTAGGCACCAGAACAGCCTCATCCTTGTGATCGTTTATGTCAAATTTACGATCAAATCGGTCACATATGATCACGATCCGGGTTAGATTGACGTGCACGGACCGTGCGTCCTCCCATCATCGGCGCCTGGGCTGGCGCCGGGTGGGTAAATCTGAAAGGTTCTGCTCGTGAAAAGACCATTTCGTCGCGTGCTTGCCGGAGTCGCGATGGTCACCGGCGTCGCGCTGACCCTCTCGTCCTGCGGGTTCGGTGCCAAAGATGCCGCGGACTCCGCCACCACGATCAATTTCCTCGCCCCCTCCTACAGCGACGGCGCCACCGGCACCAAGGCGCTGTGGGACGGCATCATCGCCGAATTCCAGAAGCAGAACCCTGGCGTCACCGTCAACTTGCAGATGGAGTCGTGGAACTCGATCAACGACGTGGTGCGCACCAAGCTCCAGTCGCCGTCGACCACTCCGGACCTGCTCAACATCGACGCCTACGCCAGCTTCGCCGGCGACGGCCTGCTCTACCCGGCCGCCGACATCGTCTCCGCGCCGGTGCTGGCCGACATCCAACCGGCTTTCGCCCAGAACGCGGCACTCAACGGCACGCAGTACGCGCTGCCGCTGTTCGCCTCCACCCGCACCCTGTTCTACAACGCCGAATTGTTCGAAAAGGCGGGCATCGCCCGGCCGCCGAAAACCTGGGCCGAGCTGACCGACGCGGCGAAGAAGATCCAGGCGCTCGGCGGCGGCGTCTCCGGGTACGGGCTTCCGCTGGGCAGCGAGGAGGCGCAGGGCGAGACGTCCATCTGGACCTTCGGCGCGGGTGGCTCCTGGGCCGACGGCGACCGGATCACCGTGGACACCCCCGTGAACCTGGAGGGCGTGCGGGCCATGCGTGACCTCATCGATGCCGGTGCGACCCAGCCGAATCCGGGCGCGACCGACCGCAAGGACGTGATCAACGCCTTCATCCAGGGCAAGATCGGCATGATCGAGGCGCTGCCGCCCACGATCGGCCAGATCCTCGCGAAGAACCCCGGCCTGCGCTACGCGACCGCGCCCTCGCCGACCAAGACCGGCACGCCGGTGACGCTGGGGGTGGCCGATCACCTGATGGCGTTCAAGAAGGACGGCGCCAAGGCCGAGTCGATCAAGAAGTTTCTCGACTTCTTCTACTCGGCCGCGGTGTACGCGGACTTCGTCAAGCACGAGGGTTTCATCCCGATCACCCACAGCGCCGCGACCGCGCTCGCCGAAGACCCGGTGACCAAGGCGTTCGCCGCCACGCTCCCGGTGGCGCGGTTCTATCCGAGCAACAACCCGAAATGGGCCGCGGCGCAAGGCGCCATCCGTCAGCAGATGGGCACCATCGGGCAGGGCGCGGACCCGGCTCAGGTCCTGCGCCGGATCCAGGAAGCCGCGAACTGACGTGCGGCGCAGAGGAATAGCGGCGGCGTTGCCGTGGATCGGGCCTTCGCTGGTCCTGATCGCGGCCGTCGTCGCCTTCCCCGCCTGCTACATGGTGTGGACCAGCACCAGGGACCTCAACGCCTACGGCCAGGACCGCGGCAACGCCGGACTGGCCAACTACCGGACCCTGTTCGGGATCTCCGAACTCGGCTCGGTGCTGGCTCACACGGTGGTCTGGGTGGTCGGCGTCGTGCTGATCACCCTGGTGCTGTCCGCGGCGCTGGCCCAGTTCCTGAACAAGGATTTCCCCGGACGCACCGCGGTGCGGATGGCGATCCTGGTGCCGTGGGCGGCGTCGGTGGTGATGACGACGACGATCTTCTACTACATGCTCGACCCGGACGTCGGCATCGCGAACCGGTTCCTGGTCGACATCGGGCTGCTCGACCGCGGTTACGGTTTCACCAAGCAGCCGACGCAGGCGTTCATGGTGGCGATGGGCGTGGCGGTGTTCGTCTCCGTGCCGTTCACGACCTACACGATTCTGGCCGGACTCCAGTCGATCCCGGCGGAGATCGACGAGGCGGGGCGGGTCGACGGCGCGGGCGCGTGGCAGCGCTACCGCTACCTCACCCTGCCGCAGCTGCGTCCGGCGATCGCGGTGGCGACCATCATCAACATCATCAACGTGTTCAACTCGCTGCCGATCCTGCAAGTGATCACCGGCAGCATCGCCGGGTTCTCGGCGGACACCACCACGACGCTCACCTTCAAGCTGATCCGGCAGAACCAGCAGATCGACACCGCCGCGGCGATGAGCGTGCTGAACTTCGCGCTGATCATCGCCGTCATCGCGATCTACGTCCGGCTGGTCCGCCCGACCCGGGAGATCGACCGATGACCGCGCGGGCCGAGGCCATCGAGCAGGCAGGCCCGGCGGACACCCGCGCCGGACGACGCCGCTGGGAGCTCACCGCGGTCGGGGCGATACTCGCCGTGGTGTTCCTGCTGCCATTCGTCGTGATGGTGCTCGGTTCACTGAAGAGCAGAGCCGAGATCCTGCGCATCCCGCCGACGTATCTGCCGCAGTCCTGGCATCCGGACAACTACGCGACGATGTGGGACACCCCCGAGACGCCGTTGCCGTTCAACCTGGTCAGCACGATCATCATCGCGGTCTGCGCCACCGCGCTGGTGCTGGCCGTGGCGATACCGGCGGGGTACTACACGGCGCGGCACCGTTTTCCGGGGCGCGCGGTGTTTCTCGGCGTGGTGCTGGTGACCCAGATGTTGCAGCCGACGGTGCTGGTCACCGGGTTGATCCGGGAGTTCTTCGCGCTCGGCATCAACGACACCTGGCTGGCGATGATCCTGGTGAACGCGGCGTTCAACCTGTCGTTCGCGGTGTGGATCCTGCACAGTTTCTTCGCCGCGATCCCGGTGGAGATCGAGGAGGCCGCGATGCTCGACGGACTCGGCCGCGCGCAGACGCTGCTGCGGGTGAGCCTGCCGCTGGTCTGGCCCGGCGTCGTCACGGCGACGATCTTCGTGGTGGTGGCGTGCTGGAACGAATTCGCCGCCAGCCTGGTCGTGCTGACCACGCCGGAGAACCAGCCGCTGTCGGTGGCGCTGACCAAGTTCGTCGGCCAGTACGACACCGCCTGGCAGTACGTGTTCGCGATCTCCACCGTCGGCATCATTCCGGTGGTGCTGCTGTTCGCGCTCATCGAGAAGCGTCTGGTTGCGGGACTGACCGCGGGCGGCGTGAAATAGCATGCGAGCGCAGGACCGCCCGGACGACGGAATCGCCACGGCACCAGCGCTCGACGCGCTGGGGGAAGGTAACCGCGCGGTAGCATCTAACGGTGACACGGCGGGATCACGGACCCAAGGACGGTCGCAGCTACGGCGGGCTGTCCAAGGAACAGCGGGTTGCCCAACGGCAGACCCGCCTGATCGACGCCGCCCTCGAACTATTCGGCACCCAGGGTTACGCGGCCACCTCGATCGAACGGCTCTGCGCCCTGGCGAACGTCTCCACGCGCAGTTTCTACGAGGACATGGGCAGCAGGGAGGCTCTGCTCATCGCCTTGGCGAATCGCATCACCTCCCGCGCGCTGGAATACGCGCTCGCCGCCCTTGCGGCGACCGAGAACGAGCCCTTGCCCGTACGCGTGGTGGCGAGTTTCCGGGCGTACCTGGGCGTCACGTGTGCCGATGCCCGGTGCGCGCGAGTGTGTTATGTCGAGGTGGTCGGCGTGAGCGCCGCGGTGGAGGAGTGGCGCAGGCAGCAGCGTCACTTGCTGTCGGCGTTGCTGATCAGCGAGGCCGAGCGCGCCGTCGGCCGGGGCGAGACCGGCCCGCGGCGTTTCGATCTCTTCGCGCTGGCCGTGATCGGCGCGGTCACCTCGCTCGCCCAGGAGTTGGTGCAGGGTACGGAGCCGGGGGCGACGGTGAGCCTGGACGAGATCTGCGCGGAGATCGCCTACTTCGTGAATTCCGGTCTCTCCGGCACGCGGGTCGATCCGCCGACGGAAGACGGGGCCGGACGGATTCCCCTCGCGCGGCAGGAGCGGTCCACAGTCGAGGCCGATGTGTCCTGAGCCTGTCCGCCTCGGTCGTGGGGGATCGCTCCGAGCGGCACGCGCGTGTGGTCATATTGTTCGCGTGCTCGCCGAAACAGCAGGTTTCCCGCGCGACGGGGGCGGTGTGAGATGACCGGACCGACGGATCGTCCGCAACGGTGGAATCGGTTGCTGGAGCTGCTCGCCGAATCCGGGCGGCTCTCGGTGGAGGAGGCCGCCGATCGGCTCGGCGTATCCGCCGCGACGGTGCGCCGGGACTTCACCGCGCTCGCCGAACAACAGCTGGCCACCAGGACGCACGGCGGCGTGGTGGCGACCACGGTGGCCTACGACCTGCCCGCGCGGTACCGGCAGAGTGCGGGCGAGGCCAAGCAGCGCATCGCCGAACACGCGGCGTCCCTGGTCGATCCGCACGCGGTGGTGGGGATGAACGGCGGCACCACCACCACGGCGGTGGCCAGGGCGCTGGCCGGGCGCACGGATCTCGGGTCGGCCGGGGACGAGCGGCTGACCCTCGTGACCAACGCGCTGAACATCGCGGGGGAGATGGTGCTGCGGCCGCACATGCGCACGATCGTCCTCGGCGGGGTGGCCCGGCGGGAGTCCTACGAATTGCACGGGCCGCTGGCCGAACGGGCGCTGGCCGAATTGCGGCTCGACGAACTCGTGCTCGGCGTGAACGCGATCTCCGTCGCGGGTGGCGCCCAGTGCAGGCATATCGACGAGGCCGGGGTGACCACCGAGATGGTGCGGCGTTCCGGCCGGGTGATGGTGGTGGCCACCGGCGAAAAGCTCGAGCGCACCGCGCTGGCCCGCATCTGCGGCATCGAGCAGGTGCAGGTGCTGGTCACCGACACCGACGCGAATCCGGCGGCGGTGGAGACGATCCGCGCGGCGGGCGTGCGGGTCGACGTGGTGTAGGCGGATCTAGTTCGCGGTGGCCGGCGCCTGCGGCCGCGGAACCGCGGCGGCGGGGCGGATGCCGCGCCGCCAGACCAGGAACCCCCAGGCCACGAAGCCCGCGTAGACCAGATACAGGGCGGCCGACGGGTAGTAGCCCGCCCGCACCAGCAGCGGAATGCCGACCAGGTCCACCGCGATCCAGATCAACCAGAATTCGGCCAGCCCCCGGGCCATGCCGTAGGTGGCAAGCACCGAGCCGGTGAAGATCCACGCCTCGGCCCACGGGCCGTACGAATCCAGCCACGCGAAGAGCTGCGCGAACACCACCGTGCCCGCGAGCATCGCCGCTACAAGAGCGACCCGCTCGCGCCCGCCCGCCCAGCGCGGGTCGACGCCGCGGTGCTCCAGCCCGGTCTCGCGCGCCGCGTGCCGGTGCCAGCTCCACCAGCCGTAGACGCTGACCGCGACGAACATCAGCTGACGTCCGGCCTGCCCGGCCATATTCAATTGCTGCGGGGTGTGGAAAACCCCGCCCACGAACACGGTGAACAGCAGCGCGTTCCCGGCGATGCCGACCGGCCAGGCCCACACGCGCCGCCGCATGCCACCGATCGCGGAGGCCAAGCCGAAGCCGTTGCCGATCACTTCGCGCCAGAGGATCTCCGAGCCCGCGATGTGCAGCTTGGCGTCGAGCAGCGTGGGGATCGGGTTCACCTGTCGTGTAACCCGCGGCGGAGCGTATCTCATCCGATCGGCTCGCCCCGATTCGAAATCCCCCCGCCGCGCTCGGTGCGGACCGTAACGATTGCGCAATCCGGCGACGCGATTCGCAATGTCCGTGCAATGAGGTGCTCTTATCGTGGCCGTCATGAGCACGGAGAGCGGCACCGCCGGGGGGACCGGAATTCATCTCAGCGGATTGACCAAGACCTTCCGGGTCGGGCGGAAAACCGTGCAGGCGTTGGCGAGCGTCGATCTGCACACCGAGCAGGGCACGTTCCTGTCGCTGCTCGGCCCGTCCGGCTGCGGCAAGTCGACTGTGCTGCGGATTCTCGCGGGCCTGGAGGCGCCGACCGCGGGCACGGCGCTGATCGATGGCATGACGCCCGCGCAACTGCGCGGCAGGCACGGGCTCGGCATCGCGTTCCAGGATTCGGCGCTGCTGCCGTGGCGGTCGGTGGCCTCGAATATCGCGCTGCCGTTGCAGGTCGCGGGGATCAAGCCGGAGCAGGGGCAGATCGATGACCTGATCCGCCTGGTCGGACTGGACGGCTTCGAGAAGGCCAAGCCCGCGCAGCTGTCGGGCGGTATGCGCCAGCGCGTCTCGATCGCGCGGGCGCTGGTGGTGAAGCCGACCGTGCTGCTGCTGGACGAACCGTTCGGGGCGCTCGACGACATGACCAGGCAGCGGCTCAATCTGGAGTTGCTGCGGATCTGGACCGAGAAACCCGCGACGACGCTGATGGTCACCCACGGCATCGCGGAGGCGGTGTTCCTGTCCGATGTGGTGGCCGTGCTGAGCCCGCGGCCGGGGCGGGTGCTGGAGCTGGTCGAGATCGATCTGCCGCGCCCCCGGCTGCCGGAGATGATGCGAACACCGGAGTTCCACAAGCTGCACGACTATCTGTCGGAGCTGCTGTTCGGGAAGTCGGGAAAGGGAGGAGTCGCGTGAACGCACCGCAACCGCTCGCGCGCCGCATCCGTCGAACGGGTGGTGCGGCATGAAGCGCTTCGCAGGCGTGCTCGGCGTACTCGGGCTGGTCGCGGTGTGGTGGGCTCTCGCGGCGTTCGAGGTCGCGGGCGGCACCATACCCAGCCCCTGGCAGGTGCTGCACACCATGTACACCGACGGGTGGGACCTGTACGGCCCCAATTTCCGGATCACCGCGCTCGGCGCGCTGCAGGGATTCGTCTGGGGCAACGGCCTGGCCATCGCGCTGGCCGTCCTGATCGTGCTGGTCCCGCCGATCGAGTCGCTGGCCACCCAGCTGGCGATCCTGAGCTACTGCACGCCGCTGCTCGCGCTGGGCCCGATCATCCTGGTGGTCTTCGGCGGACGCACCCCGACGGTGTTCCTCGCCGCGATGTACTGCTTCTTCACCACGATGGTCGGCACCGTCGCCGGGTTGCGCTCGGCCGACCGGACCAGCCTGGACCTGGTGCGCGCCTACGGTGGCGGGCGCTGGCAGCAGCTGTACCGGGTGCAGGCGATCTCGGCGCTGCCGAGCACGTTCGCGGCGTTGAAGATCGCCGCGCCGTCGGCCGTGCTCGGCGCGATCATCGGCGAGTACCTCGGCGGCGTGGACAGCGGAATCGGGGTGGCGCTGACCGCGGCGCAGACCTCCTACAACGTGCCACGCACCTGGGGCATGGCGCTGGCCGCCGCGGCGCTGGCCGGACTCGGCTACGCGCTGGTGGCGCTGGCCGCCCGGCTGGCCGCGCCCTGGACCGGGCGGGAGGCGCGATGAACCTCCTGCGACGGATCGGGATCTTCCTGTTCCCGCTGGGCACCTCGCTGTTGCTGATGCTGGCGATCTGGTACGTCTTCCTCAGGGCGTTCCCGCAGGTCGGTCCGCGGGTCGGCAAGACACCCGGCGATATCTGGACCTACTTGGTGACGGCGCCCAACGCCACCACCGCGCGGCAGGCGATCCTGGACGACTTGCAGATCACGTTGCGCGACGCGGCCATCGGGTTCGGTGCGGGGATGCTCGCCGCGCTGGTGGTCGCGGCGCTGTTCGTGTCGTTCGCCGCGGTGGAGCAGACCTTCCTCCCGGTGGCGATGCTGCTGCGCTCCGTGCCGCTGGTGGCGCTCACGCCGATCATCGTGCTGGTGTTCGGCCGTGGCCTGGCCGGGGTCGCGGTGCTCGCCGCGATCGTGGTGTTCTTCCCCGCCTTGGTCATGATCACGGCGGGGTTGCGCGCCGCGCCGCGGCAGGCGCTGGAGCTGGTGGCCGCGTACGGCGGTTCCCGCTGGACCGGGTTGCGCATGGTGGCCGTGCCCGCGGCGCTGCCTTCGGTGTTCGCCGCGGCGCGGATCTCGGTGCCGGGCGCGCTGATCGGCGCGTTGCTGGGGGAGTGGCTCGGCAGCGGCACCGGTCTTGGCGCCAGCCTGATCCGGGCGATCCCGACGTTCCAGTACAGCAAGTTGTGGGCCTCGATCGTCATCGTCACGCTGGTCTCGGTGGTGCTCTACGCGATCGTCGGCGTCGTCGAGAACCTCGTGCTCGCGCGGTTCGGACCGGAAGCGGGACGACTCTGACCGAACGACCCCGCCCCGGCGAAGTACAGGCGAATTCTCGCTCGGAACGCCAAAGTAAAGAAAATGAAACGCGCTGCACCTAGATTCGGCCCATGACACCCGCGCAACGCTCCACGTCCGGGCACCTGAACCGACGCTCGTTTCTCCGATACTCCGCGTTCGCCGGCGCCGCGCTCGGCGGTGCGGGGGCGCTGGCCGCCTGCGGCGGGAATTCCGGCGGCTCGTCGGGCGGCACCACCGAGGACGGGTCGAAATACGGCAGCGTCGCGGTGCAGCTGTCCTGGCTGAAGAACATCGAATTCGCGGGCGAATACTTCGCCGACTCGAAAGGCTATTTCAAGGAAGCCGGTTTCGGCTCGGTCGACCTCGTCGCGGGCGGCGCGGCAAGCACGTCGGTGGAGGCCGGATTGGACACCGGGAAGGTGTGGCTGGGACTGTCCGCGCCGCAGACCACCGCACCGGCGATCCTGGAGGGGCTGCCCGCCAAGATCGTCGCCACCACCTATCAGAAGAATCCGTTCGCGATCGTGTCCGCCGCCGCGAAACCGATCAGGTCGCCCCAGGACATGAAGGGCCGCAAGATCGGTGTGCAGGACACCAACCAGCTGATCTTCAACGCGCTGCTCACCGCCAACGGGCTGAAGCCCGGCGATGTCACCGTCGTACCCGCGCAATACGATCCGACCCCGCTGGCCAACGGTGAGGTCGACGGATGGGTCAGCTACGTGACCAATGAGCCGATCACGCTGGCGGCGAAGGGCTTCCAGAACACGCACTTCTTGTTCGCGGACTTCGATCTACCGCTGGTCGCGGAGACGCTCACGGTCGCTCAGTCCACCATCGACAAGGAGCGCGACAAACTGAAGGCGTTCCTGGCCGCCGAGATCAAGGGCTGGAAGGACGCGGTGGCCGACCCGGCCGAATCGGCCCGGCTCGCGGTCGAGGTGTACGGCAAGGATCAGAAGCTCGATCTCGCCGAGCAGACGAAGGAGGCGAGCGCTCAGAACGAGCTGGTGGTCTCGGCCGACACGGCCGCCAATGGTCTGCTCTCCATGACCGACGCGCTGATCGAGCAGAATATCGCCGCGCTGCGCGCCGCGAAGATAGATATCAAGGCCGCCCAGCTGTTCGACCTGTCCGTACTGCGCGAGGTGTATGCCGAGAACCCCGGCTTGAAATGATCAGATTCCCACAGCGGTCCTCGACGGGATCGGGAACTCGCCGCTGTACGGATCGGCCGCTCGCACCGGTTGGGCGGCGCGGGCGGCCAGCAGTTCTGCGGCGATCGCCACGGCCATCTCGGGGGCGGTGCGCGCGCCGATGTCCAATCCGGCGGGCGAGTGCAGCCGTGCGAGCGTCTCCGCACCGAAACCGCCCGCCTGTAGATCCTCGATCCGCCGGATGTGCACCTGGCGGGAGCCCATCGCGCCGAGATACCCGAGCTCGGGTAGTCGTAGCGCTACGGTGAGCAGCGGGATGTCGAACGTGGGATCGTGCGATAGCACGACTATGGCTGTGCTGCTGTCGATCTCGCCGGCCGCGGACAACGTGTTGAGGTAGCGGTGCGGCCAGTCGACCACTACTTCGGCGCCGGGAAACGATTCCGGCGTAGCGAAATTGGGGCGCGAGTCGCAGATCGTCACCCGGTAACCGAGCAACCCGGCCTGCACGGTGAGTGCGGCGGCGAAGGAATTGGCGCCGAAGATGAGCAGTCGCGGTGGCGGGGCGAACGAGGCGACGAAGACGTCCGAATCCGGTAGCGCGACCAATTCGGTGGCGTGTTTCTTGTCGGTGATCAGGTGCTGGCCGATCAGGTCGGCATCGGAGTTCCAGACCACCGTGAAGACGGTGACCCTGCGGTGCGCCGCGATCTCGGCGGCGACATCCGGGAACTCCGGGAAGTGTCTTCGCGAGAACGGCTCGGTGAAGACGTCCATCATCGCCTCGCCGTTCCCGCCCGCCTCCAGGCCGCCGGCCACGCCGAAGCGGTGCATCGCGCGACGGCCGGTGCGCGCCGCCTGGAGTACCGCCTCGTACGCGATCTCCTCCAGCCCGCCCGCGGCCACCGACCCGTAGACGCCCCCGTCGGGACCGACCAGCATCGCCGAGCCCACCGGTAGCGGGGCGGCGCCCACGGTGCGCACGATGGTGCCGAGTCCGCCGGTCCGGCCCGAGTGCCACACCCGCAACAGGTCGTCGACGATGTCCCGCATCAGCTAGCTCCGATCACCGTGCGGTCGTGGCCGGGAAGTCACGATCGACGCCCGTCGCCAAATCGTCGCACGTGACGCACACCATATCTTTTCTGCCGGTCAAATAGGTGCGGGCGCCGGAATCTCCTGCTGCCGACCCACAAACCGCATTCCAGTGCTTGTGGGCTATAACAACGGGGTGCCCCGGTGTGTTGTGGAACACAGCGCGAGCCAGACCGCTGGGGGACGCCAGCGCGGCGGCGAGCACCCGGGCGACCACGTCGGCGCCGACATCGGGGGTGTCCACCGGCATGATCGCGGCGTAACGCGCGGGGGTGCCCGCCGCGGCGATCAGGCCCGCCCGCAGCGATGCGCTCATACCGGTGGCCCAGTCCGCGGCCCACACGTGCCGCGCGCCCGGCGGCAGATCGACGATTCGCGGCGTCGGGCCGGTCGCGCCGAGCACCACGATGACCGGGTCGCAGCCACCGTCGCGCAGCGCGGTGACGGTCGCCCGCAGCCAGGCGCCGCCCTCGGCGAGCACCTTGGGTTTTCCGTAGCGGGTGCCCGCGCCCGCGGCGAGCACGACGCCGGCGCAGGGCGCGACGGCGGGACGATCAGGATCGGCCATGGCTAAACGGTAATACCGCGCGGTCTGCGCCGCATGAGGTGAAACCGGTGCCGGGACCTGCTTCCGCGAGCGACACGCCGAAGGTGATCCATCCCTTTCCGGTGGCGGCTCACGGGGTCTTATCCGATGCTGGTCCGATGACGGATCGGCGACCCGGGATCGCGGCGTTCGACGCGCTGTCCGGCGACGCGGCCTACCGGGCGGTGCTCGGCTGCTGCTCGTCGCCGGGCTTCGCGCGGTCGCTGGTCGCGGGCCGTCCGTACCGCAGTGTCGAGGCGCTGCTCGACGCGGCGGACGAGGTGCTGGCCGGGCTGCCGGAGTCCGAACTCGACCTGGCCTTGGCGGGGCATCCGAGGATCGGGGAGCGGCCGCATTCCGCGGCTTCGGCGCGGGAGCAGGCCGGGGTGGCGGGAGCCGCCGACGCGGTGCGCGCGGCGCTCGCGGAGGGCAACCGCGCTTACGAGGAACGATTCGGGCACATCTATCTGGTGTGCGCGAGCGGAAAGTCGGGCGAGGAGCTGCTCGCACTGCTCGCCGCCCGGCTGCGCAATAATCCCGAGACCGAAAGGCGAGTCGTGCGAACAGAATTGGGCAAGATCAACCGCATCCGGCTGCGCGCGCTGCTGGCGGAGCGGTCGTGAGTGGGCGTAGCGAGCGAACGGTCGGCACAGCCACGTTCGTGGTCATGGCGCAGCCGTGGGCCTGCGAGACGCGGTCATGAGCACGCTGAGCACGCACGTGCTGGACGCGGTGCGCGGCGCACCCGCCGCGGGCGTCACCGTGACGTTGCATCAGGGGGACCGGCAGCTCGATTCGGGCGAAACGGATGTCGATGGACGGATCGGGGCACTGGGCGAAGCGCTCGAACCCGGAACCTATCGGCTGGTGTTCGATACCGGCGCCTACTTCGCGCGGCGGGAGGTCGAAGCCTTCTATCCCGAGGTGAGCATCGCGTTCGCCGTGACCGGGGAGCGGCACTATCACGTCCCATTGTTGTTGTCGCCCTTCGCGTATTCCACCTATCGAGGGAGCTGAGCCGAGCATGGAACTGACCGGGCCGATCGTGCTGACCGACCACCGATACGGCAAGGCGGAGAACCGGATCGTCCGGATCCACCGGCAGACCGCACGTCATGAGATCCGCGACGTGAACGTGTCCACGGTGCTGCGCGGCGACTTCGCCGACGCGTACGTCACGGGCGACCAGGCCGAGGTGCTGCCCACCGACTCACAGAAGCAGACCGCCTACGCCTTCGCGAAGCAGCCGGGACTGCGAACCATCGAGGACTACGCGCTCGCGCTGGCCGATCATTTCGTCGCCGAGATCGAACCGGTGCGCAGCGCGCGCGTCGAGGTCGACGAATACGCCTGGCAGCGCGTCTCGGTCGGCGGCGTGGAGCACGACCACACCTGGGTGCGGCAAGGCCCCGAAGTGCGCACCGCGGCGGTCACCGTGGCCGGAAGCGGCTCCGAGCGGCGGGCCTGGGTGGTGGGCGGGGTGAAGGACCTGACCATCCTGAAGTCGACCGGGTCGGAGTTCGCGGACTTCCTGACCGACGACTTCACCGTGCTCGCGCCGACCCACGATCGGATGCTGGCCACCGCGCTGATCGCCGAGTGGCGGTTCGCCGACAGCGCGGGCGTCGACTGGGACGAGGTCTACACCGGCGTGCGGGCGCGGTTGGTGGAGACCTTCGCGACGCTGCACTCGAAGGCCATGCAACAGACGCTGTTCGAGATGGGCAAGGCCGCGCTGACCGCGTACCCGGTGCTGGCCGAGATCCGGCTCGCGGCGCCGAACAAGCATCACTTCGACTACGACCTGGGCCGCTTCGGCATCGAGAACCGCGGCGAGGTGTACCACGCCGACGACCGGCCCTACGGGTTGATCCACGCCACCGTGGCGCGCGCCGACGCGCCGGAAGCGGGGCCCGCGTGGACCAGGTGACCGTCATCGCGGACTGCGCCGTCGCGACGGTCGACGCGCACGGCACCGAGCACGCCCGCGGCCACGTCGTCGTACGCGGCAACCGGATCGACGCGGTCGGCGCAGGGGACCCGCCGGAAATCCCGGACGCTCGGCGCATCGACGGGCGCGGCTGCCTGCTGACCCCCGGGCTGGTGAACACCCACCACCACCTCTATCAATGGATCACCCGCGGCCTGGCCACCGACCACACGCTGTTCGAATGGCTGACCACGCTCTACCCCGTCTGGGCGGGTATCGACGAGGACGCGGTGCGTGTGGCGGCCACGGGTGCGCTCGCGGCCCTCGCGCGCACCGGGTGCACCACCACCACCGATCACCACTACGTGTTTCCGCGCGACGGCGGTGACCCGCTCGCGGCCGAGATCACCGCGGCGGCGCAGGTGGGCCTGCGGTTCCACCCCTGTCGCGGCTCGATGGATCTGGGGGTGAGCGCGGGCGGGTTGCCGCCCGACCACTTGGTGGAGAGCCTGGACGACATCCTCACCGCGAGCGCGGCGGCCATCGCGCGCTGGCACGACCCGTCATTCGATGCCATGCTGCGGATCGCGCTGGCGCCGTGCTCGCCGTTCTCGGTGACGGCGGACCTGCTGCGCGAATCGGCGGCGCTGGCCCGCGCCACCGGCGTCCGGTTGCACACCCACCTCGCCGAGACCCTCGACGAACAGGACTACTGCGCCGAGACTTTCGGCTGCACGCCCGCGCAGTACATGGAGCGGCTCGGCTGGTTCGGTTCGGATGTCTGGTACGCGCACGGCGTCCACCTCGACGACGACGCGATCGGCGCCATGGCGGCAACCGGCACCGGCGTGGCGCATTGCCCCACGTCGAACGCGCGGCTCGGCGCCGGCGTCGCCCGCACCGCCGACCTGGTGCGCGCGGGCGTCCTGGTGGGCCTCGGCGTCGACGGGGCGGCGAGCAACGAGGCCGGTTCGATGATCGAGGAGCCGCGCCACGCGTTGCTGTGGGCGCGCAACCGGGGCGGCCCGCGTGCGATGACCGTGCGCACCGCACTGGAACTGGCCACCATGGGCGGCGCGCGAGTGCTGGGCCGGGCCGCCGAGATCGGCTCGATCGAGGTGGGCAAGCTGGCGGACCTGGCGCTGTGGCGCCTGGACACGGCCGCGCACGCCGGAATCGAGGATCCGGTGACCGCGCTGGTGCTCGGCTCGGCCCCGCCGCTGGTCGCGCTGCTGGTGAACGGACGCGATGTGGTGCGCGACGGCGAGGTGCGCACGGTGGACACGGAGGTGGTCGCGGGCGAGGTGGCGCGGGCGCAGGCGGCGTTGGTCGCGAAAGCGGGGTGATCGCTGCGCGGATGTGGGCGAGGTGTCGTGCCTGGTCAGGCGGGACGAGCAATACTGAACCAGGGTCGGCTCCGACGGCCGTCGAGGCGGGTGGAGCTGTGGTGTCGTGGACGGCGGCGAGGTAACGGCCGCGCAATCTGGCGGGCGTCGCAGGCAATATGGCGGCAACCGACTGGCTCTACGGTGACGGAGAGGCAGGAACGAGGTGAGACGTGGACCTGGACACGATCCGCGAGGTGGTGATCGCCCGCGAGCGGGGAGACCTGGCCGTGCTCGGCGCTTCGACCGCGGTGCTCGCCGGAGGGACGTTCCTGTTCTCCGAGCCGCAGGATCAGCTGGTGCGCCTGGTCGATATCACCGGCCTGGGCTGGCCGGCGTTCGAGATCGGGGACGACGGACTGGAGATCGCAGCGACCTGCACCCTGGCCGAGTTCGCCGGGGCCGCGCCGGGACGTGAGCTGGGGATGCCGGTGTTGCACGACCCGTGGCCGGGAACCGCGCTGTTCGCCTTGTCCTGCCGGGCCCTGCTGGCCTCGCACAAGATCTGGCGCACCGCCACCGTCGGGGGCAACGTCTGCCTCGCGCTGCCCGCGGGCGCGGTGCTCGGCGCGCTGGTCGCGCTGGACGGGACGGCGGTGGTGTGGACGACGGACGGCGCCGATCGGTGTATCCCGTTGCGCGAGTTCGTCCTCGGTCCGGGACGCACGGTGCTGCGATCCGGTGAGGTGTTGCGCTCGATCCGCCTGCCGCGGTCGAGTCTGCTGGCCCGCACCAGCTTCCGGAAGATCGCGCTCGCTCCGCTCGGCCGGTCCGGCGCCGTGGTGATGGGGCGGCGGGAGCGGGACGGGCGCAGCGCGGTCACCATCACCGCCGCCACCACCAGGCCCGTCGTCCTGGATTTCGCCGCACCGCCCACCGACGGTGCGATACGCGACGCGCTGGGCACGATCGATCCCGCGCTGTGGTTCGACGATCCGCACGGTTCGCCGGAGTGGCGCGGGCACGTCGCGGGGGTGCTCGCCCGCGAGGTCGCCGCGGAATTGCGGGAAAACTGATGCGGTTCGAGGTGGACGGCAGGACCGTCGACATCACGGCGCGGCCGGGGCAGTGCCTGCGGACGGTGCTGCGCGAGAGCGGCACCCGCGCGGTGAAGAAGGGGTGTGACACCGGCGATTGCGGGGCCTGCTCGGTGCTCGTCGACGGAATGACGGTGCACTCCTGCGTCTTTCCCGCCTATCGCGCCGCCGGACGGTCCGTCACCACCGCCGCCGGGCTCGGAACGCCGGAGCACCCGCACCCCGTGCAGCGCCGGTTCGTCGACAACGCCGCGTTCCAATGTGGTTTCTGCACCGCCGGCATGGTGGTCACGGCCGCGGGGCTGGGGTGCGGGGACGACGAGCGGGTCGCCGTGCCGGGCGACGAACTCGCCGAATTGATGAAGGGAAATCTCTGCCGCTGCACGGGCTACCGCGCCATCCGCGCCGCGCTGGGCGAGCCGCTCGATCCCGGCGACCCTACTTCCTTCGCCTCGGATCGAACCACGACCACCGGAGGCGCTGGAGCCGGAGTCGGCGCGTTGGCCGGGCCGCGCATCGTCTCCGGGAGTGAGCCGTTCACGCTGGATCTGCCGCAGTTCGGCCCCTCCTCGGAGGACCGGCCGCGAACCAGCGATGCCGCCACCGCGCCGCCGACCGCCCCGCTGCACCTCGCCGTTTCGACCAGCCCGTATCCCCACGCGCGCATCCGCTCGATCGAAATCGCCGCCGCCGAGGCACTGCCGGGTGTGCACGCCGTCTTGACGTATGCCGACGCACCGGACGTGCCGTTCTCCACCGCGCGGCACGAACTGCGCACCGACGATCCCGACGACACCTACGTGCTCGACCGGACCGTCCGGTTCGTGGGGCAGCGGGTGGCCGCGGTGGTGGCCGACAGCGTCGCGATCGCCCGGGAGGCCTGCCGTCTGCTGGAGGTCGACTACGAGGTCCTGCCCGCGGTGTTCGATCCCCGCGACGCGCTGCGCGCCGAGGCGCCGAAACTACACGGGGACAAACCGGCTTCGGCCCGGATCACCGATCCCGGCCGCAACCTCGTCGCCGAACTGCACGGCGAGGTGGGCGACATCGCGGCGGGACTGGCCGCCGCGGCCCACGTCGTGCGCGGCGTCTGGCATTCGCCGCGTGGGCAGCACGTGCACCTGGAGACGCACGGTGGGGTCGGCTGGCTGGACGACGCCGGGCGACTCGTCATCCGGTGCAGTACTCAGGTCCCGTTCCTGGTCCGGGATGAACTGTGCCGCTTGTTCGGCCTGTCGCCCGCGCGGGTGCGGGTGTTCGCGGCGAGGGTCGGCGGCGGATTCGGCGCGAAACAGGAAATGCTGGCCGAGGACCTGATCGCGCTGGCCGTGCTGCGGACCGGCAGGCCGGTGCAGTACGAGTTCACCCGCGCCGACGAGTTCACCTCGGCGACCTGCCGCCACCCGATGCGAGTCGAGGTGACGGCCGGAGCCGACGCCGGCGGCGTGCTCACCGCCTTGGCCGTCGACGTACTCGCCGACACCGGCGCCTACGGCAATCACAGCGGCGGGGTGATGTATCACGGCGTCGGCGAGTCGGTGGAGCTGTACCGCTGCGCCAACAAACGGGTCGACGCGCGAGCGGTGTACACCAACAATGTCCCTTCCGGCGCGTTCCGCGGTTACGGTCTCGGCCAAGTGATCTTCGCGGTGGAGTCGGCGTTGGACGAGCTCGCGCACGCCCTCGGCATGGACCCGTTCGAACTGCGCCGCCGCAACGTGGTGGTGCCCGGCGACCCGTTCGTCGGCGCCGCGGTGAACGAAAGCGACCTCATGTTCGGCAGCTACGGTCTGGACCAGTGCCTGGACCTCGCCGAACGGGCGCTGCTGCGCGGCAACGACGTGCACGCGCCCGGCCCGCAGTGGCGGGTGGGCACCGGCATGGCCGCCGCGATGATCGCGACCGTCCCGCCCCGGGGCCACCGGTCGACGGCGACGGCCTCGCTGCTGCCCGACGGCCGCTACGAGATCAAGGTCGGCACGGCGGAATTCGGCAACGGCACCACGACGGTGCACGCGCAGCTCGCGGCCACCGCGCTGGACACCGAGGTCGCCCGCATCGTGATCCGGCAGGCCGACACCGATCTGGTGGAGTACGACACCGGCGCGTTCGGCTCCACCGGCATCGTGGTCGCGGGCAAGGCGGTGTACGAGGCGGCGTGCGCGCTGCGCGGGCTCATGCTGGCCAGGGCGGCCGAACTGACGGGAGTTCCGGAGCGGGACTGCGTGCTCGACACCGGCGGCGTGCGCTGCGCGGACCGGTTGCTCACCGCGGCCGAACTGCTGACCGGCGGCGATCTCACCGCGCACGCCGAGCACGGGGGCAGCCCACGGTCGGTGAGCTTCAACGTGCACGCCTTCCGCGTCGCCGTGCACCCCGGCACCGGAGCGGTGCGCATCCTCCAGTCGATCCAGACCGCCGACGCGGGCACCGTGCTCAATCCGGTGCAGTGCCGTGGGCAGGTCGAGGGCGGTGCGGCGCAGGCCGTCGGCACGGCGCTGTACGAGGACATGCGCAGTGCGGACGGAGTGGTGGGCGCCCAGACCCTGCGGCACTACCACGTGCCGCAATTCGCCGACGTGCCGCGCACGGAGGTCTACTTCGCCCGGACTTCCGACGCGCTGGGCCCGCTGGGCGCCAAGTCGATGAGTGAGTCGCCGTACAACCCGGTCGCCCCCGCGCTGGCCAACGCGATCCGCGATGCGGTCGGCGTGCGGCTGTACCGGCTGCCGATGACCGCGGACCGGGTATGGGCCGCGCTGCGGGAGAAGGGATCACGATGACGAAGGTGCCGGAGAACGTACGCGGGCGGATCGAGTCGATGCTCGACGCGGTCGATACCGAGCTGCGCCGCAGGTATCCCGGATCGAACGGCCGCTCGCAACCGATCCACACCGTGTACGTCCCGGCCGACCGGGTCACCGAGGAGACGCCCGGGGAGTGGGGCGCGGCCGCGGTCGGACTGCTCGACCGGCACCATGATCTGCTGGCCACGCTCGACGCCACCGGCTCGCTGCCCGACGTGCGCAAACGACTGGAAGCGGACCCGGTCCAGGATCTGCGCATCGACTTCGAGGACGGCTACGGCCTGCGCGCCGACGCCGAGGAGGACCGCGCCGCCACGGCGGCGGGTGCGGTGCTCGCGGCCTGGGCGCGGCGCTCCGCGGGTCCGGCGAACAGCGGCATCCGGATGAAGGGCTTGGGCGGCGGCGAGCGTCGCCGAGCGCTGCGCACGCTGGATCTCGTGCTGGAGGGCGTGGGGGGTGTGCCCGCGGGTTTCGTCTTTACGGTGCCGAAAATTCGTGCGGTGCAGCAGGTTTCGGCGTTGGTGCAGCTGTGTGTCGGGCTGGAGCGCGCGTACGGCATCGCCGAGGGCAGCCTGCGTTTCGAACTCCAGATCGAGAGCCCGCAGGCGATCCTGGCGGCAGATGGCACCGCCCCCGTGGCCGCCATGCTCACCCTCTCCGAAGGGCGTTGCAGCGCATTGCACTTCGGTACCTACGACTACACCGCGGCACTCGGCGTCGCCGCGCCGGACCAAGCGCTCGACCACCCGGCCGCCGATTACGCCAAGGCGGTCATGCAGGTCGCGGCCGCGCAGACCGGGGCGTGGGTGTGTGACGGTTCCACCCAGGTCGTGCCCGACGCCGATCCCGAGGCCGCGCTGCGCAACCATCACCGCCTGGTCGCCCGGTCGTTGCGGAGGGGGTACTACCAAGGCTGGGACATGCATCCGGGCCACCTGGTCACACGCTGGCTGGCCACCTACGACTTCTTCCGCCAGGCGATCGATGTCGCGGTGCCGCGCCTGCGCGACTATCTGGCCCGGCGCGGCGGCGACATCGTCGACGAGCCCGCCACCGCGGAAGCGCTGGCCGCCACCGTGTTGCGTGGCATCGAGTGCGGTGCTCGCCCGGACGCGGGGGCCGCGGAGCTCACCGAGACGGTCCTGCGCGCGTTGGCGGCCCGCGAGCCGATCCCGGCGGAGGCGACGTGATCGGCGATCCGAACGGTGCGGTCCCGAAAGACACAGGAGACGCGATGCGGGGCGACGACGAAGAATTCACGCTGTTGCCGGATCTGGCGGTCCGGCCGCTCGGCGGCTCGGTGATCTGGGCGAACGACGAGTTCTTCGCCGAGAAGGAGAATCTGATCAGCCCCGGTCCCGCGCAGTACCGGCCGTCCAGCTTCGGCCACAAAGGCCAGATCTACGACGGCTGGGAGACCCGCAGGCACCGCGGTCGGCCCGGCGACGACTCCGCGATCGTGCGGCTCGGCGTGCCGGGCGTGATCCGCGGGATCGTCGTGGACACCGCGTGGTTCAAGGGCAACTACCCACCCGCCGTCTCGGTGTCGGCGCTGGAGATCGAGGACTACCCGCCCGCGGAGACCATTGCCGCGCGGGATGATTGGGTGCTACTGGTCGATCGCTCTCCGGTGGCGGGCGACAGCCGCAACCTGTTCGCGGTCGATAACGAGAAGCGCTGGACGCACGTGAGACTCACCACGCATCCCGACGGCGGCGTGGCCAGGCTGCGGGTGCACGGCCAGGGGCGGCCCGATCCGCGCCTGCTCGGACTCGGCCCGCTTGATCTGGCCGCGCTGGAGAACGGCGCGCTGGTGCTGGACTGCTCCAACCGCTTCTACAGCTCGCCCAACCAGTTGCTGTACCCCGGCCGGGCCCGGTCCATGGGCGAGGGCTGGGAGACCGCCCGCCGCCGGGACGACGGCAACGACTGGGTGCGCATCCGCCTGGCCGGACCGGGACTGATCCGGCTCGCCGAACTCGACACCTCCTACTTCCTCGGCAACAGCCCGGGCGCTGCCCGGCTCACCGGCCGCACCAACGACGGCACCGAGCTGGAGTTGTTGCCACGCACCGCATTGCAACCCGACACCAGGCACCGGTTCCCGATCGCGCCGATGGCCGCGTCCGTGGAAGAGGTGCGCCTGGACATCTACCCGGACGGCGGGCTGGCCCGGCTGCGCCTGTACGGCGAGCTCGGCGCATGAGCGTGCGGAAGTCGATACCGCGCGTCACGCAGGCCGGAACCGAGCGTCGTCCAGGCGCGGGCGTGAGGCAGGGCCGAGGTTCGGCGGCGGAGCGTAGCAAGGGCGCGGTGGTGCGCGGCCCGTCGCGAAGGCGCGAGCCGAGCGCCGACGAGGCACAGTCGTGAGCAAGCAGGACCGAGGGCGGCGGCGGAGCGTGACAGGCGCGGGCGCGAGGGATTTCGTCGGTTACGGCCCGAATCCGCCGGACCCGCGATGGCCGGGCGCGGCGCGGATCGCGGTCCAATTCGTGCTCAACTACGAAGAGGGCGGGGAGAACAACGTCCTCGACGGTGACGAACACTCCGAGACGTTCCTATCGGAGATGACGCCCGCCGAAGCGTTCCCGAACCGCCATATGAGCATGGAGTCGCTCTACGAATACGGCTCCCGCGCCGGGCTGTGGCGGGTGCTGCGCGTCTTCGAACGGCGCGGGCTGCCGCTGACGATCTTCGCGGTCGCCCGCGCCGCACAACGCAATCCGGAAGCGGTGGCGGCCTTCCGGGAACTGGGCCACGAGATCGCCTGCCATGGTCTGCGCTGGAAGTCCTACCAGCTCACCGATCGCGACACCGAACGGGCGCAGATGGCCGAGGCGGTGCGCGTCCTGACCGACCTGACCGGCGCGGCGCCGCTGGGCTGGTACACCGGCCGCGATTCGCCGCACACCAGGGAATTGGTCGTCGAGCACGGCGGCTTCCGCTACGACGCGGACTCCTACGCCGACGACCTGCCCTATTGGGTGCGCGTACACGGCCGCGACCACTTGGTGGTGCCCTACACGCTGGACACCAACGACATGCGCTTCGCCTCACCCGCGGGCTTCCCCACCGGCGAGCAATTCTTCGCCCACGTACGCGACGCCTTCGACGTCCTCTACCGCGAAGGCGCCGAGGGCAGCCCGAAAATGCTCTCCATCGGCCTGCACTGCCGACTCATCGGCCGCCCCGCCCGCACCGCCGCCCTGGAACGCCTACTCGACCACATCCAGTCCAACGACCAGGTCTGGATCACCCGCCGCATCGACATCGCCGACCACTGGCACGCGATCCACCCCCCACCCGCCTCGCCCTGACCCGATCTTCCACCGCGACGAGTGGCTCTCGCCGATGTGCCACTCGTCAGGCGAGGGGGCGGGGTTCGCGGGGGCGTAGGTGGCGGGTGAGTGTCGCGAGCGCGTCGAGCACCTCGCGCACGGCGGCCGGGTCGTCGCCGGCCAGCGCTGCTGCCACCGCGTCGTCCACGGGTGTCGCTCGCACTTCGGCGACTCGTGGTGAAGCCTCCGGGGCCGCGCGGACCAGGGTGCGCCGGCGGTCGCGTGGGTCGACGGTGGAGGTGATCGAGCCGGCCTCTTTGAGGCGGGCCACCGCGGTGGACACCGCGCTCTGGGGGAGACCGGTGCGGTTGGCGATCTCGCCGACGGTGCTGTCGGGGTGTTCGAGGATGTCGCTCGACACGACGAGCACGGGTCGGTGGCCACCGCCGAGTCCCGCTGTCGGCAAGGCGTCCTCGCCGATCTTCATCAGCGTCCGGCCCAAGAGGAACAGTTCGACTCCGTCCACAAGGGAACAATACATCAACAAAGATGTATCACTATTGATGTATCAGATTTGATGAATTAGCGTAGGTGGCATGAGCACGATTTCCACCGGCACCCTCGAGGTCTCCGGAGCCGACCTGTACTACGAAGTTCGCGGCAGCGGTCCGATGCTGCTGATCGCGCAGAGTGGGGAGGGGGACGCGCGGCGCAGCGAGGATCTGGTCGCGCACCTCGAGCGGCGCTTCACCGTCGTCACCTACGACCGGCGCGGACTGTCGCGCAGCGTTCTGCGCGATCCCCACTTGCCCGCCTCGGTGGCGACGCACGCCGACGACGTGTTCCGCCTGCTCTCGGCATTGACCGACGAGCCGGTACGCATGCTCGGTTGCAGCATGGGAGCTGCCATCGGCCTGCACCTCGCGGTTCGGCATCCGGATCGGCTGCATACCCTCATCGCGCACGAGCCCGTCACGCCGTGGCTGCTCGCCGCCGCCGACCGCGCCGATCAGCTCGCCGAACTCGAAGACTGCCAGCGAGTCTTCGCCGAGCAAGGCTGGCAAGCGGCGCTCGCACCGATGGTGCGGACCCTGGGGATAGATCCGCGGAACCAGGATCGGGAACCCGGCGTCACCCCGCCTCCGCTCGGGCCGGAGCGCGCCGCGAACTTCGAGTACTTCCTCGGGCACGACTTCACCGCGATCCGTGCCGACCATCTCGACGTCGCGCCGCTGCGGCAGTCGCCGGTGCGCATCGTTCCGGCCTGCGGGCGCATCACGCCCCGGCAGGTCTTCGACTACAAGGCCGCACTGGAACTCGCGGCCCTGTGCGGCGAGCCGGTGGTGGAATTCCCCGGCGGGCACAACGGGAACCTGACCCACCCGGCCGCGTACGCCGCCAAGGTGTGTGAGGTCCTCGGAGCGCCGGAGTAGCGCCTTGCGGGCGTCCCCCACACATTCGGCCCGCTCGCCACGGGGTGGCCTGGCCCACACGAATGGCACCCGCCAGGACTTGTGAAGGTGCTCACAGTGTGGAATGCCGACCCCTGGGGAGGGAGGGCCGCCCGCCGATCACTAACAGTACAAGCGTTACGCTAAAACCCCACGTCAGCGCTACCGGTCAGTAGATTGCACTCTTGCAATTTGGTGGCAAATTTTGCAGAGTTAGCAAAGGTGTCGGAAAACCTAGCTGAGATTCACACTAACAACAGGTAGACGCCCATTTCTTCGTGTGCCATCGTGTGGAAGTACACCTCAAGGGCCTAGCAAGCCTGCAAATTGCCGCTTCAGCAGTACGAGCTGCCTCGTAGCTCGGGACCGGGCGGCATGGACCGAACGAAGAAGTGGAGTCACAGATGTCGACCACCGGCACCCCGAGGACCGCCGCGGAAATCCAGCAGGATTGGGACACCAACCCCCGCTGGAAGGGCGTCACCCGTAACTACACCGCGGAGCAGGTGTCGAAGCTCCAGGGCACCGTCGTCGAGGAGGCCACCCTCGCCCGCCGCGGTTCGGAGATCCTCTGGGATCTCGTCAACAACGAGGACTACATCAACTCCCTCGGCGCTCTCACCGGCAACCAGGCGGTCCAGCAGGTCCGCGCCGGTCTGAAGGCCATCTACCTGTCGGGTTGGCAGGTCGCCGGTGACGCGAACCTGTCCGGCCACACCTACCCCGACCAGTCGCTGTACCCGGCCAACTCGGTTCCGTCCGTGGTCCGCCGCATCAACAACGCGCTGCTGCGCGCCGACGAGATCGCCAAGGTCGAGGGCGACACCTCCGTCTCCAACTGGCTGGCGCCGATCGTCGCCGACGCCGAGGCCGGCTTCGGTGGCGCGCTGAACGCCTACGAGCTGCAGAAGGCCATGATCGCCGCCGGCGCCGCCGGTGTGCACTGGGAAGACCAGCTGGCCTCCGAGAAGAAGTGCGGCCACCTGGGCGGCAAGGTGCTGATCCCGACCCAGCAGCACATCCGCACCCTGACCTCCGCGCGTCTGGCCGCCGACGTCGCCGACGTGCCGTCGGTGATCATCGCCCGCACCGACGCCGAGGCCGCCACCCTGATCACCTCGGACGTGGACGAGCGCGACCGTGAGTTCCTGGACGGCACCCGCACCGCCGAGGGCTTCTTCGGTGTGAAGAACGGCATCGAGCCCTGCATCGCGCGTGCCAAGGCCTACGCGCCCTACGCCGACCTCATCTGGATGGAGACCGGCGTGCCGGACCTCGAGGTCGCGCGCAAGTTCGCCGAGGCCGTCCGTGGCGAGTTCCCGGACCAGCTGCTGGCCTACAACTGCTCGCCGTCCTTCAACTGGAAGGCCCACCTGGACGACGCGACCATCGCGAAGTTCCAGCGTGAGCTCGGCGCGATGGGCTTCAAGTTCCAGTTCATCACCCTGGCCGGCTTCCACTCGCTCAACTACGGCATGTTCGACCTGGCCTACGGCTACGCCCGCGAGGGCATGACCGCCTTCGTCGACCTGCAGGAGCGCGAGTTCAAGGCCGCCGCCGAGCGTGGCTTCACCGCGATCAAGCACCAGCGTGAGGTCGGCGCGGGCTACTTCGACACCATCGCCACCACCGTGGACCCGAACACCTCCACCGCGGCGCTCAAGGGCTCCACCGAAGAGGGGCAGTTTCACTAGGCCGTGTTGAATTGCAGCGCCTGCGGCGCATGCGCTTCGGCCACTCGGACGCAAGCCGGGCCGCGAACGGCGCTCGATGGCCTCGCGCGTGGGTGGTTGCGAAAGCGGCGAACTCACGACTTGAAGCCAAGTAGGTGAAACCGAGGGAAGTGAGGTTCCCGACGTGAAAACCGCCGATCCTCTACTCCGGTAGGGGTGTACTGCCCTCCCCGCTGAACAGCCCCGGCGGGGAGGGCATCCCTATACCTTGGACCATCGAAGGACGCGCTCACACCGGAGCGGCACCTTCGCAGACCAGCCACCCCAGAGCCAGACAACCCAGCAGGAGCGGGACGTGAGCAGCGAAAAGATCCAACGCGTCGGCATTATCGGCGCCGGCCAGATGGGCGCAGGAATCGCGGAGGTGTGTGCCAGGGCGCACGTCGACGTGCTGGTGTTCGAGCAGACCCGGGAACTGGCCGCGGCCGGTCGCGCGCGCATCCTCCGGTCCCTCGATCGCGGCGTGAGCAGCGGCAAGATCACCGAGCGCGAGCGCGAACAGGCCGCCTGGCGTCTGCGGTTCACCTCCGACCTCGGCGACTTCGCCGATCGCCAGCTGGTGGTCGAGGCGGTGCTGGAGGACGAGAAGGTCAAGACCAGCATCTTCGCCGAACTCGACAAGGTCGTCACCGACCCCTCCGCCGTACTGGCCTCCAACACCTCGTCCATCCCGATCATGAAGATCGCGGTCGCCACGGCGAACCCCGAGCGCGTGGTCGGCATGCACTTCTTCAACCCGGTGCCGGTGCTGCCGCTCGTCGAGCTGGTCACCACGCTGAAGACCAGCGAGTCGGTCTCCGTACGGGCCGAGGCCTTCGCGGGCGAGGTGCTCGGCAAGCAGGTCGTGCGCTCGGCCGACCGCTCCGGCTTCGTGGTGAACGCGCTGCTGGTGCCGTACCTGCTGTCGGCGATCCGCATGGTCGAGTCCGGCTTCGCCACCAAGGAGGACGTCGACAAGGCGATGGTGCTCGGCTGCGCCCACCCGATGGGCCCGCTGGCGCTGACCGACCTGGTCGGCCTGGACACGGTCAAGTCCATCGCCGACTCCATGTACGGCGAGTTCAAGGAGCCGCTGTACTCGGCCCCGCCGCTGCTCATGCGCATGGTCGAGGCGGGACTGCTCGGCAAGAAGACCGGCGCGGGCTTCTACCAGTACCGTGCTTGATTTGCTGTGTTGATTTTGCAGCGCCTGCGGCGCTGCGTGTTCGCGGCCCCTGGAAGTCTCGCGTCCGAGCGTCCGCTGCTCGCGCCTGCGGCGCATGCGCATCGGACACTCGGACACGAGACGGGCCGCGAACGGTGCTCGTAAGACTCGCACTCGGCGGGGGCAGGTCGGCGAGCATCGAACGATTCGCCGACGCACCGGCTAGAGGGCGGTAGGAAACAGCACCTCCGGCCTCGATGCGGAGTCGATCAGAAGTTGGTGAAGCCGTGCCGGTGACGGCAATCGGCATAAGCTGCACAACAGCCGGGCCATGTCGACGGCTCGGCTGGGTATCCAGAGCGCAGCGCTGGATCGTCCCGTCGATCTCGGCGGGCCGCGCAGGTGATCGAAAGGGGTTGTCCCGCTCATGGTGAACGTGACCGACGGCTACGGGTCGAGCATTCTCGGCTATCCCAGGATCGGGCCGCACCGCGAGCTCAAGCGGGCGCTGGAGGCCTACTGGCACGGTTCGCTCGACCGCGAAGAGCTGCTGGCGGTGGGTCGCGAGATCCAGGAGACCCAGTTCAACGAACTGGCCGCCACCGGACTGACCCAGGTGCCGGGCAACACCTTCTCCTTCTACGACCACGTGCTGGACAACGCGCTGCTGTTCGGTGCGGTGCCCCGGCGGTTCGAGCCCTACCGCGACGGACTGCACCCGCTGGACTTCTACTTCCTGATGGCGCGCGGCCGCCCGGATCTGCCGCCGCTCGAGCTGGTCCGGTTCTTCGGCACGAACTACCACTACCGCCAGCCGGAGGTGGACGCGGGCACCGAGTTCTCGCTGCACCCCGAGGCGTTGCTCGACGAATTCGACCGCGCGAAGGCGGTCGGCATCGAACTGCGGCCGGTGGTCATCGGCCCGGTGTCGCTGCTGCTGCTGTCCAAGGCCGGGCACATCCCCGGCGAGTCCGGCGGATTCGACACCCTCGGCCTGCTGGACAAGCTGCTACCGGTCTACGAGGAACTGTTCGAGATCCTCGCCAAGCGCGGCGCCACCTGCGTGCAGCTGGACGAGCCCGCGTTCACCAGCGAGCGCACGCCCGCCGAGCTGGCCGCGTTCGAGGCCGCCTATCACCGCTTGGGCAGGGCCCCGCTGCGCCCGCGCATCCTGGTCACCGGACAGTACGGCGATTTCGGCGAGGCGCTGACCATCCTGGCGGGCACCAATATCGAGGCGATCGGTCTCGACCTGGCCAGCCACCGGATGCGCCCGGAGGATCTCGCCGAGGTGCCCGGCATCCGCCGCAAGCGCCTGTACGCGGGTGTGATCAGCGGCCGCAACGTGTGGCGCGCGGACCGCTACGTCACGCTGGAATACCTCAACGAACTGGCCAAGGTGTGCCCGGACCTGGTCGTCTCGACCGGGACCACGCTGCTGCACGTGCCCTACGACCTGCTGATCGAATACGACATCGAGGGGCACGTCGCCGACCGGCTCGCGTTCGCGAAACAGAAGGTGGGCGAGGTGGTCTCGCTCGCGAAGGCGCTCACCGAAGGCCCGTCGGACAAGTGGCGCAAGCGTCCCACCGAGGTGCACTTCAAGCAGAAGCACGCGGTGCGGCAGCGGGTCTACGCGGTCACCCCGGACATGCGCTCGCGGGAGCCCTACGAGGTGCGCCGCGAAGCCCAGCAGCGCAAGCTGAAGCTGCCGCCGGTGCCCGCGACCACGCTCGGTTCCTTCCCGCAGACCGCCCGCATCCGCCAGGCGCGCTACGAACTCGGTGAGGGCCGGTTGTCCTACGGGGAGTACCGCAAGCGGATCGAGGCCGAGATCGAGGCGACGATCCGGTTGCAGGAGGACATCGGCCTCGATGTGCTGGTGCACGGCGAGCACGAGCGCAACGACATGATCCAGTACTTCGCCGAGCTGCTCGACGGCTTCGCGACCACCCGCTTCGGCTGGGTGCAGGTGTACGGATCCCGTTGTGTGCGGCCGCCGATCATCTACGGCGATGTGTCGCGCCCGGCGCCGATGTCGGTGGAGTGGATCAGCTACGCGCAGTCGCTGACCGACAAGCCGGTCAAGGGCATGGTCACCGGGCCGGTCACCATGATCGCCCGATCCTTCGTCCGGCAGGACCAGCCGCTGCACGAGACCGCCGACCAGGTGGCGCTGGCCATTCGCGACGAGGTGGTGGACCTGGAGAAGGCGGGCATCGCGATCATCCAGGTCGACGAACCGGCGATCCGGGAGATGCTGCCGCTGCGCCCGGAAGGCCGCGCCGAATACCTGCGCTGGGCGATCGGCGCGTTCCGGTTGGCCACCTCCGGGGTGCGGGCCGAGACGCAGATCCACACGCACATCGGATATTCCGGCCGCGCCGAGGTGGTGGAGGCGATCGAGGAACTCGACGCCGACGTCACCGCCATCGTGGCGACCCGCTCGATCGAGTGGGTGCTGCGGGCGCTGAAGGAGGACTGTGCCACCGGGCACGGGCTCAGTCACGGCGTCGGCCCCGGCGTGTACGAGAGCCGGTCCGCGCGCATCCCGGACATCGATGAGCTGGACGAACTGCTCACCGCGGCAGCCGAAGCGGTGACGCCGCAGCGGCTGTGGGCCAATCCGGACGGCGGTCTGAAGACCCGGCACTACTGGCAGCTCGAACCGTCGCTGCGCAATCTGGTCGCCGCGGCGCGCCGCATACGCAGGCGGGTGGAGTCCACCGACTGAGCCGGCACCGCGCGCCGAGGCAATGCACGACGTGGCGCAGTGACAAGCCACGGCGACGGCCATCGCGCGCGGCGAAGTGGACCCGGGCATCGACGTGGATTTCGTGCTGGACTCGGTCGCCGCGCCGATCTACTATCGCGCGTTGTTCGGACACCTGCCGCTGACCGACGAACTCGCCGAAC